>JACRGD010000002.1 GCA_016212525.1 Microcaldota archaeon | reverse complement strand
TGCTGCAAAAACAGCAAAGAAATTGGACTTGACCTTTCCAATCCTGATAGATAAAGGCATGAGTGTAACAAAGCTTTACAAGGTATTTGCAACACCAACAAGCTTTTTTATAGATAAAAACGGTGTAATGAAGGAGAAGGTATTAGGCGAGCTCAGTGAGGAGACTATTGCAATGTATTTAGAGGGGATTATATAATATTTGTCATTCCAACTTATGGTGGAATCCAGTCTTTTTATTATCTGAATTCCAGTTTTCACACAGTCTTTCTTATCTTTTGGATATGAGCCTTTTTACCTTTACTATTATAAAGGGCTGTGGTATAAATTGGCATGATGTTTTTGTGGGATAGGGGGAGTAGCTAAAGACCAATAGCAATAGAAATAGTAAGAATTCATTAATAACCCCTTTTCTTTTCAATTACTCCCCTTTATCTTCAATTTGTCCAGAAGGACTGCAGAATGGCTAAAAATGATAATGAATTGGCAATAATAAGGGTGGCTCAAGAAGGCAATGAGGCGGCATGGGGTGAGTTAGTTAAACGATATAGCGGATTAATCTGGTCCGCCACTTCTAAATATTCCTTTTCATATGATGAGAGAGAAGATATTGCCCAAGAGGTTTTCCTCAGGCTCGTAAAAAATATTAAAGATTATGACCCTGATAAATCAAGATTCTCCACATTTGTTGTTATTATCACAAAACATGTATGTATAGACAGGCTAAGGAAAATTATTCGCAATCCCGAAGTGCTTTCCCCCGACGAAGAAGAAAAAACAGACATTGTGGACACACGCCATAAAGATCCTATCGATTCTATCTTTGAACATGAACTTATTGATTTACTTAATAAAATAATAGATAAAAAGCTGAAAGCTGAACAAAGACTTTTAATCAAATTGTTTTATTTTGAAGGGTGCTCTTACAGCAGGATTTCAAGTATTATGAATCGTAATGAGCACTGGGTCAAAAATACCATAGACCGTACCAGAAAATATTTAAGGAAAGAATTACAAAAACTAAAAAATATTGAGAAATATTAGGGGGCTATTACGAATAATAATATGAAAACCAACAAAAACATAAAGCATTTATCTAAGACTGAGATATTACTTTATTGCGATAAAGAACTTGGTCAGAAAGAAATGTTAAAATTGAAGAAACATATTGAGACCTGTGAAAGCTGCGGCAGGTTAGTTGCTGAGGCTCAAAAATTTTCAAAGTTGTTGCATAAGGCTATAGAAGATAATTTATCAACAAAAAGAAAAGAAGATTGTCGTAAAGACATAGATCTTTCAGCATATTTAGAGAAAAAAATGACACTTAAGGAACGAAAGACAATGGAGGAGCATTTAAGTAGGTGTAATTACTGCTTAAGTGTTTTAGCTGAGACTGAAAAGTTTCTTAAAGGAGAGGTAAGAGAAAAACCGCCTCTTATAAATGAGAAGATTATGGAAGTTATTAAACAACAATTGAGAGAAAAAAAAGGCGAATCTCTATTTGGAAAGCTTACAGTGGTGGTTAATAATAGCCCCTTTACTATAAAGAAATCACTTGAAAAGATTAAGAATAATATTGAATCACTGCTTAAAAATACCTTTACCTATCCTTCCCCACATTTTGCCCCGGTCTTTGGTGAGCATCGCGCTACAGTCCTTAATCCTTTTGGGAAAGTGCGATATCCTGTTATATTTGAATGGATGCCGTATAAGGGTGCGGACTGCTATACAATTTCAGTTGAGGATACAGATTGGTCTTTAAGTACCACAAAAACAAAGGTAGTGATTACACCACAAGAACTAAGACTGGATTATGGCAAGGAATATATGTGGGAATTAAAGGTTATGAAAGGAAAAAAGGTAATTGATGAAATAACAGGATTCTTTACACTTGCCACAGAAGATGAGATAAAAGAGTTGATAGAGATTGAAAAACAACTGAAAAGTGTAGAGCCAGAGCAGGATAAATTTATTCTTTGGGCTGGAATTTTTGAAGAAAAAGGACTTTATATGGAGGCAATTGAACAATATAAAGATGCGTATTCTTTAGAGACATCAGATGGCACAGCATATAGAATTGCCTATTGCTATGATAAGCTTGGATTAGAGGAATTAAGGGATGAGTGGAATAGGAAGATTACAAAAGAAGAGTTGTAAAGCACGGAGGGGTTAAACAGTGCGTAGATGCTTAAAGTTATCAGTTTTATTTATAGCTTCATCTTTGCTGGTATGTTCAGCCTGTGCTACAGTAGACCGAGAACGCAATAAGAAGACAGAGCAATCAGATTCTATTCATAATGATACAGTGAAGAACGATTGGCATAAAACACGACAGAATGATGCTGCTAAGCAAGCAGCGGCTAATAATCTGCCATGTTCATTGATAGAATTCTCCATCAGCCAGGTTAAAGACCAGAATAATAGTGGGATAATAGATGCAGGCGAATTAATTGCAGTTGACACCATAATTGAAAATAAGGGTAACGCTGCTGCAGTAAAAGTTGTAATAAAATTGTGGGGAGTTGATGAAAATTCCGGCGATGTTGTTATTCCAGAAACCTTGGATATAATTGATCCTTTGTTTCAGGGTGAAAAAAGGGAGTTTACATTAATCATAAAAGTACCTCAAAATATTTCTAAGAATAAGATCGTTATAAAAGGCAATATTGATTTTGTTAAAGATAATGCAGAGGCTATTCAAAAGCTAATTAAAATCCGGGATAAAGAAGAGAGAAACTTACTTTCTGAGATTATAAATAAGACTACTGTAGATAATTGTTTAATTTATCTCTCAAAATATTCTTTTAGTTATTATGCTGATACTATCACAGATATACTTGATGACTTAATGTGGAAGAAATCAAGCAGTTTAAATACTTTTGATTCGTACCAAGAATATGTACAGAAAATATGCGGAGAGAAGGCAAACGGGAAATATTGCGGTGAAGCAATAGAACAAATTGAAAAGCTCAACTGGAGTAAGTTAGAAAAAATATATAGAATAGAGGATTTCCAGCAATACTTGATGGATTGTGATAATGGAAAATACAAAGGAAAATATCGGGAACAAGCCATAAGTAGCATAGGGGAGATAAAGGCATTTAAAATTGCAGAAAAGGAAAATACTTATAAGGCATATAAAGAATATGCTGATGAATACTCAAAGAACAGGTACTCCCATGAGGCGAGGAGAAGAATGACTTTAGACTATTGGAGGGGAAAAGAGCGGACACCTCATTCCTTATCTCAGATAGCTGAAATCTTTAATAGCGGATATAAAAATCATGAAAAAGCAATTAAACATTATGAAGAGGCTTTAAGGATAAATATCAATTACATTAGTGCCTATGAAGGACTTGGGAAGATATATAATGACTATGGAAATATAGAAAAAGCAAAAGAAAATTTTGAAAGAGCCATTCAGCTACAAACCAGGAACTATGAGGTTTATTTTAAGCTTGGTGCAATCTATGAAGATAATAATGATAAGAAGTCAATTAATTTATATACCAATGCAATAAAACTAAATTCGATGTGTAGCGAATGTTATTATTATCGTGGGGTGCGCCGTAAGATTTTGCTTACGATAGAAGCAGCTATAATGGATTTCAAAAAAGTAATCGAAATTGAAGAAAAGGGTGGCAATGGTTCAAGCGTTCTCGCAAATATGGCAAAGGGATATTTAGAAAAATTAGGAGAATATAAGTGAGCACAATGAAAAAATCAGCACTTTATCTATTATTTTTTGTAGGCATTCTTGGAGGTATTATTTCTGGAATTTATTTTATAGTTAATGTAATAGAAATACCAACACAAATAAAAGAGATCCAATATGTCAAGGATTCACAGGGAGATCAGCCTAAGAATGTAAATAGTGTTAATCCAAGTAGTACACCATTGGTTTATAAATTCTATAATTTCTTTAAATTAATAAGTATAGACCTATCTGCTATTACCTCTTTTCTTTTGTTATGGTTTTTTTCAGCAATATTTTTGAATACCTATAAGATTATTAAAGGAAGGTTAAAGAAAGAACAGCTCATTGAGAAAATAGACAGCCTACCTATGCCGGTTACTTATGAAACTACATGGATTCAACTTGGTTTTATTGGAACTTTATGGGGATTTATGCTTGTAGGATGGCAAATGAAAGAAACCAGTATGGCGAAATCTTCTGAAACGATTGATATTCTTCTCAAGGCTTTTGGAACAGCGATTCTAAGCACATTTGCAGCTGTAATATTAGCATATGTGTTTGCACCTCTTGTCAAAGGTGTATGGAGATGGATTAACAACCTTTCTTTACACACTATTATAGACGAAGGCGTAGTGTCTCAATTAGAAGCTTTCTATATTTCAATGAAGAACACTACAGATGCCATAGGAAATCTTAATAATGAGATAGGATTGCTTAAAGAAAAAATTACCACTCTTTCTCCAGATAAAGTTGTTAACTTACTTGAAAAAATCTCGGACAACATAGCTAATTTTGGCCCCACCATTTTAGAGATAAGGACTTCTATAAAAAATGAGATATCAGAAATCAAGGCTACAGTAAAAACAGAAATAGAAAATGGTATTAAGCCCATTAATTCAAAAGTTGACGGAATCGATGAAAAACTAAATAAATTTTCCGAAGAATCAGGAAAACAAACCGAGTCTATGAAGACGGTTATAACAGATGCAAGACAAGATATGCAAAAGGTTTTAAAGGATATTGAGGAAAAAACAAAAACCGATGCTAATCAAACTGAGTCTCAAGTTAAGAAGGTTCGCGAATTGATTGATACCATGGAGAATAACCTCAAAGCCTTTATAAATAAACAAAAGATTATAGAGAAGCTTGAACAAATTAATGAATTGGGTGCGAATATTCTCAGGAAAATTAACAAGACTAAACCCGATAGTGGGAAGATCAGTTCAGTAACAGTAAATGGTAGTTTTTGGACTAATCTATCTTCATGGTTGCGGAGAAAGAGGTAAATATAATGAATCAGACACTTTTGAACATATATAGAAGGCACAGGGGTGAGAAGAATATTGCTGGGAAAAATGAATCTATATGGAATTTATTTGTTCAAATACTGTTGCCACTTATTTTAATACTTAGCTTTCTGTCGGTTCTTGATATTTTAAGGTACAAAACTGTGAGTGAAATAGCTAACAAAGAAAATAAGGAATATAGAAAAATAATTGAAGGCCGCGAAAAAAATGATCAAAACCAACAGATTTTAGGAACTAACACGCAGATTATTGAGACTCAAAAATATAAGCTTTTAAAGGCGCTGGAAGAGGTTAAATATGAGGAGCGGAAAAGATTTAA
The DNA here is from genome assembly GCA_016212525.1 of Microcaldota archaeon. Lineage (GTDB taxonomy): Archaea > Micrarchaeota > Micrarchaeia > Anstonellales > Bilamarchaeaceae > Bilamarchaeum. The sequence continues at coordinate 18,070 of JACRGD010000002.1, read as the reverse complement.
GCTTGTTAAATTTATGAATGGAGAAGATGTTGATTTAAAGGATGCCGGCATTGCTGACGAAGATTTTAAATTTCTATGCAATAATATAAGAGAGAATGTCTCTCATAGCAATACAAAACAACGGCAAAATTATATGAATGCTTTATATCAGAAAATTTTTAAAAGAGCCGATGTTAGAGATAATGACCCTTCTAAATCTCAAGTTCGCAAATGGCATGAAAATATAGAGTCTACTTTTACAGAAGTACTATTAGCCAAGCCAGGAATTATTTCTAATGAAAACCGTGCTTCTATTCAAAATAAAATTATTGAATTTGTCAATGATTTGGAGCAAGAAGTAATTGAGCTTCAAAGCGAGGTTCTTGTGCGTATTTTAAATACGCTCATGGAAAAACCTGAAGGATTAGATGAATCATCAAGGAAACTAGTCATGGAGATATTGAGCCCTGATATAGATCTAAAAACGAGAGAGAATAAAGCGAATGAATTTTACAGGGAAGAGATGAGTAAAGTAAAAAAAAGAACAAGGGAATATCATTTTCTTGATGAAACATGGAATCAAATAGCAAGTATAAACTAAAGTCAAGTATGTGGAGCTAATTCTTATGTTGAAGGAAAGAAAAAAAATTCTTATATTAGCAATAATCCTGTTTTTTATAGGTAATAGTAATGTAATGGCTCAATTAAAAAACAAAAGCATAGAATATGCTGCTATAGTAGCGACAAAGAGTGCAATTAAAGAAATAAAAGATAAAAACATTAATAATATTGCTGATGACAGCAAAAAGGAGATTCTCAGTAAAATTCACAGCCATAAAGAAAGAAAAGAAAGTGAAAAATTAATAAGAGCATTTATAAGTGTTAAATTAAAAAGCGAATTTAATGAAGATTTGCGCAAAATACATAAAAGCTTTAATGTTCAACTTTCTGAAGACCAGTTTAAGAGAGAAATTGAAAAGAAATTTGGGAGTGATATAGAGAATAATAAAAATGAGTTTTTAAAAAATAAAGGTAGCAAGGTTTTTATTAATGCAAGAGATTTAGCGATAAATGAACAAATGTCAAGGGTGTCCCTTAAAGTATACCCCAGCGAAAGTGAGGTTGAAGAAATAGATAAAGCTGGATGGAAGTCCTCAAATGTGAGGAATATGAAAGAAAAACTTAAAAGGGCTATGAGAAAATCTGAGGAAAAACTCCTTGAAGAAGTGGAGAATAAAATAGACAAAAGAGTGGAAGACATTAGCGAAGATATAAAACAACAAATTAAGGTTCAAAAGAATGCCCTTGGGCTTTTACCACCTGGCAATCTTTTTACTATAAAACAATTTAGAGACGCATGGGAAGATAATGTAAGAAAAGAGATTGAAAAGATTAAGAAAAACAAAGAGCCGTGGCAAAATATTTACAATATTTTTCTATCTATAAAGGAGGAAATTAATCACAAGGCTGGTATTGAAGAACAAAAGAGATTCAGGGAATTTATTAAGAATGTTAATATTAATATAGCGACTGAGGAGGAGATTTCAAAGGTCATTCGTGAAGACATTAAAGCACATAAGGCTGTTGATAATAGCCTTAATCTGATTACGAAAAAAATTATGGATAAGGCAATACAAAAGATAATTGAGAAATACGCATTAAATGCGCAACCAGGAGAAAGAAGTGATTTTACAAGCAGGCTACAGAATAAATATCTCCCAAATGTTAAGGCAGAGATAAGAGAAAGGGTTGATGCCCTTCTGATGCCGGACCTGAATGCCACGAGAGAAAAAATTGCAAAGGAACAAGTTAAAGGTTTCTTTCCGGTGCTTGCAGATGGGTCGTGGGAGTTGAGCGGTAAGAATGAAGAAATTATAAAACGTATTAAGATAAATAAGAATCTTTCTATTAGGAGCTATGACGATTGCATGAAAGAGCCAGTCCTGACCTCTATAACGGAAAGGAATGTTAAAAAAGATGAGTTGCTTAATGAAACCGAAGAAAAAGTTTTTAATAATGTAAATATGTTTCTTAGTGAGGCTGAAAAGGCTTGGGATGGACAATGGGATATTTATCTTACCCATAAGTCATATATTGAAGATGTAGCTGATAAAGGAAAAAAAATTTTAATTGAGCAAGAAATAAAAAATAAACCCGGCAGGGACAAGGCTTATTGGGTTGAATACTTTACAAGCGAAATTAACAAAATATGGCAGAAAAATCGTGTTTCTCTAATATGGCCGCAAGGCAAACCGAAATATCAAAAAGAAAAGTATGTTGAGCTTTTAAAATATGTAAAAGACGAGATAGAACAGCGTATGAATACAGATGTGGCTAAGACATTGGATAGAGTGAAAAATAAGAACATTGTAAAACCCGCAGATGTAGCAACTGGAGAAGCAAATGGAAGAAAAATAGAAGGGGTTGTAAGTGTAGAAGAAGGTGTAAAGATAGGAAGTGGAGCTGGAGATGTTAAAAATGGAGGGGCAGTAGGGAAAGAAGGGAACAAAACAGCTCCTCCCCCTCCGCCTTTCGCACTATGGAAACTACTGGTAAATATAGCGATAGTGCTTGTATTGATTTTATTGTTAATTTTGCTCGTCAGCAACGCGAAGATGTTACTCTCTAATATTACAAAAATAATTAAAAAATTTCAGAGAGGGGCTACCGAGCCAACTGGGAGTCGTAAGGTAGTCAAAAGCCTTTCATTTCTATTTCGCTTTTTGTTATTTATTTTGGTAATTGAAACAGCATTTATTCTTTATCTTTATATGTTATATGTTATTCCTTATGGCAATCAAGAAATAATTTTTATAGAAAATGAAAGCCACGATGATAGATATATTTTTAAACTAAATGGCAATAAATTTGAGGTGGTAACAAAAAAAATACCGCCAGAATTGAGACTTATTGAGAAATAGTGAGTAGAGCTTAATGAAATATGTAAAGATGTTGATACTATTACTGCTTATTCTTCTTCCAAGCATGGTAAAGGCAGAGGCAGAGGAATATATGGCTATTTCATTAGAAAGACTTCAGAGAGCAGGATTAAAATCAACTTCAATACCAATCAATCTGGTTATTGGAATTATAATTGATGATTCAGGGGATATAATAATTATCGGCCAAAGAGGGAACAGCGATGTGATAACGATTGATGATATTGTCCTTACTTTTAAAGGAGCTTCTATGTCCTTTCAACCACCTGGTGTAAATACGATTGAAGATTATTCTCCCGGAAGTTCTCGGACAAGGGTTGTTTTTTCAGGAGGCATAAAAAACACATCTGTCGGGAAATATATGACTGAGAGTATTGAAAAATTGTATCTTCTTGCAGAGGGAAAAACAAAAACCCCGTCTGGTTTCTGGAGATATCCTGAGGTGCAGCGGCTTAAGTTTAGTTTTTATCCTGATAATGAAGGATGTTTCAAAGGGAGAAGCAGCAGGGTTTTTATTCATTCTCTTTCTATGTTAGGCATTACACTTATGCCTGAGAAAGGCTTAATAAACGATGTGGACATCAAAGCCAGGGACTGGGTAGATCAGGTGCTTGAAAGATATACAGAGCTTGAAAATAAATATTCTGTATTTCGGAGACAAAGGAACTTTTTAAGGCTGATCACCCTGTTTTATTTTGTGAAAGATGAAATAAGAAAAGACATGTGGAAACAATTCCTTAAGGAGCACCAGATAGGTAGTGTTTATACGCCTGACCTGTTGGACTTTAAATATTCAAGAAATATCGTAGGAGGTGTATCTTGCCTTATTAAAGAAGAAAAAAAAGGCTGTGCAGTAAATGAAAAATTAGATGAGTTGCAAAAAATAGTCATTGGCTTAAAGAAATCCGACCCCAATAAATGGTTTTTCAGCTTTAGCTTTCCTTTAAAAAAAGCGCTAAGTCAGGATGACAAGATTTTAGAGTTGGTAGAAAAGCTGAAGGAAGCAGGACTTTATGATAAAAGCCTTTTTTTACAAATTGATATGAATAGATTTCCATCGGTATTAAAGATTTTCTCTAAGGACAATTACTACACTCATCATACCACGGCAGCAAGGCAGTTAAGGGGCCTGATTCGGCAAACTGAAAAAGAAATTGAAGGGTTTAACTTAAGCTGGAAAAAGTTACATGAAGAATATATTTCTCCCTACTTGAATAAACTAAATAGCAAGGATCCTTTTCTTGTGTTTGTTTCAAACGATGTAACGCCTGAATGGGTAAACCTTGAACGTGTGGAATTTCTAACAGAGAAATTCAATGTCATTGTGGTTCCACAGGAAAATGGAGATTTTTTTAACACAACGGCGGTGTTCCTTGACAGATTTGAAAGGATTCCTCTAATAGATGGAAAAAAGATAGGGGTAGTAGTATCAACACAAAATGAGCATTTAATCCAGAAATTAAGTGATCTTAAGAGTATAATAGGCGAGGAGAGGGTACTCATTAACCCAACAAAATATGAACTAAGAATGTATCTAAAAAAAACTACTATTGAGGCATTGCTCATAGATGTTGAGATGGGCGATGAAGTGATGATGCTCAGAGACGGGTCTATGAGTTACAATGAAATTCTCAGCCTTAACAGGGTTGATCACATAAGATATCTTGCCATGGGTGTCTTTGGTATAAACGGGCTTAAGAGCTGGGACAGGACTATTTTAAAAGTCTTGCAAAGTAAAGGGGTAGGGATAATCGGCATTTCAAGGCAGAAGGCATCTAATGAAGAAATCCAGGCGAGGATAGAGAGGTTTGAGGATGTTCTTGAGGATGAGGGATATAGGTATCAGTCAGTACTTGTTTTGTCCCGGATAATATCAAATGAAAAGATAATCTTCATGGATAGAATTCCATAAAATATCATAATTATTAATGGAGGAAAGATGGAAGGATTTGTTGTAACCCTTATTGAAGGCAATGCAAAATTAGTGGCTTTTTTGATATTTTTCTTTTCTATTCTCGGTGTACTTTGGCATGTCTTGCTTACAAGGAGGATGAGCTTTGTTAACTTTGGAAAGGATGAAGATGAGAATGCAAGGAAGGCCAAAGAGATGCTGAGGCTTTTTTTACCGATGGGAGTGGTTATTGTGATGGGTATTATTCTGCCATATCTTTTTGTTGCCCTGTCTCCTGAACTTAAAGATTCTTTAATAGAACCGGAGACCACACAATATGTAAAGTTTCCATGGAGTTGGCTTCTGCCTGCAAGGGGATGGGTTAATACAATAATTTTTAATGCTATTTTTAGTGGAATACTTTACTGGGTAATAGGTGGAATATTTTATTTTATCTCACGATTGATTATTTCAAGAAGAGTAGGGAGGTGAATTAATTGGCAAACTTTTTCATAGCAGTAGGCGGCACAGGACAGATGGTTGCAATGGCGCTCTGGCGTTTACGGAGCCTTATGCCATGGGTTGGTATTTCACCTGTCAACATGTATCACATGGATATGGATACTGTAAGCGGTTTTACTAAAACTGTGCAAAAAAGTACCCACATACCACCAATCCCTCACGGGGCGAAGGTAACATATGGAGCACACTTTACAGATCCTCCTAACCAAATATTATGCAATGACATCCTTAATACGCTGTTTACTACTCAGGAACAGAATACCAATATATCCACTGGAATGTATGGGCATCCGCCGGTGGGCTCGGCTGTAATTGCGGATATGCTAAATGCTGCTGGGGGAGCTAAAACAGGACTTCTTAATGGGGGTGGAACTGTGGGTGGCGCCCCGTTTTTAACAGATGGCAATGAACATACTCTTGTTATCTGCGGTTCAGCCTTGGGCGGTACAGGGGCAGGAGGCGTACCATCCCTTGCCCAATATATTAATACACAGTTGGTTAATGTTGGTAACGTAGCCAGAGCCAGAGTTAAAATATACATATTGTATTTTCTTAAGCACTTCAGCCTGCCAGCAGCAGATGGAGATGATGATAATATTAGGATTAAGAACACTCAGATTACGACAAACTCGGAATCCGGCATATGCTACCTGAAGGAAATGATTGCCGCGGGTACAGATGGCTGCCTTCTTTTGGGAATGGATACAGCTCCGTCAAGGACTTATCAGAATGTGGGTGCACAAACCGAACAATCTCAGCCATTATATATTATTGCGTCTCTTTATGCGCAAAAGGCTTATGTGTCAGGGAAATTTCCAGCCGGCGGTATTTATGCTCATGCTTTAAAAACACGTGATGATAGTAATTTAGTTGAAGATATTGGAATTAAGGTGTCATTTTCTGATAATGAGCAAATAGAACTTGACAGGCTCATTCAGTTAAATATGGCTGTAACAGAAGGATTAATCAGGATTAGGAGATTTATCAATCCACCTCCGGAATTTGCCCTTGTGCCACCTATACCAACTAAACTTGATAATGCGTTAAATCAACTTGCTGTCCTTAATAATAAAAGAAAAAAAGATACTTGTAAAGAGCTATCCGAGTATTTGAAACAAGAAGTAGGCAGGATAACGCAATTAACCGACTGGTATAAAGATGTTTTGGCTAATGCTAATGCTACTTCTTTTACTTTTAGAAAAATAGATAGATTAAGTGATAGAAACTACGAAAAAGAAATAAAGAGAATGATGAAGCTTATAAGGGGCAGTGCAAATGGATTGGACGTGATATATTTAGACAAAGATAAATCATACCATCAGATGACAGAACAACTGTCTAATTCGTTATTTAGGGTAATTAAAGAGAAATTCTTTAGCAAGAAGACATAAAACACTTGTCATGGAGGAGTAATTATGGCTGCGAAACTGCTTCTACCGGGTAATTGGGATATAATAACACCTAATACCAGCGAAAACCAAATAACATCAAACCTTTTTAATGGCAGGTTATATAATGAATCAAGAATAGTTCATTCAGGCGTGCCATCCATTTATGCAAGGGCTTTTGCCTTTAAAAAGGCATTAGAGTCCCCGGGAAGCCATGTTGGAGCCTTGCGTCAATTTAAAAGACTTGTTCAGGGAATATTCCTTGGGATAATAACGATTGAAGAATATGCCCTTGATCCTGCAGTTGCCAATATTAAACTTACCAATACCCTTTTGGAATTCAATTCAGCAATAACAAGGTTTCATGTGCTAAAATGGCAAGGTTTAGCTATAGGCGGCATATATCCAGACACCTTTGTATTTCCAGGGGCTAAGTTTCTTGAGGCTTCAGAGTGGAGGGATAATCCAGACGGGATTAGCCCTGAGCTTGAATATATAAGACTATCAAACGGCGCCTTTGTTCAAGACATAACCCTGCAAGCCCTTGAAGGTGAAATACAAAGGCGTATGGATCTTTATGGCCATGACATGATAAAGGCGTTGTTTGAAAAATGGTACTCTGCTATTTCTTTGGCATTAGCACTCCCTGCAGGTGTATCAACTGTGTGGCTTGATAGGCTTGCGGAAATTAGAAACGATGAATGGCAAACAACTATTGTAGCACCGAATAATGGCCTAAAAAATTTTACTGATTCTTGTAGTGTTTCTCTAAATAATAATGACGGAGTTTTAGTTGCCGTTGATATCCGCAGTTTTAACAAAGATAAAAATATCTTTTGTAATAAGATAATAAAGATAAAAGGAGGCAGGTATCCTGATTTTCCGGTAAAAGCAGAGCATAATAGTTTGATAGATTTTAATCAGACAAGGTTAAACGGAACAATTAACCAAATTCCAACATATGATATCACACTAAATGGATGGAGTGCTTCTTTTCAATGGAGGCCGCTTAATGAAAATATAATCAATAATGGATATGAAGCGAGTCTGCTGCTCTGGCCAAACTTTAAGGCAACTAATTGGAGGGTCAACTATATTTACTTTACAACTGATAATAATCTTCCGGGGGTTAATGCATTCGCAAAGCTTTACGATAGTACTTTTGGATTGCAAAAAGAAATTGGTTGTAACAAGGGCACAAAGACAGACAATCCTGTAGAATATATTGAGATTAATGTTAACGGTAACCCTCACGGGATATTTAGGGATAGCAGAGAACCGGTTTTAGCTGGAGCCGCAAACAGAACTATAACCCTTGATTTTGGCACATGCAATACTACTATAGGTGACTTTGATAATGATAGAAATCCACAGGTATTTATATTTAATGGCCTTACATGCGACATTCTTGGCAGCGATTTCTGGCTGAGTGATAATTACTCAGTAGCTCGAAATGAGAGCTACTTCTTGCCAACTGCTGCCTCAAATGTACCACTATCTTCTGTGCCTTCTGAGATTGCTTTTGTTACAAAAGCTGATATGGATGCGGGTGACGCCAGCCTTGATAGCCCTATAGAAAAATTTACTATCCCACACCCGAATTATTACAGAGCAGGGGATATTCCAATTGTAACGAACTTTAAATGGGATGCTGACACACAGTTTACTACAAATAGGGTATTGATTAAGGCTTATTTAAAGATGATTTTACACCTGACACTTGCACAAATAAGACGTGATAGCAGATGTACACAGGTATTTCTGATTCCTACCTTTCCTCTTGCCTTTGAAGACTTGAAATATGCGGATTACAAGCAGCTTTTTATTGACCCAGCAACCGGACTCTTCAGTGAGATATTTTTAGAAACAGGCGTAAACTTGGGTTTAGCATCATTAAATGCGGCAATACCAACCAATGAACTTGTATCAGAATCCTCTGCTGTAAAAACATTCTCTGCCCATGCACCGAAAAAGGGTAGGCCCGAACTTGTCGTTGATGTTGGCGGCGGGACTACGGACATTGTCATGTGGTTCAAGGGGCAGGGCGGTCAGGAATACGAGCTGATTGAGAGCATTAAGTACGGCGGCAATGTTTATCTCAAATATTTTGCTAATAAATTTCCAGACAAAGGTTCCGTAATAGCCCTTCAAAAGAAAGTAAGGGAACAAGGTATTCAAGGATTGATGAATACCTTTAAACAAAAAGGCAATAGTGCAGTTGCAAGCCACGCCATAGGCAGATTCTTTGCAGGGATATTTGCTTATATCAACAGGCTATTAGCAAAATATAATTCAAAAGAAGTAAATTTTTACCCTGTTGGAAATGGCTGGAAGCTGATTGAGGGGTGTAACTTTACTATTCCAGTATATATAAGAGATGTACTAAGACAATGGGATATTGAGGCTACGGTGGTTACTCCTTTTGGCGATGATTATAAAGGTGCGGTGTGCAAAGGGGCTCTTAGGATAGCACAAAACATGAATTATATCCATCCAAACCCCATAGAGGTAAAGACGATTTTAGGCGGAACAATAGAAGTGAATGGAAAGGAGCTGAAATGGGATCATATTGTGCCAACAGGAGGGATTGTGCCACAGATAACAAACATTCATACAAAAAGATTTCTTGATGAAATTATAAATATCGCTAACATTCAAATTTCTAATAATGAAAAACAGCAGTTTATTGGTAAATTTAACAATGCGTTCGCTGGAGCAAGATATACTGCGCCTGGTAATCAGAATGGGCTGAAAAAAAGCGCAATGTCTGTATTCTTAGAAAAAGTTTATCCAGACATGCTCTAAACACTATGTATATTTTTTTAAAAATTAAGAAAAGCGGTAAGAAGATATGAAGAAGATAATCATTATTGTTGTTACAGCATTATTCTTTATTTTATTGTATTTTCTATTAACAAATGTAATATCTGTTCCTAAACCCAAACCTCCTTTAACTAATAAGATGCCAAAACAGAAGGGGGTTATTATTTATGTAGATACCTCTATGAGCATGAGAGGTTATTTCAATGCCAGTTCAGAACCCGGAACAGTTATACAAAGGTTTATGTGGACGCCGATGCTCACCTCATTAAAGGAGGTAGAAGAATTCTATGACGAATCAATATATTTCTCAACCTTTGGCAATATTGTAAATGAGCCTGAGAAGTTACAGACGCCTCTTTTAAGGATGTTCAAGTTTAATAGCCTTAATGATGTAAATAATCTTTTCTCAGGAACTGAGACAAGATTTATTGAGCTTTTACAAAATGAACTCCTTAAAGATTACAGATGCTTTATAATTATAAGCGATGGTGTGCCCTCTACTCCAGAGAGTATTGGCCAGGAGCCAATGCTTATTCCAACCTTTAGAAATTTGATAAATAGCGGAATACATCTCTGGTTGATAGGTATTCGTTCGGAGTTTAATGGAGTGGTTTATCCTGAAACCCATGATGAATATGGAAATATTAAGCTCTTTACCTATAAAGGCAGAAGACCTATTTATGTTTGGGTTGCCGCACAGGAGAAGGCTGTTGGAGTTAAGATTGTATCAAAATTTCTAAAGAATTTTAATACGCTATCTGGCGAAGATTACAGTAATACAGTAAAATTGGCAGAGCTAACACATATTGACAAACCAAAAGCTTCATTAAGACTTAATGTAATAAATATGGATGGAATACTTTTAAAAGAGCATCAAGACCATATTGAGTTGAGGTTTGCAAATTGGTTTAATGGCGAGGTAGATATACCTTTAGAGATTAATTGGGATAGAGAAGCGATACCCCATGTAAAAGAGGTGTCTTTTAGAATTCAACCGCATATTAATAGAGTAAAGATTATTAATAATAATCACAGATGGTTGCTTAGGGTAGATTCAAGGACTGTTTCTTCAGATATAAATCTGTTTTTAGATACTACATTTTTAATTCCAAAATGGTGGGAAGAATGGAGTGTCAATGATGACTCAATATCTAAAAACGCCGATAAAACTCTTTATTTAGAGCCAGTTATAAATAAGCTATATATGATTGAAGAAAAGAACCTTGAAGCTGGAAAGCTTATAATTAAGATTAAATAGAGGTTTATTTAATACTAATGAACTGTATACTATTTAAGAGAAAGATTTATATTGGTATTTGCTTAGTAATGCTTGCATGCCTATTACCTGGCTGTTCTGAATCTAAAGCCTCTGTCTTATCTGAACAATACGAGTTTGACAAGGAAGGCAGACTGATAGAAAAAATCAGCCCTGACAATAACAAGATAAAGTATAAATATAATAACAAGGGATTTCTGGTAGAGATTAAATATCCTGACGATGCTGTAAGATATGACTATGATGTAAATGGCAATCGTATATGGATGCAGAACAAGGCAGGGAAAACAGAATATAAATATGATATTTTTGGCCGTCTTATTGAGGTTGTTTCCAAATATAGCCCTGTAAAGAAAATTAGATACGGATATGACCCATGGAGCAGAATCTCAAGTATTGAGATATTTGAAAATAACAGGCTTGATTATAAGGTAGAATACGAATATGATATATTTGGCAACCTTAAAAGCATTAATGATAGCACAGGAATAACCAGATATAATTACCATCCTGAAAAAGGCGAGGTTGTTCGCCATTTACCTAATGATATAAAATCAATTTTCTCTTATTCACCTGTTGGTAAACTAAACTCGCTTAAACATTTAAACAAAGATAACAGCCTGATAGCATCCTATGGTTATGAATATAATTCTGCAGGAAAAATCTCAAGGGTATTGGAAAAAACAACGGAAAAGTCAGAGATTACCAAATATGAGTGGGACAACAGAGGTAATCTTAATTCCCTTCACCTTCCTGACAACAGCAGAATACAATATGAATATGATGCAATTGGCAATCGTATTTCCATGAAGGACTCTAAGGGGCTGACTACCTACCAGTATGATAGCTATGGAAGGCACATTAAAACGGGTAATATCAAATATGAATGGGATAATAACGGAAATTTGACAGGACGCATAGAAGGAAGCAGCAGGAGCAGGATTATATATGACTCAAGAGGCCTGCCTTTGCTGGTGAAGACGCCAGATGCAACAATAAAATACAGTTGGGACGGTGATGGGAATATGATTTCAAGGAGTATCGGTAACGATACTACCTATTACTTACCCGATCCATTAGCCCCGCCTGGATTTACATTGGCTGAATATGACAGGGCAGGCAAGTTATCCGCCTCCTATTTGTATGGAGGTGGTTTGATGGGCCAACGGGATATAAAAGGCCATACGAACTATTTTCTAAAAGATGGGTTCGGTTCTGTACATAATATGGCGGACATGAGGGGTAAGATAACACCACTGCAATATTCCACTTCCAATTATACTGACCTTCCCCTAAGTTATAAGTTGCGAGACCGCAGTGACCGCCACATTGCCCGCGCCTGGGAGCTTATTGAAAAAGGACAACGCTTGCCAATGCCTTCACAGAGCGAAATAAACGCGCGCGAGAGCTACTGGACTGAAGGCCGTTACTGGGAGGAAGACCCTTATTATGGAACTATGAAAAAACCTATGAGGGATTTTATAGCGCCGAAGCAACATAAACGAGACAATAAGGTGGTTAATAAAACTCAAACTTTTAGAATGAGACCTACATTAGTAGAGCAAGGTTATTTTGGAGTGCCAATTTTAGGATTGCCATTGAAACGAGAAGTTGAACATGAATCACCTTTACAATTTTGGCTTAAAAATATAGTGGGTGACAAAATTTCAGGTAAAGCAGATGATACTTTAAAAATGGCAGGGCAAGTTGGCCACCTATTCACTTTTGCAGATCCAGTGTCTAATCATGCTTTTAGGCTATTTTTTTCACAAGGGCCTCTATTAACATGGGAAGATGCTGAAGGATATTCCCGTGCCATTTTGACTACATGGGCGGATGTAGAATTTGGTCCCATTGGAAGATATGCGTCCATGGGAGCACAAGGAATAGTTGCAAATCTGGCCAGATTCTATGGTATGAGGATGGATCGTCCATACTGGTGGTGGTCTCCTATGAAGTGGATGTCTCAGAAAGAATATTTAAGGCGATCAGAAGAACAAGCAAAAAAACAGGCTACCCTTGCTGCTACAGTAGTTAAAACAAGGGATAAAACAAAAGAGGCTTATGAAGGTCTAAGTGAATCTACTGTGAGTAAAAATGTTGATAATCGAACGAATAAGAATTTATTAATTACAGACCTGGGCATCAACCAGTATAAAAAGAGAGATGATGAACTACCTTTTGTCTATGGTTACCATATTGTCTTCAGATTGCCTAGTGCTAATTCTGACGATCATTCATATTATAAATCCTACGAGACCGTTAAGCAAGAAGCCTATAACGCTGTTATGAATTACTACAAAGAAAATCCGAATGTAGAAAACCTTGAACTTCGAGTATTGCAGGATGTCAATACGATAGGTTATTTGACTGGAAAAATGCCACATAGTAAGGCTCAAGAACGTGCTGACTATTTTACCGAAGCGCTTTTAGAAGGAGTGAATCAAGCAAAAACCGAACTTGGTCTGACTACCATCGGTCTTTTCGCCAGTAATGGTGGAAAAACCTTTACCCGCGGAACCTTGTCACAACTAAGTAAAGGTAATCGTCCTTTAGATTATATGTACTTTGACGATGCACAACTTAAAGCCGATGAGGCGGAGAAGCTTATCAATGCTATAGGTGGTGAGCGGATCGGTTTCTTGGTTGTCAGAGGTGGATTCCATGGCGCTATTGGAGGAGTTCCGACTCGTGGTAATTTGGTTTCTAATCCAAAGGTAGTCAAAGAACTTGCTCAGAAATATGACGGAGTGGAGCTTTATTACTTTAATCCACCCGGACTGTTTGATCGCCCCCTTGGGCTCGGCGTAGGTGAGGATCGGCATATTTATATCACATCACACGCCAAGAAGCCTATACAGACTAAGATATATAATTCGAAAACGAAAAAGGATGGGGAATATAAAGAGATGACATTGTTTAATATCATACAAGAAAAAGTCCAAAAGATAAATAATAGTGGTAAAAGTGATGATAGTAACGAAGAGAAAGGGGCTAAATCTAAGAAAGATAAAAAAGACAAAGACGATGAAAAAAAATACCCTCTTGGTTGCCCGTGGTGTGGTGGTAGCATGGGAGGAATGGGTGGTGGTGGTAGTAATAGTAGTAATGCTGGGGGACCACCTGGCTGCCAACCGTTTTGCTGCCCGCCTTTTTGTGGAGACGGTGGCGGTATGGGTGGTGACCCTCCCGGCTGCCAACCTTTTTGTGGAGACGGTGGCATGGGTGGTATGGGCGGTCCAGATAAAAAGTCAGTGGACCATTTCAAGTCTATAGAAGCAAAACTGGGCGGCATTAAGCTTGATGCCACAGCACAATTAACAGGTAATTTTGGAAACATAACCGGCGCAGTCTATGACCCTGAAAAGCAGATAATGGTTTTAGTAGGCGATGATAAAGATTTATCCTTGCCTTCTATAAAAGCTGAAGATTTAGCTGTAGCTTTAATGAGTGTTTTCGGCCCTATTCCACAAGACCCTCAGTTTACCCTTGACCCTGCTGACCCTAAAAATGCGCGCGGGAAATGGCTAAAAGCGGTTTATATACCTGAACTAATTATCACTGGCACAGAGTTTGGAAAGACATTATTTGAAGCTGACTGGCTTCTCAAACAGTACTCCTTTGGGCTAAAAATTGATGAAAATAACAGACAGCAGGAGAGAAAGTCTTCAGTCCCTGGCTTTAAGAGTGTTGCCGGTTTATCTCTTGAAGCGAAAGGAGATGAGTATGGAAAAGAAAGATGGAACCGTTTCTGGATTGTTGCGGATGACCAAGACAATGATAAAGAGCATAATATCACATTGAAAATCGCCAGCGATAAAAAAACAATTTACTTTGATAAAGCAAAGATGAAAGTAGAATCCAGAAAGATAGTGCCTGATCCATCAAGCCCCCAAGGGTTCAGGGATGTTAAGAATGAAGATGACCCTATCGCAACAAAATTTGCAAATGGATTTACAGAGCTATACGATGAAATTGCCAAAGAATCTCCTGAATTTGAGAGGGTGAGACAGCTTGCAAAAGCAGTTGCTATTGCTAAATGGATAAAACAAGAAAACATTCCATTTGATACAAGTTGGGTTAATGAGTATGCAAATAAGAGGGTCCCTACAGTCGGCAAAGTTACAGCATTGTCTGCTCAGTGGGAAAACAGAAGTCAAATTCCTTTTCAACAAGGGAATCAAACGGGTATCCAGGCAATTACTCAAAAACTCTATCTTTTTGGCGGTGTGGATTTAACTGTTAAGCCCAAGTTTGTTAAGGATGATGGAACAGCACAAAACATACAGCAAGGGGTATTAGCAAAGCTTAAAGAGGACATTGCAGAGCCTGTTTTTTATATCAAGGACAAAGGAAAATCCCTTAAGGCAGTTGTCTTGCCAATAACCCACAATGGTCAGAAATTGTGGAAATCTCCATCATCTCCATCTATTATTACTGTAGATGGAATACAATATAAGTTTAATAATCAGAATAAAATTGTTAAAAGCATTGATAGTGATGGAAATGTTACTGAATATGGCTGGGATGCTAACCAAAGGCTTAGTGAATTCAAAACCTCCTTGAATAACGGATGGTTCTTTTCCGGGAGTAAAAAAGGCGGATATTTTGAAATAACAACAATAAATCCTTTGAAAGATAAATTCATATATAAATATACACCATCTGGCAAGCTCAGCGAGATTGCCATTAATGGGCAAAAGTATGCGTCAATGAATTATAAAGAAGGTGAGGTGGCAGTTGATTATACAGATTTTGCAGAACGGATAAAGTATGATAGTTCAGGCCGAATTAAAAGATATGAGGTTTATCCCCACAGAGACGACGGCGGCTTTTCAAAGGCAAAATTAGAGGCAATAGATATAAGCTATGACAAAGACGGCAATATAACAGAGATATACAATCCTGTTACGGGGCACATAAAGCTTGCCTATCTTAATGGAAATATCAAGACCCTAAGCACAACACAAGGGAAAGTAGATTATGCCTATGATTTATCCACCGGTAAGATAAAGCAGATAAATACAACATGGGGCGAGTCGGCAAAATATTCATATAAGGGTGATAATCTGACTGGTATTACATATACAAATGGTGATTACAGTAGAGATGTTGTTTTTGAGAATGGCTTGCCTGTAAAAATAAAAGATGTAAATAATGAGTTTAGATATAAATTTAACACAAATGGACTTCTTGAAGAGGTTGCTGACCAAACAGGGGCATCAGGAAGTTTTTTATATGACGAGCAAAATAGAATTAAGAAATTAACTCTGCCAGACGGGTCTTCAACAAACATTCAGTATGAAGGGCATTATTCAAAAGATGCGGAGGATGTTGCTTTAAAAAAAATTAAGGTTGTTCGTATTCCATCAAAGAGGTCTTCATCTCCCATAACTAAAAAGGAATCTGCATCAACAGAGGGTGTTAAGGATACTCCTGCTGCTTTGGCAAGCAGATTAGAAGACATTAAGGAGGCAGGTAAGAATTTAAGAAATGGAGCAATAATAGACCTGTTTGCAGAGGGCAAGGATGTTGTTCACGGTAATATAGCTGGTGCAGGAGGCGAAATTCGGAGGATAGACAATGAAACCACAAAGGAATTGAGACGGCTGCTGAATATTACAGCAACGAGCCAGGGGAATCTTGGAAATACAATCCTAAAGGGATGGGGGAAATTTTATGATGCCAATTTATCCTCGCTTGTTAAGCCTGTGTCATGGACCAGCCCTGATGGTAAAACAGTTAAGTTAAAACCCCTCCTGATAATCAAGTCAAATGAAGTAACCTACAAATATGCCAATTTAGAAAGAGTGCCTGTGCTGGCAGATAATTTTATCATATTTATCGCTTCTAAAACAGAAGATGCAAAGGATGCCCCAGAAACCTCAGCGAAAGAGATTGTGTCTAAAATAAACAATATCCCAAAATTAACTCAAAAGAATGCTGCATTTATAATCAGATTGCCTAAAATGAATATGAGTGAACAGGCTAAATGGGACAAGGAAATAAATAATCTTCAGAAATTAGTTGGCAAGGATAATGTCCTCATAGACCCTTCCAAGAATGAGCTAAATAGTATGCTCCAAAATAAAGGTAAAGATATTATTGCTATTGAGCTAACCCATACAGACAATGGTATTTTGCTAAAAAATGGCGCTCGGTATACTTCAAAGGATATTAATCAGGGTGGTGATTTATCTCATATTAAATATTTGATAAGCGGGCATGGAACCTGCAGCCTTCCGCGTATAGAAGAAGGTAAATTCATAGCCTCACTTAAGAAAAAAAAGATGGGCATTATAAATGCATCGTATAGAAAAGTTTCAAGCGAAACAGCCCTAAAGAAACTTAAGGAGCTTATTAATATTCTTGATAACATAAAAGAATATGACCTTTACCCATATCATCTTTTTGATATAATTAACCAGAAGCTGGGTGTAACAGATGAAGGTACAACCAACATGGGAAAGAATGAATTACAAAAAGTTTATTTATTTGGTTGACCTCTAAACGCTGCCATCTGCACCTGCTTGCTGAAGCAGGCGGGTGCAGTTTAGGAAACCTCAATTCTTTTGCAAGAAGCCTCGCCTGCTCAGATAAAATCCACTTTTTATATAAAAACAAAATAACCGTCTATTCATCCGTCCATTTTTTCCATCAAAAAATTATTCTTTTTTTTTGAGAAATCTTTACGAATGTTTCGTATATATATACAACAAGGCTCTAATTTAAAAACATCTTAATTTGATACACCTTTTGGGTGATGTACAGGACGATTAGCTCGTTATAAAGGAGGGGGTCATGCTTATCAGGACAGCCATAATTGAGGACAATGAAATAATCTCAGAAGGCCGTCCAATAGACTCCATGCTTACAAGGAGGGAAAAGGAGATATTGAATGGGATAGCCGCAGGCAAGACAAACGAGGATATTGCAGAGATGCTTTCTATAAGCCGCCATACAGTCAGGACGCATATAAAAAACATCTATGAGAAGCTTCATGTCCACTCAAAGGTGGCGGCTGTAATAAAGGCTAATGAGGAGGGGTTTAATTATAACCGCCTGACAAGGTGAGGGAAGAGAAACCACCTCCCCCTGCCCCCTCCTTGTTAAGGAGGGGGTAAGAAAGCCCCTCCCCTTATAAAGGGGAGGGTTAGGGTGGGGTATAAAGAAAGGAGAGGTGATATTATGGAAAAGATTTGCAGACAGTCAAAGGGTCATGAAAGGGTTGAGATTGAGGGCAGGGCGCTGC
>JACRGD010000001.1 GCA_016212525.1 Microcaldota archaeon | reverse complement strand
GCGGCGTTGGGTTTCGCGTTAGCCATCTTTAATCGTCCGGTGCTTCACGGATGGATGCAGACAATTGGCTGGGTGACGTTGGGCGTGTTGTCACTTTCGGTGATCGCCAGCATCGTGGCGCAGATCGTTAACTGGAACGGAATCTTTTGGGATGAGCCGCGCTCGGTGGTTCAATTTCAGACTCTGGCGACATTCATCATCGCTCAAGTTGCCATCCAATGGCTGCCTTGGTACCGCGTCAGAGGTCTCGTCGTCGGTGTCACCGTCGTGCTGATCCTCACCGTGATTCGAATCGCGCCGCTTGTCCTTCATCCCGAAAATCCCATCGGCACGTCGAACTCGTCAGGTATTCAATTTACATTTTTTATTTTGTTTGTGTTGAGTACGTTGGGGGCGGGCGGGGTGGTGTGGCAAATGGAGAAGATATAGATAACGGAAGGGAGTACAACCTAAAATGAAAACTCAAAATGTAGATGCTCTACACACACTCATCGAGACTCATCGGTCTAGTACGCTATTGCTCAAAGAAATGTTAATATGCCGACTCGAAATTTTCTAAAATAGATTTCACCAAATTTAGAAACTTTCGCCCTTCTACAGTTTCCAATAGCTTTGCTTCTGGAAATTTGTAACTCGCTGGTATATAAATTTTACCGGATATTTCCCAGGGATATTCTGCATTTGCTCCATTATTACCTTCTCCAGGTACAAGGTTTTGTATGCTATTGGCGATTGATAGCACGCCATCGATATACTCCTTGACTTGATGT
Organism: Microcaldota archaeon; assembly: GCA_016212525.1. Classification (GTDB taxonomy): domain Archaea; phylum Micrarchaeota; class Micrarchaeia; order Anstonellales; family Bilamarchaeaceae; genus Bilamarchaeum. The sequence continues at coordinate 6,740 of JACRGD010000001.1, read as the reverse complement.
GGTCTCATTTTTAACGCCTTACACAAATTTGGGTTTCTGTGTGCCTGTTGAAGATATTTTACAAACAATTTGTGTTTACGGATGTTCTCAGGGTTATAGCCGCCACCTTTTAATAATGCGGCTTTGCCCAATTTTTCTGTAGTGATCCTAAGATAGTAAAGTTTATGACAATCGTCTAGCGGTAGATCTTTAATCTCCCTATATACTTTCCAATCAGATTTAGCTTGTTGCAAAAAAGCATTACCCCACATAAATATTACTCCTTCCCCATCAATTCTTCTCTGTCAAAAGATGTAAATTTTTTAAAATTCCATCCAGAAGGAAGTTCTATCTTTTTGCTTTGGATACTCTTCCATTCTTGAGGTGTAACATCAGCAACTAAAAGATCGATATCGACCTCTTTGTTAGCAGAAATCAAAAACGCTTCAACACTTTGAGTAGGCAAGGCGGTTCTACTTACTTCAAGTAACTGAATCTCTTTGCGTTTACTATTTCGAAACCAAATTATTTTTTCAATTGAACCATCCATCAAAAAATGTAGACGAGCAATTTCTTTGACATTAGACTTATTGATTTTGGAAATCACCTTCTTCTGGGGTTTGATTTTATTTTGTTTCTTTTGATATTGTTTGATCAAATCCTTCAAAATATCAAAATGATATTTTTTGCCAGCATCCTTTGATAAATCAATCTTTCTAAACAATTGTTCCCTTGGCACCTTCCGCAAAATCGAGTCTTGGTCGTATTCAGTCAATATTACAACGGGCAATCCGGTCATTGCATTTTTCAGATAATTCAAAACATCTATGCCAAGGTAGTCAGCCTCAGATCGTTGCCTGAGTCTTTCATCAACTACTACTGCGATTACGTTGTGTTTTCTTATTAATTCCACAATACTTGATATATCATGAGGCGGAATTTCAAATAGCATATCATACGCAGCCATATAAGTACTCGCGTCTTCAAGATACTCGTCCGCACTTTCTTTATCATCTTCTATTAACAAAATCTTATGCTTTCCGTTCATTTTATTTCCCTTTTCTTTCCACGTTCTTTTGGAACAGGTAGTGAGACTGTAAATTCCGCACCACCCAATCTTTTGCCGTGTGCTACAACTTTGATTTTACCTTTATGACTATCTACAATATCTTTAACGATAACTAACCCTATGCCCGTTCCAACCGGCTTGCCTTGCTTATCTATCTTTGTAGAATAAACCTCAAAAATCCTTTTTTCATCCCCTTCAGGAATCCCAGGCCCATTATCACTAGCGACAATCTCAAGCATTCGGTTAGTTTCAGAATACCTAGTCTCAATCTCAATTTTCTTTGCTTCGGTCGTGTCAGATCTTTTATTAAATGCAGATATTGAATTGGTAACAAAATTCATTACTATGGATTCAATCTCATAAGGAAATGCATATATATCTGGTACGTTTCCCGAAAAAAAATTCACCTCTACTGAATTTGTAGCACATAAGTCTAGTAAGGTTTCGTTGTAAAGGTTATCGATTATCTGTGTTGGATTGAATTTCTGTCTTGTCCGCTTATCCCGATTCGCGTGTCCTAATGCAAAGCTTGCTATTGAATAGAGCGTTCCCCCTTGCTTCTCAAGTTTCACAAGATATTTCTCCATTTTCTCGTCAGTCAATAGCATTAATTCCTTGACTCGTTTAGCAATTCGGTTTACTGCGTCAAGAAGATGCCTACTAGTCTCTAACACCTCATGCCCCATAGACGCAATAGCAATGCCAATGGTCGCCATATTTTGTAATAGCTGCATTTTTGAAATTAACTCTATTTGCTCTGTGTCATATGTAGCTGCTAGGGCATCAACATTCTTTTCCTGTGCGGAAATAATTCCTTGCAACATTTCCTTGAGAATTTGTTTTTCTTTTTCATTTGATAATGTATCGATAGCATCGTCAAGATTCTTAACATCTTTAGCGTATTTCTCCTTTAATAATTGAATAGATTGCTCTAGCGTCTCGGGTTCTTCTGGAACTTTCTTGTTTCGTTCGTATGCTTGACGATCTGTCTCGAAATAATCAATACATTTAGTAACAAATAAAAGCATATCTTCGAATGCCTGGTTAGATATTAAACCCTCACGATTGGTCTGATCTTTTAAGCCTGGATTTTCATCGCTAGAAATAAATACACCTGCCGCTACTTGGTTTTCACCAACTACCCATCGTTCTTTACTACGAACGCCCCCAGGGTTTCTGACTCTTCTAGCATTTAAACCAAGCCAATCCCCTCCTCCACCTGGATCACCATAAGGTTTTACTCGAAACCCATCTCGATATATTCTTACTCCGCCATATATTTCTAGGTAATCTTGAAGTTGTTTTAAACTGATACCCAAGCTCTTGGCAGGTGCTTCGCGCAGATACCAATAAAATTCGAAATGAAGTGAGCCGCAAACTGGTTTGCCTGACGGCGAGTCTAAGAGCTGTTTCCAAGTTCTCCTATAATTCTTGAATCGTCTAAATTTCTTGTTGTCAGAACCATCCCTCGTTGTAATAACAATTTTTGCTTTACCATCTTTACTTAAGTCACATTTCATCTTGAATAGTGCTACTTCAGTCAAGGGTGAACGCACCCTCCCCGATAAATCAGGGGTCTCGTCACAATCAAAAATGATACTAAACCCAGCTAATTTTTTCTCAAACGGTGGGATCAATACCACTAAATTTTTGTATAGCGTTTCATAATCTTTTCTTGTCCAAATGTCCCGTAGCCCCTTCATTAATATCCGTGTCCCTGTTTTTTGATAGCGCGCTATCACTTTTATAGGGTGCTTGATTTGTTGTAAGGATTTTGGGGTGTTAACGAACTTGTCCCAGTTTATTTCTAAACGATAAGTGGGCTCAGATGATTTTAAACGCGAAGTGGTTTCCAAAGTTGTTTGAGATGATAGTCGATCTAAAGCAAATCTTCCTATACCTTTTTCCCCAACTTTTCTTCGTCCCTTTGGAGAGTAGGGAGATATTTGCTTATTATTTGTCCCGATCACCATCCATTTGGTAATGATATCTCCCCAATTCATCCCATGACCATTATCAATAATTTCTATTGTTCCATCCGTGGTGTTTGCTTTTCTAAATCTAATCGTTATTTCCGTTGCATCTGCATCATAAGCATTTCTGACTAACTCTAAAACGGCAACGGTTGAGCTGGAAATATTTTCTCGACCAAGTAACAAGGCTGTTCGTGCAGTTATTGAGAAAGATAATTCGTTTGGAATTTTCGATTCAGCCATGATCGCCTTCTAATTTGGTAGCGAAATAAGTTGATTGATCCGTTTTATTTGTGTAGTATTTAATTTGTAGAACGAATAAATGATTTCGTCGCTTTTTAAAAGCAGCTTATTCTTATCAGCCAACTTACTCTCACCCAGTAATTGAAGTAATTCTAGGGATATTGGCAAAAGCCCGAGTTCATACTTAGATAAATGGGATGAGCCGTTCATCATTCCAAACAGAAAATTGGCCAACCTAGAATTTAACCATGAAGTTAAACCCCCCAGATAATTTTCTGAGCCCTTCTGCAGAATTAGGTTTACGTGATTTTCGCAAAAGTAAACCGGGTAATTTTCTAGGAATTTTCTAGGTAACTCGCACGCGATAATTCGCCGTCCCTGCAGTTTCTTGGGAGTGGTTCTCTTAATCAATATCGAACGTGTTGAATAACCAGATTGGGTTACACCATATTTTCTTTCAACAAAAATACGATTCTCGAGCCGCTCATCTTTTGGTGGGAATATAAATTCGTGGACGCCAACTGAGCCAGCAGAAATAAGCGGCACGACATTAGATTCACTAACACCTTTGGATCTCAAACTCGGTTTATTCTGATTCCAAACGAAACCACCGTTTAAGATTTCAACTTGCTCAAAATCTTTTAATAAACTAGTTTGTTTGTAAGCCCTGTTTAAAATTTGATAATCTATTTCGGAATCCGAAATGCACCAAATCGCTTCGCCGTCATTCTGAAAAACTACTCGATTTTGGTTTAACCGTATTTCTTTAAAATTGGCTAAACCATCCCCATTAAAGCTTTTTCTAATTGTAACTACGGAAGGCTTCTGTAAATTCCTTTTCTTGCTTAATGAAACAATCATCATCTGCTGTTGCACAGATTCAAACACGCCTTCTTGGGCTATAAAACAGGTAATAGATTTTATTTCACAGAACTTTGAAATTTCTTTTCTAAGTTTGCTAAAGTATTGACCTGAACGAATTGACTGTGGAATTAAGAATGTGATTGAGCCGTCAGCGCGGGTTGCCTTAACAGCCCACCATAAAAACATTTGATAAAGATTGGGTTGTCCAGAGAAGATTTCCTGAAATTCTTTATGAAACGGCAAATTCTCCTTAATCACTTTGAGATAGGGAGGGTTGCCAATTACCAAATCAAATTTTGCAAAGGCGTCCCAATAATCTCGAGCATTACTAAGCGGGTCCGTTAATTTTATGTTTTCAAAAGGTAGAAGTTCATATAGGTTTGCAGATGTTGTGTTGAGTTTTTCTAATATAGGAAGACTGACTAATAACAGCTGAAGTTTGGTTATTAAAATGGCAACTGGCTGAATATCATACCCGTACACATTTTCATTGAGAGCTTTTAAAGCTATCTTGGCGCTGAGTTTTTCTTCCTTTACTAATTTAGCGACATCAGAAACAAGAATTTTTAGCAGGTTGCCACTTCCGCAAGCAGGATCTACTGCTTTTTGCATGGTTATATTGCGGGCTTTGAATTTGGTCAAAGAATATAAATGTTCCGAAATTTTAGTGGGCGTATAAAACTCACCCAATGAACGTCTGCTTAAGCCAGCGAGTGTGTTTTCTGCAAGTAGAGAAATTATTTGTGGAGCGTCTTGAATTTCCGGATTGGCGACTACCCATTCATCAATCTGTTTTTTTAAATTTCTTGAAATCTTATACCAAGAAAAATAAGCGCCCTCTCTATGAACACTAAAATAATTCTTTGCTTCCCCAATCTCATGTATCAAGCACCATTCTTCGAATAAAGTTGTTGCCATGTGAAGCATGGCTGTCTCAGAAATAAAACGTTTCGGAGCTTTATTTTTGTCAAGAAAACCATTATGTACATAGGGCGACGCCTTATCTTGAATAAGATCATAGTAAGCGTTAAAAGAATCAACGCCTCGCATTTTGTAGGCTCTTGAAACATCTTTTGCAAGATCTGTGAGTAGTTTTTGTAAACCTTGAATATTTGCCATAACCTATGTGCGCCGAGAGAGATTATAAAGCATATTGTTTCTGGCATCTCCTTTCAGCTGACATCGGCTAAAGATTTCTGCGCCTTGTCTGTATGAATAATTTCCTTGGGTATTTATCTCCTCCTGCGCCAAACAACAAAAAATCGCCGCATATCGCGGCGACTTTTTTTGTTATGCTTCCTCACGGAAAGTGGTCAACGTCATCGTTTGATTATGCAGGTCGCAGTAGCCGCTGGCGTAGGGAGAGATTTCGCCGTAAGAGTAGAAGCCGATCTGTTTTGTGTTCGGCGGCAAGACTTCGGTGACTGCTTTTAATTCTTCTAACGATTTTTCTTGTAACACGAGCCGCCGTCCAACGCAGCTAATGGCGACGCACAAAATGGGTTCAGCCGCTGCCGGGGTGAGTGGGGCTTTGGTCATGATGGCGGCGTTATACGCGCCTTGAATCAAACGTTTGAAATCGGCTTTCATCATTTGCACGGTTGACCCTTGCAGAATGTCTCCGGCGAATGTCAGCGATTGTGTTGCTTCGTCCACTCCCAAAATAGTGCGGACGATTGTTTTCAATCCTAAACGGTTATCGTGAATGGCTAACGGAAAAAGTAAGCCGCTTGCTGGTAAGCCTGTCGCTTTGTCGCCCATTGCCTCTTTATAAACTTGCAACGCCGGTTTGCCGTTTAATTCGTAAAGAACATTTGCTTTTGATTTTGTCACGCGCATTTCGGCGCCGAAAGCATCCCACCCGCCTTTGGAACCGTGACCGACCACGATGTGCTTGCCATAGAATCCAACGGCGGTGACAAACCCGCTTTGCGGCTTGCCTTCTTTTATCACCCACGTTTGCACAAAGCGGTCGCCGTCACCGGCGAGTCCGCCAGTTAAAATCACCGTTTCGGGCAGTATAGAATTGAGACCACGAACCAATTCGCTCCCGTTGACATGCACACCTTCGGATAAGACAAACACGCTTCGCAGGTCGGGGCGATTTAATGCGTTTGCCAATCGCTGCCCGGCGCTGAAGGACTCATCGGCGGTCTTGATCTCGGCGACGGCGGTGGCGAGTTCGGTGCGTTCAAATTTGATCACAGCAACCGATAAGCTGTCATCTAAGAGCGATGTGCCAAAAATTTCTCCAGCGGTTGAACAGCCGACCAAAGATGACGCAGGAAAGGCGGCGGCAACGTTGGCAATCGGCGTGGGTGAGGTGATCATGTTGGAAGCGCCAAAAGCCATCACCAACGTTTGGTTAGAATCCATATCAGGAAGAGTCGGCACAGTCCATCCCGAACTTTGGGTGAGAGAAAATGTAGAAAGTTTCATTGGCGAGGCTCGATTCTTGGATGAGGAAGTGGAGTTAGTATAGCAGATGTATGGATCGGGAATGATAAACTTGCATTAGTTTTTCCTGTGTGGCATAATCTCGCGCACTGGCGTTGATGGAAACGAGTAAGCGCGAGAACGCAAAGCCAGCGAGTTCGGGAGAGTGTGAGCCG
>JACRGD010000010.1 GCA_016212525.1 Microcaldota archaeon | reverse complement strand
GTTTTGATCTGATTCTGAGTTAAAATAGACACCTTCAGTGTTGGAATAAATTGAAGTTATATTGGTGAAATTGTTATATGCAGAATACTCAATATAGAAACCCTGCTGACCTGAGTAGTTTGAACGAACATTAATGAATGAGGAATTCTGAGTGTATTCAATTCTAAAACCAATGTCATTAGTGCCTGATCCATAAATGTTTGAAACAGTAAGATTGTTTACCAATGCACCAAAATCCCCGTCAGAAAAGAGGATTCTGCTAAAGTCGTTGAAGGTACAACTTCCATAGATATTTAGGTTGGAAGTTGAAGGCGGAATGTAAAGAGCATTGGCAATATCAACATTGGTGAAGGTAGACGAATTGCAATCAAAGGAGATTCCGGATGCATTAAATATAAACATAGACTGTGGGTTTAGATCTGAATATGTCTGAGTGCACAAAACGACGTTTTCATTTACATAGAAACTATTAGATGAGGAAACGATCGCAGTACCATAAGTACCAGAATCAGAAAGATCAATACATGCAAAAACGAACGAAGCATAAACAACTAACAAGAAGAAAAATTTGAACATCTGCATTTTGAGGCACCCAGATAAGTCAAGGATAAACAGCCATAGTTTATAAAACAGAACGAACAGTTGCAGATACTATATAATATATAATAAATTGAAAATAATATTGATAAATAATTTATCAACTAATGATAGAATAGTAAAAATCCAGCAAACAGACATTTTCAGACCTAAGGTTATAGATTATGTTAAATTGAAGAAATAGTAGAAAAATTACGTGTTTTAATAAAGACTTTGTTTCAGAATATATAATTAAATGATTATGGATGGGTGGGAGATTGCAAGTAGTTAGAACTAGACCAACAGGTTTAAAAGACGCAAATCAGACTGATGATCATGACTTATCAGCAAGAGGGGCTAAAGGTGTTTTCTCAGGTGCAGCACACGCAGTGGCAAAGTATGCAGGAATTGCAGCCGTTGCAGCAGTCGCACTGGCCCTCATTGGTAAGCCTTCAGAGGCAGATGCCAATCCAAGAACAGGTGTACTTATGGTAAACAGACAAATTGATCAGAGTCCAGAAGATAAGAATCGCAGAGGAGTAACCAGCGGATCAATGTTCGCACAAGTACCTCACAGAACACCACCAAATCAACAACTACAAACAGACATGCAAAACTATGAGCAAACTGCAAACATAGAAAGAATAAGAGGAGATTTGAGAGGAGCAAGTGCATTTGGTGTAGCACCAGGACCGATTCAGGCCCTAGACACGCAAGGAGGAGTATTATCAGACACCACCAGATTACTTTTCTTAAATATTTATCAGCTGGGAAAAATACTTAGCGGATCTGGAAGTTCAGTAACAGGTGGGGACTCGGAAAGAATTAGGAGAGTTTATGCCGGATTGACTACAGAAGATCGAACAAATCTCGATTCACTTAGAAGACTTGCAGCAGATCAGCATGGAAGCCAGGCAACAGAAGCACAGAGATCTGCATATAACAGACTAGTGCAATTAGTAGCAGCAGAATTTCTCGGAACATCTAACGCACCAGCAACGATAACAAGAACAGGAACCGGACCTGCAAATCAGGCAGCAGTATTGCTCACCACAGCAGAAGGAGGAGCAAGAATAATCACCACTTCAAGCGCAGCGCAATTTAACGCACAGCAGGGAGATGCTGCGGCAACTGAGCTCTTTGGTGGAGTCGCACCTGGAACAGTAAGGCCACCAACACCCGCCCCGCCCACAGCAGCACCAGTCCAAGAACAAACCCCGCAACCCCAGCAGGGACAGCAAAATGTACAAGCACCACCACAGGCAGTAGCGCTAACACAACAACAACTGCGAGGATTGGAAGCAGGCGCATTAAGTGCGACAATAGACAGATTAAGAGCGAACACGGCGAGAACTGCAGTTCAAAATACAGATTTTGCAAACCTTCAAACAGAAGCAAACAGACGAGTATGCATAATCGAATTAGAGAGAATGCAGACAGAGGCTAATCGTCTTCCAGAGGGAGCATCAAGGACCAGATACACGGGCGAAATAACAAGAAGATTAGGCATTCTTAATGGAACAGATGACACACAGATCGCACGTGAAGCCAACCCACAAAACGTTGCACAACTTGGCAGACAGGTTGCGAGAGATCGGGCATTACAAATATTGGATGCACAGACCGCGAGATTGAATTCTTCGGAAGCAGCGAACATGACAGCAGAAGCAAAAGAGGCAATCAGAACTGCAATAAGAAATAATAGACTCGCAATAGCGAACGATGTAACAAGAAACAGACCAGGAGTGATTCCAGCAACGGATGATGCCGTGGGTCGGGCAATAACATATGCAAACGGGTTTGAAGGAGATAGTGGAACATTAACAGTAGCGATCGCAGAAGCAAACAGAACCGCACAAACAAGACCAGCGGCACAGGTAACACCAGTTGCACAATTAAGGGAAGAACTGGAAGCACTAAAACGAGTTGGCGCAACCAGAACAGTTGCAACCGCAAGATTAAGAGAGTTGCGAGGAATAGGAGAGAATCCAAACTCTCAACAACAGACTGCAATGCAAAGAGCAGAAACTTTCATCTGGGCACAATATACTGCAGCAGCACAACGTGCAGCTTCAGTAAATCAGTTCAATGGCAGACCGTACTATACACGAGCTCCGACAACTGGACCACGATCGACCCGGGTAGCGAGAACAGAAATCGAATATGAACGGGCGGCAGCACTGCTTGCAAACCTAAGAACACCAACAGTCCCGGCAACACAACAGCAACTAGCAAGACAAGTCGCGGCCTTAGTACCATCAGCAATGAGACTGGGTGAAGAAGAACGACCAACTTCAAGAGTAGAGGGAAGTGGAAGCACTACCAGAACAGTTTATCAGGGTGGAACCGGCCCGATGAACAGAATGCTGGGAATCCTTGAAGAGGCCCAGGCCGCATTGGCAAGAGGAGATGCCGCAGCAGCACAATCTGCAATAACCGCTGCACGCGAATTATATTCATCAGCCCAGGGAGAACAACAGGCACTTCACGCAAGGCTACGGGCAGCACGCGATCGGGTAAGCAGAGTTCTTGGGGTTTTAGTACCACCAGAAACAACTGCAGCATCAGTACCAGCGCGAAATCGGGTCAGAGTAACTCCGGCAGGAGTAGTAACTGTACCGCGTGGAGTAACCGGACTCGGATTACCAACTCAGGCCGAATTGGATGCACTGCGAGTAGGCTCAACCGACCCACGAAGAGCAGCACTTGGAACTTCGATAGGCAGCGGAGTCGAAGTTGCATATAGAACAGGAACAGACATTCAGAGACGAATCGCAGCATACGATCAGACTCCTGCAAGGGGACATGGAAGAAACCGCGTGCCGGCAGCAGACAGACCAGACCTTGTCGCAGCTGCAGTAGAAGCAGCCGAAAGGGAAGCAGAATTATACGAAAGCACCATATTGGGAGCAGTTGATCTTCGCAGATTGGCAACGCGCGAAATGACAAGCGCACCAAATGCGAGAGCTGCAACGGAACAGTATCTGTTTTTCATGTATAGACTTGGCCAAACAGTAGATGCAGTAGCAACTAGAGGCAGAACTTCAAGATATATAGTAGACAGATCTCAAGTTTCAGGCACAGGACCAAATGCATTCTTGCGAACGGTTTTAATTTCAACATCGAGTAGAACCATGCCCAGAGTGGCAGCAAGTGCAGACCCGGCAACAGCACTGATAGGGGCTTTTGCAAGAGCAGATCCCAGGACAGTAAGCGGTAGAAATATAGGTCAGGTGTCAGGACGCCAGATTCTACAGGTAGGGGCCTTTGACGCGCTGACAGTTCAGCTCGATCAGACAGTTGCCATGAATAGAACCAGCAGCGGCGCAGGATTCACACAATTACGAGTTGATGCCGGACAACAAGATGCACTCGCAGACATGGCAACATTGACTGCAGGAGCAGAAATGACTGCACGAAGATTCGAGCAGGAAAGACCCGCATCAGCATCATCTGATTTGGATTATAGACTAAGTCAGGCCAGACAGAACCTTGAACTTGTAGCCGGAGCACCCGTACTTGGAGGAGATGGAGGAGTAGCAGGCGGAATGGTTTCAACCCCAATAAGCCATATAAGAGATCCGACAAGAAGGGCAGTACTCCAGAACGCGGAGGCAGAGGCACGTGGATTGTTAGAAATGGCAAGAGACTGGAATAGCCACGTACAAACAGACGACACACTTAGAAGATATGATACAGAACATCGCACAAGAATTGCGCGTGCACTGCAGGAAATGGCACAGGCGCTCCAGAGACTTACAATACTTGCAATTGCACTTGACAATGCAAGCGCACTTAACCCAGGCGTTTCTGCCCAAGAACTGCAGGCAAGGACAGAAGATGCCACAAGAATATTCAACGCAGCGGCAAATGAATACAGACGATTATTCGGAAACATAAATAGAATCCCTGAAATAAATGCAGAGTTACCCTCAAGCATGGCACAAAGAGGACTGGCAAGAGTTGCACCAGCATTGATCAGACTAACAAGGATCAGTGAACCTGCACTGGAAGTGCAGGAAAATGCAGTAATTGCAACCAGAGGAAGAGCAAATCACACAGAGCATATGGAACGAGGACATATAGCTGAAATAGCTGCCATGAGAGGATTTTTAACTGATCAGGCAGGACCGGTGATTGCTGCGAGATTGATTGCACTTGCACAAGGATCGGCATCAGAAAGACAAGCGGCAAGAGAGCAAAGAACTTCAACCGGAGGAACGTTCACCACGGCAGAAATTCCCGCAGTACCAGCAATTTCTCTTGCCAGATTGACCGCAGCAATAGATGATCGAGACGCTGAATTGCATCCTCAGACAGGAAGAGTCCCAACCCGACCGACAGATGACCGATTTGCAGCAGAGCAGGCAAGACTCGCACGATTAGCCAGATTCGGACTTGCAAGAGAAGAGGAGGCAGCAACAATGCGCACTCAGACAGATGGAGTTGCAGGCACATATGGAACTGGAAACGATGATCAATATCGAGAAAGAATAAACGCGAGAATGGTTGAACGATTAGACAACTTGGGAATAGGACCGCTTAGGAATCAGTTGGGTCGAAATTTCAGAGACCATCCACTAAGTGAATTGGCCAGAATAAGCGAAACCCAGCCCATACCCCAAATAGTAATAAATGAGGTCAGAAACGCACTGGTGGACCAGACATTTGAGGCTGCAGTTGAAGCGGTGGACCGGGCACTTGCAGCAAGCACAGACCCAGCAGTATTAGGAGCTCGTCAAAGAGTAATAGAGGCACTAAGACAAAACAAGGCAGCAATACTTGCAGATCAGTTAAGACCAACAGGAATAATAGGCCAGTTCTTAGGGGGAGCAACGATTCCTGAGGCTGCAAGAGAAACAACACGAGCAGCTCTTCTGGCTAATGATCCGATCAGATACAGAGCAATGAGTGATCCCGAAGTAGCTGCACGAGTTACCGCCTACATCAGAGACATCGTATTTAGTGTAAGAGTTGCACAGGAAACAATAGCAATGAACGATGATCCCCAGATAGGCGGAGCTATGAGAAGGCCAGGAACACACCAGATGAATCTTACATATACCCCAGAAGATCTCCTTGAAAGAACAGAAGATCCATTAAGGGTACTAAGTGCAGTTCCAGATAACATAGCTCGATCGGTCATAAGACTAGTTCTTCCAGAACCGCCCAGAGTAGTCCTTCCGGATTATGGAAGAGTCTGGGTCAGCGAACCAGAGACACTCAGTAATGGAGCTCAGAGATTTAGAGCAAACCTTCCGGCAGCGGCAGACCCTGCAAGAACAATAACGGACTTCGCTGCATACGATGTGGTGAGGATAAACGGTGAGAACTACCTGGTTGGAATAGATCCGAACCAATACATGAACGAAGTGCCGGCCCAGAGAAGAGCTGCATTCGTAGTATTGGACAACGTGGAAGTAAGCCTTACGGACTCTTCAGGACGCTTGGTAACTAGAACATTCGCCCATGCGGCAGTTTCGCCAGAAGTACTACGAAGAGTATCACAACGAACCAATCCGAGCGAAACAATAAGAGTACAGGAAAGCGAATTCGTAAGCGCCATGACTTCGGATGCAAATGGAAGACCATCAATACCAGTAACAGTGCCAATTGGAGGAGTAAACTATTACGAAACAAGATACCACGAACGCATGAGAACAAGAATTGGTGAGCACACAATCGATGTCACCGGACTGCGAGATGGGTTCGTGATTGCAATACCAACATATGGCAATCAACAAGTGATACAGGCAGTTCAGGCACAGCAGGAAAGAGACAGATGACCTGCAATAATTAATCAAAACGCAGAATCACGATCATAAGAAAGAAGGAGGGAGTTTATGGTAAGACACGATAGGATGGGACCAAGTGGTGTCCAAAAATGGATAGTGGCAGCAACAGTAGCTGCAGGCAGTTATTTTGGAACTGTTCGAGGAGGAAAGGTAGAAGATATTATAAAGGGCAACGCTCCAGTTACTTTAGAATTCGCCTAAAGAATTCTCACTTGAGGTGACTAAACATGGTAGGTGGAGTATTTGCCCAGAACAGAACAGCTCAGATAGCAGCACAGAACGTAGTAGCCAACACTAACGAAAACACAGTAGAACAAGTTTCAAGATTAATGGACAGAAATACCAGAATGGATACGTTAACAGTAGATCAGGCACTTAGATTTCTGGCATCTTCAACACGAGTACTGGGAGCCACTGCATCAGACCGAAGACAGTGGACACTATCAGAAAATTATTTGTTGTTAGATGGAGCATATCAGGCATATAGGGCTCAAAATCAAGGAGCAAGCTTAGAGGATTTTGTTACAGCATTACACAGAAGAAGATCTGAACTGGTAAATGAATTGTATAACAGATATCACAACGGAACTCTCCAGATGACTCAACAGATTCAAACACCTGGCGGAGCAGGAACAACAAATACCACCACAGTAGGAGCACAAATACAGGCACCTATAGCAGTGATAGATGATTTCCTCAATAGATCAACTGCACCGGGATTCGCAGATTATGCTCAATTGTACAATCTACGTAATGTAGCACAATTAAGAATAGCAAGCACGGGTATGGACGCCATACTTAGACCAGGACAAACGCCAGTGGAACGCCCGGCAGGTACCCGAAGAAATGCAGGTGCATCAGAGCAAATTGCAATTGCAGGTCCAAGCATACCACCATTCACAACGGTAAGACCCATAAGCACCAGCGGAGATCAGGTAGAAGTTAGATTAGGGAATTTTCAGGCTCCAGGACCTCTAGTAGTAGCGTTTAACAATAGTCAACAAAATACAGACGAATATGCAAACGCAGTACAAGAGCTACAAGCACTACTCGCAAGAAGAAGCGGAGTTACAGATGCAGATAGACGGACTGCGGCAACCAGATTGTTAAACGCTCTAAGTGATGGAAGGGTCTCAATACCTGCAGAAATTCCAGGTGCGATGAGAGGCCAGTTCATACCTAACCCAGATTACCAGGCACTCCAGGCAATACGAAATGAACTTCGAATGATTGCAGAGGGCCGAGGAGGAGAACTGGCAAATGTAGAACGCCAGCTAAGACAGGTAAGTGATTTGAATCTGGTATATGATGCGCTTAGAGATACTGTACTTATCACCGTAAACCAAAGGGCAATGATGGCATTTTCAGGAGGGCTTACATTCGTCATAAATTTAGAGGGAACCAACAGGTTCAGAGATCTCACAACAGGCGCAATATCATTTGATGAAGCACATTGGGGGCTTCTAAATGTTGCGTTGTCAGGAGTAGGTGAATTTTTACGAGCAAACGCAACAGTTGATCGTACATATTTTGAAGTACAACAAAACGCAGACGGAACAAGAGGAATTACTCAAAGACGCGCAACAAGCATGGCAGAATTGCAGGGCTACCTACTAGGAGGGGGGCTCTCGGCAACAATTGGAGGCCCTGCACCTATCGGAGGAAATCCGATTACCATAGAAGTAGATGCAACCTGGCTCGCCAGATCTAGCAGTTTCACGACACAAGGTCCAATAGCCACAAGAGCAAATATGCCCCAGGACCAGCAACGCCGAGAGGTATCTTTTGGTGAAGATGCAAGACTCGAAATATATAGAGTTACAGTAAACAACGTAGGATTTGAACCTCACAGAGACCAGAGAACCGGGCAGATGGTACGAAGAGACAGTGGTCTGAGATGGGAAGGTGCCACCTTTGAAATGCAGGTCGAGCAGAGAACAGATCAAAATGGCAATACAATAAGAACCAGTAATCCTCTTTTTGAACTCCGGTTTGCCAGCAGGCCAGTAGATCGTAATAATTTGAGATGCATGATAACATACGGACTAGGAGTACAGCAGCTTCTTGGAGATTGGAGATTAATAGGAGATATGGGACTTAATCTCGCAGGCAGAATAAATCAGAGAGGACACTCGTTAACTGCAGGAATTAGCGGAAGAGGAGAATTTAATCTTGATAACGCAGATGCAGGACAAACACTCTCGGCCAGATTAAGTCTCGGATACGCAACACCAGACGGAAGCGGATTAACCGCATCCGTAGGTTGGACTCAGCCAGTAAACCAATCTGGACAATATATTACCCCTGCAGGACCGACATTCGGAGTCAATGCAGTCGTAACTACAGACCTCTTTAGAAGAGCAAGACCCCAGGCAGTGCAGTTTAGTGATACAGTTGAAACTAACTTAACTGGACTGACAGACTTATACAGAAGTACCGATTTGACCCAATTGCAAAGAGCAGCAGGCTCGCTCGTACAGACACTAAGAACAGATACGACACTCGATGGAATAAGAAATTCCCAATATGGAGACGAAGTTGACGCTGCAGTAAGAGAATTGGAACAGGTGGGCCACCTCTCAGACATAACTCAGATACGTGCACATATAAGAGCAGCATTAAGAGAACTCAGAGGAGTTCCAGCATTTAGAACCAGACTACCGATAAGAACAGGTGAATTTGGGGGATCACAATGAAAGGAAATCGGGGGGCAATAACAGTCGTTTTGATTCTGGTGGCAATACTCACGACAATTACATTTGCGCAGAACATACCAATTGATATGACAAATGGAGTCAGTACGACATATAGATTTACATCAGACCTAAATCTCAACACCAACATAAGATTAACAGTACCTCCCGATCAGGTAATATCCGGAAACCCGGGCGATCTTTCAAGCGGGGCAGTAATATGTAGTGGAGCGACCGGAACAATGGTTTCTAGTTCCACACCAGACGATACACGATGGGCTAGCCGAGCGCCCACAATAGTAGGTCCATATCCAGTTTGCATCAGCGGATCCTGTCCTCCTCCAATGGTGGACGGAACACCAGCATCGAACATAGAGGTTTCGTGGCTGCCAGCCAGTTTGTACGATCCTTTTAATGCAAGAGCAGGAAGCGCACTACGCGAAAGAGGAGTAGCAGCAATAAATGCATATGGACAATTAGGAGACTTTCCATTGCAGGCAATCTCATACCAGAACATATCACCTGGACCAATATACCTAAACAAAGCAGGCAGAGCAGAAATATTTTGTAAAGGTAATCTGGCAACCTATCAAAACGGAGTTTTAGTGGGAACTCCAGTCGATTTATCAGATGCTCGAACAACCACACAGACATATAGATTTACGAGCCCGGGTACATACACAATAGAATCTAGAATAATTGGGGCATCGTGTTTTGGAGCCACAGTAAATTATGTAACAATACCAACAAGAACAAGCCCTGGTGATTTGGTAAATAATTTCTATATGACCTATTACAATGGACGTGCACCAGACCTATCATCAGGAGTCGGAGCATCCATAACAAGAACAATAACCGTTAGAAACCCGGACCCAAGTACAATACCAGCATGTTCGATAACACCGGCCGGATCAGCCGCATTAGTGAATAATCAGGGCCCGGTATCGATAGTTAGAGTAGTGATTAGGAACACAAATGATCCAGCCACTGCAAGAAGAATACATCTTAGTGGAGTGAGTTCAACAAACCCGGCCTACACAATGACACCTCTGGATCGGACAAGATGTGAAGCACTTAGAAGCGCAGAAGCAATAAGACTTGGAGCAGCAACATTCAGTTGTCCTTCTAGCAATGGATTCGGAGTAAATATTCCTCCAAATGCAGGAATAGAAGCATACATATTAGTAGAACAAACAGGAACCGGAACGGGATCAATTGGTGCGATCTTTGCAGCAGATGGAGACGGCCAGTGTGGAGTCAGCTCCCACTGCTCAACCACGCCTCCAGTAGACTTAACAGGAATAATTCCATCTCCAACAGGAGCAAGCGGAGGCATCAGCTGCAGAGTAGTTCCGGGATCCATGAGCATAGGAACAAATGAAATAGCAGAATTTGCAGTAACATGTACAAACTTAAGTACAGGAACCACCATCGGATGCCCAACAGACATCTGGAGAGTAAATGGAGTTTCTGGAGAAGTTCTTGATTCAAGTAGTACGAGGGCGCACGTAGTAATACGAAGTGGTGCGGGCGCAATAGGAAACGTAGAATATGCAATAAACTCGACAGTGAGTTGTTATGCAGCAATCAGCACAATCGGACCTCGATTAACATGCGGATTCACTCCATCGAGCGCAGACCTCAACGTAAGCCAGAACCAAAATTTCATCCTAAGTTGTCTGGATCGGGGAACGCCAGTAGTTCCATCAGTAGTCAATTATAGAAGAACGGACGGACTAGCAGGGACAACTAGCGATGAAACAGTAGGTGGAGTAAAATACAACGCTCCCGCAGTACCAACTAGCGGAAATCTTAGAGGAGATGCGCAGATATTGGCAAGATACCCGGGAATAACTGGAGCTGAGGCAACAGCACCAATCACCGTAAGATTAGGTGGGGGATCAACATTAGTTGCAAATAGCTGCCAGATAGTGCCATCACCAGTAGACATACCTTCAGGATACGCAAGCCAGTTCTTAGTTACATGCAGAAACGCTGCAGGTGCAGAAGTACCCTGTGTCGGAGCAGACTGGAGAACATATGGAATATCTGGAACATACATAATAGCAACCCCCACGATGAGCATGCTCGGAGTAACTTCATCTTCAGGATCCGTTGGATCGGTAGAATATAGATACGACGGAAGAAGCGATGTTTTGTGCAACAGCACAGTAAGAGTAACCGAACCAGACATCAGATGTACATTCACACCAAGTTCAGCTCCGATCAGAGTAGGAGACACGCAGAGATTTGATTTCTCATGCGCATATGTAAGAGGCCCCCGGGCAGGAACTCCAGCTACAGTTCGCGCAGCAGACTATACGCTTGATCCGGCACTTGATGCAAGACTCTCGGCATCTTTCCCCACATACGCAAAAGTAACGGGACTTGGAACAAGCAGCGGCCTATTAACAGGAGTTGCAGACATAGCAGGAGCAACAAGCGGAGCACTTGTAGGTCCCTTCGCACAGGCGTTCATAAACATACTTGGAGGCGGACCACTCACATGTGATATTCCAACATTCACATGCGCAGCAGAAGCAACAAGAACATGCTCTATAAATTCAGTAAGCGGAGCATGCGAATGTGCGTGTCTTTGTCCATCAACAACCAGAGTTTGTGCAAGTGGAAGACCACCAGTATGTAACCCAGACGGATCACTAACATGTCCAGAAGACACTCCAAGAAGGAGAGGATCTACAGAATACTGCACCCTCAATGACGGACTTACAATTCAGCTTTATCGAGGTTTCAATGCATTCATCCCCATCATTTGCGGAGCTGGTCCAGGCGAACCAACACGAGCTACTGCATGCGATACCGGAGGAGTGACATTTAGACTCAACAGCGGATCAAGCGGGGTAACCATATCTGCGAGCGATGAAACCGGGGTTAGTCTGACTACAACCGGAACAGTTGGCGAAAGTGGAACCATAACTGCACGAGTTAATACGCCAGGCAGATCGGGGGTTTCTGGTGAATGTTTCGCAGACTATGAGATAACTCAGGCAATCTGCAGAGACATCTCATAAATTCTTTTTTATCTTTTTCAGATAGCAACCCACGGAAAAACCAACAGGAGTAGCATGAACCTTGTTTGATTCATAAGGTTCGCTACATCGCAGTGCATATACAACTCGCCACATAAACTAATCCAAAATCGAATTCTTTTAAAAGGTCAGCAGGCAAGACCCAAATACAGAAATAGAAAAAATGAGGTTGATAATATGAAAAAAATAATACTGGTAATAATGATAGCACTTACAGCCGCATCTTTTGCATCGCCTTATGAATGGTTAAGGAATTTGAGTGAGGGAGGAGCCAAGATATCAATAGCGGGCTTACACTACGAATATACCCGAGAATACAACGTACCCGAAAACTTCATTGAATGGTATCCTACCACATCAAGTAATTTTTCAGAATACAGAGCATTGTGGATTAACAATTCAGGAACTTGGGAACGAATAACTCAGTGTAGTTTCATAGGAAACATAAGCGGAAATGCAACAGACATATGCAGAAATGTGACATGGAATAAACCTGCAGGGACATACAACATACGTGTTTCGATAAATTGGGAAGGGTGCATGGGATTTGATCCAAACCCAGGACCATATTGCGGAGATTATTATGATTATGAAATCACAATACGTGAGGGTCTGGATTACGAATCATTAACTGCATCTAATGCCACAGGAAACTACATAGATTTCACAGGCAATTTCATAGCAAACGCAACAAATAGCACCAATGTCACAAACAATATCAGTTGGAACACTAATGTCCCATCGCCATATTCATTTGGTGAACTAATGAGCGTTTATCTCAAGAAAGATGGTGTTTGGACACAACTTCCAGAGTGTGGACAATACTACTACTCAACGGGACTACAAACACGAAACTGTAGCAACGTATTATTTACTGACTTTACACCAGGATTCTATTATGGGGTAGCGTCAGTTCAAGCATACGGATATGAGTGTGGAACAAGCATACAACCTTTCCCAAACCAAACATGCGGGGACTATAGGATGTTTAATTTGACTCTTGACTGACAGCAGAGAATGAGTAATAATTTTTCTTTTTTCCAGTTTTTCTTTTTAAAATTAAGAACAAAATCGAAAAAAGTCAGATTCGTCAAGACAAAGATTAGTGACCATTGTTACCGCAAGACATCTTAATCAAATATCATAGACTTCAAGAAGCTTGGGAGAAATAACCTGATAATCTTTTGAGAGAGCATCAGATAGATCGCCTTTTTCGCCGTGCATGAGGAAGATGCGCTCTAAACCCTTGATAGATCGGACGAACTGGACAAGTTCATTAAAGTCAGCATGACCCGAGAGCCTAACCTGTTCCACTCGCATCGAGATTTCCATTTCCCGCTCTCCGACTAAAACCCGGCGCTCACCCGCGCAGATTTTGTTTCCCAGTGTTCCCTCGGCTTGATAGCCAACAAAGATCAGAGTGTTCTTGGGATTTCTGCCAAGCGCTTCGAGATAGAATAGAACAGGCCCGCCGGTGAGCATACCTGAAGTAGTGACTATGATACAAGGCTCTGAGAGAACATCTTTGCGAGTCTTGGATCGTGAATGATGGAAATTGGGACTGTTAAACGGATCGTCCTCGCTCATGAGTATGCGTTTTTTGATATCGTCATTAGCATAGATGGCATTGTGCCGATAAATCTTCATGGCTTTTGTGATCATGCCTTCGATGAAAATCTTAGTCGGCTTTAGTGCACCAGAGCGCATATAATCATCAAGTGCAAGCAGGATTTCCTGGGCGCGGCCAACTGCAAAGCAGGGAATTACGACATGCCCACCTTGATCGAGAGTCTGATTGATTAGTGAAATCATTTTTTGGTAGCTTTCTTTGTAGCTGGGAATTACATCAGTCTTTCCGCCATAGGTACTCTCGACAATCAGGGTTTTTGCAGTGATATTCCGATAGCAGGGATCGAGCACCCGGGTTTTGCGCATGCAGATGTCTCCGGAAAAGAGAATCCGGTCATCGCCCTCACCAATAGTCGTAATGGCACTTCCCAAAACATGGCCTGCCGGGAAATAAGTAAGTTTGAAATCAGCATCGAATGGTTCTGCGTATTCCATCATTTTTGTATCCCGAACAATGCCATCGACGTCTTTGGATGAGAATAGTTTGCGGTCTTCTTTTGTGGCCTGGAGTCTTTGATAATCTGCAAGCAGAACCGCAACCAGATCCCGAGTTGGTTTTGTCATAAAAATATTTGGTTTTGCATTTTTGGCATAGAGATGGGGAAGATAACCACTATGGTCTAAGTGGGCATGCGAAACAGTAACATTACGGACGTTTCTTAGATCATCATCGTGAATTAGAGGTAGCTCGGTCTTTTGACCAAGTTTTATACCGCAGTCTAACATGAGATTTTTCTCATTTTCTTCAAGGAGCAGACAGAGTCGTCCAACTTCGTTTGCTCCGCCGTAAAAAGTAAGTTTCATGATGCTTGCACTCATAGCACTAGAAAGATGAGGATTAAAAAGTCAGCGATTGGAAAGATCCCACACAAATGAAGAATCAAAAGATAGTTCAGAACCCGGAACGGGGAGTCTGGAAATCTTGCCGGGTTAGAGGAGCACTGAACTCAATTGTTGGAGCCGCTTTGGCGTAGATTCTTTTTGTCGTATTGACATCTAACGCATTTGGAATGTCCAATGAAGCATCCAGCCACCAGTCAGTATAACGATAGAGATCCTGCGTAACAAACAGATCCGCAAGGCCTTTTAGAAAGCCAAAACCAGAAGTATCGAATTTTTGATATATGGGGAAATTAAATGAGAACGAGTAGGTTTTTGTTCCCGCCTGATATTCAGTAGATTGATCAAGTGTGAGGGTATCTTCATGAACCCGGCGGCGGTGCTTTCCACTACCCCGCTCACCGATAAATGCTATACGAACTCCACGTGCAGATATGGGCTTATCCAATTCCAAAAAAACAGTCCCGATGATTTGCTCATTAGAGAGAAAGTTATCCTTTGGAATATCGATCCGCATTTTTCCAGGCCAGAACATAAAGGAGAAGTTGGAAAGTAGAAAATATAAATCAATAGACACGCAAGGATTACTACGCCGATGCTCGGATAGAAATCGATTTCACTACTGTCAGATCTGGAGAATTGGGAATATCGAGCGACGCAATGAGCGTCCAATTGACCAGATCGTAAATTTCATCATCTGACAATTTCAAAAGCGCAAATCCTTGCTCGAGTTTGTCGACTTTTCGTAAATCAGGAATAGAAATTGTGAATGGATAGATTCGGATGCCGCCTTCGAATTGTTTTGAATCATCAAGAATTTTGACCTCTTGAAAGAGAAGAGTTTCACGCTTTAGAGAACGCAGAGTGCAGTTGAGAGCAATCCTTAGATTCCGAGCGCCAATAGAACGATCAAGTTCCAAGAATATAGTTCCGGAGATCAGATCGCCCAGGTAGAATTGGTCTTTTGGCAAATCTATTCGAATTCCTGAAGATCCAAGCATAGAGATCAGATTAAACCTAACCTGATCTTTGCCCGGTCAGTCATCATATCAGGGTTCCAAAGAGGATCAAAGACGACGCTCACTTCTATATCCAATTCAGGTAGTTCATCCAGACGGGACTGGATTTCATGTAACATCTCGTTAATCATGGGACATGCAGGGGTGGTAAAAGTCATTCGGATAAAGACCTTTTGTGGATTTGATTCAACCTTATCTTTGATATCTACCTCGTAGATTAGACCCAGATCGACAATGTTCATACCCAACTCGGGATCTTCGACTTCGCGGAGTTTTGATAATATCTCATCCTTAGTAACCATTGCACCGCCTCGAAATAGACATAAGACCCGCGATTAAGCGGAAAAGTTCGTCTATTGTCATATAGTGAAATTATTTGTTAGGCAGATATAATAAACATTAAGTCCAAGGAAAAATGAGGTGGAAATATGCGAGAAGTCGTCGTCGTAACCAAAAATGAAGTAGGAACGGTCGCAAAAATTGCGGAAATGCTTGGGGACTTGGGAGTCAATATCGATGCGATCTCGGCATATGGAACCGAAACAAAGGCAGTAACAAGAATACTTACGGCCGATAGTGCAAGCACTGTCCGAGCACTCTCGAAAATACCAGAATCGCAAATACGTGAGGGTGAAATACTAATAGTCAAACTACCAAACCGCGCGGGCGAACTGGGTAAGCTCAGTCGCAAAATCGCAGATAAAGGAATAAATCTCGAAACGGTTTACATCGTAAGTAGACGGCCAGACTACACAGAAGTAGCAGTTAAACCCCTCGAAAGCGATCTCTTAAAGGCCAAAGAAGCGCTCGGCATAAGAGACTGATCTAGGAAATATGGCAAACCGCTAAAATATAAAATCTGCAGCCCATTAATTAGACATGGAAAGAGGAAGGCCAGTCATACTAGATACGAATTTTCTACTTATACCCTATCAATTCAAGATAAATATAGTGGTCGAGATAGAACGATTGCTCGAGCGGGCCCATTATTTCGTCATCTCATCAAGAACAGTCGCGGAACTCGAACATATCTCAAAAACAAGGAACAAAGACGGACGTGCGGCAACGCTGGCGCTCAAAACAATCGAAGCGAACAAGAAGAACATCGAAATAATTCAGAGCACCCAGGAAGTCGATGATTGGATTTATGAAAACGCAGAGAAAATGCACGCAGTCGTGTGCACAAATGATGCACAGCTCCGAAGAAGATTAAAGGGACAAAAAATCATCTCACTAAAAGGAAAGACGAGACTTGGGACAATATAGAACAAGAGGGAACGCAAAGAAAGGATAAAAGATGAGGAAAAATAAAAGAAGAAAAATTAGTCTAATTCTGGAATCCGGTCGTGTTGGGGTTTTCTACCAGCAGGCCCGGAGCGCCCTGATCCATTGCGCGAACTGACAAACCGGTAAAGCCAATAAAGAATGCCGCCCACAAGGGCAACCGGGAAAATAAAGCCAAGTACAAAGACGACAAAGCCAATCGATGCAGAAACAGCCCAAAGGAAAGTGGATGGCAACCCGTCTGCAGAAAGGCCAAGACGACTTAGGGCAGGTCGCTCTTCATAGAGATTTACAGAAAGAGTTGCCAGATCGACACGCGAGATAAGATTTTTCTTCTGATCTTTAAGAAGAGAAAGATCTGATTCTACAGCACTCATTTCGCGCTCGATCTCTAGTAGATTACTTACATTCTCAGTAGTATTATAGAGAGTCCGGAGGCGACTTAGTGAAAGCTCACGGTTTTGGATCTGGATGTCAAGGGCAGAGTTCTGAGCCGAAACATCCTCAGAATTAATCGAGATGGATTTAACAGTCCCGATGGACTTTACCAAATCCACAGTGTTTTTGAGATTCGATGGAGGAGTTCGAATAACAAGATCATAAGCATTGCGATCGGAAAGTTCGGAGTAATAGACATTGGTTATCTTTGCGCCCGATTCTGGAAGATTGGTAGAAAGATAATCGTATTTAGAGGCTAACATGCCAGAGGGAACGTTAATTGAGAGCGTGCTTTCTGAAGCAGAAGGAGGAGACTGGAATTCGTCAGTATATTTATACGTTGGCGTACGCATCATGCCAGAGCTCTGATTAGAAACACAGCCAAACAAAAGAACAATAAGAACAAAAACAGAAAGAAACGCAAATACCGACCGATTTTCCAGAAAATCACCAGACGTACAAAACCCTACAAGCTATATTAATCTTACCTCTTGAGTCTTAGCAGGTGATATACTCATGGATAAACGTTTGAACGGATTTATCGCACTTTTTTTAATAATAGGATTATTATCGTTTGGTTGCCTTGGTGAGAGGACAAACACTGACGCTTCAACCTCAGGCAACTTTGCTCCAGCACCATACGTAAAAACAATTCCCGGAGGAAGCGCAGAATTTCAACCTACCACAGATAGGTCTGCAAGCTCAACAGATCAAATCCTCACGAAATCGAGTACGGCCTCGCTAAAAGTTCCAGAGGGAACACTTGAAACTAAATACACCGAACTTCGAGCCATGCTAACTAGAGAAGGAGGGCAGATCAGTAATGTCCAGTATAATGAATATTCTAATCGCAAACAGTACCTCATAACCGCCAAGGTCGTGCCAGGGCGCTTTGACCAGGTCATAACGGAGCTCAAAACAATTGGAGATGTAAAGGACCTTTCAATTTCGATAGAGGATGTAACTAAACAATACACAGATCTCAACACGCGCATCCAAAACAAAGAACTCGAACTAGACCGCCTACGATCGATCTACAATACTACAGGCAATATAAGCGATCTTTTGGGAGTAGAACAGGAACTCGCACGAGTTGAAACCGAATTAGATCTCCTAAAAGGAGAGAAACAATATCTCGAATCTAGAATAAGCCGCTCGAGTATAGAAATCGCAGTCTATGAGGAGAAACCAGCCACAACGAGCCTTGGGCTTTCGATTGAATCGTTGGGAGAATCATTCTTCGGTGCCATGTCGGGTGGAATAATCGTACTTTCACTCATAATCGGATTCCTGATCCCGTTCTCGATAGTAATCGGAGTACTCTGGTGGATCTGGAAAAAACTTTCGAAAAAATCTCAAGTAACTGCAGATGCAACACCAGCAGCAAGCAAGAAGAAATGAGTTTCTTTTTTTATTTTTTATTTAGTTAATTTACCCAAGACGCAAGGCATTTATTACCAAAAGGATTACTACAAAACATGGAGATATATTATCGTGGAGAACAGTTCGATCCGAATTTCTATTATCTTTCAAAAGTAGATATCGATCACTCATTTCTAATTATAGACGGAAAAAATAGAGAGCTGCTAACGCCAAAAATGAATTATGAGATCGCAAAGAACCAGTTTTCCGGCAAAGTATCGACCTATGGAGCAGATCTTTGGGACATACTTAAGAGGAGACTTGGAAAACGAACGGTCGGGGCAGACCTCGGTGCCCTAAGTGCGAATCTGGCCAAAAAGATAGGCGAAAAATGCACACTCAAAGACACATCGAAAAAGATGCTCGAGCAAAGAATGAAAAAAACAGAAGCTGAAGTAACAAAAACAAAACGAGCAGCAAGAGAAGCCAGGGAAATAATAGAGGGCATCGATCTCAAAAACCACAAAACAGAAAAAGACGTAGAAAAAACACTAAAGAAGGAAACGATTGAACGAGGACTTGAATTAGCATTCGAACCCATAGTCGCAAGTGGAAAGAACACTGCATTTCCACATTACCACGCAGGCGAAAAAAAGCTCGAGGACATTGTACTCATAGATTTTGGAGTCAAATATGAGAGATATTGCTCAGACCTCACAAGATGCATCATAATGGGCGATAACAAAAAACTCAAAGATGAGTACGAGAAGCTCCAGAATGTTTGTGATGGAATACTAGATCAGATGAATCATCACAAAACAGGCGCAGATGTGGCGAAGGAAGCAGAAAAAGCACTCATGAATGCAGGGTTTCCAAAACTAATACATTCAATAGGCCATGGAGTAGGACTTGAAGTCCATGAGTGGCCAAGACTCGGATTGAAGTCAGAAGATAAAATAGCACAGACAATAATGGCAATAGAACCGGCATTCTATATTCCGGGCAGGTACGGAATGCGATTTGAGCAGACAATATTTTTCGATGGCAAACGGGCGCGCGTATTAGATTGATCACTGCAGGGCATTCGCCAAGACTTTTAAGTATACTCGAATTAAATTAGAAATATGAAACTGCATCAGATTTTCTTATCGACCATAATTTTGCTTTTGTTCATCAGTACAACCATTTTTGCAAGCTGTCAGGGAGGGTACAATGACTCATTTACCCTAAGGATTCTTGATGCCAAATACAGACCACTGCCAGACGCAGTTTTCACAATGAAGTATGACACCGGATCCGCAGCATATGGGAAAGCATATTTTACAACCGCAAACATGAGCGTGGATCAGAATGCACAGAAATTTGTGTACGTTACTAATAGCGGCGCGGCAGGACCACTAAGAACGCTTGATTGTGATATCACCATCAACGCATATGTGCTTGGAGGCGGACGCGGAACTACAGTCGTAACAGGATCGGAACACGGGGCGATTGTCGATGTCGTTGTCAGTAATGCATACCCAATAGTAGTTACACTTCAGGACCAATTCGGAGTCCCGCTTCAGAACGCATCGATCACGATAGCAAAAAAACAATTTAGATCAGATAACAACGGAGAAGTACGCACATACATAGGAGTAGGGGATCAGCCATATGAAATAAACTACTTAGAGGGCGCAAAATCAGGCACCATCAACGTAGTAGATGACACAATATTTCCACTAACACTGCGGGGCAGTTCGATACGGATCGATTTGTACAATCAAAAGGGCGAGCCAATTGATGCAAACATAACCATATTTGGAAAAGAGCAGATAGTTCAAAACGGAATACTTACTAAAGACAAAGTGTTCGGGGATGAAATAAAATACCAGGCAAATTACAGAGGAGTAACAAAAAACGGTACAATATATCCCGAAAGATCTAATTACGAAAAGATAGTTTTTGATATAGAAGCACCAGCAATTGGAGAAATAACTACAGAAACACGGGAGAACATAACCAGATTGAATATACAGGTAACTGATCAGGGCACCATGGCAAGCGGAGTTGACACAAAAACATTTAAATTATCATACAGAGTAGAACCAGAAGACCCCTCAAGCGTATGGCAAAATGCGCTTGTCTATACCTCGAGCAGAGAATTGATGAGCGCAGAAATACCAGAATTACCTTCAAATAAGATAGTACAGTTTAAGATAGAGGTAAAAGACAAAGAGGGGAACCTCGCAACACTAGGAGGCAGATTTACGTCGCCAAAGCTAAATGTAACCACACCGGCAATCGATCAAAATAGTACAAATACACAACCGACCCCCCCTAGCACACAGCCTCAGGAACAGGGAATACCACTTTTATACATAGTAATTGGAGGAATACTACTAATTTTGATAGGCTTTTTAGTATTTAGAACCATGTTTTCAGGCAAAAGCAGTTGAAAGAGGAAGAAACATTTATAAAGTTTTTGTAGTATAGGTATATATCACGATAAATCACAAACTATAAATAGTGTTTGTGTTTATATCATGTATATTGTGTAGGGTGATATAATGCCTCGCGGACGAAAAATTGTTATTGAAACAGAAATTAGCGATAATGTGGTAGACCACTTCAGAAACATTGACTTGGATGCAATACGTAGAGAAAGAGATGATACGGAAAAGAATCTCTCGTCTTCCATAACTGCAGTCTTCAAAACAGCACAGAATTTATATAAGCAGAAATCTGCAGAAGAAGAAATGGAAGGAAGACATGGATTGTTCTCCATAAGAGCAGCATATGACTATCTTAAGGATAACGGAGTTTTTGTTTCATTTAGAGCATTTGGTGGAAGAATCGAAAGAGGGACAGTCCCATTTGTAAAAGTAGGAAGAAAGAGATTCATCCCAAGAAGCGTTCTTGATGACATAACTAAAACCAAATCAAAATTCTACACAGTAAAGGAAGCATACCAGGAATACGGAAAGGTAAATCCAAGGATAAATTTCCGCGCATTTATTGGTAGAGTAGAAAAAGGATCCGTTCCTTCAGTTAAATTTGGAACAAGAAGATTGATTCCAAGAGATGCCGTAGATGCATTAACTCACATCAGTTCCAATTATTATTCAGTAAGTGAAGCAATCAAAGAGCTCCACAAGAGCGGCATCAAGATCAAAAGAAATGCGTTCGAGCGCAGATTGGACAGAGGACGAATTCCACATGTAAAGGTAGGTGGAAGAAGATTCATCCATGAAGACGTACTCGATGAACTTTTGGAAAAGGAATCGACACTTAGGATGTAAATTAATCTTTTTCTATTTAATTTCTTATTTTAACTAAAACTAAGTTTAAAAACAAAAATCAGCCACCAGAGATTATCTTAAGATCCAGACATTTTTCTATCTCAAGATACATCGAGGTGTGATTCTTGAGAAATTCAGGAGATACAATCACAGCAAGTTCATCTCCAGAATGATCGTAGAATAGAAGCTCGGGAGGCGAACCACGGCCACCGGCGCGATAGACCAGTTTTGCAGTCTCAGATCGGTTTGCAGTTAAACAAACACCGTTTCGATAGTTAATTGAGACCTGATCTGCACTGACATCTACATAATTAACTGAGATAGACCATTCATGCAAGTGTAATTTGACAAAAATCCACAGGATCAGAAGGCTTAGCAAAAATAAGACAAGAGACGGAGCGTCTAAAGAGCCAGAGAGCAGACTCAAGAAAGTAGGAAGAAAATACAGCGGAGCAGAGACCAAAATAAATAGAGGTGCAATTCCCAGAAGCAAAAGAGAAAACAGACCAGAAGTGTAACGCATGAGGAGATATCGAAGATAACGATAAAAAGGCCAGCTAAAGAGTAGTTTGTCGTGAAACCAGCAGATCCTTTAGCAGATGGCTCTGATCGATAAAGCGCGATAGAGGAAGTCTCAGGCGTGATGACGCATATGTGAGTGCGGATCGCAAAGACTCGAACTCGCGGGGCTTTTGCAGCATAGCATGGCGGACGTTTTCACGGACATTAAAAACTCCAAGAGGCACATATTCTTCATAAGCTTCGCGTAAAACAATTGCACCAGCCTGAACCCTCATCCGGTCCAGGGCCTCTAGGATGGAGAATTTACAACTGTAATAGCATCCTCCGACAGAAGAATACTCTTTTTTGCCGCGAGGACCTTCCCAATCCGAGAAAATATTTTCCTCTTTTCCTAAAATGTGGATAAATGCCTCAAACCATTCGTATTGCCAGAACGAGGGAAGTAGAAGAACGAGATAATAGTTATTTAGACTCGAGAACTCGAAGGTCAGGTATCGATCGAGTATCGGATGGTAGCGAACTTTGGAGAGGAAATGATCTGCCAGCGTAGTGTCTGCGGCAGTGATAGACCATTTAGTTGGAACGAGTTTTCGATTTTTTCCAATACCCATTGTTCCGGTGGAGAGGGCTTTTTGAAGTTGAGAGAACAAAACCCCGTCGCGATAGAGACCGACCAGGGCATCTTTTGCCAAAAGATCTGTGTCGTGATATACTTTTTCCAATCTAGGGTTCCACCGGGGATTATCTATCGAAAACGAATCGAGAGATGCACTTGGACCATAAGGAGAAGTCTCTTCATCAAATGTCACTCCACGTGGAATGTGTTTAAATTTTACATGGCCCGAAACAGAATCACTCGCAAGGGAAATTTCCTGAAGTTTTTTGACCATACGATTATCAAGATCGCTAATGCCAACAGCAGATGTGCCGCGGACCAGACCAAGTCGAAAGCCGATTATGTCTTGCTGGGATTTACCAGACCCCAACCACTGCTCAGGAGTATCAAGTACCGAAGTATCTCCAAAAGTATCGGCCATCATGGGCCCTGCAAAAACCTTGGGATAGTTGGCAGTTCCGATAAAGACAGACGGAGGACTTGAACCATCCAGATCAGAACCAAGAGGTTTTGATCGATAAGGCAGGGGCATAGAAGAGATTAATTTCTTTAGATATGCACCTTTTCCAAATCCCATAATAGAGAATTGAATTTTGATGTTTTTAAAGACGAGCAGGGGTCATTTCCGCAGAGCCCGAATTGGGCTGGACTCCAGAAGGATCTGAAGACGAGGGATTTTTCCTTAGGGGTTTAAGTTGAGAGGGAGGATTTGGAGGAGATTTGGATTTTTGTAAATAGTAGACGAGAAGCCCAAGTAACAACAGAACTCCGATTGCCAGAAGATAAGGTAGCTGATTTGATACACCTGAGGCGTCTTTTGGAACATCTTTGGTCGAGAGCGAATCCATCAATTTTAATGCAGAAACATAATTGCCGGATTCGATAAGAGATGCTGCATTAGAAAGTGCAGAACTGAGGGACTTGAGGTTTGATGGAGTTCCGCGAAGGGCGGATAATTTCGTAGATGCACTTCTACGAAGATCATCAAGAGTCTTTTCCATTTTTATCAATGAGGAGTTGAGCTGCCGAACTTTTAGATCAAAAACAAGATCGTCTTTGCCAAGAGAGGATTTAGCAGAAGAGGACAGATCAATTAGTTCTCTTGAGGAGAGGTCAAAAAAGGATTCGTATTGTGTTCCTTTAGCCAAAGAAGCCTGCTTGAAATAGAGCGATGAAACCCGATCGAGTTGTGATTTGAAGATATCGAACGCAGACTTCCTTGATGCGAGTTCGTCATTCTTGGCAATTACGAGTGATTTAAGACGAATGAATTCGAGATCCAGAGAAATTGCGTCAGATGGATCAGAAGTGAAATCAAACTTTGCAAACAAACGGTCGAAAGTTGAGAAGTCCAGAAGGGGATTTTGAAGCTTTAACTTTGCCACATCAGATTGAATTTGTTTTTTAAATCCATACAAAAGAGAGGGAAGTGAAGAGGGGGAGTAGTCAAAAAGCAGAGAATCGGAAGAATTAGTTTCGCGCAGAACCAAAAGACGAGATGAGAGCGTGGAATAAAGAGAGGACTGAGTGGCATTTGGGACCAAAAAGGCGGATTCAAGAGATGAGATTTCCAAAACCAGAGCAGATGAAAGAGAGGCGTGTTTTGCTTGATTTTTTTGAGTCTGAGTATCTTCGGTTCTTTTTGTAGACCATGCTTTTTCTATTAGGGAGAGTGCACCACTTACATTTCCAAGAGTCTGCTCCAGACGGGCTTTGGAAATCAAAGAAGAGACATTTGTAGATGAATTTGGCAAAGAGGAAAGCAGGACAATAGACCGATTAACATACCCAGAGGGATCGTCGATATCATAGGCGATATACACAGTAGAGGTCCGATTTGGAAGAAGAGGGCCAATAACGATCGGGGCATGTGGAGAGGAGATGGTTGGTTTGGAGGAAACGAAATCGCCCGTGGGTGAATAGATTTGCAGGTTAGAGAGATTCGATGCAAGAAATACAGGAACTGTAAGAGAATCGATCCTGATTTTTGGTAAAATCAACACGCGCAGCTCAACGTGACTCTTGGTCCCTAGAGAACTGACCTGTGGATCGGGATATTCGATAGAGTATGCATCAGAAAGATAGGTGGAATAAGAGAAATTGTGAATACCGGCGAGAATGGGAAGGGTAAATGGACGTCCATCTAAAAGAGCCGAGTCTAAAGCAACCGAGTTTGAAAATGAGGGAAGATTCGATTTGGCCTCAAAGAGGATAGATGCAGTCTGGTGCACCTGGGAATTCCCCTCACCCACAGTCTGAATTTTTGTTGTGAGTGTTTTCGCCAAAACTGAAGAGCGCTCAAGAGAGATCAGGATAGATTCATACGAAGAGATATGAGGTAGAGTTATTAAGATCGATTTTTCATTAGACGAGATTGAGGAAATCTTAGATGCACCCGCAGTCAAATCTCCGCGTTCGAAAGGAACGGACTTGTCCAGATAGATAGGAATAGAGAGATTATTGGCAGAAAGGTTAGTTGGGTTTGTAAGCGAAAACGAGAGAGATGCCAAAACAGGACGATCAAGAAAAACCGGACCCATCACAACAATCTGTTTTGAAGACAAACTGGCCAAAAGAATTTCTTTTGAGTGTGCAAGCAAAACAGCATCAAGATCATCATATGCTGCCTTGATCTTGGAAAGGCTGCCAATAGCAAGAGAGTAATCCAGATTTCCAGTTGCATCAAAATAGGGCTGCTCAACATCCCTTAACTGGACACGAAGCCCAGAGGATTGTGATCCAAGAAAATCCAACAAAGACAAGATCGAAGAACGTAGTGGAATAAGTATTGGATCATAACGATACCTAGCGCGCTCGATAAGGTTTGACTTCGCCTCAGCAATCAAAGGAAGCATCCAGGGGGAAGGAGATTGCTTTCTAAGAGACTCGAGCAGATCCTTTTCAATAACAACCGGAATGTGATCGGTCTGGGCACGCAGGATGAGATCGGACAGATCGGCAAGCGCCCCGGAAACCGAGAGAGTCTCGTTCTGATCAACTGGAGCATAGATGACAGAGCGGGCAAGAGCTGCACATGAGTAGTAGGAAACGAAACGGTCTCCTAAAGAGGCCATTGACGCGGCACCGGAACAGCGGGATTTGGCACTTGATAGAATAGATAGGCTAGAGGGAGAAAGAGCACCTTGTTCGGAAAGAGAATCGGCCTGACTAATTAAATCAT
Source organism: Microcaldota archaeon (assembly GCA_016212525.1). Classification (GTDB taxonomy): domain Archaea; phylum Micrarchaeota; class Micrarchaeia; order Anstonellales; family Bilamarchaeaceae; genus Bilamarchaeum. Next base: position 639,390 of record JACRGD010000010.1, on the reverse strand, counting down.
CTGCAAGAGCTTTTTGATCAGAAACTGCAAGATTGGCATCATATTCCAAAGAGGATAAATCAGATTCGAGAATTGAAAGATTTTGATCTGATTCGGATGCGAGATAAAATGCATCGGAAAGGTAATTACGAGTAGATGAATCGGAATGAATTAGTTTTGATTTTTTTAACTGGGAATCGATAGAGGCCAGAGCAGAACGGGAAGAAAGCAGACGTTCAGAAATCGTGCCACGAACCGATGGAAGGCCAGCAATCGACGGAGCAGTAGAGATGAGATCCAGTCTTTCTTTTTTGAACAGATCGAGTTTGGCATCAATTACTTTAGAGCGTTCGGTTAATGAGGAAAGTAGTAAGATATAACGGGAATTTTCAGAAGATAAAAGAGCATCTGATTCATTTGCCAGATATGAGTATTGTATCAAAGTACCGTTAGATCCCCAGATGAGATTCATAAGAGGAACAACTAGAGACAGATCCGGATCAGGATGACGTAGCTGCGAGTCCAGCGAAGTAGTCCAATCGTGAATGAGTTGTGGTTTTCCAAAGGAAAAATCGTTGCTCTCTGGATCTAATGCAAGACGTGAAGAATAACAGAAATCCGAAGAGGAAGAAGAATAATTGAGATTACAAAAACCAGAAAAATCAAGAAGGGAAAATTTAGATCGGGCAAGCTCGATCGACCGCTCTGCAAGCGCCAGACTTTTTTCGGTCATAAGTAGAGAATGATCAACAGATTCGATCCAATGGGACCGATAGTCCATGCATTTAGACTCAATAATAAAGGAATTTATGAACAGGGCAAACGCAGTAGAGGAAAAATAAAGAATTGATGTGATAGTTGGATAATTTATCACATAGCTGCAAAAATAGGAATCTGAAAGGGCCAACTGTTTTTCTGAAGCAGAAGTGCCCAAATCAGAGGAGATTGTAGAAGATAGAGGCAGTTGCCGCAGATCATCTATATTAAGGCTATTTAGAGTCCGATCAAACGCGGGAATGTTCCACCACACATCCAACTGATTTGATACGATGTGGGTGTTATTTAGGAGCCAGCCTTGACTTTGATAAGGTCTAAAAAAAGAAAATGTGTGAGATAAACCAACAGAAATTAGAACAAGGAAAACAAACATTTTGAAGTAGTTCATCAGAAAAAAGATTAGACGTGGGTTTTAATTAGAGATAGTAAAAAGAGTGAGAAAAATAGGAAAAATAACGTCGCAGATTCACAGAAGTAGGAATAAAGTACGACAACTGGAACAGATGGAAAAATAGTTTTGAGTGTAAAAATCTGCAAGAACCACGACTTTTAAATCAATCGATTAAAAATAGCAATATGGGAGTTAAAATTCAATACCGCGAGTTAGAAGAAAAACGAGAAGAATGCGGTATTATCGCGATATTTTCAAAAAAAGGCAAGAACGTTGCACCACTATTATATAGATCTCTTTTTGCACTTCAACATCGAGGCCAGGATGCCGCCGGATTTGCAATTTTTGACGGAACAGACCTGCAGGTTCGACGGGGAATAGGACTGGTAGATCAGATATTTAAGAAAGAAGACCTTGAACTAAGCGGAAAAATGGGGATTGGGCACACCAGATATCCAACAATAGGAGAATGTAGGATGTGTGATGTTCAACCAACCACGGTCGGACGAGCGGCAACTGCACACAACGGACACATCGCAAACTACGGCATTCTTAGAAAGGCAATCGAAAAAACAGGATACGAATTCGTAAGCACAAACGATTCGGAAGTCATAGCACATATTTTAGATAGTGAAAAAGAAATAGAAACAGCAGTTAGAAAAATGATGAATGCTGCCCAGGGAGCATACTGCGACGTAGCGATAATTGAGGATAAATTAGTGATCTTCAGAGACCCGCTAGCGATCAGACCCCTGGTTTGGGGAGAAAATGACGAATATATCGCATTGGCCTCCGAGACAGTAGCGCTAGACGTTAATGGAATTCCCTATAAGGGCGAAGTTATGGGCGGGGAGCTTGTAGTAATAGATTCGAAAGGTAAAACGACAAGAACCAGGATCATCGAAAAAGAACCCAGACACTGTATGTTCGAATATGTTTACTTTTCAAGACCGGATTCGCAGATAAACAAAAGAAGTGTTTATGCAGTAAGAAGACAACTTGGAGAAAACCTCGCAAAAGAAGCACCTCTTAAAGCCGACGTAGTAGTCGCAGTACCAGATACATCTCGAACCGCCGCAGCAAGATTTGCAGAAGTACTAAACATTCCGTTCGAAGAGGGACTCATAAAAAACAGATACATAGGAAGAACGTTCATAATGCCATCGCAAACAAAACGGGTCGAGGCAGTAAAACTCAAACTCAATCCAGTAAAAGAGATAATAGAGGGAAAACGAGTTGTACTTGTCGATGACTCGATAGTTCGGGGCACAACACTAAAAGAGATCGTTCGTATTGTCCGGGAAGCAGGGGCCAAAGAGGTTCATGTAAGAATAACATGTCCTCCAGTCAAGGCACCCTGTTTTTACGGGGTTGATATGTCCACATATTCAGAACTCATAGCAAGCAGAAAGACAGTTAGTGAAATAGGAAAATTCTTAGGTGCAGATAGTTTAGCATATCTCTCAATAGAAGGACTAGAAAGAGCAATAAATCTTAACATATGCACTGGATGTTTAAATGAAAAATACCACACGGAATTTGTACAAAAGTTAGCACAGGAGATAAAAGAAAAGGACAAAATCAAAAATTAGGTGAACTGAACATGGCAGTTGTTGAATATACTTACCAAGACATCAAAAAACTGATAAACTTACCAAAAGAGAAGATAATTGAGGATCTAAGTAACCTAGGAGCACCTTCTGAGATAGATCCAGCTACAGGAAACATAATAAGCGAAATAACACCCAATAGACCCGACTGGTACAATATAGAGGGCCTAGTAAGATCACTAAAAGCATACACTCACAAAAAGAATACCCAATACAAAGTTAGGAAATCGAATTACATAATAAATATAGATCCCAGCGTCAGTAAAATAAGACCATATACAGTGGGAGTAGTTGTCAAAGGACTCAAATTTGACGACCAGAAAGTAAGAGACATCATACTACTTCAAGAAAAACTGATGAGTACATTAGGTAGGAAAGTAAAGAAATTTGGAATTGGATTCTACCCACTAAATGCGATAAAGTTTCCAATAAAATACACGACCAAAAAACCAACTGAAATTAAATATAGACCATTGGGATTTGAAAGAGAAATGAGTGCAGAAGAAATACTTTCGATGCACAAAAAAGGGATAGAAAATGGTCATTTCATCAAAAACCACCCAGTATATCCAGTATTTTTAGATGCTGATGAAAAAATTATGTGTCTTATTCCAATAGTAAACTCTGCAGAAACAGGAAAGATAGATGAGAATACAAGGGAGATATTCGCAGAAGTAACAGGTATGGAGTTAAACACCATAAAAGCGGCTTTGAATATTATTGCATGTACCCTGGCAGATATGGGAGGCGAAATATATCAAGTTCAACTAAATTACGCGAAGGAAAAATTAAACCTCCCAGATTTAGAGCCGACAAAAATGAAATTAAAACAAGACAGCATAACTAAGATATTAGGAGTCAAATTTAGTGAAGAGAAGATAACTGAATATTTAACCAAAATGGGGTATGAATATCACAAAGGAGAGGTAAAAATACCCCCATATAGAGCAGATATATTAGGAGAAATTGACATAATAGAGGACATTGCAATAGCACATGGATTTAATGAATTTGAACCAACTGTACCAAATTTCTTCTCGAGCGGAAAAAGAAATGAAAAGGAAGAGAAAGTGGGACAGATTATGAGAGGGATGGGATTTTCTGAAATAAAAACATTCATTCTTACAAATGAGGAAAAAATAAAACTCAGTAAATATAGTGGCAATGTTTTGGAAGTCGCAAATGCTTCAAACGAAGAATATAGTATAATTAGACCAAATATGATAAGTAGCTTCTTAGAAGTATTTGCAACAAATAAGACCAAAGGACTTCCACAACGATTTTACGAAATAGGAGTTACAAAGGCTGCCAAAGAGAAAACAAATAAAAGATTAGTTTTCGCCATGATGGACAAAAAATTAGAATTTTCAGAATTTAGGGGATATTTACAGAGTCTTATTCGTGAGATGGGAAAAAAGATCAAAGTAGAAAAAATAGAGGAAGATAGTATATTTGAGTCTAAAATGAGGGGAAAAATAATAACGAATAAGGAAATAGGACATTTTGGTAAGGTGAATTCAGAAACAACTCAAAAGATAGGACTAGACTTTGAAATATATATTTGTGAATTGGATTTTGAGGAATTAACAGCCTAAAGCACATGTAAGGTACAGATAGACCCCTCACTTCCAGTATTCTAACGAAGTAGAATATTTGGCACAAAGGAAAGGCAAATTTAGAGTATATAAAGAAGAACCAGCACACCTCATTTCCGCGGAAGCGTGATTCGTCCCTTCGGGAAGACGACGCTGAGCAGAGCGACGAGCAGCTAAACGAAATACGAACAAGAAATAGTGACAACATAGGATTCATAAGAAATCTTCAATAGACTCAGAATAGATTTTGTAGACCTTCACAAACCCCTTAAAACGCTTAAAAAATAGATCCAAACTAGCCTCTAACTTAGGAGAAACACAAAGCGCAGATTTTGTTTTCCAATAATCTTTCTTCAAAGCCAACTGGTTTAGGTAATAATAGAACATTCTTTTTGTTCGATTGAATTCTTTCTTGTTTTTTGCATGAATATCATAAAGATAAACAATTTCCATATCTATGTATCTATAGTTACATTAATTAATTTTATTTATTATTGTTAATTAATAGTGGAAGTATGGTCCCCACCACTCGTAATGTCTCATTATTTTTGTTTTTGTTGCCCAGTGCTCTCGTTTTTCCTGGCTATCGCTACTGTATCTGTGTCTTCTATTGATCTGAAAATAAGCTCCTAAAACTTCCACTATTCGCTTTTACGTATGCTTTCTTGGTATTTTCCGTACGTAACAAATCTTTCAAGTGCCTTTATTGCTGCTTTTTCTGAGTTATAACTTGGAACTCCCTTGCTCTCAAGTATTTTTCTATATGCTTCAGTGTATGCTCCCCCTATGGATATTGTAATTATTGGTTTTTTTCGTTCATCAACATATTTTGAAAGCACATGTATTACTCTTTCATCCACTGGCGGGGTCTGAAGTAATACTATCACTACTAATACATCTATGTTCGGATCGTTCATCATTGCAGCTATTGATTTATCATATCCGTTAACGTCTGCATCTGCGACTAAATCTAATGGATTTCCAACGTTTCCATATGCGGGGAGTATTTTCTTTAGTTCTGCCTTTGTTGCATCTGAGAATTGTGCAAGTTCTAATCCTTCTGCTTCTATTGCATCTGCGGTTAATACTCCGATTCCTCCTCCGTTAGTTATCACTCCTACTCTTCTACCTTTGGCTTTTGGCTGATTGAATATTTTTACGAAGTTAAATAACTCGTTTATGCCTCCTGCTTCTATGACTTTTGCCTGTTTGAATGCTGCCTGGTATGCCATGTATGCTCCGGCTATGTTTCCTGTGTGTGATTTGGCAGCTGCCTGTGCGCCAGCTCCTTTTCCTGCTTTAAGCGCAATGATTGGTTTTGTTTTATTTACTTTTTTCATTGTCTCTAATAATTTTCGCCCTTCTTTGGCTCCCTCTAAGTACAATATAATCGCTTCTGTTTCCTTATCATTTAATAAAAATTCGAGATAATCACTTTCATCTAAAACTGTTGCATTTCCATATGATATAAATTTCGATATTCCAAGGCCATAGTGGGCTGATAAATCCATGACTGTGGATCCGACTGCTCCACTTTGACTTATGAATGCGATCGAGCCTGGTTTTGGTCTTTGTAGTTTATATCCTGGAAGAAATATACTATCTACTTTTGTATATGGGTTATATACTCCCAGACAATTTGGTCCTATTACTGGAATTTCACTGGCGGTTGCGAGTTCTTTTATTTTTTGGGCCAATTCCATTCTTCCGACTTCTTCAAATCCTCCTGAGAGAATTACTATCCCACCTACTTTTCTTCTACAACATTCTTCTATTATTTGAGGCACTGTTTCTGCGGGTGTTGCAATAATTACACAATCTATTTTTCCCGGAACTTCTGTTACTGATGAATAGCAACGTAAGTCTGATATATTATCATGTTTTGGATTTACTGGGATTATTTTTCCCTCGAATTTATTATCTATAAAATTTCTGAGTATGACGTTTCCTATTTTATTTGGAGTTGGCGATGCTCCGATAATTGCAACGCTCTTTGGTTTGAATATGTTAGTTAGATTTTTTACTATTTTTTTCATATTTACTACCTCTTATTTTCTAAATCTCGCATCTATTATGTCGCAACCCCGTTCATCACAAATAACTGGATTTAGGTCCATTTCTTTGATGTCTTCTCTTTGCATAAATTGACTTGCTCTGACGACTAATTTTTCAAGTTCTTTTTTGTTTATCGGTTTTTTGCCTCTTGCCCCTTCTAATAATGGGTGTGATTTGAGTTCTGCAATCATTTCTTCCACATCTTTTGTTTCGACAGGGCAGATTCGGGCGCTGACGTCCTTGAATATCTCGACATATATTCCGCCTAATCCCAAAACGAGCATATGCCCAAACTGTGCATCTTTTTTTCCGCCTATTATTAGTTCCATTCCTTTTCTCGCCATTTTTTGGACTAACACACCATCTATTTTTTTACTCGCGTTTCTCTGTATCATTTCCCGATATGCTACTTTGAGTGCTTCTTCTGATCGTAAATCTACCTTAACTCCGCCTGAGTCTGATTTGTGTTCTATTTCTGGAGAGATTATTTTGATGGCTACTGGATATTTGAGTTTTTCTGCGGCCTTTATCGTTTCCTCTTCTGATTGGGCAATTTCATAGGGTATTAGTTTAAATCCGTGTTTTTCAAGAAGTCTGAAATCTTCGACGAGGGTCATATCTATCGAAATCTAGTCTTCTTTTACATTTAAAATCTCTTGGTCTAACCGGTTCGAACTTCCTTGCTACTCAAAACCCCGTACTTACTCATTTATAAGTAATTTCCTCCATTATCTATTTTACGTGATTATTTGACCTCTAATTCAGTTTCTGCGGCTATTGATTCTCTGCGCTTGGGAAAGCCAATCATTCTCTACGATGGTGATGAGCGTGAGGGTGAAGCCGATATGATTTTTGGCGCTAAATTCGCTTCTAGTGATCTAATCGAGAAGATGCGCCGGGATGCTGGAGGTCTGATCTGTCTTGCCATTTCAAAAGATTCTGCAAATGCGCTTGGCCTTCCCTTCTATTTCGAACTAATAGAAAATTATCCCTCTCTAAAAAATCTCTCTTGTAAGAAAACTGCGTATGGCGATCGGCCTGCATTTTCACTTTCAATTAATCATAAAAAAGTTTACACTGGAATTCCTGATCGGGACCGGGCGCTTACAATCTCGCGTTTTTCAGAGGTTTTAGATCTTAAAAATTCCAAAGAACTTCTTTATGATGAATTTTATTCTCCAGGTCATGTTTTCCTGCTCATTAGTAGTGGCCTTGAAAATCGCAAGGGTCACACTGAACTTTCGATCGAGCTTGGAAAATTAGCTGGACTAACGTCTATGGTTCTATGTGAAATGCTCGGTTCTGGTACTGCACTATCTAAAGATTCGGCCCGAAATTATGCAAAGAAAAATAATTTGGCTTTTCTTGAAGGTAGGGAATTGTTGGGGTAATTATATGAAAATTGGTATTGTTGATACGACCTTTTCGCGGGTAAATATGGGCGAAATTGCTCTTGATGAATTAAAAAAATTGGGCGAATCAAATCCTATTCGTAGAACCGTTCCGGGAATAAAAGATCTGGCCGTTGAATGTAAAACTCTTCTGGATTCTGGTTGTGATATTGTGCTTGCCTTGGGTATGGTTGGCGGCATGCCGATCGATCAACAATGTGCTCATGAGGCAAGTCTTGGTATTCAACAGGCTAAACTTCTAACTAACAAACACATAATCGAGGTCTTCGTCCATGAAAACGAGGCCTGGAGTGAGAAAGAACTCGCCGAGATTTTCGAAGACCGGATCCGAAAACATGTTCATAATGTAATTAACCTGATCAAAAACCCCAAAACCTTAACCCAAAATGCGGGCCTCGGAGTCCGACAGGGCAAGGCAGATGAGGGTTCTTTGTCTACGCGAAAGCTCCGAATCGGAGTCGTCGTCGGTCGCTTCAACAATGAGATAACTGATAAGATGTTGGACTCTGCAAAGAAAACTGCGAAGCGTTTGGATGTCGAATTGTTTGTTCTTTCTGTTCCTGGTGTCTACGATATGCCTCTTGTTGTAAAGAAATTGCTTCTTGATAAATCCATTTCTGCAGTTGCTACTCTAGGTGCAGTTGTCAAGGGAGACACTGCTCATGATGAGGTTATAACTAAAGATACTGCTCGTCGTCTTGGTGATCTGTCCCTCGAACATCACAAGCCTGTTGCGTTGGGTATAATCGGGCACAATGTTAGCTATGAGCAGGCCGATGCCCGCGCAGAAGATTATGGGATGCGTGCGATCGAAGCTGCAGTTGAACTGATCTCTATTCTTCGTTCGTAGTTGATTTTATGGTCATCGAAAAAATCGCAGATGCGTTTTTTCCGACTCGTTATGGGAATTTTCGCATCTATGCATTTGCAAATGGTGTTGGCGAGGAACATCTTGCCCTGCTTCGGTGCACTGACTGTGATCACAAATCGGCTTCCCTGCCTGTTCGTATCCATTCTCGCTGTCTTACTGGTGATGCACTAACCTCGATTCGTTGCGATTGCCGCTCTCAGCTTGAAAAATCCATGAGGTATATTGAGAAAGCAGGTTGTGGCCTGATTATCTATCTGAATCAGGAAGGTCGCGGCATAGGTCTTGGAAACAAAATCAAAGCCTACTCGCTTCAGGACCAGGGTCTTGACACTGCTCAGGCAAATCTCAAATTGGGCTTTAAAGTCGATGAGCGGGATTTTTCGATTGCTGCAGATATTCTCAAATATTTTGGAATTTCAAAAATTGATCTCCTGACAAACAATCCTGATAAAGTTTCCCAACTTGAGCATTACGGAATCAGTGTTATTCGGCGTATCCCTCTATCTATCCGTCCTACTAAATATAATAAAAAATATCTCGAAACTAAAAAAACCAAGTTCGGTCATTTAATCTAGAACCGATGCTTCGCAGACCTTCACTCTTTTTAGGTCTGCTCGCGACCAAATGCTTTTATTAATCCGATTCGTTTTCAAAAAGATCCAATCGAGTCCCATCTTCGAGTCTTATGTATCTACGGCTGCTGGGTTTAGCAAAATTCAATTGCTCCCTATCTATCTCATTTCTATTTAGTGCACCTAGTGCTTCCGTGGCCTGTACAAATGATGAGGATCCACCCTCTCCCGTACTCCTAAATACGACTAATTCTGGGAGTCGAAATGCGCTGGAGCAATTGTCTTTGAGTGGGTACTTATCTAGTTCTCCTGATGCAAGGTCTGCCTTCTTCAGTGCGTCAATTGTTTCTTCAATCGCGCATGTAGGAACGTAAATACAGAATCTCGTTCCATATGTAACTCTGCCTTCATAATCGCTTGCAGTGAATTTAATTGATGTGTTGTGCCCCCGTGCCTGTAATCTGGCAAGCATCCGTGCGACCTTCTCGAATCGATTCGCTATGTATGTTCGCATTCTGTCTTCTGGCTGATTTGCTATTTCGATATTTAATCTCATGGCATCTAACGGTTCTGCATCTGAAAAAATATTGAAAGCACTATCAAACCTCTGGGCTCCTTCATTGTACTCTCTAACACTTCGATAAAACGTATCTTCATTTGCACACTGCACTTTAGCCACGCTAAAATTCCACATTGCAACTAATACGCTCCGTATCTTCTGCGCTAATTCGTTATCTTTTTTCCATGGTACTTCTATTTCCGATGCCAGATAAGATGCAATCATCTCTACTGTCCGAAGTCGTTTAGTGTCAAGGTCTACTGCGTCATATTCGCCTTTGTTAAATGAGGTCTCGATCATTTCTCTATCTTGGGTTCTTAGTCCTTCAGGGCACGAGAGGCTCATTACAAAATGCTCAAGTGGATCTCGACCTGCAGTGTTCACAATCTTTCTAATATGTGCATCTCCTAATCGTTGTTTGAATTTACCAATGCCCTTTGAAAAAGCTCCGCTTGGCCAAAGTCCCTCGCCATCACAAATCAATCCCCAACCTGCGTGTTGGAGTATGTGCTCTGGCGAAACTCCAACCAAGACCATCTCTCTAAGATTAGCGTCTATTTTTTCTGCTGTGAGTGGTTCATATCCCCATTTTCGTATTGTTGAAAGTAGGTTTGGATTCGTTCTTGCTGCTATTGTCGCTGCTCTTTGCTCTACGTATTCATATCCAACCCACTTGGCCATAAATAAACATTTATTAAAACCTATTTAAAAGTTGATTGTTTCGTGTTTCGATACCTAAATCGCATTGGCTTGCCACCATACTCTATATATACTCTATTGTTCTCCGTTTAGTTATGAATGATACTCTCAAGTATGCTCTTGTTGGCCTTGGTATAGTTCTACTGGTTTTGGCATTCTATTTCCTTGCTCTACCTGCTCTTTTTTCGACTTCCTCTACGTGTCCCTCAACTATTTCGCCTGTCTGTGCTAATGATGGTCGCACTTATGACAATGCCTGTCTCGCATCTGCTGCTGGCGTGTCTGTGGCGTCTTCTGGTCCATGCCCCCGAACGGTTCCGGTCAATACGTCGACCAATCTTTCTTCGTGTTCTGAAACGGATGGTGGCAAAGACCCCAATCACTTTGGAACTCTGACTTTAGGTGGCCGAACTTACTCTGATTCGTGTTCTTCTTCTACTGGTGTACTGGAGTATATGTGCTCAGGTGGTCAGGTCATATCTGAAGCTATGGCATGTGCTTCTGGTTTCGAGTGCCAATCTGGTCAATGTGTTGCTTCTCTTGTTCCGACGCCTCCAAATACGACCATTACTGCCCCATCTGTCTGCTCAGATTCCGATGGTGGAGCTAATGAGAACGTCTATGGTACTGCAACTGTTTCAACGAGTTCGTTGGTAGTCACTTCATCTGATTTCTGTGTTGATCCAAGGACTGTTAATGAGTATGCCTGTTCGGGCGGCATTGCCAGCTCCATTCGAATCACCTGTTCTTCTGATGCCTCTTGTGCTTCGGGTGTATGTGTCTCCTCAAGACCCAGTACTGTTTCATGTACTGATTCTGATTCAGCAAACTCTCCGACTGTTGCGGGAATAGTTACCTTAAGCAACGGTGGCCGAGGATCTGACACATGTACTTCTTCCACTGGGGGGATTGAATATTTCTGTTCCAGGAATGATCTGGCTTACCAGAACTTTAGTTGTGCTTCTGGTATGGTTTGTGATGCGGGTCGATGCATTGCAACTACTTCGCCCCCACCTCCTGTTACGTGCAACGATCCTGATGGTGGAGAAAATCTCTTTACTCGGGCAACTACTACGAACTCCGTTGGTGGTTCCGAGTCTGATCAATGTAATCTGGCCGCGGTAAAGGAATTTTCCTGCGCTGTTAATGGTTCGATTGTAATGCGCGTTTTAGATTGTCCTTCTGGTTATTCGTGCAGTTCTGGTGCGTGTGTTTCGACATCTCCAGCTTGCTCTGATCCTGATGGTGGTCGGGACATCTACCGTGCAACTACCGTAACCCGGGGTTCGGATTCCGAACCAGATTCCTGTCAACCTGATGGAGTAAATGTCAAGGAATTCTTCTGTACTTCCGGTGTCATTGATTCCGCGATTATTTCATGTCCATCCGGATTCAGATGTAGTGCTGGTGCGTGTGTAGGTGTAACTTATGCGCCCTCATGTACTGATTCGGATTCTGGTTCAGCCGATCCGACTACTATGTTCGGAAGTGTCAGCGGTTATACGACTACGGCTCCGTACTCACATTCTGACGGTTGCGATGGCCGCAATGTTAAGGAATGGTCCTGCTCTGGAACAACTCCTGCGGAATCCTCTATGACATGTGCGCTCGGTTCCCCTTGTAGTGCTGGCGCATGCACCCTTTCGTGCGAGCGACCTGACCCGGACTCTACTGCATCTGATGCATATACTCATGGTGTTACCTATGATGGTGCACGTGCACTTCCCGACAGCTGTCTCGATTCCAACACTCTAAGGAAGTTTACTTGTGATTCCGGTCGGGCAGTTCTAAGAGATCTTTCCTGTGGTCCGGGTGCATACTGTGATGCAGGAACCGGTAAATGTATTGCCCGGTGCCGTGATTTAGATGGCGGCGATAATCCAACTGTTTCAGGAACTCTCTACTATGGAAGCAGCTTTACGACTGATCAGTGCGATCCGTCTCGATCTGGATGGCTCTTTGAAAGAGTTTGCGATGCTTCTGGAATGCCTGCTGATTTAGAAGTCAAGTGTTCGAGTGTTGGTGCTGGTTTCACCTGCCGTCCAAGCGGCGAGGGCGCAGTCTGCGCTCCATAATCTTTTTATTTTTCCCCTTTCTTCTTTTCTTGTGTCTTTTAAAAACCAAAAAAAACTTGATAAAAAATATCTCGATCTTGCAATCTCTCTTTCTAAGGGTCCTGACCCCTCACCCAATCCTCGCGTTGGCGCGTTAATTGTTAAGGATGATCTTATTCTTGGCTCTGGCCATCATCACGGCCCCGGCACCCCGCATGCTGAAATCGAAGCCATTACCGACGCAATTTCTAATGGCAATTCCAAATTACTCAAAGGTGCCACTCTATATGTCTCGCTCGAGCCGTGCTCTCACACTCTTAAGCGTACGCCTCCGTGCACTGACGCGATTCTCAAATCTGGGATTGATCGTGTCGTGTTCGGTATGAAAGATCCAAATTCACTTGTTTCCGGAGCTGTTTTTTTGCGTTCAAAAGGCGTAAGCGTCGCGGGCCCACTCTCTCAAAAAGAATGTGAAAAAATCAATTCTACCTATCTAAGGATGCTCAAAATACCTCCACGGGTTATTCTAAAGATGGCTATGAGTTTAGATGGCAAGATCGCCACTCGCGAGAACGATTCGAAATGGATTTCTTCAGAAAAATCTCGATTGATGGTTCATCATCTTCGCTCCAGATGTGATGCAATACTTGTGGGTGCGGGGACTGTGATTGCTGATAATCCCCGACTTACTTCCCGTATTCCTTCTGGCAAAGATCCTATCCGTGTCATAATTGACGGTTCTCTTTCGACTTCTCCAAAGAGTAATGTATTTCAGAATCCTGATGGTAAAACTATTCTTGTTACGTGTGCGTCTAGTCGGGCTAAGCTGAAGCTGTACTCTTCTCCAAATCTACGCACTCTGGTTTTTCCTGGTAAAAAAGTCGATCTTCGCTTACTTCTAACTTCCCTCTCTGCCATGGGTCTTAAATCTCTTTTACTCGAGGGCGGGAGCACTCTTGCCGGTGAATTTTTCGATGCGAATTTGATTGATGAATTCTATTTCTTCATCTGTCCAAAACTCATTGGTGGAAAAACTGCCAAATCTCCCTTGGGTGGATTGGGTTTGGCTAATGTTTGTGAGTCGCCCCGTTTGCATTCAATTACTTATCGAAAAGTTGGTCCTGATCTTTTGATTCATGGGACTATTCTGAGGTCTTAATTTTTTTGGATTGTGGACTGGTTTCCCGACCTACCTTCATTGCTCGTGACTTTTAGCAGATTGTCTCTCCCCTTGCGAATTCTCTTTACACATCCCCCCTTTTCGAGCTCTGCAATCGTAATGCTCATCTTGGCCTCAGACCAATTAAGGGAGTCTCGTAATTCCTTCTGATATATCCGGCCTTCATTATCGTTAATCCTCTTGAGTACTTCCCTGGCTTCTCTATCTGGAACATAATCTTCATCTATCCTGATTGTGTGTTCTGATTCTTGTGATTCTGGGCTTTTTGTCCGGTTTCGATTCTTTGAAACAAAAAACAACCCCAGTGCGGCGATCGCTAATATCCCAAATACTCCCAAAACCAGCACGATCCCCGTTTGGTTCTGTTCGTTATTTTTGGGCTCTGGATTCGAATTCGTCTGATTTGTGTTTGTTGTTTGATTCTGACGGGTCAATTTTGTGAGGTCTGGGTCGGCCTGTGGTGTAAGTGAGTAAAGTTCATATGGTATGAGTACGAGATCGAATTTGGTCTGGCTCTGATTTACTCGAACGTGCTCCTTTGCTATGTAGTCGATCTTTCCTTGCTTGTAGTGTGTTGCAGTTAGGTCATATGTTCCCTCTGGTAGTTCTAGTGTATATTTCTCATTTGCCATTGTCTGAGTGCTGATCGGGCCTTCGATCTTAATTATGGTGTTATTTAGTTTCAAACTACCTTCTGCGCTGTATATGTCTCCCGAAAGTGTCGCTGCATGAATCGTGGCAGTTAAAATAAGTATCAATACTAAATTTCGCACGTTTTTTTATCGCTAACTGGGTTTTTATTGTTTCGTTCTTTTGAAATCACAAGATTCCATCCTCGAAATACTTTAGAAATACTTTAGTTTTTCTTACTAAAAACTTTCTATATAAAGACCGGCTTCCAACTGCTTGCTACAAAGATCTTTATGATCTGAGGTGTATGAAAAATGAAAAACCTTTTGTTTATGATTCTCGCGTTCGTCCTTTTATTGGGCGGAAACGTTGTTTTTGCGGCTCCTGCTCCCAATACAACTATTTATCTGTCTTGTTCTGATTCCGATGGCGGTCTCACAACAGGTGTTCATGGGCGTATTAATTATACTTACAATACTGCTGGCTTTTCAACAACTGTTTTAACTCCTGATTTCTGTCGGGACTCAAAAACCGTTGTTGAACATTATTGTTTGGTGAATCTTCCTGCGGGAACTGATATTACCTGCGGTACTGGTTTCACCTGTAGAGATGGTGCCTGTGTGAAGGCGGCATCAGAAGAGACAAAAACTCCCTTATGTAAGGATTCGGATGGGGGTAACTATGATTATGCAAAAGGAACAATTACTCTCTATTCCGATTCGTCAGAAGGTACTCTTTCCTTCACTGCCTCTGATTCGTGCGTTGAAGGAAAGCTTCATGAGTATTATTGCACTCAAAACAACACGGTAGAAGACATCCAAGTTAGCTGTCCTGGCGGTTTCTCATGTTCTGATGGTGCATGTGTAGTACGACCAGCATCTAAATCAGATTCATGTACTGTTAATGCTGATGGTAGTGTAACTTCGTTCCGTGATGGTGCAAAAAGTACGGATTCCAAACATTGTTTAAATTCAGAAGCTCTTGTGGATTTTGGTTGTAATGGAACTCGTAGGACAACCTGGACTACTTCCTGCAGTTCTGGAATGATGTGCCAGGACGGTCAATGTGTTCAAAAACCCGAATCGTCTTCTCCAACCTGCAAATATACTGAAGGTGGCAATGATATCCATGTTAAGGGAACATTGAGTGTATCTACTCCTGATTGGGGAGTTCAAACCGTTTCTGATTATTGCGTCGATTCAAACGGTCAGCGAATGGAAAATGGTGCGTATGTGGAAAAGCTGGTGTGTATAAGTGGCGATCCAAAATATGCTTATAAGCATGAGCGGGTTCAGTGCCCTTCTGGTTATTCCTGCAATGATGGTGCGTGTGTTGTATCCAAATCTTCTACTAAGGCTGACGATGATTCTTGCAATGGTTTCACTTGTTATGCAGGAACTCGTTGCGATGACAATACCTGCATCCACGATGCAAGTGATTCGTGTGCTTCGGATGGCAATAATGGTATCGTCTATGTGACAAACGGGAAGACTTCTAAATTGCCTTCTTATTGCTCGGACCAAACTGCCGTTACTTATGCATGTGTGGGTAAAAACTGGGTTGTTCAAACAACTGTCTGTCCAGATACCTATTCCTGTTCTGGGGGTAAATGTGTGGCAAAAAATCCACCTCCAGCACCTCCGGCTTCAGATGTGACTTTGGCACTTGTTTCAGGCTGGAATCTTCTTTCCTCGCCGTTTTCCGCTTTCAAAGTAACCCAGAATACTTGCGGGAATTCGATTGCTTATCGTTATGATGCCTCATCGAACGGATATAAGACTGTGGATCTTTCGGTTGGTAGTCATTCAACTCTCGATGGGGATGGTTTCTGGCTAAGGGTTTCAAGTGGATGTGAGCTTGTTCTGACGGGTGATGTCAATTCCAAGATCTCTGATCTTGAGGGTAAAAAATTATCTGCCGGTTGGAATATGGTCGGTGCCGCTTCAGAATCTTCCTCATGGCAGGAAGTTAAGGGAACCTGCGCTTCTTCAAGTGGTCCTTGGAGTTTTGATGCTTCGAACAACAAATGGGTCAAGGCATCAAGTCTTGAAACCGGACATGGTTACTTTGTCAAAGTTGAGCGCGAATGCCATCTAGGTAGTGGAAGTATGCCTCCTCTCCCTCCATCTTAATTTTTTCTTTTATTTACTTCTAAACTGAGGTATCAAAATGAATAGGCCCGTTGCTTTGATTCTGATCCTCTTCTGTCTTTTGTTTTTGGGATGTATCAACATCGATAAAGCAATCGCAGAGAAAAATCTGCTAAAAACCACTGTTCCTGTTTCCTCTTCGAATGCGACTCGTTCTGATGCTCCGAGTCTGCCATCTGATGATATTCCTCCTCTTCCCTCATCGTAGTTTCCTATCTCTTTTTATACTCTTTTTATCATTCTTTTACTACGGGCCAAGCTCGTTTTCTAGCGAACCGCAACTGTGGGTGTTTTTGTGCAAGTAGAGGTCATACCAGCCATTCTATCTAAAACTCGCTCTGACTTGCTGTCTAAAATCAACTCTGTTTCTTCTTATGTAAACCTCATCCAACTCGATATCATGGATGGTTTTTTCGTTCCTAACAAAACCGTTGGTCTCTCCGATCTCACTGATTTACCTCCTCTTCAATACGAATTTCACTGGATGGTTAATGATCCGATCAACTGGATCAAACATTTTCCCGGACCCCACATTCATCTGGTCCATATTGAAACTATTCCTAATAAGGAAGAATTCGATCGAATCGAGTCTCTAATCAAAAAACAAGGAGGCCAGATGGGACTTGCAATTAATCCTCCTACTCCGATCGAGTCTCTCCTTCCTTTCATTCCACGCGTATCTGAAGTTCTGATTATGACTGTGAATCCTGGCTTTTCAGGCCAGAAGTATATTTATGCGATGGAGTCCCGGCTTCGGCTGTTGCGTTCCAAATTCCCCAAACTTACTATAGAGGTCGATGGTGGGGTCAATCTCGAAACAATTCATCATGCTTATCAAAATGGTGCGAATTATTTGGCTGCGGCAAGTGCCATTTTTTCCGGTACGGACATCGGTTCAAATATTGTCGCTCTAAAGAAACGCGCTATCGGGGATGCTGGGGGTTAAATTATGGTTATGAAAAAAGTTTCGGATCTAAGAGTGCTCAAACTTATGGCAAATACGATTAGGCAGGACATCGTCCGCATGCTCTATGAAGCAAAAAGCGGGCACTCTGCCGGCTCCATTGGTCTTGCAGATATTTTTGCTGCCCTCTATTTCAACATCCTCAAGCACGATCCCCAAAATCCCCAGTGGGCAGAGCGAGACCGCCTGATTCTTTCAAATGGCCATGTATGCCCTGTTCTCTATTCTTCTCTTGCAAATGCAGGCTATTTTGATAAAAAAGAATTGATGACTCTTCGAAAGCTCGGATCTCATTTGCAGGGCCATCCTCATTTGGGTACTGTTGCCGGAATCGAAAATTCGTCTGGGCCTCTAGGTCAGGGATTCTCGTTTGCCGTTGGCATGGCACTAGTTGCCAAGAACGAGCGCAAAAGATGGCGTGTCTATGCTGTTCTAGGCGATGGTGAGCACAACGAGGGCCAGGTATGGGAAGCCATGATGCTCGCGACCAAATACAAACTAGGCAATCTCACAGTGATCGTTGATCGAAATAATATTCAGATAGACGGATATACTGAAGACGTCCTTCCACTTGAGCCCTTCGCCGATAAATATCGGGCGTTTGGCTGGAATGTTATCGAAGTCGATGGGCACAACCTCAAAAAGGTTATCGACGCCTGCGAAATGAGCAAGGCGGTTTTTGATCGTCCTACTGTCATTATTGCGCATACTATTCCCGGCAAGTGTGTTCCATTTATGGAGCATCTCTTTGAATGGCACGGAAAACCTCCTTCGAAAGAACAGGCTGAACTGGCTATCGCCGAGCTGGAAAACCAGCGCAAAGTTATTGAGGAGGAAGGGTGAACTTATGACTGATTCTAAAACTGATATGAAACTGATTCCTGATTTACTTGCGCCAACCGAATCCAAGCCTAGCAGAGATGGCTTTGGAAAAGCCCTTGTGGAATTGGGCGAGAAGGATCCGAACGTCTGGGTTCTTACTGCGGATGTTTCTGAATCTACAAGAACGCACTGGTTCGCAGAAAAATTCCCCAAACGCTTTGTACAGATTGGTGTTGCCGAGCAGAATCTCGCAGGCGTTGCTGCTGGAATTGCCGCCTGTGGCAAAACTTCTTTCATCTCTGCCTACGGGGTTTTCTCTCCAGGCAGAAATTGGGATCAGATTCGCGTTTCAGTTTGCTACAATAATCTTCCTGTCAAGGTTCATGCATCGCATACTGGTCTGACTGTTGGCGAAGATGGTGCATCACACCAGGCACTCGAAGACATTGCGCTCATGCGGTCTCTTCCAAACATGATCGTTCTGGCCCCCTCTGATGCTGAAGAAACCCGGAAGGCCACTCTTGCCGCAGCAGCACATCCAGGTCCGGTCTACATTCGAACTGCACGGGAAAAAGCTCCTGTTTTTACTACTAAAGATACTCCTTTTGAAATAGGAAAGGCAAATGTATATCGAGACGGGAAAGATGTCGCGATTTTTGCCTGTGGTATTTCCGTCTACGAGTCTCTAAAAGCCGCAGCGGCGCTCAAGAGTGAAGGCATTGATGCAGCGGTGATTGATTGCCACACTATAAAACCGATAGATCGTGCGACAATCGTAAAATATGCAAAGAAATGCGGTCTCCTGGTTTCGGTTGAGGAGCACCAGATCGATGGTGGCCTCGGTTCTGCCATTGCTGAAGTTCTCTGCTCTGAACAGCCCTGCCTGCTTTATCGTCACGGTGTCTATAACCGATTCTGCGAATCCGGTCCTGGTCTTGCTTTGCTTGCAAAATACGAGTTGGATGCTGCTGGGATTGCAAAACATGTTAGGTTGGCAATGAAGCTCAAGAAGTAATCTTACTCTATTTATTATTCTCTTTGTCTTATCATTCCTTCAATGGGTGCCATAGGGGTAGGTTTTGGTTGTCGTAATTCGGGTTCAGATGTATTTAAAAGGAGGATCCACAATAGTTTATTTATGACCACTAGAAAGATTAAAGTTACTCCTCATCATCCACCTGTAGATCCAGCTGTCGCTGTGCCTGCACGCTCCCGACGAAAAAAGGTGCTTGAACACCCTCCCGTGGCGGTCGATCGACCAAAACTAACCGAACTAGGAATCGAAAAAATTCCATCTGTAGTTTTTCTTACTCTTAGAGATTCACAAGAACAGTCCCAATCAAAAGAAGTATTGCGTCTGAAGAAGATCGCCAGAACATATCTTGGCGATTCTATGGATCTTGGACTTTTAACCTATGGCGAACTTTCTGGTCTGGTTAAGGCAATTGATGCTTCCAAATGTCGTTCTGCAGCAGAACGCAAGACTTCGTTTCTTGCCTTTGTGGATCGTCTGGATGGCGATCCGAATGTCTCGATTGATCTTGATGCTGAGCGAAGTAAGCTTCGGTATTACCGTAATGCTGCTCTTGTAGCTGATACCTCTAATCTTGTTTTGACAAAAGTCGAGTCTTTGCTTCTGTCTTTTAGGACAAGTTATTCTATGGCTAAATTTAAAGCCGATGATTTTGATGGTTCTGGTCTGGCAGTTTACGAACGTGCTGGTGCAACTCTTGCGGCAATTGAGTATCTGCTTGAAGTACAAAACTCACGCGAGCTGGTTCAGTTTAGGCAGGCGTGTGCTGTTGCAAATGCTGCTCTGGAATTTCAAACCTGCCTGGATTTAGCCCTTGAAGGTCCAAAGAAGCCTAGCATTCCAGAGGCCATTGCCACAACTATTGGAACTTGCCTCGACGCCCTTTCGGGCCTGGTTGCCCTTGGAACTGGTGAAATCAAAACACATGGAACGCGTTCTGATTATCGCCGTATTGAATCCTGGTTGGCCAAGTATTCCGAGGCTGTACTAAGTCTTCAGGACACTCTGTATGATCAAATCGTTCGGGCAAAGGATGTCTTCATCGATCAATGTACTCTTCCTGCTCCACGAATCATTGAAGAAGAGGTGGTCCTGGAAGCTTCCAGGGTCTTGAAAGCTGAGCGATCTTTGGATACTACTGACTACTATTCGCTCACTCCTGGCGAGTTAAGGGATAAAGTTTTCGAAACTGGTAAGTACGACGATCCGGAGATCATGTATCGTTTAATCTGTGCGGAGTGTTTCCGTGTCGGAGGCGGCGGAAAACTCCTCGTGAGCGAAGCATACAGCCCTGTGGTTCTTGTCAAGGCAAATATTTATGCCAAATCCAAGGAAACTCCTCAACGGGGCAAGTTCCTAAAGTCGTTTGAGCAGTCTTGGGATCGGATGTTTATTGAGGGCGCGATGTACCTCAAGAAACGCGATACTGTGGTTTCTTTGAATCCGATTCGGGATGCTGAAAAAACCGTTCGCGATGATAAGATACTCGCAGCAATGCGATGGGCATATTCGTTCCAGACCTAAATCGCTCGATGACCCAGATCGACCGATTCCAACCTGTTTGGTTCTGGGTCAGCCCAGAACGAAAATTACGACTGCTATGAGCATCGCAACTATTCCTATCCCGATGAATACATAAGCGAATAGGTTTTTTTGAAAATCCGCGATGCCTACGATCGCCGACTCTGAGGGTTTTTGGGGATTTACAAATACCTCTATTGACTTTCCTGGTTCTTTGGTTGCTACGATATCTTGCGCTTCCTGGGGGTTGCTAGTTCCATAACCCGAATCTTCGCCTTCGTATTCCTTGCCATCTATGCTATATTTGTATCTTATTACTGGTGAATATACTGTTTGGGTCCAGCGACGTCTCGAGTCCGAGTCTCTGCGCTCTTCTTGTCTTTCTGCAACTTCCGATTCGATTATCTGCCCGGTTGTTGGTTTCCACTGAGTCTCTATTTTTCTGTCCTTTTGCAAAAGATAATATCCTGCCCAAGCGAAGATCGCTCCAACTACAATTCCAAATAACGGACCAATAATTCTAAAGATCCAATCAAAATTGTCTGTGTTAGGTCCAGTTGCGTTTCCGTTTACGAATGATCCAACTGACCCAAATATCAGGGCTCCAAGGACTGCTGCCCCAACGAACACCAGCCCCATTGCGATTAGGATGCCGATAATAAGTGTTGGTTGAGAAGAGAGTTCTCCAATTGCAGACTCTTCTGGATGGTCTGGTTTTACTCTTATTTCGATTTCGTTCCCTGTTTTGTATTTTTCAAGAAGGTTGTCTACTTCGCTTTTGTTGCCCGATCCGAATTCCGAGTTTGTGTGCTCGTATTTCTTTCCTCCGACTTCGTATTCATAAGTGATTATGGGGCAATACATTGGTCGCCGGTCATGACTATCGTTGCTTTTGCTAACTTTTAGTTTGCTTTCTTTTACTTTTCCAGTTATGATGTTCCAATGTCCGATCCTTTTCTTTTTAAGATAAAGACTAACTCCAAAAATCACTATCAATAGGCCGATCAAACCAAAAATTCCAAACATGATAGTCGGGATCAGTGTGAATTCTGCCATATCTGTGCCAAAATCGTCCGCTGGAAAGTCAGAGAGCATGCTATCTGTTCTCTATGTTTCTTTTTATTCTCTTGCGATCCATTGACTTTCTTAGAAGACGTTCTTTTTTGTGCACTGTTCGACGTCTTTGTTCCTTCTTTGGTCTGATACTATATTTTAACCCCTTTACCTATAGTTATCATTGGAGGATTTCTATGAGTTCTATGTTATCTTCATCAAGGCGTGCTGGTTTGGTTTTGGCTGCAGCGGTTTCTTTTTCTACGATTCAGATGCGGCCTGCTATGCCTCTTGCAGAAAATCATATAAATGATCAAAGACAAATAGCACCTGACACTGGTGTCTCTATGGGATATAAACAACCAATCCGACCTGCGATTTCCGACGATTCTGAACAATCTGCCAGAACCTCTGTTCCCCGAAGAGTTGAGCCTGATGCTTGAGAAATGCTCGCCCGTGCAGTTCCAAGACAAACCGGTCCCCTGTCCGTTACTACTGGTCAAATAGTTTCTGCTATCGAAACTGGACGACCTGCGCAGATTGTTGAGCTCTGGAGGTCCAGAAGCGATCCGACTATGACTCCTGCGATTCGTATGGCTGCCCTAACTCAAGTCCATGGCTGGCTTTTGGGTACTTCCTCTGGTCGAATGGGTGAACTGTTTCGTGGCGATTTTGCTACGGCCTCGGGTCGTGCTCCATCCGCCAGCGTTTCCGATCAAGACAAAATGCGTGATCTTTACTGCTTCTGCAACTGGCTTGCAGGACGGCCTTATTTACAATCTCAGATTCCTGCCCGTCCGGGCTCTGCAACTGCTCCAACTACCAGCCCAATCGCTGCAAATTTCGCGGATGACCTATCTCTCATAACCGGTGCTCGTGATGCGGGACACCCTGTTCCTCCGGGTAGTCCAAATTTCAGAACCTTAGGTGGTTTTAGGAGTCCTTATTTTTCACATGTCTTTGATATGCCAAGGGAAACTCGCGAACCAAATCTCGAGCTGGTAATTGCGCTTGCAGTTGCCCGGCGTGAACTTGCTCACTCTACTGCTCCACGGGACTCTGTTGATGCATATCGTGCTGCCACTGTGGTCAGTGTAACTATTCCTCATGATCTAAACGCAGCAATCACGGCTCCCGTTAGGCAATAGCGGGTTTTTGCAATGAAGCGGAAAAAAGCGCCCTCTCTTGATGATGATCGGCCTCCGGCAACACGTGCAGAACTCTTGCGTGGATTTCAGATTCATTCAAAAACCAAGGTTGCACAGGACTATCTCAATAAACTAATACCTCTGATGTTTCTTGACCAGATGGTTAATTATGCTGCCACAAATGAGGACAAGCGTTTGGAATCTCATCTCTCTACTGCCAGGGCTTCTCTTAAGGAATTTCCGACCTATCGGGAATATCTACGCTCTGGGTTAATGGCCTCTGGTTATGCTGGCAAGTCATTATCTGCCGAACTTGATCGCTTTATGAAATTTAAAAATGCTCCAGACCTTGAATTGGTTTCCCAACAAATACGTGCCAATATCGATTCTGAACGATTTGATGTCGCATCGTATCTTTCTGGTTATAAGAAAATCTTGATCTTAGTATATGGAACGATTCCATTCACTTTTAGGGATGACTCTGATTTTATCGCAGCTTTGGATAAAATCTTCAACGGATAACTCTGTTTTTCTAAAACGGCATTCTTGCTGATATTATTTCTACAATTAGAACTCCTGCCGCCTCTCTTTCATCTGTCTTTTTGCTATTTAGTGCTTTGCTGACTAATGGTGCTGAGATACTAATTGCCCTTAGAACTTTGCCTATTTCTTCCAATTCCTCTTGAGATGGTCTCTTTTTTGCGACTGCTGCCTCCAGATATTTTGCTGCTGCGGCTACTCTAATTATCCGGTCTCTTGTATTTAGTAATTCTGCGATCTTCTGGGGGTCCCGCCTATAATGACGGGCGAAAATCTGGCCAACCATTTCCCTAATCAATTCATGTGCTCTTTCTTCGCCTGGATTATCGAACATCTTTCTGACGAATCTGTTTTGGACTATGCCTGTTAATATTATCAGTATTGATTCATTTGGTTTTTTGCCCTTATTTGTCTGGTCTCTTATGTCTGCTACTATTCTGTGTGCTTCTGTAAACTTTCCGTCTATGATTGCAGTTCTTAGTACTGCCTCTACCAGCTTCGTTGTCTCTATTATTGGTTCTTCAGTCGCATTTGCGGCTCTATTTCCAAATCTCACCTTAACTACTTTCCCTTCGTTGATTCTTCCCTCTATGGCAAGAGTGGCTCTAATTTTTCTAGAATCCATTGTACTTATCATCTATGTAGACTTGTTTTTAAACTCTTGTTTAGCTATTTTCTAACACTTTATCCGAATGCCCTCTCGTCTTCTGCCGTAGTGTCTTGCCTCGCCTTTAAATATCGCTCCTTATATGTATCTCTACTTTCTATCGGTGAAATTATATGCGAAAAGTTGCGATTATAGGAGCAGGTATGACTCATTTTGGCGAACAATGGGAGCAGGGCTTCCGGGATCTGGTCGTCGAAGCGGGCGTAAAGGCAATTGAAGATGCGGGTCTCTCTGGAGATAAGATTGATGCTGGTTTTGTCGGAACTATGGCTTCTGGCAGACTGGTGGGCCAGGAGCACATAGGTGGGCTTCTTGCCGATTATATGGGACTTAACCCGATTCCGGTTACTCGTGTCGAGGGTGCTTGTGCCTCGGGCAGTCTTGCACTTAGACAAGGTGTCATGGCTGTGGCATCTGGAATGCACGATGTCGTCGTCGTCGGTGGAGTCGAAAAGATGACTGATCTGGATGTCAATACTGTCAGCGATATCCTTGGCGGTGCGGGCGATCAGGAATGGGAGCTCTTTTTGGGTGCTACCTTCCCGGCGATCTATGCATTAATGGCCAAGGTTCATATGAAAGACTTCGGAACGACTGCGGAAATGCTCGCAGCCGTTGCAGTAAAGAATCACAAAAACGGGGCCAAAAACAAATATGCCCAATTCCAAAAGGAAATTTCGATTGAGACTGTTCTTAAGTCCAAGATGATCTCGGATCCACTAAAGGTTTTTGACTGCTCGCCAATTACTGATGGTGCCGCTGCGGTTATTCTTGCACCTCTTGATATGGCACACAGTTTCACAAAAAAGCCAGTTGAAATTCTTTCAAGCACCCAGGCAAGCGATGCAATCGCATTGCACTCTCGTGCTTCTCTTACGGGACTGCGGGCAACTCAGGTCGCCTCAGAAAAAGCCTACAAAATGGCAAAGATGACTCCAAAAGATATGAATTTTGCAGAGGTTCATGATTGCTTTACTATTGCAGAAATAATGGCCATTGAGGATTTAGGTTTCTTCAAAAAAGGTCAGGGTGGTCCTGCGACTCTTGAGGGTAGGACTGCACTAAATGGAGAACTTCCGATTAACACTTCAGGTGGTCTTAAAGCCTGTGGGCACCCGGTCGGTGCTACCGGTGTAAAACAGGCTGTCGAATGTGTCTGGCAGCTTCGGGGCGAGGCAGAGGGCAGACAGGTTAAAGATGCGCACATCGGAATGTCCCAGAATGTTGGTGGCTCTGGTGCTACTGCAGTTGTGCACATATACAAGAACGAATAATTCTTTGTTCTCTTATTCTTTCTTTTATTCTTATTTAGTTTTTTTTGCTTGTACTTGGGTTTATGCAGGTCTTCTGCGTTGTGCTTCTGTGCGGTCTAGTTCTGCAAGATATGTCTGCACTTGATGCATCCCGCTAAATCCGATACTAAGTAGTGTTTGTTGGCCTGCCGGAGTTCTCTCACCTGCACGGTATCTTTGTGTGTGCTCTCTAAGCAATGCTCCCGCTGTAACTGGAACAAATTCACTTAGCAACCTTTCGGATTCAGGATTCAATCTTTCCTGCTCGTTGGGGGTTGCTCGCATTCGTTCTATGTTCATTCTAAGAAATCGATCTGCCAGTCCTGTGTCTGTGGTTGCTAATAATGTGTATGCAAAAATTAATCTCGAACTTGATTCTGGGAGGCCGTAGTACGATGCCTGCTGGTTGATCCATCTGCGGGTTGGCGGGTCCATTTGGACTGGTAATCTCGGATCGACAAATAAGTTTGGTTGATATGCTACATATGTTAATGCCCGGAGCATATGTTCTTCTGAAAATTCTCCTGTTCTTCGGTCTGCTCTATCAGAGTAGGCATATCTGAGTATTAATGATGCTACCTCGTATGTTCTTCTTGCTGGATCGTTTTGAGCCGGAACCGGATATGCGTCTATTGCGGCAGTTCCGTAATTGGTGTATCTATGCGCCACTGTCATATTTTCTACTGCTGCAACGAGTTCTCGAGGGTCAATTCCCATAAATGTTCCTATCTGCTCTACTAGTCTGCGGTTCGCTTGTGGGATCTCTCTCGATGTTGTTATTACCTGTGTCCCTCGCTCTGACTGCTCCTGGGTGATGTCAAATACTACTGCTCCACGCTGTTGTGTTCGCGTTCCCCTCACAATTACATCCGTTGTCGAGAGTATTGGTGAATATTCACTTGGTCCATGCACATCCCGGAACTGATCCGTTACCAGGCTTGAGAGTTCGTGTGATGCTATACGCGTCGGCGCAAGAAAATGCGGATCATTATTGCAGATCATAGATACGATCACTCCGTCCCGAAAGGCTGCAGGGTCGATGTTGTTTTGGTTTGCCCTCTGCTCTACAAATCTCTGAGCTGTTGGACCTAATTGAAAGTCGAATGATGTATTTCCCGTGCTTACTCCCTCTCTATAGGCGATTTCGAGTAATCGTGTTGCAAAAACCCGACTCCTGTTCTGAACCTCTGGTGAAATTGAGCCAAACGGATTTGGGGGCGAAAGAGTTACACGAACATCTAATGTGCCGTTTGGATTCCTCCCTACATCAACTTGCGAGTTCTGGAGATATGTTGCAACAAGCATGGGATCTGCTCCTGCTACTGTGGCTAGATGCCTTGCCCGATCAAGTGCTACTGGCGGGATGTGTCTATTTGCAGATACTCCTGTTGGTTCAAACGTTGGAATTTGAGTTATTATTCCGCTTGGTTCTGGCGCAGTATGATGCGTTCCCATGTGATATTCCTGTTTGTGAACTAATAAAAACTCATGTTTTAGTTATGAATTTCATTTACTCTGATTTCCTTCCTGTTCTTTGAAACTATTTCGTTTATGAATTCCTGATCGTCCCTGGGTGTTAATACGTATGAGATGAAAAACAGTCCCATTTTGTTTCTGGTATTTAGGACGACTGATCGTTTGGGAAGATAAACACTTGGAAGTCTTACGAACTCACGGCCGCCAAGAACATTCTTCATTTTATATTCGAAGTTTGCCAGCCCTTTTTTGTCTGATATGACCAGATCGATCGAATCGATGTCTTGGATTTTAAGTGGGGTTATCTTCCCGAAAAGAAACATCGGAGGTTCGATAAAAATGCTCTCATTATCAATAATGTATTTTCTTCTTTTCATGACTTGATCCTGCATGTATGTGGCTCCGATGTACAGTAGGCCAACCACCATTCCCAAAACCGAGACAAAATAATCTTTCCAGACGATAAGATCGATAATGCTTATCGTTACGAATAATATTCCTCCGGCATAACCTACTATGTTGCCGATTTTCATTTTGTCGTCTTTTGCGCCTTCATATTCTGTCATTTTTGTTGCTCCGTTTTATGGGTACCTCTATGTTATTTGAATAAAATATTGAAAGAATTAGAAAATTTGGAAAAAATTAAACTTAATTTAACATCTTTTAGCTGCGCTTGGTGTTTCAACCAGGACTTCTTTTGCTTCGCTTCCGATCATCTTCACGACTGGTGCTTCATGCATGGTTCTCTGATATATGATTCCATGCCAGGAAATCAGTCCGAAGGTGCGGTCAAGTAAAGCAATGACCTTGTTGACATCAAAACATGTGCACGAGTACAGATCAAAGTGGATCTCGTTTGTCCCGTCATTACCTGTAAAGTAATGAACTGAACAGTGGCTTGTCGTAATCATCTGGACAAAGCTCTGTCCTGGGAAATCCAAATCCTCTGCGTCCGACCAGTTCAATGGGCCAAGTGGCTTCATGTGAATGGTCTTCATCAACTCATTTACGAAACGCTGAGCATCATCCTTTGGCAATGCCTTAAAATTCGGGTCGATTCTTGCGTTTACGGTCATATGTATATGTTCAAGTTTGTGTGACATTTTACATCTTCAATAAAATAGTTATAAATTAAATTTAAAAAGCTATTCCCAAAAACATTCAAAATTTTCTTTTTTTGGTTCGTTTTCAAAAAATATTTTTAAATTTTTAAAATAAAAAATTTATTTTTGAAATTGTTTTTGTTCAACTATTTTTGCCCTGTGCTAATTTATTTTGTGGCTTTTGGTTTTTATTTTGTGATTTTGTCTGTTCGTTTTTCTTTTGGATCTGTTCGCTTGCCGGATTTTTTTTATCTTCCTGTTTCTTTTTTGTTTTCTTTTCTCTCTCCAGATAAAATGAGGCTGCAAATGCTGAAAGGACTGCTATTCCTGCTATTGCTGCTATATATGACCAGTTCGGTTCTCTTGAGCGAACTTCCATCGATCCGCCCTGCTCTAATACTTTTGAGAGTTCAAACTTTGCTGTGCCTTCATTTGTTAATTCTGCTCCTCCTGTAGCTACATAAGCACTTCCAGGCATTATTATTTCGTAACTTATATTTACGCCGATCTGCTTCAATAATTTTCCATTTTCTGTATTATTTGCATCTAAATCAACCCGTTCTGATGGCTCTAATTGCAAATCTGGTTTTACTGCATTTATTAATGTGGCCATTACCGTTCCGAATTTGTCAGTTGGCAGCTTTCGCATGACCAAATGATGTTCGATGAAAGGAAATCCGTAATCCGTTTCAAATGTGTAATAGTTATTCTCTGATGTGAGTTCTATTGTAGTAATCATGGTATTTTGACTTTCATTTATGAAACAATCATTTCTGCTAGTTCCACATATTTGAGCCGCGTTAATTATTTCCTGAGGTGTAAGAATCGCCCCGAGGCTCTGAGCCGTGGTTTTCTTGACTATTTTTGATGCTCCATTTAGTCCGACGTGTTGTTGGTACTGTTGGTCATACGAGCCGGCTAGTATGGTGCCACAAAGAAGTGCTGCCAATAATAAGAAAAATGATCTATTCATGGATTCTAAGAGAACTCTAATCCTTTTAAATCGAAGCTTGGGCCCGGTTTCTATACCTCTGAACCATCTCTACAATGCCCTGTTCGATGCTTCTTGGAGAAAACCCAAGTTCTTTTTTCGCCTTTGTACAATCGAACGCACGATCTGAAGAAAGGACGAGCACGTGTTCAATCGTAAATTTCCTTGCCGCTTCCCTCTTACCCATCAGTTTTTGCAAATGTACTGCTGCCATAGCTACTATCTTAGGCATTTTTTTCTTTGGTGGGTGGACTTTGAGTTCTCTGGCTGCAATTTCGAAAATCTCTTTTTGTGTTTTTGCCTCTCCCGCGAGTACAAATGTACCATTCACCTTTCCACCTGTTCTTGTGATAGCGTCGGCAACGTCCTCGACATGGACAAATGGGATTCGGTTATTGCCGCTTCCGATCATCTGCATTTTTCCCTTCTCGATGCGCTCTAGTATCCTGAAGTAGTCTTCAAAGCCGGGCCCATAGATGGTTCCTATTCTAAGTATTATGTGGTTGGGTCTGCTTCGAACTATGTTTTCGGCTTCTAATTTTGTTCTTGAATATTCGCTGTCTGGTTTTATCGCAGTTTCCTCCCTGGCCGGAATCTGGGCGAGTGTTTTTCCATAAACTGCAATCGAGCTTGCATAAACAATCCGGCATCTCTTTGGCGCTGCTTTCTCCAATCGTCTTGTCAATTCGACATTTCCTTCTCTAAGTGCTTCTTTGTTTTCCATGTCCAGCGATCCTGCTAAATGGATCAGGATGTCTGCGTCTGCTAGGATTGGTCTTAGTGAATCTATTGAAAAATCAGTTATTATTTCGGACTTTAACCCACTCGCCTTTCTTACTAGTGGTGCGGCTTCTGGTATGCGCTTTAGAACTTCTCTGCCCAGTCTGCCATTTGCACCTGTTAGATAAATCCTCATTTCTTCGCCAATCTTGAGCCGGATCGGAATCTGGCCATAAGGTCGCTGATGCGGGTCTGCTCCTTTGGCTTCTTTTTTTGTGCGAGCTTTCTTGAGAGTCGATACACATCTCCAATAGTTGCGTATTCCTTGTCTTCTCTTACTATCGTGGCCTCGGGAAATTGTTTCGGGTTGAGTTCGCCGCAGAGTTTAATAAGTTGTCCAAATTCTTCTGGTTTTTCCTTTCTCAGCTCTGATAGGGGGGTCGTGATGAAATTGTTTTGGCGAAGGTGCATGCAGTAGTTTGGAAAAGAAAATTTAAATTAGGGACGGTGCGGTTAGTCTTCTATGTGATTTATCTGTACTGCACTGTTATGTTGCCCATGCCCATGGCCGGTTCGTGGAGTTCTGGCTGATCGGATCCGTGTTAGGCCTTCGATGTCTATTATCTGTCCGGGCTCAGTAACGTTTATTTCTCTGCGCCACTCTTGATACCCCTCTTTTCTTACTACTATCGTGTGGTTGCCCGGACTTAGTTCGCCAGAACATCGTTTGTGAGTCCTGCTTGGACATAACTCGGTAGTATTCCCAGATCCATCGTCAACATATACCGTAAATCCTTTTACTTCCGCGGAGAATCGAACTCTGTATGTTGCTGGTTCTAGAGATACAATCTGCGCAGCTACTGGAGGTGTTCCTGCATCTGCATTTAATGCTCCTGCATCGGTAATGGTTGGAGCTACTACTGCACTGTCTCTGATGGTTCTAACAATCTCTTCGTGTCTTGGCTCTTGAATCCTGTGCTTGGATCTTGCGATCATTACCCCTGCACCTACAAGACCCGCTACGATTCCTACTGTCGCCAGTCCATAGTATAGTTTATTTGGTCTGTTGATTAGTGCCACAGGTCCACTTTTTCTGCCGTTCTTACCATCTATCTTTTTCAACGTGTCTTTAAGTGCAGCTGAAAATTCCTCAATGCTCTGATATCTGTCTTTAGCTGTCAGCGCCATTGCCTTAGCGACAATACTGTCTAATTCCACTGGTATCCTTCTACTTTGATTTCTTTCTGATGGTGATGTTGGAAGTCTAAAATGTGCTATTTCGGGGGTTGCTGCATCTGCAATAAATGGAGGGGTGCCAGTTAGCATTTCGTATAATACTGCGCCTGCAGAATAGACGTCCCAGGCTGGTGTTACGTCTCCGTCTAGTCTGGCTTCGGGTGGTTTGTATCCTGTGGTTCCGACGCTTACTCCCGGTCTTGTGAGTTTTTGTTTATCAGGACCTTCCTGCGCTTCCCTTGCAAATGCAAAATTTACTAACTTTATACGCGTTCCTCCTGTTTTTGTCGGCTGTAAAAAAATATTTTCCGGTTTTATGTCTCTATGTATCATCCCGATTTCATGTGCTGCTGCAAGTCCACTACAAATCTGATCCATCGCACTGCCTATGAATGGCAGATCTAATTCTCTTTCCTCAGCTACGTATTGGGCTAATGTTTTTCTTCCTACAAACTCCATTACTAAACGGGGATGATCTCCACTTACATCCAATTCATACACTTTTGCGACGTTTGGATGCTCTATTTGTGTGAGTGTTTGTGCCTCTTTTTTCAGTCTGGCTTTCTCGTTTTCATCAAAAACTCCTTCTAAAATTTTTATTGTAACTTCTCTTTGAAGATCTCCTGTTTCGGTTGCCGTATAGAATCTTCCACTTGCCGTAGAATGTCTGTGTACCTCTTCACCCAATACGTACTTTCCATCTATCCTAGGTGATGAACGCCTATCTCCTAAAACTATGTTTGTTTTATTTTCCGTACTGATTGTCCTAATTATTGCATCTCTAAGTGCCTTTGCGCTTTGGAATCGTTGGTCTGGATCCCGTTGCAGGCAGGTCATTATTATTTTCTCTACTGCTTGCTCTGGAGGTGGTAGTCCTCTTGCAATGCATCTTTCTCTAACTGATTGGGCCTGTTCACTTGCAATTCGGGTTATTGTGTCTTGTACGTTCTCTCCTTCAATGGGATATGTTCCTGTAACTGTGTAATATAGTGCGACTCCTACTGCCCAAATATCTGATCGAATGTCTACGCCTCTTCCTCTTGCCATCTCAGGAGATACGTAATACGGGGTTCCAAGCACTGTTCCATCTTGTGTTAGCTCCTGGGCACCGTTCTCTCGGATTTTGGCCACTCCAAAATCGAGTATTTTCGCGACTGGCCCATCCTCGCCTTCACAGAGGAAAATATTTTCGAATTTTATGTCTCTATGAACTATTGGAGCCGGGCGTCCATCGCTATCTTTGTTTTCGTGAGCTGCCCTAAGCCCTGCGCAAACCTGGGCAAATATGCCTGCCGTTTCTGCCCATGGTCGGGGCATAGTGCCTCTTTCGTAATATGTTGCAAGTTCCTGCCCTCTGAGCTCCTCCATCACTATTGCGATTTCGCCCGCACTTGTCATTAGGGTTTTATTTACTTTTACTATGTTTGGATGTGGGAGTCCTGCAATGGCCTGTGCTTCTCTTATGAATCGTGCCCTGGCTGCCTCATTTGAGGCATAATTTTTTTGTAGTACTTTTATGACTTCTCTCCGTCCTAGTCCTACTTCCGTTTTAGTTCCTACATGAAGCGCACTATAAACGATTCCCATCGCGCCTCGTCCTATTTCTCTTACCTGATCGTATCCAAGTCTTCTAAATTCTTGAGCTACTTTTGTGCTTACTGCAGTTGCGAGTTCTACTTCTTCTTCCTCTTCCATTTTTACTTCTGGTCCTTCTGAAAGCGGCATTCGGCTAGGAGCTCTTGGTGTGTATGCTGGTACTGATAATCTAACCTGTTCTGGTGGTGCTGGTGAATGTGATGCTGCTGCCTTTACTGCGTGTGCTGGTGTTTTACTCATGGTGGTATTTAATCATTACTACAGGTTATAAACCCTATTGTTACTTCTTTCCAAAAACAAACACTTTTAAATCGTTTTAGTTAATGTCAACCTAAGTGAAATCTATGCGAAATGTTCATCGAGATACTGTATGTCGTGCTGCGTCTGTTGCAGCAATTGCTTTTTCATCTGTTGCAATTTCTCCAGCAAAAGCTTTTGCGCAGCCTGCTCCGCCCACTGTCGTAGCTCCGACTCCCCTAGGTACTCAGTCCACCACTCGTTCAGTTCCTGTTCCGGTCGCTGTGGCTGGTACTAATGTTGCTCTTCATGACGGTCTGAACAGTCTGGCCGGAGTTCGGGTAAGTCAGGAAGCAAATCAAATGCCCACTTTTACTTTTAATGGTCCTGCAGATATTTCTATTACTTTATGGAAAACCGTTGCAAGTGCGTCTCCTACTTCTCCACCAGGCGTCCTTAGATATGTTTTAGATTCCGGTGTTGATGACATTCGTTTATCTCCTTCTGATTCATCTCCTCTCTCTCCGACTTCCATTACTGCATCCATCGATTCCGTTAATGTTAATCTCGGGGCGAATCTTGCGATCGGTTCGTCAAGAGATTATACTGTTCATGTTACTGGCGAAGGCCCGCATAGACTTACTATCCGTGGTCCAGGAGGGTTCTTGCGCTTTAATGGGGCGACTGCTACTATCACTATCGCTACTCCAGCTCCCCCCACTCCAGGAAACACTGCCCAAAATCAAACCCCGCCCAACCCCAATGGAAACGGTCAGCAGGGACGTAGTGTTCGACCTATTGCTCCCATGATTCTGCTTCCACACTATTCTGCCTCTGTTTTCGGATCAGTCCTTCCTAGTGGTGTTGATGGTGTGATCGCCGGCTCTGGTGCCGCGAATGTTTCATACTATATTAGATTAGGTCCGCGGGACTCGGGATTCGAGCTTTCTATCTTTGGTTCTGGATTCTATCGACACTTTGGTCTTTTGACCTCAGAGTTTGATGCGGGTGCAAATGTTGTTGGCGGCGGACTGGGAGTCGGAGTGTTGCGATCCTTTGGCGATGGTCATTATTTGGAGGGTGGTTTATTCTTCCGTGGTGGAGTCGCACCTCTTAGTGCATCTCAAATCTCGCATCCTACTCAAACCCGCTCTGTCGATGCATCGTTTGCGGCATACGGCCTTTCACTCCATTACGTTCATCGATTACTAAGTGCAGAAGTTTCTGCGACAAGCGGCTTGATCGTACCTGGAAGCGATCTGATGAACCCTTTGCATGTGGAAGCCCGGCACCGGGGCATTCATGTTCCCTGGACTTCCACCAATCCGCTCTCGCTTGGTGCGTCTTTGGATATGGTTAATTTCCCCGCTGCGACCTCTCGTGTGCATTTAGATGTAACTGCTCCTCATTTTGTTGCAATGGTTCGCGCAGGAGTTCCTATTTCCCGAGTTATTGCTTTTGAAGCTGGTGTGGGTGCAGATCTAACTTCACTTTCTCTGGTCGTTGGGGTAGGAGTTACTGTTGCGGGCTCTCATTAATTTTCTCGATTTTCTTGCAATTTAACTATTCACTGGGTATTCTTAAAGTTTGTAGTTCCCTAGGTGTTCAGGGCGATTTCAGAGTGGACTGACCCTAAGATTGCCTTCGCGGGTGTTTGTTTTTAGGTCCCGTATTTCTTTGTGATTTCATCCATTTTCTTATCGATTCGCTTTTCCGCTTCCAAGCGCTCGAGCGAATACTCTTTCATATCCATGAATTTCATTCCCTTTGCAAGTCTTGGATGTACTCGTTCGATTTCGCGGAACATCTGCTGAGCCACTACTCTATAGTCTATGTGCCCCTGCATCGCACTGCGCAGTTCGAGCATGTGATATGCTTCCCGCAGATTAAGTGACATGTACCACCTGATATTGTATGCCAATGGAACGACATACTGTGCTTCCTTTGGATACTTTGCTGCGATCTTTTGATATGCTATCTTTGCAGCATCCATTGCACGAACAAACGCAGTTTCGAATTCCGGTCCTGCTTCCTTGAGTTCCTTTGGTAACTTGTAGCCCAAATGCGGCGTGAGCAACTGTCTCTGTTGTGTTAGCATTCTGTGTCTATGTAAGTCTCGATACGCCCCGAAATTGCCTGAAATATCGAATGTATATTGTGCATGTTCGAACCCGCGGCCCGGTTTCTGTCGCCTGTTTTCACGTTCGTTGACATACGTTGCAATGACTATTTCTTTTTCTGCGTCTGTCATTTTGTCTACTATTGCAAGAATTTCCCTCATTGATTTCTGGAGATATGGATAAAGTGCGCCTGCAATTATTTTTCGCTCTGCGTCCTTGTCATATTCGACGAGTCTGACATATTCGTTTTGGTCATTTCCAGTTCCCCTAAGTGCCGAATCCGCGGCGAGTTTTTCCATTGAATTCCGGACTCGTTTGTAGAATCCTTGTGTTGCAATTCCGTGTGCGTTGTTGGCTCTTTTGACAAATGATGGAATGACTTTTGCAAGTTCACCTTGCATTTCTTTTGCAATATTCTGCATCTCAACCAGATCGTCGCCATACATGCGCGTAAGAAGATATTCATACGCTCTTCCATCCCCAAAGAATCCCATGTTCGTAAGTGTGCCTGCCGGAAGAAGCCCTCGAAGCAGATCGCACGTTTTTGCCCGGACACTTGCCTTATACGCCCGATCGCTCGTCGTTTCGTCCTTTGGTTCTCTCTTGACTATAAATTCCGAAACCTTTGGAACCAATTCAGTATATGTCTGGAAACACAGATCGCATGTTTCTTCATATAGTGCTGCGAATTCCGAGTTCATGATCGTTGGTTCTCTGTAATACTTCCATTTCCCATCTTTCTTTTCATCGAAATAGACATATCTTGTTGATTTTTCAAGTGGCGAGAGGCCAATGCGTGCATCTTCAAGAACTTTGGTGGCGATAATCGAAATCTCTTCGACAGCAATGTGCGCGCCTGCGAGTTCGGCTACTGAATCATCGCCGTAGCCTACAAGTACGCGGTCGTAGAACTCTTCTGCTTTTTTAGTCTGGACTATTTTTCCACTGCTTGTTGTGCCTATATGTTGGCTGCCGAACATTTCTTTCGAGCCAAGTTCGTCCGAAAGCATAAATTCGTCAAGAAGCACCCTTCTAAGGCTTTTTGCACTGCGGCTATAGCGGGAAAACAATGCTCCCTTTACTACTTCTGGGAGGTTAGTAAGTACGAATATGGATCTGTCAAGATTCGTGACGTAAGGCTCAAGCAATTTTCGTTCGTGTTCAGTGAAGTCGTCCATGTTTTCTGGATTTGTTAAGAAGAGTTTTTATTGGCTCATGGGCTCATTTTCCTTTGTATTTGCGTATCTCTCTGATTACTGCTTTGAATCCATCAATTCCTTTACTACTCCGAGCGAAATTGGATGGCAGCTGGTTTTGTTAAGCGATGAAATTGGTACCCAGGATACTTCGCTAATCTCGTTCCTGTTTGCTTTGTGTGGCTGGTCACCTTCACTTACATCAACCAAGAAAAAGCTCATCTGCGAATCAAAATACCGATCGATGTCTTCTGCATAGAATCCTCTTTTGAGTCTGAAAAATGGCTGCGTACTAATCGTAACTAATTCATATCCTGTCTCCTCGATGAATTCGCGTTTGAGTGCTTCATGGAGCGTTTCGTTTTCTTCAACTGCGCCACCTGGAAATTCCCAAACAGCATTCCACGCTGCTTTGATCATGAGTGCATTCTCACCCGCTATCGCAACTCCATATGCAGATCTGCGCTTTGCAACTCTGCGTCCTTCTGGTTTGCTGACTCTGTTGCCTTTGCGATCAAAAAAGAGCATGCGTTAAATCTAAACCAAAACCAATAAATCAGAAATCCATTTACTTTCCTTTCAACTTCTGATTTTGTTTTATTAGTTCGTTTGCCAGAAATAACACAAACGGTTTGTGATTTTCAATGTTCCCTGCGGCCTGGGTTTTCATATATGCACTTCGTTTGCTTAGCGGGATGTTTGTAAATGGCAACGAATTCCTTTGGAGGACATAATTCATCAGCAGACGAGCCATTCTGCCATTTCCATCAGCAAACGGGTGAATGGTCGTAAATTTCGTATGGAATTCGGCTGCAAGTTCTACTGGGTGAATCAGTTCTTTATTGTTCGTATGCCAACTGATCAGTTCGTCCATGAGTTTGGGTACTATCTGGTGATGCGGGAAAACATGATCTGAGCCATGTACTCGAACGTTAACTGGTCTCCACACTCCACAATATTTTTCATATCCGTCTATTCTGGAAAGAAGAATACCCTGCTGCTTCAGTATCATATCCGTGCTAAGCTCTTTTTTGTGCTTGAGCAGTTGTTCATACTGATCAAGACATCTGTTTAAATTGAGTGCCTCCTGTTCTTCCCGATCCATATTGGTAATCACGACCCCCCGTTTCTGCAATCTCTCTATTCTTTTTTGATCTGCAACAACTTGCTCAGTTAGCCAATAATCAAGGGTAGATCCTTCAATTGCATTTGAATCTGTGATGAACGTTATTCGTTCTCTTTTCATGAATTCAATTCTTTGTGTGGGCGTCAATGAGTTTAGAAACCTTGATCTATTTTTGGTTCCCTGTTCGATCTTTATTGCTCGGTTTCTGCCTATGAATTCAGTGCGTGGAGGGACCATTCCAAAGACTCCCTTCTTCTCCAACTTCTGTACAAATTTTTTATAAATCTCAGATAATCTTGGGTTATCTGGAAGTTCTGCACCAAGATAGCTGCTTTCTTTAATCCATTTACTGCCCTGTTTTATTGATTCTTCGAGATAATGATACGTTTTACCATTTACCTTGCGGACCGTGATATGAGCCATGGACTTATCACCGAATTAGATAGGATACAAAATCCGTGATAATTTCTTCTGTTTCTTAAACGTGCTCTAGAGCAAATCAAAGCTCTTTATCCCGATGTCGCCGCCAAGTACTTTTCCCAATTCTATTACGAAAAAGAGCGTGATTATCAATGAAAATATTGGTGCAACTAGTCCGAATAAAAGTGCCTTGCCCATGGCAGCATTGTTTTTCTGTGAAATGACTGTGAGATCAGATGAGAATGTTGAAACCAAACTCGAGTTTGTCCTGCTAAAGCCAGTCAAATTCGAATCCAGGCATCTGCTCGAGTTCACAATCATTGTCCCGTTGTTTGCGCACCGGCCGCTCATGATGTCGATTTTTGCAGCGATCGCGTAGTTGTTGTTTAGGTCGACTATCGGCACTGGCGCGAAGTAACTATTATTGTTAAATGCGTTCATCGCCATTGTGGCGTTATTTAGTTCTGGTGCGGGATTTGGGAAGATAAGGATAAATGTTGGGTAGAATAAAACCGCTCCGACTGCTATGGCGATCAACATGCCTCCTAGCCTTCTACTTGCAAAGAAAGTCCTAAGTATAAGTCCGCTTGGAAAGAGGAGCGAGAGCGCATTATTCGAAATGAAATCCGATATCGCCACATTTATCGCAAATAGCAGCGAAATAAAATTCGACATGTCCATCTGGGATCGAAGTATGTGTGATATTGAGTCCAGATTTCCAAATGGTGCTATTGAGAACGCACTGAAATTCAAAATCAGATCCTGATAATAACCGAGCGTAAGGAGCATCTGGAAAAGCGAGCTGCTAAATGTCCCGATTCCCAGTGATGCGCTACTAAGGCTGCAACTTAATTGCGAAAGCAGGCTGCCAGTTGAGCACGCGTTAATGGTTATTGTGCTTCCTAGGCCCGATATCATGGCTACGAGCGCGGCAAATGCACCTATTATGGCTGCGTTAATTACTGACTGTGCGAGCTCCTCGATTCCAAAGAGCTCGATTTTTTTATATCCGAACGAGCGGCCAAGTCCGATTAAGATGCCAGCCAATATGATAGAAGCGGTAACAACTGTTATTGCAATGGTCATGCCTGCAAAATCTTCTGCCATCGAATGTTACTCGTAACTTAAGATTATAAAGATGGGGATTTGGGTTGGTCCTCTTTTTTGAGATTAATCGCAATGGCGATTATTGCAATCATCAGTATGCCTGCGATAAGATTTGCGTAATTTACGCCTAAGAGTGAATAACTGTTATCTATGATCCAAATTAACACAAACCCAATCATCCACGGGTCAATTTTGCCTTTCTTGCCAAGATATATTATGGGTATTGCGAATCCGATCTGGTCTATTAGCAATATTGCTGCTCGTGTAAGTTCATTAATCGAAAACAGGGTTTGCATCCAGACTCCAAGTTCAAATGGTATGTATGTGTAAGTCTCAATGAGTAGTCCTGTTGCAGTGCCTGCTATGATTCCAAGAATTAAAGCCTCGAAGGTCTTTCTTCTATTGTCTTCAGTTAGTATCTTTACCCATCCATATACTAGGAAACCGGAAACCAAATTGCCTGCGATTAAGGTTAGAAAATAACTTGGGTTTGAAAAAATTGGCGTGTAATAATCTCCTGTTAATTCGATCAGTGCGAGTACTACTGCTGCCGCACTTGTTGTCAGTGCGAATGCGAGGCTGACATTTGCGGCTTCTTTTTGCGGATCTTTCGTAAGCCACTTCATTATGAGAATTGCAAATCCTCCAACGATTACTTTGTCAAGTGCCCTAATCAGTTCGAGTACAATTCGCCATAAATACAGGGTTGTGTAGAAATCAAGTGTCGGATTTACCACTTGCAGATTGTAAATTCCATTTGTGATCGCACCAAATACGAACTGAGTTATTACTGCCACTATGACTACTGAAAGAATCACAATTCCAAAATGAATGAGCTCCAGTTCGAATTCTTTTTCGAAAAGCGTAAACTTCATGAACCGACTCTAACTGATTCATCTTTTATATTAATATTTATTTTCTTCTTAAGAAAAGTTATTCATGAAACGATCCATCGTCATACGCGAATCCAGCATTTCCGGCAAAGGTATTTTTGCAGCTCGGGATTTTGAGACGGGGGAAATAATCCTCCGATGGAACCCGCTTCGTATTTTGAGTTCTGATGAATTGGCCGAATTGTCGTCTGAAGAAAAGCATTACGTTTCCTTTGTCGAGGGTAAATATCTTCTGATGAATTCGCCCGAACGTTACATTAATCATTCCTGCGATCCAAATACCCACGTGATCGATATGTGCGACGTTGCCCTGCGAGATATCAAAATCGGTGAGGAAATAACTAGCGACTATTCGACATGCGATATTCCTCAAAATAAGTTCGAATGCAGCTGCAAAAGTAAAAATTGTAGAAAAATACTTTGATCAGAAAAAGAATTATTGGAGATTATGACTAATCTTCATCGTCGTCTTCATCGCCTTCGTCATCATCGTCTTCATCTTCTTCAAGATCATCATCTTCGTCATCGCCAATTTTAAAAACTGGTTTTAGGTAGTAGTCTTCCATAAGACAAAGAATTCATGGAAGTCCTTATATGCATTGGGGTTTTGGTCATTTGGCCCTCCCGAATGGCCATTGCACTTCCTATCTGCTTATTTTAAACTTCAATCCAATCTTATCTTGTTCTATATGTGTGATTACAAATGTCTGAGCTCAGGAAATTCATAATTGATTCAACTACATCTCTAAAAATCCGTAATTATCGTTTGTATTTCTTTGGTCAGGCTGTCTCATGTACTGGTTCGTTTATGCAAACCCTCGCGCAACAATGGCTCGTTTTGCATCTCACCGGGTCTGGGATCCAGCTTGGGTTGGTTACTGCCCTGCAATTTCTTCCTGTTCTACTTCTCTCTCCACTAGGCGGATTGTTTGTCGATCGTTTTTCCAAACGTAAATTACTATTCTTTACTCAGGGTGCATTTGCTTTGCTTGCGACCGGCCTTGGTTTGCTAGTTACCTTCGATATGATTCAGGTCTGGATGATCTATGTTTTTGCCCTTCTCCTTGGAATTATATCATCTATCAATATTCCTGTTGAGCATGCATTTATTCTCGAGCTGGTAGGCAAAACTGAGTTGAAAAATGCCGTAACGCTTGATAATATTCAATTCAATGTCGCTAGGGTCCTTGGTCCGACTATTGGCAGTATTATAATCTTTGCACTGGGACTTTCTTTCTGTTTTCTTATCAATGGAATTTCTTATGTGGCCCTGATTATGGCTTTGATCATGATGGATCCTCTTAAGGCGCCCAAAATTCAAGCTGCCTCTGCCATGCATGTTCAACTCTTTGACGGTGTTCGCTATATTGTTTCTCACAGATCTCTATTGTATACTCTTATTACCCTCGGTATCATTGGCACGATGACCTATGAATTTACTGTGAGTCTTCCTCTAATTGCCAAATTCACCTTTAATGGAGATGCGGGAACGTATGCATCGATGACTGTCGCTATGGGTCTTGGTGCTATTTTTGGGGGCATCCTTACTGCGAGACAACGCAATGTTAGTTTCAAAAATTTCATTCTGGCCTGTTTTCTTTTGGGCTTAGCGATACTCTTTGCTTCATTCGCGCCGACACTGCCTCTCTTTATTGGCGGGATGATTCTCGTTGGTTTTTGTTCAATGTACTTTTTGACTTCCGGGCGGCTTCTTCTCCAACTCGAAACAGAATCTAACATGATCGGTCGGGTAATGTCCTTTTGGTCTATTGCTTTTGTTGGTTCAACTGCGATTGGCGGGCCTTTGGTTGGCTGGGTTAGTCAAACGATTGATCCTCGATGGGGTTTGGCAATTGGTGGCCTCTGTGCCATTGTTGCTGGCTGTTTTGGCATTCTTACTTTAGGTAGACTTTCGGATGCACTACTTTCTGAGTCGAAGTAATCCTTATTCCTGGATATGCTCGTTTATGAAACTCAGTTATGCTTTAGATCGTTTCTCTACGTTTTCCAGCTCCCCAAGCAGTTGATCCAAGCTTTCCTTTTTCAAAAGCGGAACTATTGCGCTTAGCCCGATCAGATCTACCGCGACCATCAGGAATCTCGCCAGAAGTGCAAATGCAACTCCGCTTTCAACGCTTAATCCAAAGAGAACGAAGACTCCTGCGGCTGCTGCTTCCGATGCGCCCGTTCCCGCTAGTGTCGGAAGTGGTAGGAAATTAGTG
This sequence comes from Microcaldota archaeon, assembly GCA_016212525.1. Lineage (GTDB taxonomy): Archaea > Micrarchaeota > Micrarchaeia > Anstonellales > Bilamarchaeaceae > Bilamarchaeum. The sequence goes on along the minus strand of JACRGD010000010.1, from coordinate 597,373 downwards.
AATGTCAAAAACGAATGGAATAGTAGGAAAAATCCAAAATCCAGCATCGGATCGAATACGACTATGTTGAGTGCCTTTGCCAAAAGATACCATTCGGTTCCCTTAAGTAGCCACGTTAAGAACGTGAGGCCAAACACTTCATACTTGCGCTTCATTATCGTGTCTGAGTTGGATCTCATCAAATAAAGCAAGTAGAACACTTTGTTCGCCAGAGGCAGCTTTTTCATAAATTCAAACTTTTCCAAGAGTCCCTTTACAAAAAGAAGCAACCAGAAGAATGCAATTATTGCGCTCACTACTGCAAGCACTATTATCAGATACAGATTCCAGTTTCCCAAGCTGCCTCCAAATGATCCGATGACTATAAATGCCAGAATCGCAGTGCAAATAACCTTTATTGCAAATTCGATGAGCTGGGGTCCAAAGATCGAAATAAGTGTCTTATCGAGATCTATTTTGTTGTTTGATGAAATTATAAACGCTGTAAGAAAATATCCGCTTCTTGCCGGAGTAAAATCTGACGCGATCATGCCACCGAAATTGGCCCTGATACAATCGATTAGGGAGATTTCCTGTTTCATTTCAGTTAGGAGTGATCTGATTCGGGCAGACATGGCGATGTTAAGGATTAGATAAATCATCATCGCCAGCGCGAAATATTCGATTTTGAGTTTTGACAAAACACTTGCGATCTTGTTGAGATCTAAACTCCCCAATATTATTCCTATGACTACTACTGTGATTAGTATGCTTAACCCCAAACGCATTTCCCGGTTCATGGTGATACCTGTTCTTTTCTTGTTGATCTTATTGATTTTCTATTGTTTGACTTTCTTAACTTAGAAAATATTTGCTTTTTAATTACTTGCCGTCTTATGTTAATTATGCTTCTTATTAGTCCAAATTTTTCGGATCTCTTTAAGCCAAACATCGAGATAAAGGCATTTCCAGATGGTGACCTGTATGTCCGCATTCCAGAAATAAAGCAATGCGCTGGCGAGGATGTCATTCTTTTGCATCGGCTCTATCCTGATCAGAATACTAGTATATTGACTCTTTTTATGCTTCTTGACACTCTGCGCCGAGTCGGTGCTCGTGTAACTCTGGTTTCTCCTTATCTGCCCTATTCTCGGCAGGATAAAACCTTCCTTGAAGGCGAAGCTCTTTCCGCCCAAGTGCTCTGTAGTATGATTGCATCCTTTGGCGTGCGGGAGCTAATAACTCTGGATTGCCATTTTCTTAAGAAAGAGGGCGAAATCGAATATGCCGGTCTTAAGATCAGAAATATTAGTGCCAATCATGCACTGATTGAACATGGCCGCTCAAAGATTGGTATTGAAGAGCCATTCGAAGTTATTTCTCCGGATCAGGGGGCGGGCTACCTCGTTTCAGATTTTGGCGGCAAGACAATGGAGAAGGTGCGGGGCGAATATGAAAAGGGCGATACTGCCTATCGGAAGATCGAGAAACTCGAGCGTAATTTCGAGATCGCCGGAAAAAATGTTCTCATAATCGATGATATGATTTCTACCGGAACTACCATGATAAAAGCCATTGAAAATATCAAAAGTGGCGGAGCCAAGAAAGTTCTTTGTGCCGCCACTCATGGCTTTTTCATGAAAGACTCTCTACACCGGATAAGGACCTCAGCGGATATTGTCTTTACTACCAATTCGATTGTGAATCCGGTTTCGGAAGTTGATATCTCAAAACTTCTTTCGAGCGTTATTCCTGAACTAAAAAAGTAACTCGATTATTTACAAATGGCTCAGATGAGAGCCTTTTTTACTCTTGTCTGAGTTTTAACTTCTATGAAGGAAGAATATTCCGATGGATTAACTGATCGTCAAGCTCACGAATTCCAATTGCGATTTGGAAAAAACGAGATCAAAACAAACTCTCATAGTGCCTTGAAAATCCTGCTGACTAATTTTGTCACTTCACTAAATCTCCTGCTTGTAGTTGTTGCATCTGTGACTTATGCCTTTGATGATAAAATTAGTTCAATCATAATAGTAGCCCTTATTTTCCTCAATGGCCTTTTGGGTTTTTATCAGGAGTATAAATCCGAGAAAGCAGCCGAGCAACTAAAGCGCCAGATAAGTGCGCTCGCCAAAGTAAAAAGAAACGGAAACTGGACTCAACTTCCCGTGGCAGATCTGGTTCCGGGTGATCGGGTGCGAGTTGAAATGGGCGACCGGGTACCTGCTGATCTGGTGCTCGATCTGGTAGATGAGATTCTCATTGACGAATCCGCCCTCACTGGCGAATCATATCCTGCAAAAAAGAAACCCAATGATCCAAGTGAAAGCAACGCATATATGGGAACAATTGTTACTTCTGGCAGTGCCGAGGGTATCGTAAATAATACTGGTGAGCGAACAACCTTTGGAAAGACCTCCCGTTTACTTGATACTCACTCCGAGCCAAGCAGCTTTGAAAAAGGCATTAGTGCAATGAGTCAGACTCTCATTAAGATCATTCTTGCGAGTGTTCTGATCATATTCCTGATAAATTTCTTTCTGGGAAAAGATTTGGTCCAGTCTCTTCTATTTTCGGTTGCTCTTGCCGTGGGCCTTATCCCGGAAGCTCTGCCGACAATAATTACAATTACTCTTTCTAGTGGTGCCACTGCGCTAAGCAGATATGGTGTTATCGTCAAGCGGCTCTCGGCAATAGAAGATCTGGGAAATGTGGATATTCTCTGTACTGACAAAACAGGAACTCTCACGGAAAATAAAATAATCGTGAGCGACTGCATTTCTTTGGATGGCTCGAAAAATCCATCGATTCTCCTCTATGCCGATAGTTGCAAGGGCGCCGCTCACAAAAATCCAATCGATGATGCCCTTGATATAGAGGCTAAACGACAGAAAATTACCTCCACTTATCGTGTTCTATCTGCCATAAAATTTGACTATCAGAGCAGAAAGATGACCGTACTGGTAGAAGATTCCAAATCAAAAGAGCGGATCATAATCTCTAAGGGTTCTCCCGAAGCGGTAATCGCTTCCTGCAAAATGAATGCAAATGTCCGCTCTGCAGCAACTGCAAAATATAATGAACTGGGTGCATCTGGTTTTCGCGCAATCGCTGTTGCTACTAAGAAAGTGTCTTCAACCAAATCAACTCTAGATCAATCAGATGTTTCTGATCTGGATTTTCTGGGTTTTGTTACTTTCCTTGATCCGCCTAAGGCCTCTGTTAAAGAAACTCTTGGTCTTGCCCGCAAGCTTGGGATCAGTGTCAAACTAATTACTGGAGACAACAGTGAGATTTCAAAGCACATTGCCCGAGAAACCGGGTTTGTGTTTTCTCCAGATCAGATTGTTACTGGGGATCAATTGGATTTAATGGCCAATTCCAGCGAGTCTGCTTCGGGTTCATCTTCAACTCCCCTGCGTTCTATGATCGAAAATGGTATTATCTTTAGTCGGGTTTCACCTCTGCAAAAATACTTTATAATCAAAAAGCTTCGTGAATACGGACACTCTGTCGCGTTTTTGGGCGATGGTGTCAATGATGCTCCTGCGATCAAGGAAGCCGACGTTGGTATTTCGGTCAATACTGCGACTGATGTTGCAAAGGAGGCTGCCGACATAATACTTCTTAAAAAAAGTCTACGTTCTGTTGTCGATGGAATTAGCGGCGGGCGAAAGGTTTTCTCGAATGTGGTAAAGTATATTCTAAATACACTCGCAGGAAATTTCGGTGATCTATATACTATAGGTGCAGCTTCCGCGTTCATCAGTTTCATTCCACTGACCCCCGTCCAAATTATATTGGCCAATTTCCTTAGCGATGCTCCGATGATCTCGATTTCCTCTGACAATGTTGACGATGAGGAACTTGTTAAGCCAAAAAAATGGGACATTATGGGGATCGTAAAAATCGGTGCTCTTTTTGGTATTTTAAGCACTGTTTTTGATTTGCTGGTCATAATATATTTTGTGAAACTGGGTGAGGGAATATTCCAAACTGCTCTGTTTCTCGAAGTTCTTTTATCAGAAATAATTGTTATTATGTCTCTGCGAAGTTATCGGTCTATTTTCAAAGCCGAACCTCCAGGCGGGATGCTTCTTGCCTCTTCGATCGCTACTCTGGCGATTGGCCTTTTACTGGTCTATCTTCCCTATGGAAGTTACTTTGGATTTGAGCCTCTTAGTCTAAGCGACCTTGTGGTGTTAGTTGGAATTGTTATTGCATATCTCATTACTACTGAGATTGTCAAACGCATGTATGTCAAGGCGTTTATGCATGTGGCTGTAATGGATGATGATCTAATTAGATTAATGAAGAAAATTCCGCCGGATTTGCACTGATGATCGCAGATAACCCACTACCTTCATCTACTCCACGTGTTCCATCTCTGACCTGATTTGTGAAACCCGGAATTCCGGTTACTTTCATTGCCTGCTCTAATTCTGATAAGATATCAATCCGATCTGCCTGGGCATCGATTCGGGAGCGTCTGGGTTTCTGGGGCAGATCTATCTTTTTCATGTTAATTCCATCTCTTCTTTGGATCCTCAGAACGATCATGTCTGTCCTGTGTTTTGGCATTTGGAGCATTGATTTTTCTACCTGTTATTCTTCGAATTTTTTCCAGCTCTTGGCGTGTCTGGGGGTCATCGCTTGCTGATAAGATCCTAATCAAATCCTCTGTGTTTGTGGGTGTGAGTAATTTTACTAACTCTGGATTGGCTATTATGATTCTTCCAATGATCTCAAGCGCCTCGATGTCGTTGTGTTTGAGTGCCTGGGTTATGGTAATTTCAAACTGATCCACCATTATTTTCTCATCAATCTGTGTCAATGCTGCTGCTAATTTTCTATTCCCATCTGCCAGGGCATTACGCAACAACTTCTCTAATGCTCGCATGTCCATATAAACTCCATAAAGCTCTCTTACTATCTTAACTACAACTGCACCTTCTCCATCTCTGGCGCAACGTGCTAAGAAAGACACTGCAAAATTAGTCGCTCCGACGCTCAGATAAAGTCTCGCTGCAGTTGCTATTGCATCCTCTCTGTTGTTTACTGTCCTGCATTTCTCAGCTCTCAAGGCTCCTAGATTGAACATCATTTCCCGGTCTGGTTCTATCCCTCGTTGTCCCCAGTATGACGCGTCCTGTCTTTGCTCCAAACTTACAAGATATCGAATGATTCGACGTTCTGTTTCTGTTACTGTCCCTTGCCGTTCAACTGGCGCTCCCAATTCCTTAAGCTCAGCAGTATTGTTAGAATTTGCCCATGTTACTGCTGCGTCTCTCGCAATTTTGTAGTGTTCAATGACTTGTTCCCACTGATCTATTGTAAATGTCCAAAACAATTCCGGATCTCTTAATATCTTCTGGTAGTTTCGCAATCGTAGTTCAAGATCATCTATCTGATTTAATGCATCTATTGCGCCTCGAACGTCTCCTTTTGCCAGCTCAACCAGATAGGTTATATTTTCTATCCGCGAGAACATTACTGAAAGTTCTTCTGGTTCCTCTTTACTTATGCCAAGGACGAATCTGACCAGGTATTCTCCATTGGCCCGTTTTTCGTCGTATTGTTTCCTGATTATTGCTCCTGCCGCATCTATTATTTTCGAGTCTTCGGCCAGATAACCTAGTTTGAATTTATAATATGCTAATTCCTCGTCCCAAGTCCTGCCCCATTTTCTTCCGACCTCTAAGTTTTCCCATTTTCTATTTCGATCTTTTACAAATCGCCTTGCTCGTGCGTATGCTGCGTCCGGGTTTGTCTGTGCAATTATTGTAGCTGCAAGAAATGTTTCAAATGGCGGATCTTCCAGAGTTCGCATCATTAATTCGGACGCTTCATTGGGTCTTGCGATTGAGAGTAAAAGAGCTCTTGAGTATTTTGAAGAAAATCCAGGAGGCGTGCTATCTGTAACCTGAGCTGCTTCTTCAATTAATCCGTGTGTTGCCAGCACTCGGACTGCAGTTGGTCTAAATCCAAGTTCGCACAGCCCTCTGGCAATTTTTGATACACGTTCTCTCGGATTATGTGCGTCCTCGATAATCGGTCTTTTGGGAGGAACATAAATTTGCTTTAGTGCCTCTCCGAGCGGTCTGTGCATGCGTATGATGTTCTATGGTAATCCTTTTATTGATACTTTTCATCACATTTATAAACAGTTTCTATCGTTTATTGACACATGATTACTGCTCAAAAACGAATGGTTCGGATTCCTTCTGCTGATTTTGCTACTCTAAAAGATACTCTGGCTCGATTGGGGTATTCTGATGCTCCTGCTTCAGCTGCTACTCTTGATGGTGCCAAAATGACTCATCTAAGATGTACAACTACGACTGGATGGCGCTCATCGACATCTGTTTTAGCTGAAGAATTAAATGGTCAGGTTAGGATTACTGCTAAACTATCATTGTCTCCTGTTCCTGGCGCTAAAATTCTCGGAGCGGTTATTCGTGCTAAAGTGACTCCGGATAGTCGTGAATATGCAATAAATCTTCAATCTGATAAGTCTGGCTTCGATCCATCTATATTAGTGGCGCTTAACTCTTCTCTTCCTGCAGCGCTTACTGCATGTGCAACTGTCCCTGATTACTCTAAAGTTCAGGCTGGAGTGGAAGCTTCCGATGCACTTTTTGCGCTGACGAATGCTCAAAAACAGCTCTTTGCTCAACTTACTCAGACTGGTAATCAGCATGCTGGCTCAATGGATACTGCCCTTACTCAATTCATGGTGAATTTGACCGATCCAAAATCAGGTCCTCTTGCGGCGGTTGCGAATATTGATGGTGCGGTAAAATCGCTTTGGAACAATCCTGCCATCGCGACTATTCGATCCCTACTAATTCCGTACTCGGACTAATCTCCTTATTTTTTCAACATCCTGACTAAAGAATCGCCAAATTCATGAGCCATTTCCGGTGAGTCTGCAGTGATGATCCGGTCAGTAACTACTATTTTTTTAGAAGTATAAAGTGCGCCCGAACTCTTAAGTGTGGTTATGCCCTCTGCGGATGGGAAAACTGTTGCCTCGACTCCTCCAAGCACTCCCGATCTGGCAAGAGCCATAGGCCCAAGACAAATCGCAGCAATCTTTTTTTTCTTTATATTTACTGCATTCATGAATGATAAGACTGTCTGGTTTTCAGAGAGTGCTGCCGAGCCGGGCCCACCTACAACGACTATCAAATCGAAATAATCCGGGTTGGCCTCACTAATTGCCATATCTGTGGTGATTATTGCCCCTTTTGATCCGGTGGCTTTTGATCGAAGCAGGCTTGCGACTTTTACGGTGTGTCCTGCTTTCTCCAAAATCTGTTTTGGTACAAAAAGTTCCTCATCCCGAAATCCCTGCTGTGCAACTATCATCATTACCTTGGACATGATTTACAATTCTCAAAGAATCTTTTTATCGTTTCTCTTCCTATATTCGTACTATGTCTACTACTCGCATGATTCGTGAAGAAGATGAGAAATCTGCTCTTACTGGTGCTGTGCCACGACGTTCTGACCAACTCGGTGCCCGTGTTGTTGTGATTCGTGGTCAGGCTGAAGCGGAGCAGCGGCAATTTCAAATGATCATTACCAGTGCTCAGTTCCGTTCCCCCAATCCTTCTTTTACTGATCGGGAGCAACAGGCTATTTTACAGACTATATATGACCTCTCACATGCTGGTAATTTCCGTTCGATGTATGCTCAGATGAGAATGGAGGTTTTTGATGCAATAACTCCGAATTCCCCACCTGCAAACTCGCGCTTAGCTCTTCTTAATGCAATGAGGCATTGTATCGATCCTAATCTGGGTTCGCAATACACGTTCGATTTAACTGACGAACTAAGAGATACTATCTTGGCCCGGTTAAATCAAATTTCTGTTTGATTGGAAATTTCGGGCCCGGGGGGATTTGAACCCCCGACCTATGCCGTCCCCAGTTTCCGGTTTTCTGTTTTCCGCATCCAGTTTCGTTACTGAAAACGCGAAACTCAAGACTGGAAACTCTTAGGAGAGCATCGCTCTAATCCAAGCTGAGCTACAGGCCCATTTACACTCCAACGGAGTGTGAATGTTAACTTCGCAGGTTTCAGACCTGCTTGTGAGCTACAGGCCCACGAGCGAGGTTTATCCTCGCGAAGTGAAGCAAAAGTCTTTGTTTGCTAATTCTTTAGTGCCTTAGATTATCTTATTTATACTATTTTTAATTAGTGTCATATCTCAATTTATCGATGTTCTCTAAAATCGCAACTCTCCTTAGGCAGTCAATACTTGAGTCATATTCATCTAAGACTGCAATCTCTTTTTCCGGTGGAATAGATTCAACTGTCATACTGTCTATCTTAAAGGATCAGCCCTTAGGAGTCTTTAGTTTGGGAGTTGAAGGTAGTCCTGACCTGCAAACAAGTCGCAAAGTTGCCAACGAACTGGGCGTAAAATTATCCGAGCTTATTGTTGATGAAACTCAAATCCTCGAGGCTTACGAAAAAGTCTATGTGCTTTTGCCGATGGATCTTTTGAGCGTCCAGATTCTCATTCCAGTTTATCTGGTTGCAGAAGCGGCATCAAAAGCAGGATACAAAAAACTTTTGTTTGGCTCGGGTGCAGAAGAACTCTTTGCTGGATATGAAAAATATTATCGCGCCTATGAAGAAGGCAGGGACGTTGAATCAATGCTCAAAGAAGAATTCAAAACCTTGCCCGATCGGGATATTGCTTATGTTAAGCGTATCTGCAAGCATTTTGGAATCGAAGCAAAATTCCCTTTCTATAATGTCGAGCTTGCGAACCTGATGTTTAGCGTTCCCATCTCTGAGCGGCTCGATAACCGTCAGATCAAGAAGGGAATTCTAAGGCAGGCCTCAAGACTTCTGAATGTTCCTCAATTGGCAATAGAAAGGAAAAAACAGGCCATGCAGTACGGTAGTGGTGTTCACAAGGTAATCCTTCGAAATGCAGATTTTCTAAATAAAAAATATCCTGGTAAATTAGGCTGATTCGCTTTGAGCTGATTTTGGAATTTTGAGTTTCAGTTCGCGCAACTCATTCAAAAGGGCTTTAACCTTATCGACTGCACCTTTCAAAATTCCGCTCTCTCCACTAACCAGGTGCAGGGCAATTGCCCAGCTGCCCCAGCTTGCCAGATTTGCTATTGATGATGGACTTGAATTATAGGTTATTGCTTCAATGAAGGTTACTCCAGTTACGAGAGTTCTCATCACGGATCCAAGCAATCTTGTCTCTTCTACTTGAGCATCCATGATATTCACTCTTGGAGTTCTTGTGGCTCTTTCGTAGTAAAACGCACCGACAAAGGCTCCATGGACCATCAATCTGTTTATCATACTCAGACTTTCCGCATTGACTTCGCTTGTTGGGAACATGCTAAGGGTGCCCGTCTCAACGCTGGCCATTGTTCCTAGTCCCAAAACCAGTTTTGCCATATCACTTTTGACGCCTAGTCTTTCCACTGTCCTATGGATTCCCCGGTTCACTGCATCGTCTAATAGCAGATATGCCTTAAGCGGACTTGGTATTTTTGATTTTGGTTCATTTGGATCATTGGAGAATAAGTGCTTGGCTCTTTGAAGAATTTTTGGTTTCATGGTATTAACTATTTTGACCCATGGTCTTTTAAAGAGTTTCAATTAATCTACTTTTGTGGTAAATTGAAGAGACTCGCTCTTTGTGCTGTTGCACTTTCCCTTTCAGGCAATCCGGTGCATCTATCTATTGAGCACACTCGTAATATTGTTCCTGTTTCTCGCGTTTCGCCTACACCTAGGTTCGATCCGGCCTATCGCTGGATTCCTGCATTCCATCTTGCTATTTCCAGTGGACAATATCGATACGAACAAACTGAATTTGGTTTCAATCCGGCTTTCTACGCTGCTGCAAATTCGAGCTCTCCCAATTTCGATTCTCCATCCGCAATTCCCCCTTCGGAGCGCTTGCGGCTTCGTGTCTATTTTGATCGATTTATTGCACCGACACTATCAGAACTAAATCTCCAAACTCTTGCGCCTGCATTTACCGATAATTATTTTCTTGTTTATCATTCTTCCAATCCTGATCAGTCTCTTAGGAGTTCTGGTGTTATTGGCTGTTTTTTACGATCTCTTGATCCTGGCGCTGGTGTTGGCGAAGTTTGCAATTCTGATGGCCCAAATTTTTTCTTCTTCAATTCTCGTGTTTCTGATCCTGATATTGTACGCAGAAATGTCATACACGAAACTCTTCACGATTGGCGAATCCAGGGTCTCTCACCAACTCAGGCCGTTTCCTTTCTTACTGATCTTAACGAACTCCTAACTAATGGCAAATATCCTATTTCTGCTCAATTTTTGGCTTTTTATCATCGTGGCTATGAAGGATGCTATGATTCTACTGATCCCCAGAGGAACTGGAAATTATTTCTCGAAAATGAGGGTTATCCTGTGCTTTGGGAAACTGGTGGATGGACTCATTTGCCCTCTTATTATGCGGGTGTTTTCGTCCAGACTCCTCTTAGATAATATTAAATTGATTCTGGAAATATATTGTTTATGTTGATTTTCCAATATCGGACTCCGGCCCCATCAAGACGCGAAGAACCTGTTTATCAACCACCCACTGTTGCCGATCTTCGTCGCTTTCGAGCTGAAGTGGCACAGGTGTTTTTGGATTACCGGGATGAATTAATCCGAACTCATGCATTTCCCACTCCAACTCAGGCACAAACCGAGGTCACGAGGCGTCTAGAGCGCCTTTCTTATGGTGTAGACTATCATACGCATACTCTTCGTATGCCGAGTGGTCAGGTTATTGATTCATCTGTTTTTATGGGCCTTTTGGATCGCTTTAGATTCCCCGATACTGCTAATCGGGTAAACGAAACTTTTGCACAAGACCATACCTCACCAACCCATGCAGATAAAATCTATGCGGCAATCTGGCAGCAAATGAATGATTTTCTTGTTCCTCATGAAGCTGCTGCTCTCGCGCGGGCACATCCAACCCGGACTCCAAGACATCGCTAATCATTGTATCTTTTCTATTTTTGCTACTTTCAATTCTTTAATCAGGTTACGAATATTTGTAGCTTTTATTTTTGTGTTGCCGATCAAAAATTCCGCTTCATTACCTTGATAATAAACAACATATCCTTTTTCTATTTTATATGTTTCAAGAAATGCTCTAAAGCTTCTTTCTATTGTCGGTGTATTTTGCTTAAGCTTTACTTCTATCGGAATTATTTTTCCTTCTTTTTCAATTACAAAATCCACTTCTGCCTTATTTTTCGTTCGCCAGTATCTTACTCGATAGCCTGCTTTTATCAATTCACAAAGAACATAATTTTCGAACATTTGCCCAGTGACTTCTAAATTAAACTCGTTGGCTATGGAATTTCTTAATCCTGTATCTATGAAATAGAGTTTTGGTTGTTTGGTTATCTCCTTGGCTTTGTTTGTGAAGAATGGATATACTCGTCTAATCACATAACTTTTTTCCATGGCATCTAAATATTTATTGGTGCTTTCGAAAGATAGGCCTATTTCCGCACCTATCTTCTGATGATTTATTATACTTCCGACCGAATGCGCAGCCAGATATGCCATTTTTTCTAGTTCGACGATGTTCTGTATTTGAAATGTCCTTGCAACGTCTTTTAAGATCAGAGTTTGTCCGATATCTTTTAGCATGTTTTTCTTGATCTCCTGATCCGAACTTATCACTACTCTCGGATACCCTCCATAACAGATGTGCTCCCAAATGTTTCGAGATAGGGCTTCTGGAGTGACTGGATCTTGGGTTGCTTCGACAAATTCTTCAAGAGAAAATTGATATAATTCGATTATTGTAACTCTGCCAACTAGCCAGGATAAGACTTCTTTAGCTAAGAGAAGTTCGGATGAAGAACTGATCCAGAGATGATGTCGCTGATCTGCAAGATACTTGAGTTTTTGCCCTGCATCTTTACCCTGATGTACTTCGTCGATTATTGTAATATCATTCCCTTCCAGATATGCCTGTTCAAACTTTTTGATGTCTCGATCAAATATCTGCTGAACTTCCGGATCATCCAATGTAACATATCGCGTTTTTTTCCCTTTGCCTTGCTCTTTTAAGAAAGTCGTCTTGCCTGCCTGTCTTGGCCCTACGATTGCGGTTATTGGATAATGAGCTTCTACCTTCTCAAACTTTTGGGCAATCTCTCTTGGTAAGTACATATTACTCTTTTTGATCCGAAATATTTATAAATACCAGACTTTAATTAAACTCAATATTAGGAAAAATTTGACTAAACTTAAACTCCGGGTGTGGTTTAGTAGTTATCTGTTTTCTCCCTTCCTTATCGCTGCTTCAATTACATTTGAAATCAGCATCGAAACGGTCATGGGTCCGACTCCACCTGGAACCGGAGAGCAGTGTGCTTTCTTGATCACATTTTCGAAATCAACATCGCCTACTATCTTATCTCCGAGTTTGCTGGTTCCGACATCGATTACGTATGCGCCTTCTTTGACATGCTCTGCAGTTATGAGTCTCGCTCTTCCTGCCGCGGCAATCAAAATATCAGCATTCTGTGTGTGCTGTTTTAGATTCTTAGTTCGAGAATGACAAATCGTAACTGTTGCATCTTTGGCGAGCATCAGGTACGAGAGTGGTTTTCCAACTACATTACCCCTGCCCACAACAACTACGTTTTTGCCTGCTATTTCAACACCATAATATTCGAGCATTTTCATTATTCCAATCGGAGTTGCGGGAAGGAATGTTTCTGACATTCCCAGGATCATGCGGCCTATATTAGTTGAAGTCCAGCCATCAACATCTTTTTTAGGATCTATCGCTTCGGTAACTTTCATCTGATCTATCTGGGGTGGCAGCGGAGATTGGACAATAAAGCCGTCCACGTCTTTGTCCTTGTTGAGTTTTTCTACTAATTTAAGGACGTCTGATTCGTTGGCCTCGTTCTCGAGTTTCTCTAGGCTGGCCCTTATTCCAACTGCCTGGGCCTTTTCGATTTTCTTTCGAACATAAACTTCGGATGCCGGATCGCTTCCGACTAAAACTATGACTAAATGGGGTTTTCTTTTCATGTTCGCTACGATGCGCTTTGAGCTCTCTAGTACTCCGGCTGAGGGTTCTTTTCCAGAAAGAGTTTTGTACATATGATCTAGCTTTGGTTGAAAAAAGATAAAAATGCGCCCTTCTTCGAATAAGAATCGCAGTTTTCACCACCTGCTAACACTTTAAAACATCTATCTTACCTATTTCGGCTGATGCCGCTTCACCAAATCTATTCTCCCTCCCGGCGAGCATGTATTTGCGTTCGGGCTATTATGCATTTTAATGATCCGCAGCTCGAGCTTTGCGCAAGGGCAATTAGTGATGAATCTTTAGATCCAAAAATCCGTATTTTTGCATATTCCCAGTTCGCTCTTAGTTCTGCTGTTACTGCTGCCAAATCTGCGCTTAAGGAAAGTTCAAGAATTTCTGGTTTTAATGAACTTGAAGTCTCTGGAGCAGTGACTGGTCTATATACAAAATTCAAATCTCTTCGAACGACGGGTGCTATGCTGCGCGAATCCCTTATGGGTTCTTCTCTCTATGAATGCATCTTTGCGGATTTCGAGTTCTCCGGTCCTGGCTCGGCTATGTACTCTTCTATCGAAACTAAGCTTGTTTCCGATCTTGGCTCTGATCTATCTGCTACTATTCAATTATCTCGTCGGTCGACTATTTTAATCATTCAGGCCGCTGCGCGCAAGATTGTTCTGAATCTGCTAAAGCGCGACTCCAACGAATCAGAGATTATTGCATGCTCTTTCAGTTCTCTAGCGGAAATCCTTGCTTATGCGGATTCGGAATGATTCCTCTTATTTTAAAAACCGTTATTGGCTAAGTTCTTTTGATTGGGCCTGTAGCTCAGCTTGGCTAGAGCGACGGTCTTATACGACACGATCTAGTTCAGTTTTCACAAACTGAGCGCCTAGGAAAGCCGTAGGTCTGGAGTAAACTTTTTAGGAAAAAGTTTAATCAAAAACCAACTCGTAAAGAGTTTCCGGAATTCAAAAGAGTCTCGATCTTCGGATCAAGATTCTGCGGCTCTCCACAGGCCCAATTTTTTCTTCTCGTTTTCTCTTTTTCCCAAATTCTTACCTCATTTTATTCCTTGTGTTCTAAGTCTATCTTGATGCGAAAATTTGTCATTCTGCTAATTGTGTTGTGTTTGCTTTCTTTGGGTTGCACAAAGAAATTGTCTCCTCTAAACGGTTCAATTTCCAATATCCAAAGCCCTTCAGTGATACCTCTAAACTCAACTTCTTTCAAAACTTTTGGCGCTCGGGGAACAGATCAGGCCTGGGCAGTTACTACTGACGATAATTCGAATGTCTATTTCGGATCTTATGAAGCTGTTCCGGGTCCCTTTACTGACATATATGTACGCAAACTCGATCCGCTTTGGAACGAAGTCTGGAAAACCCGCATTGGTGGTTCGTTTAATGATCAATTGTACGGCCTTAAGATTGCCGATTCGATCCTTTATGGTGCAGGTTCAACATACAAATCCATGCTTGATCCAAAATCCGCAGATGCCCTTCTTTTTGCACTTAGTGAAAACGGCAATGTTCTTTGGAATAAAACATTCGATCGGGGTTTTGGCTACGAAGAAATCGATGGACTGGAAATCCGATCTGATGGTATCTATGTATCTGGCTGGAGCGAGGGAAAGAATTCCTCGATCGATCTGTTCCTTGCTAAATATGATAAGAATGGTAACCTGCTCTGGAACGCGACTTTTGGGACTTCTAAGCACGATGAACAAAATGGCGAAATGATCGTTGATAATGATCGCATTTACGTTGCTGGTCTGCTCTCGGGTGAAGCCTATGCCCTGGGTGGTTACTGGACGCTGTTTGCTTTTGATAAAAATGGCAATTATTTCTGGAACAAGACCAGTTTTACCTATGGTGCTGATGCGCTTGGTTTGACTGCAGATGACCATTTCCTCTATGCCGTTGGAATTGTCCCAAATCTCAAAGACGGGGGTCAGATCGGTCTTGTCAAATATGATAAATCCGGTCAGGAGATCTGGAGCAGAACCTGGGGTGGCAATAAGGGTGAGGCATCGCGCACAGTGCTTCTAAAAGACGGATTTGTTTATGTGGTAGGTCAGAGCGAAAGCTTTGGTCAAAATGGTGATATTGTCATCCTCAAATTCGATACTGATGGCAATCTTCTCAACACTTCTTTTTGGGGCAAAGATCACAAGGAAATTGCACATGGTGCCATCATTACAAGCGACTCGATTCTTATTGCCGGCGGAACCTGGAGCGATGGCGCTGGTGCCGAAGATGCTTTGCTTTTGCGGCTTCCAAATTAATGTTGTTTTTCATAAACTTATGTGTTAATAAACCATTTCTAGGATTATTTTCTGCATGCTTAAGGCAGCTGCATTTAGAGATCTAATTCGACCTGCGGACCAGTCGAAAGTTTGTTGGTCTGGCAGGCCTGGGGGTTCAGATATACCTGTTTTTGGTAGAGCTACTTCTATACATATGAGAAGACATTTGGCTATGTATAAATCTCACTTCGAATCAGAAGGTTTTTCATTTGGTGAATTGCCTCAAGAAGTATTTTTCTCTTCTGCAGAAGAACAATGTATGCTTGGCGCAGTCTGTGCGGCCCGATCTGTTGGTCGCTTAGTCGATCTGGGTTGTGGCGCCGGTCTGGCATCGCTGGCCTTTTCTGTCCTGGCTGATCGGTCTGCAGTTGGTTTGGATTCTGCTAACCGTTATTTTCCAAGTCCAACTCGACTTGCGACTTTTGTTAGGGCAAAATATTCGGATCTTGCGCCTTCTCTGGTTTTGTCTGCCGCAGATGTAGTTTTGATTTCGCATCCTGAGAAAGAACTCTTTGATGCCTGGAAAGACATTGCCACTGCACATCGCGGGAGCACTGTTGTATGTTTCCGATCAGCCTGGCTCAATACCGTTTACCCAGATCTTCCGAAAATTCGAACTGATATTCCTGTGGATGCTGTGCTTAATGCAATACGATTCTACATACGTCGGTTCGCTCAAGATAATGATCTGACTATTGAGTTAGCATTAAGCGAAGCAAAACCCGCTTCTCTGGTTTTTGTGGTTTCTCACTGAACTGCGTATATTCTGGGTATTCGCATTGTAACCCGTATTTCCTCTGCAGTATTTGCTGCTCCTTTTTCCTCCAGTCCTCTTAGTATCTCTTGTAACATCTGACTGTGTTTTCCTGCTAATGGTGAAGTTCCCCGAGCGATTGCGTATCCGAGCATCTCTAGTTCCTCAACTGTTCCGCTTTCTATTATTTTTCTTGCAATCTGGTTCGCTTCGTAATTCTCACCTGCATCCAGTAATAGATTTATTGTGATGAATTTATTTCGGTTGTACATTTCCCGTGCTGCCAGAATCTCCGCTTGGGGCTCAAGCTGTCTTGCAAGCCGCTCAAAGTGGTCTTCTAACTCTTCTGATCCGCCTGCTTTCATCATTCGTCTTACGCAATCAAGTGCTTCTGATGGCCTATGTATCGTTTCGAATAGTGTTCTGGCAAGTTCCTGAGCTTCCAAATCCTCCAATGTCGCCGCTGCTTCTGCAATTTTTAATGCTGCATTCTGGGATCTTTCAGATCTGGTATCCTCTATGGATTGGAGTATGTCTGCGGC
Organism: Microcaldota archaeon; assembly: GCA_016212525.1. GTDB lineage: Archaea > Micrarchaeota > Micrarchaeia > Anstonellales > Bilamarchaeaceae > Bilamarchaeum. The sequence goes on along the minus strand of JACRGD010000010.1, from coordinate 580,708 downwards.
TTCCCTGATCTTCTCTAGATTTCGAGGTCCGCTAAGTATGCGTTCGATAGTTTTAAATGTGAATTCCTCTCGATTTTCTATCCGGTCCACTCTTATTTGTCGGGCAGTTGCAAGCGCCCGCAGTCCATTGACTCCAAGGAGGGGACATTCAAAACCGGATGCCTCAGATGCGCAGTTTATTGCTTCCGTATATGCAGCTATGCATTCTTCATCCTCAGAAGGTGAGTAAATTCGCTCTAATTCTAATATGAGCGTATCAATATCTGCCGTGGAGAGTCTGACAATGACGAGCGTTTGGACAAAGAATTCACCTTCCATCAGCTGGTCCTTCTTTTGAATTATTGCTTCTTTTCCACCGACGCTAAGAAGTCCGGCACAATAGAATGTTTTGTTTTCTGCAGATTTGGAACTCAATTCCTCGAGTTCGATCAGTGCTTGATTTGCCCGATCCAAGTCATTAAGCTTTTGAAATATTTTTAGTGCGTAATATATCTCTTCTGCGTTTTCCTGCACTGATCCATATCCAAGAAATTCTTCTGCTTTTTCTCTGGCTCGTTCTGGTTCGTATCCCGTTCGAACTATCGCTGCTATATAATGTCCATGGGAATCCTGACATATGTCCGTTTCCTGTGCCTCTGCTTCCGCGGCTCCATGATCTCCCTTTTTGATCGCGACTATTGCGCGTGAGAGTGCACCTTCTTTGGTGTTTACGTATTTGATCTTTCGGGCAAATTCGCCTGCTTCTTCGACTAAATCCGCATCAACTAAACACCGCGCAGCCCTTGAATGAAGCTTGAGGTCCATTAGAAAATGGGCGTCTTTGAGTGTTTGTAAATTTCGCTCTATCCGATCTGCCCTTGCTTCAAACTCTGATCCAGCGCATCTAAATGCTTCTGCAGCCTTTTCGAACAAGCCTCTACGATATAATAAGTTGCCAAAAGCATCCCGTCCTGCGCGTATTCTTGGCTCTCCTGGTTTGAACATGGAACTATTCTGATGCCAAGAATGATTTATAAACCATATTATTTCATATAAGGACACTGTACTTTAGAGAGAATCCTGCTCGTTTTTTCAAAGGAATCTTTTTATTTAAGCTTCGGCTAACGATAAGTTAGCGATTATTATGATTACTATAAAGCACGATGGTTGTATCCTATGTGTCGGTTGCTCATCTGTCTGTCCGACAAATGCAATCGAAGTTGTAGGAACCCGGATGGAGCACTTCTCGGACAAATGTATCGACTGCGGCCTGTGTGTCCGTGCGTGTCCGGCAAATGTGATTCAGATGTACAAGGGAATAAAAGATGCAAAAGCACTTCCCCCTGATGCGGAGTACGGATAACTTTTATAGGCGATAAAATGACTTCCAAAAATTACGATTATGATGTCATTGTCATAGGTGCCGGTCCTGCAGGAAGCTGTTTTTCAAGAATTGCCGCAGGTGCAGGCCTAAATGTCATGGTCATTGATAAGCGAAAAGAAATCGGAGTTCCTGTACGCTGTGGTGAGGCTCTGGGCCTTGGCGAAATAATAAAACAAGATCTGGACATTCCAAAACACTGCTACTCGCTGGTTGTCGATGGTGCGAAAATAGTTGGTCCAAATGGCAAGGCAATCAAATGGGTTGCAGAAGATACGCGCGGCTATGTGCTTGAGCGAAAATTCTTTGACAAATGGCTTGCCGAACTGGCGGTCGAAAAGGGCGCGACAGTTAAGACTTATAGCCGGGCAACCGAGGTTTTAAAGGACGAGAAGGGAAAGCTCTGCGGAGTAAAAGTTACTCATGGCGGTCGTGAGCCATATGATATTACTGCACCATTGATCGTTTCTGCCGAAGGAATGGAATCTTTGATGGCAAGGGCAATGGGTTTTAAGACGGTTCATGCCCTCTATGATGTTGATACGTGTTATGAATATGAAATGAAGCCTTATGATCATGAAAATCTGATCGAGCTGTATTTTGGAAATCAGATTGCACCTAGAGGTTATGTCTGGATATTTCCTAAGGCTGACAAAAAAGCAAATGTCGGAATCGGTATTGGTGCGAACATTGCCAATGGGGAAAAACGCGGCGGCATCAAGGGAGCAGATCCGAAAATTTTGCTCGATGAATTTATTGAAAAAGACAAGCAGCTCCAGAATGCAAGTTCGCTGCTCGATTTTGGCGGAGTCATTTCAGTTGGTGCACCAATCAACGAATTTGTAAAAGACAATGCCATGGTCATCGGTACTGCTGCAAAACAGGTCGATCCTATTCATGGCGGTGGAATCGGAATGGCAATGGAAGCTGGAGTAATGGCTGCCAAGGTTGCAATCGATGCGCATAAGAAAAAAGATTTCTCTAAAAATGTCCTCTATCCATATGAGAAGGAGTGGCGTGCAACGACTGGAGTTACTGCGGCACACCGGCTCAAATTGAGGAAAGTTCTTGAGAAAGTCAGCGATGATGACTTTAATCATGTTTTCAATTCGATAAATGAAAAAGATCTGCCTGAAATCATGAATGGCAAGTTTGCCGGTCCAGTTGCCAAAATTCTTGCAGGACGACCTCAATTGCTAGCAGCATTGAGCGGCCTCTTATCTTAGGCATGTATTTATCCTCAGTTGTCTAATATTCTATTTATGTTTCATGATCGTTTTGATGCGGGTGAATTACTCGCCCAGAACTTAAGCCAATATCGTAAGAGCGATGCACTCATTCTTGCCATTCCAAGAGGCGCTCTGCAGATTGGCCAGATTTTACATGAACGACTCGATCTGCCTCTTGACATTATAGTAACTAAAAAAATCCCACATCCCCATAATCCGGAGTTTGCAATTGGGGCAGTTGATGCAACCGGGAATTGCAGTATCGATCCCGATTTTGCAAAATCCATCTCTTTTGCATATCTTGAGGAGCAGAAGAAAAAACTCTCCCTTTTCATAAAAGATCGCTATGCCAAATACCGCGGTTCGCGTAAGTTCCCCTCTCTTAGTGGAAAAACCCTCATCCTGGTTGATGATGGTATTGCTACCGGAAATACTATTTTTGCCGCAATCGGGACGCTTAGGCAACAGCATCCTAAAAAAATAATTGTTGCCGTGCCAGTTTGTTCGGACACTGCACTTGTGAAACTCAAAACTCTCGCGGATGAGGTCGTTTGTCTTCTGGTACCAGAAAATCTTTCCGCAATTGGTCAGTTCTACGAACGGTTTGAACAGGTCGAAGATGAGGAAGCCATTTCAATACTAAAAAATTGTATGAAAAAGGGTTGAATCTCTCGATTGTCAGCCTGCTCTCCTATCCGATTATCCTCAAGGATAGATCAAAAAATTCTATCTTGATTCCCGGCCCGGTTTCTTGTTCTGCGCTAAAAATTCTTCATAGACTTCTCCGGCCATGTAGATGCTTCCTGTTACGAGCAGCAGGTCATCTTTTGAAATTAGGGTTTGCGCAAATCTGAATGCTTCTTTGACGTCTTTGATTATCTGACTATCTATTCCTACTACATATTTTGCGAGTTCCTCTGCTGGCGCAGCTCGTTCTGTTTTGGCCTCGCAGAAAATAATTTTTGAGGCAAATGGTGAAAGTTCGCCAAGCATATCTGCATATTTTTTGTCCTTTAGGATTCCTGTAAGGATGATGATTCGTTTGTATTTTTTTTGAGTTCGTAGTTTCTCCAACTCTTTCTTTAGTGCCAAAACGCCATGTGGGTTATGCGCGACATCAACGAGTATGTTGCTAGTGAGATAATCCATCCGGCCTCTCCAAAATACGTTCCTCAGGCCATCTTTAACTGCTGATTCTGGAATGTCTATCATGTATTTCTTACGTAAAATTTCGATTATTCCAAGTGTCAGTCCTACGTTTTCTTTTTGATAATCTCCAAGCATATTGGTTGGCATATCTGATGGTTTTGAGACTATTAATTCCGAGTCGTTGCACCTTGCCGCTTCTGAAATTACTTCTAGTGCATCTCCTTCTGCGCCCGTAATGACTGGAATTCCGGGTTTTATGATGCCTGCTTTTTCCGCTGCGATTTTTCGTGTTGTGTCTCCGAGCAATGCCGTGTGTTCCAGGGCGATATTGGTAATGGCACTCACCAGTGGTGTTACGATATTGGTCGAGTCCAGCCTGCCCCCCAGTCCGACCTCAAATACTACAAAATCGACTTTCTTCTCCAGAAAATAGAGTATCGCGATCGCTGTCCAGCTTTCGAAATACGTGCACCCAAATCGTTCTACTTCCTGCCTTACTGATCCGGCTATGCGAGATAGGTCCGCGTCAGAAATCAATTCATCATCTACTCTAATTCGCTCGTTCTGCCGCACTAAATGGGGTGAGCTGAACATACCTACTGAATATCCTGCTTTTCTTAGAATGGCGAATGTCATGGCACAGGTCGATCCCTTGCCGTTTGTTCCGCCAATATGGATAAATCTAAGTTTGTTTTGCGGGTTTCCAAGCTGTTTCATGAGTGCTTTTATATTCTCGAGTCCCAGTTTCATTCCTGATCGTGAATCGAGCCACTTAAGATTGTCCATGAAAATTTGCACCTAAAAAGAAGATGAAAGAAAAGAAATAATAAAAGACTGAACCTACTGAATGTCAACTGTGGATCTTCCAGAGTTGTATCTAAACACCATGACGCTTCGAAAATCTCTCGTTTCAGGGCCGCTAATTTCATATCCTGATGGAAAATGTGCATTTTGAACGAATAGCTCGGCGAGCTCCCGGTTGGCTGATGTTACTGGTATTGTTATTTCAGCAGCTCCTGATCTAGGCGGATTTCTCATCAAGTCATTCATACCTGAAATTCCCAGTTTGGATTCAACTGTCGATCTAAGTGCGCTCTGGTTAAATGCGACCTGGCCGCGGGCATTGATAATCCAATCAACGTTGTCCTGGCCTATTAAATTGTAGTAACGGGAAATTGAGTTCTCCGGGTTTTGCCTTGTAAAATCTCTTAAGACCTGATCATAACTTGCATTTGGATCTGCGTCTCTCATGAATCCGGTTAATGCAGTCCGGTCTGCGGCAGTTGGCGCAGGAAACTGGGTTTGCATAAAGTTCGCCATTATCGGATTTATGGGTCCTGCTGCGATCGGGTTTGCCGGTATTGCCCTTCGGGGTACTGTCTGTGCGAGCATCGTACCCTCAATTGTATGATGTTTGTCTTCTATTGGTCTTTCCATCTGCGTGTTTACCATAGTTTTCACCTTTTTTATTGTTGGCTCCATTTCACCGGATTTGAAACATCTAGTGTGTACGTGTCTCCTGTACCAACACTATTTATTCTAAGGGTCGTTCCCCGTAGTGTTGCATTTGCTGGATCGATATTTGTTATAGGAGCAGGAAGCAGGTATGAGTTTCCGACATTTAATCCCCTCATTCGGGTCGAAATTATTGCATTTACTCCCTGTGCGAAGACTTCCTGGGCGCCAACTGCTACAATGACGTCTCCGTTAGTTTCCAATATTACCGAATACGTGCCTGAGCACATTACTCTGGTTGGGGCTATTGGTGCAAATGCGAGATATGTGCGAGCACTGTGCCCCTTTCGATCTGTATATATCAATCTGCTATTATCTATTGTACAAGTTCCGCCGCTCCAGTTTGTAGTGATTGGAGTTCTGGCTATCTGGGGTGGGTTGGCTATTGCTGGTGCGCCTGACAATATGACTGCAAGGCCAAGTGCAGATGGGACAAATCGGGAAAATGCTAACTGTTGCCTTCGAAGAGGTTCTTCTGCCCTTTTTGGTTCTGCTCTGGAATCCGGATTTTTTAGACTTTTTATGCCACCTTTATCCATTTGACCACACTATCTTTCTGGATGTAACAACTTATAAAGACAATCACTAAGCTATTATTCGTTTCTAATTATTTTTTGCGGGAGATTATATGGATCGGGAGACTAAATTCTGGATTATCGTTGCGTTTTTTGTTTCTAGCGTTATTGCATCGAACCTCATGGGAAACAAGATTGCTGATTTTTGGGGAATCGATGCAGGCGTCGGTATCCTGATTTTTCCTCTCTCCTACTTGACTATGGACGTCATACAGGAAGTTAAGGGAAAAGAAACCGCAAGAAAGATTCTTTTTGGTGCCCTGGTCGCGCTTACCTTTGTAATGATCGTAACGTACGTCTCAACTATTCTTCCAAGTGCCAAGCGGGATTTCTATCCTCTCGAATACAATAAAGTTTTCGGGGTGAGTCTCCGTGTTATGCTTGCGAGTCTTATCGCATTTGTAGTTGCCGATCTTTCGGACATCGAAATATTTGCCCGCATAAAAGATTGGACCTCCAAGAAAATGCTCTGGCTCCGAGCTACTGGTTCGACCGTTGTAAGTCAGTTTATTGACAGCACGGTTTTCATGTTTCTGGCATTCTATGGTATTTCGCCAAAACACGATGCATTTTATCTAATTATGCTAGTTATCCCATACTGGATTCTCAAGTGTATAATTGCAATCTTTGGAACTCCTATTGTTTATGCGGGTGTAAAATGGCTTGGTGAAGATGAGGAAGTATCTCGAAGAAATACAAAATGACTACTGATTTAATTACTCGTAAACACTTATCGATAAAAGGTGTAAAAATGGAAGATATGAAGGAATTAGAGGAAGAAATCCGTGAATTAATAAAGAAAAAGATGGGAGAGCGAACTTATCTGTTTAGTTTACTCTATACAAAAACTCCGCAAGAATCAACAAGAACCGATGGCTTGCGTGAACTTGCAGTTGTATTTAACTCCAGTTTGGATCCTGCAAAAAAACCCTATTATGAGGTAAATGCGTATCTCCACGGATTGGATAATGTTCTTGCAAATGCAAGAAAGACACTGACCCCGGACATTCCGAGAATAAAAGTCTAAATTGGTTGATGTTTATGGCAGAAGAAAAAGATTCTAAAGATGCTGAATTAGAAAAGGAAATTCGGGACTTCCTGACGAAGAAACTCAAAGACAAAAAATACGTATTTACTGTCTCTTACACTGAGGGAGAAAAAGACAAAATCCACTACAAGGTCTTCTATGGAACAAATGCGGATGGCTCAAAGGATAGCTATTCTACTGTGTACCCTCTTGCAAATGTTACCAGCCAGCTTTTTGAGGGCGTTCTACTGAGATTTTATCCGGCCCCCCGGCGAAGCATAAAACAATAATCCCCTTCTTTTTATCTTGTTTTTTTGTTTTATTTTCATCCGCCTGTTTTTATCTCTCGTGTTTTTGTTTGAGAGTGCTCTGATTTATAAATGCTATGCCTTATTGACATAATGCTTAGTTTAGACTAATTTAGACTAAAGAACTGTTTTTGTTGCTGTGATCACATGGCAGATGAGAATTTACCTACTCCCGATCAGCAGAATGCTGCTCCCGCTCCTGTGGACGACGAAAAGTCGAGAATTGAAAAATTGGAAGCCAAGAAGGCCGAGCTTATTGAACAGATCAAGAAAGCTTATCGCCGGATTCGCTACAAGAAGTACGAGCAGAAAGCTCTAGAGCCATTTTTGGAAAAGACCAAAGATGTCCAGATTGCTCCACTTCGAAAGTTCAAGCGATCTCTTGACTTCAAGATCTCCACTGCTGCTTATACTCCCAAGATGGAACGCGAGATTCTCAAGAAGATGCGCGAAGTCGATCAGGAGTTGGAAAGTGTCAAGGAAGTCGAAAAGGCCCGACGCAAAGCCCGATACGTAGTTCAGGATATACTCGATAGTGAAAATGAAATAAAGAAAATCGAAGAAGAGCTAAAGGTTATCCGTGAGGAACTTCGAAAATACTACGAATCCAACAAGAGCGCCAGAATCGCTGCAAAGCGTGTGGCAGATGAACGAGCCAAGGAAGAAGAAGACATGGTTTCCCTTGGAGACATCGCTCTTATTGAAAAGAATGACGACTAACGTCTTCTTTTCTATATTTTTCTCTATTTCTATTATTTTTATTCTTCTTATTTATTCTATTTCTTATAGCGAACCCGGAAAGCACGACCACGAAGAATGGATTTCTAGTCTCTGGGTGTGAATATTGCGACAAACTAAAGCGATTTTGGAACGTTCTTCGAGTCGGTTCCAGTATCTCTTGCTTACTGCAAAACTATGAGCCGTCCCTGAAGGATAAGGCCTTGCGGGTCTGCTACTGGTTGGCTGTAATCTACCTCGATCTTCTATTTTGTTCTGGTTTGGGTCCTAGTTTTTCTTGTATATGATAAGATTCTCGTTTGCATCCACTTTGGTATATCCCTTAATTCCCAACAATTGCTCTAATTGTGGCAGGCCCGTGTAAATCAATACGTAGTCTGGTTCGTGAGCTGGATTTTGAGGGGGGTCTAGTTTCACTTCAAAAAGTCCATTTCTTTTATATCTACAGAAAAGATTTTCGCTCTGTAATAATAGTCGATCTATGCTGCTTGTTGAACTATCCATGACCATATATCTATGTTCGACATGATTCATGATGTTTTGTCCTAGGTATGGCTCCATGTACATTACGGTCTCGTCCTGTTTCATGTTCTGTTTTAGGTAATTGATACTTTGTAATATTGTCTGGGGTACTGCACTCGTTTGGGCTGCGTTAAGCTGGCTGGCTATCGGGGTTGCACTTATGAGTACTAATGCGAGAAGCGCTATTGCAACTATTTTGTTGATATTTTTAATCTGATATATTGTTGCACCAATGAGTGGTAGTATCAGTATTTCCAGCAGCGAATATCTTGTTTTGAATATGTACTGTCGTATTTGGTCTCCAAAGTACCCTATTCCTGAGGCCACAATTATTCCTGCTGTCAGTGTTATAAGAAGAACAAACTTTGGATCAAGATAATTTTTGCCATCTGTCCTTTTCCATATGTGCGCTAGATACGCGATCGAAATCAATCCAAAAAATATCACTGCCGAGCCTATGTGCTCTATTGTGAGTTTTATGTTGTCTATAACATAGCCGTCTTTTTCATTTTGACCTATCTTATCAAGTCCAAACCCGATCTTTTTGATTAAATCCGGCTCCTGCCCGAGTGCTGCATATGTTATCTGATAAAATGTGAGGTAAAATACTACGCCTACAACTAACAAAAACACTCCAAGCCTGATGATGTTTTTCGTTTCTTTTATGTTCGTGCTTATGACTCCTCTTAGGAATGATGGTATGAGTAAGAATGCTATGAATGTTTGATTGGATATGAGGAACATAAGCACTGGCAGAGTAAGGATGGTGGAACTAATGTTTTCTAGAAATACCATACCTAGAAGCATCCCATACGGAAGCATCATATTGAACGAAGTGAGCCTCCACATACCTAACCGATCCATTAGATACAATTCATAAACTAAGGGTATGGCAAAAGCACAAACTCCCGCGAGTGCTGTTTTCTCATCAAATATTTTTCTAAAAAGTATGAATACTCCCTGTGCAGCTAAGGCATATACTAAATATGTAAGGATCTGTTGCGCGGTTGAACCATTGGTATTTCCAGTTGCTGCTACGATATATGGAAAAATCATCGATGCTCCTGGAGTAAAACTCTCTATTGCATATCCACTTTCGCCTCTGCACAGATAGGGGGGTATTTCGAGTTTCCCGCTTTCTTTTATGTAATCAATATGATTTGTCTGCCAGTTGGCATCACTTGCACCCCAGATCAGTTTGTTGGTGTTTATCGGTCCATAGAAGACAAAATACGTTCCTATAAATGCAATAATTATTACTGCAAATAAGCTAAGCCAGCTTTTCCAGTTCGCATCATCTATTATCTTTAGTTTGAGTTCGTGCTCGTCTTTGTTCTTTAGAAAGAAATGACCCGCTCCAAATAGAAGTGCCCATGTGAGCGTGACTAATATCCAGCCTAGATATGTGGCAGTCGAAAAAACCATCGAGATGCTAAATATCATCGTAGTTAGTGCCATTGAGAATGGGATTGCAAGGACGCTGCTTGCGAATTCGTTGTTCTTTAGGATGTATCGTAGGAACAGGTATGCTGGAATAAAATGGAATGCAATTGCCGCTGCGCTCTGAATCGGTGCCCCTACTATCCAAAGACCTACTATGATAAGCAAGGCATAAGCTATTGGCATTAGTTTTTTGTTATTCTCGATCAGTTCGCCAATTAATTCGCCTATTTTTACCCTTTTCACTCCGTTTTTTTCCTGATCCATATTTTTATTTCCCGTCATTTGCATCCGTAGATTTCTCTGTAGGAAATACTTAAAGAACTACCTAATGTTTATTCTATTGGTTTTTTTATGAAGGTTCTTGTTACTGGTGCAATGGGTTTTATCGGTTCTAATATTGCTGCTCGTCTTGTGCACGATGGTCATGAGGTCTTTTGTCTGGATAATCTGCATACTGGTCTTGAATCCAATGTCTCAGATATTAGATCCAAAATCAAATTCTTCCACGCTGATGCGGGTGACGTTTCGAAACTGGGTGAAAAATTTGATGCTATTATCCACGAGGGTGTCTATTCGTCCTCTCCTATGTACAAGAATGATCCGCAGTTAGTTGCCCGGGCCATTTCAGACTGGATATCGATTCTTGAATATACACGAAAGAACGGAAACAAATTGGTCTACGCTACAACAAGTTCCATTTACAATGGTCAGAAGCCGCCGCATCGCGAGGATATGCCTGTCGCAGTTACTGATTATTATTCCGAAGCCCGCTATGCAATGGAGCGATTGGCCAAACTCTACACTGATCTCTACGGAATCAAAGTTGTCGGACTTCGATACTTTAGTATTTATGGTCCTCATGAGCTCTCAAAAGGTCAATATGCGAATCTGGTAAGTCAGTTCTTATGGGATCTTAAGGCCGGCCGCTCACCCTTAATCTTTGGAGATGGAAGCCAGAGCCGGGATTTTGTTTATGTAGATGATGTTGTGGAAGCCAATATGCTCGCACTTAAGCATGGCCGGAGCGACACTTTCAATGTCGGATGCGGAAAAATGGCAAATTTAAATGAAGTAATCTCGATTCTAAACAAAAAACTCGGGACAAATATCAAACCCAATTATCAGCCAAATAAGATCAAAAACTATGTTCAGGAAACTCTTGCGGACACTTCCAAGTCCTCATCCATTCTTGGATTTACTGCCAAAGTATCTCTTGAAGATGGCATTGATCGATTGGTCAAATATTATAAGGATGTAAAGACTCCTTAGCGGTTTGATTATACTCCTCTTCTTTAATTCTCCTTTTCATTATTTCCCGCATGCGATTTTCTTCTTTTTCTATTCTTCCTGTAATTTTTGTCCTGCTTATCTTATTTGGTTGTACAATTCCTAATTTTGGCAAGCCGATTTCGCCAGATGTCAATATTTCCATTCCACCAAATAACTATGCTATTGGGAAGCCTTCCTCTCCTTCAAATTCCTGTGGATTTCCCAATTCTGATCTTACCTACAATATTCCAACTCCCAAATCCTTTGACAGTCCGCTTTTGGTCATAATCGCTGATCGACTGAGCACTTCGGACCCTGCTCCGTCAATCTCCCAAACCAGGAACTGGTTCTTTGGTGAGACGAATAGCATTGCTGATTACTTCTATAATATTTCAAACACAAAAGGGCGGCTCCACGAGGCGACAATTCTCAAATATCCATTGGATCATGATTGGCAATACTACTGGGATTACAACGATCCAAATGATTCTGATGGCGATGGTATCATTAGTGGCGAGCAACGCTTCTATAGCGAGATGCTAAAGAAAGCAGATCCGGATTTTGATTTCTCGCGCTATGATACTAATTATGATGGTATTTTGACGCCCCAGGAGCTGGGAATATTTATCGTTCTTCCGCACAATACTCCCGGGCCCGGCGGTGCAACCCGTCCCTCCTATGGTCGCGAGTTTGGCGGTTCTGTTCCGATGCATCTTGATGGAGTGGATTTGACCTGGCTGTCTTCTTCCGGCTCAGGAAACCCCCTCAATGTAGGAACTCCGTCTCATGAACTTCTGCATCTATACCTGGGGACACAGGATCTCTATTTCACCTATTTCTTCCCATATGCGGCTGGAGCCTATTCGATAATGGACCAGCCCTGGAGTGCCCCGCATCTTGACCCATATCAGAAGATGCGTGCTGGTTGGTTGGACCTTAAGGTGATTGATTCGAGCGGTTGTTACCAAATCTCACGAGTCGATTACTCACACACTGTGGCCGTGCTAAAGCATCCGATTCCTGCTGGTTACGAATTCTATATTATTGAGAATCGTCAGCGCGGTGCTTATGATGCATCTATTCCAGATTCTGGTCTTGGAATCTGGCGAGCGATCGAGGGACCTAGAAGTTATGATTTTGTTTCAAAGCCCGATCTTGTTTTGGATTCTAATTGGGCAACTATTGCCAAGACTGATTGGGGCAGGCTGGGTCTTTGGATGTATCGGCCGGGCTACTACCCGTTTGATGATTCAAAGGGGCTTTGGTCAAATGATGATCTCTATTTCTTGGGTCAGCCCCTGGTTCTCAACTGGTCTGATGGCAGTGAGGCATTTAGACTAACTAATGTTTCCTCATCGGGGGATGTTATGAATTATACGATCGAGTTGCCCTCGAAATAGTGCTAATTGCTGTTTGAACATGGTTTAAATACCATTCGGTACACTATTTTTTCATCAAAAAATAGTGATACTTATGTCTTCACAAAAATCTTCTTTGGCTGCGGTAACAATCGGTTCGGCAAAATTGGCAAAAGTTCGGGGTCCTCCTCCACCTGGTTTAGTTGAACTTAACCGGTCTAGTCCTCATGATACTCGATATAGTGTTGCCTATGTCGGTCAAAAACCTACTGATGCTATTCATGATGGGCTAGTTGCAGCGCTTGCAAGTGTCCGAAGTTGCCCTGCCCGTAGTCCGTCTGTCCAAGAAATCAATGCTGCTTTTGATGAACTTATTGCGGCTGATCTGGCAATTCCGCGTTTGCTTGCGAAAAACCCAATGCATCCTGATGATGCACTTGCATTTGTACTGGATGCAAAAACCTATTCTTCTGTAAGCCGACTTCCGTCGTCTGTTACTGCTGCTTTGGGTGCGCTCTTGGCTAGCGATCGAGGTCGGTCCACTGCTCCGACTGCTCCATCTCCTACTGACGCTCAGCTTCTCGCCAGCGCTGTATCTGGTTATTCGGCAAGTGTTCCGGCTAGTTCGATTACTCCTTCTACTCCCAAAATTCCTAGAGCTAAAGATCCAGAAGAGCTTGCTTTTGAAGCCAGCCTTGATGCTAGAGAAAACCTTCTTGTCGATCTAGTTGCAAATCCAATTCGTCCGAGGTTGGCTATCTCTGGTTCCAGATCTGTCGCCACAACTGCTCGAGTTTCTACTACTCCCCAAGATGTTCGTTTTGAGGATACTCTTTCAAAAGACGAGCGAGGTTTCTTTAGTTCTCCAGATCCCATTCTCACTCCAATCGATGATTTCTCTGATCTCAAACCAGAATCCTTGGAATCTAAACCAGGACTAAATTTCGGTTCTTTAGCTAAGCGTGCTGCGACTGTGCTTGCAGCATGTGCTGCCATAGCACTGCCAATCGTTCTTGCAGTCGCATCTGTTCTATCTCCGTTCACCTCATCTACTATTCAAGAGTCCCGGACTTCTCAAACTCCAGCTGTTGCGGTTTCCCAGTCTGCTCCTTCGGGTGTTTCAACAACTCCCGAACCACCTTCTATTCATCCCTTTGCAGAAGCTCAGGTTGTTTCATCAATCGTTCAATCTGTCGCTCCGACAATCATCGCAGGTCCGACTCCCCATCTTCCGCACAATTCACCTGTTCGGGCAGTTTCTCATTCCCGCTTGGTTTCTGATGTTACTGAAAACCTCCCTGCGAGATCTTATGTCTACGGTTCCAACGACACCCTGGTGAAAATAAGTAGTTCGGGTGCAGCGGCTTTAGTAGCTTCCGACTCGAGAACCTCGCGTTCACGTGCCTTTGTGGGCAGCATGACTGGAGTCGATGGTGTTGCAGACGGTTCGGTTGTTCTTAGTCCAGAAGCAGTAATTCTAAGATCGCTCCATTCTATGGGAATAACGACCGATATGCTTCCAAATGTTGTTTCCCGGGCAATTTTAGGTCACAACAGCACCAAGGAACTTCGTGCATTTGCAAATCTTCTTGCCTCTGATGCATTTAGGTCAATTCCTGCAGTCTCAGTCTCTCTTTTAGAAGAGAAAAACGATGTAAACATGTATCGTGCAAGCATGAACTCTGGTATGTTTAAGGCTTATGCAAATATGCTCGATGCAACTGGCCTCTTTAACTAGCATCACTCTTTATTTTTTACTAATTAACTAATCTCCAATGTTCTTCTCTATTCTATCTGCACTTATCTATCTTCTTGCATTTGTACGCTATATCTACGCTACTTTCAAATCTGGAACCAGACCCAATCGTGCCACCTGGTTTATCTGGCTTGTTTTGGGATTTGTTCTTTTGGTAAGTTCCTATGCCACCGGTGCCCGCGAAACGTTGCCGCTTCTGATCGTAAATCAGCTCGGTTTCGTAGCCATCTTTTTTATTTCACTTAGGTCTGGAGAGGGTGGATGGACTAATTTTGATAAGTTCTGCCTAATCGGTGCAGCAATGGCACTTCTCTGTTGGTTCTTTTCCGGTTCAGCAATCTATGCGCTGCTAATTGGAATCCTGATTGATTTGTTCGGAGCTCTTCCGACTTTCAAGAAGGCCTATCTCGATCCAAAACACGAAGATACGATCACCTGGATTCTGTTTCTTTTAGGCAATTCGGTGAATCTGTTGGCGATTCCAAGCTGGACGCTTGAGCTTTCGATCTATCCCGTCTATATGGTGAGCGTGTGTGTCGTGACGTTGTTGATGATTCTGTTCTCGCCAAATTCTCGCCTGAATAAGAATTCCAGATAGTTGTTTTCTGTTTTCTATTCTGATGTGGTTAAATATTTCCCCGTTGAATCGATCTTATGCTTCTATTTCGGGATGTTTGTGCAGCCTTTGACGTAATCGAATCCAAATCGGGCAGGCTGGAAATGACCGATCTTCTCGCCGAGCTGTTCAAAAAATGCACGCCCAAGGAAGCGGCGTATCTTTGCTACCTGATTCAGGGAATTATTGCACCTCCATATGAGGGTATTGATCTTGGAATGGGAGAACGATTTGCACTTGCAGCGATAGCTTCCGCAACCGGTTATCCCTCATTCGAGGTTGAGAAGCATTTTAAGAAATCTGGTGATCTTGGCGACACGGCAACTGAATTTTCAAAAAAGAAAAAACAACTTTCCCTCTTATCAAATGATCTGTCCCTCGAATATGTTTTCGAAACATTCCAAAAGATCTCAAAAGCTTCTGGTTCTGGCAGTCAGGAGTTAAAAATCAAACTTTTAGTTGAGCTGCTAAATAACTCGGATCCTCTAGAGGCCCGATATATAATCCGGTTTGTCAATGGAAGTCTGCGTTTGGGTGTTGGAGATCCAACTATTCTAGATGCCATTTCTGTGTCTCATGCCGGCAATAAATCTATGCGTGAACAGCTTGAGCGTGCATATAATGTCTGCTCTGATCTGGGCTTAATTGCAAAATCGTTCTTTACTTCTCCCTCTTCCATTGCTTCTTTTCATGTTTCGCCCTTCAAACCTCTGATGCCTGCTTTGGCCGAGAGGCTTAATACTCCGAAGGAAATAATCGAAAAGCTTGGCGAGTGCATTGTAGAAAATAAATACGATGGCTTTAGGATGCAATGTCATAAGAGTGGCGATCGGGTCGAGATGTATTCACGCAAACTCGAGCGTATGACGCCTATGCTTCCAGAAGTTGTCGAGGCGATAAGAAATCTCCCTCAAAAAGAAATTATTTTCGAAGGCGAGGCACTTGCATATGATGTTTCAAAAAAACGATACCTGCCTTTCCAGCAAACAATGCATCGGCGAAGAAAACACGGAATCGAAGCCGCATCCAAGGATTACCCTCTGCGGGTTTTTGTTTTTGATATTCTCTATTTGGATGGAAAGGATATGACGGATGCTCCTTATGCGGATCGCAGAAAGACTATCGAAAAACTCTTCTTAAAAGGTAAACTGTTGATGCCAAGCGAGGCTAAAAAACTCAAAACCGCCACAGCGCTTGAGGCTGTTTTTGATGCTTCTCTTTCAGCTGGTTTAGAGGGCATAATTGCAAAAGATCTCGCCGCGCCCTATGCGGCAGGCAAGCGAAAGTTTGCCTGGATAAAACTCAAAAAATCTTATGGTAAATCCGTCGATACGATCGATGGCGTCATTGTCGGATATTACCTTGGGCTTGGCCAGCGGGCAGAGTTTGAATTCGGCGGTGTTTTGGTTTGTGTCTACAATCCACAAAGTGGCAAACTCGAAACAGTTGCCAAAGTGGCCAGTGGTTTTTCCGAATCCGAGATGAAGCAGATGCAGGAATTACTTTCAAGAATTAAAACTCCCAAACCGCCAGCAAATCTCGATTGTAAAATAGCTGTCGATTTCTGGGTCGAGCCAAAATACGTAGTTGAGGTGGCGTTCGATGAACTTACACAATCGCCAAATCACACCTGTAATTCCAAGGGTGGGAAGGGTCTTGCCCTTCGTTTCCCAAGAGTTGTTAAGCTTCGGGAAGATAAGGGACTTTCGGAAATCACTACTTCTGATGAAGTAGTTTCAATGTTCGAATTGCAGCGGGGCAAATAATTGTGTTATCTTTAGTATTTATAAATGGTTTTAATTAATCAACTGTTGTGACTTCTAGGAAAATTAGTGATCGGTCTATCGCCATGGCAGTTCCTCAAATTGCCAGATTGCATGAGTATAGACAAACTACTTTTTGGCCCGATCCGCCTATAGCACGGGATGTTCGTACCCCTGAACTTCTATCAAAGCGCTTTGATGGTCAGATGCCTGCAGTTGAGAGATCTAAAGATGCCGCTCCTACTGCTCTGTGCGTAGTTTCCCCCTATTCAACTCCATCTCTGGGTGCTGTTGATCTGGATATAGCTGTTTTTCTTAATATTCACGGACCACAAATTTTCAGGCGTATGAGTGCTAGTGAGATTCTTCCCTTCTCTGGTTTTCTGTCTTCTTCTGGTCCTGATGGACCCCAGGTATTTCCAATTCTATCTCCTGGGATGGCAAGACGAATCCAGAAATTTTATCGTGATCGCGAAATTGCATTTGAAAAGGCCACTGCGGGAAGTGCTCAAATTACTATTCGGCCTGGTTGTCCAAGACCGGTTGTTCCTGTTCTTTCTCCTGCTTCCTTTAGGGTTGTTCATGGCTCTCTTATTCCAGATGCTGCTCACTCTTTTGTCCGTCTAGATACCAGTCCTCTTCACCCCTCATTTATTCTTGATGATCCGCTTCCTCCAACCGTGTTACTGTTACTCGCTCCTTTGGGCTCCTTTCTTTATCGCGAGCCTCAAGTGATTTCTATTGGCAAAGGATAAAAATTTAGTTTGCTAAAATTTATTCATGAAAATCACCACTTCTACTTCGCATGGTATTTTTGGTCTAGTCTGTTTTCCCCTTCTCTTGGAATCAAAAATTCCATCTGTAATTTCCGGGCTTTTAAAAGACGTAAAGAAAGAGCGCTTCGAATTCAAGCTTGGTCAAACTCTGTTTTTCGATTTGGGTAAAGTAAAATATCTGATAGTTGGACTTGGAAAGAAAGAAGAATTCAAAGCCGAATTTATTCGTCGTGCCGGAGGTATCGCAACCCGATATTGTGCTTCGCTTAAGGAAGGTGAGTTTTCTCTTGTTTTTCCATCTGAGCTCGAATCCGAGTGTGTTAGTGCAGCGATCGAAGGTGCGGTTCTTGCATCTTACAAATCGACCGAGTTCAAGAGCAAAACCGATGATATTTTCATTGTTTCAAAAATGACCCTTGTCTGTTCAAAGGACGTTGGTGCGTTCGTGCAGCGTGGATCTATTCTTGGAAATGCTCAAAACTACGCCCGGTTCCTTGACGAAAAACCGGCCAATATCGCTACGCCACTAACCATTGCCGCAGAGGCAAAACGCCTTGCAAAGGAGCTTGGTTTTAAGACAACTGTTTTTGAGGAAAAGGAACTGGAAAAAATGGGTATGGGCGGAATTTTAGGTGTCTGCGCGGGCAGTGCGAACGAGCCGGTTCTCCTAAAACTCGAGTATAATTCGGACAAAAAGAATTTGCCTCTCTATTGTATAGTTGGTAAGGGCGTAACTTTTGACACAGGCGGCATTTCCATAAAGCCCTCCAAAAACATGCACGAGATGAAATATGATAAAACAGGTGCTATGAATGTTCTTGGTGTCTTTAAGGCAGTGTCCGAGCTCGCGCTTCCGGTCCGGCTTTTGGGTCTTATGCCGATGGTTGAAAACATGCCCTCTGGAGTTGCCCAGCGACCTGGCGATATAGTTAAGGCCTACAATGGCAAGACTATTGAAGTGCTCAATACTGACGCGGAAGGTCGCCTAATTTTAGCCGATGCGCTTGCCTATGCTGCGGAGCACAAACCCGAATTCATAATCGATATGGCGACCCTCACCGGCGCTATTGTTGTTTCGCTGGGCCGCTTTGCGATCGGGATGTTTTCCAATGATGATGCACTTTCCCAATCTCTCTCTGATGCCGGAGAAAATACTCACGAACGAGTCTGGCGGCTTCCGCTCTGGCCAGAGTATGGCGAATTTATGAAGAGCGACTTTGCCGATCTTAAGAACATTTCCGAACTTGATGAAGCCGGTTCTATCACTGCAGCTGCGTTCCTTAAGGAATTTGTCGGAGATTGCAAGTGGGCGCACCTGGATATCGCTGCTGTGGATCTGGTCAAATGGTCACATCCGTATCTGGACAAAGGAGCAAGCGGAATTGGCGTTCGATTAGTAACTAACGTTCTCGAATCAAAATGCAAAAAGAATTAAATTGGTTGGTCCTGGCTTTTCATTTTCCGTATCTTCTTTTCCTTCGTTCATATTCGGAAATCGCATCAACAAAGTCTTCCTTTGAAAAATCAGGCCAGAGTTTTTTGGAGAAATAGAATTCGCTATAGCAGCTCTGATACGGAAGAAGTCCTGAGAGTCTTTGTTCCCCGGATGTCCTAATTATCAAATCCGGATCCGGTAGATTTCGGGTATACAAATGCTCAGAAATCGTCTGCTCGCTTACTTCTTTTATGCCCTCTTTTATTATCTGATTAATCGCATCGACCAGCTCTTCCCTGCCTCCATATGAGAGTAGCAGGTTCAACTGGTATTTCGCGTCTTTTGATCCTGACTGGTCCTCTACTGTTTTTATCATCTGCTGGATTTCTTTTGGCAATAAATGAATGCGTCCGAAGAATCGCACCTTCACTTGCTTTTTTTCTTTTTCGGCTTCGCCCTTATCAACTTTTGCAAGACCTTCCTGAAGATTTTTTTTAAATAATTCAAAGAGGCCCCTGATCTCTGATGGGTCCCGTTTGAAATTGTCTGTGGAAAAGCCCCACATTGTAAGCATTTTGACGTCTTGTTCCTTGCACCATTTAACGACGTCTCCTATTTTTCGTATTCCTATCTGGTAGCCTTCTTGTCTGGAAATGCCTTGCTCTACTGCCCATCTCCGGTTTACGATGTTAGGCTCTTCTAGAGAGTCCTAACTTTTCCGTCCGGAATGATTGCAATGTGAGTTGGTATTCTACGCTCTATTTCATCATTCTTTTTTTCACTCATTTTAGTGCCTCGTTCATATTTTGTTTTCTGTTTATGTTAGTATACTAACTCCTTGAGTCTCTTTAATTTTGCTGCCATTTTTAGTTCTCTTGCTATTCTTCTGCCTGCGCTCATTGGCTGGTCATAGAAATATGTCGAATAAGGAGATCCTTCCGGGTAGACGTTTGTTCCGGCGACAATCCTTGCGCTAATTTCAAATGCATATATCTGAAGGTCTTCGGTAATTATCGTTTCAATGCAATAAGGTCCAAATAATCCGCCAAATAGTTCGAATGAAGTGTCGCTTATTCGTCTTCCGATTTCCATGTATTCTGAAAGGAGTGATTCTCGGAGCACCAGTGGTTCGTTTCCGATAACTGTAAATGACATGTTTGGTGACATTCCTGCCGAGACTGCGCGTGCAATTTCATCTGCACTGCTCTCGACTCGTCGGTCTACACCTAAAAGTTCGATCTTGCCGTTTTTGGTCGGATATCCGATTTTTCCAAATGGCGTAAAGAAATAATGAGGATAAGCACGTACTCCGACTAAGAATTCCTGTATCATACAATTTTTCTTCTCTTCATCGCTTACTCTTTTTTGGAATTCTTCATATGAGCGAACTATCAAGTAGCCTCTTCCGCCTTTTGCGCCTGGGAACTTGACCATAACCGGCCCATCGATCTCTTGGGGTTTGTAAACTTTCGGAGTTTTGATCTGGGCTTTATTTAGCCACTCAAACATCTTTTCCCTGCTTCTTTCCCAGACTATCGATTTGCGGTTTCCATAAACCGGGACTTCCAGATCATCGAATTTTTCGCCTACATATTCGACAAACGAACCATGCGGTATTACGATTGCTTTTTCTTTTACTAATTCTTCTGTTGGAAAGTCTCTATAATCCTCGACTTCGATGAATGTGTCCGGTCGTCCATATGGAAAAGATTCGTAGAGTTTTCTTTTTCCTCTCTGGACTATTCCTATTGTTTCTATTCCCTCTTCTCTTGCTCCTTTGAAGATCTGCAATGAAGAATGAGAACAAATAGTGGCTATTTTGAATTTATTTTTGTATGAAGCTAAAATTTCATCTATCCTTTCTTTGTCAAGCATATTACATTTGTAAATCGAATGAATTAAAATGTTATCCGATTTTTTACTCGTTTTCTACTGTTATTTTTTGATCTTGTGTGAAGCTCAATCTTTATAATTCTTAGGTGCGCGATTTTTCTGGGATACCCATGTTTTTATTTCAACTTTCCGGTGCTATGAGAGAACGTCCTCCATCAACGACTCGAATCGAACAATTGGCTCATACTGAGATCGATGGCATACTTCGATTTATTCGTCAACATTCGTCTGAACCCATTCGTAATGAGGGTGCCCTTAGGCAAGAAACTCTAAGGGCAGTTTATGGTTTTGAGCGTGATCACCCAAATGCCACCAGGGATGAAGTTCGAACATTTACCGTTTCTAGCTTTTTCGGTGCTGCTGGTATGATCAATTTTCAAGATGGGGGTACTTCAGAGCAGCGAGGCGCACTTCTTAGAGTAGAGGCATCATACTACCAGCACATTTACCCAACTCATTTTCCTCATGGTATTCCCAGGGATGTTTTGGCAGGATTTGTTACTGATGCACGTGACTCACATGTTTCAATGGAGAGTCGTCTTGGTGTGGTTTCATCGTCACTTCGTGATTATGTTCTATCTAATTTAGGTGGTCAATCCTCAATTGCCCGTGTTCCGGTTCGTACTGTTTCCGGCCTTGCTGCATATGAGCAGGCGCTTGTGAGAGAGCGTAATTTCGAGCCTGCGTTTGCCCATGAAGTCGCAGTGGGTGTTGAATCTCTGGTTCGTGCCGAGCTTCAAAGACAACATGCTCCTCCGGCCCAACTCAATAGAAGGGTAGATACTGTTATGACTAGCGCCGCGTCAAGTATTAGTCCATCCGGAACCGGATCGACAACCGATCCTCTGGTTCATTCTGCCGCAGGTGAATATTTACTTCTTACTGCAGCTTCTGTTCGGGATGCTCATTATACTGCATCCATGCGGGATTCCTTTGATCAGTGGGCATCTGCACTGACTTTGGGAAGAAATTCGATTGCATATGTTTATTCGTTCCAATACCGGGATCAAACTTATCAGATTGGCTATTCTCGTCCAATTAATCAGATTAATGAGCTCCTTTCTCTGATGTCTTCTGCAGAGCAACCTGAAGAGCATGTTTCTTTTGGTGTTCGGGGGCCTGATGGTAATATTATGACTCGTGAGCAGCTCAGATTCTTCGCACAGCGGTTTTTGATCGATTACGCCGCTCAGGGCGTAGGATCTCTGGTTAATTCTGTTGCGACTTCGCTGCTATGGAATCGTGAGCCGCTTACTCCAGATCGATCTGCCTCTTTGGCAAATCAAATGCCCCCCCAGACTCTTACCATTGTAAGAAATGTTCCACTTACCATGTCGTCTGTTACTGGTCCTATCGTTCGCAGTCCTACTACTGATGAATGGGATGCGGAACTGGCCCGGTTACGTCAAGGATACGTTCCTGCTGACGCTGATACAGAGCGGGCTTCAAGACGTCTGAATATGATCACCTTCCAGTTCAATGGTCATCAATACACCATTGCATCTTATGATGTTCTTTCTAACGTTAACCAGCTCAGTGCTGCTCTTGATGATCTTTCTACAAATCGTGTTCCGCGTGCACCTACCCGGCGACCTATGACCATGCGCGAAGCTGCTGAGGCACGAGCAGAATCCGAAAATGCACTAATCCCACGAACATATATAGCAATTGCCGAAGATGGCCGGATGGTTAATGATATCGGCCTTGGAATACTGGCAGCCCAGATCCGGCGGGGTCTTTATCAGACTGATGCCAACAATTATCCTCTTATTGCGATCGATTTCAATAGGATCGAAACGTCTACTTCCCAAGTTCCGATTACTGAAGTTGTCCAGGTTCGACCCAGCCAAACTGTTTATGCATATTCGTTTTTCTTTGGTGGAACTCCCTACCAAATGGTAACCTATACTCCGATCAATAGCTACCAACAGCTCCTTGCCCTTTTGGATCGGGTTACAAATTCGACACTACCTCCGGATCAGACTCTTGCTCAAAACGGAATCATGGTTCGACGCTCAGAGCGTTCGATGGCTGCCCCAGATTCAGTTTCGTTCCTGCGAACTCTTAGGCTCTCGCTTCCTCCGGCTCCCTCTCCAATGATTGCGATTCGAAGAAATGAAGGTGGAGATCTTCTTTGGTCCGAGCAGGTTCTTACCCGGCCCGGAAGCTAATCTTTTTCTAAATTTTCTTGTTTCTCTCTACTTTTCTATTGAGGATAAAAAGTGTAGCTCTGGACTTGATCGTTTCTAAATCCCAAAACTATTCTTCCTTGTGTTCCTCTGTCTGCGGCATTGTCTATACACAGTGCTTGATCCATACAGCTACGAATATTAGCAGCACTTAAATCTGCGCGGAGATTGAACTGACGATTTCTCCCCCCGGTTATCGATATCGTAAATAGCTGCGAATCGCGGGTTATGAAACATGCTCCTCTTGATGTAGCCGTCCATGAAACTATCCCTCGCTTTCGTATGTCATCTATATCGCTCATCGTTGTTGGCTCTTCCAATAGCTGCGCGCGTGTTTGTAATGGATGTTCAAAAGGTAGTGTATAAAGCATATTTGCCGTTAGTATAAAAGCCCGATTCCCGCTACAGCGCTGGTCTATTGGTCTGAGCGTTTCTGGAATTATGGCAGTTTCTCCGAATTCTCCACTCTTATATATTCTATTCCCTCGTATCTGGCATTCTTCTAAGATCGGTTCTGCTCTGATTGTCTGTCTTCTAACTGCTGCTCTACTTGTACATGCGAGTGCTGCAACTGTTTCTATTACACACACTAGGGCTGTTAATTTGTGTATTTTTGTGCCTACTCTGTCAGAAATAAGATGTCTCATGCTGATTTTATTCTATTTTATGTAACATTATTAATATGTAGTTTTGTGAATCTCTTTAAATGCTTTCATTTAATATCTAATTTTGATGGCAATCGGCGCTGAAATTTTAGCTACTAATATCCAGTCTTTTTTAGGTGGTATCGCTCCAGTCATATCCCTGATTCTTATTCTTCTTGGAGGAATCATGTATGGTCTTTCAAATACCCAGCCTGCAGAAGTTCGGGGAAAATGGCAAGTAGCTGCCATTAGCATGGTTGTTGGCGGAGTAATTGTTGGGGCTATTGCCGGTGCTGCCGGGTTCATTCAGCAACAATCTTCTGGTTTGCTTAAGCCAGTGTAATTTTTGATCTCTACCTAATTATTCAACAGATCTCAGATGAATGTTTTGTAGTAAACTAAAAAAATTTGAAAATTAGAAATTAAACGAATTAAAAGAATACTGAAATGCAGATTAACTTTTCTTCTTTTGCATATCAACTAGGTTCAACGCATCCTGGACTCTTTCTGCTCCCTCTGCATTATCGGATGCTCTACATTCTTTCATTGCAGTTGCAGCAAATTCTTTATACCTGGACTCTCCGGTAAGGGCATACAGACGAGCAAACACAAGTCCACGCTCCTCCTGAGCACCATATTCCCCGAATGCAGTGGCAATCAAGCCCAGAGTTTCTTTTCTCTCATTGCCAAAACCAAGAATCACTTGTAATGCCTCTTCAGCACCCTTATGGTCTCCCTTTTGGACTGCCCCTGTATAAAGTGCAGCAGCGGTCATATGACCAAAGAAGGCAACGCCAGGTCCCCCCATATTTCCAGTCTTTATGCGAGCTATCATATCTGGAGGTAGTGTTGAGTTTGCATATGGATCCTTAAATGTCTTAGTACGAGGACCAGTAAATTCTGCACCAATTTTTCCTTGATTTGTTTGAGTTGCAACTGCCATAATGTAACCTCATTTTATTTCATATCATATATGGTGTTAAACATTTATAAATGTTTATTTTTATGGATATTTGTGTTAGTAGTGTGTTAGGATAATCCTGGAATTGTCAAGGCTAGATGATTTTCTTTCCTCTGGAGTCGGTACGTAATAAATCTGCTCAAATGGAGTTGGAAATAGTGCAAGTGAAATAGTCATTGATCGAATCTTCTCGCTAGTTAATCCGTCTTTGATAAGATTCTTTCTTGTTACGATTTGCTTAAGCAGCATGTTTTATCACCTCTTCAAATGAGTTTCCGTATTGCTCGTTTGTTATGAGTTCTCGTAGCTCATTCTGGTGTGGTGAAGTTTGCTTTCGAGCTAAAAGCTAGATAACTTCAGAAGTGAACTGATTGTTGTTAACCTGAACTGAAAGAATGACAAAAAGATTAACCACTCACTCGCTTAGCGGCTCCTGGCTGAGCTGGTTGTTTTAATCCAGCAGCCATTTTAGTCGCAACTGCACCCGTTTCCGTTCTTAGCCTCTTTAATTCAGCCTCAGCTCTTCGTTCGGCATATGGATACCTGGCATAACCTCCCTTACGTTCGGTCATTTTTTCAAGGTTTGTCATGTCCATTGTCTCGACGCACAGTTCTATCGCTGCGGCGCTTGCATCCCTTTGACGATCATCATGGTGAGTGTAGTTTTCTGCAAGCTCCATTAGTAATGGAAGAATCCTGGTATCCTTCCCAATCTTAACTAGGGCTGCCTGGGCATGATCTGCGACTTTGTATTTATATACACAATAACCTGATCTGTCTGTTGTTAGAGCCATTTCTTTAAGATTTGGCAAGTCGTTTGTATCAATACAGATGGCAATTGCAGCTTCGCCAGCGGCTTCTGACTCTTGGCATTTGTCATGTTTTGCAAGCTTCATAAGTAATGGCAGACTTTTGATCTCCTTTCCTATCCTGACTAATTCGGCCTGGGCTTCTCCTGCTATGTCGTATGGATATACAAGATAACCAGATCTGTCCGTTGTTAGGGCTATTTCTTCAAGCTTTAATATATTTTCCTGGGCTTTGCAGATTCCGAGTACTTCCCTGCCTAATCTCTTCCTATTCGGGTCATGCTCTCTCGCTTCTCTTAGTTTAGTTAAAAGAGCATCGAGCTCAGCCGGAGTGCATGCTGCTGCGGCTTGTCGTATTCTTTCTGCTTCAGCTAATCTTGCTTCTGCAGCTGCCTTCTGCTTAGCCGCCAGTGCTTCTGCAGCTATTCTTGCCCTTTCAGCTTCTTCTTTTTCCCTAAATATTCTAAGGGCAGACTCAACTTTATCTTGAATATCGTATGGTAATCTTTTTCGTGGTTCATCAAAACGTGAGCCTATACTGAACATGCGAGACTGTGGCGGGTTAATCCGGTGATTTAGCATATCGACAACTGCTCGGCTTCCACTTTCTACTGACTTGTCGATTAGTCCGATAACTAGCTTTTCGATTGCGTAACTGCTTTCACCCGAAGAATATTCGAGTCTATCGATTGCGGCTCTTGTAGTACCAACAAAATCATTTGTTTGTCCTGGAGTGGTTTTTTGAGCAATCGTTATGATTCCATTTATAACCAAGTCGACCGAACCTCTTAGTGCCCATGAACGTTCTAAGAGTTCTAGTAATTCATTTCTTTTTCCAGCCTCTACATAAATCCCAACTGCGGCTTGGGCAAATTTACCTAGAAGTGCTCGTGGCAAGTAGGCGCTCTTTTCTTCCTCTAACTTTAGAAGTACTTTTGCTTCTCCTTTTCCCTTATAATAATCAATAATCCGATTCCCAATAGATACTCGGGTTTCAATGGGGACAATGCTTTGCGTGTGCTCTTCATCACGTTGAGCATGCCTAAGATCACCTAAAACCAAATGATGGAGATACTCCTTGACCATCTCGTCCGAAATTTTATCCTGCACAGCTAAACGACTAAAGATTACTATTGCCACTTTAGTGGCGACTCTTCGTATTTCGGGAAGTTCCTTTGCACTTGTTGCAAGTCGGATCGCTTCTACATAGTTTCCCTTATCTAGCAAATCCGCTGTTTTTGCACTTGCGGCCTTTGTTGCTGCACTTGCGACCTTTGATTGTGCAGCTGCACATATTTTCGGTTCAAAGTCTCCCTTTGCAATCCTTGATAAAAGGTTAAGATCCTCTGTTTCGAGTAACGGAACAACTGCTAGATTTCTTACTGCCTGTTCGGATGGACTAAATGCGATATCTCTTAATTGTTCTAAATTCCCCTGTGCTTGATCGATGTCTCGTTGTACGTATAAAAGGCTCGCTGGATTTCGATAATGCCGATAAGGATAAGGGTTCGTTGGATCCTCGATAAAACCATCATATTCTGCTCGTTTATCTACATCTCCAAGGACTTCGTATGCTACATTTAATTCCGTGAGTCTAGCTACAGCAGCATCTTGCTCTGCTTTAGGTGCATTTTCATACTTATCCGGATGATTTTTCTTAGCTGCTTCCCGATACGCCTCTTTTATCATGCCCGGGCCCGCGTTGGATGGGACTCCCAATATGGCATAATAATCTGAAGTAGAAGGCATAAGTTTATTGAGCAAAGGAACTATATAAATGTTTGTTTTTATGTAAAAAAATGATTAAATTTAAATATTCCTAAGCTTAGAAAACAGTGACTAAAAAGTAGTCAAATTATCTCTGTTTATGCTTCCTTAAGTCCGTGCTGCTCCTAATAACTTTTATATTGCTTTGCTATCATCTTACTAGTAGCAAATGGCTAGTTTGTACTGATTTTCTTTGCGCTCGTGGTCTAACGGTATGATTCGAGATTGCCAATTTCGCGGCCCGGGTTCAATTCCCGGCGAGCGCAAATCTTTATACTAATTCTCTAATGGTGAGTTTGCTTTCGCCTTATCTCGCTTGGTTTCGCTGCCCTCCATTGATTCATTTCAGCTCGCGAGTAAATGGTTTGGTCAAAAGTCCTGAGCTCTGATTTATTATCGTTCGATGTTTATTCAGATTTAAACTCATTCGTTCATTTCTTTACTCTTTTTTAATTGTTGTATTTATTCAAGCATCATGGTTTCAAAAGAAACACAAGATCTCTCACAATTATATTGCGAGCGGCATAAGGTACACGAGTCTGAAATTGGCTTTAGGCCTTTTCTTCTTGGCGGAAGATGGGAGCTGTTTCTAACTCCTGTTGCTGATCTCTTTTTCGCTTTTACTGCTGGCGCAGTTCATCGGGATTGCATGAGCATTGCAATGGCTTTATATGATGATATTCTAGAGCATCATCCCCAGCTTGCTCCGACCGTACTTCAATTTCTACATGATGGAAATACTCAAAATTATGTCCAGATTACATGTCCTGAAACTGGTGAAAAAATAAATCTGGATACAACTCCCTGGGCATCTGATCTGCATACTCCATATCCAACTGGTGTTCCAGCACCAATCGCCTTTGAAGATCTGGGTGTGCCTCTTAGATTTGATCGCATGATTCCACATTCTGTTAGTCGAAATAAGGAGTTTATTTTAACCACTAATATTTCGTCCTGGCTGCCTGCTGCAGATCCGAATTACCTTTTTGGTGGCGCTGATTTTGTGGTTATGTTTACTTTTTCTAAGCAGTATTCGATCGATAGGTCTGAGTTGTCTCCTTATCGTCTTGTTATGCTGGTTCGAGATGTCGATAACCTTGTTGCATCCGATCCAGATCGGAATGATTCAATTGCACTCTTACGAAGCGGAGTTCTTAGGCTTGGAATTTTGAATCTGTCTTCTGGTTCAGCAAGGTTAGAATCTCTTTCTCCCCATCGTCTTGATGATCTTCATGATATTTATGACCTTTATGACAATCGTACTGTCGGTTCTGCTGCAAAGACTGCAATCCGGGATGCACATGCAATTTTCAGGAAGCTTAAGCCTCGGATGCCTGTTCTGGGTTCTAAAAATACCGTTGATGTTCGCAGTCCATATCTGCCTCCACTGGAAGCCTTATTTATACGTCCAAATTATGAAAGACTATGTCACAGAGCGAGATCTCCGTCTAAGACCAGACTTTGAACCAGCGTTCTTATTACAATAAAAATCCTTCTTTATCACATCTAGGCTTATGTCTACTATTCCGTTACTTACTAAGCGTGTTTTTATCCGCTCTGTTGATTTTCCGGTTACCCGACACTTTGTGGTAGTGGTTGAAAATCCAAGTCCAGGAGAGTCAATTAAAAACATGCCTGGCTTTGCACAGCTTCCCCTTATCGATCCATCCGCAAAGCTCGCAGTTGAGCTTCGCTCTGTCCCATCTTCTTTGCATCCTGGTTCGAAAGCATCAGATCTTCATATGTATCATCTGACCAGCACTGCCTTGGATATCGTATCTGCGCTAAAGCCGGCCATATTCGGAGTTCGTGCTTCTGTTGATGAGGTTCTTAGTCCTCTGGGGAAAGCAATACTTCGAGCCCTTAGAAATACGGTTCTTGTAGCTCCTGATCGAGCTGGTCTATGGTCACTAACAAATCCGATTCGACTTACTGATCTGGAAGCGATCGTTGACTATGAACCTGATAATGTACGCTCTCTTTTTGCTACTGCTAGCAATTTGGGTATCGGTTTGACTCTAGTTTCTCGTGTGGAATCTCATGGACCAGATTCTTCTCTAATCGATTCGTTAAAGTCTCTCCGTGCTGATTTTGACTCTGTGTCTGTGGCTCTTGAGCTGGTTGCTGCTGATCCAGATCTGCTTTTATCTCCTCTCCTAAAAGCTCAAGTTGCAGCAATCTCCAGAGAAATGAATGTGGACGTGTCGCTTTATTGCGGTTCGGGCTAAAGGAAACGAAACCAAAGGACTCGCTCAAATCGAAGCTCGATTCCCGTGTTCTTCTGGTCGCCGCATTTGGCATTATTATGACTGCGCCACAATTGTTATCGATCTGGACTATCAAGAGCGCTGCGGGTGTTTCGGCACTGTTCACAGGGATAACGAATAATTATCTCGAATGTCCTTTTTGTGATTCTCGATCTTCTGATTTTGGTTGGAATTTTGATGTATTCTTGATCCGCTTAAAGTTCTCTAATTCTTAAATATTGCTCTGCTATCTGATTTGGGGTTTCTTTGGATACTGGTGATTTGGGTTCTGTTGATTCTGCTTCGGTTAAATCCCCAAAGCGTATCAATACTAAAAAGAAAGGTGCACGTAAGGAACTCCTCTGTCAAAAACAACTGGAAAAAGAAGGTTGGCGAGTTATATTTAGGTCTATGACTGTTAAACTCGGTCCAATGTTCCGTGGTATTGATGTAGCGGATATCTTCGACGTTATTGCTGTCAAAGGTACTAGCTGGAAATTCGTTTCCGTCAAGCATTATGGAAGCGCCCAGACAAAATACCCCGAACACCAATCCGACATCCGAAAGTTCATGGTCGATCATGGGTTAGCGGGCATGTCTTTTGAATTGTGGATCTGGCATAAACCGATGTGGCGCGGTCGGGGAAAAAATAAGAAATGGAACGATGCGCATTTTGAGAAAATATTAATCTGATCTTAAGATTCACCAAGTTACCAAGTAGTATAAATCTTGCTCGTGTTAATGTTATGGTGTCTCTATGTTTGTCACTGTATTATCTGATAAGCCGGAATTGCGCGAAAGCTTTTGCAAATCAATGGGAAAAGAGATTAGCAGGGACGAATTTGCACTATATTCAATGGATGCCCCAGATCGTAAAATTTACCTGATCGATCCAGTTCATTATCCAGAAAAGATCCAGCCTCTTCTCCATTCATTATCTATGTCTGACTATGTAGTTCTTATTGTCGATACACTAACGCCAAAAGTCGGCGAGCTGCTTGTCGCACTAAACTCGATCAAGGCTGAGCGCGGAATTATCGTTTCGAGCCTACAGTTGCCAGTCAACGGGACTGTTCTTGCAAAATACGATAAAGTAGCATATGTTGCTTCTGTGAAGGAAAAAATCCTTGCCGCATCCGCATCATCTAGCGGTGAAAACGCATTCGGATTAGTTTACAAAACCGAAAACATTCCCTCACGTGGTCATGTGGCTTTCGGCGTTCTTAGAGGCGGAAAAGTTAAAAAGGCGGATAAGATGTTCCTCTTACCCGAGGCTAAGGATCTTGAAGTAAGATCGGTTCACTCTGGTGGCTCCGAGCCAGAAGAACTCTCGGCCATATCTCATTTCGAAATCGCATATAAGGGTGATTTGATCCAGCACGGAATCCTGGCTCCACTTAGACACGGATTCGAGGTTCAAAATATCGTAAATGGTAAATTCACTAAAAGTCCGTTTTTCAAGGATGAAATAAAGGGCAAAATCTATGCATATTTGAATATGCAATATGTCGAGGGTCATGTTACTGAAAACGATCTGACTCTCTCTGCCCCTCTGGCATTTGAGAAAGGCGATTCAATGCTCATTATTGATGCGAGCAACCAAAAGCTTCGGGTCGCTGGCGTATTCCAGAGTAAATGGTAATCCTTAATATTTTACATACTTTTTTAAATTCGTGTTTTCACATATTTACACATAAGGTGAATTTATGGTATCTGTAAATGTTACTCTTTCCCTCCCGAAGGAAACTTATGATAAGATGAAACAACACGATGAAATTAGTTGGAGCGCCACTCTCCGAAATATGATTGAACAGAGGATCAAGGATCTAGAACTAATGGAAAAACTAACTTCTAAGAGCAAATTGACCTCGGAAGATGTTGCTGCTCTGGCTCAAAAGATAGATCTGGCTACTGCAAAAAAGCTGGGTCTTTTATGAAAGTTATTCTTGACACCAACGTCTTAATTTCTGCACTTATCAGAGATTCAACAACACGTGCAAAGATTATTTCTCTTGAACATGAATTTTATTATCCAGAGAAAGGTTTGGAAGAACTACTTTATCATAAAAAAGAAATTCTTAAAAAATCGAATTTGACTGATCCAGAATTCAAAGTCATTCTACAGGTGCTTTTCAAGTATGTTCTAATTGTAAGCAAATCCGACTATGAATCCTTTTTGCCCAGATCTAAGGAAATTATTGCTGCTATTGATCCTAAAGACGTCATATTTATTGCAGCTGCTTTAGCCAAAAATGCGACCATCTGGAGTAACGATGCTCATTTTATGAAACAAAACTCCGTTTCCGTTATAACTACTAAACAAATCTTGAGTTATAAGTAAGTTTCTTTTATCGGTTTCGTCATTTTTTCTTCCTTTCTTTTCGCCATCTGCCGTACCCTCTTCCGATACCTTTTAAACCAGTACAAACAAATTTTTCCTCTAACTGTGGTTCTTATGAGTGCACTCGTCGACGAAATGCTAAGCGCTTTGGAATTTAGAGAAGTAAATTCTATTCTTCCTCACGAACAAGTGGTCTCCTACAATCTTCGCAAGCTCAAAGAAGGCATGCTCAACACGGGCCACCTGGTTGACCCTCTGATCGTTGATCGCAAGACCAATGTCCTTTTGGATGGTCATCACCGACTCAAAGTTCTACAGATGATCGAGTGTCCAAATGCGGTCTGTCAGCTCGTCGATTATATGAGTCCGGAAATCACAGTTGGAACCTGGTATCCTTCTGTCGATATGCCGCTTGACCAACTTAAGAAGCTCGATCAATTGAAGCTCGAAAAAGTAGATCAGGCAGTTGGAACTAAGGCAGTAGATGATCTTAAGGCCGCTGCAATGGTAACAACTAAGAAAGACGGTTGCTATCTGATCAATCCCTCTCCATATAAGCTCATGGAAATGGTCAATGAACAGAATTATCTGGTTTCTCTTATTTCCAAATTCAACGTGGATTATATTCCTGATAAGGATTATACAAAACATGTCGACTCGGGTCGCTGCGTTCTCTATCGACGGGCATATACCAAAGAAGAAATCGTAAAGACTGCTTCGGCACACTCTCCGCTTCCGCCAAAGTCCACGAGACATCTGATTCCCGGACGAATTATCCGTCTGAATATGAAACTTGGATGGCTACACCACTCTAAGGAAGATGGCATGAAAGAAATGGTTGCTTCTCTTGAGTCTCGTGTCTACTCGGGCAACGTTCGAAAATACTTCGAGCCTGTAATTGTAATCTATTAATTTTATCTCAATTTTTCGGGTTTATCCAATGACTCGGGCCGTATTTCTGGATCGTGACGGGACCCTTATCCGGGATTGCGGTTACTTGCATAAAATTTGCGATTTCGAGTTATTAGCCGGCGTTTCCAATGGCATAAAACGACTTAATAATGCTGGTTTTCTGGTCGTTCTAATTACTAACCAATCCGGAATCGCCCGTGGCACATTCAACGAATCCGATTTCTGGACCATTACGAACCATCTGAAAGCTGAAATCCAACGTGAGAGTGGCGCTGTAATTGATGCGGTTTATTTCTGTCCTCATCTGCCCCGATCCTCGCTGGATTCTCCAAATCCTCATGTGCGTTTGGAATTAATTGTCGACTGCAATTGCCGGAAGCCCAAATCCGGCATGATCCTTGATGCCGCAAAAGCCCTCTCGATCGACCTTTCAAACTCCTTTATGGTTGGAGACCGGAAGGTCGATGTTATGGCCGCAGTTAATGCCGGATGCAAGCCTATCCTGATAGGCGATTCGAAGGAACTCGAGAGTCTTTCTCCTTCGGTTTCAAAAGCTACTCTAATCGTTTCTGATTTTGCATCTGCAGTTGATCTAATTCTCAAAACACAGTAATGTTTGTCTTTTTATTCTCATTTAGTGCTATCTCTTACGTGTTTAATTCCAAATTCATCCGATTCTTTCTGTTTGCTATTGTATTTCTTATTGTGTCTTTTCTTTTGGTTTTAATAGATGCCAAATTCATAGAGCCGGAAAAAATCGTCATTACGAAACACAGCTACAATTTAACTGGTTCTGCTGATTCGGATCCAGTTCGTGTGGTTCTTGTTAGTGATATCCATATCGGATCTGAAACGATCGGTGATTTGGAGAAGAAGGTCAGTCTGATTAATCAGCAAAACCCCGACTTGATTCTAATCGCCGGTGATTTTGTAAACTCCAATCCTGATGAAGTAGCAAAACTGCGCCCATTGCGGGAACTTAGGGCGAAATATGGAACCTATGCCGTTCTTGGAAATCATGACTATGCTTTGTGGACTTCCGGACTAATCGGGGGCGAGAACTCCAATCTTGCTCTTGCGCAGTCTGTGTCTGATGAACTCGAATCCGATGGAATAAATGTCCTGCGAAACGAATTTGAACAAATAAATATTCGCACAAAACCGTTCGAACTATATGGCTCAGACGATCTTTGGAGCGGGCGAAATAAATACCTGGAGTCTAATCTAAACCTTCCAAAAATAATTTTAGTTCATGAGCGGATAGCAATAAACGAAACCGTCATTCCAACTAAGTCCCTTATCCTTTCTGGCCATACTCATTGTGGAGAAGTCCGAATTCCATTTGTTACTCAATATATATTAGCCAATGTTATGCGGGGTTTTGGTGATGTTGTTGGCGGCTGGAACAGGCGAAATAATCATGTGGATGATTATGTGACATGCGGCCTTACTAGAGGAACAACTGGGTTTAGATTATTTACTAATCCCGAGATTACTGTTATTGATATAAATTAGGGATTCACGAATTCTAAAGTCGAGCGAAGGGCTCCAGGGAACGATGAAACATCTCTACTCTATTGAGCACCCTGCTCGAGCTCCCCTCGAACATGGCATTTCGGAAAAATTCGGTAATTGCTTTATTTCCGAGTTATGCCGAATTATTGGGGGGGAGTTTGGTGAACTATCTATCAAACTAATTTAATCTCTTCATGTCTCCGTTGGGCTTTTTCCTGGGGTGGAGCCATTATAAATAATATTGCCAGAACCCTCTATATGAGATTAGTAATTTTGCTATTGCTTTTTGGGGGACTTCTTATTGGCGGTTGCATACAAAATAGAGAGCCAACGGTTCTACAACCTCAAAATCTCTCTCCTTTCTCTACTACTTCCGTAGCTGAAGAAATTAAGATAGCGCTAATAGGAAATGTGAGTAAGGTTGACCTTTTAGAAGATGTTCAGACGTATAATGAAACTGATGATAAAGCGCGAAGACTTCTGGGATCTCATAGGGGAACCAGCGGATCTTGTAATGATACTGATGGCGGCAGAAACTATGAGCAACGAGGAAGTACCTTTGTACTAAAGAATCGAAGCATAGAAATCAAAACCGATTTTTGTCTTCTGAACTTTGTTACTGAGTTTTATTGTAACGCTAACAACACTCGTGGAGTGACTCTCCATTCCTGCCCTAATGGTTGTTCTGAGGGAGTCTGTAATCCGGCAGTTCCAATAAGGACCTGCAATGATTCGGACAACGGAAAAAGATACTACGTAAATGGTACTACTACTTCTTCTAACGGAACTACTTGGGAAACAAGAACCGATTCATGCCTTGCTAATCGGGTTATAGAGTATTATTGTAACTCAGATAATACTACTGGAGTCGAAGTATATTCGTGCCCTGATGGTTGTTCTTCTAGAGGAGGCGCTTGTAATTCTCTTTTAGCAGGAGCTTCTTCTACCAATGAAACCTGTAGTGACACTGATGGCGGAACTAACTATAATGTAAAGGGAACAATTAGTTATTACGACGGTAGTTCAGGTACGCGGGAAAGCCGAGTGGATTATTGCAGCGGGAATACGATCACAGAATACTATTGCAGATTCGGTGCCAAGCGAATGATCTCGCAAACATGCACTTATGGTTGCAATAATGGAGCATGTAATCCAGCACCTTCATCAGTAAGGGAAGCAACTGACCTTTCAAGCGATGCGGTTACTTCTTTTAGTTCATCTACCGGAAGAAAATTATTGCTAATTAACGACCTAACTCCTAGTGATGTTTCAATCGGAGGGTCCACAGTTAATTTCCCCAACTACATAGTGAGCGTAGGCATAAGTCAGACAAGATTGGGTTTAGATAATGTTTTATCCGAAGTATTGGAAGCTAGGGGCGATACCTGCACTGCTGATTTTTCCGTAATTGCTCCAGATAGTTCAAAAACATCTGTTGATCCAGTCACCTTGTCCGATCCAGAAACCGATTTGTCATATCGATATTTTGCACTCCCAACAACTCTCCACA
This sequence comes from Microcaldota archaeon, assembly GCA_016212525.1. Taxonomy (GTDB): domain Archaea; phylum Micrarchaeota; class Micrarchaeia; order Anstonellales; family Bilamarchaeaceae; genus Bilamarchaeum. The sequence continues at coordinate 545,082 of JACRGD010000010.1, read as the reverse complement.
CGCCCTATTATGTAAGAATAATATTTGGGACTTGGGATTCGAGCATACTGGATCCCGATTGTTTTAGTAGGCGATTTAGTTATGTACGAACTTGTGGGGGTACTGGAGTCATAGTAAAAGGAGTTGAGATTCCAATCATTAATCAATCTACAAGTACAACTGTGGCAATAAAAATGAGTGGTTTTGTGCCAAATGGGGATCTTTACGGGTCTAGCTATTGTTCACTATATGGTAGTTAAACATCTACCTGTTGTCTGGCTATGATTTAGTACAATGAATCGATCGCCTTTAGGGAAAATTATTGCATTTTTCCGACTTTTCTTACAAAGTCAACAAGCCGATTGGAGTATCCAAATTCATTGTCATACCATGCGCAGATTTTAGCGAGTTTGCCTCTGCACTTTGTGAGTTTTGAATCGATTATCGAGGATTGGGTCGTTCCGATTATATCTGAGGACACAAGTTCCTCTTCCGTGTAGCCCAATATTCCCTTGAGTTCCTCGTTCGAGGCTCGCTTTAGTTCTGCATTGATTTCAGCTGCCGAGGCTTCTTTCTTCAGAAGCAGCGTAACATCGTTCATCGAACCGCATGGCACTGGAACCCTAAATGCGATCCCATCCATGCATCCAGTTAGGTTCGTTACTACCTCTCCAATTGCCTTTGCTGCACCTGTGCTGGTTGGAATTATATTCATGGCCGCTGCCCGCGCCCGGCGCATGTCGCTGTGGCTTCCATCGACTATGTTCTGATCATTTGTATATGCATGAACCGTACTCAAAAAGCCGCTTTCTATTCCCCATTTTTCATCCATTACCTTGAGTATTGGAGCAAGACAATTTGTCGTGCACGATGCCAATGAAAATACAGTCATGTTTTTTTCTATTTTATGGTCATTTACTCCGGGGACGATTGTTGCATCGACTTCCTTTGCGGGTGCGGAGATCAAAACCAATCTCGCTCCTGCTTTAAGGTGTTTTTCTGCGTCTGCTCTGGATTTGAATGCTCCTGTGCTGTCCAAAACCAGATCGACTCCGAGTTCTTTCCATGGGAGTTTAAGTGGGTCTGTTTCAGTGATCCATTTTATCTTCTGGTGATTTATGATCAGATTTCCGTCTGCCGCCTCCACTGTCCCTTCGAATCTTCCAAAAACCGAGTCGTACTTGAACAAATGAGCGTGCTGCTCAACCGGGCTTCGGGTGTTTATTGCAACTACCTCAAAATCCCTGCCAAGCGCACCCTGCTTTATCGCAGCGCGTAAGAATGATTTTCCGATTCGGCCAAAGCCGCTTATTGCTACTTTCATAATTCTCTCTCCAATAAATCGTAATTGTTTAATTGTATTTATGTTACTATATAATTACGGTTAGAAATTATAATTCTTTTTGCTATTCTTGTGTTTATGTTATTGTCAGATCAAAGTCTGCTCTTAGACTAAATCTGCTTGGCTAGGATGTATGTTCTTGAAACTGGTATGTGCTTGCAGTAACTTCTGCCTCGGCCATCTCGACAAATACAAACTCCCAGTTCGTAACTAATGCATTCTAATTGCTGCTAATGCCAACTGTTAACTTTCAACTCTCTCCTCGATTCTCTTTATTATTTGACCTAATACTTCTCTGACAAATCCTTCCCGAACTCGTATCGCACCAGCGCGGATATGTCCGCCTCCACCTTCTACGAAATCCGGCATTATCTCAAGTATGTCCTGTGCTATCTTGTTCGAGTCCAGGCCCATTTTCGCTCCCCTTTCGTTTATTCTGATGATTATTGTCCGTTCATTATAGCCTAGGCAAATAATTGGTACTTCTGGGGTTTCCTTCACAATGATTTCGAAAATACGGGTTGTGATTTTACTCGACGGAGGCCATTCGCCCTTGGTTATGAAGCTATTGAGGCAAAAGCTTACAATTTCTATTGTGCCCGCATTTACTCTCTTAACTTCACTTCGAATTATCTTTCTTGATGCTTCCGAGATCTCTTCTTCTGCCTGCTTTGCGAGCGAATTGAACAAATCCTCTTTTGCAAGTACGTTCTTATAGAATTCGAGTTTGTTTCCAAATGATGCATGAGCAGAGAGAAAGTCCAGCACCAGTGCTTTTGTAACTTCTTTCTCGCCAATTTCGAGTATGTCTGATTTATCTCCTGCCGCAGCTGTCTTTGCCAAATCCAGCATTTTGTCTTTTGGTGCTCCGGCTAGAATTGCTATTTCTGCGCACAAATAACCGCAGCAATATTTGGATGAATTTGGATCGAACGCTAATGGATTGAACAGATGCGCGTATTGGGATTCGACAAATGGATGGTGGTCAATTATCAGGACTTCTATACCTGCTGCTTTTAGCAGTTTAATCGCTTCGAGATTTTTCTCACCCGATCCAAAATCGACAAACACTGCGAGCGGGTTGGTCTCCTGGCCTATGTTTTCTATGTCAAAAAGCGCATCCTTTACGTTGTATATTGCCGAGTTTTGCTGGTATGTTTTCGCGTTTATGATCGATGTGATTGCTAACGCGCTGCATATCCCGTCTGCATCGCCATGAAATCGGACTATCGTGGGGCGATTAAGTTTGCGTGCGCAAATGAGCCTTAGTGTCATCTCTTTCATTTTGGGATAAAACTTTACTGTCGTTTCATTCTTGACAATCTCGAGCGTTGATGGAACATTGATTGTATTTGTTATCTGTTCATTTATTCTTTGGATTGCGTCTTTTGCGATCTCTCCCATTAGAGTCTCAATTTTTCTTGCGATTATTTTTTCTCCAGATAATTCTCCAATTACTTTTACTGCGGTTCCAAGGGGTATATACTCCCGGGTTCCTATTTGGAATTCAGTTTTTCCATCGCTAACTATGTATGTTTTTTCAGATGAATACGATCTGCCTATCCGCGTTACTATTCCCTCGATTTCGATCATAAGATAACCGTTATTTCATCTCCATCTTTTTTGGAGAATTTTTTCCTTAGCGACTCTTTGCTGATGAGTTCTATTATTTCCTGACCATGGTGGGTTCTTAGTGGCACTATTATCGCGCAGTCGATCTGCTCTATCTTTGCCATATACGCATAGAGATCTCCAAATGTCCGCTCGCCGTCTTTGAATCCTGATATTATTATGGGTTTGAGTTCGCTTAGTAACTTTCTTTTCCACAATTCGCCCTCTAGCAGGCGGATGTTGAGCGTTCCTAAGTATGGATCAAATCCTATTTTCTCAATGATCTGGTTGCGGTATCCGTTCATTGAGAGATAATATTTGCCCTCACCAAGTCCGGATTTTACTGTTCCTTTGAGTTCGAGTTTGCGCTTTGGATTTTCAAATGCTGCCTTGAGGCTCAGGTAGAATTTTTCGAGTCGCTCTACTGCTTTTTTTGTAAGTAATATTCCATCCGGCGTTCGCTCGACCAGTTGATCTTTCTCCAATTCCAGCAGCTTTCGTGAAATCGTTTGCTGTGAACTCTGCGTTTCTTGCGCTATCTTGGACGTGGTGGTTTTGAGAAGTTCCACATTTGCGCCTTTTCTAAGAAGATAAATTAGTAATTCGTCCATTTGCTCAACTAAACATACTTAATTAATTGCATCCTTTCTAATCCTTTTCTATTAAGGTAAATTTAATGAAAACTACGTTCAGGGAGTTAACTCTCGAAATTCCAGATACGGTCTACGAACCTGCAGAAGATTCGTTTATGCTTGCAGAGGCTGCGGGCAATCTTAAAAAGAATGGATCCGTTCTCGAAATTGGTTGCGGAAGTGGTATTGCCGGACTTTGCGCTGCCAGGTATGCCAATTGCGAGGTTCTGGCAATCGATATAAGTAGTGATGCAGTCCGATGTGCCTCCAACAATGCCAAACTCAACAAACTCAAAAACATGAACTTTGAGCAGAGTGATTTGTTTTCAAATGTTCCAAAAAAGAAGTTCGATGCAATTTTGTTCAATCCCCCCTATCTGCCTACTGAATATAAGGACAAACTAAACGGTCCGCTCAATCACGCGTTTGACGGCGGCAAAGATGGGCGACTTGTTCTTGACGTTTTCCTTGATAAGTTTGATCCTTATCTCAAGAAGGGTGGATGCCTGCTTTTGGTCCAGAGTGATTTGAATGGTCCGACTAAGACAAAGCGCAAACTCAAGGCTCTTGGGTATACTGTGGAAGTGGCTCTTAGGCAGGCCTTCTTTTTCGAAGTCGTCTATATCTATAAGGCAACAAAGATCAAGTGACTGGTATTTGGGCTGTTTCAGCTATTAATTCATAAGATTCAATAATCTATAACCATTATAATTCCTTGCTGACAGATACAAATAATGGCACAACGTGTTAGGCCCCCTACTCTGACTTCTCTCCCTCCTTTTAGCGTTCCCGGTTCAGGTGTAGCTCCGCGTCCTGCTGATCCGATGGCTCAGAGTGAGCGATCTGCAAAGGCACTCCTAACTCGGGCGGATTTATCTATCTCTACTGATCCTGTTTCTTCCCGTTCTGATTATGTAGCCGCTGGATCTCTCTTATCTGAGGCGGCCATGTTTCGTTTTCGATCGGGAGAATTTAACCGTGCCGTTATTGATTATACTGATTCTTCACGCGCATATTTGAAGGCGTATGAATGCTGCTCAAACCCTGCTGATCTTAGGTCCGCCGCGGATGAACTTTTTAGGGCATCAAATGTTCGTGAGTATGAAGCTTCCCGTCAGTCTGATTCATCAAAACGCTCTGCTGCTTTGGTGGCTGCTGCGGATTTGCTAGGCAGATCCAGCATGGTCTATGAAGATGCCTCGCTGCCCTTGCTAAGCAGAAAAGTTCTGGTTCGTCGTGCTTGGAATTTGCTTCGGGCTTTCGTCCAGGATTCCGAATCAGGAAATCGTGATCTCGCGGTTAAACATTTCAATAATGCCCGTCAGTCCTTATTTGATTCGGATGCTCTTAGTCCTCCAGATGCTTCTACTGACTATCGCGCTAGGTTAGATGCGGTCTGTTCTGATTGGTCTAGTCTGGTTTCGTTTATCGAATCTCTTAACCCTGCAGCTAAAACAAGCACCTAGTTGCATATTGCTGGAGCTAAAGTTCGTTTCGAGGAGGCTGCACTAGCTAAATCTCGTTTCACGTCGCTCAGGTAGTATCTACTGCCATGTGAGGTGCTATAAACAATTGCATCCACTATCTATCTGGAATGATGAGCTGAACAACCGCCTAGGTGGACGGGAATACTTCCTATAAGTACCGATCTGCTGATGAAGAAGTCAACAGCGTCTGACCATTTCTCCTTCTGACTTTTTCCAGGGTTTTTGTCATTATAATGCAGAAGTCAAAAAGCCTGTCAACAGCGTCTGACCATCTTGTTGCAAGCGGAGCAAATCGCTACTCAGCTTCGTCGTCTCCTCTGGGCTTGGCTTACGAACATCTTATGGTTGTCTGCTTTGATTTAGTGCAATAACCAGATCTTCAAGATCGTATTCTTGCAGGTGGGAATTATCGTATATCTTAACTGATGCTCTTCTGGTGCCCGAACTGTGTTTATTATCAATAACCATTCCATGGACTTCGCTTTTTTTGAATATTCGCCAAAGCATCAGATACCACTCATTAACCCCTTCACCATATCTTTCAAAAGGGCCCACTGGAAATAGTTCTGTTCCTAAGTCTGTCAGTTCTAATTTATCAAGACTTACTCTGATTTTGAGCGTTTCGGGACACCCTAATCTTGTCAATGTGGCTATGCTTGGTAATGCCATCACTTCTCCTGCGCCTGCGGTTGCCAGAAATGATGCTATCTCGTCGCAAGCATCCAATCTGTTTGCTTCCTCATTATATCTGTCTATTTGAGGTTCTTTTTTGGAAATGCTTCTTTGCGATTGCTCTGGTATGTCTCTAACTGCTTTTAGGACTATTAGATTATTAGGACCTCTTACATATCGATGCTTTACTAATCTCGCCACTATTTTTTCCTATTGGCACGGATTTAAAGTATCTATTGTAATTCTTATTCTCTCTAGTTGCTTACTTACGTTTTTATTTGTCCTCTTCTATTTGTTTTTCATGGCATCTATGTCCTTTCCATATTATGGTTCATCTGAATTAGCTTCAAAATCCAAAAAATGTGCTCCGTTTTCATATTCCTTTGAACTCACTCTTCCCGGACTACTTGAGACTGTTCTACCTACGGGCTTTTCGATACTTGTTTCTCCCTCCTGGAAACCGGTTCTTGCTAAATTTGAGGGATTTCATCTGGGCAAACCCGCAGAGCTGGTTAGCCTCTATGAGAATGATACTGCTGATTCGGTTGTAATCTTTGTATCCCTAACTCCTCTAAATGTAGAACTCTCCCTTTCCGATTTAGTCGATCAGTGGGCCAATGTTCGCTCTGGAAAGATTATTTCCAGCGTACTTCGTTCTGTCTCTGGTCATGACTGTCTCGACGCAGTTGTGCTCTGGAAAAACGATCGCAATGAAGATATTCTAACTAGAAAACTGATCTTTAAGGAGGGCTACGGAATCTATTCTCTTGACATTTACTGCAAGGCAAAAAATTACTCCAAACATGAGGAAGATATTGCTATTGTCATCTCTTCATTTGTTCTAAAAAATCCAACTTCAAAAATCTATCTCGAAAAGCTGACTACTGCTGCTCTTGGTGATCTTTCTTTATCACTCAGCTATCCTGTGAGCTGGTCTACACACGTTACTCAAAAATCTGGAAAAGTGGCATTTGAAATGGTTCTTAATGAAAACGATCAGATCCTAGGTTACCTGAGATTGGTTGGCTCTAATGATTCTAATGCTAGTCTCTCAAACCAGGACTCCTTGCTTTCGTCTGCAACTACGGATCTTGGTCTGATGAATATAAAATCAATTTCCAAATGGGAATCCTACTCTCTTATTGTAGATTCTTCTAGGAAGATAACTCAATACCGATCAAGCGGTCAACTATCCGATTCCGTTGAACTTTATTTATCTATCTTTCAGGAAGGCAAATATGTTTTCTATCTGATACTTATTTCTCCTTCAAAATCCGCGTATCTCTATCCTTGGATGCGTGCAAAGAGAGCGTACGAGCTAATACTTTCTAGTTTACACTCTGAGGCATAATGTAACGTTCGCTCTTCTTCCGCCTGCTTTATAATTCTCCTTTATGTTAGAGAATTATGCCAAAAAAAGTCGGAGCAAAAACTGAGTTTCTATTTATTCCATCGAAGGATTGGAAACATATCTATGAAGTTATGAAAAAGAAAAAATGTCTGAGGTGCGGTATCGTTAGAGTCGAAGAAAAAGGAGTCCGAATTCTATGCGCAAAAAGTTCCTAGCTTCATTTATAGTTCCGACCGGAATCAAGGCATCTGTAGGAGGTTATCTGGGAGACGCGACCCCATTTGCCAATCTGATCGGTTCAGTTTGTGATGGTGTTTTAGTTAATCCGAATGTCGTCAATGGCGGAATACTCAATCTCATGTCAGAAAAGATCATCTATGTCGAGGGAACTGTTCTGGATCATTTCTTTCGGGGTGAATTGGGTCTTTCTCAAAGCGTGGGAATTCGAATCGGAGTGGTAGTTGAAAAGACCAGCGATTATGCTGCGCTTGCACTTACCAAAAATACAATCAATGCACTGCGTGCGGTTGGCGGGGTAGATGTGGTGGGTATGGAGATGACCGATCGCGCGGTCTCTCCGTTTGCATCCTTTGAACACAACGTTGCTCATGGCAAAGTTGCTGATCTTTCTGCCCTAGATGAGCCGATCAAGAAGCTGCTTGATATGGGTGCAGACACTATTGCAGTGAGTACAAATGTTCAGGCGACTCGTGAGTTCTGGGAGGCCTACTATAAGGGTACAAAGCCAAACCCGGTCGGGGCTCTCGAAGCGGTCATTTCGCACTACGTGGTCGATAAATTCCATATTATGGCAGCTCACGCACCGATCGTTCCATCAAAGGACTGGGATCTAAATCTTCGAAAAGATGTGGTGTTTTGGAGAGCAGGAGCCGAAGCTCTTTCGCCTGCTTATCTATCATGTATTCTTTACGGTCTGTCTCGGGCGCCGCGTCTTGTAAAACCAGATCAGGGAATTTCGATTTCGGATCTTTCCGCGCTAGTTGTTCCTCATTCAGCCTGCGGTGGGATACCCATGTTCGAGTGTGCCAGAAGAAAAATTCCCATTATTGCAGTTAAGGAGATCCAGACTAACCTTAATGTGACTCCAAAGAGCATCGGTCTTGATGCGATCGAAGTAGACACGATGCACGAGGCTTTGGGAGTTCTGGTTTCTCTTAAGGAAGGAATCAAAATCTGATTTCTCAAACTAATATTTCTATTTTTTCTTTTTGTTTAGTTTCGCTTTCGTTTCGAGTCCAATCTCCTCTAATGCGTGGTGATGATTGAGATAATTTATCGCTGATAATGCTGCTTTCGCCCCTTCGCCCAAAGCGACGATTATCTGTTTTTGAGGGACTTCGCTGACGTCTCCTGCTGCAAAGAGACCGCTAATGTTGGTCATGTTGTTCTTGTCTATTTTTATCTCGCCTTTGGAGTTGAGATTGACGCTCTGTGCCACCATTTCGGTATTGGGACTGTATCCTATTGCAAATATTGCAGCATCGAGATATAGATTTCGGATGCCCTTTTCATCTTTGATTTTTAGGCCCTCAAATTCTTCATCTCCAATTATTTCTATTGCCTCGGTGTTCGTCAGGATTTCGATTCGCTCGTTTTTCTTGGTTTGTTTTGCGATCAGATACGTTTTTCCGGTTTCCTCGACTTTTGAATGTTTTTCGATAAGATAGACCTTCTGTGCTACCTTCGCTGCATAAAGTGCGCAAAAGAGACCGCTGTGTCCGCCTCCAACAACTGCAATTTTTTGATTTGGAAAACTCGTCGAGTCAAAAACGCTAAAATGACTGATTCCTTTTCCAATGAAGCGCGATTCGTTCCTGATATTGGGTTTTCTAAATCGTCTTCCGCTTGCTACTATTACTGTTCTTGAGAAATATGTGGCGTTTGTAGTTCTAATTTCAAATCGGTTTTCTTTCTTAGTTATTTCTACTACTGTTTCCTCTTCTATTAATGGGACATTGAGCTGTTTAATTTGATCTAAGAATCCGCTCATAAGGCCGTATCCGGAAACATAATCAAAGCCCGGAAACTGTTTTATTTCTTCGACAAGGTTTGCATAGCCGCCAAACTTCTGGGCGATAACTGTGAATTTAAGGTTATGTTTTTGGGCATAGAGCGCAGCGCTTATTCCAGATGGTCCTGCTCCAATTATGATCAGGTCATAAAAGGTAAGGTCAATCATATTCGTTTATCCACAGAGGATATTCAAAAGGCTTGCCTACGGGTGTCGTATGGACCTATATTATCCGTTTCATTTGTTATCTGCCTGGTGTTGTGTCAGTCAATAACTGTCTTCAACATCCGCATGGTATGTTGTTCTGTCTACTTCGTTTAGTGGTTTGCACTGTTTTTCGCACTTATCTATTTCTCTCCAGAGTGTTGCTGCTCTTCGTAAATGTGTGCCTCCAAGTAAAGTATCCTCGCCCAAAGTGAATTGGTCCATCACTCTCGCCATTCTTGATAGCTGATCGGCTATGGCGTACTCGTGCGGTTGTACTAATTCATATCCAAGTGTTTTTCCAAATGCTGCGGCTTCAGCTGCATGGCCTATTTTATGTAGATCATTTCGATCTATTCGTCTTTGATTTTTTCGGTATAGTCTATACAATGTATATTCCAAATATGTCCCAAGTAGCTCCTGTGCCTCTTCTTTGAATTGGATTCCATGAACCAGTGTGGCAACGGCACATATCCCTTCGATCAGATGTGTTCCAAAACAAACCGCGCTCGGATCGTTGTTGTTTAACACCTCGATTGCCCGTTCTAAAAGTTTCTCCAATGTCACTCGTTCATTATCTACTTCAAATTTCATTCTTCGATCTGGCACCAAATGTGCAGCTGCAAATAACAGGTGCCCTAGTTCTCCATCTCCTTTTGGATAAGTTTGTATCTCTGTACTGGCTTTTGCAATGTCTTGGAGGGTAAATTCTCTCTCGCCTCCTACTAATTTCTTTCCAGCAAGTCCTGCCATGCACGAATATGCCAATGTTTGCCATGGATGATAATCCCCACCCTGTGCATCTGTAACGTCGTTTCTTATTCTTGGTGTGCCCGGTTCCTCAAATAACTCGGCTATGTGATCCGTGGCACTTTCATCTCTATCGTAGTAATGTCCAAAACCGTTTATCAGATGAGCCGTGATATCTCCTTTTTTGGGATATTCTCTTCGAAGAAGCCTGTACACTCCTCGTTTTAATGAAATTCCTTCCTCTATCGCTCTAATGTCTGAGTCTCTGAGCAATTCAGACTGTGGTTTAATTCCTGCTAGTTTATCTCTGAGCGAGGCTCGGTCGTATCTACTTACTGCTGCTAGTGGGTCGTAGGTTATGAATCTCAACAATCTCGCCTTTTTGTGTTAGTACGAGTTTGTTTAAGGAATCATTTATAAACACTAATTATAAGTCGTTTTTATGATCTTTTTCGTTCTTAGTAATCCTTGGATATTCCGCATGCATCTCGGTGTTTCTTTCCGAACTCGCTAAGTGCTAGGGCGTCCTTGGCACTCATTACCGGGCCATCGATGCATGCGAGTTTTCCATCGATTGCACATGATCCGCATATACCAACTCCGCATTTCATATATCGTTCGACACTGACCTGACATGGAACGTTCTGATTTTTGCATGCTGTGGCGATGGCATACATCATCCGCTCTGGTCCGACACAGTAAACTGCATCTATTTTTCCACTTTCGATCAGAGGTGTTACTTCCACCATGACATTTCCTTTTTTACCGGCCGATCCATCATCCGTTGTTAGAAGAACTTCCTTGCAAACGCGTCCTAATCGCTTCCCGTATATTATATCCTTCTCTGTTCTTCCGCCCACTACTGCAATTGATTCAATTCCTTTTTCCCTGGTTTCTCTGGCGAGGAAAAACATGGGAACTACCCCATATCCTCCTCCGATAACAAGTATTCGCTTGGTGCCTTTTGGGATCGTGAATTCTTTGCCAAATGGCCCTCTATACGAAATATTCTCTCCCTCTTTTAGGGAGATTATTTTTCCCGAAACTGTTCCGACATTGGCAACTGAAATCGTAAGCGGATCTGAGTTTCCGATGCTCATTGGTCTCTCGCCAACTCCAGGAATCCAAACCATTATGAACTGGCCCGGCCTGGCATTTTTTAGATCGTGATCGATTTCTATTGTCTTGACTCGGTAGTTTTCTTCAACTACTTTCAATACTTTGTTTGTGAAAAATGGAAATTGAAGCATGCTTCTATTCTATTTTGGCTATTATTTATTCTTATCGAGCACTTTCAAAATATTCTGCTGCTCTTGGAACTTCCCTTTCTGTTCTGATTCCTATTCCCAAATCAGTTATTGATGCTCTCTCTTCTGGTGAAATTCCAAATATTCCTCGCACTTCATCTAAATTTGCTGCTGCAATATTGACAATTGGGTCGGTAACTAGTCTGATCGTTTGTCTGGTGGACCTGTCTCGTTCTCGTGTCATGCAGGCAATTATTGGAGGTCTTGGCATTCCTCTTTTCGCTGCATCTATGTATATTCTGGATAAATCGTGTTGTGCAATATCATCTACATCTACGTATATTCTTGGCTTTCCTTTTAGTATTTCTGACAGTTCCTCCTGAGTTGCGGGCTTCTGGAGGTCTAGTGTTATTATCATGTCATAATATCTGACTCCTGCTTCATAGGCCGAGACTACTATGTTGCCGGTTTTCAGTTTTTCTCGAATCTGGGCTTCTATTTGTTCTCTTGATCCTGGTTTTGGTCGCTCACCAAGTTTTGCAATGTTGATTACTGCCCTATTGAATTTACCTGATAGTCCATCAAGTACCCGATAAGCTGCCAATACTGCATTTTTTGGGATTTTGATTATGTCCCCTTCCTCTTCATTGGACCAGTGCTGAACTATTTTTGGGCCTTCTTTGATTTTGAGATTTTTCATTTCCATTGAATCTGCATCTACGATTGTAATATGTCCATAAGATTCGATTTCTTTCATATCTGCGATTCGATTTCTTAATTCCGGGTTGTCTATTCGGATCTGACCTTTTTCAGTCTCAGTTAAGAAAGGAAACACTCTGCCATTTGTTGTCAATAGAACTTCTCGTGTATTTCCGTTGGTTATTGTTCCCTGAATTTTTATGTCTGGTTGAGTTTCTAACATGGCTCCAAATAGTGTTGTAAATGGGAGTAGCTCTCTTGTTCTTTTTACCAGAACTCTTTGCATTGAATATGCTGTACGCTGTTGTCTATTTAAGGTTATTTATTATGTCCGTCTGTGTTTTGTTTGAATTGTCGTACAAATTCAATGAACTCATTCAATTCTCTATGTTCCTTTGTTTTACCATTCCAGGCATCACAAATCACTTTGTACTCGTGTACTTCTTTCTTTTGGATCGTTATGTCTTTTTCGAATGATTTCGCTGCTTTTGTGTTGAGCTTCCAATCAACCGGGCACCTATATTTTTCAACGTATTTTAGCCCTCCTTTTTCATCGAGCCGAAATGGATAGATCCGACAGTTTCTGGGGCGGTTTTCATATATTGTGCAAAGATTGCCCTTGCCTAAGAAGCTGCACGTCTCCTTGCGATCTCGCACCAGGCACAATATGAAGTCGCCTTCTTTACCATTTTCCTTTGTGAGTTTGACTCTGGGAACTAATTTTGGATCGAATCCAGTGGCGTCGATTGCTGCGATGTGTTTGTAGATGTCATCTGTTTTGGTCCGGAAGAGCTTTTCTAAATCCGCGGCAGTAAGCGAAACTGTGTAATTTCTGCAGCATTTGGCAGTACATATCTGACACGGGTTTTGCGTCTTTGGTCTCTCTAGATTTACTTTCACGCTGATCAACTATTCCTTTTCCTATGTTCTATTTATGCATGTGGCTTTGATGGATTATGTCCGTAAACAAAAAGAACAAAAACCCATGCCTCTATTTTCCATTGTATGAAACACTCTAAACTGGTTGTTAGGCCTATTTCAAATGATACTGTTCGTGAGCTCGTAACTACTCTTGCACAAAGGGTTGGCCGTAAAGATTATAATCCAGATCCGCTTCTGGATCGATTGGATTCACCGATTCATCATAATCTAAGGGGCCGCGTGGGTCGGGCACTTAGGCATACGATAAATGGATTAACTAATGAGATCTCTCCATCTTCGCAGACTGTTCAACGTGCTGCTAATTTGCTTGATGGTGTTCATATGTCGGATGCTCTTATCAGTCTTTCAAGAGCCCAGCATAAGCGCAATGCGCATTCGCAGGATTCTTCTGCGCTTACTCCGAACTCTTCTGATTAATGGAAGCTCAAACTAAATCGCTCTTGCATTTCTTCCATTCATCATGTGCAAGTCCGGTTAGCTGCCCGGGTTTCGAATATTTATTTTTCTTCATCCACTCTTTCATTTCATTTGCGATCTGTCCAAATACTGGGGGGCCTCTGAAATAGGCTGCGGTTCCGACGCTCACAAAGCTTGCTCCGGCCATCATCATTTCTATTGCGTCTTCGCCCGTACTGATACCTCCGGTTGCAATGATTGGAATATCTACTGAGTCATATATGTCAAAGACAGATCGGACAATTATCGGTTTGACTGCCGGGCCGGTTAGTCCGCCCACACCAAAACCAAGAACCGGAACCTTGCGATTTAGGTCGATCTTCATTCCCGGTCCAAGCGAGTTGCCCATATTAACTGCATCTGCGCCTGCATCCTCTGCGGCTTTTGCCGCTTTGCCTTCTCCTGGAATTGAGGGTGAGAGTTTGATTATCAGAGGCAGTGTACAGTTGTCTTTTATTGCCGTTGTGATCTCTCTGATCGAGTCCGGGGTTCCCTGTCCTGCCATCGTTCCAAATCCTGGTGTATGGGGACACGAGATCACAGCTTCGATTGCACTTGCACCTAGTATTTTTTTCCTTTCCTCGACTTTTTGAGAGAGCTGTTCAAATTCTTTTGGGCTCTTTCCTACTATACTAATAATAAGTGCTTCATCCAAGCGATTCCAGTTCCCAAATTCCTTAAGGCCTTCTTCTATTCCTGGGTTTGGATATCCCATGGCATTTAGCATGCCCCCTTCAACCTCGACGATGTTGGGTCCGGCATGGCCTTTTCTGGGTTCGAGTGTTAGCGATTTGGCAATTACTGCACCTGCTCCCTCATCACAAACCCGCTCAAGCGAACCTTTGGTCATTCCCATGATTCCCGATGCGAGAATTACCGGATTCTTGATTCTCTTTCCGAAAAATGAACTTTGAAGTATGGACATTCAATCCGTCTCCTGCTCTGTATGTGTACTGCTTAGATCTAAATTAATATGTGATGAATTTTGAGTTTTATCTGCATTTTTGACGCTCTGATCTCGGGATTAGATTTATAAACGTTAAGTTTTCATTCATGTTCATGCGATTCGACTCTAGACTCATGTTAATCTCGCTCGTTGCGATCTCATTGCTGATCTTTGGATGCACAAATCCTCAGACTCCGCAAGCCCCTGCGTCAAATTCGAATTCAAATAATCCCGCAGTTCCAAATTCTCCTCCTTCCAACCCAACTCCAAGTACAAGTCCAACTCCTCCAGCTCAGAATCTTGCGGGTCTTGGTTATGCTCAATTGGTTGCACTTGGTATTCCAATCGAATGTGATATTGCTTCTACGACCTCTGCAGGTCAGATCACAATGAAGTTGTATATGGATGGTACTCAAAAGAATCGTGTAGAACTTCGACAACCCTCTAGCCGGGCAGGTTCAAGCTGCTCTACTATGGCAATGGTTCGAAGAGGTAATTCTATGTTGATCGGATGCAATGATGGCTCTCCATATATGAATACGTGCCAGTGGTTGCAACTCGATGTTTCTTCTTCGACTGAAACAGGAACTGATGCTCCATCGACTACTCCTTCATCCGCACAAACTCCGGATTATGCAAATCTTCCTCCAACTAGTTACAACTGCAGGCCCTGGATAGCAGACAATTCAAAGTTTGAAACTCCTGGTCGTGTTTGTGATTTTAATGAACTCTACGGCGGTTCATCCGGTTATCCATCGGTGCCTCCAACTCCAGAATAATTTCATGCTCGCGGGGGAGCCATCATCCCACCCATCCCTCCTTCTGTTTGATGGTTTCCCCGTTCTATTTCATTTTTTGTGTTTTTTCTTGAATTATTTTGTTTCTGTTTTGGAATTGCGGGAATTAGGAAGCTATTTAAGTGTAAATTTCGCAAGTGATTTATGGGAGATCCAACAGGACAAATTCAGATTCCCGGCCCAACTCAGGCTCAGACCACCTCTTTCGAGGTTAATTCCAGATTAATTCCTCCTGCGCTGCAGACTCGGCTCGAGCAAATCTGCGCAGTTAGGGGCTGGGATATAAAGGAAATGACAAATTATATTCAAAATGGACAAGTGAGTTCGCATGACGGGCAGCAAATAGGTATTGGTTATCCTCGTGATTCGAGCGGAACAATACGATCCCCGCAACTCCCCTCTGACGGTTTGCTTTTTGCACAGAACATAATGGCTAATATGCATCGTAGCAACGGGCGCCCGACTTCGACTCCAAACTACTCGAATGTCGATGGATTGGTCAGATCTGCTCTGGCGAGTGCTTCGCAGGGATTAGTTTCATCAGAAGTTATCCGTCAGGTTCAATTCGAGCCTCAGACTGCAAGTTTCATAGCCCGCGAATGTCGGCGTTTGGGGGTAGAGCCTTCTACCATAACCAATGCCTTGGCCGAGTATCGTGCAAACATGCAAATCGATCCGCAAGTTGCCGCCGAAACTCTGGATCGCCGTGCTGGTAGCCTTCCGAATAACCGGGCAAACGTTTTTCTTCATGAACTCGCAGGCAATTTGCAAAATACTCCAAGATATTCATCAACCGAACGCGAACAATTGTTTGTAACTCGGGATGATCAAAGGGGAGCCAGGTCTGCAACAAGAAATGCGCCCCGGGTTGCTCCAGAGCCGCGCGAAGAAGTTACTTTGCCCGAGCCTGAGCAAGGACACTTGCATGATCTCAATGTTCTCGCAGCACTTCCAATAAGGATTCGCTAATTCATGCTTGTCAAGTTCTCAATGATTTCTTATCAATTCATGCGACTAATCTGGAAATCAATCTCACTCGAAGACATTCTTCTAGTGCGACTTTTTTGATTCACTTTTCTTTGATTTATCATCGTTATTTCTCCATTTTCTCTCAACTCTTGGCGCTTCTTTTATATTTCTTTGCTGAGAAATAGAGCCCAAAGATGTGGTGGTTAAATGTTCGAAGATATTATTGCAGCAGCTAAAGGCAGTGCGGTTCCAGTTCATGAAAAACAGTCCGAAGTCAAAGAACTAGATAATTCAGGAGTACGGATTTCTGTAGTTGGTGTCGGTGGTGCTGGTTGCAACGCTGTCAATCGTATTTACACTCAGGGTATCAAAAGTGCCCGAACAATTGCAATCAATACTGATGGCAAACATCTCAACATGATCGGCTCTGATAAAAAAATTCTTGCAGGTAAGAATATCACCCGTGGTCTTGGTGCAGGTGGAGATTTGACCGTCGCGAGAAAATGTGCTGAAGCCGACCGCGACATGTTAAGGAAAGAGATTGGTGAAAACGAGCTAATTTTTCTTTGTGCGGGTATGGGTGGAGGAACCGGAAGTGGTATGTCTCCAGTAGTTGCAGAAGTTGCAAAGGAGCAGGGCGCAATCGTAATTGCAATGGTTACCTATCCATTTGCACTCGAGCGGATCCGAATCAAGAAAGCCCAGGCAGCCCTAACTGATTTAGTTAAGGTCTGCGATACTGTCGTCGTGATTGATAACAACAGACTCGCAAGTTATGCTCCAAATCTTCCAATAAATAAAGCATTCGAACTTGCAGATTCAATAACTACTCGAGCTGTTACTGGTATTTCCGATACGATAATGTTCCCGAGCCTTATGAACGTTGATTATGCTGATGTCAAGAGCGTTATGCAGGATGGCGGTCTTTCAATGATTGCTCTTGGACATGGACATGGAACTAACAAAGTCACTGATGTTGTAAAGGACACGCTCGAACACCCTCTTTTGGATGTCAATTATGAGGGTGCCAAGGGTTGCCTCATTCATATCGAAGGCGGAGCTGATTTAACCTTGGGTGATGCAATTAAAGCAGGTGAGCGACTCACCGAAAGCTTCGATAACAATGCGAGCATCAAGATGGGTGCTAGGATTAACCCCAATCTTTCCGGTGCAATGAGTATGACTGCAATAATAACTGGAGTCAAATCTCCCTATATCCTGGGAAGCTCAAAATCTAATGAAGATAGTGGTTCCTCGGATGTAGAATACCTATGAATTTTAATCCTTCTTCTCTTTATTGTTTGTCGGTAATCTTTCTAACAAAAACCGTATAACTGTTTTCTGGTGAAAATGTGCTTATTGATTTTAGTCCCTCTTTGATGTTGGTATTGGTTGTCCTTTCGACCTTTGTGCCAGGTATTTTGGCATCGCTTTCACTTTTTAGGAAAGACCAAAATCTTATCCTTATTGAAAAAGTACTTCTGGGCTGTGCTTTGGGCATGATTTCATTGCCAATGATCCCCTTTTTGATGTATTTCGTTTTGGGGATCAAATTCAGCTACACGATTGCCCTTCTTTCGGTGGGTATTCTTTATGTGATCTCTCTTGCATTGACATATCGATCTGGTCTTTATGAGGATCTTTTGAATCTTTTGAAATTTGACTGGGGTGCATATCTCAAATCCTTGAATTTTGATTTTATCAAGCGGGAAAAAATAGTGTTTTTACTGTTGCTCCTCTTAGTAGTTTCTTATCTTATTCGTTCTAGTAATTACAGTCCTGTGTTTCAGGAACTTGATCCTTATTACTATACTTATGTTGCCCATCAGATTCTTACTCTTGGTGAAAATCCGATTAATGATCACACAGCCTGGGGTCCTTCAAATATTGTAAGTCATCGGGAGATTCCCGAAATTGGTTATTTAGAATCCGTCTGGTATCGGCTTTATTTTGGTGCAACTCAATACGATAACTTTGATTTGGCTCTGGTTGCAAGCACATATCCGCCCTTGGCAGCACTTTTCATGATCTTTTTTGTCTATCTTTTGGTTTCTACTTTTTCTGGTAGGGAAATGGGTCTTCTTAGTGCGGGTCTTGCGGCTTTCATACCAATAATCGTTCTTAAACTCAGTGCCGGTGAAATAGAGGCACAGCCCTGGGCATTTTTCACCCTGTTTTTTACTTATGCAACATTTGTTATTTCTATAAAATACAAGAACCTAATGTTTGGAATAATTTCTGGTCTTTCTCTTGCTGCCCTGTGTCTGGGCAGTGGTGTTGAGGGTCTTGCATTTACCTCTATCGGTCTTTTTGGTGTAATTGAGTCTCTTTTCATTTTCTTTACCAGCAAGGATCGAAAAAACGATCTTAAATTCCACCTCTTACTACTCGTAATAATTTTTATTCTGGGTATTTTTGTTGGTAAGGCACTTCTAAAAAATGGCTTTGGGGGAAATCCTATTTCAGGTATTGGAGCAGGATATCTTGTTCTAATGGCTGTTTTCTCATCTCTCTTCTTCTACCTTCTTGATATGTATGTTTCAAATTCTAATGTTCAGAAATATGTTCTTGGTTCTGTTGCTGTTTTGGCCGTTTTGGCATTTTTGTTTACTCCTGTGGGTTCGTTCATTAAGAAAAGCGGTGCGGACCAGTTTGCCATTGCACAATATAACTATCCTCTTGACCGGACGATCGCAGAACAGGGCGAATCAAGTGGTGATTTTGGTGGCACTCTGGGTTTCTTCTCTGATACTTATGATGGTGTGGCGTCCACGTTCATGATGCCTCTTCAGGTTCTGCTTAATGGCAATTCTATTGTTTCGACTATTACCAGTATTCTTTCAGGAATTTTTAATTATGGTTTCTACCTGTTTTCTTTCATATCCAATAAGTTGCTTGTTGTCCTATACACATTCCTTAATTCGGTTTTGGGTGTAGATATTCACTTTACTGAAAAAACCAATAGTTTTCTTTTGTTCTGGTTTTTCCTGTTTCTTGTCTCAGTGGTTTATTCTTTCTACCGGCTTCTTACTTCAAAGGTAGATAATCTTTTCCTCTTCTTTCTTATGCTCATAATCCTGCCCTTTTTAGTTGGTATTGTAAAGGAAAAATACGCAATCTATATGGGTGCCATGATGGCCGTTTCGATTGGCTTTTCGTTAGGTACTCTTATGTCGCTTTTTTCAGATTTCATAAAAGATCTTGCGTTCACTAATGTGTTAAAGAAAGTCGTAATTTATATTGGCCTTGTTCTGGTCCTTATGCAGTTCCTATATCAGGGACAAGGTCCAGGGCTTTTATGGGGATCATTCCAACCTTTATATCAGAACAATCCTACTGCACTTTCTTCTAAACTTACTGATGTGTGTCATCTTACGAATGATGCCGAGGTGTGTGCTGCTGCAAAAGATCCCCTTGGCTATGCCTCATCTGACATTGAGCGTCAATATAATCAGAAGCTCTGCGCTGTTTCAATATTTAGTACTGTTGATTATCTTACTGGTAGAAAACAGGCTCCTTTCTGGGAATCGATGGCGTTCCAATACCGATGCAATCGTCTTACTACTTATTGGCTTGAATCAATGAACTGGATAAAGGAAAACACTGCGTCTGATGCAATAATCACTTCCTGGTGGGACTATGGACACTGGATTAACTATTTCGGTCAGCGAAACGCAGTCATACGAAACGATCACAAGGACAGGGATATGATTGGCGACATTGCGCATGCTTATGTTGATGCAACTTCGTCCGAATTCAAAACAACTATGACAAATTATAATAGTAAATATGCTATTTTCGATGTCGAACTTATCGGTACTGGTGTATATCTTGGTAATAAATATGGGGCACTAAACTACCTTTCCTGTGCTAATGACAATGGCACCACGGTTGCCAATGCTCCTGGTGATTCCCAGTGTGAATTGGATCATTTGTGGGAAACTGTCGTTATCTCCCCAGAGCCATGTACTGTTTCTGAGCTCTCAAACAAGACGGGTATCAAGGCTTACAAAATTTATGTAAATGCGCCTAATGGAAGGAAATATTATGTTCCGTATTATCCTTCTGAGTGTCTATCTCAAAATGGTCAGCCGGCACAGTGTTCTCCTGCAGTTGTTCCAGAGCCGGTTTATTGTGTTGCACCCACGACTTTGGCTGATGGTTCTACAATTACTGCAACTTACTATCTTAACGAGACATATCCAAATGGAGATCTAAAACTAAACAAGGCCCTTCTTCAGGCAACTGATGTAGTTAAGGGATCGTATCACTTTGGTGATATTCGTGTTGTGACTCTTTACTATACTAAGGATCCGATCTGGCTTGAAAACGGAGAAGTTAAGTCGGGTTATGAGGATCGCAAGGGTAAATTCTATGATTCGGCTTTGTATCAGGCATATTTCCTTGGTCAATTGCCTGGATTTACTTTGGTTTATAAGACTCCAGATAATGCAGTTAAGATCTTCAAAATGAATGATTAGATTTCGAGTTTGATTACCATGTATGGTCCAAAAATCGAGGCACAACTTAAGGCAAAAAAAATAGTTATTGGCGATCGCATTCGTGTCCAGTCTCAGGGGGGCGAATTTGAGGGTCTTCTTATGCCCCGTCCTTTATCGGGTGATTTGGAAATACTGGTTCTCAAATTGGACAGTGGTTATAATGTTGGTCTGAGTGTTTCTGATGTCTCACTCATAGATCATCAGTCCAAAAAATCTTCTTCCCCAGGAGCATCTGATCTCTCCTCTGATTCTGATGATCCCTCGGGTGCTGTCTCAATTTTGGGCTGCGGTGGAACGATCGCATCAAAGATCGAATACAAGACTGGTGCGGTATATCCTTCGATTTCAGCATCCGAGCTTCGAGCCTCTTTTCCGCAATTGGCTAATTTTAATGTCCGCTCGAAACAGGTTTTCTCCCTCTTTTCCGAGGACTTTGGTACTTACCATTGGAAACTCATTGCAAAAGAAGTTGAGGATCAGATCAAAAAAGGTGCCCAGGGCGTTGTGATAATGCACGGTACAGATACTATGACATACACTGCCTGCGCACTTAGTTTCATGCTCCAAAAACTTCCTGTTCCGGTGGTTCTTGTCGGTTCTCAGCGAAGTTCGGATCGACCCTCCAGCGAGAATGAAATGAACCTTGTTAATGCAGTCTATGCTGCGACAAAAGATTTCGGCGAGGTGTCTGTGTGCATGCATGCAACTACCAACGATACCTATTGCCACATACACCGGGGTACTCGGGTTCGAAAGATGCACACTTCACGGCGTGATGCATTTAAGACGATAAATGGCAAGCCCCTGTTCCTTTCTGATTATGGAAATTCCCGATTCGAATCGCTTTCGCCAGCACTTCCTAAATCCTCCAAATCTGATTTTTCGTTTTCCGATAAAATAAATGAAAATGTAGCGATCGTTTATGCCCATCCAGGTCTTAAGCCATCCTTCATATCTAAATTAAGTGATTATGATGGCGTAGTTTTTGTTGGTCTGGGTCTTGGTCATGTAGCTACGAACCCATTTAACGATCCAAATGTTATTAGCGTGTTTGACGAAGTTAAGGCTCTCAATCAATCTGGCGTGGCCACTGTTATGGCTCCTCAGACTATTTCCGGACGTATCTGCATGCGGGTGTATACAACTGGTCGATTGCTCATAGATGCCGGCATGATCGGTGATGGTGCAGACTGGACTCCTGAAGCAGCGTATGCAAAATTGTGCTTTGTTTTGGGTCAGACTAAAGATCCAAAGAAAGTCAAAGAGCTCATGATGAAAAATATTGCAGGCGAGCTGACTTCCTGTTCTGTATTTGACTCTGATGAATAATCGTCTGTCCTAAACCTATTTTTCTGGCCTTGGGATCTAGAATCTCAGTTTGACTGTTGGCATTAAGTTCTGGAGCATTTTTACTGCCTCTTCATAGTCTCCTTTTTCCTTGCCATCTACAAGTCCAACTAAAAATCCGCCCTGTGTCTTTTCCACCTGCTGGTATTGGTTGCCCCAAAAATCGTCCTTTCTTGTGGCGATAAATCCGGTCTTTGTTTTTTTGGATATTGTATATTTTGAACTTTGTAGTGTTTGTGCGAACTCATCGATGCTTTTATTGCTCTTACAATATGCAAACTGAAATTTCTTTTTTGTGCTATAATCCGGCTCTCCACTTTTACTAAATCCAAGTCCGCCGATCGTGAGTGTCTCAAATTCTCCCTGGTTTGAATTTCCGCTTGAATTCATATCAAACCAGTTCTTTGGAGGAACCATGCTTATGCTTGGGGTCCAGCCATTTTCATATTCATTTTTCATGGTTATCTGGGCTGTTTCCTTCTCCATTTGGGCAGCTTCTCTTGCCTCTTTTCTCATTTTTAGCGCTTTTTTCTGATCTAGTGCGAAATCCGGATCATTTTCTATCTGTTCGAGTGCTAGTTTGTCAATGTCTTTTTCTCCTTTGCCATCGACATTTTTAAGTAAGATTCTTGTGAATTTTGGTCCTTCTTTGGTTTTGTGGAAAAAGATAGTTCCATAGAAGTATGATCCTTCTTCGTCTGCTTTTGCAAATCTAAAGAGATAACCGCAGTCGTCTTTCTCTTCTTTGGCCCCAAGGGATTTGAAGTTTTTTGGGTCCGGTAGCATTCCCAGTAACATTTCTATATTGTCATCTGTGAATTCTTCCTTTGGCATCTTTTGTCCCTCTGGAGCTTCAATGGTGCTTGAAAATGCTGCGTAATCTTTCTTTTCGAGTGCGTTTCTCAATTTACAATAAGCATCAATGAGTCCTTTTGGATCTATTTGTGATTTTGCCATGTCGGGTGTTTGACGGCTAAAATTTATAATTTGGTCTCCATATATGTTCTATATTCTATTAGTGCTTTTTTGTATAAATCTGTTTTGTGTTTGTGATGATATGAAAATCGGAATCGAAATCCATCAGAGACTAAATACCTCCAAGCTCTTCTGTAATTGTTCATCTGATATATCTGAGGATGAGAAACCTATCTGTATGATTCATAGACGTCTGCATCCAGTTCTCTCTGAACTTGGCGAAGTCGATGAAGCTTCTAAATCCGAGCATCTAAAGCGCCGGGATTTTGAATATCAGGTTTTCAAAAATAACTGTCTTGTTGAGTTGGACGAGGAACCACCGCATCCTATGAATGACGACGCTCTTAATCTGGTTCTTTCGATCTCAGCACAGCTCAATGCAACTCTTGTTAGTGAGATACATACCATGCGAAAGACGGTTATCGATGGGAGTAATACCTCGGGTTTCCAGCGAACTGCAGTAATCTCGCTTAATGGTCATGTTGAAACCTCAAAGGGGAATGTGGGTATAACCTCAATTGCACTTGAAGAAGAGAGTGCTGGAATTATTTCCAACTCCGAAAATCAAGCAACCTATAGGCTTGATCGCCTGGGTATTCCGCTTATTGAAATTTCTACTGCTCCTGATATTAAAGATGGTGATCATCTTCGGGAAGTTGCAGAAAAAATCGGCCTGATGCTCAGATCTACCGGAAAAGTTGCACGTGGTCTTGGTACTATTCGTCAGGATATCAACGTTTCAACTGAAGGCGGAACCCGGGTTGAGATCAAAGGAGCGCAGGATCTAAAAATGCTTGGTGAATTGGCAAAGGGCGAGGCTAACCGGCAGACTGAACTAGTAAAGATTATCTTCGAAATACGGTCGAAAAAAGTCCTTCCGATCGATTCATTATCAGTCGATCTTACTTCGATTTTCAAATCGACTTCTGCCTCTTTGATCAAAAAAGGTCTCGATTCGGGTTCCTCGATTTTGGGTCTTCTTCTTCCAAAACACAAGGGTCTTTTGGGTCGGGAAATCCAGAGTGGCAAGCGTTATGGAACCGAGATGAGTGATTATGCCAAATTGGCCGGAGTAAAGGGCATAATTCACAGCGATGAACAACTCGAGAAGTACGGAATAACTTCAGGCGAAATCGAGTCTGTTAAATCCGCTCTTTCTGTGGGTTCTGATGATGCATTTGTCATGGTTGTGGCCAATGAGACTGCTGCAAAGGCTGCACTCAAAAATGTCCTGGTTCGGGCAAATATGGACTATGTTCCCGGTGAGACCCGTCGTGCAAATCCCGATGGAACTACAACGTTTATGCGTCCTATTCCGGGCAAGGCCAGAATGTATCCGGAAACAGATATTCCTTGTGTTCCTATTACTTCTGAATTATTGTCTTCTGTTTCAGTTGGTGAATCGATCGATGCGAAGCGTTCGCGGCTTGAGAAACTGCTGAACAAGGATCTAGCTGCGACAATGCTCAAATCCAGAAACCTTCATGTCTTTGAGAAATTGGTCGAATTGGGAGTTGAGCCAATGCTCGCTGCCAATACTCTCGAAAACACTGTCGTTGCCCTTAGGCGCGATGGTTTTGAGTTTACTGATTTGGAAAAAACTATGGTTGAGTTGTTTAGTGAATATAAAAAAGGTTCATTTGTCAAGGCTGCCGTTCCAGAAGTTCTCAAATACATGACCAAAGGTGCCAGAGTCGATGCTGTTCTTAAGATCTATCGGTTGCATAAGATAACTGGTAAGGATCTCGAGAAACTAGTTTCTGATAATGGCTGCAATCTCTCGGTCATAATGCAGAAGCACCGTTTGCAGGTTGATCCAGCCGAGGTTTCTCAATTAGTTGGAAAACTTAAGTGCGAGAATCCTGCATATCGTTGAGTTCTGGTTAATCGATATATTTATATTGTGGTAATCTATAGGTATCTGTATGCGAAAATTGTTTCGTTCAATTGCACCTGCTCAGACGGATCCATTTCCCGTTTCTGCACGCATTGGAACTTTTCTATCTGCTGCATTTGTGAGGTTTGAAGATCCTTTTTTGGCACTTGCACGTACAACTCTTAGTCTGCCTGGAGTTTCTTTAGACCGAAAGCTCTCTGCCATCTCCACCATTGAAAAGTCTGGTGAGGCGGATGATGTTCTGAATGCTTTCAAAAGTTTCCTTGATAGTCCTGCTGGTGCTGTAGTTGCGCCATTTAGAGAATCTGACTTTCCTCTTAACATGCCAATCAAGCACCAGGTAGGTCTTGCATCTAGGCTCGTGGAATTAAGAAATGCTCGTTTGGAATCCCTATTGAATTCGGTATCGGGCGTTTTTTTGGTTTTTTCTGATTTGACTCCTTCTGATAAGGCTGATATTGAGGCCTTTATAAACAATGATCTGGGTCGAACTAACCGATACGCTATTTTACCTACTCCAGAAGCCTCAAAATGTCGTGATTTTTTAATCGCTCAACACGTTCGACTCTCAGCTGTTGTTAATGTTGCAAAAGTTCTATTTTTAGATGCTCGGTTGGATTCCTCTGTATCTGTGCTCTTGAAAGATGTGGCATCGACTTCTCCCGTTTTAAAGTGTCCCTCTTCAAATGTGCATCCAGAACTTGGTTATGGAAAAAATTTTGATCTGGGTTATGGTGGTTCAGAAGATCAGATGAAAGATTGATGTGTAAGCAAGGACTTAAACTGAATCTGATAATGATCTAAGCAATGGTAAATCCGTGCTCTTTTTGCGATGCTAAATGCTGTAAGACCTATACTATTACGGTAACTAGCTTCGACATTCTTAGAATTGCTAAAAATACCGGAAAGACACCTCACGAGTTCGCAGTTCTCCATCCGCTCAAAATCCTGAGCTATGATCCTGATATGGTTCTTGATACGAGTGATGGTGTAGGAGCCTATCTGCTGGGCCTGCCCTCTCACCCATGCGTCTTTTTGGGCAAGGACAATTTGTGTACTATTCACGAGTTCGCTCCTATGAGTTGTCGTCGATATCCCTATCAGATAAATGACAAACTCAATACCCGCTTCTGCCCCCTTCCCTCTTCGCTTATGTTTCGCGTTAGGGGTGCGGACATCAAGGTCGAGCCAATGGTTCGGGAACTGGAAAGCTACAAATCGATAGTTGCAAAGTGGAATAAAAAGAACGGAAAAAAAGAAGATTGTCTAAATTTCCTAATCGAAGAAACTTCTCAGGTTCTGGCGGAAAATTCTCTCTAGAGACATCGTGCTCTTAAAAACTCTGCGCACTCTGGATCTGAAGTTACATCACAAACTATTCTATTTACTTCATTCATTGCATTTGGTCTTAGAAGTGCCCGATCGTTCTTTATTCTTTGAAAAAGTGTTCTTACTAGTGCCGTTCGCTGGGTGGCACTTGATGCTAGGTACTTGCGATTGAATATATAACTCTGTGCACCATGGCACCCATTCATCATAGTGTCTGAGTTGTCTGCGCCTCCTCTGATTCCGCTCACTGAGCCTCCATCTAAGATGCTGGGATTCTGAGCTATCTGATCCATCCAATGTTGGTTGTTGCGTAGTGCTTCATCCGCAGCTGCAACATCTCCATAAGATCGGGCGATCTGCTCTTCAGTTGCGAACCAGAATGCATGATTCATATTATCCTCAAGCGGCATATTGGCGCAGAAATACATCGCGTGAATGGGCTCATGCCCCTCGTAATTTTGTGTATTAAAGAGTCCCTGTGCGAATGTGCCTGCGGTTATTGTAGTTATTTCTCCGTATGCTGATGTATGCCCATTGGTAATGTCGCTAACGAAGCTATATCTAAGCTGATCGTAACATTCGCCAATCGAAATCCCGCTTACGCGTTCCATTGCATCGGTATATCTTCTTGTATTTAGTAAGAATTGATTGCAGTTCTGCGCGCTCGTATAGTCCCCGCAATTTCCTATTATGTCCATTTGATCGATCGCGCGCGTGCGATGCAAAAACAATTTGAGATGCCGCGGTTCCTGGGCTGTGTATGTCATGGAAATTGTCAGATCCGATCCAAGTCGTACGTTCTTACCATAGAGCGTATGTACAGAGTAATCGTTGGAATTCTGATCGTATATGACCAGATCGTAAAATTCTCCATTTGTGTCTAGCAGTCCGTTGAATTTGATGGCGTATTGGTTTGTTCCAGTATCATAAATAATACAATTTCCTGAAAATATTGTTGCCATTTCGGTTATGCTATCGGTATCCAATCCCCTGCTGACTCGTTGATCCATTGGGCAAAAATGATCGAAATTCACCTGATCTACACACTGGTTGTTGGAATTGCAAACCTGTCCATCTGCACATGCGGGGTTATTGAATCTGCAGCCATTCTCGCTTTGGCTTAGGGTCTGATTTTCTTTTGTATCTGTTGGTTGGCTTATGTCTGTAGGTTGTTCTATTTTAATTCGATCCTGTGTCTTAGACGTATTTGAAGTGATTTTTTCGTTTGTCTGTTCTATTCCCAGGCATCCAAACAACAAGACTGTTACTATGAGTATTAGTACAAATTTGGATGTTATTTTTGCCATTCTTTGCATCTCACATCTTTTCATTAGCGTAATCGACTGCGTTTTTGAAGAACTTAAGTCCTGTGGCTTCTTTGACATTTCCACGGCTCCAGAGGGGACAGTTTTCTGGTATTGTAAATGCGTCTGGGTGCGGCATCATACCAAACACCCTGCCGCTCCGGTCGCAGATTCCAGTTATCCCCATAACTGCACCGTTTGGATTTGCCGGATAGTCCATTGTAACCTTTCCATGTTCATCTACAAATTGAAGTACGATCTGGTTGTTCTCCTGGAGTGATTTAAGTGTCTGTGCGTCTTTTGGTATGAATTTTCCCTCGCCATGTCTAACGGGTAATGTTAGGTATTCGAGGTCTTTTGTATAGATGCACGGCGAATTTTTATTGGCCTTAAGTATGATCCATCTATCTTCGTAATGGCCCGAATCATTGAATGTTAGCGTCGTTCGCTGGATAAAATCCGGCTCTGGAAGCAATCCCATCTTTACCAGTATCTGGAAGCCGTTGCAGATCCCAAGGACTAACTTGTCGTCTTTAATGAAGTCTGAAAGTTCGTCTTTGATTCTGAATTTGATCTTGTTTCCGAACACTTTGCCTGATCCAAGATCATCTCCAAATGAGAATCCCCCTGGGATCATGAACATGTTATAATTTTCGAGTATTTTTGGATTTTCGAGCACCGTGTTTAAGTGCAATATTTGGGCAGCTCCGCCGCTCTTTTCTATGGCGTATTTGCATTCGGCTTCGCAGTTGATTCCATAGCCGCTAACTAGAAGTGCCTTGAGTCCCATGACCTTTATTTAGTATATTAAGAAATAAATAGCTCGCTTTTCTGATTTAACTATTCGTGCTTTGCCAGAAAAGCAAGAAATCCTGTTTCGAGTTCGGCCTCATTTTTGAGCCTTTGCGAAAGTGGGGGCTTTCCTGGAGGTGCGAATGTTTCTCCTAATTCCGTTTCGATTTCTTTCATTGCTTTATTAAACTCCCTCTGTCTCTTTGAGTCTGCTATTGTTTCTTTTATTGCTTTAATTTGATCAAGTTCGACTAACGCCTCACCCGCCCTTCTGTAAATCGAGCTCCTATTTAGTCTTCCAAGTACTCTTGCCGCGACTATAGTGCGTCTTATTCCCTCGTCAATATCCGGTGGCGCATAAGTTGTGAGCTGCGCCTGGTATAATAATGCTGTTTTTGTTGTCTCTAATCCGCTCACCGGATCGACTGCGTGGATGTTTGAAAGTGTTGTTATGTGGTCAAGTCTGTGATCTGCACCCTGGACTAAAAATCGGGCAGCATATTCCTTTACCCAGGCGGCTATTACATATCCATTTATCTCGTATCTGCCTGGATATGCCCTGTTTTCGATGCCGATAAATACCAATCCCGCGGTTTCTCTTGAGGTAGTTAGTTCTGAAGTGGTTCTTATCTTTCCATCGACAAGTCCTGCTCTAAAGAACTCGCCATAAACTCGGACTCGATCTCGATCATATGCAGTTGTTCGTGCTACGCAAGGGAATTCAAAAAGTGAAAGAGGTTTGGATCGATGGTCTAGATCTGCAAATCCCCTTGATCGAAGTTTGTCAAAAAACAATCCTGCTTCTCTTTGCGATGTTGATACTGGTGATTTTTGGGCTATTACTACTACCATGAAATCAATTTATGTCTAACTATTCTTAAAGTTATATTAAATCGTCAAAAATGTGTCTTTGGCGCTATAAATATAAACACATTTTACTATGTATAATAGCGTCGAAAATACGTATCTAAATACTAAATCCATTATATTAACCAAAAACAGTGAATTTCATGGCCAACGAAAACGATTATACTGCAAAGGAAATTCAGGTCTTAGAGGGCTTAGAAGGAGTCCGAAAAAGACCAGGAATGTATATAGGAGATACTGGAAAACGTGGCCTTCACCACCTGATTTATGAAATTGTTGATAATTCAGTTGATGAGGCACTAGCAGGACATTGCAAAAATATTATAATAACTCTCAAGAGCGATGGGTCAGTCGTTGTCAAGGACGATGGTCGTGGAATTCCAACCGATAAACATTCTTCTGGAAAATCTGCGCTTGAATTGGTTTCGGGTTCGCTCCATGCCGGAGGCAAGTTTGAAAAAAGTGCCTATAAGGTTTCCGGGGGTCTTCATGGTGTTGGCCTTTCAGTAGTTAATGCCCTTTCAGAATGGATGAAAATCGAAGTTCACCGGGAAGGAAAACTATATACGATTCGATATGCCAAAGGAAAATTGTCTCAGGAAGTTAAGCATGAAGGAACAAGTGATTATCGTGGAACAAACATTTTCTTCCAGCCAGACAAAACTATCTTTCCAGAGACCAAATTCGATTTTGATTATCTTAAAGAACGGTTCATGGAACTTGCATATCTGAACAAGGGTCTTCGAATCAAATTGATCGATGAAGCGGGTTCTAAGGAAGAAGAATTCTTTGCCGAAGGCGGAATAAGCGAATTTGTAAAATATCTCAACGGCACAAGAAATAAACTCCATGATGTATTTTATATTTCAAAGAAAGTCGAGGGTCTTGATCTGGAAGTCGCATTCCAGTACACCGACGCTTATAATGAAATGATCTACAGTTTTGTAAACTACATTAAGACTATCGAGGGCGGAACTCATTTAGTTGGTTTTAGGACCGCGCTAACCCGTGTCCTTAATGACTATGTTCACTCAAGCAAAACGCTCAAAGACGATCAGAAATTAACCGGAGATGATGCGATCGAAGGAATTACTGCGATAGTGAGCATCAAGATCGCCGAGCCACAGTTCGAAGGCCAGACCAAAACAAAACTAGGAAACGGTGAAGTCCGTGGTCAGGTCGACAGTCTGGTTTACGAGGCACTCAAGACTTATTTAGAAGAAAATCCAAATTCTGCCAAGGCGATCTCGCAGAAAGTTGCATCTGCAATGGAGGCGCGCGAAGCTGCCCAGAAGGCCAAAGATCTCATTCGCAGGAAAAACGTTTTCGAAAGTTCTGTTCTTCCTGGAAAACTGGCCGATTGTAGTGAAGAGGATCCAGCCAAATCAGAGATATATCTTGTCGAGGGAGATTCTGCAGGCGGCTCGAGTAAGCAAGCTCGGGACCGACGATACCAGGCGATACTTCCACTGCGTGGTAAAATTTTAAATGTTGAAAAAGCCGCAATGCATCAGGTCCTAAACAGTGAGCAGATTCGAAACATCGTTGTTTCTATGGGCGGTGGCTTTAAGGACGATTTCAACATTGAAAAAGTTCGATATCACAAGATAATTGTCATGTGCGATGCAGATGTTGACGGAGCGCACATCCGAACGCTCATTTTGACACTCTTCTATCGCTACTTTAAGCAGATGATTGAGAAGGGTTATTTATACATTGCCCAGCCTCCACTCTATCGAATTCAAAAAGGCAAGGTCATTCGTTATGCCTATAGCGATGCCGAACAACTAGAGGCAATAAAAGATATGGGCGGCTCGGAAGCCAACCTAAACATCCAGCGATACAAGGGTCTAGGTGAAATGAACCCTGAGCAGTTATGGGAAACGACTATGGATCCAGAGACCCGGACTCTAAAGAAGGTAACAATTGAAGATGCTATTCTGGCCGATCAACTCTTTACTGTTTTGATGGGAGATGAGGTCGAACCACGACGCAAGTTTATCGAAGAGCATGCAGCTACGGTCAAGAACCTGGACGTCTGATTGTCACTCTCCTTTCTTTTAGTCCTTGTTTTGTCTTTCGACCAATCGTTTTAGTGTCTCATAAGCACGTGTGGAATCTCTTTCATTAAAAGTCAGTGTTGCTTCAGTATATGTTGAGACAAAATCGACTATTACTATGTTCTCCCAGGCAAGCGCTCGCGTTATTAGATAAAATAAGCCCACCATCTCTGTTCCATCATCTGGAAGTCTTATTGTTATTCCAGAAAGATTTCTAAATGTCTTTTTGATCTGATTCCTCGGAAATGTTTGGAGTATTTGTTTTTCATGTCTGCTGTTCGTTATTATCATCAGTTCGTATATTCCCTGAGTTATCGTAAGAAAGTCTCCTTTTTTATAATCTACAAGATCATAAACTTTGCGTATGTGGTCCTGTACGTCCTCCATCTTATGAATGACTATTTGTATGAGGTCAGATCTAAGTGTAACGTCTGCATTTTGATCAAAGTGTGCAAGTGAAGTGAATCGCTTCTCCAATTTCTCAGAAAGTCGGCGTATTGACATGTTTACTGCCGAAAATTTTACTTTTCTTTTTAGTATCTGCTCTACCTGGGGTATCATCTCGCTTGCAAGGGCTGCGTTGTTTATTATTCCTCGAGAAAGACCCTCCTGTATGAATGGTTTTTCTGAAATTATCTTTTCTACTGCATGTGCGATGCTTAACATAATTTCACATTTCTATTTTATTTTGTAAAATAGTTTACATTTTGTTAATATTTAAATCTGCCTATGTAGTTTACATGGATTCTATAATTGCGATTTTGCTCGGTTTTTTAGTTTCAGTTCTAGGGTTTCCGATTTTTTCAAAGTCACGTGTCTTTGCAGAAGCTTCCTTCTATCTTATCTGTGCCCTTCTTTTTTTGATGGGACTTAATGTCGGATCGGACCTACTTTTTCTACTGTCCTTTGAAACTCTTTTTTCTATTTTGCTATTTGGGTTTCTGCCTACGATATTTAGCATTCTCTGTCTTCTTTTGCTTGAGCGGAGTCTGATAATATGATGAGATATTTTTTGGCTTGTTTTTTGGTCGGCCTATGTATCTCCATTTTTGATCTTCTGCCTGCTCTTGCTTTAGAAATGTCTTTTCTTTCGAATTGGGTCCTGATTTTTTTGCTTTTTTGCGTGGGCTTTGATCTTGGTTCAAAACGATTATTGTTTTCTAAATTTTCGCACGAATCAGTTCGTCTGATGGTTCTGATTTTTTCAGTTCTTTTTGGTTCGTTTGCGGGTGCGTGTGTCTGTGCTTTTTTGCTTCAGCTGCCTCTGTCTGTGTCCCTCACAATGGCCTCTGGCCTTGGTTTTTACACCCTTTCAAGCTCAATTCTATCTGCGGCCGGATTATCAAAATTTGCATTAATTGCTTTTATGTCAAATTTTATTCGGGAAATGGCTGCTATGTTTTTGACACCAATTCTCTCTCGTTGGAGCAGTCTAGCTCCTGCGGCAGCAGCCGGTGCTGCAGCTGATACTATCCTTCCAATTATTTCAAAATTTAATGATACAGAGTCCGTTTTACTTTCGCTACTTTCGGCAATAATTCTGACTGCCCTGGTTCCGTTGCTGTTGTATTTTTTTCTGGGGATCTAGTCGAAAAAAAGAAGTTAGTTTTAATTTTCTTTAGGAATTAGCACTGCTTCAAATAGTTCTCTTAATTCCTCTGCGCTTGCCCAGTTTAGTGTTCTTAGTTTTAGTGCTGCAATTATTCCAGAGAGTCCCTGCTGGCAAATCTCTGCGATTGCAGGTGCAGATGTATCTTTGGCATTGTACTTTTCTCTTAATCGTTCAAACTCTCTGATTTGTCTTTCTGCCTCAAAATGTTCCTCGATTCTGACCGGGTCCAATCGTCTCTCGATTGCTTCAATTGCATCAATTATTGCAGTTGCTCTTGCAACTATATATTGAACGGTATTGTTTGCATCAATCTGTGCGCTAAATCCATGTGCATCAAGAGCACTTTGAAGTAATCTTGGGCCGCTAATATTGCCACTTAATGCTACTGGCACTTCTGGGAGTGAAAGTACACCCTTAACGTACTGTTCTTGTGTCAAGTTACACTTTTTAGGGTTTATCAGCATCGTACCCAAGGTTGGATGTCTTATGATTGTCTCTAATGCATCAGTTGCTCTGTCATAGTCAACTTCCATTGTAAGAACTACTTTTCCGGTTCCATGAGTTATTTCACTTTCTATTTTCGCTACTTCGAATTTACCTGCGTTCTTTACGGGATTTCTACTTTCGGCTCCAGCTATTTTTCCTCCTACTCTCTCCAGCTCGGCAATTCTTCTTGCTCTATCTGCCGGAGCGACTTGATGTTCTACCTGTCTTGTTTTAGTTGCGAGTGCCATGTATTTACTGTGGCACAAACTGTATTTAAATGTTATCTTTTATGGTATTTTCTGGAATTTTCCTGTTTCTATTTTTTAGCCAGCTCTGCCTGTAAGATTTTGACCAGTTCAGCACCAATTCGGCCTTGTGCTTCCTTGCTGCTTGCTCCAATGTGAGGAGTTAAATAGACGTTATCTAATTCGAGAAGTTTGCCGCTATAGGGTTCTTTGGAAAAGACATCAAGTGCTGCGCAGGAAATTTTGCCGCTTTTGCAGGCTTCAAAGAGTGCTTCTTCATCGATCATTTCGCCACGTGCAGCATTAATGATCAT
Organism: Microcaldota archaeon; assembly: GCA_016212525.1. Classification (GTDB taxonomy): domain Archaea; phylum Micrarchaeota; class Micrarchaeia; order Anstonellales; family Bilamarchaeaceae; genus Bilamarchaeum. The sequence goes on along the minus strand of JACRGD010000010.1, from coordinate 511,236 downwards.
TACTCCATCTTTCATCTTTGCTATGTTTTCCCGATTTATCATGTTGCGGGTCTGATCTGTCAAAACTGCATGGAGTGAAATCACATCTGCTTCTTTGAAAAGTTCATCGATTGTCTCGACATATTTGACAATTTCATCCTGGTAGCGCGGTGGCGGATTGAATGCAACTATCTTCATTCCAAGTGCATGAGCTTTCTTACCTAAGAGTGCCCCGATCCGGCCATATCCGATGATCCCGAGCGTTTTGCCTTCGATCTCTCGACCAGTCAAATTTTTCTTATCCCAGACTCCTTTTTTCATCTGATGGTGAGCCTTTTGTACGTTTCTAAGTCCGCAGATTATGAGTCCTAGGGCTAACTCGGCCACTGCGTTTGTCGAGGCTCCTGGTGTATTTACTACTTTGATGTTCTTTTCTTTGCACGCTTCTGAGTCTACATTATCAAGTCCAACTCCTGCCCTGGCAACAAGTTTTAACGATTTCGCATGAGAGAGGAGTTCTTTAGTTACTTTAGTGGCGCTTCTGACGATTAAAATGTCTGCATGTTCTATTGCGGTATTTATGTTTTGGGGTTTGTATTCAACTGTTCCCAGTTTCTTAATTTCCGAAACAACCTCGCCTTCCATCTCGTCAGCAATAATAATTTTCATAATTATTTACCTCGATTTATCTTTCTATATGTGGTTTGGGCCGTACTCTTTATTTTCCTTACTCCCTGGTCTGTCTTTTGTATTTTTGATAATGTATGTATTTTTTTCACATAGTTTGAGTTATTATGTGTGTTGATACCCATCTTTATAAATTCTAGCGCTCATTATTTCTATGTTTTTTGAGAAAACCTGTATATCATATAATGTAAGGAGGTGTAAAGTGTGAAAACCATAACCGTAGTTTCTCCGGATAGAGTGGGGCTATTGGCGGACATATCATATATTTTGAGCAAGTCAAATATCAATATCGAGGGCCTTTGCGTCGATGTAGTTGGCGGAAAAGCCATTATTTCGATCGAGGTTAAAGACCCCTCTTCAGCAAGTACTGTCCTAAAGCAAAACAACTTCACTTTGGTTGAAGATTCACTTGTACTCAAGATGCCTCATCTTGACAATCAGAATCTTCTATCTATTCTAAAATCAGGCAAGATCGAGGTATCTTCACTCTCTGAAATAACTCATGATGATACTGATTGCGTTGTTGCAGTGGCAGTCGATAAGCCCCGAAAGGCCAGCAAGCTTCTAAGTCCATTCCTCTTTGGAAGCAAAATTTACGGAAGCGACTTCTAACTTTTATTTTTTCTTCTCTTTTCTTCGTTCGAAGTGTTTATTTCTATTTGATCTATTCCTTGATTGTCTTTTCCGTTGTAACTGGCGGAATCTAGTGTATTTAAATAGTCTTTTTCTTATTGTGTTTATAATCGTGGTTTAATATGTCCCATTCCTCTAAGCAAAGACCAGTTCAATCTGCTGAATCTGCGTCTACTCATCCCCTGCGCTCTCGTCAGCTTTATACTGAGGGTCAGAAGATAACTAGTCCCAGTGGCCGGAGCTACGAAGTTATTCGCGTGGCGTTTGAGGGCGATAACTCGGATGTTTATCAGTGCAGGACCGAAAAAGGCGCTCTGGTAGCGGTGAAGCGTGTTGGTACTGACCACGCTCTCTCATCTCCAGCTGGTCTTTCTACCGATCATATGATCGATCGGGATGCGGCTGCACTCCAGCGAATTGCGCGACACGAGAATATTGTTGAATTTGTTGAATTTTGGAGGGATGTTGAGAGTCGTGGCGATCGTTATCTTGTTACTTCCTGGGCCGGAGAAACCATTGATAAAAAAAGACCTACTGACGATGTTGGCGTCAGGCATGCGATGCGTCAGGTCTGCGCTGCAGTTTCTCACGTTCATAAAAATGGCAGCGTGCATGGAGATCTCAAACCCGAGAATCTTGCAATCGACGATTCGGGTGTCGTTCGTCTGCTGGATTTTGGTGGATCGCGGGCAATTAAATCCGGAAGTACTGTTACTATCGCCATCGGTACTCTTCCCTATATGGCCCCCGAGGCTCTTATGGGTCATCCAGTGCCAGCGAGCGATACATTCTCCCTTGCAGGAATACTTCTTTATCTCAAATGCGGTCTTGATCCAAACGATATCCGTGATGCCCGGAAAGGTACGTATGTTGTTCCTGCCTCCGCGGGCATTTTCAAATCCGTAATCGAGTGCGGGCTTTCTAGCGGGACTGATGATCGTTATCCGAATGCAGACGAACTGCTCGCTGCGGTGGAAAACTGCGCAGCAGTTGTTTCTCCGGCAAAATCGGGTGGTGTTTTTGTTGATCTGGGTCGATTCGTTAAGGTTGCCTGCGGGTTTTCAGTTGCTAATGTTCCTCTTGGCGAAGATGTAATTGGCAAAACAATTCCAAGATATAAAGTCAAGGATGGTAAGGTTAGTGCTTCTCCCAAGAATCTCGCCCGTTTGATCTGTGCCAAGAATTTTACTGAGCAGTATTCTGACGCTCCTATCGAGGTTCGAGTTGATTGTACTACGGTCTATCTTCCCGATTCTCCCGAAGCTCGAGTTGGTTCTACTACTGTTAATACTACCGAACGTGCTGTTATTGTGGATGCATGCATCGCAGGTCTTGAAAATGAAGATTTGGCTGACTTTGTAGTTTTTGCTTCTAATAACCTCGCTTCTGTCATTTCAAGGCTGGCCACTCTGGACGATCAAATTGTAGGTAATCTTAGAACTGCGGAGGCCTGCTACCGTGTAATTATGGGTTGCCCCGCGTCCGTTTATCTTGAGAAACAATTCGATACTCTTTTATGGCGAATTACTGATCAGGTTCAGCTCGTAGCGCTAATCTCCCAGGGTAAAATTCCCCGTTTAACTTCTGCCGTACACATCACTTCATTCGAAGCAGCATCTGCGGCATTTAATGCATTTTGGCCAGATTCACTTGATTCGGATTATCAACTTAAGCAACAACTCCTTAAATCTGATGATCCAAGGGCTGCCTGTTATCTTAGGCTTGCTCGGGAGACTGCACTTGGTTCTAGATTTTATTCTAATCATGAAATACTGCAAAAAATTGCATCTGTCAGAAATGCAGAATATGGATCATTTGTTTTTGATGGGCTTATCCATTCCCGGTTCAATCCGGTGCTTACAAAAAATCTGCTCGGATCTGGTTTCATATCTGGCTATGCATCTGATGATGAGCGCAGAATTGCGTTTATCCGTGCAACTGCGAGCGTTGCTGATGCGGACTTTGCTAAGGCCCGCGTTGCGTGCATCGTTGCTTTAGATTCTCAGGATTCCCTTCTTGAAGTTTTTACTCTGACTTATGGAAAGATTTCAGCTAACGAGAAAGATAGTCTTATTGCAAGGCTTTACGAGTCTACTCGTATGCGTGCACTAAGAAGTGTTCAACTTACTGAATATGACCTGAATGCCCTCACTAGGGGATTAACTGATCCAAAAAACATCATGTCTCTGATTTTAGATGGTCCATTCATGCCCGATAATTATTCCCGTGAAGTGTTACTGGGTCGTCTGGATCCAAACGATTGCGAAGTGGTCCTGAGTTCTGGTCGACTTTCAGAAGTTTCCGACCAGGTCTTTCTGGCCAACAAAATTGAGGGTCCCGAGTCTGCAAAGCGCATTTTGGGTTCAGGCCAGATAATTAACGAACCTGTCAGGAAAATTTTAGCTGCAAAACTAGATCGCTAGGCAACTAACTTGTTATCTCATCCATTTTCTTCATTTTTTCTGCTGCCTTGACTTCCATTGCAACTCTTCGTCCGAAGCTGATACTTTTTCTATGTAGATATTCCGAATATGGGGTGAACCTGGTTCCGGGTGATCCGGGCATGCGCATCGAAATGTCAAAACAAACGAATTCTTCTTTACCTTCTTCGGTTATTGCGCACTGAAGAGCAAATGGGCCTTTTATCCCATCACTGCTTGAGTATTCTTTCTGGCTTGCAGAAACAAATCGTTCGCCCAGATCGAACGCCTGATCAAGCAACGATTCCCTAAGTGTGCAGGCGACATGGCCCACTTCGATTGTAGAGGGTTGCATGTATTTGAGTGCTTCCTGCTGGGCGTCCGTTGGCATTCTTAAAAATCCATCGAGATTTGTTTGTCGTCTAAAATCAATTCCTAGTAATTCCAGCTCCTGATTTAGTGGCGAATAAAAGAAGTTGAGATTAAAATATGCACCTACCACGTATTCTTCGATCTTTGCAGATTCTAAATGTTCCTTTGTTATCTTTCCGGATCTTAGCATGCTTTGGCTCTTTAGTAAATATTCTTCGTAGTTTCTCGCAAGGAAAAACGCCCGCTCGTACGTCCTTTTTGCTTCGCTGACTTTGACGATAGATAGCCGATCGATTTTCTGGGGGCTGCTAATGGCAAGCGGGGATCTAATTCCCGCACGTTTCATCAAATCATATTGGTTTTTTGGTGTGTCCCGCTCTTCGGCGCGAAGCATGAATTTGTTTCCAAAAACCGGAACTTTAAATTCGTTTTCAATTGCATCATAGCCGACATAGACTGCGAACGATCTATTGGGTACAAAGATGGCATTTTTCTTGTTCAATTTTTGCTGGTTTTCTTTTTTGACTATATCTTTGAATTTGTCAAGAACTACTGCGTCATCGACTATTCCGACGCTATCCGTTTCCCGTTTTCGTGTTTTGTAATATTTAGAATAAGTCGAATCCCTGCCCTTTTGGCAGACTACTATTGTTTCGAAACCCTCTGCCTTTGCTCCGTCGCAGACATCAAGGGCGCTGTGACTTCCTAATGTGGCTATGGAATGTTGCATATATATTAGTCTGCAATGGATTTTTTATATTGCAGGGCTGGAAGTTCCTGCTAGAGGATCCCTGCCATGATTTCGTTATTCTATTTCTGCTTCGATTACCGGAGCGTCGACGTTTATCGTTTCGCCTTTGGGTTTCATTATGAAATCTTTTGGTGCCTTGCCTGATGGAAATACTACGACGTCTTTACAGCGAACCGGAAATCCTGTCTCCGCGGCCACTTTTATGAGTTCCATGTTCGGAACGTACAATTTACTTAGTAGAAAAGGAATGTCTCCATTGGCTGTCTTCTCGATTACTAATTCGAACCTATGCATCTGTCTTAGGCCTGCAACTCTTACCCGAACCATCGCATAACCTTGTTTGAATATCTGATCTTTAAGTTCATTTGTCATTGGTGCCAACTCCTTCGAAAAATGTTATGTTCTCTCCTCTTTTTATTCTCATCTTCTCTCCTTCTTTGAGATATGTTAATAGAATTCCATCTCCGATAAATGCACAGTTCTTGCCCACTTTTATTTCGATTTCCTTTTCTCCTCCAAATGTTTTGGCAATAAGTCTTCTCTTATATGCACAGATGGGAACTATCTGTATTTTTTCCTCTTCGGGCTTATATCTCTCACCGCCTGCCGAGTAGGCATATGCGGCAGAGCCGACTCCGGTTGAAACTATAACTCCATCGCCTTCGAATAAGACGCCTTCGACTTCCATATCCAGAACGCGGTAGTTGCTTGCGTGGATTACAAAATCATTTATGGCCACGTATTTTTTTCCGTTTATGCTCGTTTGGAGAGTTAGTGCCAAGAATGTTTTGTGTTCGCTTAGTATTCGCTCAATCTGCTCTTTCCAGTTATCATTTCTTAATTGGCAAATATAGCTGGTTTTGCTTCCTATTCCTAGTACTGAGCCTTCCAATCTTCCTTTGTGGTGGGCAAAAAGGATTGTCCCGTCTCCGCCGATGCAGATTGTTGCGTCTGCTCCTTTTCTGACAATTTGATGTCCTATTTTTTTTAGTTTTGCATTTAGTTCTTTTGCCAAATCGGTTGCCCATTGTTTAGTTGGATTATGGATAATTTTGATTTTCACAAATCCTTATATTTGGCCTATTGATTTAAAGCCCGTTCTGATATTCATATTTTTCGATCAAACCACACTATTCCCTTTTTATATTTTAGCATTCTAGTTCTAGTTTATGTTCATTTTCCAGTTTGCGGTTCCGGTTCCGGCAAGACGAGAAGAAGATCGAATTCCAGATGTGCAGCAACATTTGAATCTTCGTGATGATCAGGGTCGTGTAATACGGGTTGCTGCAATGCAGGTTGGACAACTGGTTAATGATGGCGTTTCATTTGCAATTACTCAGGCTCGAAATCAGGATAATGCTACTGATCATAATGGCAATACAACTCGCAGTCAACTCTACGAATCTGCGCGGGCTCGGGTTGCTGGTTTACAAGATATTGGCGGCTATTATGTAGATCCGGTTTCACGCCGAGAGGCGCTCGCTATGTTAGATCGGATGTTTCCCCAAAACGCTCGATCTGGTGAAGTCCCTATAGATCAGGCAGCTCGTGAATATGGTCCACATGGAGGCACCTCTGGATATGCTCCCGGATCATATGAATATCGTGCTCTTGCTGGCGTGGCAGGTGTCTATAGAGATATAAATACGCTCAATACCGAAGCAAGTCGATATTTTGGTCGAAATGGAACTTCTATGATTTTACTAAATCCAAATCAGACTGTAGGCGACTTTGTACAAAGAGGCGACGGGACCTTCTTCCGTTTTGCAAAGGCTGCACTTGCTAATTATGACCGGTCTATGGAGCCTCATGACACTGCGACTACTGTCTCTAGTGCCGTTCCAACTCTGACGCGTCCAACTCCGGTTCATCATGCTCCGGCTCCAATTGTTTCAGATCATGAGCGTCGCGAACTGAACAATGCAGTTAGGGCAATTCCTCCGGATCTCTTAGATCGATATCATATTACTCATGATCAATTATCTGCTGGCCTCGCAGACCTGATGGCGGATATGAGACGACAAAACCGCGAGCTTGGTCCGGATGAACGATTGCCACGTGCAGCTCCGATGGAAGTTGCAATGGCTATTATCCGTTCGTTCGATCGAAACGAGCCAGTCGAACTTCGATTGCCTGGAGGTCAGTCCAGTCCTGTTGTTGGCGCGGCAGTTTCTGCTTTTGCTGCACGATTGCGAGCACCCGGTGTTGATGATGCACATGCTTTCAATTTCACATTCTCCCGACTTAATGAAGGTTATATTTTCGGGCAGGGCTGGCAGGTTGAACTCACTGATCGGGCGATTAATGGTGCAGCTCCAACCAGTGCTGAAAACTGGACTGCTCTTATGACTGGTATGCGAACTGCAGATCAGCGTGGCGATCCCAGATTTGGCAGGGCACTTGATGCAATGTTCTTTGGCAGGCCTACTTCAACTCATGATATTACCAGATCCGAGTACGAAAATGCCGCCTCGGCACTTGGTATTACTGAACTGGCACCTATAACTGCTCCAATTCGACGGGTGGTTGATGGTGCGAGTCTTAGAAGTCTTAGTCGCATGGGTTTGCAAGAAGGCGAAGTTGCCCAGGCATTCGCTGACTTCTATGCTGCAAATGAGCCGGTCTATATGCAATCGCGTGGAATTTCAGCTGATGATCGTATCGAAATCATGCAATGGGCTGTTGATTTCATAAACGGCGGACGAAATTCACATGATACCATGAGTTTTACTGACCAGATGGAGTTTGCCGCAGTTCGATCGTTGTTAGGTCAGCTTGGTATGGAACTTCGCGAAGCCGGAGTAGATGCTGAGACTGGCAGTCCTGCCTATCGAATTGCAAGGATCGGCAGCACTTAAAAAAATAAAAATATATTTCCTTTCTCTTCTATCTCAGCTCTACGCTTCCTAATTCTCTTAGGCTTCCAAGCGAGTTCGCCTTTATCATTGTTTCTGAAACGGTATAGAGCGTGTTTCCGATAAATAGCGAGCGCGTTATGTCCCGGTCATATTCGTATCTATAGTTCCCGTATCGATCATAGTTTTCTTCCCGATGCGTTATCTCTCCCCTAAGATCGAACCCATCTTCAAGAGACAAATCATATACGTATGCGCCCTGGAAAACCTCTTGGCCATACGTATTTGCCTGAGTTCGACCATACTGGCTTTCACTAACTTCTGCAACTGAAACCGGAATCACCAGAAGTTCCTTTTCCCGGTCATAAAGAAATGCCCTATGGTCGCTTAGCACTGGCGAATCACTCCCCCGCTCGCCAATGATTTCCTTGAACATTTCTTTTGGATGATTGACATCTGAAACATCAAAGACCGCCATCTTTACTCCCTGATACCAGGCGAAATTTCCCTCTTCTGCTTCAACTGTATCCTTTCCAATTCCGATTAAATGATTTTCATCTATCGGATGCAGATAATCCGAGTAGCCAGGGATCTTCAGTTTCCCAAGTACTCGAGGGTCTTGCGGGTCTGAAAGGTCAATGACAAACAGCGGATCGACTTTCTTGAATGTAACCAGATAAGCTTTTTTGCCCATGAACCTTGCCGAGTATATCTGCTCGCCGCGAGCCAGGTTCTCCAGTGCGCCGATCTGCTTCAGTTCTTCATCAAGTACGTATATGTTGTTTTTTGCATCGTTATCGGAGCCTCGCGATACGTGTCCGCTTGTAGTTGCGATTCTAAAATATCCATCGTACTCGTCCATGGAGAATTGGTTGAGGATTCTACCCTCCACTTTCGTAGAGCCCGAATATCTTATCGATCCGTTGCCCAAGAGCGATATTCTATTTACTGCCGTCACTTCTTTGCTCCCATAATTCCGATAGTAATCTGCAACTTTTTGGGCAAACGATTCGTCTTCATATTCTGTTGCTGCAAGATATATGTTGTCTTTGGAGGCGTAGATATTTTGTGCCGATGCCAAAAATGTTTTCTTTTCGATTTTCTGCTCAAAATCCCTCATCGATATTGAAGCGACGCTTACGAACGACTCGGGTCGCATGTTTGGAAGTCTGCCTATATTGTTGCAGCCTGCGACATCGCTGACTATGTTTCTATCTTTGTACAAAGGCACAATCTTGTCCGTTCCATATCTGCTTATCTGGCTGTTAATTATGAAATACGCTTCGCTGCCGATTAATCTAGATGAAACATAATCTCCTTCGAAAGACAATTGGCGAGCTAATTTCGGTTCTGTTCGGTCTGAAATGTCATAAAGTGATACTTTGGTCATCTGAGTTGGTGGCATCGGGTCGTAAGCTCCGTTTCCCGCATACTGAGTTCCATATACGCTTCCGTATTGGTTACTAAAGATCAGTAGCGAGTCTTGGTTGATGAAGAATTCTCTTGGTGTTCCGTCTAGTTCAATCTCAGAAATAATATTCATCTGTGCTGCCGGGGTTGCCTTTACTATCTTAATTCGGTTTCCAGAAATCGTATATATGTACTTTCCATCTGTTTTGAGTGTGTCTGCTTCATCGACTCCCTGAACCTGAATATTGGTTGTAGAATATCGGCTTCCTGCGCTTTGGTCTGCGGCCATTAGAGGTACGGGTGCTGCTGTTGGAACTGAGACTGCCGATACGGCCGTGGAAATTACGGCTCCAAGCGCATCTTTTTCCCAACTATTTTCTTCTCTCGATCTGCTCTGGCTTATTACTTTATTCAATTCATTACATGAAGCGAAGGTTGTGTAGTTTTTCTCAATTAGGGTCGTGTTGGCTGGCTCATATGTGGTTGAATTTATCCGGTCGATTGGTGGGTTGATGGGTCTGTTGATGCATCCGAAAAATAAAATAATTAGCAAAATCAAAGCCGAGGCATAGTAATATTTGTTTTTCATGAATTTGAATAAGAAAAGGACAAAATAAGAGAAAATTCATTTGTTAAGGTTTTTGCCGAAACAAACCTTACCGCCCTCAGATTCTCTTCATCATGCCTGCTAATTTCTATTTTTTTAATTTTTTAGAAAAAGAAGAAATAAAAAATTTTAGTGAAATCTCTGTCGCCAGAGTTTTAGCAGAAAGAAATATTGAAGCTTTCAAAAAATCGTCCTGTTTCTCCATCTTCGTATTTCCTTGAGCAGCATCCTCTCTTCTTCAGAGATGCCATTTTCGCTTACTACCATACAACCACCTCGTGCTCTGCCCACAATCCCTTGCAGGTAACTACAGTTAATTTTGGCTATAAATATGCTTTTCGCAGCAGGGTTCATTTCCGCGGCAAAATATAGCTGATCGTTCGATCATTACCATATTTAAATAGTTATAACCACTTTCTATTTGTGAAAGTTCTAAGGCGATCCCAAAAACCTCCAATGCCTGAGCAGCCCCAGGTTCAACATTCTATTTTATCTTTAATGGAAGAACCTCCTATTGGGCGTTCTTTTGTCCCGATAGATCGAAAAGTCCTTTTCGGAGAAGATTTTCTTGTTCGCTTTGCGCGAGTTGGTAAATCTGTTTCTGGTTATAGAATCGAGCATGACGAATCGGATGGATTTAGTTGCGGTTATGGAAAACTTTTCGGAGATCCTAAAAGAAAAACTCATTATTATGATAAACATCTAGCCGCGGTTATTACTAAGGATGAAAGGCCACTCGCGTGTGCGTCCTATGATGATCGGGATGGCGTTTTAACTATTTCTCAAATTCAGGGGACTTATGGCGAAGAAGAGCTACAAAAAAACTTACGGTGGGAGAAGGCTCTGATTTTTGCAATTGAAGAACTAGCCAAGAAAATGCCATGGGTCCGCAAGCTGGTCGTTATAGGTGCGAAAAATAGTATGTATTCTGAAGTAAAAGGCCTAAGTGAACCTGGTGAAGAAGGATACCTAAGATATGATGTTACTGCACGGCGTTGCGGGTTTAAGAAAAATGACGAAACTGGGAATTATGAGAAGGCAATAAAGCGTGACTCTGAGTGATCCATCATCCGCTAAGCTTCTTATCTATATATAAACATATATGTATACACTCTATTATATGAGTCAGCTCATAAACGTAAATGACAAAGTATATGAAGAACTTACTACCTTAAAGAAAATTCAAAAAGGCAGCTATAGCGAAGTTATACAACAATTGCTCGATTCTAAAAAATCCGCTTCTCCAAAGTTCGATTTTAAACTGATTCTTGAAAATGCCAAACTGCGAGGGGAAAAATACAAAGGTAAGCGCGAAGTTATTGATCACGACGCTATAGTTTACGGTGTTTCTCGTGAAGGTTCTTGATACTTCTTTTCTGGTTGCACTCTATCTTCCAAACGACTCAAATTACAAAAAGGCCATTTCAATGGCAAGTAGGATTTCTGATGAAGAATTGCTTCTTTGTGATGTGATTCTTTTTGAGACGCTTACTGTACTAAAATACAAGGCTACCTCTGAGTTATGTAAGACTGCTTACGAGGAACTGACTCAAAACAAAAATATTCGTTTCTTTAGTTTTACTGAGTCTGAACGAACGGAAATACTCAAGTTGTTTCTCTGCCAAACAAAAAAACTCAGCACTGCTGATGTTTCTCTTATCTATCTTGCTAAAAAGACGAAATGCGAGATCGTAACGTTCGATTCGGAGATTTTGAAATCATGATCTTTTTAATTGATTCATGCGCATTTTCATGACTTTGTTGCTGACGTTTTAACGTTTCTGCATATGCCCGAAAAACTACTGCAACTACTGCCAGTGGTTCGGATTCTTAGGTAATAATTAAGTATGAAAAAACCGATTTATTAATACTTTCTTTAATGAGTAATACTTATGTACATAACAAAACTTACTGAAAAATGTCAGACTACTGTTCCTATAGAACTACGAGAGCAGCTTGGGCTTGAAGCAGGAGATGAGATAGTTTGGTTCAAGGAAGGTCATAGGCTAGTTATAGAAGCAAAAAGCGTTAAGGACCCTCTTCTAAAGCTCAAAAAAATGCGATTCGACAGCAAGAAAACTGCGCTTGAACTAACTCAAGAGGTAGAAAATGAATTCTACTAAAAGCATTTTTATTGATGGTAATGTGTTGATTGCATTCTTGAAAAATGGAGATGCATTTCAAAAAGATGCGGAAAGAATCCTGGCTGGCGTGGAGAAAAAACAGTTTCTCGCATATGCTAGCGTAGTTACGCTCCAAGAAATCTGTGTTGTACTTAAAAAAATAGGGCGCAGCAGAAAGGATATTTCCGAAACAATCCATTGTTTAAGTTCGATCGAAAATTTGATCTTTCTTCCAATGAACAAGGAGATTGTTTTGATGGCAAGTGATTTTTCTGAGAATTTTAATCTGGAACTCAGTGATGCTATAATCGTTGCTACTGCTCTTAGATGTAACCACACCGCGATAGTAACTGAGGATCAGGATTTCGATCGTGTTCCAACGACTTTGATCAAGAGAGTTTCTATGAAGAATGCAATTACAAAAAGCTTAGATAAATAGAAAATAAAAATAAAGAAAATTATTTAGAATTACTTTACCCAAGAACTCGAGGTTTGGGTTTTAATCTTAACCCAAAACCCGAAGTTTTGGGTGTTACCCAAGAACTTCTAAGTCGTGTCCGTATATTGGAGCACTGGATGATTCTTCATCAGCCGCGACTGAGGAACCTGCAACGCTGGCACCTTTAACACCAGTTACGATTGCAACTATTTCTAGTTTGCCCTCGTAGTTCTGCATGATACGAGCACCCCATTTGACGTTTGCTTCTGGATCCATCTTTTCGGTAATCATTTCACCTGCTTTGATGGCATCACCCAAGGTCAAATCAGATCCGCCTGTGATGTGAATAAGTGCACCCTTTGCGCCTTCGAAATCGACATCAAGTAGTCTGTTCTTGATGACTCCTTCTGATGCTGCTCTTACTTTTTCGTTGCCCTTACCTTCACCGACTGCGATGAAACCGACTCCTCCGCCTTCCATGATTGCTCGAACATCAGCAAAGTCGATGTTGATCAAAGATGGCTGAGTGATTGTCCAAACAAGACCCGAAATTGCCCGAGAGAGAATTTCATCTGCAACTGCAAATGCTTCTGCCATTGGCAAGTTTGGTACCAACTGGACCAATCGGTTGTTGTCTAATATGATAACTGAGTCGCAGTTCTTTTTGAGCAATTTAATTGATTCTTCTGCCTTCTTCTTTCTTGCTCTTTCTAATGCGAATGGATATGTTACCATGGCTACGACGATTGCGCCCTGCTCCTTTGCAATCTGTGCTGCAATTGGAGCCGCACCACCACCAGTTCCACCACCCATACCTGCGCAGATGAATACCAAGTGTGCGCCTTCGAGTTCCTTTTCGATCAATGGTCTGTCTACTTCTGCGGATTTTGCACCAATATCCGGGTAGCCTCCTGCGCCCAAACCCTTGGTTACAGATCGACCGATCAAGATCTTTTTGGATCGCTCGTGAACGATATTCAAGTGTTGTTTGTCTGTGTTGATTGCAACCAGCTCAGTACCCTTGACACCGCTCTTTATGAGTCGGTTTATTGTATTGTTTCCTGCACCGCCGACACCGACGGTTACGATCTTGATACTTTCAGAACTCAAAACTTCTGTGCTTTCCTGCTTTGGAGATGCTTCTCCCATGACTGATTTTACCAAATCTTCCATATTTACACCTTTTTTGTCGCCTTTTTCTCTTATAAACAAGAGATGTTCATTCGGTCGTCCCAAGGTTTAAATAGCTGACTTTTACTCTCGATCAGTTGTCTGTCACATCTGTTATCTAATGCAGACAACTTTCCAGAAATCGTCGATTTTAGGTAAATGCATTTATTAAATACATTGTTCTAGTCAGAAGCGGCGATTAGATGGTCAAAGTAATTACAATAATGGACGATGTTTACGCGGAGCTTTACAAAAGAAAACGATCTAAGGGCATGAGTTTTAGTGAAATTTTACGACATCTTCTTTCTGAAAAAGGCGAGGAAAAGAGTTCTATTATTGAGCTAGCCGGCAGTCTAAATGAAGAAGATATCAATCATCGGGTCGTTGAAAAAGTCAAGCGTGGCACCTATAATCAGTGGAGGTCTTAGTTGTGGAGAAAATCTGTCTTGATTATGAAGCAGCGCTCGATTTCCTGCGTGGCGAGCCAACTATTCTCGAAAAACTCAAATACTATGTCGCTCGAGAAGAAATCTGTGTTACCAGCCCGACTCTCTTCAATCTTCTTCAGACCATCCGCAAACCTGAAGTTATGACTGCATTTTCAAATAGGATTACTATTCTTCCTTTTGATCGTTCATCTGCCCAAATGGCTGCCACTCTTGCAAAAGAGCTTGATGACCATGGCGAATTGACAAAGAAAATGGAAGATCTCATTACTGCAGCTATTTGCATTAGTAATGATGCGTTTCTATTTTCCAGATCCAACTCCAAATATGATGGCGTAAAAGGATTAAGGAAGGTCTGATCTGTTTCTCTTATTGTGTTTTTGGCTAATTTCTCTCTACTTGAAACCTTTTTAAATTTCAGTCCTGAATCTCTTACATGGTGCGGCGATCTCTATTAGTTCTTTTCATAGCTTCTTTACTGGTTTTGAGCCTTGGTTCATTTGGCTGTGTTTCTCAAAAATCTCTTGCTTCCAAATCTCCCGAGGTGCTACTTTCATCCTCTCCAGTTGATCTTGATGGTGATGCACTTCCTGACTATTTTGCTTATGAATTTAAGCCATCTGGCGGTTCTTTTGTAACCAAACGGCTTGTCTATGTTTCCAAATCTTCGGATTTGGTATTTGATAGCTCACCTTCTTTTTCAGATCCGCAACTCTTATCTCTTGATTCTGCCCTGGACTCATTTTCCTCCTCCAAAGACCAGGCTGTAAACTCATGTAAAACCATCCTTGGTATTTATGGTATAACTTGTAATGATGTTCGAACCTGCAATTCGCTGTGCGACGGTGGATCGCTCAAATGTAAGTCATTGGTAAATTCCTACCCTGATGTAGTCGGTAATTCCATTGTCTCATACGTTCGAACAAATAATGAACTTTCTTCTCTTATAAATGATGCAAAGCGCGTTCTTTTTGAGGATCCTTCACAGTTCGTATCCAAAATCGGGCAGATCAATTCAAAACTCGCAGCCCTTAATTCGAATCCTCTTTTGGCGAATCCTCAGTTTTCTCTTTGCTCTAAACCTGATTATGGTGCGCCCCGATTACATTCCTCAATTTTCGCCCTCAATTCTTTCTCATCCCAATCCGATTCATATGATTATAGTGTTTATCTTTTTCTAACTCCTTCTGGTGGTTCATCCGATCTCTCTTTGGTAAATGGCCTTTCGGTTGATGATCTGGTTCCTCTTTCTGATGCGAGTGACTTTGGGTCATATCCAAATTCTCAGTTCTCGGTTTCGTCGGGTAGTTCTGGTCAAAAAATCCTTTTGAATTCGACTTCCAGTTCAGGAAACATGGTTCTTTACTACCGCTTCAAATCTTCTGTTTCGCCTGACCAATACGTCTCGAGATTAAAATCTCCTGATTTCCTTGTTACTTCTACCGACCTTTCGTTCCTGTCATTTACTAATTTATTTGTCTCGATTTTCTATGCCCTTTCTGGTAACTATCTTATTTCTCTGGCCTTTGGTCTTGCCCTGACGCTCTGGACTATTTTGATCCTCTTCAATGTATTGATGTTTGTTATGAATTTCGTTTCTGACAAATCTACCTCAATGAAATTTGCATCTGCAGTTAAGCGAACCTTTGGTAAGACCAATCCGCATTGGAAGGGTGATCTTGTAATTGCCCTCATATTGCTTGCAATCTCTTCTTATCTTTCAGTTTCTGGGCTAGTTCCGCTTTCGCCATCTGCATCTAACTTTGCAGGATTTTTCGATTTTGCTTTCAAAAATCCAATCTCAATTCTTCCGGTGTTCTTTGGTTTTATTGGTTTCCTACAGGTCTATTTCGCACTTGAAAATCTGACCAAACTGTTTCTGCTTGAGAGGGCATTTGGTATGGCCATCAAACAGGAAAAGGATCTATATCTTGTTATTCTTGCTTCAATCAAAGATAAACTTACAGTCCTCTCTGCAACTGTAGATGAGGTGTCAAACGAGGGTCTTGATGTGCGCTCCGAATACGATCTTATAACTATGATTTCTAGTGCCAAGATCGATGAGATGGCTAAAAATTTCTCACCCAAGAATCGTGCCCTTGCGGATGAATACGTAACTCGAATTGATACTGCCATCGCTTCTCTTAATGCAAGGAAGAAGACGGCCGCAGACAATTCTGAAAATTGGGAAAAATATTTGCTTTCGCAATTGCAGGATCAGCGTGAAATTCCTGTAGTCTCACTAAGTTCTATTCCAGCAGTATATCGTGATCTTGCAGTTTCTCGTTTCATAAAGAAATATGATTCTCAGTTTGTCCTTGAGCAGGGTCTTTTGCGACGCAAGAAAATGTCTTTCGATTCTGTTGCATCCGATCTTATTGCTAAAAATCTTCTCTTTGGAGCCCTTGTAGTAAAGAATGAAAAACCAGTGCTTACGATGTTCTCTGAAAAAGGAGGAACGCTTACTACTGCCTTGGGACTCAAACTTCGAAACTATGCAATCAGTGCGGTTCGGTCAATGGTTCAAAAGGATACGAGCAGTTTCGTTATTGTTGGCGATGTGGTTGCTATTGCTTATCTAAAGAGCGCAAATTTCGATTCATTGCTCTTTTTGAACAAAGATAAATACAAGGAATCACTTGAGCAATGGAAGGCCAAAATAAAGCTCTTAGACGTGGTCTGATCATGGCCAAAAAACGAATCTCAGTTCCATTTGTACTTAGAGCGGTACTGCCGTATTTTCTTCCCGATGCACAAGAATTGGCTACCGAATCAGTATTTGCTAATTATTTACTTGGCTGCATTGAACGGGTTAAGCCCATGGGAGCGCGGATTGTTCTTACTGGTTCAGTTGCGAAGCGAACTTTTCTAAAGAACAATCGAGAAGTCGATGTTTTTGTTCTCTTTAATCCGGAATTTCCAAAATCCCAGTTTGAGTCGCTTATGGTTTCGATAGCAAAGTCTGCATTTCCGGATTCGACTCATCAGCTTAGTTATGCAGAGCACCCATATGTGCGATTGAAAGTTCAGGGCCATAAGGTTGATCTGGTTCCTGCCTATGATATAAAAGACGTCTCTGGTCGCAAGAGCGCTGTCGATCGGTCTGTTTTCCACACCAAATTCGTGCTTTCGAAAATCAATGATAAAATGCGTCAGGAAATCGTTTTACTCAAAGCATTTCTCAAGTCGAATTCTCTATATGGTGCCGAAATAAAATTTCAGGGCTTTTCGGGTTATCTGTGCGAACTTTTGATCATTAAATATGGGACGTTTGCCAAACTCCTTCGTGCCGCTTCAAAATGGAAAGATGGTGTTCTTATCGATCTTATGAATTACTATCGTACTTCGTCCGATAAAGGTCTATGTGTCCACCGGTTCGGGTTTTTTGTAGTGATCGATCCGACTGATGAGAACCGCAATGTCGCTGCGGCCGTTTCCAAATCCAATTTCGATCGCTTTAGAACTCTTGCATCTTCATTTTTGAAAAACCCACATGAGCGCTTTTTTCTCTCACACCCACCTACGTTCGAAGAGCAGATCTCTGAATTTTACTCTTCCAAGAAGGTCTCTTCAAAATCCTCCTCTAAAAATCCTCTTGTCTATCTGGTTTCTTTAGTCCGGCCAAATGTAGTTGACGATGTGCTCTGGGGGCAATTGCGTAAGTTGATCTCTCAATTGGAAGAAAGTCTTTCTGACTTTGGTATTTTGTCTGTTTTTGCCGATGATGGCAAACATTTAGTGCGAATTGCAATTATTCTCAAGAAAGATCTTCTCTCGCCCTCTGTAGAAATACCGGGGCCACCAACTAGCATGAAAGAACATATTGTCAAATTCCGCGTTTCTCATAAGGACGGAAAGTTCTCAATCAAAAAGGGTCGTCTCTTTGTCAAAAAGAAGCGGTTAAAGCGCAAGGTTATGGAGTATTTATGGGATTTCTTCCAGAACTACTCCCGCACTTCAAAGGCCCATCTTGCCTATCCGCCCGAGATGCTTGTGATCGAGAATGTTACTAAGGATTTTCGTAAAATGCGAGGTTAAGGTACGAACCTGAAAAAATACCATCATTTTTAATCATTTCGTAACACATCTACCTGAATGACAAAAAGATTAGTTTGTAATCCAGGTAATGTAAGTCCAGTTCATTCTGATGCCCATCCGTCTGATGCTTCTCATCGTGCTCCTGAACGCGCATCGAGATTTTCTGCATTTTCGCTTCTTGCTGTTAGTGGTCTTGCAGGCATGGGTCTTGCGGGCTGTAGTTCTGATGTTTCAAATCCTCGTCCGCCAGAATTGCAATGTAATGCTAGTGAGACTTCGAGAAATCTGGTTCGAGGTAGCTCAGTAGTATTTTCGAATATCGAAGTCGATCTTCTTGGTGCGGACTCGGCGAGTGTTGGTGGAGGAACAGCTCCGTCTGTTCGCTTTAGGATTACTGCCGGTAGCTTTGAAGATGTTATTCGTGTTCATGAAGGCCCCGGTGGCGGTGTTTCACATCTGCCAAATGGGGATGATGTTGCAGTTGAAGTTCGAGGTGTGGATACTGAATCAAACTCTGCAGCATTAGTGAAAGTTACTCGTCTTTGTGTTCAATCTACAATGGCTGATGCAGGAACCGATGCTGTCGTAGTCGATGTCAATCGTCCAGTTGAGATGGATGCTGGGGTGCTGGATGTTTCAGTTGTTGATTCTTCCGGTTCGGATATGGGTCCTTTGGATTCTGGTTCATCTGATTCTTCAATTATGCCTCCGGTTCGCTCTTTCTGCAATTCAACCACCGGACCATCCCTTTCCTGTACTTATGCACCTCTAAGGGCAGTTCTTGAAATGTCAACAGCCGATAATCCTGGTGGTTCGCTTCCATTTACTTTGCGCGGCAATGATGGAATTGATCATTATTATACCTTAGTGTTGCGTGATCTGAGTATAGGGACTCTTAATCCCCTTATGGATATTTATGAGCAAACTCCTGATGGGTCCTGTAGGAGGATTGCAATCTTTGGAGATGTTCCTTCTCACGAACGGGTTCCAGTACACAACGAGTATTTCTACGGGAATACTTTGCTTCTTACTATTGGTGCAACTCGAGCTGGCTTCCGTTATGGTGTGGGCGATGCAGAAGTTACCTTGGAAAATGCATGTGCACGGTGCATTCCCAGCACTGCAGTTTTCCGTGACCTAAGTTGCACTGCTTCTGGCAGTGGCTTTGGATTATCTTTGGATACTATTGTGGATTTTGGATCTTTTGGTCTTGTTGCTAGAGATGTTCAACCTCACGGTAGTAGCGATTATGCGATCATGGATCAAGTTTCTCCAGGTGGATGCAATCAATTTGCAGTTCTTGTGCGAAGATTTAGGGCTTCTGAAATGCCCTATGATCTAGCTCCTCCGGCTTCCACTATTCCAGAGTATTCTATAACTGCGGGTGTTTCTATTGGTTCGACAAGAGTTCGAAGTACAGTAACTCTTGGTGTTCGTCTTGTTTGTGCCCCAGATGCGGGAGTAAGCGAGGATGCTTCGGACGTAGTAACCACTCCTCCATTGTTACTTGACTCGGGTTCGGATGTCATACGTATCCCGCCAACTCCAGTTGATGCATCGAGTGACTAATTTAGTTTTTCTTTCTTTTTCTTTTGATTCTATTTTTCTATTTTCCTTTTTGTCTATTTTCCAAACTTAGAATATCGGAACCCGATCCCCGATCATCGGTGCAACTGCATCGAATCCAAAATCCTCAACAAGTTCCTTTGCAAACTCCTGTGTTTTGTCTCCATGCACCAGTATTATTTTCTGAGGATTTGCACTTTTAATAAAGTTCAATATGTCGCTTCGTCCAGCATGAGCTGAAAAGTCATAATACCTAACTGGCAGATCAACTTTCATGTCCTGCTCATCGATCGTTACGAATCCATGTTTCTGTAATTTCCAACCGTTCGTCCCTTCGACGCAATAGCCCGTAAACATTATTTTCGATTTGGGATTGAGATTCATCAGATAAGTCAAAACCGGGCCGCCGTTCATCATTCCAGCGCTCGTAATTATGATCGAGGGTTCGCGGGTTGCGTTTCTCCGGTCGTCGTTGGATCGAATCATTCTAACTGATCGAACGTCTTTTCTGAATTTGTTTATGTCTCTTATGTATTGGGGATATTTGAGATAAACGTCTGTAATTGCCCGGCCCATACCATCGACATAGACGGGAATCTCGCTATTGTGCTCGCGGATTATTGATATAAGTTCCTGGGTTCTTCCAAGTGCGAATGCCGGAAGCAATACTGTTCCGCCCTCTTCCACCGTCATTTCGACTTCGTCCATAAAATTGTACTCTGTTTCCATTCGCTTTGGATGTTCTTTTTTCGCATATGTACTCTCTATCATCAACACATCTACGTCTTTGACTGGTTTTGCGGCTTTTTGCATGTATGTGTCTTCGCCCTTAAAATCGCCTGTATAAAGAAATATCTTGTCCTTAAAATCGTACTCGACCATTGCAGATCCGGCTATGTGTCCGGCATCATAAGTTTTCACTTGAGTTTCTCCAATCTGCATGGTCTGGCCATATAACATTGGCTTCCATTGCCTGAGGGCCTTTCGATAATGCGTTGGCTCATAGGGTATGTCCTCGCCCATTATCTTCATTGAGTCTTGCCAAAGTATGTCTGCGATATCCTTTGTCGGAGGCGTTCCGTACCATTGTATTTTACTATCTCGATATAAGAGCGGTAATGAGCCGCAATGGTCTAGGTGTCCATGAGAAAGAATCATTACTTCTGGTTTTATCTGGCTATGAACAGGATATTTAGGCAGACCGCTTTCGTCAAATACTTTTATTCCATAATCATTCATTATTCTCTTATCGCTCTGAAGAAGAAATGCACTTCGCCCAACTTCCCCCGATGCGCCAAGGCACTCTACGAAATGTTCCATGTCTCAAAATAGTTACGAAACCTTTAATTGTTTCTTCTATATTCTATCCTTGTAGGAAAGATAAAAATGGAAGCTGCAAATTTAATTTTGGATTTTCTTTTAGTCGCACTTTTTGCGTCTTTTGCAGGGATTATATCCTCAAAACTTAATCTGCCTTTTGTGGCGCTACTTTTGGCTGCTGGTCTGGCTCTGGGTCCGAGTTTTCTTAATCTTGTTGATTATAGTTCGATCAGTACCTTTGCGGATTTGGGTGCAGTGCTGCTTCTGTTCCTTATTGGTGTCGAATTTAGTCTCTCCAAGCTTCTCTCTCTTGGAAGTCGTGCTGTTTTTGGAAGCTTTCTTCTGATTCTATTGACCTTTTTGGTGATGTATGAGATCTCTATTCTTCTTTCGTTCAATTTTCTTACTTCTCTTTTTGTCTCTGCAATGTTCTCTTTAAGTAGTACCTCTATTATCATAAAAATCCTTGAGCAGAAAAATCTACTCGAGCGCACCGAAGTTCCAACTCTCATAGCAATTCTTATTATCGAGGATTTGGTTGCTGTGTTTTTCCTTACTTTCTTTTCTGATTTTTCAAAAGGAATAACTTCGCATGATTTTATTACCTCATTTCTCTTTGCCTTTGGTGCTCTTGCATTTGCCTATGTCGTTATAGAGCACGCTTTGAGATTTCTATCCAAGCATCTTCTAAACAACGTTTCTACTGATACCATAGTCCTCTTCTCGTTTAGTCTGGGAGTTGGCCTTAGCTCTCTTGCTGCAGGACTGGGGCTTGCTCCGGCAATCGGTGCATTTTTGGGCGGGAGTCTTACTGGTGCACTTCCCAAATCCAATGAAGTTGAACATTCTCTTCGTTCGTTCAATCTGATTTTCTCATCATTTTTCTTTATCTCTATTGGCATGCTGATCCAGCCTTCTTCAATAGTTGGAATTATCATTCCTTCTTCCATACTTATTCTGGCCTTTATGGTAACTGTATTTCTGGCTACTGCATTTTCATTTTTCCTTATTACTTCAAATGGTCGCTCATCTGTTTTTGCTGGATTGGCCCTTCTTCCTCTAGGTGAATTCTCACTCCTTATTGCAAAAGAAAGTGTTGGTTTAGTTCCACTTGATCTGGTTGGTCTGGCATCTGTAGGTGTTCTGATAACCTCTACTATTTCGTCATTTGCCCTGGATCATCGAAAAGGAGTCTTTGGACTTCTTGAGCGCCTTATTCCGCCTGGAGTTCTTCTGACAATTCAAAATTCCTCAGCCTATTTCAACAATGTTCTTGCTGCGTTTGAGCCCCAGGGTCGCTTCACCAAAGTTTTTCTCTCTGAACTGAACCTTAATGTAACTCCTGTTTTCGTGTTTTTGGGTGCTGTTCTTTTCTACTGGCAATCACAGATACATCTAAGTTTTCCAGTTGTTTTATTCGATCAGGTCTATCTTCTTTCAGAACTCCTATTTTATCTGATTATCCTGGTTTCCATCTACCCACTGGTCCGTATTTTGCTCTCGCTAAAAAAACTGTTCGATGTTCTTTCCTCTATTTTTTCCCAAAGCACTCCTCTTCAGAGCCGAACCGTATTTCTAAGAAATCTTTTCATTGCAGGTTTTCTGTTTGTTATTTTTGCTAACTTTTCGTTTCTAATGGATTTTCTTAAGCTGCCATCGGTCTTCAATCTCCTTTCCTTTCTTTTTGTTGCACTTAGTATCTTTTTCTTATGGAGTGCAATTAGGGCGGTTTCATTCGGTCTTTCGCTCAATGAGGGCAGATTTATTAATCTATCAAAAGAAAGAGTTCATATTTCCCAAAAGGATCTCATATTTATAGACCCCAAGGAGGATCCTTCCTCCCCCAAAAAATCCGTCCTTGGACGTCTTAAAATTGCGACTGGTGAACGAAAAGATGGCTGAAGAGCACGCACTTGGCAGTAGACTAATCAATCTTGCCGTGTCAATGTTTGTCATCTATGTCGTTTCGGTTCCATTCTATATGAAGTTTGAAAATTTTTCCTTTATTGATGCTATTTATTTTGTGTCGGTTACGATTGCTACTGTTGGTTATGGGGACATTGTTCCAGTAACTCCTTTGGGTCGTCTCTTTACTATTTTGCTCATATTTTCCGGAATCTCAACCCTTTTCTATTATATTACTGATCTTGGCCGATTCAAGGAAAAAAGTATCGATGGCTATGTTAAGGATCGGGTGAATTTACTTAGAAACCTTGCAGATACTTCTCCCGATGAAAAAACTGAGGAAATAAGAAAACGCATTAGAAAGCGTATGGCCAAAGAAGCCAAGCGAAAAGAAAAGGAAGGTGAGTCCGAATCATGATTCTTCCTGATCCAATAAAATTAAAAGCGTCCGACTCAATTGTTCTTTGATGGATATTTATTCCCAGTCAATTTGTCGTAATTCTCTTTCTGCTTCAGATCAATCGAAAATTCGCAAAACAACTGTAGCCGTAGTTGGTCTGGGAGGAACCGGCGGATTTGCATTTGAAAATCTTATCCGTCTTGGTTTTGAGAAATTTATCCTTTTTGAGTCTGACCGGTTTGATCTTACTAATTTCAACCGGCAATTATATGCGACTCTGGATTCTCTAGATGGGCTAAAATCCGAAGCTGCTCTTAAGCGAGCTGCCCTGATAAATCCGAATGCTTCTATCCGTATTAATCCGAAGTTCGACTCAAAGTCTCCTCTTTTTGGGGCCAAAATAGTGGTCGATTGTAGCGATAATGTTCCGACAAAGATTTTTATCTCTGATCGATGCAAAAAAGCTCATATTCCGTATGTTTTTTGTGCTTCAAACGACTCGCGGGGGATTGTTAGCGTCTTCAAATCCTATTCGTTTAGGAAGGCATTTAATTTGCCTAAGAGTGCAGAAAAACACGAATCCTATAAAACGTGTTCGTCTATTTTGTGTCCTGCGGCTGCGATTGCCGGCTCTCTTGGCGCTTCCTGCGTATTATCGTTGGTTCTTAAGAAGCCTCTTGTCACTGCTCCTGATGCTATTTTCTTTAATCTATTTGCAAAAGAGCCATTTTGGAGGGCGAAACTGGGATGAATAAATTCTATGTTATTGAACCCTGTACTACTGCAAATGGTCTGGAGATAAAACTTAATCAAAAGCAGATCGATATCGGGCGGGCTAAATCTGCTCTGGAAAAAGAAGGCGAGGTTTTTGGTGGTTTGGGGGTTGTTCTTTTGGCAAAGTATGAAAACTATTCACTTAGTATTTATCAGAGCGGACGAATCATGGTCAAGTCAGACAAAAAACTCAAAACTACTGCGGTTGAGTCTTTTGCCTCCCGACTGATTTCTTTACTGGAAAAAGAAGGTGCACTTATATGATGAAACTCGATTTCCACGTACATACGCACTATTCGATCGATTCGATAATCAAACCCAGAGAACTGGCTCTAAAATCAAAGCGTCTTGGGATAATTTTTGCAAATACTGATCATAATACAACCGAGGCTCATGGAGTTCTGCGCGATCTTAATGTTCCTTTTATTGCCGGCGAGGAGATTCGAACTGATCGTGGTGATCTTATTGGTTTGTATATGAATGATCTGATTCCCAAGTACACTCCGTTTGAAGAGGCAATTGATCGTATTCATGCGCAGGGTGGTCTTGCCTATCTGCCTCACATGTATGACAAAACCCGTAAGGGTGTAATCCCCAAAAAGGAAGAACTTCCAAAACTCGATATTGTCGAAACCTTCAATGCCCGATGTCTGAGTCCAACTTACAATGATCAGGCCGAATCTTTTGCAAAACAAAATGGTCTGATTGCTGCACTGGGAAGCGATTCGCATTTCCTCTTTGAATTTGGGAGGACTTACAACGAACTGCCCGACTTTGATTTGGATAGCCCAAAAGAACTAATGCGGGCTCTAAAAAAGGCAACTTTGAGAAAAAAGTCTGCTCCTTTCTATGTTAGGGGAACGACTACCTTTGTTGCAATGACAAAAAAATTCGGTAAAAAACTGGGATTGTAACGTTTAGCTTCTTCCTATGTTTTGTTATTGTTAGTGTTTTTCCATGTCTTTATAAACTCTTTCTTATCTAATATTATTATGGGACACGTATCAAAATCTGTTGGGCCCACTGGCACTTTATCCTCGTTAGCTTCGGGTCCCTATCGAAGTTCCTCGTTTCAAAAACCTCTTATCCAAACCATTGTTCCTCTACTAGATCAAAATGGCCGGGTTACTAAATCAAATTACCTGGCTGCCTGGAATCATTCTGGTGGAAATCTGCCTCCAAATCGTCTCTTTCACGAATATTTCGCATTGACTCGCCGATGGACTCAGATCTCTGGCGATTGCCCTATGTGGGCAAAGGAGCTTTTGGTGTATCCTGACAAATACGATGTTTTCAAATCCGGAGCTGATTTTTCAGATCCTGCTTCAGGTTGGACCCTTAAATGGGAAGATATCGTCAAACATCTTGCGGCTAGTGAGTTTGTTAATGTTACAAACGCAGGACTTTTTGTTACTCCTGCAGATTTTTGCCTTGAGGATACAAAACTAATTGTGATTCCAGAGTCAATTGTTCCAATTGTTGGACTTTCTCGTGGAAATGCAAGAGTTCATCCCTCTGGCTGCTCCGAGGAATGGGGGCATTTAGATGGCTCTTCTTTGATTCCAATACAAGTTCTACCTGGGTTATTTGCTCTGCTTTCCTTTGAGGAGCGGGGCTACTTACAAACTACTGATCTAGGTGCAATATCTCCAATTGTTCGAGGTGCTTATGTTTCCACTGAACGGGCTCGTTCGATTATGGCTATTGGCAGTTGCGTATCTGATGTTGCTGTGGCCACAGTTGAACTAAGAGAAGCAGTCTAAACTCTTTAAATTCTCATTTGTTGATCTACTACCAGATGGCGTTTGATGATGCTGCCTTTTGGCATTTGATTTCCGGAACCCGTGGTGGGCCAAACCGCCTCCAAATTCTGCTCGAATTGTCAAGGAGACCCTATAATGCAAATCAACTTTCCGAGCTTTTAGCTTTAGATTATAAGACAACTAAGCGTCACTTAGAGCTCTTACTCCAGGCATCATTAGTCCAAATTTCAGAAGAACCCAAGTACGGTGAACTCTATTTCATTACTGATTACGCAAAAGAAAAAATCAAAGACTTTGAAAAGTCTTTAGAAAAAATTCGAAAATGGTAGTAGTTGTTTTGGGAATTATGGCGTAAGTTAATAAATCTGTTTTGGAGGTAAATATTTATGGAATCAATAGATTTTGCAACGATAATTAGTATTGCAAATGTACTAATGTCGATATTACTACTTTATGTATACATCAAAAACTATTTGAAAATGAAGCTTTCATTCACATTAGGGTTGATCATTTTCGCCCTTCTATTTTTCGTTCACAATTTAGTTGCAGTTTATTTCCAATTTGCAATGATCATGTACTACACTAAAGATGTAGCCAGTTTTGCACTTACTCTCAATTTCTTGGAAATGATCGGTCTTATGAGTTTGGTTTACATAACTTATAAAAACTAACAATTTTCCTTTTTCTATAACCTTATAAAAGTTTTACCCCTACATACTATGGTGTGGAAACTTGTCCGTCCTCAAAAAGATCCTCTAAAATGTTCCTATTTAGATGCATTTAGGCAACTCAAAAAAGCAAATTTCAAATTTCCTACTCTTAAGGAAATAGATGAATATTTTTTAGCTCCAGATGTTTCTGATTCTGATCTAAAAGTTGCAGCCCGGACCCTTCTAGTATGTCCTAATGAACGAACGCCATTCAAAAGAGGAGTAGATATTTCAGGGTCTGATGATCTGGTTCTTCCATATTCAAACCTCGCACAATTTTCTCTACCTCCAGATGTTTTTGTAAAAAATGAGGTCTATCTTTTAGTTACTCCGTTAGATGTTAGAACTGAAGGATTTGTTAGAAAAAAGCACATTATCTACCCAGAAACAGTTGAAGTTCTTGATTATTCTTCATATCTAAATGTTCAATTTAATCGTCTTTTTGGACTTGAAGGAAGACTAGATGATGAAACTGGATTGCCTTCTAAACAATTTGAAAATGTCCAAAGAATCCCCTTTGCAAAAAGGCGCAAAATTTCATTTACTGGTAACTCACGTTTGGATATCTTTTGTTTAGTTAAACACCTTCGAAGTGTTCCTGATCTGTTTTCTATTTTTACTTACCCGCTATCCTCAGACTATCCTAACTCTTTTGTTGATGTTGCAACTTTAGTTTCCGATTTAAAGCCTCCTTATCGGTCATAAATTAGGGCAAAAGTTGGGCAAAGATATATAACCCTTTTTGGACCCACAAGTCTTCAAGGTGAACTTATGAAACTCTTATTGATTCTATTACTTGCATTAGGGTTGTTTTTGGCTGGCTGCACTTCTAATCAAACCAATCTGACTTCTCAAAATGATTCAATGCAAAAATTGCCTGCTTCAATGAATAAATCTACTACGGAGCCTATTGCAAAATCCGATTCCGGATCTATGCAAAAAAACGCTAGTTCTGGAGTTATGATCAATAAAACCGGAACATTGATGACTGATCGATCTTCTGTGGGCTATGTTCCTCTGGAAAGATCTCTATTTGAATCTGCCCGATCCAGCGGGAAATTTATTTTCCTCGAATTTTATGCTAACTGGTGTCCGACATGTGCGGCTCAAAAGCCTGTTTTGGAAGGTGCTTTTGCAGATCTTAACTCCTCAAATCTGGCTGCTTTCCAGGTCAACTATCGTGATTCTCAAACCGATGAGTTCGAGATTCTACTGGCAAAAGAATATGGTATTTCCTCTCAACACACCCATGTCCTTCTGACTCCTGAGGGCAAGGTCATTCTAAAATCGAATGAAATGTGGACTAAAGAGGATTTATTGAGGGTTCTTTCAACTGCAGGTGTTAGGTAAATGGTCGAGCAAGCCACTATTCTTTTCTCATTTGTTGCAGGCCTGGTCTCGTTTCTAAGCCCCTGCATTCTCCCCCTCGTTCCGGCATATCTTACTTTTCTTGCCAATTCATCTATCAATGAAGCTTCATCTTCTGCTTCCTCTAAAACTAAGGTCTTTCTTAGCAGCGTATTTTTTGTGTTGGGATTTTCAGTGGTTTTTGCGGTTCTTGGAGT
Organism: Microcaldota archaeon; assembly: GCA_016212525.1. GTDB lineage: Archaea > Micrarchaeota > Micrarchaeia > Anstonellales > Bilamarchaeaceae > Bilamarchaeum. Next base: position 483,303 of record JACRGD010000010.1, on the reverse strand, counting down.
GTTGCTTCAAAGTGTTCTTTCGACAGTAGCATATGACGTACGTACCTATCTCTCTTATCTGGGAGGCATCGTCATAATTTTCTTTGGGATTCTCTTAACCGGAATAATCGAAATCCCTGTACTCTCTAGTGAAAAGAAAATTCATGTTTCAAAATCTTCCAATGCTTATTTAGGTTCGTTTCTCTTTGGAGCTGCTTTTGCTGCGGGCTGGACTCCGTGCGTGGGTGCAGTTTTGGGAAGTATTCTGACTCTGGCTATAACTAATCCCACATCGGCATTTCCCCTGATGCTTTCATATTCTCTTGGTCTTGGAGTTCCATTTTTATTGGTCGGAATCTTCATTTCACAAGCGACTTTTCTAATCAAAAAGCTCTCGCCCTATCTTAAATGGCTAAACCTGCTTTTTGGTCTGGTTCTAATTATCCTTGGAATCCTGGTATTTACCGGAAACATTCTCTATCTTTCAAATTTGTTTCCCGTTTCCGATTATCTTCTGTCCTAAGGTGTTGCTATGATATCAATCAAAAATCCAATTCTTCTGGTTTTGCTGGTAATTCTTATTGGAGGATCTATCTGGTATCTCTTGTCTATTAAGGCAAAACCTCCCATGGCTTCTGATTTGAATGTCCCGTCAATCGGATCTATTCTTTCTTCCAGTTCAGCCCCTCCTCTTTCTCGTATTTCGGGTTACATAAATGCGCCTTCAAATCTTACGATCGCAAGCCTGCGTGGCAAGGTAGTTTTGGTCGATTTTTGGACTTATTCGTGTATCAATTGCATCAGGACGCTTCCTTATCTTAAGGCCTGGGACGAAAAATACCGGAATGACGGGCTTGTCATAATCGGTGTTCATACTCCGGAATTCGAATTCGAGAAGAATTATTCAAATGTCAAAAATGCAGTTGACAAATTTGGAATCAAGTATCCGGTTGTTCTTGACAGTGATTATGGTACCTGGAGTGCTTATGGCAATCAGTACTGGCCACACAAATATCTGATCGATGCAAACGGGACGATTCGTTATGATCATATCGGAGAGGGAAATTATGAGGAAACAGAATCACAGATAACTCGACTTCTTGCCGAGCGTCAATCGTCCTTCAATCCTCCTTCGCCCGTATCGGCGAGTATGCCAGAAAACATCAGTTATGGCCAGGTGGGAACACCTGAAATTTATCTGGGTTATGGATTTGCCCGAGCACGTCTTGCCAACCCAGAGGGTTTCGTTCCTAATCAGGAAGTCAACTATTCTTATTTAGAAGGTACTGTTCCCTATCCCAACCGCGTTTATCTTTCGGGAATCTGGAAGAACAATGCTGATAATATGGAACTCGTTTCTGATACTGGTAAGGTTTTGCTGGCTTATCATGCCAAAAATGTCAATATAGTTGCAGGAGGAAATTCAAATCTAACTCTGGTTGTCGATGGTCAAAGCCCTGTTTCTGCATTGGGTCTTGATGCAAAAGTAGTCGATTCAAAAGTTCTGGTTCAGACTAATTCCAACCGGCTTTATAGCCTGATCTATTCATCGGATTATGCTGATCGCTTTTTGGAGTTTAATGTTACTGGCAAGGGTTTTAGGCTTTACACATTTACTTTTGGGTAATTTTAGTGGTCTTTATAAAGATTCTTCGAGGTAATTTTTTTATCTTAGGAGCCTTTAAATAGTTATAATGAGTATATGAATATGGGGTTGATTCTTATGTCTAATGCCTGTGGTCCTTATAGAACTGCACCAGAACCTATGAGTTGGGGTACTAGAGCATCTATCTTGGTTAAAGGATTTTCCAGGGACGTTTTTTCCCCACGAGTTGCTGCATCAAAACTAATGCTTGAAGTCTCTTGCAATCTTTCGGAGCGAAGTGGTGCTATTGAAAGGATATTAAAATCAGGTTCTATCGAAGATGTTTTTGCTGTTTTTAAAGAAACACCTCCGCATATGCAGCCTAATGCAGCTAGCGCTTTGGTTTCCAAGATTACCAAAAAATTCGAATCTCTGGTTCATGATGCTCAAACTAGTGAGTCTAATGTTGCAGGTTATTTTGGTCTTAAAAGAGCCGATGTTTTTCTTTCTGTTCATAAGGAAAAAGTTAGGTCTCTTGTTTCATCGGGTATGGTCCAATCCCCGGATGCATTGACTATTCTAAACGATTTTGTTTCTTCTTAATGTTTTTTTCGATCCAATTAAATTATCCTTGTTTCTCTCATTATCTGGTGTTTATCTGTCTTTAGATCTTGAAATATCAAAAATTGAGAAAGTTTTCCTGGAGCAGGAGCAAAAATTCGACTATGTAAATGCCGAAAATCGTAAGATCGTTCGTGCATGTTCAAATACGATAAAAGCTCTCCATGCAAAAGACCTTAAGGAAGCAAAGAAGTCGCTTGCTGAAGCCGAATCCGCTCTAATCAAATTTCGCAAGCTTGCAGCTGATTTTCCTTCCCAGCTAAACCATGTTCTTCAGGAATACACTGAAGCGCGAATTGTTTTTTCTGCTATTGAAACCGGTAAAATCCCAAAATTCTCAGATCTTGATGTTCCCGAGATTTCCTATATTCTTGGGCTTTTGGATTCGATTGGCGAACTAAAGCGGGAAATGTACGAATCGCTTCGAGCCGGGAAAAAGAAGGATGCTGAAAAATACTTTGCCCTCATGGAAGATATTTTTGATTCGCTATTGCCCCTTAGGTTCTCAAACGCAATTCTGCCGGATTTTAGGCACAAACAGGATGTTGGACGAATCCAGATCGAACAGGCCAGGGGCGAACTGCTCCCCTAGCCATCCTATTTGTATTATTTATTTTTTCTGAGTTTTTTTATGGCCAGTTCCGCTTTTTGAGCCTCTGCTCGTTCTTGAGCCATATCTAATTCTACTAGCATTAACACTGCTGCCATTGTCTTGGAAGTAAGGACTATTTGCTCGAGTATTTCTATTTTTTCTCCTTCTTCTCTGTCTTTATCCGGATCGAATGTTGCCTCTACTGCCCTATAGAGGTGTTCTCGTTCTTTGTCAACCTGTCCGTTGGCATATTTTGCGACTCCCTGTGCCTTTCTTAATGCATTCGGATCCGATCTTCTTTCCCGTTCTGCCGGAGCTGCATGTTGCCACATGGCAGCTCTCCTTCTATATGCTCTGGCCATGGCAAGCTCAACGTATCTTGGTTCTTGAGCTCCATTTATCTCCCCTATCTCTTCTTTCATCAGAGCGATTTGTACGTATGCTTTTCTCGATTCAAGTGTTCTGCCTGCTTCGTGAAGTCGTTGGGCTTTTTGTTCCAACAGAACAATCCATGTTTTTCTTAGTTCAATTTGGAGGTATTCATGTGTGGGTGCCTGATTTTCGATTTCTTTCTCTGCGTCTTGAATCAGTTCAAGTGCATGGTCCTCCTCCAAATGTTCATGCGAAGCAATCTTGACTAACATTTGGGCCCGAATCATTTTTTCCATCAATGTTAGTTCTTCCCTTTCCGGAGTTTCTCTATCTTCTATCTTCCTAACTCTTATTTCTGCCGCGCTTGTTACTGCATTTTCAAATCCAATATCCAATGTTAGCCTGCTGGGATCTAGTGTCAATTCCAGTTCAGCAGCTTTCATGAATCGTACGTATGCACGCAAATAGTTTGCTTTTGCGGTTTTGCTCTCCCCTATTTTCTCGCTTATTTTTGCCGCATTTTGGGCCAATCCTGCGGCATCAGCATATACCGTTGCAGCCTTATGTGTCTCTCCAGCCCACATTTTCTTATTTGCGGCTATTTCGTATTCTTGTGCTCCTCCAGATGCCGCTACTATTGCTTCTTTGAAATGCGTTTGCTCTCTGCCTTCTATTTGAGCTTCTAATTCCCCTGCCATCTCGTGTATCATACTTTTTAATTTCAGGAGTTTTCCCAATTCTGTGTGATTTTTACAAAGTTCCAAGCTGGCTCTTCTGTTCCTTCTTAATGCCGCATCATCGATTTGAGCTATGTTCTCTTCCAATTTGGTTATCTCTTCTATCGCTCCATCTACTGATCTATCGAGCCCACTCATTTCTTTTAGTTTTTTATATCTCTGTTCACAGCTGATGTGTGTTTCTGCTTTTTGTGCAGAATAAAGCTCATCGTTTCGTTTGATCATTATCTCTATTGCTTCTTTGATGTCTGTTGCGGCAGCTTCAAGTTCTATAACTGCTCTTTCTATATCTGGTATTTTTTTGTATGCATCTGCAGTTTCTATTCTATCGCGTGCGAGTTTTTCCCAGATCTGTGGCTCTGGAGGATTTCCTAATTTACTCTCTATTCTATTTACCTCTTCAGTGGCGGCTATTGCCTCTGCCTTGTAAGTCGTAAATTCTCTTAGGTCTGATGATTCTCTTGTTTCTATATATGCATTCCGTGCTAATGCGGCTGCTCTTTTGTAGTAGTCAAATGATTCGAGCATGGTTTTTCTTGCATTGCCTGGATCTCCTGCTTCAAGAAATCCTGTTGCATCTGCTCTTTTTTGTGAACCTCGAGCTGCAAGTTCTCTTGCATTTGGTGCTCGGGTGGAATCTGTTGCAGGCAGTACTGCAAATGCTTTTGCTATGTCTGTTGGCCCGGCTTTGGCCATGAATGCTGCTAATGTTAGCTTTTGCGTCATGTTATTTCACTTTATTTGTGTATGTTTGTGTATAAAAAGGTATTTATCGGTCTTCTTGCTTTCTACTGTATTTTAAATGCAGATAATGCTATCCGGGTAACTACTATCTTTCCTTCCCTTAATTTTGCAAAATCCGTTCCTTTTCCAGTTTCTACTTTTTGTCCAGTAATCCAGTAATATGGTTCGTTTTCCGGGTCTGTTCTTTTTGCGATTTCAGTTGTGTATCGTTTCCTTTGTATCGTTTCTACGAATTCAATTTCCGAGTTTTCAAAATTCTTTGGAATATTGACATTGAGAAACTCGAATGGTTTGCACATTGGTTTTAATTTATTTATCAGTTCTACTGTCTTTTGCCTAAGTTTTGTTTCGTCTCCCCAGCTTTCCTTCTTTCTCCATTCCTTATTTGTTGCCTCTATTGAAAATGCCATTGCAGGAATTCCATTTAGTGCTGCCTGCCAGCACGCTCCTATTGTTCCTGATCCAACCAACGGTCCCATTCCCGTATTGTCGCCCCAATTTATTCCCGAGAGTAGAAACTCCGGTTTTTTGAATTCCTCAGAATGAATGCCAAAAAGAGCGCAGTCACTTGGCGTACCGTTTACTGTAAATGTTCCTTTTCTTGTTTCATGAAGGCGAAGCGGTTTGTGGAGTGTGAGAGCACAACCAATGGCACTTCTCTGTCGATTTGGAATTATTGCATATGCGTTATTGTCTATTTCTTTTGCCGCTTCAAAGAGTATTCTTAGTCCCTGAGAATCGCCATCATCGTTTGTTATTAGTGTTGTCATAATCAATCCTCTCACGGTAACAATCGTGTCCGGTCCCGTGGAAACAGCATGGCTTCGCGGATGTTGTCCTGGTTACATAGTTTCATTGTAAGTCGCTCGAGGCCGATACTCCATCCCGCATGTGGCGGAGCTCCGCTTCTAAATGCGTTGATGTAGAATTCGAAGTTCTTTGGGTCTATTCCTCTCGAACGCAGTTGTTCCTCCAAAAGTGCGGGTATGTGAATGCGTTGTGCACCGCTTGAGATTTCAAGTCCCCGATACATCAGATCGAATGCATTGCACCGCTCTGGGTTTTGCGGATCTGGCATTGAATAGAATGCCCGGACTTTAGTTGGCCATTTTTCAATGAAAAACACTTCTTCGCCAAGAATTTCAAAGAGCTTTTTCTCGGCTTCTTTGGAAAAGTCTTCGCCCTTTTCCATTGCAAATCCACTTTGGTTTAGTTTCTCGACCAGTGAATCATAACTGTGGCGGTTAATCGCGCTTGGCACGAGTACTTCGCGTCCAAATACTGTTTTTATTTCCTCGCCAAATCTTTCCTTAACTGCGTTTAGCATGTGGAGGAAAACTTCTTCGAGCATATCCATCGCGTGGGTATGATCGACAAACCCCATTTCGACATCCATCTGTGTGATCTCGTTTAAGTGTTGCGTGGTGTTATGCTTCTCTGCTCTAAATACAGGAACGATCATCATCGCCCGATCGAACCCGCCGATAACTGCCATCTGTTTGTAGAGCTGGGGTGATTGCACCAGATATGCTTTCTTCTCAAAGTAGCCCAACTCAAACACATCTGCTCCGCCCTCTGTTGCTGCGCCGCTTATTGCTGATGGATGGATTTCAAGGAATCCTCGTTGGCTCAACTTTTCCCGGAAAGCAGCTGCAGCAATTGCCTTGACCTTGAATATTAGTGAGGTTTCCTTTCTTCTTAGATCGATGTATCGATTATCGAGTCTCACTTCGAGTTCAGATGGAACAAGTCCAGTCGGGTCTACTGGCAACTTCATCTCAACTTTATTTAGCAGGCTAAACCCATCTGGAATTATTTCGAACTGTCCCTTGCTCCGTTCGTTTTCCTTCATTGTTCCGCTAAAGCAGACTACGTCTTCCTTGTTGGCCTTTATGCTTTCGAATAATTGATCGTCGATTACTCCTTTTTTGGCAGTAACCTGTATAGTTCCACTGATGTCGCGAACAACGATGAATTTTATTCCGCCTTTGTCCCGGAAATCGTGGATCCAGCCGGCGATTTTTACTTTCTCCCCATTTTTGCCCTTTGCATCTTTGATGTAATGTGTTCTGTACATTTTAATTCGACCTTCGAAATCTTTTTGAGCTATGTTTCTCGTGAATTCTATCCTTCTATTCTTTGGAAGGATTTTTAGATTCAACTAATCTCTAATTACCGCACCTCTGGACTAAGACCAACTGATGCAAAGATTTGTGGAACTTCTCAAGAGCTGAATGACAATTCTGTTCTTGAAATAAGACTCCGTGCAAGGCGTGAGGGTTTTTCACGGACTTTACGAGACCAAATTCGCTGTATTTATAAAATCGAATATGGATATCCTTAATGATGGATCTTCTAGTTCCGCTCTTACTTAATCTATCACTCCCTCCAGGAGCGCTACCGCTAATCATTACGGCATTACTCATTAGTATTGTTTTCTCCGCCTTTCTCTATTTGATCGCACCTCTTCTTCAGAACTCTGCCCTCTCAGCAATGGCAAAGGAGGAGATCGCAGCGGTTATTTTTTCTATCATTCTCATTGGTTTTTGGCTTACTACGGACTACACTTTCAATTCTATGACTAGTGCGCTACTCTCAGCCGCCATATCCGGTTCATCGATTTCACTTAATACTGCCGGAGGTACCGGTGCGGGTCATTATACTATTAGTCATATTCAGCTGGCTGATGCATCCTTGGAAATATTATTCCAGAAACTCAAAGGACAATATCTGGGCTTATACATATTTGAAATTATTATCGGTTTTCTTTCGACAATTTCATTCCCAATCGGTGCTCCTGTATTCGCTGCTGCTGTAACTTCATTTTCATTCGTGCCTTTTTCAGGTCTTACTCTTTTGAGTCAGGCCCACACTATCATTGTCGAAGCGATAAGTTCGCTAATGGCTGTTGTATGGGCCAAACAGTTTCTCCTCTATTTTGCGCGTGACACAGTCCCGCTCCTTCTTCTTCCTTTGGGTCTTTTCCTGCGTGCGCTTCCTATAACCCGGACAACCGGATCAACGGTTATCGCGTTCTGTTTTGCGATCTATTTTATTTATCCTCTCACTTTGATATTCACAAATTATCTGATTTTCGATATTTACCAGCCGGCTGATTTTACATATACTCCTGTCCATTCGAGCGTTTTCAAGACTCCCCAGGACGAGAGCTGGTTTAGAAATCTTTTTGGTCTTCCTGGTGGTGGTGCTCGGACTACTGAACTAAGCCATAGTACGCAGGCCGTGATGAATGAATTTCGTGCTCCTGATGTAATAGAACACGAGACTTCTGGTAATGGTGGTGTTTGTGATGGTCCGGCGCTCGTGCGACTTCTCTGTAGTGCGAGTAATCTCTTTTCAGCGGGTGTAAATGCCGCTACTTCTGTCTTTACTACTGTCTTTAACATGTCTAAATTTATGCTCGGTTTAACCGGCGACTTTAGCATGACTCTTTTTAGAAATCCTCTTATGCCTTCAAGTACTACTGCCGGCCTTTACTTTTTCATAGTTGAGGAAGTTGGAACTATCGGTCCCTTCATTATTCTGATAACTATTACTACTGTGATTGAGATAATCTTTACCATAACTCTCTTTAGGAACGTCTCGCTTCTGATCGGCGGTGAAGCCGAAATAATCGGTCTTTCGAGGATTGTTTGATATGACTAACTCCGCTGGGTCTGTTTCATCCGGTTCTGATATTCTCTCTTCGAGGTTTTTGAGTTTCCGTTTCCTTCCTGTTTTTCTAATCTCCCTGGTGCTCTTATGTGCGCCTTTGTTTGCAACTACAGTCCAACCATTTTCTGATACTGCACTAAATCCCCGCTCTACTATAACTTCCAATATCAATTTGCTTACTCTCCTGGCTGCTGCATTTGCAATCTTTATGGTTGTACTGGCAGCGATTGCGTATCTGCTTGGACCTCTGCTTGGTACTGAGATTAACGCCCGTGCGGTTGTCTGGGCTAATAGTATGATAACTGCGGCCGGAGTAGCATTTGCGATCCTGATCGTAACCTATGTAATTCTGCCAAGCGGGGCATCTACCTCTGTTCGTGCTGAAGGCCTGGGAATCCTTTTCTCACAGCTGGCCGATAGTGCGAAGCAGATTTTCTTTATGATAATTTTGTTCATGGTTCTTCTGACCTGCATAATTTATCTGATGGGTCAGAGTATGGGTGCAGAAACCCGTGCCCGTGCAACGGTCTATGCCAACGCTACTCTTGGAGCCACGTTTGTTCTTGTAGTTATCTATGTAGTTCTCTTTGACATAATCGGTTATTTCCAGGGATCAGACGACTTTTTTGCTCCTCTTGGCCTTCAGACCTACGGAACCACCTTGATGCAGATTGCTGCTCTGGTGGGCGCATTCATATTGCTTGTCTATGCATTTTCAAAGATCCTTCGGGTTCCAGAATGGGAAGCATATCTTAATGTAGAATTGTCAAACCTGCTTAGTTCCTATGTTATGGCGGTATTTGTTGTCGGGTTATTTTTGGGGAGCAACGCGATCGCCACTGCGATGTTTCCCGGTACTGTTACTTCTTCCGGTTCGCACTCGCTTCCAAATGCTGCGATGTCGCTTATGAGCGGCTACGTTTCCCAAAATCTGCTCGACGGAATTTACGATATCTATACTATTCAGTCCTGCACTTCGGTTCTAAACACCTTTAGCAAGCGGCTTGGTGAATTTGCAGTAACTCAAACCTATAAGGTCTTCCCAGGAATCGATACTTTCGTTTCCCTTACAAATGTTATTGGGTATGGTACTATTACTATTTACGGGAGTATCAATGCCCAGGTTGCGCTTTTGCAGATTATCGATAGTATCACTATCCCCTTCCTTCTTCCGGCGGGAATAATTCTGCGATTCATACCTGCGACAAGGGAAGCCGGTGCATTTATGATTGCACTGGCTTTTGGTTTCCAGATCGTTTTCCCCCTTACCTATCTAATAAACATGGACATTTACCGAAGCGTCGGGTTCAGCGGTTATCATAGTAATCAATTTTTGATCGGAACGTTGTGCGGTCCTTTCAAATACGGATTCTGGGGTTATGTTCTAAATCCAAAAGAGGGTCCTTTTGCATCTATTCCCGGGATTGGTACTTTCGCCAGTGGTGCCGGATCAACTGCACTCACTAAACTTTCTGCTCTTATAAGTGAAGGATTCCTAAATGCACTAACTATGGCGGAATTTACGCCTTTTATGGATTATGTGGCCTCGATGTCGCTTCTGGGTCTTTTCATGCCGGCACTCTCGACATTAATAACTATTGCCGCTATAAATACAATTACCAAATTCATTATACTTAAGAGTTGATTTAGGGAATGGTCAGTCCAATAGACTTTGCTGTTGTTTGGGGAAACTGGATCGGTCTTGCCGGTGTCCTTCTGATGATCGGGGTAATCCTGGTTGGCATAGTCTACATCATTTCCGTTTTCATCTCAAATGATAAGTTCAAATCATGGGCCAAGTCTGAACTTGTTGAATTGCTGTATTCTGCTGTTCTCATATCTCTTTTGGTTTTTGGTTCTTATGCTGCCGATGGAATTCTTCAGGGCGCAATGGGAATCGGTGCAGCTCATTTGGCAACTGGCGGTATCGTTAGTCCTACTACTGCTCCTGTTCCGGTTGTTCCTCTAAGTGGTGGATCGTCCAGTCGTGTTTATACTAATCTTGACATCTGCGGTCCAAATCTTGCTGCTGCGACCGGGTCAGTCTATAGTGGCATTCCCTCGTGTCACATTAAACTTGCCATCTGGTATCTGCGTGAACTATATGATGAGGCCAAACAAACTGGATTTGAAATCTATTCAAGTTACATCGCAACTTCCATGATTGCCGAATTTACTCTTAATGTAGAATTTATATTTGAGATAACCGGATTTTTCAATTTCAATCCCTTTAAGGGTTTCTTTGCAATGGGTAATTATGCAAAATCAACTCTCTTTGACTGGGCAATAAAACTTATGATGCTCAATAAGTTCCAGGAAGTTATAATTCGTTATATTGCAACTGGTCTCTATCCTACGTTCTTTGTTATGGGTGCCATACTTAGGGCCTTTAGTTTCACCCGCAAACTTGGCGGTTTGCTTCTTGCAATTGCGTTATCACTATATTTCATCCTTCCTTCTTTCTATGCCTTTGCCGCCCTTCTTGCCATCGATCTCAAGGCTCACGTTCGCTCTGCGGCTATTCTTAATGATAATCCCCAGGCCATTTTGGGAGATCCACCAATCGCATCTACAATGTATGTTGATGGTTATCTGCCACTTCTGTCCAATCGTGTTACTGCTGCTGAGTTGCATAATTCGCTAAGACAAATGGAAGGAGTTACTGATGAAGAATTCCTAAATCGTATGGAGCGGGGATATTGGGATAATCCTGGTACTGTGATTAATCCAGGTAACAATTATGACTTCTCGAGTAATTCTGGTGCGGCTCTTAGTGATGATCAAAGACGAGCGACCATTGCAACTGCACATGATACTACTCAGAACTGGTTCAATTCCATCTCGCGTCTAAGTCGTCTGGATCAGTTTGTTTCCCACATCTGGGAACCTGGAGGCTATATAGAATCCTTCTCGCGCCTTACTTTCTGGTCCATGTTTTTCTCTTTACTTGGACTTCTGGCAACTATTGCAGGTATTAGATCATTGGCCATAATCTTTGGCGGCGACATAGAGATCGCAGGTCTTACGAGGTTAATCTGATGGACTCCAAACCCTCACGTTTCCCCTCGTCCCGTGTTATTTTCTTCTCATTGCTTTTACTTTGTGGAATACTTGCAGCGACTGACATTGTGGGTCTTTTTGATGACGTAAGAAATACTGTCGATTCGGGAGCACAGGATTTTCTTACTGCCACCGGCTCTACTGTCGGGGGAGTCGGATCAACTGCCCGCAGTGGATATACTGCTATTCTTTCTGCATTTGAACCTGCTACTTGTTCTGCTTCGGTTTCTGCAAATGCTTCCTCGCTGGGTCTTATTGCAATTTCGCAGTGGATCGCTCCGGCAATGCTCGTGATGGTGATCGTGCTTATCGGAATCGCATTTTTATATATGATTTCGCAGTTTTTCAATTCGCCTTCAATGGCGACCCTTGCCAAAGATGAACTATTTCAGATGGGTCTTACCATAATCAGGCTTGTCTTTATTATCGGTCCTCTTATCCTAGCGAATGGCTGGCTTGCATTTCGCGCATCTCCTGTTGGGCCAGGTCCGGGTTCTGATTATGCTGTTTATGTCGATCAGACGACTCTACAGCCGCGTCTGATGATCGACGCGTCTATGGCTGTTGCCCGTTCTATGGTAAATGATATGACAAAACACTACAGTATGCTTTTGCTCTACAACAACGTAATTCATACTATCTATTCTGCCACTTTGAGCTTTGGTGTGAGCTGGCGTGCAATGTATACCTTCAACCTCGGCCCCATCCTGCGGCCCTTTATCGATGTTCTTTCTATGACCTTGCAGGCTCTTTCGCTGGGACTTGGTGAGTGGCTTTTGCATATCATAACCCTGTGCATGATAAAACAATACATGTTCACGCTTTTCCTGCCTGTGGGTATTTTGCTTCGATCGTTTCCCTATACTCGGGGTGCAGGAGAAGCATTCCTTTCGCTGGGTTTTGCACTGATTGTCTTCTACCCATTTACCTTCGTACTCGATTACGAGGCCCACCGTATTATGCGGCTTAATCTTTCTGATCCATCCGCCTCGCTGCGATCTTTAGTTTCATCAGGCGGTCTTGCAAGTGTTTCTGCATCACTGCTGGTGGCTATGTTTGTTACTGGAGGCGTGTTTATCCCATTCTTCCTTGGCGGAGCCCTAAATGTTGCCTTTGATCTTGTTCGTGGTGCAGTATATTATATAGTTATAATGAGTCTTATGCTTCCTGTCGTTAATATTTTTCTGACTCTGACGGTAGCCCGTGAGATGGCGAGGTTCTTTAGGAACGATATTAACTTCCTTTCATTCCTAAAAATAATTTGATGAGCTGAGCAAATGGTCGTGGACGCAAACACAATAAGCAGCATCATAACCTCAACCCGTCCTGCATTTTGGACCTGGGTTCCATACTCAGCTCTTGCCATAGGTGCTTCCGTATCCATTCTTACATTAATTTATGTATGGGCATCGATTATGCGAAATCCCAACCTCACTGCATATGTGAAACAGGAAATCTATGAACTTTTTGCCTCGGTATTCATTATGGTTATTGTCTTTTCATTGCTTGGGGCCATGACATACATAAAAGTCGGTACAATTCTTCCAATGGAATACATTCCTGGAGGTATAGATCAGGCTAATGACAATATCTACCATGCTCTTTCAGTAGGAATTCTTGCGATGGCAGAAGACGTGAAGGGCTGGCTAGAACTAAATTATCTCATGAACATGTATGTCGATCAGTCGGCTTCAGTTACTCCATATGCCCGCCCTATGGGTGTTGGTCTTACCGTTACTCCGCTTGCTGGTTTTGCATCGCCCATCAAATCAGTTCTCTATAATATGACCAGCGGTCTTGCAGTTTCCTATATTGTTACTGTTGCGCAGTTCTACGTCTATGTATTCTTTATTGAGGCGTTTCTTAAGTATTATCTTCCGATCGGTCTTTTCCTGCGCTGCTTTACTCCGACCCGTCGGCTCGGAGGTACTCTGATCGCAATTTCAGTGTCTTTCTTATTCCTATTTCCCGTATTGGCCCTTACAACCTTTACAACTCTTTATTCTGCTCATGGTCCTCTGGTTTCCTTTAGGGGTATGCTTACGAATTACTTCCATGACAATGGCAATTTTGTCGACAATATGAGCGACTTTTTCCACAACAACTTCACTGGTGGATTTACTGATTTGGTCAGTGGGGTTTTCGGTGCTATTGGTCAGGCGGTAAGCACTGTGTTTGGAGGAACCTTTTTGGTATTGATGTTATTTCCAATTAGTACGATGGCTTTCGCGTTTATCATCGCTTTTGTTGCACCTACTTTTAACGTTCTTGTCTTTACTCAGGCAACCCGTGGTCTTAGTGCTGCTTTAGGTGAGGAAGTAGATATCAGTTCTTTGACGAGGTTGATCTGATGGCATTTGAACAGGGCATTTATCATGATTGGGTTTTTATCTCACTTGGAGCTGCAATCCTTTCTGTAGTTTTGACTATGTTTATGATCATGATCGCCCGGCTCTTTAACATGCCAAATTTTGAGCAAAGCGCAAAGGAGGAGCTGACTTATGCGGCATCTACCGTGCTAATCGTTTCTCTTATTGCCGGCGGGATCGTAAACTATGGTGAAAGTCTAATCGCAAATCCAGATACTGGTCTTGCAAGGTGTCTTTATCTCACTTCTTTTGGTGATCCTGCGGTTAGCTGTTCAAGTGGTTATCGCATTCTAAGTAGCACTGATCATGAGGCACCCACCACTCTTATTGATTGGATGAAACTGTATCTTGAAACCCCGACCAACTGTGTCCAGTCTTTTATGAATTTCCTTTATTATCTAAGTATTCCAGTTGAAACCGCCGCATCTGTTTTCATGGAAATATTTATGTCTGAGCAGGCGTCTGGTGTTGCCTTTAAGATAATTGCAGAGCGAATTCAGACTGTTGCTGCTTCCCTTTCCTTCTACATGTATGTTAACTATTTGATGGTTCATACGCTCAATTTCGTCAAGTCCTACGCGGGTTTTTTCTTCTCTGTCGGTGTTGCGCTTCGTGCATTTCCTCCGACCCGGGGTGCAGGTGCATATATAATGGCACTGACGTTTGGATTATATTTTGTGTTTCCCTTTAGTTATATTCTGGTGGCGACCGTTTCCCTGCCCCACACGCAGGCACAAATGATACAGGTTGATCCAAGTGTCTCTCAATCAGGTGGCAATTTCCATCTGCTCTGTAAATTGCCTGCAAATGGTAACCTAAATGCTTATCAGTGCGAAAGTCCCAGCATACTTACTACTTTTTCAATGATAAACCGAGTCCGGTCGAGCTGGGATACGCTTAATGATATGATGACCTTTAGGATAAATGATCTTGCCAAGCATCTTGTTTCGGCCATTTGTATTTTCCCGCTTATTGCCTTTATTTTGTTAATGACTTTTGTGCTAAATGCAACTTCTCTTCTAGGTGGAAAAATTCCCGAAGTTGGCCGTGGTTTGATAAAACTCATCTGATCAAGGCTTCCTGCTGAAGCCTCTTTAGTTGGGGTTTCTCTGAAGCATTCTTGTTTCTATGGTCCGCCGTCTTGGAATCGCATCAAGCGGCGGAAGCCTAGAATGGTTTATTCTGTTCCTTTCTCACGGCTTTGCAGTTGTCTTTTTCCATTTCTTGTCCTTCATGCGTAGTCTTTTATTTCTCGCCTCTCTATCCCTTTCATGCCGGTTTCTTCCTCGTCCGTTTCCGATCGTATTTTCGTTGTCGATACTTCTCTTTTTGTTAATCCATATGCACGGTCTCATTTTGGAAAGACTCCCTCTAGCGCCGTAGTCGGATTTATCAAACAGGCAAAGGCTCTTGGGCTTAAAGTCTATATGCCACCTGCAATATTTCGGGAGCTGCGTAACTTTGTCGATGAAAAATCGCATTCGAACCTTCAGACTTTCGTTCGAATCCGCTCGCCTAGCATTTATGATATCCGGCTTCCTGCAGCAGTATTTTATGATTTTATAGAAGACGTGCGCGAGCGCATCAATAAGGGCTTGCGGTTAGCTGAGGATTTTGCCAAGGACAATCACCCTGATAATGATGAGAAGCTTCGCAAGCTGCGTGAAAAATACCGAGAGTTCATGCGAACTGGCATTCTGGACAGCAAGGAAGATCTTGAATTGGTTTTGGTTGCAAAAGAACTCGATGCCACTCTTATTTCGAGTGATGAGGGGGCCTTAAATTTTGCAAGGCAGCTTGGCTGCGGAACGCTTCCTGCAGAGAAATTTTTTGCGCTTCTAAAATCGATGAAAAAATAGTTTGCACCTACGCAGCTCTTTCGCTAGAGTCTTTTGAACAGTCGATATGTTTCGCCTGCTTTTTCAAACACAACCTTTCTTATAATTCGATATCCGTGTTTTTTGTAAAAATTTACTGCATTTATGGCACAATGCGTTCGAAGTGCAGCAAATCCTTTTTTGCGTGCACGTTTTTCTGCATCCTTTAGTAGCCTGCTTCCAATTCCCTTTTTTTGTTTGCTTGGCAATACGAACATCGCATTAATCCAACCATTATCTGTTATGCTTATTGTACCGATTATTTCCTCCAACTCTTGAGCCACCAATGTTGTTCTTCCTTTTGCTCTTTTCTTTATGTTGGCGCTCGAGTATTCCTTGGCAATATATTCGATGACTTTTTTCGGATAAAATTCGGAATTGCTCTTTCGTAATGTAGTAACAATACATTTACTGAGTTTCAGGGCGTCCCGAATCCTGAAGAGTCGTATTTTCATGTCCTCTTCCTCAGTCTTCTATGGCTTTCCCATTTAGGTATGAGTTGAATGTTCTTGTTGTCTTATGATAGTGTTTTCTGAATCTGATTCTGAATTTGTCTTTTTGCGCCTTAATCCATATTTCCTCTATTGTGAGATCTTTGCTTTTTGTCTTTTTTATATCGCTCCAGATGCGCAGATCAGATATGAGTATCTCGAAATCTTCGAATATCCCATGTCCGTTTTCACAGTCCCGCAGTCCATTTATTATGCCTCCTAAGATAGCATTACCTAGTTTCTGGGCATATTGTTTTTGGTCAAGTTTGAAATCTTCCGTAAACATAGCGCTGCGCAGTGCCCGTTGGTAGAAAAATCCTATTGGCATATCGAATAATTTTGGTGCGCACTCTAGTATGTCTTTTATGTCCGATTCCGCAGTTACGTATTTGATGATCTCACCCAGATCGCTTCTTATTACTGCTCCTTCTGCCCCGCTGATGTTAAGTTTGGCAACTGCACTCTGGATCCCCTTTATGTCTTCTTTTGAAAATTGTCCGATTCGAGGAGTCCCTCTTATCTTGTAACTATCTAGAAGTCTGTACTTTTTATCTACTGGAATATGCTCTCCATTTTCATCAATGACATCAAAAATCAGAAGCTTGACATCAAACTCCTTTGTCGGTTGCGTGTGGGGCGTGTTTCCAATCATCTCGCCGCAAAGTATCCACTCTGGATGATCAGCGAAAAATTTTTCGAGTTTCAACTCCTGGGCCTTTTCGGTTACAAAAAGATCCAAAAATCCGCCTCTTGAAAATCCGCAGATTTTGTCCTTGACAAAAGCAATGCGGACATTGAACCCGTCAATTTTTTCTTCAAGATACAATGTTTTTCCTTTAATATTTTTTGCGATTCCTTTCTCAAGTGTAAATATTCTTTTTATATGCGGATAGCCTGGTATGACTCTTCCTTCTGTTATTACTGTTCCCCGTTCTATCTTCCCTAGGCTGTCCTTGAATTTTATATATTCAATTTCATCCTGTTCCATTTTTTGGGCCTTGCCCCTTTTTAGCGCCTCATCTAATTTCATTTCCTTTATAGAAAAATTATTGTTTAGGAAATGATCTATGGAATCTAAAATTCTCTGATCTTTTATTTTGACTTTCTCTGGACTCCGGGCCATTTAGAAATCTACCAGGGAACTTTCTTTAACCCTGCGCGATTTGCAATCCAGTTTGTTACTGGATGGAGTATCGCGGTTAGCACAAGACAGAATGCTATGTTAAACGGCGTAAATAGTACGCTCTGTCTTACTGCTGGAATTACAAAAATCAATGCAACTATCAGGAAGAATACAGTGTCCAGAAAGAACGCCTTTCCTGAATTCATTTTCATTCTTCTTTTTATGAAACTGCCTATCGAATCGCCAGTCATGGTTCCTAAGGAAAGCAGGAACCCTCCGATAAAATGGTCCATCGGACTGCGATAGAATGGAAGATCGATGACTAGCGAAAGCAGACCTCCAAAGAATGCTCCTGCAAATACGCCTCCTAAAAATCCGCGTATTGTTTTTCCGTCTCCAAGTATTCGTTCGCCATCGTAGAATTTGGCATTTAGGTCCAGTGGCATTCCGCCTCCTAACAATACCGGTAGTGAGTTTGAGATATATGCCGGAATAAGAAAAATGAGTAAATTGAGTATCGTGTCTGGAAATTCCATCAGTTCTATTTCCCCAAAAGTATTTATATTTATTATATCCGTATTGGTAAACGATTGTTATGGCTATTCCTCCTATTCGAAAGACTACTCCCGAGCGTCCAGGTAATCGAAATTTCATTTTTCTCGCCGCTGCGGTTCTGATCGTTGGTTTTCTGTTTATAATCGGATTGTTCTTTGTGCTTTCTTCGTTTGCTCCAATTGTCGTGGGTAAATGCGTCGGGGTAATGAATCTGGATCAGGAGATAACGACAACAAGTTCGCCTGGAGGTCTTCTCTCCTCAGGTGTAATTGGCTCTGAAGATTATGCTACCGCGATTTCTGCTTTGGATAAGCGGTCTGATATTGGTGCACTTGTTTTAGTTGTTAATTCGCCCGGTGGTTCAGTTGTAGCCACCCGTGAAATTTACGATGCATACAAAGAACTCAAAATGCCAAAGGTTTCCTATTTTCGTGAAGTTGCCGCATCCGGCGGTTATTATGTCGGAAGCGGTGGCGACTATATAATATCCGATCCAGATGCGCTTACTGGAAGTATTGGTGTAATCGCTACATTTGCCGATTTGAGCGAACTGTTTTCAAAAATTGGTCTTAATATCACTCCTATAAAGTCCGGTCCGCATAAGGATATAGGTGCGGAGTTTCGTGCACTTACGCCGGAAGAACATATTATTCTTCAATCCGTTGTAGATGAAATTTATACAGAATTCAAGAACACTGTTGTCCAGAACCGTGGTTCAAAACTCAACGCCGCACTTTTTGCCAACAGTACTGATGGTCGTGTCATGAGCGGTAGGCAGGCTGTTAGGGCAGGTCTTGTAGATCAGGTCGGAACAAAGAAGGATGCTATAATGAAAGCTGCCGATCTGGCAAACATCACGTATTCGTCTTATGATGAGATTAAAATCTGCAATGTTGATGTTTCTTCGGGTTCTTCAGGGCTCTTTGGGGTTTCAAGTATAATCGGTAAGATCGGTTTGGATGTTCCAAGGCAGTCTTACTCTGTGCAGTACAAATAGATTCGATCGGGTTGTTATTTTGGTATCTTCAAAAAAATCCTCCGCTTCGGTTTGGCGTTTCTTTCCTTTCTTAGCTATACTGGTCCTTTTTTTGATTGTGGTCTATGGGTTTTCTCTTTCCCGGCCCCAATTCAAAGTAAGTTTTACTGATCAGGCTTCCGCGCCCTCCTGTCTTGATGGACAAAAACAGTATTGCCGTGTTGCGAGCTGTAGTGGTTTTAGTACCTGCGTTGGTGGCACTTGGGGCGGATGCGAATGGGTGAAGGTTTGCAATCCAGGCGAGCGGATTCCCTGCCTTAAGGAAGGCTGCTCATATGCTTATAAGATCTGCAACGAATGCGGAACAGAATATGGTTCCTGTACTGGTTTTAACCAAACCGAGAACTTGATAAACGAAAATTCGAGTATAATAAATTAAATTCAATGGTGTTCTATCTACTCTGTATTCAACTCCGAACGATGCCTTATTATATGGTTCTGTATAACAAGGATATGGGAGATTATATGGAATATACTACCATTCAGATTAGCAAAGATACTCGAGAGCGTATGTCACAGCTACGAATCAATCGTCAAACCTACGACGATCTACTCCGGGCTCTTCTTGATCTAATTCCCCTTGGAGATGATGAGGGATCATACACTCCGGAATTCAGGGCATCTCTGCTACGTGGTTTGCTCGATATTCGTCATGGTAGGACATATTCTCTTGAACAAGCCAAAACGATGCTAGGGATATAATGGCATATGCAATCAAGCTATCTGAAGAATCTTTATCTGCACTTAGAAAAATTGATACTTCTTCTGTAAAAAGAATCATATCAAAATTAGAACAGGCTGCAGAAAATCCTGCTCATTTTTTTGAGCGATTAGTGGACCGTGAGGAATACAAACTCCGGGTTGGAGATTATCGCATCCTCTCAAGAGTGCTCCATCAAGAGCGTCTGATTTTCATCTATTCTATTGGTCATCGCAAAAATATCTACAAATAACCTTCTCGCATTTGAACGGTTCGCGTTTTCGGCTTATTTATAAACCCTCTTAGCAATTTATGACTATATGCGCGCGTTCATCTTCTCGCTCGATGCGTTTATAGCATTTAGCCTGGCTCTAATTGCCATCTATTCGCTAATTTTCTTCTCGAGCATTCCTACTTCTTATTACTACCTGCTGACGCAGGGTCATTACCTAAGCCGGGATACACTGCTCGCTCTCTCAAGTACTCCATGCACCACTGCCTTTTCAGAATGCGGCAGTTATTCGGGTTCGGTTCTTGATAAAATCGCGCTTAATGATATCTCTTCTCCATCCTTAGTGCGTAATACTATCGGTCGCATGGTTCCAAATCAATTTGGATATACTGTTGAATTGAGTGAAAGTGGAGGCCGAAGCTGGAATCGGGTATATAGTACCTCAGAAACCATTTCTCTTTCAGCTCCCGAGCTTCATGCTCCAGTGAAGAAAAAACTAAGCGTTTCATCTCAGGTAATCTCGTTTGGTTACTCTGGTCGTCTTGCAAAGGCAGCCCCAAATCCGTTTAGTTATCTGAGTTGTCATGGTGCATCCGGGGTTGGATTGGGCGATGGAAATCTGATTACCTGTTCTCTTAATCTCAACAACCCTCCGGGTTCAGGTGGAAGTTCTGTGGGCGGCGATCTGGTTCCGACTCCATATGTGAGACTTGTACGTCTTACTATTTTCATTTAGGGTGATGACTTGAATAAAAAAGGTTTCATGTTTGTAGTTGCAATTTTCCTTGTCCTCACCTACATCCTCTTATCTATTTCAGTTTGGGTAAAAAGCATTGAATCCTCTGAGCGATTTTACTCAGAATTCTATAGGGAGTCCAATGTCGAACTGGCAGCGGCACAGATAACTCCTGCAAAAGTTGGCCAGGTTGCAGATATAACTCTTAATCGGGGTCTTTTCCTGCTCAATGAGCATTCGATAAATCATCCGGTCCGACCGGCGGATGCAGGTTCAAGCGACGAATTTGCTTATGCCCGGCGTGCTCTCTTCTCGCTTTTGGTTAATGGCACTGCATCTCCAAATTATTTCGAAGACTCGGTAGGTATTCCACTTGATGCGTCCTCTTCACTTAATGCATGGATTTCCGGTTTCAATTCCTCGTTGAAATCAACTGGTGCATACATTTCTGACTATTCTGTTAAGAATTTTGATTTAGTTCAGAATACTTATGATACTGTTAATTACTCCTTTGATATCAAACTCAAGATTTCCGATTATGCAAATTCCTCTTCTACTTCAAAAGATTACAAGATCAAAGGAGCCCTTAATATAACTGGCTTGGTTGATCCTGCATTGGTTCGTGAAAGTCAGGCACATGGAAGGCCGATGTTCAGGCAGTTCTATTTCAATTCCGGCAGTTCCTCACGCGCGGTTACTCTTGCACGTGCCCCATCTGCTGGTGGTGCAGGATGGTTCTATGGTCCATTGGCCATTGCAAGTTCGTCTCCCTCCGGTAATATGCCTGCAGCGATTTCTATTGCACCTGCAGATCGTCCTCTATATGTTCTTGTAGGACGTTTCGAAGACATCCTTTCGATTCCTGGTTATGAGGAATTTGGTGCATATCTTTTGACTGCCGCACCCTCTCCTTCTACCTCTACCCCTTCTACCTGTTCGACTGTTGGTGAAGCAAATACATTCATGCCTGTTAGTTATCGGACCTCTGCATGTACTGCCTATTTCGATTATTCTGCCGGCCGGTCCACAAGAAATCCATTCATTGTTTCAGTTGGGTTCAATCCGACCGATTCCCGCTATGATTGTCCCTCTCCAACTGGTGGCTCTATCGGGAAATGTGCTCTTATACTAAGCGCGTATTCAACCGATGAGCTTCGTGACGATCCAACTCGAAAATTCGTAAACATAACTCGATCTGGTCCGGGTGTATATGGTATCGAGCGAATCCGGGACTTCACTCTTTGCGGTGACTATTCTAACAGTCCACTTGCTCCATCTTATTTACAGCGGCTCTTTTCAGATTCCTATTCACGCCGCAGTCCATTTGGCCTTGAAACCTTTGTAATTGGTCAGTATGTAAATCCGACTGTCTATGCTGGTCGAAGTCATCTGGATCGGGAAATTTTCAATAGTACTATTACTGGCATAAAGGTTCGTGGGATGCCTGGCTGCCGAACACCTGGTGCTTGTTCTTCGACTGATCTTTCTACGGGTATATTTACTTTAAGTTCTTCGGCAATTTCGGCCTATGGTCTTGGCGATATTTCCTGTGAGGGTAATGCGAGGTGCTAATGTTATGAAAGGTCAAAGCTCAATGGAATTTTTTCTGACGTTTGCAACCATCGCAGCATTCTCCATTCCTGTATTACTTCTATTATACTCGCTTTCGACTGTAGGTTCTGAAGATAGTGCCAAAAATCAGGCAGATGCCACTGTTCGTTCGCTTTCGGATACTATGAATCTTGTCTACTCCCAGGGTGCAGGTGCCCAAAGATCCATTCTGCTGAATCTTCCTCCGACCACTTCCTCTCTTTCAGTTCAAAGCGGTGAAGTTTCTCTTAGGATAAAGACTTCAAACGGCTATTTCGATTCTGTTTCTCCAACCATTGCCAAAGTTCGCGGAACTTCCATCTCAGATCGGTCTGGTCTTCTTCCAGTTAGTGTCATGAACCGGGATGGTATTGTGGAGCTGGTAGTCCTTGAATGAATCCTTGGACACGCGTTCCACTTCTAAAGAAATGAGCACGGGCTCCATATCCCCGGCTTCCCAACTTTCGCAATCTAAAACACCTCTGAATATGCCGATTTCTAACAATCCGAGAAATTCAAAAGAGTTTGTTGCGCTGCTTCGGGGTCAGGTCGCAGTAGAATTTCTTGTTTATGTTTCTGTATTCATGCTGGCCGTTGTTCTGGCATTTTTTGTCATAAACCAATCCCAGCAGGCTGAACTTCCGGCCAAGCAAAATGCCCTTGCCAAGGAGACTGGTCAGGGCTTTGTTGATGTTTTGTCTCTATCAGTTAGGGCCGGTGCTGGTTTTGAATATCGCTATCAATTCCCCAAAACCTTGCTTAACCATCCTTATTCGGTTAACTTTGCGCCGCTTACTCCATCTAACCTTATGTTCTTTGACTGGCCCGGTGAATATGCCGATTTCAACTATTCCTACCGATTACCCACCTATAAATATCTATTTTCCGGCAGGTGTCTTTCAGATGGTGTTTTACATTCAAATGCTTGCGATAATGTTTTAGTATTAAGAAATGATGGTGAGAACATTACTCTGCTTCAAGAGGAAGGATCTTCATGAAAGGACAATACTTTAGCTTTGATGCCATAATGGCGACAGTAATATTTCTTTTGGCACTTGTAGGCCTACTTTCCTATTGGTACGGAGTTAAAACTTATCTCGATTATCAAAGCGAAGATCTCTCTAAGGAGGCAGTTCGTGTTTCTGGCCTGCTCTTTGGGCCGCCTTCACCTTCCACTGCATGTACTTCCCTGACCCGGCTCGGTCTTGCTATTTCCTGGGAAGATCAGAGGTTAGATGCTCAAAATCTTGCCTGTGCACATTCAATGGATCCAAATCGCCTCAAAGTCGTTCTTTCGACTCCTTTTAACGTGGCTGTAGATGTTACTCGGCTTCCTGATCCATCTCCACGAAGAGAACTTTCTATGGGTGTTGCTGCTCCTTCTACCTCCAAGGAGATCGTGAAACTACGAAGACTGGCTACTATCTATAATCGTACTAGTGGAGAAAGCTATCCGGCAATAGTTGATATTTCAATTTATCGTTAATTACTTTTTTCTGCTCAAGAGAAGATTTACGTTTGTATTTTCGTAATCTTAACCACACTCAAGACTTTCTCTATACTATTCCAAAAAAGTCCTTCAGACTCAAAGTTTCTCAATTTTTGGTCCTGTAGAAATGCTGGCTAAAACAGATTTCTCTTTTTGAAGTTTAACCTAAGAATAGGGTAGCAGGCTCCTATACTGAACCAAGAAAGAAATCTCGATCTGAGAAAACATTTTTCTACCGAAGCTCAGCGTCCATGCAACCGGAGAAACAGGGAAACCTTTTTTGGAGGAGTATGGTCGTAATGTTTCTACGGAGGCCGGTTTTCTTTCTATTTTCTAAGCATCTCTCATCTTAGCTCCTCTCCTTCTCCAAAAGGAAACTCTGATTGGATTTCTAACTTGTTTGAGATAATCCAATCTCTAACATCATCTGCGACTTTTTCTGTTTATATGACCTATTTTTTGCCTCTGAATGTCGATTGCTTTTTAAACCTTCTTTTTGTATCTATTCCTATGCACTTCCGTTATTTAGTATATTCCTTGTTTGCCCTGTTGCTCGTTTTGAGCGTGTCTTTCTCAACTGGTGTTTCTGGTTGTACTGTTCTTACTGCTGATAGCTGGACTCTTTCGAGTTCGATTGGTGGTCTTTCATTACCTCCAAACTCCAATCCTGCACCTTATGATGGGTTTACCAGCTGCCTTTTGATAAACGAAAGTAATGTTTTGCTTGATTGCCAGGATAATTGGATTAATGGAAGTGGAACTCCGGGAGATGGTAACTCGATTGGAATTATGATTGGAAGTGCATCTACCCCTCTTACAAATGTCACCGTGCGAAATTGTAATGTTGGAAATTACAGTTACGGTATAATATCAAGAAGCTTAAATTCCGATACTGCTCCTTTTATCATAACAAACAATAACTTCACAAACATGACTAATGTCTCTATTGTCTTTGAATATGCAAATGGTACTCTTTCTTACAACAATATCACAGGTAGTTTGATTGATGGTACTGGACTAATAATGAACGTTACTACGAATTCAAACTTTACCTATAACAATGTCTCAGGTTCATCTACCTATACAACTGGTACTAGCTCTTCGATTACAAATAATCTATATACTGCTGGCACAGTTACTAACTTAGCGTCCTCTACTGGCGGAAGCTTTACTGGAAACACTGTTGCTTATTCTGGAGTAGCTACTAATATCATTGATGTTTATAGTGTATCCTATATGACGATAAGTTACAATAATATTAGTGGTAATAGTCTCCTTTCGGGTATTGTGTTCGATACTTCCAGTATGTGGATTAATGTTACTTCTAACAATGTTTCTGGTCCAAGTGTCGGTTTTAAGGTTCCTTATGGTTCTGCTTCAAACATTACCTTTGTAAATAATGACTTTGCTTACAACCAGGTTGCTCTTGAATTGGATGATTCTGCAAATTCCGATTCAGTTGACGGAATTAATGCATCCTACAACCGATTTGTTAATGTTAACTATTCGATAAATATTAGTTTTGCTACCCGCACCCACTTTGCATACAATAACATAACGCCTGCATCTACTTTCGGTGGTTTTAGTGTTGTTATTAATAGATCAAACTATACTACCATTTTAGCGAATAATTTCAGTTCCTATGGATCTGGTGTTCAATCTACTACCAGTTCTAATAATCTGAATGTAACTTTGAATAACTTTATCTCAATCCCAACCTCTAATGGAGTTCAGGTAAACTCTCCATATACAAATGTTACCTACAATACTGTTAATTTAGTTTCAGATGGTTATGCTGCTCTTGGTGGAAGTGGAAGTGGCAATTATTTCATTGGAAATAATGTTTCCAATGGTGCTGTTTCTGGTCGTGCCTTTGGGTTCAATAATAATGGTCAGAACAATGTCAGTGTAATTAATAACACTCTGACAAACTTCGCCCAATACGCTGTTTTGTGTAATGCTTGCCAGGACTTTACCTTCTCTGGCAACACGATCAATAATGCGAGCGTTGGTTTGAACTTCACTTATGCAAGAAAACCAACTGTTACATCAAATACTATCTCAAATGCAACAACTGGTATCTATATGCAGGGAGTTAACTACTCTAATGTTCGGTATAATGTGATCAATTCTCCTGCTGCAGGTACCGGATTACGATTTACTGATCTTATTGCCAACCAGGGTTATGTTAACTTCACAAATAACAATGTTACTTCTGGAAGTTACGGTGCACGTGTTGATTCTCTTCAATTTGCAAACTTTTCAAATAACCTGGTTACTGGTGTTGATGCAGTTGGTTTTTATCTAACTGGTTTCGATTACTCAGATGTTTCGAATAATATTGTTCTTAACTCCCTTGTCGGTGTCCAAACTTACGGTATTCTTCAGACTATCTTATCAAATAATGTTACTAATTCTACTACGGCATATCAGTTGGGTTCTTCTGCTAACACTGGCAACGTCTCTGGAAACATTGCCTATCAGGCAACTGATTGTTATTGGTTTAATGGTATTTCTGCAGGTGGCTTGCAAGTAACTAGTAACACAGCAACTCACTGCACTCGTGGATTTAACGCTACCTTTGTAAATTACACTGTGTTTAGCACTAACACCCTTACCAATGCTTCAACTGGTCTGTTCTTTGGTGCTGGTCATGATAATAACCTCACCTCAAACGTTCTGACTACTGGTTCAATTGGTCTTTCTCTCTACAACTCTAGTAATGTAACAATTACTAACGATCATTACTCCAACTATACTCGTGGTCTTTTCGTAAATAACACTGCAAATGGAAATCAGACTGTTACTGTCTCGGGTCTTTCTTTAGATTCTCCTGGTGCGGATTTGGTTACTTATCTTAATGTATCTATGACTGATATTGTAAACTCATCTACCTCTTATGATCTAAGTTATGTTACTAGTCCGGGCCTGCCTTCAGGTTACAATTCGTTTGTAAACAAATACCTTAACTTCACCAACTACACTGCCGGTGTGTCATTAGATGCACCTATTTTCAGATGGACTGCTGCTGAGGGCGCACTATACCCCGAGTCTAGTTTGCTACCTTATCTATATACGACTGCAAATGCCTCTTGGGCTGCGTTTAGTCCTTACACCCTCACTGCAGCTTCGCATAATATGAACTTTACCAGCTTTAGTGCTCCCGGTGTTTATGCAATCTTGTATGCCGGGGCTGCGTCCAGTCCAACTACTGGTTCTGGTGACACTTCTGGTAGCGGTTCAGGATCATACACTGTATCTTATATGCCTTCATGTGTGGAAAACGTTGTGACTCTAAGTCGCTCAGGTGCCCGATCTGCTGGCATTGAGCTATTTATTGAAACTCCTACTGGTCTGGCTATAGTTTCAGGAAGTACTAATTCGTCTGGTCAGTTTGGTTATGTTTCTACCAGTCCCTCATCGATATATGTCCGAGTTACTGGTGTTGCAACTGCATTTGGTCCATATTCTGGCCCAACTGGCTGTGTGGTTCCAACAAATACGACTACTGTGGTAGTTCCTCCGGTTGTACCAACTCCCGAACCAGCTCCGACTGTAACTCCTCCCTCTACTCCAGTAGTTACTCCAACTCCAGCTCCAACTGTTACTCCTACGCCTACTACTCCGGTTAGAAATACGACCCGGCCAACAACCCCATCTACGCCAAGCGCACCTCCAACTGGGAATGCAGGTGCTTCGGCTTCCAGCTCGGGTGGATCCAATATGCTGATGTATCTGGTTGGTCTATTGGTTCTGGTTGCGATTGTTGTGGGCGGCTATCTCTACATGAGGTCCAGAACAACTGCTAGGAAATAATTTTTTCTATCTTTATTTTTTGTGAATTTTGAATAAAAAAGTATTGAATCTGCAGAAAAAGGTGTATTTGTGGAGCATTTCGCTCATTTTTTACATTCATTTTTTAAACCTTTCTCTATTAATTTCAATACCTGTCTGCGCGCATAGTTAGATATCTTATTGTCTAAGGGTGGTTTTGTTTGAAAAAGAACGACGTCTCTGGTGTAAATGTTTTGGCTCATTCTCTTAATCCGGAAATGAAAGTACTCTCAGAATCTGAAAAAAAGAAAGTTTTGGATCACTACGGTGTTTCCGAGGGACAATTACCTCGTGTTCTTCTTACTGATCCATTAGTTGTTACTCTTAAAGCTTCTGTTGGCAATGTCATCAAGATGCAAAGAAATGATGGTACTGGCGAATACGTCGCCTATAGAATTGTTGTCGAGAAGTAATTTCTCTTCTTAATCGGGTGTGTTTCATATGGCAGAAAGTCTAGTCGAGTCCTATTTTAGAGTCAATACTCTGGTCAATCAGCAGTTGGTTTCCTACAATCGTTTTGTCGATGTGGGTATACAGGCGGTCATCGACCGGATTGGAAAGATACAAACAAACGTTGAGGGTTTTGAATTAAAACTCGGCAAAGTCCGCATTGAGCAGCCCAGATACTATGAAGTCAAGGGTGGCTATCGACAGATTTATCCTCAGGAAGCCCGATTGCGAAATCTTACTTATGCAGCTCCTGTATTTCTTGAAATAATCCCCGTTTTCAATGGTGTCGAGAGACCTGTTTACAGTGATGTGTTTATTGGAGAAATCCCTGCAATGCTCAAATCCAAGCTCTGTTACCTCTCAGGCATGCGCAGAGACGAACTTATGGACAATGGCGAGGATCCGGAAGACCCGGGAGGATACTTCATTATCAACGGTTCCGAGCGTGTCTTGACCTCTATCGAGGATCTGGTTCCAAACAAACTAATCGTTACAAAGGAAAAAGGCGGAATCGTATCGAAAATCTTCTCCACTTATTTCGGCTTCCGAGCCCGGTGTGTTGTCGAGCGAAGCAACGATGGTATCTACACTCTTGAATTTCCATCGAGTCCCTCCGGCGTTCCACTTGCCCAGGTTTTGCGTGTTATGGGTCTAGAAAAAGATTCAGAAATCGCAGCCGCGTTCTCCAGCGAGAAGCGGGTCAGGAACGATGTCATACTTAATTTAGAAGCAGAGCAGTCTGCAAACAAGGAAGAGGCAATCGACCTCTTAAGCCGAAAGCTCTCTCCAGGCCAGCCACAGGAATTCCGGCTCAATCGTATGGACAACCTTATTGACAATTATTTATTGCCACACATCGGTGTTGCTCCAACCTTGAGAATGGAAAAGGCACGATACTTAATAAAGATGGCCGAGCGTGCAACCAGCGTTGCATATCACGAAGTCGCTCCAGATGACAAGGACCACTATGCCAACAAGCGGGTTAAGCTGGCCGGAGACTTGATGGAAGATCTATTTAGATATGCATTCCAGTTCCTCATTAAGGATTTGGTTTATCAGGCATCTAGGGCCGATGCAAGAGGCAGAAGACTCCAGGTTCACACATTGGTAAGACAGGATGCTATGGGCGACCGTGTTAAATATGCCATGGCAACTGGAAACTGGGTCGCAGGTCAGACTGGTGTTTCCCAGCTTTTGGACCGGGTAAGTTATCTTTCAACCCTTTCGCACTTGCGTCGAATCATATCTCCTCTTTCCAAGAAACATCCTCACTTTAAGGCAAGAGACCTTCACGGAACTCACATTGGAAAATTGTGTCCAAACGAGACTCCGGAAGGTCCGAGCTGTTCTCTTGTAAAGAATCTGGCCATTATGGCCGAAGTCTCGATTGGTGTCGAGGAAGAAGACGTCGAGCGGCTTCTTAAGACCTACGAGGTAAAATAAGGTGTTTTTATGGTTAAAAAATCACGACGAAAAATGATGAATGAGAAAACCCAGGTTTTCCTTAACGGTCGATTCATTGGTGCCCATACTGACGGCGCGAATCTTGTAAAGCGCCTCCGGGAACGCCGGAGAATGAATGAGCTTAGCAACCAAGTCAATGTCTATTATAATAATCGTCTTAACGAGCTTCACATACTTACTGATAAGGGTAGAGTCCGAAGACCTTACATCGTAGTCGAGGATGGAAAATCCCGTATGACTTCAGAAGTTGCAGCTCGGCTCAAAAACAACGAGATCAACTGGAATCACTTGGTCAAGATGGGAATTATCGAGTACCTAGATGCCCAGGAAGAAGAAAACTGCCTTATTGCATTTAAGGAAGCTCAAATAACCAAAGATCACACCCACATGGATGTCGATTCATCAAACCTTTTCGGTGTGGTTGCAGGTGCACTTCCATATCCTGAACACAATTCTTCTCCAAGAATTACAATGGCCTGTGCTATGACTAAGCAGTCCTTGGGTATATACTCAACAAACTTCTTCCAGAGATATGATACTAGAACCTACATTATGTCATATCCACAGGAGCCTTTAGTTCAGACCTCGCTTTACAAAGCCCTTAAGCTTCGGGAAAAATCTGCGGGTCAAAACTGCGTAGTTGCTCTTACAAGTTATCACGGCTATAACATGGCTGATGCGATTATCGTCAACCGTTCGGCAATCGACCGGGGACTCGAACGCGTAACTATGTTCAAGACATACGAAACTGAAGAGCGTATGTATCCAGGAGGACAGAAGGATAAGATCGAACTTCCAACCCCCGAAGTCGTTGGCTACCGGGGCGATGAATCATACAAACACCTCGCAGAAGACGGTATCGTCTTGCCCGAGAGTGAAGTAGATAGCAAAGATGTTTTGGTTGGTAAAACTTCACCACCTCGATTCCTCGAAGAAATATCAGTTTTCGGAACTGTGGAAGAGAAAAAGCGGGAATCATCGCTTTCTCTTAAGAGCGGAGAAAAAGGAAAGGTCGATTCTGTTCTCATTACTGAGGGCCCCTCGGGCAACCGGATGGTCAAGGTCAGAATCCGATCCAGTAAAGTTCCTGAAGTAGGAGATAAACTTGCGTCCAGACACGGACAGAAGGGAGTCATAGGACTTCTCGTTCCTCAGGAAAACATGCCATTTTCAAAATCAGGTATCACTCCTGATCTTGTAGTAAATCCACACGCAATACCTTCGCGTATGACTGCAGGCCACCTGCTCGAAACACTTGGAGGTAAAGCCGGTTCTTTGGGTGGTATAATCGCGAACGCAACTGCTTTTTCAGGTGATACTGAAGAACAATTTCAAAAAACACTCAAGGCAGCAGGTTTCGAAGAAACTGGCGAAGAAATCCTCTACGATGGTATTACCGGAAAGCAGATCAAATCCAAGATCTTTATGGGCGTTGTCTATTATCAGAGACTACACCACCTGGTTTCCAACAAGATGCATGTCCGATCTCGTGGTCCGGTTCAGCTCCTTACTCACCAGCCTACTGAAGGTCGTGCACGAGAAGGAGGTCTTCGATTCGGTGAAATGGAACGTGACTGCCTTATCGGTTATGGCGCGTCCATGCTCATCAAAGAACGACTACTTGAAGAGTCTGATAAGACTGTCCAGCTGGTTTGTACCAACTGCGGTTCGATTGCCACACATGATTATGCAAGAAATAAAGATATCTGTCCAATCTGCGACAGCGAAAATGTAGAGCCAGTGGAAATGAGCTACGCATTCAAGCTCCTGCTGGACGAAATCAAGTCCCTCTACATATTCCCAAGAATAATCTTGAGGGAGAAGGGGTAATCGGGTTAAACGATCGAGGTAAGATCGCGATAGAAATAAATTTGGTGTGATCCTTATGAATACAAACGCAAGTCCTGAAATCCGAAAGGTTTTTGACAAGTTAAAATTTTCGCTCTTCTCTCCAGAAATGGGCAGAAAGATGTCTGCTGCAAAAATAGTTGTGCCAGACACATACGATGATGATGGTTACCCGATCGATGGTGGTTTAGTAGACACCCGATTGGGAGTCGTCGATCCGGGTCTTCGCTGCAAGACCTGCGGTGGCCGTGTCAAGGAATGCCCTGGACACTTTGGACACATCGAACTGGTTCGTCCAATTATCCATGTGGAATTTGCAAAGCACATTTACTATGTTCTCAAATCTACCTGTCTTTCGTGTCACCAGATCCTTGGTAATAAGGTAAAATCTGTTGATGAACTAGAGCCAGAAATTATTGAGGTGGCCCCAGCTGCCGTTGCGCTTCCATCAAGCGGTGCTTCGATCGCCCCCCTTACCGGTTCGTCCGAGGGTGTCGATGCTACTGATGTTGCACAAAAAGCTGCGATCGTAGACAAAAAGACCAAGAAAGAAAAAGCACCTAAAAAGTGCGACCACTGCGGCGTAGATGTCCCGGAAATCAAACTACTCAAACCAACTACCTACTTTAAGGACAAAGACATGATGCTTCCAACCGAAGTCCGGGATGCATTGGCGGCAATTACTGATGACAATCTTCGCGAATTGGGTTTTGATCCTCTTTACTCAAGACCCGAGTGGATGATCATTACTGCCCTTCCTGTTCCTCCAGTAAACGTGAGACCTTCAATTACTCTGGAAACTGGTGAGCGATCAGAAGATGATCTTACTCACAAACTGGTCGATATTATAAGAATCAACCAGAAACTCGAAGCCAATATTAACGCGGGTGCTCCTCAGTTGATTATTGAAGATCTCTGGGAACTTTTACAGTACCATGTAACTACTTACTTCGATAATGAAACTGCAAATATTCCTCCGGCAAGACACCGATCAGGAAGACCACTTAAAACTCTTGCACAGAGACTTAAGGGCAAAGAAGGACGTTTCCGATACAACTTGTCTGGTAAGCGTGTTAACTTCTCCGCTCGTACTGTTATTTCTCCAGATCCACGTCTTAGGATGGACGAAGTCGGAGTTCCTCTGCCAATTGCAGAAGAATTGACTATTCCATTGCAGATTACTGAATGGAATCTCGAATACTGTAAGACCCTGGTTATGGCTGAGGCCTATCCAAAAGCGATCTATATCATACGTACTGATTTGAGAAGAATGAAAGTCGGCGAAACTGCTGAGATGCGAAAAGAACAGGCCGACGGTCTTAAGGTCGGATGGACTCTTGAGCGTCAGATCATGGATGGAGACATTGCCCTCTTTAATCGACAGCCTTCATTGCATAGAATTTCTATGATGGCTCATGAAATCAGAGTATTGCCTGGAAAAACTTTCCGACTCAATCCAGTTGTAGTTTCTCCATACAATGCAGACTTTGATGGTGATGAAATGAACCTTCACATCCTTCAGACTCCTGAAGCACAGGCCGAAGCGAGATATCTGATGAAGGTCGAGAAGCAGATTCTTTCTCCACGACATGGGCACGCAATTATCAAGCCACAGGAAGATCACGTTTCAGGACTTTACTTCCTGACTCACGATGAGACGAGCTTTGCAAAAGAACAGGCAACAAACTTGCTCTACAGTGTTGGTATAACTGAACTTCCTGACCCGGATGTCGCTGGTAAGCGATACTCTGGAAAGCTTCTCTTTTCCCTCCTGCTCCCAGATGACATTTCGCTCAAAGTTAAATCCAAACTTGGTGAGGAAATTGTTATCAAGAACGGCAAGCTCGTTAAGGGTGCAATCGAAAGCAAGGCAATGGAAGGAGAACTTTTGGAAAAGATTTTCCTTATGCACGGTCCAGAATACACCCGGGCATTCATAGACAGTTCAACCCGACTGGCCCTTCAGTCTGTTTCGATCTACGGTCTTAGTGTGTCTCTAAAAGACTACACTCTTTCTCCAAAAGCAGATGAAAAGGTAGCCGAGATTCTTTCGAAGATGAACCGGGAAGTCGAGAACCTGATAATGCAGTTTAAGAGCAGATCTCTCGAGCGATCTCCTGGTATGAGTCTTAAGGAAACTCTCGAAGGTATGATTATGCAGATCACAAGCCGCACAAGAGAAGATGTGGGCAAACTTGTTGAATCCGACCTGGGAATCACAAACCCATCTATAATCATGGCCAAGATCGGAGCTCGTGGTTCGTTACTTAATGCGATCCAGATGTCTGCGCTAGTTGCGCAGCAGTCCGTTCGAAGCAAGCGACTTACCCGAGGCTACAAAAAGCGAATCCTGCCATACTACAAACCCGGATCACTTGCAGCTGCCGAGCGTGGTTTTGTTTTCGCATCGTTCCATACTGGACTTAACCCAGGTGAATACATGTTCCACTCTATGGGTGGCCGTGAAGCTCTGGTTAACACTGCAATTAGAACTGCCCGTTCAGGTTACATGCAGCGACGTCTGATCAATGCATTGCAGGACTTGGTTGTCTTCCAGGATAAGACTGTTCGAAATGCTGACATGAGCATCGTACAGTTTATCTATGGTGGAGATGCAAAAGATCCAATGTTTGCTTCCAAGGCAGAACTTGTAGAATCTACAAAGCAGGATGATGTTGATACTGCGTAACGAGGTTGACACTTATGACTGAAAAAGAATCAAAGAAAAAATCGGTTTTTGAATCCGCGATTCCTCCTTTCGAGGCTGTCGGAGTTGTCTGTGCACAGAGCATCGGCGAACCAGGTACGCAGATGACAATGCGTACATTTCACTTTGCAGGTGTTGCAGAACACGTGCCGACTGGTCTTCCGCGTCTAATTGAAATTGTTGATGCAAAGAAGGAACCAAAGAAGCCCATCATCGATATGTATCTAAAGAAAGCATATGCAAAGGATCAGGATGCTGCTGAAAAAGTAGCACGTGATCTCTCGGCAGTTTTCGTTTCCGATGTTGCCCGGGTTGAGGATGATCTTGCTTCCCTTTCTATAGATATTATATTTAGTGAAAAGGATGCCAAGGCACAGGGTGTTACCTTTAATATGGTCAAAAAGGCACTCGAAGAATTCTCACCTGATCTTAAGATTGCTGATAATGTAATTACTCTTAAACCTGCAAAAGCCGTCAAAGAAACAAAAACTCCAAAGAAGCCAAAGGCTAAGAAAGAAGGAGATGCCGCAGCAACTGTTGCTGAGCCAACTGCAACTAAAGAAAAGAAGATCACTGCAAAATACGTCCGAAAACTCAGTCAGAAAGTCCGCGACGCAATAGTCAAGGGTATCGACGGTATTTTCAGGGCAGTGGTTATCAAGGGTGAGGGTGAATACTTCATCCGGGCAGCCGGATTTAATGTTACTGGTGCTATTCTTAATGAGGCAATTGATCCGGATCGGGTCTATACCAACAACTTAAAGGAGATCGAACGAGTATATGGTATAGAGGCAGCGCGTAAAGCCATCATCAAGGAAATAAATGATGTTATGGACTTGCAGAAACTGTCCGTTGACATAAGGCACATCATGCTCATTGCAGATGCCATGACAACCTGCGGTCAGATAAAGCCAATCGGGCGTCACGGTCTTTCGGGTGAGAAAGTCGGTGTCTTAGGTCGTGCTGCGTTTGAAGAAACGATCAAGCATCTCATCAACGCGAGTGCGTTTGGTGAGGAAGAAAAACTTATCGGAGTTACCGAAAACATCATAGTTGGTCAGACTGTTCCTGTGGGAACCGGAAAGATTAAACTGGTCATGAAAAACAAGAAACACAAATAAACGATAATGCTAAACGCAAACTCAATACAAATATTTTAGGTGAATTTAATGGCAGAAAAAGATTTAGAAGCTGGGGAAAAACAAGACGTTCAATCTGACGAAATAGACGAAGAATCCGGAGATGTAGCTAAACCAAAGAAGGAAAGAAAAGTAGTTCGAAGAAGAAAGAGCAAGAAGGAGAAAGAAAGTCCTCTTGTAGGTGCACTCCGATTGACTGTCGAAACAGGTAAAGTTGATTTCGGACACAATGTCTCTCTTAAAAAGAAGGCTAAATTGCTCGTTATCGCGAATAATGTTCCATCTAATTTGCTAGAGGGCATTGTCAAAGCTTCCAAGACTCACTCGACTCCGATTCTTGAGTTCGATGGCAATTCGATCGAGCTGGGTTCTGTGTGCGGAAAACCATTCCCGGTAACTGTTCTTTCGGTTTACGATGCAGGTTCATCTAATCTATTGGAGATGGGCAAGAAAAAATAATTTTTTTACTTTTGTTTGTGATTTAAATGATTGAATTGAGCGCGAAAGATCTTAGTATCATAACTAATTTTGAAAAAATCACCCGCATAATGCCGTCTGATTATGTGGAAACTGAAAATTTCATGATTTTTTTGGTTCCTCCAAATTCACTTGCGAGGAGTCTTGGTCCAAAGGGTGCAAATGTCCCTAAAATTTCCAAGATGTTTAAGAAGAAGATCATAATCATTAAAGACGCGGATACTCCTGAGCAGTTCTTGAAGAACTTTTTCCTCAATATCCAGGTCTATGGTTATGAAGAGCGAGACGTAATGGGTGAAAATAATATCCTTCTTACTATCGATGAGAAAGACCGCGGTATTGCCATTGGAAAAGCCGGCGAGCGCATTAAAGCTGCAAAGGTCTTTTTGAAAAAGAAGTTCAATGCAACTGTCCAGATCAGGACCAGAAGACCCAATATTTATGCAGAAGTTGATCCTTCATTGTATCCTTCACATGCTAAATCTAGTGATTCTTCAGGATCTTTAGAAACTTCTGAAAAATCAGATGATTCCTCTACTGATTCGACTTCCTCATCAGATTCTGTTGAAGAAAAGTCAACTGATAATTCAACTGATAAGGCTACGATTACTCTGGAAGATTCTGCAGGAATTCCGCCTCAATCCTAGTTCACTTTGCACTTATCTTCTCTTTTTATTATCTTTTTATCCTATTTAGTTTGGATGCATACCAATGGCCAATTGAGTCTGCCGTTTCCTACGGCGTGAATGATGATATTTTGGTTGAACAGTATGCATCCACTCTATTTCTCCTCTGCTTTCCTTCTTATCTCTGGTTTCTATGTTCTATTGTTCCTAAACATCTATTATAACAGCTTTTAAAAACAAACCTTTACTTATTCTATCACATGTGCTCCTCTGTTCCGTTTCGTTCTCTTTCCACTCCAACTCGAAAACTCGAGGCAGCAGCAAGATATTCTACTCATAGGGGTGGCGATCCTTTGTTGGATACTGATCTTTTTGAGAGACGTACTGTTTTTATGTGTGATACTGCAATTCTGCGTTTCTTGGATAATCTGCGAGCGGCCAAAGATGATTTGGCTGCTGAACGGGCAGTTTCTTTTTTGGCTTTTAGTGCTTTCCCATACGCTTTGCATTGTCTTGGATCTGCTCTCATTACTGATGCAGATAAACCTGTTCTGGTTTTGGTTACGACTCTTGCTCTTGGCGATGTTTATTGTCTTTCCAGTTCTCCCTCTTTACGACGCATTTCCATCGATGGTCTTGATGCATTCTATAGGTCGACTAAGGTTGTTAGAGCCGAAGATGAACTTGCAGAACTGTTTGCTATCTCTTCTGTAGATGAAATCGATACTTTTTTTTCCAGAACTTATTTTGGGGGTAAAATTGCCAAATCTAGTGATTCTGTCTTATCAATTTAGCCAATTCTATTAATCTTCGTTCGAGTTTTTCTTTGGTTTTGTATTCCATAGTTAATCTGACGATGGGTTCTGTTCCTGAAGCTCGAATTAAGAACCAGCCGTCTTGCTCATCGATTCGGATGCCATCGTCGTTTCTTCGCTCGCCCTCGATTTGTATCTCTCCTTTTATTCGATTTATTGCTTCGTATTTGTCTTTAGATGCAAATTTCTCGCGTGCAATGAAGTTCTGTTTGTATCTGGTTTTTAGTTTTGAAAATTGGCCTCTTTGGCAAAAGATCTGAGCGAACTTTGCCGCTGCTAAAACAGCATCTGGGACATGAACTCCTTTTCGATAAACATATTCGCCGCATGGCTCTCCGCCAAAGATTGCTCCATTATGTTCCATCAAGTCTCCGATGAATGTACTTCCAACCGGAGTTATCTCAACCTTTCCGCCTTTGGATTCAACTACCTCGCGGATCAAAAGTGATGATTCTACTGTCGAGACGATTCGTTTTTCTCTGCTCTCGTCCATCTCATGTTCGATCATCAGTGCTAATTGGACATCGAACGCTAATGCTTCGCCTAATTCATCAACAACAATGCATCGATCGCCATCTCCATCGTGAGCGATTCCAAAGTCTGCGCCGCTATTTCGTACTGCTGCCTTGAGCATTCCGACGTTGGCGTCATTGGGTTCTGATGGTCTGCAAAACCCATCTAATGAGGCGTTAAGGCTTACTACTCGTGCGCCAAGATCGCTAAGCAGGCTGGGTGTTATGCTTCCTGCCGCTCCATTGCAGTCTACTACTATTTTTGGTTTTTTTCTTGCGATGACTTTGGTATCGATAAGATCGAATATCAAATCTTTGTGATCCTGAATTATCTGATTATCTACGAATTTTTGACCTTTTCTTTCGTTTCTCTTAACTACGTTTTGCTTATACTGGGCTTCGACCCACTTTTCCATTTTTTTGTCGATTTCCTTTCCTCTTTCGATGAGTTTTAGGCCATTGTATTCCGGTGGATTATGCGATGCTGTGAGCATGATTGAGCGGCAGTTGTATTTTTTACTTGATAATGCTGCCGTTGGAGTTGGAACTATTCCCAAATCGATTATGTCGGACCCGTTTTCGTTTGCTCCTGCATTTGTAGACTCTAATAATGCCGGTCCGCTTTCACGGATGTCCCGTGCGATGGTCATCTTTCCGTTCGCGAATATATTTCCGATTCGATAGGCAAGATCTAATGTTATGTCTTTGTCAAAGATGCCTCTGATGCCTGAAGTTCCAAACATGATTTGGATTTGGAGTTTTAGGTTTTTAGTTATGCGTTTTTCCCTATTTTCGTCCTGATATCAATCTTTTTAAATTGTCTAAGTGTTATTAGTCGTTAAGGTGGTCATGTGTCTGCAATAGATGATGTGCTAAAATATGTAGCAACTAACGAGATTAGATGGATAGATTTACAATTCTTCGATGTCAAGGGTAAACTTCATCGTGTTTCTATTTCAAACCGAAAATTAGAAGAGGCAAGTTTCGGAAATGGTATCTATGCTGCCGATCTTTCTGAGGTGTTTGGTCAATCCTCACAGGGCGATCTGGTTTTGCTTCCTGATCCGGAAACTCTCTCAAGACTTCCCTGGGAAACTTCAAGTGTCCGACTCATCTGTGATGTAGTTACTGCAGGAAACAAAGAGCGATTCCTAAAAGACCCCCGATACATGGCTCAGAGAATCGAAACTAATCTTAATGCCGCCGGAATCAAGAGTGCGCTTGTTGGTTCAGAAATTGACTGTTATATGTTTGACGGGGCGACTGTCGATAAAAATACCCGAGCACGTGGTATGGGTGTATTAATGGACTCGCGCGAGTCGCAATGGAGCCCATCTGCTCTTTCGGCCAATCAGACTCATGGTGCTTTTGCTGCCACTCCCTATGATGTAATGTATGCCGCTAGGAATCAGGTTTCAGAAACTCTCGAAGATCACTTTGGTATGATGGTCGATTCGCACAGACACGGCCGATCGCCAACAGCACAACAGACGTTCGAACTGGCAGAGAGATCATTAAAATCCGCTGCTGATGCAACAAACACTCTCAAGCTGGTTGCCAAGAACCTGGCTGCAACTGTTGGAGCTTCTGCTTCATTTATGCCGTATCCAATCGAAGGTGAGAAGGGCAATTCGCTCAATGTTTCAATGAGTCTTTGGAAAACTGCCGATTCGAATCTTTTCTATGAAGGGAAAGAGGAATATGGCCAACTGAGTCAGAGTGGCCGGTACTTTATTGGTGGTGTTCTTGAGCACTCCAGTGCGATCATGGCCTTTGCAGCTCCAACTCCAAATTCGTATAGAAAATTGACTGCCGATCCAAAGAAGTTTGGATGGAGTGCAGCTGATTCCGGATCTTTGTTGTTTGTTCCAAGTGCCAAAAAGAATGTTAAGGAAGTCAAGCGTGTCGTCTTTAAGGCATCTGACCCATCTGCCAATCCATACCTATTGTATGCTGCACTGGTTTCTGCTGGTTTAGATGGAATTAAGAGCAAAACCGAGCCAGGCGATCAAACTGAGAAGGACTCCAAGAAGCGGGTTGAGAAGTCTTTACCCTCAAGTCTCATGGAATCGTTGTCTGCTCTCTCGAGCGATATGAAATTCATAAAGGGTACTTTCCCCACTGAATTGCTTGATGACTATGTCGAGATAAAAACGAAGCAACATAAGGAATCTTTGATGGGTGTTACCAACCTTGAACTCCATAAGTACTTTAACGTCTAATTTTTTCTTTAATTTTTATTTATCTTTTCTTGCTTTTCGCTCATCTGTTTGCCTTAAAAACCCCACCATCTATTATTATTGATTGGATTTACTGACGTAAAGTTATGCCTGAATGGGTGTATTTTGTAACCTCTTTGGAGGTTGCTCGTGAAGCATTTAATTTCATGAACGGGTTCGCAAGGACTGTCGTCCTTGCTCATATTCACGACCTCTTTTCGAGGTCGTTCTTCAGGCTTGAGCTTCGCTTTCGCTCAACTCAATCCTGGGCTCGTAGTCGAATGGTTAAGACGCTGCTCTTACACAGCAGAGACTCGCGGTTCGATCCCGCGCGGGCCCATTGAGCTCTTTTACCTTCGTGAGCTAAAGCTCACTCGGTGGAAAAAAGGGCTTCACCCCAAAAATACGCCTATTCGTTAGCTCAAAGTAACGTGGTTGATCAAAATCCTTATGGTTTCTTTTTTGTTTTATCTCACTACTCTAGGAACCGCAGCTCCCGGGTCCTTCCTATTTCTTGCCAACTTACCTACATATTCATTATACGCCGCTTTCATGGCTGCTAAGTCTGGGTTTCTAACATCTATCTCTGTACCTGTCGGTGCTCCCAATAATGGCAATCTGGGCTTTAGTCGTTTAATGAGTGGTACAAATCGAAGTACCGACTCTCTCAAGTGGAGTCCGGCTTCAGGGTTTGGAAGTACCATTCCCGGTGCGTAGAGTAGTTTCTGGATATTAAGCTTTACAAATTGAACTTTCGGTGTCGTTCGGACTAGTCCAAAATGAATCAAACCAGTCGCAAAAAGAGGCTCCAAGTCGAGATCTCTCTTCGAACCGATTCTCCGCTGAAGTTCTGCCGAATCAGTTACTAAAATTCCTGCGTTTTGGTGTTTTTCGATTAAGTCGCCCCACCCTCGCTCGTGTCTCAAATTAAAAATAAATAAAAAATCCTGATTAGCGCCCCGCATGTCCGGTCTGCCCACTATGGGTGCATTGCCTTCGAGATATGTCGTTAGATGGCCGACATTCGATGGTGTTACTAGGTGAGGAGGAGCCACTCCAATGTCCATTGATACTCCGCAAACTATGATGTCTGGTGAATCTTCCTTTCCTCCTAAATGATTCGGAGTTATCGTAGCCTGCCACGGAGTGGGATCGATCTGTATTCTTCTTCCCGATAAAGGATCGATTATTTCAACCCAATTATGAATTCCCGTTCGATCGTCCTTAATCCGCAATGATGGTCTTAGTTCTGGATTAGTCTGTGCTATGTCGTCAAAAAGAGTCTGGGAAATCGTGCGACAATCAAAGTAAACTCCTTCTCGATTAAATGCAAGGAAAAATCCGCCATCGGGCATGACCATTAGTTCATAGCCGCCATTTTCAATCAAGTTGGCAAGGCCAAATCTACTTATCTGGACGGTATGCTTTTCTAAGTATGCTTGAGCTAGCTCAGTTGCTGTTCTTTCGCCGATCATCAGTGGATTATTGGGTCGAATAGTTTAAAAATATGGTTTTTTATGTTAATTCGATCCATGCTCGTTCTGATTACTTCTCAGTGTTCTCTTCTAAATACACTTTCATCGGTTCCCAGTAATACGTTTTCCATCCATCGCTTATGTCTTTGGCAATTGAAGATGGAACTCCGGCATGTATCATACTAAGTTTTGTTCCCGTTTTGCTTTTTGTCAGTGAAATTGTCAGTTTTGAAAAATGCGTTTTTGGCCATTCTGGTTCTACGCACTGCCAGACTTGCACTATTTTTTTGCCAACCTTGAGTTCTAGGTTTTTACCTACTAATCCTCCTTCATAAGCACTAAAAGATCCGCCCTCTTTTGAGCTGATTTTTGCTTTGGCTCCCGTGAATTTAGAATGTTTTTTTGAATCCATAAGCATTTCATAAATCTCGGTGGGAGTTGCCTTGAAGGTTACACTTTGACGTATTGTCTTTGTTTTTATCTGTTTCATTATTTGTTTTCTTGCTTTAAATTAAAAAACAAGTCTCTTGTGCGTATCGAGGATGCATTATTATTCTTTTTCGCTCAATGTCTAATCCTATGCAGAGCCTGGTAAGACTTACTCTCATCGGTATCTTTCTAATACTCGCCGCTACTTTTGTAAAAAACGGATTCTCAATAACTGAATCGATACCAGAGGCACTCTCGTATTTTGTTTTAATTAGCCAACTCTTTCTAGCTTCTCTTCTTCTAATTGTTTTACTTAAGATCGAGCATCCCTTTCTTTCCGAGTTCTTTATGCAATTAAAAAGTGAGGGTCTTGCACTTGCCCTGATCGTTTCGATGTGTGCGACGTTAGGTAGTCTCTCATTCCAGTTTGTTCTTGGTTGGGAGCCCTGCGAACTCTGTTGGTTCCAGCGAATTTTCATGTATCCCCTTTTGATTATTGGAGGCGTTGCTCTCTATTACAAAAGATCTGATGTATTCGTTTATGTTCTACCTCTCTCACTAATCGGAGGTATCATTTCAGTCTATCATTATGGGGTACAGTTCTTCGATTTAGCTTCCGTCTGCTCGGTTCTAGATGGCCCCTCAAAATGCGCTCTTAAGTTGTTTGCGCCATTTGGTTATATGACAATCCCTATGATGGCTCTAACTGCATTTATTCTAAATATCGTATTAATTTATATCGCAGAATCGAATAACAAATCTAAAAACAGAATCTAAATAAAAAAAGAAAATGGAGAAATTACTTCTTCTTTTCAGCCATCATTTTTGTGAACTTTTCCATGACTGCATCTTTGTTTTTCATCCACTCTTCTTCGTTCATCCATTTGGCCATGCTCTGTTCTACAAAGAACTCTGCAGACTTTTGCATATCTCCGCCTAATTTCTTATCCCAAACTGCCATCATCTTCTGTTTGGCTAGTTTCATGTAGGCCTCATCTGCCAGATCCATCATCATAATGAACATCATTTTGTCTTTGCTCATTTCGCCACAGCATTCACAGCCATGACATTCACAACCGCATTCTTCGTTTGCGCCACACGAACTCTCACCGCAGCAGCTGGACTTTCCCGTATCACAACAATTCGAACCCATGTTTACACCTCAATTTTATTCCTTTCTAATTTACCCGCTGCTCCTTTTAATGAGCCTACTATCATTTTGGATATCTTGTTCCAACTGCTAAAAAATAAAAAAAATTATGCTGGTTTTGGTCCTACCATGCCCAGTACGTACATAAGTGCAAGCCCAACAACGATCGTTATGGCAATGACTGCTACTATATTGTCTGTTATGGCTCGGAGGATCTTGAATATTATTGTCAGGATCAATGTCATGATTATTGCAACCACTAACGAGACAATAAAGATCATGATTCCAGTTATCGAGGCGAGTCCGCTAAAGAGTTGGCCTATAAATGGTATGGCTCCTGCGACGTTGATTAGAGCTGGAATGGGTGCGAGTATGAGATACATACCGATCAAAAATGCCAAAAAGCCCAGTACCTTTAAGATTAGGCTCATTGTCTTTTCGGCCTGAACTATCAGTTGCCTTGTAGCTTCGAAATCCTTTGTCGAAACTACAAAGGGTTTTCCGCTGGCCATACTTCCTGCCTTTGCTTCTCCCACTGCCAGAATCTGTGGCGTGCTGGCTTCTATGTAAGAGACTGTTTCGCGATAGTCCACTCCTGCTTTATTGGATGTACTTTTTTTCTCTAAAATATCTCCCATATACTCTGTTTGAGTGTTTGGGGTGACTGTGTTGGCGCCGATTTTAAATGTTCCAAGTCCGTCCTTGCGCTCAACCGAGACCCATTCTGAGACATTTGCATTCCAGCATTTCTCGCATCGTGTTTCCTTATAATCCCGTCCATCCCGGGTTACTATCTCCGTAGTACATCTATCTGGAGCTGGCGATATTTTGACTACATTTTCTCTCTCTGCGTCGCTTCCGCAGACTACTTTCTGTGTTACTGTCAATTTTTCTTTATTGTAGCTATAATAGAGCGAAGGCGTATCGAGTATCGAGCACTTGTTAGTGCCAATTAATTGGGGTTTTCCAAAGAGTGAAACATATCCGTTTGCCGCTGTTGCCGAATCTGCCGGTTTGGCCTTGGAAAACAATTTCGCCTTATTTTGAAATTCTGATTTGAAGAGCAGAAATGGTGCTCCTATAAAGAAAAGCAGAAATCCGACTAGCGCGCCTACTAGACTCCAAAGGAAATCTCCTGCTCTGTGGCCTGCAGACTCTAATGTGCCTGCTGGCTGATCTGTGACTACTGTATTACTATCGCTGCTCTGGGCGTTTATTGTCAGAGGTAAAATCAGAAGCAGTAATATTATTCCTAAAAATATGTTTTTCTTGATATTCTGTGAACTAAATTGCAATTTATCACCTAAGAATGGCAACTCGAATGAAGTTTAAATACCTGATCGATTTTTTCTCGACACAAAAGCCTTCAGTTTAGATCATTATAACTGATGATAATTCGTGGTAGAAGGGTTTATATTCTTTGATCGGCACAATAATTACATGGCAGAAAAAGGATTGGATTTGCATTATATTGGCTATGGTGGAATGGCTGCAGGCCTGGGAATGATCGGAATGTCGATGATTCCAGCAGGAACAACCTTTGGTAATCCTCTTCCAGGCGCTACTAGCGGTGCTCTTCTGGTTGCAGGTGGTCTTGTAA
Source organism: Microcaldota archaeon (assembly GCA_016212525.1). Lineage (GTDB taxonomy): Archaea > Micrarchaeota > Micrarchaeia > Anstonellales > Bilamarchaeaceae > Bilamarchaeum. The sequence goes on along the minus strand of JACRGD010000010.1, from coordinate 438,995 downwards.
TGGCCGGCGGTTTCGCTTTTGCAACCATGCAAGGACGAGCATTCTAACTATTCTTTAATTTCTAATCTTTAGCTAAGCAATCGTTTCGATCTTCTTCTTATCTCTTCCAAATTCCCACATGAAGACCAGCCATGCTACAAGAACTATGAGTCCCGCTGCAATTACTGGTCCTACTGCTGAATACGATGCTATTATGCCGCCTATGAATCCAGGTAGTGTATAGGCCAAAGCCAGAACTGACTGATTGACCCCGAGCATTTCGCCCTGAGATTCTTTTGGAGTCAGATTAGATATGATTGCAGTTGTGTTTGGCTGACTAAGTCCGTTTGCAAGGGCGATAAATGGAGTTATGACGAAAAAGAAGATCGCCTTATCCGGCAATGCGAGCGAAAGAAGTGCGATCGATAGCAGAAGAATCGAAACCTTCAAAACCGAATTTGGTGCATATTTATCCGAGAGTTTACGGACTACGAGTCCTTGGGTGACTGCGATACACAATCCGGTAAATGCCCAGATGTCTCCAATGTTCGATTGGGTAAATGAGAATCGCTCTATCAGATATACTTGGAAAAACTGGGTGAAAAGGCTAAATCCCAAGTTAAAGAGAAATACAACTATGAATATAACTCGAAGTTCCTCCATTGCCATGGCTTTTTGGATATTTCGAACGCCCATCCACAAATCTACTTTTGCGTCCTTGCGGGTTTTAAGTGTCTCTTCAAATCTAAAGTAAAGCATTACTATGTTTAGGAGACACAACGCCGCGGCGAACCAGAATGGAGTTGCAAAATTAAACCAGTTTAGAACGCTCGGGTCGGATAGTTTGCCTCCGATATATGGTCCGATAATGAAGCCAAGACCAAATGCCATTCCGATTAATCCGAAGTTCTTTGCTTTGGATTTCTTATCGCTTATGTCTGCGATTGCTGACATCGCAATCGAGATGTTTCCTCCTGTAAATCCATCGATAAGTCTGCCAAGAAACAGAAGGTAAATATTACCCAGTGTGATTCCTAGCCCGAACAAAAGATATCCTATAAAAGTTCCTACTAATGAAACGATCAGAAGTTTTTTTCTCCCGTGCTGGTCTGAAAGTGTGCCTAGTATCGGTGCCCCGAAAAATTGCATTAATGGATATGATGCGATCAATATTCCAAGAATTATTGCCCGATCTGCAACTGATGTTGTTGCAGAGAGAAGTGGGCTATTTCCCAACAAAAGAGGTCCAAGAACCGGAAGCGCAATTCCAACTCCCAATAAGTCTATGAATACGACTAAGAAGATGGGTAAAAGATCATTTTTTGCCGCGTGCTGTCTTTGTGCGTCATCTATGATCTCTTCATTCTCTGTCTTCGTTTCTTTTGTCCGTTCGATTTCCATGATAAATTCACTTCTAAGTATTTTATTATTTATTGAGTTATCTATTTGAGTATCTTTCCAGTTTCCATGTACCAAAGATAGAAATCCAGCTCCCCCTGAGTCAATTTGGTCATTTTGGAAATTTGATCTAATTTCTTCTCTATGGAAAGATACTTACTTTTAGTTAGTGTCTTAGGTTTTTTAATTATTCCGTGTCTCTCGAGTATATCTATTATGTGAAAATCCAGTATTGCTACTTCAAAAAAGCCGATGTTCCTTAGGTAATGGCTGGCTTCCTTAAGTCCAAGTCCATAAATTTCCTGTGCGAGAAAATTTCTTAGCTCGATTTGCGTCCATTTCTGACCGATTGCCTCTACAACCCGTGTCCGTTCCTCTCTTGCCTTTACTATGTATTTCGCTCGAAGATTGGGAAATCGATAGCGAACTTCCGTTAGTCGCTTTGCCAGTTGTGTTTCTTCAAGAGTAAGAAAATCATTTCCAATCTCGCCATGTACTCTAATGCCTCCTTCTGATGTGTAATTAGCAGTTAATATACAGAAACAAAGTTCAAGAAATAGCTCTTCTGGGTCTTTCTTGTGTCTAATTTGACTAAACGTTTCTATTTTGATTTGAATTTGCTTGCTGATGGTTGTGTATGCTTTGAGCCTTTCTATCTTCTGAATTAGTTCGTTCCTTAGGCCTTCTCCCACGCTAACCACGCCAAATTTTTTCCTCGTGCTTTTTCTTATAATTTACGAATCTGGCAAGGACAAAAAGGAAGTCGCTAAGCCGATTCATGTACTTCATTGTATCTTCGTTTACCTTCTCTGATTTTGCAAGTGTTACTATGCATCTCTCAGTTCTTCTACAAACTGTTCTTGCATGGTGGAGCGATGCTGCGACGATATGGCCACCTGGAAGGATGAAATTAGTTAGTCTTGGCAATTCCGCCTCCATTTTGTCGATTTCGTGCTCTAATCCTTCGATCTGCTTTGGTTCGATTGATTTTGTTTTGACGTCCTTTGCTGCTAGCTGAGCACCGATAACAAAAAGATCGTTTTGGATTTTTGTCAGATTCTCGTTAATCTTTGGAATTTCGGAATTAGATGCGATTACGATCCCCAATAATGCATTGAGTTCATCAACACTCCCATATGCCTGGACTTTTGGATCGTCCTTATCGACAACTGCGGTTCCCAGCAGTCTTGTCTTTCCGGCATCTCCGAATTTTGTGTAAATGGGCATGATTTGTTTTGGAATTCAAGATTATTAACTTTTAGTGAGATTATGCTATAATGGAAAGCATGGCAAATACAGAAGTTCGATATGCGGGATTTTGGATAAGACTGGGAGCCCGATTATTGGACGCAGTTGTTATTTTAGGCGTGGGATTGATTGGTGCATTAATTATTTCACCTATATTAACCACTGAGCTAGTTGTACTTATATTTGAGATAATTTTTGTCCTTTTTGTAGTAGTATATACTCCCTATTTTCTTGCAAAAGAAGGTGCCACCCCTGGAAAGAGTGCCCTTGGACTGGTAGTTGTAAATGCAAAATATCAATATCCATTATCGATTAAGAGTGCGCTTTGGCGCGGCATAGTTGCCGAGGTAATTGTTGATAGACTTACCTTTAGCCTTGGAAATCTGCTGATCGTTTTCGATCCTAAAAAACAGGCGCTCCATGACAAAATCTCCGGGACTTATGTTGTCTATAAGAATTCGCTAAAAAATAGGGCGGAGCACTAATTCTCATTGAGTCTCTATGGTTTCATAACTTATCATGGTTCTTGTGTCTCCGATGTTTTTCTCCATCCTAAGACCCTTAACAACTATTTCATTGAGTTCTTTCATGGAAGCTACCCGTGCTTTAAATAATATGTCAAAATCACCTGTTATCATGGCAGTTTCGCATATGTGCGGGATCTTTGAGATCGTATCTAATAACTTTTTTTGATCGACTCCTGGCATTGCCTTTACCAGCACGTATGCTACCATGGATCTACCAAGTTTTGCATGGTCGAGTCTTATTGTATGCCCTTTTATTACACCATGTTCGCGTAGTTTTCGTAGGCGATTGTGTACTGTTGTCATGGGTATTCCGGTTTTTCTTGCGAGTTTTTGCTCAGACAATCTGGCGTCTTTTTTGAGTTCTTCAATTAAGATCAGATCTTTATTGTCAGGATTATTTTCCATTTTTGTTCCCATAATGGAATATTCATTCCATTTTCTTTTAAATATGCGTATTTTTCAGTTTATTTATTCGGCTTTTTCGGAATTAAATTTTTATATGCCTAATGTTTGGTGCATTTCGAGGGGTGGAATTATGAAAAAAACAATCGAACATACGGCGAGGGTTTATCATGCTACTCGGCGTGATAAAGTCGGTGGGATTTTGAATGAAGGACTTATGCCTCTGGCAACAAACAGGCCACGGGAATTGGCCATGGTGGATGTTGCCTTTGATAAAGTTGCTACAAATCTTGCAGTGCCCTGGCGCAGAGCCGGGATTTTTGCATGGCCTGATAGAAAACCTCCGATCTTTGGGGATTCAGTTATTCTCGAAGTGATAGTTGATCCAAAAAAGGTACCTGTTCTGCATACTGCCTATGTGGATCTCTCATGGGGCATGGTCGAGAGAGTCCTAAATCGAGTCAGACCCGCCTATCGTGAAAAAGTCGACGCGCTTAGCCCTCAAGAGGCCTTGGAATTTTTGGGAGATGCCCAAATCTATGAAGGCAGGTTGCGGGATGTTCTTGCTAAGCTGGCCGAGTATTACTGGAAAAGCAGCGTCTTGCTTTCAGCTTATAGCGATCAAAATGCATTGGCACTAAATCTTACCGTTAACTCGCTCCAGATGACCCGATTTGTAGGTCTGCTGCCTAATCTGGATCATGAAGTGGCGTTAGGTATGGATACAATTGAGCCAACTCGTATTCGGCCTTTGGGTTTTTTGCGCAGTGTTTGATCTCTTTAACCTGCCTTTAATCTTTTACTTTTTACGATCGTTTGCTGATGGGCCAATTGAACTTTCAATTATGTTCTCTACTTCTGATTTGCTAAGATGACCGTCCTTTACTATCAGTTCCTTCAGGCTAACTCCTTCTTTGAGTGCGGATCGCACCAGCTTCGAAACTAGTGAATATCCCAAATATGGATTGAATGCCGTTGCGTAGCAGAGCGAATTGTCGAAATTGGTTTTTGCCCTCTTCTCATCAACTTCTAAACCTGCTATGCACTCACCCTCGAATACTCTGGTGGTGTTGGTAAGTAAACTAATGCTCTCAAGAAGCGAAAATCCGATAATTGGAGTTCCGAAATTGAGTTCGAGTTGTCCCGATGAAACTGCCAGCGAAACGGTTAGGTCGTTTGCCATGACTCTCCAACAAACCATGTTTACTGCTTCGGGGACGGATGGGTTTATCTTACCTGGCATGATGGATGAACCCGGTTCGATTTCCGGTAAAATAACTTCTGCAATGCCTCCTTTTGGTCCACTTACAAGAAGTCGCAGGTCATCAGCCATCCGGTTTAATGTAGTTGCATACTGTCTTAGTGCACTTGAAAGGGGCAAAAAATCATTCATATTCTGGGTTGTTTCAACTTTATTTTCAGCAGCAATAAATGCAACTTTGGTTTCTTTTGAAATCTGCGCGACGATCTTTTGCGCAAACTTTGGATGCGCAGTGATGCTTGTTCCCGTTGCAGTGCCACCAATTCCAAGTTCACTAATGTGAAGTAGTGCTTCTTCAATCGCAATGATGTCTTTTTCCACTGCTCTTGCCCATGCATCAAATGTTTGGCCGTATGTCATTGGCACTGCATCCTGCAAGTGAGTCCGGCCGATCTTGATCGTAGCTCTGTATTTTTTGCCTTTTTCCGATAATGTTTTCTGAATTTCTTTGGCTTCCTTGAGCAACTTGTGACAGCTAAGGTTTGATGCGATTCGTATCGAAGTCGGAACTACGTCGTTCGAGCTTTGTGCCAGATTAATGTGGTTGTTTGGGTGCACTATTTTGTATTGGCCTTTCTTTCCACCTAAAATCTCTTCTGCTCGGTTTGCAATGACCTCGTTCACATTCATGTGTAGTGGTGTTCCGGCTCCTGCCTGGTAGGCATCAAGAACGAATTGGTCATCATGTTTCCCTGAAATTACTTCGTTTGCAGCAGAGACTATCGCCTTTGCAATGCGCGGTTCGAGCACTCCCAATTCGGAGTTTGTAATTGCAGCACATTTTTTGATCGTTGCCACTGCATATGTGATTTCTTTATGAACTTTGTACGGACTAATTTGAAATGTTTTCTGGGCTCTGGTTGTGAATGAGCCAAAATAAGCATCTTCTTTTACTTCTACCTTGCCGATAAAGTCTTCTTCGATTCGCATATTGAGTAAATTAAAGGCAAAATAATTAAACCAAGAGGCAATGGGCATGGTGATGCGGGTTGTGTAGCTGGTCTTGTTGATGAGTTAGTAGCGCTCGGCGTTGGAGGATTAATTATTGGAGTGGGTTGCGGGACTGGTGTGGGTTCTACTTGTGGTGTGGGTGTTGGTTCAGGCGTCGGAGTTGTTGGTGCAGGATTTGGTTCTGATTCAGATGAATCGAAACACCTGCTAAACGTAAATTCGATCTCCTTTGTCCGATAGCCTGGAGCATCGATTCGCATGATAAATAGAGCCGTGAGAAAGTTGAGATTTCCCAGTGCGTGTATGCTTACTCTTCCTGATTCATCGGTGGAGTTTCGATAGAGAAAATTGTAGCCATAATTGGTATTGAATAGATATGCCTGCGCATTTGCTACTGGCAAATTAGATCTAAAATCAGATACAACTGTCATTATGTTTTTGTCATCACATTCAATTCGCATTGCCGGATCAAGCGAGGGCAGTGATTCGCTGCCTGTTTCCTTTACCTGATTATATTCCGGGGTTACTATCCTTGCAAAAGAAGTCTGAGTGAATGCAACTAAGACAAAAAGAGAAATAAAAATTAAAAAGAAAAATCGCACGAAGATCAACCTGCATTTATCCGCAGTATCCTCGTGGGTGGCTTGGATCTGAACTATCTGTGAGGCAAGATAATCCATATATTGCTCTACAATCTGTAGGTATTGTGCCTCCACAGACCTGCTCAGTCAGGCTAATTCCATCTCCGCCACAAACATCATCATAGGTTATGCCTCCTTCGATGACATATCCTGCTGTAAATGTGGCTCCTCCTCCGTCAGAATCAAAGCATGCCGCTGGTGCTGAAGGTGTGCATCTGCCCGGATCTGAGGCATCACAAGAATATCCTGACGGGCAGGCTACTATGGTTGAGCCTCCTGTCGAATCACCTGAGCAGACATATTTCTTGACTCCAGTTGTGCCATCGCAGATATCTGCATATGTTTCACCACCGTAATATCTGGTTCCTCGGACTAATGGGTCTGATGCAGTTGGATCAACAGGTCGTTCACAGACACTTGTGCATCTTGCCGATCGGCACGAGTATCCGTCTCCACATGGAACTGTGGTCGAAGATGCGAATGATGCTGTCGCTGAACTGCAGTATGCTTCTTTGACTCCATCACCATCACAGCCATCGTCCGTTGTCGATCTATATCCGTCAGATCCGCTTATAGTAACCGAAGAGGTAACTCCTGCCTGTGCTGAAACGCCTCCGCTGGAAGCATCTCCATCGACACAGCTATATGTTACTGGTACTGGTGCGGTATCTCGGACACATGCACCATCGCCGCAATGATAACCCGAAGCGCATGAAATATCGGTATAATCGATATTACCTGCTGAGTTACAGATTCTCTCTCGAACCTTGTTCGGGTCGCTCGATATGCACGAATCAGTTGCAGATTCCGATCCTTTTGTTACTGTTCTGGCTGTAGATGTATCTGTTCCATCTGGATCGTTGCATGATGGACTTGAGCCAGTTGCCTGACATCTGCCATCACGACATACATATCCTGATGGGCAGCTAAAGTCCTGGGTTCTGATGTTGTTGTCTCTACAATAATATTCTACTCCTGATGTTCCTCCTTCGGTATTACAGAAATCCGGATTTCTTTCAGATCCCCGTTCGACCGTTCCGCGAATATAAATCGAGTTCGATTCGTCTGTGTCTGTACAATCAGTTATTGTACATACTCCGTTTTCACAAACTCTGCTTGAAGAACAGGTTATTACTTCAGATTCTGGGTTTCCCTCTGAATTACAGGTGTATTCGCGTACGTGTCTGCTGTCGGTACATACATCATTGCTTGTTGAAGTGTATGTCATTCCAACTACGTTCACCTGACCTCGAACATTTGGTTCACGTCCACCATCTGTATCTGTACATCTATTTGAAGTTACTACGCATGCTCCATTGCTGCATGCATAGCCGCTTGGACATTGATAAATAACATTCTGGATTGCGTTGTTCTGACAGTAAAATTCACGAACTGAATCGAATCGTGAACATTCGTCCATTCGAACTGTTCCCGATTGAGTTGTTCTACCCTGAATAAAATAGCTCATTCCGTTGTCCGTGTCCTGACAAAGATTTGAAGTTGGGACTCCGTTTTGGTCTGAAGTGTTTCCTGTTGGTGTCTGGTTGTTTGGTAAGTAGCATGCGCCATCGTTGCATCTATATCCGTTTGGACAGGATATTGATTGGTTTGCGATGTGGCCGTATGCACAATAATACTCCAATATTGTGTTGGATCCCATGCACTGATCGACTTTATTTAGATTGCCCTCAGTTGCAACTCCCTTGACCTGGGTGTCCCGGCCAAAGTCCGTGTCTGCGCATACTGAAGTGTTAGTCGATATAGGACATGCTCCATTGGATGCTATCGCAACATTTGCGGCTCTTGCAAGACATGCGTTATCGTATGTTTTGCCATCCTTTCCACAAACTGGAACAAGTTCTTTAGTACAGCCTGTGGTGTTGTCGCCGCCATTAGGCAAAACACAACCAAAAACCATCAAGCTTGCTGCTAATATAAGTATCAATAGGTACTTTCTCATAGGAAAGTATTGGTTTGGACGATTTAAAAAAGATATGCTTTTTGTAAGAAAAAGAGTAAAATAGTGGAAAATAGGGCTGCAGGTGCTAAACAGAGTGCCCGATCGACATAATTACTAATTTCGTTCCATTTTTGTGTTGTGTTTTTGTCCGATGAATTGAGCCAGGTTATCCAAATCTGTTCTATTGACGAAGAATTTGATGTATTTACTGTGGAATTTAGGTTAGTTTGATTGCTTTTTGGAGGGTTGATGGCTGGTTTCTGTTCGGGTATCTGGGTTATCGGGGTTGTTGGGTTTTTATTCGGTATTCCTGTTTGGGCCGGAGGCGGTGTTGCGGGCGTCTTGATGTCGCTATAGCATGGAGTTATGCGAAACTGGAATTCCTTGCTCTTAAATCCCTTTTTTTCTATCAGCATCGTAAAGAGGCCCCTCATGAAAGTCGTGTTGCCGCGCAGGGGGATGTCAATATGTCCTTTTTCATCTGTTATGTCGTTAGACAGCAGTGGCGAACTATAATCTACGTATGAGAGAAATGTTTTGGCTCCCTGTACTGGCTTAAGATCACCATCATAAACATAAAAGTCGATATATGATCGATCGCAGTTGATACTTATTGAATATGTAAATTGACTTAGGTTAATTTGTCCAAAATCGTGCTGACCTAGAAATTCCGGTGCAACTATTTTTGATGCAAATCCTGCTGGCACTAATACAATGATCGCTACTATTGCCACTAATAATGGTACCAATAGTAGTGATGATCTTCTTGACCAATTTTGTCTCAGAAAATTCGCCTCATTTGAGAAGCGCCATCTGCGCGATTAGCGCTTCGATCTGTATTCTTTCATTGGCTCCCTGAACAAGTCTGAAGTTACATTCTCCTACCGCGGCGACGATCTTGATTTTGGATTTTTCATCTATCGCGATGGTTGGGATCTCCCGATATATTTGAAGCAGGATGTCCTCTGAACTAAGGCCGTAGTTTATGAGTAGTGAATCGAGTTTTTCCCGTGCGCCCATGAAATTGCCCGCAACTGCAAGTTCGACCAGTTGCTTTACTTCGACTGGAGTTGCTCTGCTGCTTATCTTGTGCACTACTTCCGAAGTTATTTTCTTGGCCTGCATCGCAGAGCTCTGAAGTACGTTTAGTGCTTTTCGCATGTCTCCTTCGCTTACATAATATACTGTCTTTAATGCTTCCAAATCGTGCGGTAGCTTTTCGGCAACACAGACTTTTTCAAGTGAAGACACTACTGATTCTTCTTTTAGTGGCATGAATCGAAAGACTGCACATCTGCTCTGTATCGGATCGATTATTCTCGAGGAATAGTTGGCTGAAATTATAAATCGGGTTACTGAGGAGCTGGATTCCATTGTCCGTCTTAATGCCTGCTGTGCGTCTGTTGTTAGTGCATCTCCTTCGTCAAGAAAAATCAGCTTAAATGGAACATCTCCAATTGAAACGGATCTGGCAAAGTCCTTTATTTTTCCACGCACAACATCGATGCCTCGATCATCACTTGCGTTTAATTCAAGAAAATTTGCGCTAAATCCTTCGCCAAAAAGTTCTTTTGCAAGTGCTACTGCGCATGTGGTTTTACCGACTCCCGGAGGTCCGGCAAAGAGCAAATTGGGCATGTTTTTTGCCTCGACAAATGCCTTTAGGCTCTTGACAATATCTTCCTGCCCTACTACATCAGAAAGTTTCTGTGGCCTGTACTTCTCGCTCCAGGGTAAAATGTGATTAAACATAAAAAAACTCCATTTGAGGATAGGAATCAAACTATATAAATTTTATCTGCTTAGAATCAGCACGTGAGAAAATGGATCGAGTGAAAACAGGAATTTCAGGATTAGACGAAATGCTCAATGGTGGAATACCTCAGGGACGACATATTGCACTCTACGGAGGTCCGGGTTCGGGTAAAACTTCCTTTTGTTTTGAGTATCTCTATCGAGGTGCCAAAATGGGTGAGAATGGTCTTTACATAACATTGGAAGAAACCAAAGACGATATTTTGGACAATATGAAAAACACATTTCCGCTTATTAGCGATGTGGATCAGATGATCTCTTCAAATAAGATGGAGATCGTCAAGCCAGAGAAACTGGAGCTTGATGAAGTTGCGAATCTTTTGGAAGATCGCATCACCAGCAACAATGTTCGAAGGGCAGTTATCGATTCTGCAACTATGATTCGGTTGTCTTTTGAAAATGACATGGAATATCGTCAGACTCTTTTCGAATTCCTCTCTCTCTTGCGAAACTTGGATGTTACTACTATAACTACTGTTGAGGCAACAAGTCCAAAGAAAGAAGACATTCGATTTGACATTGAACACTTTGTCATGGATGGAATTTTCAACCTCTATAATCTTGATCGCGAAGATCGGCGCATCCGGGCATTGGAAATCTTTAAGATGCGGGGAACTGATCATTCTCGTGATTTGACTCCATTTAAGGTTACTCCTCAGGGAATCAAGGTTTATGTCGGAGAAAAAGTGTTTTAGAAGTTTTTGTCCTGTTTCGCGATGCGTGCTTTTTAGTCTGTTGTCGCAAGAGTTGCACGTCATAAAAGCCTCGTGAAGCGAAAGTCTGAGGACTTTAATCCGATAGTTCTTCTTTTTCTATTTTACTGAAACTATATTTTCAGCATATTTAAATGTCCTGATTTGGGAATTTTTCCTTAGAACAACTTAATCTCTTGATGCTAACCCGAGGCGAAACTAAGCGCAAGACGTTGTTACCTATCGTTGCATTTGATTATCGTCCTGCATCCCTCGAAGTTATCCGATCATTTCGCTCGCATGCTGCCTGATTAGTATTGGCCGAAGCTACCATGTCTGAAGTTGTGTCTCCAGCCGCTCTCAAGTGTCTTCCTGCAGCTGCGAAGTGTTCTCTGCATGCTGCAAATTCGCGTCGTCCAAATGACTCTGTGCCTAGTCGATACTCCTCATTAGCATTAATCGTATTCCATTTTTCCGCACTATATCGTGTCGGATCGATTGCATGGCCTCGTGCGTGATATGTAAATGAACGGGCAAGATCTCCTCTGCCCCGATCGAAGTAAAGATCACCAAGACCTTCTAATACTGCGGCATCCCGGTTAAACAGTTCGTCCGCACGTTCAAACGCAGCTATTGCATCGGTTCGTCTGCTTGGAGTTAGCCGTATTCCAATTTGCCTATAGAAAAGTGCTGCTGAACTAGTCAAATCCGGATATTCGAGTACACGCGTATAAGTATTTTGTCCGTCTCCGATCTGTCCGAACACTGATGAAGTTGGATCGATGTTTACTGTTTGCGAGCCGTCCCTGGCAACTACAATTCCGTGGTCTACACTTGCTCCTGCTCGTCGGATTATGAGTGCATGCGCATCGATTCCTGCATCATGTCGTTCGTTCATCGCTCGAACTAATGCAAGGAACAAAATTGTGCCGTTGGTGCAGTCGATCTGGCGTAGTGCAAGTGATTGATCTGGGGTATTTGTTGTGATGTTTGCATTGCCAGTCATGCGTTGGGTTCCTCCAATTCTATTTCGGCTGTGCATTGCTCTTAATCTGCCTGCGTTGTCTGAGGCAGCTGCAAATATGGTATCTGCCTCTCGATTTACTGCAATCGTCGATGCCAGAACGTCTTGAGGGAGCGCCGGGGTTCGCGGTCCTCTTGGTTGTGCATACACAATTCCTTCGCCAAGTGGAAGATGCACTGATGCGGGTTTTGGACTTGAAATCGCCAAAGCACTACAAATGGCCAATGAACGTAACGTAGCAGTTCTCATAATTAAATTCCTGGGGCGTAAGGAATAAATCACCTATTATTAGACAGCTGGTTCGTTTGGAGTTCTGGGACGGTGATTTAAAATCTCTTTGGGACAATTATTTTCCGTTTTATTCGACATTAGAGGTCATATTATGTATAATCACAAAGATATCGAAAAGGAAATCGCCCAGTTCTGGAAGGACGAAAAAATATATGAGGAAGTAAAGGCAAAATACAAGAATTCAAAGGAAACCTACTATTTCTGCGACGGTCCGCCATATGCAACCGGACAAATTCACCCAGGTACCGGATGGAACAAAACAATCAAAGATACTCTGGTCCGCTATCACCGATCTCGAGGTAAAAATGTCCGATTCCAGCCTGGTTTCGATACGCATGGTCTTCCGATCGAAGTCAAAGTCGAGCAGGAACTCAAATTCAACAACAAGGGAGACATAGAAAAATACGGCATTGAAAAATTCATTCAAAAGTGCAAGACTTTCGCTACTAAATATATCGGAATAATGAGTGGTCAGTTCGAGTCTTTGGGAGTCTGGGCCGATTTTGATGCGCCCTACATCACATATTATGATCCATATATCGACTCGTCATGGAAAACTATTTCGCAGGCGCATGAAAAAGGCCTCCTTTACGAGGGAGTTTATGTTCTGCCTTACTGTTATCGATGCGAGACTACTATCGCTAATTACGAACTCGAATACGGGGAGGAAACCGATCCGAGCGTCTATGTCAAGTTCCAGATCAAGGACAAGGAAAATGAATATTTGGTTATCTGGACCACTACGCCCTGGACTCTAGTTGCGAATATGGGGGTTATGGTTCACCCGACTCTCGAGTATGTCCGAGTCAAGGTTGATGAGGATGTCTGGGTCGTTGCAAAAGAACGGTTGGAAGCAGTCATGAACTTGGCCGAAAAAAGTGCAACTATCCTCGAAGAGTTCAAGGGTATGAAGCTCAAAGATGTTCAATATGAGCATCCATTCCCCGATAAGGTCAAGATCAAAAAACAATACTCAAGAAAAGTCGTCCTAAGTGACGATTATGTTACTATTGAAGACGGAACTGGTCTAGTCCACATGGCTCCGGGACACGGTCCAGAAGACTTTTTAGTTGGAAAGCGAAATCAGATCGAACCATTCTGTCCTGTTAACGAGCAGGGCAACTACACTGAGGAAGCAGGTGAACTTGCAGGCAAAAATGTCCGCGAGGCAAATCCACTGGTTATCGAAATACTCCAGAATAATGGCAGCTTAATTCGCGAAGCAAGAGTTCGCCACAGATATCCTCACTGCTGGAGATGCAAGACTCCTCTTATTTTCCTCACTACAAAACAGTGGTTTATTTCAATTTCCAAAATCAAAGATGAGATGATGGCACAGATTGATGCCACGCAATGGAAGCCTGATTTTGCAAAAGATCGGTTTAAGGAATTCGTAACTGGCGCTCCTGATTGGTGTATTTCAAGACAGCGATACTGGGGTATTCCGCTTCCAATCTGGAAATGCACCTGCGGTGAAGTCAAAGTCGTTGGTTCGAGAAAGGAAATTCCGGAAGTAAAAGAACTCCATCGGCCATACATCGATCAGATTACCGTAAGCTGCAAGTGCGGCAAGCAAATGCACCGGATACCTGATGTTTTGGATGTCTGGTTCGATTCTGGTAATGCAATCTGGGCCTCGATGAGTGAGCAGGAGATCAAGACCTTTGGTGAGCAGTCTAATCAGATTATTGAAGGTCAGGATCAGATTCGTGGCTGGTTCTATTCACTGTTGGGTTCGGGTGTAATTCGATACGGTAAATGTCCATATAAGCGATTGCTCATGCACGGCTTTTTCGTCGATGAAAAAGGAGAAAAAATGAGTAAATCAGTTGGCAACTTTATTCCCCTTGAGCAGATACTCGAAAAATACGGTGCGGACAGCTTCCGGCTTTGGGGTATTGGAAACACAATCTGGGATGAACTAAAGTTCAGCTGGGATGAGATGAAAAAATGCAGCGGTGATTTGAACATCGCGCTAAACATGGTCGTTTTCCTCGAGCGATTCTATCCAAAAGAGTGGATTGCTAAGGAGCCAAAAATGGACCAACTAGATCTCTGGCTGTTAAGTCGGCTCAACTCTACCAAAAAGACGTTTAGGGAAGCGTTCGAAAGTACAGAAATCAATGTTGGCATCAAGGCGCTTCGGTATTTCCTTGTTGAGGATCTAAGCAGATTTTACATGAAGGTGGCAAAGGACCGCATACAAAATGGAGATAATGCAGAGGGTGCCCTATATGCAATTTATCAGTCCATGCGCGAGACTCTGATTATGCTTGGTTGTGTAAGTCCATTTTCTGCCGAATATCTCTATCGGCGATTCTTTATGAAGTTTGAGGGTGAAAAATCAGTTTTCCTGCTCAAATTGACTGATGAAGATGCATCAAAGATTCATCAAATCGGTGAAAAGCAGGTAGAAAATGCAAAAGAACTTGTTTCTGTTGCAATGCTGGCCCGTCAGAGCGCGAACATAAAGGTCAGAATGCCCATCCGAACTCTTTATGTAGAGACTAAATCACGCGAAGTATCAGATTCAGTCAAGGAGTATGGCTCTATTTTGCTCTCAATGATAAATGCAAAGGAAGTCAAAGTGATCGAGTCTGCCCCAGAGGGTGAATTTGCAAGTGCGCCATTTACCAACGGTACTGTTCACATTGGAAAGAAAATCGACCAGGAGCTCTATGAAGAGGGAATGATGAACGAAGTCAAGCGGCGAATTCAGATTCTGCGAAAGGATGAGAAACTGGTCGAGAGCGATTCGATAGTTGTCCATTTGAGTACTGAAAAAGAACTCGAGGCCATCATAAAGAAATACGCGGGCAAACTCGCCGATGCAGTTAATGCCAAAAAGATAGAATATGGGTCTTCTGATCAGATGACTGAACATTCTATTGATGGCCGGCTGGTTCGGGTTTCAATTAAGAAAGTGTGATTATAAAAACCCTGATTGATTAGTAGATTTGAGATGAAAACATGGCAAACAACGTCATCGTATATAGCGCAGTCTGGTGTCCCTGGTGCACCAAGGTCAAGGAATTTTTGGACTCTCACAAAATCAAATATGAAGTCCGGGATGTCGATAATGAAAAATTCGCCCAGGAAGTTGTTACAAAGAGCGGTCAGGGTGGAATTCCGGTTACTGATGTCGATGGTACTATTGTTGTAGGTTTTGACGTCAAAAAGCTCAAGGAACTACTCTCAATAAAGTAATCTATGCGATCTATTTTCTTCTATTTCTCTATTTCTTTTGTTTCTTGAGTCTATTTTTAGAATCCCACTCTCTGTCTTGGTTTTATTTTTTCTCTAATTGTCGGAACCTGATCAAGGTATGCCCTTTCAACTGTTACCTTTAGTTTCCCGCCTACTCTATCGACTCTAAGCCCGTCTATGCTGTCTATTGAAGAGAACATTGTCTTTTCTGCCACACTGTCGCAGATTGCACCTACTCCTGAACTAATGGCCCGTGCACCTGCCTTTTTGGAAACTGCACTTTTTACGAGGTCTTCGCTGGTATCGTTATCTAATTCCAGCTCTATTCCATAAACTTTTTCCAAATTGCCAATTGCACTGCCTACTCCAGAAGTTCGTTTCTTAATCATTCCCAAGAGTTCATCTGTGCCAAGTGGTGCTATGTGAACGTGAGCGTCTAATCTTCCTACGAGTTCGGGAATGAATCCTATTGCTAGCATTTCCGCTGCAGTTAATCCCACTGCGTGGTCGTAATCGATTGCTGAAAATGCTCCTGATAGGATCCGCAACCCGTTTATCGGAATCGCTTCTGCGCTTTCTCTGGTATCTTTGGAATAATTTACTACTGCGTTTGGCTCTAAAAGTCGCAGTAATTCACTCTGAATCGCATGATCGAAAATATCTCCCGGCCGGACTATCTTGTCAAATTCGTCTATGTGCAAGATATATCTGAGTGTTCCTATACCCTCCCCTTTGTTTCTTTTTCCAAGTGCCGTAATTCCAGCTCCTATTATGTCTTGAAGATTGGTTCCTTTGTATCCTGCAGGTGTCGCATCTGGCATTGCAAATCGTACTATTGGCAGGTCAAATGCCGCTGCAGCTTGTTTTACTAGAAAGGTCTTGCCGCATCCACTGGGGCCCGATACCAATATGGGCAGGTCAACTCCTCCTCTTAGATATGATATTATTCTAAGTATCATTTGTCTGATTGCTTTATCCTGGCCAACAATATGTTTTTGGAGTTCTAGAATTACCTGATTTGCGTGTTTTCTTATGTCCTCAAAACCGAGTGCTTCCATGGTGATGGTTCCTGTTCTATTATTTGCCTCTGTAGCAACTGTTTTCACTGCCGCTTCTGATGGCCTTTCTTTTGCCGATTCCCGGGTTGCTGAGGGCATAACGATCTCGTTAAGTGATGCCACTTCTCCATTTACGTATGCACGTGCTCTTCCTATCATCTCTTGGGACATAAGGCCTCTTGGAATTCTATCTTCTCTATTTCCCACTAGCCCAAGTGCAAGTGAATATGGGTAGGGTGGTCTATTTTGTTCTAATCGAATCCCATTATTTTTTATTATGTGGCCAAGTACGATTGCAGCGCGATGCAATTTTGCTTCAAATTCCTTGTTTGATCTATGGAGTACTACTAAATCAGATGTGTTTATCTGTCCTGCTGTTGTTTGAACATTCCATGAATTTGTTTCTGGATTTTTTATTACTCGAGCCATATAGTTTTCTGCTATTCCTATTTCCGGATAATCTCTTATGGCCAAACCTACATCATAAACTCTGGCATCAATGTAAAAAAGCTCTGGCTGAGAGACCATGAAACTACTTCAAATACAACCCCTTATAAATACTTCAGAAAGTCATTGTTTTTGTACTTTCAAGGAATTTGCAGTTGAATCCAAGGTCCTTGAATTTTTGAGGGTGGTTCGTGTGTATGGGAATTACGATTTCGGGTTCGATCTCCCGAACGATCTTTTCTAGGTCTGGTCCGGGCGCATGGCCTGAGCAGTGAGTCTGGAATTTTTTTAGTCCAAAATGGTCTAGCCAGTTATCTAACTTTTGTTCGCTTACATTCATTTCATCATCGAACGGTTCGACCACTGAGCGAATGTATGATGATCCTTCTGGCGGCTTCACGTCTATTAGTTCGGTCATATCAAATAGGTCTGCCCTAAGGACATATTTGGAACAGTCTCCTCTAATATCTTTGAACGTTACTGTGTTCTTATGATCTAGGAATCTTGCTTCCCATTTGACATAAGCATAGTCCCGATCTATTTCCGATCGTTCGCACTCGCTTCCAAGCAGTCCCCATCCTCGTCTTGTAAGAAATATCCGAATATTTGGATCATCGAGCTTGGGAACATCTGCTCCGCTTCGGAGCAGTTGCTCAAGAAGATGCGCCTGCTTGGTCGATATTGCAAGTAGCCGATCGTTTTCTTTTGCGGCATTATATATGGACCAGAGTCGATCGGTATCTCGCGATGGCCAGTTCGCCAATACGAGTCCTTTAGTGTCTCTTATTATCTGTGAAATTTCCGTTTTTACCTGCTCTTCTGTCTTGGTTTCTTTTTTATCAATTCGGGTTCCTTCCATAAGAAGAATTTTGACGCCTCTGGCTCTTTTTACAAATTCTTCTGTTAAGTGGCCTCCGTATCCATGAAATCGTAAATCTCCGGTATATGCCAGATCTCCATCTGGTGATTTAATGACAAACGCAGCGCAGCCTGGAAGTGAATGGTTAACTGGTATCGAGTGCACCTGGAAATCGCCTATTTGAGTTGGTTTTTGGAATGATGCTGGTCTGATTTGCCTTGGAACTACTATTCCAGGATCGCGCGAATCGAGCCGTTTTGGCCTACCATCCTTTGTCTTTCCCATCTGGAATGAATTGGTAAAAGTGTACAGATCAAGATTTCCCTTAGCCCCGGTTTCTTCTATGCTTTTTAGGACTGCAAGTGTCGCTTCCGAACCATAGATCGGAAGATCCGATCGAAGAAAATGGATGTATGAAGCATGATCTGCATGTGCATGTGAGAGAAAAAGTGCGTCGAATTCAAGTTGTTCTTCTGGTTCGCTCGAGTTTGTGTGTTTCTGATAATCTGTCCGGTAAATGCCTTTGATCTTAGGAAGTAATTCAAGTTCCTGATAATCCAGAAGTCCATTAAGTTTTCGGGGCTGAAGAAATTCATCGAGGTATTTTGAGGCAGTGGAGAAACTAAGGCCAAAATCTAACATGATGCGGGATTTTCCGTCCTCTAGGACGAACTTGTTTCCGCCTATCTCGTTAACTCCTCCAAAACCCGTGATCGAAAGCATCAATTGAATTATTCAGAGAACATCCTAAAAATGGCTATGACCTGGTTCGTTCGTTAGCCCAGAATCGTTTCACTTCCTCCTCCGGGTTCTCGCTTATTATGATCCGTTCTTTCTTATTTAGTATCCAGTTATACTTGTTCCATTTGAAGCGCTCATCGAGATAAACTATTGCAAGTCGATCCGACTCTTTTCTTCGTCCCCGGCCTGCGGCCTGTAATGCCCGCATTAATGCCGGATACAGATATCCATAATCCCAGCCCTTGCCGAATTTTTCATCATAATATTCGATTAATGAGCGGGTTTCGAGGTCTAGTTCCTCAAGGGCTACTCCAACTATTATACAGCTCTTTATTTCGCCTTCGGAAAAGTCCACTCCTTCGGCGAGCGAGCCGCCCTGCACTGCACAGAGGACTCCGCTATTTTGCTTAAAGTCCCGGAGCATTTTTCGTATTTCATGTGGTTTTTGCTCGGCTTGCTGGATTACCAAGTCTGAACTCTGTACGTACCTAAGGACGCTTTCCATGACTTTATATGAACAGAAGAAGACGGCAACCCCTCCGGGAGTTACCTTGACAATTCCATCTATTTTTTGAGCCATCTTTCGATACTCGTCCTCATCTCTTTTGGAATATCTGGTCGTTATCTTATCGCATATTATGTTCGAGACGTGGTCTGGGTTAAACGGTGATGGGTACGTTTTAAGCATCGTGCGAGCTGGATCAAGTCCTAGTATGTCCTTGTGCATTTCAAGTGGCAGAAGAGTTCCGCTCATAAGAACTGCTGATTGGGAGCTATTGAGTATTTGAGTTGCTGGTGATGGGTCAAGAAGCCGCTTTGAAATGTAATAAAATTCGCCCTTGCGCTTAAGTACACGAATGCTTTCGTCCTTCTTATTTTTCCAGCCCATAAGAAAATTTGCGATCTTAAGTGAAGCACTCTTTTTGTTGGTTTTCTCAATGAACGTCGTTCCAACCTCTTCGAGCTTTTCGGTTATTTCATCGACAGTAAATCCGAACTGATCGAAAAACACATCCAGATCTTTTTCCAAAAGGAGCATCCTCTCTTCTTTTCCAAGAAGTCTACTAGCCCATTTGGCAAACTCCTCTTCTATCGGTCCGGATTCCATCTGTAAATAATGCATCTCCTTTTCCATACGCCGAAAAGTTCCTGAACCAATAGAACTTGAAAGCGAGTCGCGAACCCGTGCTGCCAGGTTGTGCGCCTCATCTATTATTATGATCGAGTTCTCGAGCCGCTTTTTTATCTTCATCAGAAAAACGTCCCGGATCGATGGGATCATGAGATGATAATAATCAGCAATCACAACATTTGATATTTCTGAGAGTTTTAGCAACCACTCATAAGGGCAGCACTGACTTTTGGCTCCCATCGAAATGAGTTCATGGTGGCTTTTTCCACTGCCATACTGCTCCACTACTACCTTGAATCTTGATTCAGCCCTGGCCTCCTCTATTTTTGAATATCCTCTGGCATTTCCGTAATAATTGCAGTGCTCATCCCGTCTTTTCTTGGTGCATGATTGGTGGAAGCTTTCGCCATCGAGTTCGATAAGATTTGTGTCGATACAACAATGCGATCTTCCTACAAGATCGACTCCTCTGATTTTGAGATTGTGTTTGGCAGCAATGCCATTTACGACATCCAGGGCAATTTTGTGTTGCGAGATCTTGGGAGTTAGGAAGAATATGGTAGAATCGTTTTCTATTGAATGTGAAATTGCAGCCGTTAGTGCAGCATCTGTTTTGCCAAGTCCAGTGGGTGCGTTTATCAAAATATTATTGTGGGTGGAGATTGCAGAGTAAATATCGTCCATCAGCTCCCGCTGGGATGGTCTAACTGAATCATGGCGAAAATAAAGTGGCACAATTCTCTTTTCTCTGGTTATCTTAATATACTGGGTCGGATGGTCCAAAAGGGAACACCTATAAAAGGTTACTTTCTAAAACAGTATTAGACCAAATATGGCAGAACAAAAATTCGGTGGAGACGACGATTCTTCTGGAAATCCGCTTCCTGCGGCTCCAAAGAAGATAAAGCTCCCGCTCTGGAAGTTTGAGTTATCTCCAGACGCAAATGTAAGAGACCTTTTCTGGAAAATAATGGCCTCTTATGCGGCAACCAAAAAGCCAGGGGTAGATTTAGGACTTTATTATGCTGATCGTTTTGCACTCATGCAAATCGCTCTTTCGATAGGGCTCTCGCCACACCCTCAGGCTTTTGGTCTTTCGACAAAATTCGTAATTCATTATGCTAATATGATGATTATCGATGCCAACTGGCGAGACGCCTGGTTTGAATACATTGAGCGTCTGCGAGAGGCAAATGAAAAAATTCAACACCATTTGATTTTTTCAATCAAAACTCTTGTTTCATCCGAACCATACCGTCAGATCTTTAGTGATCTCTTTACCCAGATGCTTCGAAATCGCAATAGTGATGTTGTTGCCTTGCACTATTTGGCTAATATAAAGAATGTTGATCTAATAACCAGTGCTAAAAAAGAACTTATAATCCTCGCCCGAGGTGGAATCGGACAGGATCAGGTTAATGCAGTTCGTTCACTGAGTCTGCTTAAAACAGATCAGGAAGTTAAACGTTCCCTTCTGGTTCTACTAGCTCATTGGGATAGCGAAGCTCGATTTGCAGCTGTAACTGCGCTTAAGGGCTTTGAAAAAGACGAGGAAATAAGAACTGCTGCATCAAGAAGAATTAATCTGGAAACAGATGAAGAGATAAAAAAACTGTTAGTGAGGCTTTCAAAATGAATGATGATATTTCTGAACTAGTTCGTATTCCTTCAGAGCGGGTAAAAGTCCTTCGCGGAGATCACAATTCTGTAAAATTGATGATTGAGGAAAAATGTAAGGTTACTCTGGAGATCGATAATGAGGGCGATGTCCAGATCAATGGTGATGCAACTGAGGTTTTCTTTGCCCGTGATGTAGTTAAGGCTATAGGTCGGGGGTTCTTGCCAAACGATGCACTACGTCTTCTTAATCAGGACTACAATCTTCACATAATCAACCTAAAAGAAGAAGTAGGATCTGAAAATGCCATCTCCAGGCTTAAGGGTCGCGTGATTGGAGAAAAAGGAAAGATGAAAATCGAGATCGAATCTGCCACACAGTCGATCATTTGCATCTACGGGAATACCATTGGAATTATCTCCAAGATCGATACTATGGGTTATGCGCAGGAAGCTATCAATATGCTCTTAACCGGTGCCCCCCACAGTGCGGCATTTGCATATCTTGCCAAGATAAGAAGAGAGATCTTCGAAAATCGGCTTCGACCTGGCGTTTCTGCGCCTTAGAAATAGATTTTTAAACCAAAGGTGCATAATTTATTATTTGCTGATTTTAAATCCAATAAAATACTTCGGACGTTTCGAAGAGTGTTATGCCTCGATAGCTCAGTTGGTAGAGCGGTTGACTGTTACAAACTTTTAGGAAAAGTTTGATCAAAACTTTCTATATAAGTTTAAAGTAATCAACAGGCCGGAAGTTCGAGTCTTCCTCGGGGCGCTAAATTATCTTTAAATCTAATTTTAAAATAATAAAAAGAAATTATTTTTCTACAACTACCTTGAATCCACCAACGGCCATTCGGTTTAGATCAAAGGGCATAGAATCTTTGAAGTCTGGATTATTCATTGAGGGGTCCTTCATAACTTTAGCATTTACCTGATCCCGATGAGACTTAGATTTGAAAATAATAAATGAAAACCAAACCGTCTCATCTTTCTTAAGCTTAGTCATTTTTGAAAATGTAAGTAATTTGACTGGCCCCATATCCGGATTTAGATCATCACCGATGCACTCAAAATATTGAAGTGCACCATATTTCTTCCAAGTCTTAGCTCCTAGAGTTGCCATTTTTTTATAGGCCTTCAAATTTTTCTTTTTTATTACAAGAACAAATCCATCTACATAGGTCATAAGTAGCTTGCTTCAATATGCTTTTTAAGTTTTTAGAATTGATTAAATTACTTTCTCTACTTCTTTTTCTGGTTATTAGATCCAACAAGACCCGGGGATTTTTCAGCTATTTTGATAACTTTCTTTAGGGTTTTGAGATTCAGATCATCAATCTTCTTGAACCTGATACAGCTTTTACCGACGCTGACTTTTCCAAGTTCATCCTTGTATTTTTCAGCTATATATTTACCGTTTTCGATAGAGCACACGTAAAGGCTGATGTAGTTCTTCTGGCTTGCAAGCGCAACGAGCGGCCAGTCGATAATTTCCTTTTTGTAGTTTTTGCATTTGAAAGTGCCATAGCCTAGCATATTGTAGAGAAAATTTGGTTTGAGCGTGGGAGATGTTTCTTGAATGAACTTATGTAGGAATTCGATTGGTGTGCGCCTATCTTCTGGAAGAGCAATTAAGTATTCCTCAACTGACTTTGCCTTTACTGGTTTGAACATGTTCATGAAGAAACGTTTGATTTGGTATTCTTATATTGTTTTCGGCTTGGTTGGTCTTTGTCCAAGTTATTGATCAAAGGAGAGGAAAATTGGGGATTTTATATAGATTACTTTAAATGTAATTTATGAATAAGAAATATCCTATAATCGCTTTTCTTGGCGTTTTTTTATTAATTTGTGGTTGTATCGGATCTAATGTTGCTCCATCAACAGCCTCTAATCAAATTATTTCGCCAACTGATTCAGGGTCTACTACTAATCCAACAGAAAATCAAAATAATATAACGACTCAGGTCCTGACTCCTCCTCCAACTAGTTCGATAGCTACCTGCCCACCTGAAAGTTGCACGAACTTGGACTGGAAAACACGAGCAAGACAACTTAACATCCCAAATTATCGAAAAGAGATAAGTTCTGAGGGCAAACTAATCCTTCATAGCGGTCGACTACAGGTAGTCCTGCCAGATAACTCCAATTCATCAGAGGAATTTGGACGCATTGAACTTTACGGATTACTAAGAGCTTACAACCATACAGAAAATCTTCTTGGACGAGCTCCTTTTGCAGAGCCAAATATAATCAAAGAAGAATTTGTCTTGAACTTCCGTAATACTGGCGAATGTTGCGGATCGGAGGAAGAAGATTATGCATTATATTGGAATGCAGGCACTTATGATGAATATTTGCAAATGATCAATCTTGAATCTCCAAACACGCAGTACCTCCAAAGAGCAAACTGGAGTCAAATCTTTAATGGAAATCATGAACTTACACATCGTTTCGTATGGACTTTAAGGCTCTACTCATTTCTTGATGAAGGCCTAGCTAATTATGCACAAGATCATGGAGACCGACAGCCTATGGTTTGTGGACAAGGAGGATATGAACAAGGTGGACAAGTTATTCCGTATACCTACTTATGTTACAATAGTATGGGTAGAATTTATAATTCAGGAGATTGTTTTTGGCAACGGATTGAAGAGAAATATGGACAGGAAATGGTCAGAAGAATTATCACTCGAATTTATAATAAAGAAGAGCGAGAAGAAAGGCAAACGTATTATACCAGCTCAGGAACTCCATTTGCACGCTGGAGTTCTTTTTCAGGCCAGATTCTAATCGACTTAGAGCAAGCGTTTGTTCCTGAAATAGGTGATCGCTTCTGGACTGATTTTAGTGACTTTGGGTTTTCCCCCACGATGGCGCAAGGACAGACCTATGAATCTGAGTTAATACGTGCAAATTGCCAATGAAAGTACAATTAATTCCAATTGTCAGTTATTTTGGCTTGCTTGGAAACTGGGGAAACTGTTATTAATTTAGAAACATAATCCTAATATGATCTGTATGGTCAGTAAGAAAACAATTACTGTCGAAGTAGTAATCAATGCACCAGTAGAAAAAGTTTGGAAACTTTGGAGTACACCAGAGCACATCACCAAATGGAATAGTGCAAGCCCAGATTGGCACACACCAAAAGCAGAAAATGATTTACGAACCGGTGGAAAATTCAGCTCTCGAATGGAAGCAAAGGATGGTAGTGTGGGGTTTGATTTTGCTGGTATATATGACGAAGTAAAAAAGAATGAATTAATTGCTTATACTATGGGAGATGGGAGAAAAGTAAGGATTACTTTCACAAAAAATACCCATAACACCAAATTAGTGGAAGTATTTGAAGCTGAAGAAACCAATTCCATTGACCTTCAACGTGATGGATGGCAAT
This sequence comes from Microcaldota archaeon, assembly GCA_016212525.1. Classification (GTDB taxonomy): domain Archaea; phylum Micrarchaeota; class Micrarchaeia; order Anstonellales; family Bilamarchaeaceae; genus Bilamarchaeum. Next base: position 414,339 of record JACRGD010000010.1, on the reverse strand, counting down.
CTATTTTGAACAACTTTAAAAACTATGTCGAATCGTACAAGTGAGAACTTTAAGCCTCACCATTTTTAGATAAAATTATAAAATTTAAATGAGGATTAAGTTTACTATGAAAAACAATACTAATAATAAAAAAGATTTGTCAGAAGAACAATGTAAAGAATTACTTCAAAAATTGAAAACTCGTTTTGAGAAAAATACTAATCGCCACGAAGGTATCCAATGGACTGAGGTACAAGCAAAACTAGAAGCCAATACGCAAAAACTTTGGTCACTTAATGAAATGGAAAAAACTGGCGGCGAACCAGATGTGGTTAATCAGGATAAAAAAACTGGAGAATATATTTTTTATGATTGTTCAATAGAAAGTCCTAAAGGGCGTAGAAGTGTTTGTTATGATCGTGAAGCGCTAGAATCAAGAAAAGAGCATAAACCAAAAAATAACTCAATTGATATGGCAACTGAGATTGGTATTGAACTTTTAAATGAAGAGCAATATCGAGAGTTGCAAAAACTTGGAGAATTCGATACAAAAACCTCAAGTTGGATAAAAACACCTGCTGAAATTAGAAAACTTGGTGGCGCTCTCTTTACTGATCGCCGCTATGAGAAGGTTTTCGTGTATCACAATGGTGCAGAATCCTACTATGCTGCTAGAGGATTTCGTGGTTCTCTAAGAGTTTGAATTTACACAAACCCTAAATTTGAATTTAGAGCGAATCATCAAAAAAGAAAGAAATTTTCGGAGATTTGATATACTTTCTATCAATCCCTGAGAGTTTCTGGTTTTAATTTTTTGCAAAGTCAACGATAATAAATTTGTCCGCCGGTTCGCGGGAAAGATAGGGGACACTCCCCACTTGCACCATAAAAAACAGATAAAGTCCTATCATCAACCAGCTTAAAGAAAACGTATCCGTTTTTGGTTGATAAATCATATGTTTGATAAATTTGATAGCAGTGTTCACTGTGTATCTCTTTCGGATCTTTATATGTGGGATTATTAGGGTAGATTGGTGTAGTGGTTCGATCGGCTATTTTTCCAATGATGATTCTATCAACATCTCCAACAATAGGCAATACATTTCCATAAACCCCCTCTTGCCGGTAGTCATAAATTGAAGCTCTAACTTCCTTATCCAAAAACCACAATCCAGAAATAGTTCCACTAAAATCCCTGCTAACCGGTCCACAGTCCTTACTTCCGATTCCGCCAATCAAATCATAATAGATTTTTTTCATTTGAGGAGGATAAAAATCATAAGGACAGACTGCGTGTATTAGATTACTGCTCCCATATTCATGCCTAGCCTGATTTGCAAATTTATTTACTACTGATGAATCGTGAATCATAAAGTCAAAACTTGCAACTCCTGCTCCAGTAACAAAATATCCAATAAGATCGCCGGCCTTAAATTTAACTGGGGTTAGCTGCTCTGTTCGACTGTCGAATTTAGGCTCAGAAAACTGACGAGCAATTTCTGGAATGACCTCTTTTAAGTGTCCTAGATGAATTTCTACACCGCAACCTGCATCAAAATAAAGAGCATAATCTGGAATTGGTTCTCCAAGCCCTTTAACTATTGGCGGAACTTTGTAATAAGCACCTCGAGTAAATGTCATATTTGTAGGGGCGTAAATTGCAGTTTTCTTAATCTGATCTTTAAGATAAATATACGATCGTCCTTCAGTTGTTTGTCCACTGCCATGGACTGTCCCTATTTGTCCGACTTGTTTTATGTGTGTTGGATCAAGCAAATGATGAGTAAAAACTGGGTTACTACATTCCTGAGATGGTAATTCTAATTGAAAAGGCAGCTTAATTGGGATTTGAGGAATTAGTTCCGTTGATATTGGATTTTTCTGTTGTTCTAATTGAGAAACACAACCTACACTCAGAATAATTAAAATCAAAACCCATTTCACGCATTTACTAGACAACTTAATAATAAAAATACATGCACCAAGAAAAATGTCAATCCGGGTTGGAATCGCAATATTGAATATCGTTATGCCTCGAGTAGTTGAACTCTGGGCCTGCAAATGCAATTAGTTCTGGAACATCATTTAATGGCTATGCTAAGAGCAAACAGTGGGCTTCATGCATATGAACTAAAAAATATAATTATTGAAACAGCACGAAGAAATAGATGCAAAACTGTCCGGAAGGAAATGAAATAAAACCCGAAAAATAAACAAATCTCGTGATGCTCTAGGTCCAAGGGGAGATAGGCAAAATCAAGATCAATTCGATAGTATGCCAAATCGAGTGTTACTAGTTCTCGATACTTAAGCTACCCCCTCAGAGAGGTCCTTAGTGCTATTGAAAGTAGGTGAAAAGAACTCTTGAACGATGCGTTTGGTGTTACCCGATCCATAATGTGTAAAAAATATCGTTGAGCCGCTCATTTCATCTTCCATTATAGGCTTTTTTCAATTCAGCCAAATTAAATTTCTTCATTTTTAGAAATGCTTTAGTCACTTGAGCTATTTGTTCTTTGCTGCCTTTTTGTATCATTTCATCTATGTCTTTTGGAGTTATTTGCCATGAGATCCCGTATTTATCTTTTAGCCATCCGCATTGCTCAGATTCAGGAACTGCAGAAAGTTTAGGCCAGTAATAGTCAATTTCTTTTTGATTATCACAATTTACAATAAAGGAAATTGCTTCATTGAATTTGAATTTGTGCTCGTGAGCAGAATCCATGGCAGCTAACCAAAGATCCTCTAATTTAAAGTCGCAAAATATTACTTTTCCTTCTTGATCCGGTTGCTGATTAGGGCCATATTTCATAATATTGCCCATTTTTGATTTCTTGAAAATTGAAGTGTAAAATCTGACTGCTTCTTCTGCCTTTCCATAAACATCCCCAACAAATAGTAAAGATGGAATTATTTTTGATCTGTCATCACTTTCGGATTTTACTAGAATTAATTGCCACGAAAGACCGTATTTATCTTCGGTCCAACCATATCTTTCGCTAAATGGATATTTATCTAATGGCATGAGAACTTTTCCTCCATTAGAAAGTTTTTTCCAAAGATCGTCAACTTCTTCCTCTGTTTTACAATTGACAATAAATGAGATCGACGGATTAAATTTGAAATATGGGCCTGCACTAATAGACCTGAATTCCTGGCCCATAAGAGAGAATGATATAATATCACAGTCTCCGGAGGGAGTATTATGAATTTGATGGATACTCAAGATCTTTGAGTTTGGAAATACAGAAACATAGAAATTTGATGCTTCTTTAGCTTCCTTATCAAACCATAACTGAGGTATTATTTTTTGCATATTTATCACGTTTATATTGGGCTAAAAAAAGTTAATAATCAAGCTGTTCCTTGGTTTTCATTAAGTAAAAATAAAAAAATTATTTTTTCTGATTCATGCTAGGCTGAAGCATACCGAGCATGTTGCCTTCAGTATCAACAAAAGCTACATAGGAGCCTACACCTGGAATGTCCATTGGTTTACCAAGTACTTTTCCACCTGCCTTTTCAACAGATTTAATGTGCTCATTAATATTATCAACAGAAATAACTACTGAAGGGTGCACTTGACCCATTTCCTTAGTTTTCTGGTAAAACCCACCATTTATCCTTCCTGATTTTTTGGGACCGTTATCATCAGATTCAGAGGTCATCACAACAGTGTAATTTCCCATTTCAGAACCTAGCTGATTCATTTTCCACCCAAATACCTTTGAATAAAAATCGATTATTCTTTTTCTATCCTCAGCTGGTAATTCAAAATGTACTACAGGATTCATTTTCATAGTTTCACCTCATTTCTTTGGATAATCGTAGCTGACCATCCAGTTAATGCCAAATTTATCGCTAAACATGCCAAAGTAAGAACCCCATGAAACTTTGCCCACTGGCATGGTTATTTTACCTCCTGCAGAAAGACCCTTAAACAGTCGATCGACTTCCTTCTCGCTTTCTGTGTTTATCGAAATAGAAAAGTTATTTCCTATGACGGGATTTCCCATGTGAGAGGGCCAATCACTGCCCATTAAAATCGAGCCTTTACCAATGGGGAGCGAAACATGCATGATCTTTTGCTCTTCTGCCTTTGTCATCCCCGGTCCGCTTGGCATGTCCTTAAATCGCACAAGCATGCTAAATTCGCAGCCAAAAACCGATTTGTAAAAATTAAATGCCTCTTCGCAATTATCCTTAAAACCTAAATATGGATTTATGCTTGTCATAGTTCCACCTCATGATGGTATAGTTCATAATTTTATATAATTATTTCGACTTAGATAATTACAGACTAGATGGACTGGTTATTAATCAACAACTGTAGCAAATAATTATGCAACCGAACAAGGTTTTACTAATCAGCATCCTCCTTCTACTTACAATCTTGATTAATGGTTGCATCGGACAAAAAGAGCAAGCATCTGAAAAAGGAATTTTAAATGGAACTATCCTGATAGGCCCAATCTGCCCAGTTGAAAGAAATCCGCCTGATCCAAACTGTAAACCTACCTTAGAAACTTATAAATCCTGGCCAATTTGGGTTTGGACATCTGATAAAAGTTTACAAATCACACCGATTCAACCAGATTCAAATGGTAACTATTTTCTGGAACTCCCTACTGGTAGGTATGTCGTTGACCTAGATTTACGACCCGGGTCTATTGGAAATCGTAACTTGCCGGCTTATGTTGTGATAAACACTAACAAAACAACGACATTTAACATTGATATTGATACTGGAATTCGATAAGATAAAAAAGGAAAATCAAAACTTTTGAGCCCATGACATTGTTATGATTTCAAACTCGCTTCCAGTTTATCAAACGATTCGTTCCATCCACCAGAAGTCATTTCCTTCACAGTAGCCGTAGGAATTCCAACCTGTCGCAATGTCATCTTAGTTTTTCCATTTATTTCTTCAAACGTAACTGTTACTTCAAGTTCTAAGGGAAAGTCTTTCATGCCATATTTTTCTGCAGAAACGATATTTCCATGCTCGTCAGAAAAAGAATCTGTGCAGACTAATTTTTTGATTGGAATTATTTCATGATAAGTACCTGTAACCCAAAAGTCTTGTGCTGGCGCCCCAGGACTAGGTGAGCCACGCATGCAATAGAGATATTTTCCACCAACCCGCAGATCAATTTTACAGCTAGGTGCAGTAAAATTCTTTGGACCCCACCATTTCATTATCTGCTTTGGATCGGTCCAGGCCTTCCATACTCGATTAATAGGTGCATTAAATACTCTTTCAATAACCAATTCATTTTTCTTATCCATCATTTCACCCTTTGCAAATATTTTTCTGATCGTGTTTGAGATGTTCCGGGGTTCTTTAACGTCGCTGGCGCGATTCTTACAAATTGTTGCTTTCTGGCTCGTCTTTTGGTTATGAGTTTGGCTTTTTCTAAGATCTTTAGACGTTTCGATATTACTTGAAGCTTTAAGCCATAAGATCGCGCTAGTTCCCGGTCTAAGTGCGACCAAAATCAAATCCCGATTTGAAACACCTTCGACCATTTGGTTAATTCAAACGCTTTATTAGCTAATGTCGAGTTGAAAGCCCAATTCAGGATTAGTTCGTTTCTCTTCATCTTTTATAAATGATCTCTGTTAAACCAATTCGATTGATATGTTGCTTTTCATATTTGCGCTGGTGGTTTTGTTACTTGGTATCTTGGCAGTATTTTCTGCAAAAAACGTTCCCTTTTTGCCGCTTACTTTTATTGGGGGCATAATGATTATCGCCTCTCTTCTGATTTTGCTGTTTTCAGTTGCCCTAACTATTCCTGCAGGACATCGGGGTGTCGTGTATGATCCTCTGGGAAGTGGTGTTCAACACGATCCACTTTCAGAGGGATTCCATATCGTTATGCCCTGGAAATCCGTTTCGATATATTCTATTAGAACTCAGACCTTCAATATGCAGCCTGGAGGCGAAGAATTGCCTGTTTCAGTATTGACTGGCGAGGGTCTTGAAGTTGCTGTTGATATGAGTATTATATATCACTTGCAAACTGACGAAGTTGCGACCTTACATCAGATGGTTGGCGAAGATTACAATGAAGTTTTGATAAAACCCGTATCCCGGGCCACTACAAGAGATGTAATTTCGACCTATAGATCTGAAGATCTTTATACTACTGACAAGCGAATCGATTTACAGAGAATTCTTACTGAAAAGATTAAGGAAAAACTCGAACCCCGGGGGATCGTGATCGAGAGCGTGCTGATTCGTGATATCCAACTACCCGCTCAGGTCAAAAACTCGATCGAGATGAAAATAACTGCAGAGCAGGATACAAAGCGAATGGAGTTTGTTCTTCAGAAAGAAAGCAAGGAAGCCGAGCGAAAGATAATAGAAGCGCAGGGTGTTGCACAGAGTCAGAAGATCATTTCACAAAGTCTTGATCAGCGATTTTTGACCTGGTTCTGGATAAATAGTCTTGAGAAACAAAGAAGCGTTATCTATGTCCCTACTGGAAGCAATGGTCTTCCAATCTTCAAAGATGTCGATAATGTGGATACTACGCTTCCGCCAATTTCCAACTCCAGTAGTATAAGTTCGGGAACCCGATAATTTTCTCTCTTTTTTATTATTCTTTTATTCTTATTTTCCAGACATTCTGGTCTTTAGGCGCATTTCGATATGCTCGATTCCCACGTCATCGAACCTTTCTCCCACTGGCACAAATCCAAAGGAACGATAAAACTCTAACAGATAATATTGTGCGTGCATTACTATTTCTCTAATTGGTTTTTGTCGGCAATGTCTGATCAAAAATCGCATCAATTCTTTTCCAAGTCCTTTGCCCCTATACTGTTCTAAGATTGCTATTCTTTCCAGTTTCGCAGTATCCTCTAGATAACGGATCCTAGCACAACCTGCTGGGGTGCCTTCAAAAAACAGAATGAAATGTTCTGCCTCTTTGTCCAGGCCATCTACTTCTAATTCAATCGGAACTTTCTGGCCTATTACGAAAGTATCGTGGCGGATCTTGAGAACCTGTTCAAACTCAGATTTTGATTTTATCAATCTAATGAGAACTGAACCCATGTGGGACTCTTTAATTGGAAAATTAAATAAATCAGCGCCTTTTGGCCAGTTTAATCAGTTTTTTGACTTTTGAGTTTTTGGATTTTCCACTTGCAGTTCTGCCCTTAGGAAGGACTTTTCTTCGAACTACTTTTTTTACTTTGGATTTAGAACTAGATTTGGACTTAAGGTTAGATCTAACCTTTGCCTTGGATTTCCCCTTTACTGATGCTTTCTTTCTTTTTATCATTTTTTATACCCCATCTGAACTGGACTCGGTGAAAAAGTTCCTTAAACGATTGCGGATTTTGTTCTTAACCCATCTACTCGTTTTAAAGGTTATCTGTTTCGTGTCGCAATGAGCTTAACAAGCACGGGTTTCGTGAGGTGAGTTATAGTCCAGGCACCACACTAATGGCCATTTGCTCGCCAGAGGCTGTTTGGATCACATCCTTTTCAGGACAACCGAAATGTCCTCCTTCAAAAAGATGGAGGAATTTTGAACGCTCAGAGCTAGTATATAAATCTTTCTTCACATGAGTTGACTCAAAGTAACTAAATCTCAAAATCAAATCGCAACTCACCACAAAAAACCTTTAAATCTTAGCCCCGAAACTACCAGTTATGGGAATGACTAAAAAACAACTGTCTCAGAAAAAGGCTAATATCAAGGCTAAGCTTGAAGTATTAAGTAAGAAAGCAAAACTGGATCCACTAAAGAAAAACAAGGCACTTCATGACGAGATTGCAGATCTTCAAAGAGCACTTGCAGAAGCAGATTAATTAAATTCTTAATTTAAAAAATAAGAAAATTTATTCTGATCCGACCTGAGCTATTGGACGATACCATGCCGGTAGCTCTTCTGTGGCTACTCCATTATCTCTGTTCAGATATGCTGTGTATGGTTGGTGTGTTTCGTTTACGTGTCTTAGTCTCCACGAAATCACTGCCATTGCATCTAGAACAATAAACATATCTTTTCTTTGATATCTGGGGCCATTAGGACCGTTACATGCAACTGCTGCAAGTTCTGCCGGATCACAGTAACTCTCATGTGCTCCGATGCAAGCTCTAATCACAACATGACCATTAATGTTATTGCGTTGTGTGCATGATGAATCGAAATATGTTTCACAGAAGAAACCGCGTTGAACATAGTAGCTTTCCATCGTAGCGCCGCCGTCATTTGAATGGTCTGGCATGAAATATCTTCGGCCATCTCTAGTTAGTAATGTGAAATCAGATGCATGTGCTGAGAAAGCATCTGCGCCTCCAAACGGTTCTAAGTTTGTGATTCCACTTGGTGTGATTCCGACGCTTCTTGGTATCCAGATTGAAAGATCTCTTCTTGTGTTGCATGGTGTAGTTGCAGTTCCGCTTTCGCAGCACATTCTTCTATTAAATCCTTCTGCAACTGCCCTTGCGATCGTTTCGCAGGTGTATGGTGCTCCGATCATGAAGTTGACGAATCTTTCCATAAGTCCAAGTTTATCGCCTGGGGTTGTTGGTGCGACGATTTCGCCGCTAGATCTCAAGACTCCCAAAAATGCAGTAAATGCCCGAGCGAGCGGAGTTCCATTGACCTGCTCTGCGCTAAGATTGCCAACTGGCACTGCAGATCCAGAAATGGCCGTGTATAGTGCTTCGATAAATCTTCGACCGTAGTTATTATCTGCCTGGTTCTGGGTAACTGGATGATTACAATCGACTCGGGGCAGGCTGTTTGTTCCAGCGTCCGAAGAATTTGCCAATTCATCGAGGTTAGTTTGTCTGCATCTAAGTGCACCTATGTTTCTAATGTCTCCTGGGGTCGTGCATAGTGTTGCGATGACTGGGCCACTAAAATCTCCACTTGCGGTGTTGGCTCCCAGCACTCGTGCAAATGGAACATATTCACGACAGGAAAACGGCGCTGCTGATGTTGCAGTTGTTATTGTTACTGCAGGGGGCGTTGTACTTCTAACTGAAGCATCTTCTGATGTTGGCGATGGCACAGTTCTCTGAGCTCTGGGAGTTCGGTCTGCTGGCGCCTCCAATAATGGTGCTCCTATGTTTTGTCTTTCTGGTGCTCTTGTTACTACTCTTGCCGCAGGCCTTGAGGCATCCTCTCTCATAAGATCATCGACTTTCTTACACGCAACTGATGAGAATGCTAATGTTCCGGCTAATACATATCTTGCAGATTTAGATGAATGCATAAATATCCCTGATTATTTGGTGTTTGGATGTCTATTTAATTATATCTTGCCATCATTTACGACATTGATTTGATTATTCACCTATTATTTTCCAAAATTCCTTTCCAAAGTACCGTTCGCCTAAAAACAGGCATCCAGTTCTAAAAGCCGGAAGCATCAAATCTCTATTCTTGATAAAAAATTCAGAAAACGATCTTAGTTCGAAAGGAACTGTAAATATGTCTTGGACTTCGCAGCGCTCGGACGCATGTGCATGCCAATTCCGGATCTCTGAAACCTGAAACTCCGTGTCCATTAGTCCCAGGATTCCAATATTGCCCTTAAAGACGCTTAAGTCTGCAGCAAGCCCTAAAAATGATAATTTAGGTCGCCTGGTTATTCCCAGCTCTTCTTTCATTTCTTTATAGGCGTTCCGTTTCCAACTTCCATCCAAAGTGCCTTTTTGACAAACCGACGCATCAAGTGTTCCTGCTACTGAATATGTGAGTTGAGGTGCCCTATCTGTTGGTTCAATATGTATTTTACTTCCCATCCTGGGATTGCCTGGTCGACTACCGCGTTTGCAATATACCAAAACTTTCTGGTCTCCCTCGTATGCAAGAATGTGCGCATCTGTGTGAATTTTGAATAATTGTAGTCCAATCCGTTCTGTAAGTTCCAGATTTTCAAGTGCCAATAGTTCGCTCCATCTGACTTTTTTACATCTAAGTTCGAGTCGTGTTTTATCGTTTTCATGTGTGACTGCCACAACTGTCGTGGCGACCTTTATTCCATCGATCCATCGGCCCTGAACTCCTTCGCTTCTGAGTTTCCTGTTCTCTGTTTTGCGTATCGCTTTGGCGTTCTTTCTTATTTCTTCTGAAAACTCCGCAAATTCACCGAGTGTGATGCATACCTCTTCGCTTCCATTTGCAAAATACACTGGAGATGCCCCATACTGGATTGACTGCTGCTTCGCTGTTGTTAATGAAGAAAAAGAAAGATCAAGAATTTGAGTTGACATCGAAACCCTTCGTGGCTTGGACTAGCTGAGCCATTCTTTGTTCTTGATCTTCTGATTTATGTATTCGCCAACAAACGTGAGTCTCTGTCCCTGAAGTGCATCCTGCTCGATTTTCTTTCTTGATTTGAGGACCTCTTTAAGTTCCCTAACCCAGTCAGGATATCTGTTTATCCACGGATAACCAAGCATTTCCTCAGCTCGCTTTACATCGACATCTTTGGCTTTGATTGTCAATTTGTCAAGGAAACTAAACTCCTTTATATCGCTCATTGTAACTCCGAGGAATTTGGCCTCTGGAACTGCAAAGTCATGACCCAAATAAGCAAGATTCATACTGCCTGTTTTGATTGTCCAGTAGATGTACCATCCCCATGCATCGCAGTCCATTAAACAATAGATGGGAAGTCCCCGGTCTGCTAGTTTTCTTAGTAATCGTCTCGTTCCCCGGGTGGATTGACCCTTCGGTGTAATTAAGAGGCAATTTTCTTTTTTCCAGAATTTATCTTCGTTTAGACGTTGCCAGAGCGCATCTTTTTCGACAACTAAGACGTATTTTGCCTTGATGGTTTTGATTTCCATGCCGTTGTCCACATCGCTTGGAATGCTCCAGCCCGATCGGCCCTGCTTGGCAAGGTCTATTATCGTTTCATCTCCTCCGAATTTGTCCAGAATGGTCATTTCGCCCGCTACAAAACCTTTTCGGTCTGTGGTGAGGTTCAAATCTTCGCGTTTTATCCTAAGGCCTACTTCGATATCTTCAATTAGCCCGTTCGATTCGCTCTGCTCGGTAAACAAATCCTCATCAACATCTTCTCCAAGCGTGAATTTGAGCTGATAGAAAAGACCTCTGATCGAAGTATGCAAATTTTCCTTAAGGAATTGCTTGCATTTGGATGCAATTGCAACGGTCTGCATGAATGTTCTTGCCTGAGCCATGGAAAGGAATTTTCTTGTTTCTTTTTTGCTCCCTGTAGTGAGACAGCCTGCGCTCTCGTCGAAAATTGTGTTGCTTTTGGTTCGCAATGTTGTTTCGAATGTCGGTCCATCTCCCTTATTGATTTGCTGGACCATTCCCTTTCCGATTTCTTCTAGTTTCTTTGATGCATCAGCACTACTCATCAGAATCACCCTCGCTTTCTGCTTCTTCCTTCTTGGCTTTCTCTGCGGCCTTGATATCTTTGGCCTCTTCGTCATCGACGCCCATTTCGCTGCTGTATTTTGTCTCGATTATGTATCTTAATGTTTTTTCTATTTTTTCTCGTTTTTCTCCACTTAGACTCGAGAGGTCTCCGGAAAGCTGACTTACGTATCTGCTGACAAGTTTCTTTTTGTTTGCCAGATCGCTTGCCTTCCTTTTACCTGAGAGGTATCTTTGAATCGATCTTGCCGCTTCCATAACCGCATTCTTTATTTCGATTTCCAGATCCTCTTCAGATGAAATGGCCTGCTTGCCGGCGCTTGTATATGGAACATGAACCGAGACAACATTGACAAGGACTGCTATTGGTTCCTCTTCAAATGCCCGTACGTCGTAGCGTTTCCAGTCTATCGATTTGATCATGTTGGTTATGGCGCAGCCGCTCGAATCAAAAAGTAAAGGAACTCTATTGGCAAAGCGCATCACATCTCCTTTCTTCTGGGCGTTTATGAGTCCGCCACCGTATGCAATTCCGGCTTCAACCATAAACGGAATTCCCCCCCGGTAAACCTTCGGGGGTCGTTCGGTTATGATAACCAATTCCGGGTTGAAGATGTTTTTGAATGAGAGTTCAACCTGATCCTTTCCAATGGGCACGAGCGAATCTGTTGCCGGAGCAATCCATTTAACCCCTGCAAATGCCTTGACCAGTTGCTCGGCTTCATGCCATTCTAAATCAGAGGGATTCTTATCGAAATTGAACCCTGGTAAAATTGCCCGAAGTTCGTCTACTTTGCCCGAACTAAATCTCGAGAATGTATTGATCAAAAATAATGAGAGTTTTTTGTATTCGCTATTATGTTTGGCGAATTCCAGGAGGTCGTGAGTTGAAATCCCCAGTGGATGCGGTTTGATCTCGGTTGGCCGCTTTGGATTCATCTCTACAGATCGTGGAAATACGCTTTTTTCCGTGTTAGGTTCCACGAGCGTTATTGATGTGTGCGGGTTAGCCAGTGCAGTCCGGCGCAGATATTCATAGACTCCATAATCGCTTCTTTCATATCGAACGTCTTTGTATTCTGCAACGACCATAAGTCCGCTTTCGGTAGTGTCCTCTTCCGAAACTTCCTCCACTATTGGCCGGTTTGTCTTAAAGTCAAGCGAAATGTCGGCTGTAAGTTTTTTGCCCTTGTGGCATGAAACTGCCCTTGTTTTCTGTCCTGTAGTTAGATAAGAAAACATTGTACATGCAGCCGCACCGATACCCTGCTGGCCTCTTTGCTGGACGTATCTGTGGAATTTGGTTCCAGCTAACATTTGGCCCAATGCTTTACCAAGATGCGTTTTTGGAATACCTGGGCCGTTATCCTTGACCGTTATTCTATAGTGGTCTCCTTCTTTATCAAGGACCTCTATCTGTACAAATATTTCTGGTAATATTCCTGCCTCTTCGGCTGCATCTAGGCTGTTTGTTACGAATTCGTGTATTATGATCGTCATAGATCGAACCTTTCCAGAAAATCCCAGCATCTGCCGGTTTTTCTTGAAAAATTCTGCTACTGAGTGTTCCTTGAATTGTTTGAAGATGTCTTCATTAGTTGCATTGGCCATAGATAAACCTCACCAAAGAATAAACTGGTTAGCTAATATCTGATGAGGTTTTTATTGTTTTGCCAGTTTGTCTCAAATAAAGAGATGTGAACTAGAAAGCTCGATTAGGACCAATGGAATTCGGGCAGCTTTTCGCAAGCGGAGCTTCGCATGAGTTGCGTCGAAAGAAAGCGTTGTCGCGGAAATTCCCAATCTGCTTTCCTCGCTTGGTGTTTCCTAATAAGATGAATGCTTTGAACTAGTAAGAAAACTCAGAGTGCATATGTCTGGAAGATTTTCTTGGAAGGCTATAAATCGATAAAAGTTCCACTATGCTTTTTATTCGATCTTTTTAGCCTGTATTTCGTACGAATGGAAAAGAAAATAAAAAATCAAAAACAGAACTTTAGTTATTCCCGGTCTTTGCGTGTACGACCATTCCCTTCCTGATGTTCCAGGTGTCTTCTATATAGCAGATACCCTGCACCTACTATGATCAGTAATACTAGCCACCAGTAATTGACTACTGCATCTGCGATTGCTGCAAGGACTTCTTCAAGACTTCCACTGCCTCTTCCAGAAACTGCGTTGATGTTTGTTGTTCTGACGACCTTTCCGTCCTGTATAAGTTCAACTCTATATGCTCCGGTTCTCGTAAATCTGTATCTTGCGAGTCCTGCCGAGTCTGTGTTTATTGTCGTTGTACGTCCAGATGGGTCAGTTATTCTTATTGCTCCGTTTGGCAATGGCGCACTTCCCAGTATCGTTCTTAATTGCTCTTCAGATCCTGTTGTTGTTCTATTTGGAACCAACAGATCCGGCGCAACACATCTGTGACTTTGACAGGTAAATCCGGTTCCACAAGGACTACATCCAGGTTCACTTCCGCATGCAAATGCTACGAATCTATGGTCTCTTATTTCTCCACATGCACTGGCTTGCCCTACTGGTGTACAGATACTGGTTCCATCTGCACCTCTGCTACATGCGCTGCTTGGTGAACAATCCGAGTCCGATCTGCATTCTGGTGTTAATGGGGTAGTTCCATTTATTGGTATGACTATGCATCTGTGGTCTGTTATTCTGCCCAACGGACAACTGATAGGCGTGCACATTCCAGTTCTACAAGTTTCTGTTATTGCACAATCTGTGTCTAATCTACACTCTGGTGCTATTGGTGCTACACACGCGTGAGATCTTGCAGTTGCTGGAGCTACACATGTTAGTGGAGTGCACATTCCTGCTATGCATGTTTCCGAATCTCCACACTCTGTATCTACTGTGCATGCTGGCGTTGGTGGCGCTACACATACGTGACTTCGTGCTATTTCAGGTGCAGTACATGTTAGTGGAGTGCACATTCCTGCTATGCATGTTTCCGAATCTCCACACTCTGAATCAAAGCTGCATCTTGGGGTTCTTCTGGTTGTTCCATCTGAGCTTGAGGCTGGTGCTGTTACTGCGAATATTGCGAATGTTCCAAATGTTGATGGTGTTGAGCTGATTTGGTTAGATTCTGTGGCCAATGTTGATCCGCTTACTTCTGCCCATGCTCCGGCACTATATCTGTACAATTTTAGTGAAGTTTCATCATAACTAAAGGCTTCGGATCCTGTCCATAGAACATTAAATGAGTCGATTGTTGCTGCCGAATAATTGGTTATGTTAATATATTTGGATTCAAACGAAGTTGCTCTTGAGGGTGCTCCTGCAGGTGAGGGCGTCCAGAGTATGTCGTAAGATGTTTCATTGGCTGCAGTATCGTAGAGTGAAATATTCTGATAACTTGTATACCCTCCTGTTGGACTGTCAAATGATACTCCAGTTAAGTTGATCGTTGCTCCATCTATACTGCTGCTGTTGAAGCGAAGTCCTGCTGTTGATGTGTTAAAGTAATGATCATTGGAGATCGATGTGTTGGTGGTGTTGAGGAGATACATTGCAATTGAGCTGATATTTGCTGTATTTGATGAAACATTGGTTTGGTTTGCCGAGTTGAGCACGAATGCGTAAGTGTTACTGTTACTGGCTGTATTCCTTTCAATTGTTGATGTAGTTATTGAGGTTAAATTGAATCCGACGTAATTACTGTTTACTGTGTTACTAGATACGTTGATGTTTGTCGTTGCTCCAGAACCTCCGATTTGGAAACCGACCGTGCCTGATGTTGCTGTATTATTGTAGACTGTATTCGAGCCTGTTAAATCATAGGCCTGAATTGCCAGAGTATTATTTATCAGGGTGTTGTGTCTGGCTGTGTCTGTGGCTCCTGAGATGATTCTAATTCCTACTACTGAATTATTGAAAACATAATTCGAATCAATACTATTTGAACTGCCTGAACTGATAATCCCGTTGCTGTTATCTCCAACCCGATTATTCGATATATTTGCATTTAAGAGTGAGATGCTTAGTCCGGTGGTTGTGTTTGTGATATTGTTGTATGTGAAATTGCTACCCTGGCCTGCGCCTCCTGGTTTTGAAAAACCGGTGTTTGAAAGATGAGACAATTTGTTGTATTGATAATTGTTAAAGTTGGAAGAATACGAGATGTTGAAACCAACTTCCGAATTATTCTCGAGCGTATTTGAGCTGAAATTGGAATACGATGCATTTAGGATTTGAACTGCTACTGGATTTGAAAATGCGGTGTTTCCCTCAAATGTCGAATAATTGTTTTGTGAGAAGAAGTAGAATCCATATTCGGCATTATCTCCTCCTTGATTTTGACTAATTGTGGTTCCGTTTGTCATACTGAATGAAAAACCATCCAAACTGTTGTTGTGGGCATTATTAAGGGTTAGATTAACGTAGTTTGACGTGTCAACGCTGAAACCATATGCTGCTGAGGAATCTGCAATATTATTTCTAATTACGCTATAATCTGAATCGAAAATATAGAATCCATAATTGCCATTTAGAGATGCGTTCGAATCCATAATTGAGTTTGAGGGGGAATTCTGAAAATAATATCCCGTCTGTGATCCTGTTGAGTTGTGGTTGTAAGCACTGCTATTATGGATGAGGTTGTTAGTTGAACTTTGGCCCAAATTAAAACCAACACTGTTGTTATATGCATTGTCCCAGGTAAAATTATTATAGTGCGAATTCGAAAGAAGGAATCCATCATCGCCGCTAAGATAAGAATTTACATACTGGAAAACACTGTAATTTGAAATGTTTAATACAACTCCTCCAATTGTGCTATTAAAGACCTCATTTGTTAGATAAATGTTTGAGTGTGAGTCTTGAGAATATATACCGTATATGTTATCGAATGCCCTGCTGTTTTGGACGTAACTATTGTTAGTTCGGGAAAGATAAATTGCAACTCCTGGGCTGCCCCCGCTGTTATTTGTTACTGAAGAAATGTTGTTTTCATGGGTTTGGATTATGTTGGACTGGGTGAGATTTATCCCAAACTTGGCCGCATAAGTGCCATTAATTGAATTATACTGAACAAATGAACTACTTAAATTTGAAAATGTTATTGGTCTTATGGTGCTAGATATCGTGTTATTTCTGACCTCAAAAATCGAACTATCGTTAACAAAAATGCCGTTTTGGGTATTGAAAATGATACTGTTTGTTATGTTTCCCTCAAAAGTAACCGATCTTACTGCAATACCATATTGATAACCGTCAATCCGACAATTTGTGATTGTAACATTTTGAAAATTCGTTCCATTTACTAATATCCCAATTGGAACTGCGGCTGCAGACCCAGAACTATTGAGGTAGTTAGAATCACAGTCTAATAAGACGTCTGAACTATTTATGACTATGCAACTTTCACTTAACGGGATGGTTGTTGCGGTGTCATAGAATGTACTATTTATCGACGCATTGAGCCGATATGTGTCTGGTGTAACAATCATGCTTGCGGCTTCAGTGCAATTTGCAATATTTGTGAGAGCGAAGCTGATGTTCGATAAAAATATTATTCCCAATGCTACTACAAACAAAATTTTTCTCATAACTAAACTAAGTTCACAATCTTTATAAACATTCCAAGATCACGAACCAAGGAGATTTTTTATTCCGCTCATGATCCCTTCTGACTTGGCTTTAAGTCCAGCCAAAAAACCATCAAGACCGTCCATTCCACCTAGTAATTTTAGGATTTTGGATGCTGCGTTTAAAACTTTCTTGTTGCTGGGCTGACTGGGAAACAACTCACTAAGCAGTTCTGATATGCCGCGTCTTTTGAATATTTGTTTGCCGTCCTTTGTTTTTGCAGACCATTCGCGTATGAATTGTTTTGTTTCCGAACTTTTAAGGAATTCTTCAAGAGTTGCCGATTTTTCCGATTGCGCTGAGGTATTGGATTGTTCTGGTTCTGATTCTCTTTGAGGCGCACCTGCTAATCTTGAAGCGTATTGAAATAACATGCTAAAAGAATTAATTTTAGCTTTTTAATTGTTTGTTTTAATTCTCACATTTCTCTCTAAATCCCAAGTTTCTCCAATATCCTGCCTGTTTTGAATTTCGAATCTTCATATTGTTTGGTAAGTTTTATCGTCTCAACTCCTGCGGGCTTAAGGAATTCTTTTTGATCATATCCGTAAACGATTATCTGAGGTCTGACCAATTCTATCATCGACTGCGGATTTTCAAATCCTGAAATCGCAATGTCTACTGGTTTTAGCGATTCGACTAAAATGCGCCGATACTCCTGCGTATGTATGGGTTCACGGCCTTTTTTATGTATGTGCGAATCCGAAGCAATCGCCACGACTAGGAAATCTCCTTTTGTCTTTGCTTCTCTGAGCATGAGGACGTGGCCGATATGTATGACATCAAAAACGCCTCCTGTAAGTACTACCTTAAGTTTTGAGCGTTGGGCATCTGAAAGTATATATCTTGGTTCATCTGCGTTCTTTCTGTCTATCGTTAGCATATTGCGTTCCGTATCAGTCAATTCCTTATATATCGATTCCGGTATTCCGTTATGTTTTAATGATAGTGAAAAAAGATATTTTATTGATGCTAAGTCGGCAATCGTCATATTCCTTTTTGGGACACCAAGTAAATTAAATCATTTGTGTAGTAAATACTAATAATGCGCAAAATATTTCTTTTCCTTGGGCTGTTTCTTGTACTTCTGTTCGGTTGTGTTGGGGGTTCTTCAAAAACCAATACGACAAAAAACGGATCTCTAGTCAATTCTACTTATCCAAATGGGACGTTGGGAGATTCTTCCTATTGTATCTCCTTGCCCAACGGTGTGAATGATTCTGGTACGATCGAACTCAACACCTGTCAAGATGCTTCGGTTTTGATTGCACACATCTGCGATCAAAATACCCGACTCGATACACAAATAACGTGTCCTGTTGGTAAAATCTGCTCCGGGGGTGAGTGTGTCAATGGATCACAATCCTCCTCACCAGACAATCGAACAACTGCTATTTCCGGTAGTGGCTGCATCGACAGCGACGGCGGCAAATTTTTCGAGCAGGCTGGCGAGATTAATTTTGGTTCGATTCGTTATGCTGACAAATGCCTGGGAATATATGATTTAACCGAATACTTCTGTGAAAATGGAAATGCAACTTCCGTAACTACAAATTGTGGGACTGGTTATCGTTGTGAATCTGGTGCTTGTGTTTTGCAGGAGAAAACTTGTGTGGATTCAAATGCAAACGATCAGTCTCTTTCGGGAGTTACGACTCAGTATGGTGGTGGCAGGGCGCTTAGGACATATTCCGACATTTGTCTTGGAAAAGAAAGCAAAAAGTCCTATTCATGCCAAAACGGAACTGTTCAGGAGGCCGATCTGAAATGTCCTGTGGGTACTTTCTGTAATCTTGGTGCCTGTGTTGGCGTATGCCTCGAAACCGACACTGCTCAGAACTACGGTTGGAAGGGATCTGTTCAATTGGGTGAAACTAACTATACTGATTACTGTCTTGGTGATAATAAGACTCTAACCGAATTCTACTGCACGGATCAGGATACTATAGAAAGCATATCCGCAGACTGTTCTATTGGTTGTTATGATGGCCGATGCCTAAACTACAATGAAGTAACTTGTACTACTGGTGGTGTTGGCAATGGCGATGCACAACTTTATCGGGGTACTGAACTGCTGATTCAGAAAAATGCAACCTGCATTGATTATAGAAAAGCACGGGCTTATACGTGCGACTCAAATATAATTAGCGAAAAAATCGATCGATGCAGTGATAGCGAAATATGCCTTGATGACTCGTGCCAAAAAATAAGGAGCCGGGGCTGTTACGATCTCCATCAATACAATATAAGTCAGGTCATAGTTACTGATGAAAACAGCATCACTGGAACCTATTTTGATCGATGTGTTTCAGATCGGGTTGTAAGTGTTTATTCTTGTCAATCCAATCGATCGTTTGCTCAGGAAGTTCAATGTCCGATTGGTCAGCACTGTTTAAACGGGGCATGCATCGTAAACTAATCCTTTTCTTTATCTCTTATTCTTCTGCGTTTTGGCTACGGTATAATCCGCTAACTTTGAATGTCGAATCAGGGTTCTGGCCTAAAAAGATCATTGTTATTGATAGATTGAGTCCTGTAGCTTCTGCGATAGCACATCCCTGACTAGCACAAATCCGTTCTCGATCATCAAATATTCCAATTAGATGCGTGAAACCCATTTCTTCAAGTCTCTTTAATATGCGAGTTAGTATCAGTTGGCAAAACACTGTTGGTGGCCCATATCCTTCTATTGTTTTAGATGCAATTGGAATCCGCTCATATGGTCCAATGCCTTTTGCTTCAACTATTATCCGCTCGTCGCGTTCGGTTTCAACGACGCTCGTGCCATTTATCTTTCCTTTGGTCATGATATTAGTATAGAATGTTAATGCCCGTCGTCTAAATTCACTTTCAAGCGCAAACAGAACCGTATCTGGATCTAGTTTGTTGTGTAGTGCTTGTTGTTTGGTTTTCGGATCTAGTAATCTTACGAACTTGGGGGTTATTCCTGCATCAACTAAAAGTTTGGCTAGTGATGCGGGTGCTAAATAAGTCGCTCTAAGTTCCCTGATCTCATATGGTGTGGCTCCCTTGATCAGATCGCTAGGAAGAAAAATTAATCGAGAATCAATTCCACTGTCTTTAAGTGCGGCTCTAAAATCAAGACTCATCTTAAATGTGAACCTGTCTATGTCACGGGGTTCTTTTAGTTCAATTCCCGCGGCGCATTTAGGGCACTCTGGGTCAGTGCGTTTATCAAACATTGGATAATTGCTGCCCAAAACTGCGACCTTCGAATCTCTTCTTATGTCTCTCGTCATCAATACTGTCTTGATTAATCGTGATGTTGTATTTTCCATATCTCCATCTCCTCTACACTTGAATAATAACTACCACAATTCATATATTAAATTAATTTATGATTTTTAGGCATAATTAGTCTATTTTTAACTCTTTTTACTCAATATGGTCAATATGAATCCAATTTTTGACAATTATGATCTTAAAATTCTACGCGAACTCGATAGGAATGCTCGAATCTCCGAACTCCAACTAGCCAAAAAGATCGGAAAATCCAGGGAGGCCACCAGGTATCGAATAAAAAATCTCGAAAAAAACGGCGTAATTCGGGGTTATTCCTGCTGGGTCGATCTTGCCAAACTTGGTTATCAGGGTTACAAAGTCTATCTGAAAATCAAGGGAAACATGGCGCGGCGAGAAGTCTTTATAGAACGACTCAGAACCCGTCAGGATATCTTCTGGCTCGGTGCTGCAGACGGGGCATGGGATCTGGGTTTAACTTTTTTTGCCAAAAATCATCAGGATTTTTACGACTCCCAAAATGAGCTATTCTCAGAATTTGGCGATTTGATAATCGAAAAGACGACTGGTGTTCTTGTTGAGGTTCTGGTGTTTGGCAAAAAGTTTCTTTTTCCATCTATCTTATCCGAGTCTAAACCAATTGCTCTATTTGCAAAGCCTCATGAGAATCTGCTTGATGAACTTGATTATCACATAATTAGGGAGTTACTTGGAAACGGTAGACTAAAATCGGTTCAACTGGCAAAAAAAATCAGTACTACGATTGATATCTTACGTACCAGAATTAAAAGATTAGAAAGTCTTGGAATTATACGATGCTATTTTGCAGTAATAGATCATTCTAAGCTCGGACTGGAGTTCTACAAGACATTCCTCTATTTTGATACTCTCTCGGAGTCTGATGAAAAGAAAATCCGCGAATTTTGCACGATTGAACCAAATGTGATTCATCTAATCAGGCAAATTTCACCTTGGGAGATGGAATTGGAAATAATGATAGAGACTCACCAAAAATACAATGAATTGCTTAATCGGCTCAAGAAATTGATTCCAGAAAATCTACGAAATGTGGAATCTGCAGTTATGAGTCAGGACTATGTCTTTCCGGGAAAGAAAACTATCTTCGACTAGTTATCTGAATTCTACTTTAGATTTTTGGCGGTGGCATTGCATCTTCACATAATGTCCAGTTACATTTGCGGCATATGGCACATCCCCGTGCGTGGTAAAGTTCACTCTGACATTTTGGGCATTTATTCTCCATTACAAAATCATATTCTGATTTCATATCATCTCACACTTCCCCCAATTGCAAGATGGACAGATTGCACAGCCTTCCTGATGTATTAATTTATGCTCACACACAGGGCAAAATCCTTCTTTTATTAGCCGAATATCGGAACTTTCGTTCTTTGGCATGGTAAATTAGTGCGTCGAAGAGGTTAAGATATCTACTAAAGTGTCTATTTTTGGCTTCTTTTGTATTTTTTCTGGTCCGGTCAACGAATTCGCAATATAAATCTTAAGTTCGATAATCCATTATGATACTTCCAAAACAGCATTTAGAGAAATCTCAGTTAATGGATAAATTGCACCAATCGCAATACCAGCCCTGCGGTATCGATGTAACTCTCAAACAGGTGCTTCGATTTACTTGCGCTGGAAAGATTGATTTTGATAACAAAGAGCGAAAGATCAGCGATACTGAACCGATTGATTTTCAAAATGACGAAGTGAAACTTCTTCCTGGAGCTTACAAGGTCGTGTTCGATGAATATGTTAAGATCCCCTCCGATGCCGCTGCGCTTTGCCTGCCTCGTTCGTCTCTCTTGCGCTGCGGGGCCACTTTGGAATGTGCAGTCTGGGATCCGGGTTATGAAGGCCGAAGCGAAGCGTTACTTGTAGTTCACAATGCATTTGGCCTTGTTCTAAAGAAAAATGCCAAAATAGGACAGATGATCTTCATCCGGCTCGCTGCCGAAACAACCTCTCTTTACTCAGGACAATATAAGGGAGAAAATAAGTAGTTATTTTCGATGCGTGTGAATTTCGACTTCAAAGAAGTATTCTGGATCAAATGCCTCTTGATTCGCATTCTTACCTGCATTACTTATTCGTTCTAGTGCTTCGACTACCTCCTGGGCACTGGCTCCTACTGCTAAAGCAATGTCTATCAGATTGACTACTTTTTTATTGGTCCAAAAGTCCGTGTTTCTGATAATCTCTAAATCTAATTTTGCATTGTTCATTGCAGCTTCCGTAGGAAATATTGTAGAGAAGAAAAATTGGAGCGTTCTCGCGTTATTATACCCTTCGAGTATATGGGATGACCCCCGTGCACCGTATTCAATTGCCGTTTTAAGTGTGAACCATGGTGCTACTCCTTCCCGATCCTTTAATCGAATCCTAAATGGTGCATCATCTGTTTCCTTTCTATGGTTCATACCAATGCCTTTTGTGATATATACGTATGGAATTCTCCTCGATAAAATTTCCAGTATGGCCGCATATCCTAAGATTCTGCCTTCGATTGGAAACGGCTCAAAAACAACTAGTACTTCAGGATCGAACTCCTTTTTATCCGGTAAATTCTCGAAGGATCGAACATCGGCTCTAAGTCCTTTTGACTTAAGGACCTCCACCCAATGCGGACTAAGATCCGTTGCTAAAACCCCAAATCCATCATCCATAATCGCTCTGGCTACTGTTCCAGCATACGCTGCTGGAAAATAGACTCTTTGAACTTTCCGATCGAGTGCGGGTTCAAGTACTCTTCTTGCATATTCTGCAAACATTCTGGGGGGAAAATGAAAATGGGCCGATGTCTGTAATTCTTTTATTTTGGGTCCCCATACACCTGCGGTTCTTTGTTCTTCTAAATATCTGCTTAGTTTGGGTATTCTAAGTCTAACTAATTCTGGGTGCATATCACCTTCTGGATTATGTGTTTTCTGACTCAAATGCATGTTGGTTTTGGTGTGCGTAGGTGTTTATAATTAAATACGGATCTCGATCGTTGTTCTCTCATTTGATTATTTTTTTAAGCATCTTTCCGATGTCTCCATCTTTGATTTGAAGCGTATATGTAACTTGGATAATTGGTATGTCTATTTTGAGTAATCGTTTGAGTTCGATCGGTGTTCCAGAAACGATGTATGCTGCCTTGCTTCGATTAAGTGTTTCTTCAAGTTCTTTGAGTTGTTTTCCGTAGTATCCCAGAGCCGGGACAATGTTGCCCATGTGTTCATATTCAGAATATGTCTCCTTTATCGAACCAACTGCAAACTCACGCGGATCAAGTATTATTGCTCCTGTTCGTCGGGCGTATTCAAAACCAGCGCCCCATTTCATCTCGCCATGAGTAACTGTTGGGCCGTCTTCAACCACCACTACTTTTTTGCCCTTGACGGACACTTTGGTTTGGCTACTTATTAGCATGTCTGACTGAAAAATTGCTGCCGAGGGATTCACTTTCTGAGCATTGTTGAGGATTCGCTTTACATCTGTTTCTGATTCACTCACTTTGTTGATCAATATTACATCTGCCATCCTGAAGTTTGTCTCTCCTGGATAGTACCAGAGCTCGTGGCCAGGCCTAAGAGAATCTGCAACGACTATGTGTAAATTTGGTTTGATAAATGGTATGTCATTATTCCCTCCATCCCAGATGATGTAGTCTGCTTCTTTTTCCGCCTCTGCTAAAATCTCTTTGTAATCTACTCCAGAATAGACGATTACACCTGCCTGAATATGCGGTTCGTATTCTTCCCTCTCTTCAATTGTACATTCATATTTATCCAAGTCCTCAAGCTTTGCAAATCTCTGCACTTTCTGTTTAACCAGGTCTCCATATGGCATGGGATGTCGGATTATAACAAATCTTTTGCCTTTTTCCTTAAGATATGCCGCGATTGCTCGCGAGAGGGTGCTTTTTCCAGCTCCGGTACGAACTGCTGTAACTGCAATTACTTTCTTTTTTGATTTGAGCATTGTTTCTCTTGGTCCAAGCAAAACAAAACTGGCTCCTTTGGCCTCTGATCGGCAGGCAAGATTCATGACTGTTTTGTGGGATATGTCTGAATACGAAAGATAAACCTCATCTATTTTGTATTTTTCGATCAGTTTTTCAAGTTCCGTTTCTTCAAAAATAGGTATGCCTTTTGGATAAAATTTACCTGCTAGTTCCGGAGGATATTTCCTTTCTGTAATATTGGGTATCTGCGTGGCAGTAAATCCTACTACGTTGTAGTAATCATTGCCTCTAAAGAACATGTTGAAATTGTGAAAATCACGACCCGCTGCACCTAGAATGAGAACATTCTTTTTCATACTCAAAATTATCAAGCAACGTTTTTATCTGCTCCTGAATCAGACATCTAGAATTACAAATCCATTCCAGCCGTCAGGTGTTTTTTCGACTTTGAATCTGTGCCAACTAACTGCCTTAACATCGACTAAAAGTTCATGTTTTTTCATGTCAAGTTTCTCTCCAGCTAATGAGGCACTAAGCTCAAATCCATCTGATTTGCCATGTGTTATCTTTATCTTGTATTTGCTAAAAAGCAGGAGTTTGGCGTCCTTAAGAAAAATAAGTTCTTGCAGAAAATCGTGAAGTAGCTGCTCTTCATTTTTGGAGTTAATCTTGATCTTTTTTGTAATTTTAGTCTCTACCGAATCGAGGCTTTTAACCATTGAATTTGTTAGTGCCAATGCTGCAGCTTCGAAAAGTTCTTCCTCTGTTTTGCCGCTTGCAACAAATGCGACATCCGCAATGGCGACATCTTCTACAAATCGATATGACATATATAAAAAATGGAAAGAAGGGTTTAAGTTAGGGGATGAAGCTTCAATAGACTGCATCTGACATGCCTAATGCCATTGATAACACTAGGCCTGGTAGAATGCTTGTCCAAATACAATATGCAATTCCGGCTGCCGTAATAATTGCGGCATCGAAATTTTTAGTTCGATTCGATTTTGATGTAAATATGATTGATCCTTCTGTTTCAAGTAATTCCGTAAGAAAGAGATTCTCTGATGGAAAAATTTTACGGATGAGTATTGCTATTATTGCTGCCATTATGCCTATTACAAATATTCCCAGAATGTTTAGTATCACAAGCGCTATAAAATATGATTCAAAATCCGATGCTTTAGATGCCAGATAAAACTGATATCCTATCGAAATTAGATATAATACAAACATGATGATTGCTCTGGGGCCGGTCTTCTCAAAAATATTTTTGATAAATGCAAGGATCCCCAGTAAATATGCTGCTGCAAGTATTGCGATTCCAACTGACAATGCTGATGATGGCGGCCCGATAACTACAATTAGGAGAAAAAGTATGACGTACAATACAACTGACATGAAATAAATCATGAAATAGGATGAGCCAGAAACAACAAGCCACCTTGCCCACTCCTTTTTGTCAAAATAAGCATAAATAAAAGTCCCTAATAATATTAGATTATTTAGCACTATTCCTACGTTCTCAAGCTCCATCTTATCAACTAAAGAGATCCTCAAGCTTCACCTTAATATTCTTTTCCTGATTTTCGATCAAATGACCTATGAAAACAAGCTCTGTTCTTTGGTATTCAAATTCTTCAAACGTGTATCTCTGCGCTACATAATTCATAAGATACGTTCCCTGGTTTGTTTTTACAAATCCTTTCGCACGATAAATTTGTCGGGGCAGGCTTTCTAGGAATTTTACAAATTTTTCATAATCTGCTTTTTTCGAATTATTTTCGAAAGTGAAATATTCCATTGCGGGATTATGTGCCTTGTGAGATACTATCGCCCTACTGTGCTCAAGTCCGAAAATCAGTTTCGCATCGATCGTGCAGAATTCTGATTCGATAATCGAGGCCCGGTTGTTTATGTCCTTTAGTTTATCCTTTAGTGCCTCTGACTGCTCCGAACTAATGCAGTCTGTCTTGTTGAGTATTATTAGGTCGGCAAGTTCGATCTGTTCCCTGCCCGTGTGTCCAATGTTTGGGAATCTTATTAATGCATCCGCATCTGCGATCGTGATTATTGCGTCCAGTTTTACTCCTGCAATGTTCTCGAGTACATCCTGCGCCAACGCCGATGGTTCTGCAACTCCTGTCGTTTCTACGATGATCCATTGCGGGTGAACTTTTTCAAGAATCTCTGCTATGGCAGCTTCGAATTCACCTGCAAGAGAGCAGCAAACACAACCACCTGAAAGTTCGGCCATTTCAATATTTTTTCCCTTCACTACTTTGCTGTCTATCGCGATTTCGCCGAACTCGTTCATGAGGATGGCAATTTTCTTATCTGCACTCTTGACTAGGTGGCGAAGAAAAGTCGTCTTTCCAGAACCCAGATAACCTGTAATTATAGTTATCGGAATGCTATTATGGCTCATAAACACACTATTTAAGCCCTAATTATATAAGGAGATATCAGGGAGATTGATGCTAACTGGAAAGGAGGAAACTATCCTACAACTAATCAAGGTTGCCTCTGAGAACGATCCAAACCGTCCAGAGTTTCCGCCAGATTGCCCAAAATTTCCTGCTACTCCAACCTTTCGTATCGATGTCCCGGGATTTAAAAATGTATATCTTAAGGACGAGAGCAAGAACCCAACTGGAACTCACAAAGATCGGATGGCCTGGGAAATAGTAGTTACCTATCGCGACTTTCTTCTTGCCAAAAAAAGAGGCCAAGCCCGTGGTTCTTTGCCCCAGTTTTCAATAATCAGTTCCGGTTCTGCTGCTTTTGCAATCGGATCAATGCTAAATCGGTATGGCCTTCCGCCTCTAAAAGTCCTTGTTGACGTACGGGTCGAGCCGTCCATAGTTGGTGCACTGAAGAATCTGGGATGTGAAATCTATGAAGCAGATCTCTCCAAGAAACCCTTTAGTGGAGCGGAAATCTTGGGCCTGACCAACAATCCTTCTGGCATTGATATCACTTCTTCCGATTCACTGGACCCGACAACTC
Source organism: Microcaldota archaeon (assembly GCA_016212525.1). GTDB lineage: Archaea > Micrarchaeota > Micrarchaeia > Anstonellales > Bilamarchaeaceae > Bilamarchaeum. The sequence continues at coordinate 387,128 of JACRGD010000010.1, read as the reverse complement.
GCTTCTATGACTGGATGAGCTACGAGATCATAAACAATTCTCCAGATTTCGTATTCGTTCCTTTTGGAAGTGGTCATCTCTATGAGAATATTCTAAATATCAATAAGAAAGAAGTGGCCGAGAATCGGCCCCACGATCCTCGTTTTATTGGAAACGTTTCAACCCTTAGAAACTGTAATTTCATAGGTGCCACAACTAACAACCCCCAGAGCAAAGCAGATAAGTTGTACTCTCCACACCTTCCTTTTGTTCATTTTGGTGAGCAGTGGCTCAACAACTACAAATATGCCGGTTTCTGTGGTTCACTTTCAAATGTCTATATAGTACAGGAGCGATTTTTGGATATGGCAATGGATATTGCAAAGTCCGAGCGTATAGTCTGTGAATATTCTGGTATTGCGGGTTTTGCACTTATGCTGCAAATGAAAGACGGGCTGCCTAAAGACAAGAAATATCTCATTGTGAATACTGGAAAAACCCGAATTCTTTCAATGCAGGCTCATTAGCTTGGATTAAAAATCTGTTTAGATCTATTTTCACCTAAAGATTGACTATGCGACGTCTGGAATTAATCAATGTCATTTACACTTTGATTGCCTCCATCCTCGCCGTCTTACTTCCGCTCTATCTTCTTGAGCAGAACTTTGATCTTGGTTCGATTGGTTTTATCGTTTCAATAGGGCCTCTGATGTTTATTTTTCTGCGTGTTATCCTGGCATCCATTGCAGATTCGATGGGTACTAAAAAAGTCGATCTCTTCTACTCCATCTCTAATTTATTTTCGATAATTGCGTATTATTTTGCCGCTACTCCTGTTCTTTATACTCTTGGGAGTCTGCTTGAGGGCTTTAGGAATTCTGGTTTTTGGTCAGTCGTCCGAACCGAAGCTCTAACTGAGAACAGTGGCGAGAAAATAACCCAGACTCTTGTGTACTATTCTAATCTACGCCAAATAACTGAGGGTCTAGGAAAGATTGTTGCAGGATTTATGATTGCAGTTGTGGGCTTTGCAAATAGTTTCGCAGCGGTTTTTGTTCTCTCGTTATTTTTGTTGGGGTTAAACCTTAGTGGCGAGGAACAAACTTCCAAATCCCGTGTTAATTTCTCGAGTTCCGATGTACTAAAAAGAATAATGAAAACAAGACCCAATTCCTTCTGGTACGGCGCTTTTTTGCAAATGCTTCTGTGGCTACCCTATAATGTAACTGCCGTCTTTCTTTTGCCGCTTTATCTTAACGATGGGCTTAAGTTTAGTTACCAGGATACTGGTTTTTACGTTGCATTTTATCTTCTTGGAATTGGTTTAGTTGCTGCCCTTGCCCGAAAGATGAAACTGAAATTAAATTTTTTGTATCTTATTACTGCTCTTATTGTCATCGGTTATTTTCTATTGGGATTTAGGGATTTATTCCTGCCCTCATTTATACTTATAGTTATTGGGACTGGTGCCCTAAATATTCTGGCAGAGTATATACTTGCAGATCAGATTTTGCGTAGCAATGATGTTTCAACCGATATCGGCCTTACGTATGTGCCTCTAAAGATCGTGGAGTTTGCAACCTACTTTTTTGGGGGTTTTTTGATTGCCTGGTTTGGTTATGTTCCATTATTTCTTGTATGCGGCTTTTCGATCATGGTCTTCCTATTTTTCTCAAGAAAAATTATTTTTGAGTCAAAGTTTAACCTTTGACATTCCCGATTGGAATGAGTTTCGCAACCTTGCTCGAGATTCCTGAGTTGTGTGCGGCGTCTATAACTGCATCAATATCCTTGTATGCTCCGCCTGCTTCTTCAGCCAGACCCGAGTACGAGACACTCTTAACGTAAATGCCTCGTTTTTCCATGTCTTTTTGGAGTTCCTCTCCCTTGTAGAGTTGCTTGGCCTTTGTCCTGCTCATGGTTCTTCCAGATCCATGTGCAGTTGTGAACCATGTCTGTGCCCCGCTTTCTACTCCGCGAAGCAGGTAAGATCCTGTTTCCATGCTGCCTCCTATTATGATGGGCTGACCATCCGTGCGATATCTGGGCATGAGTTCTTCTCTTCCTGGGCCATATGCGGCAGTTGCGCCTTTGCGATGGACAATGAGTTCTTTTGTTTCTCCGTTTACTTTGTGTTTTTCTAATGATGCTCGGTTGTGTGCTACATCATAAACCTGTTTCATGCCTAGTTTCTCGGCTTCGGTTCCGAAAACTTCCGAGAAAACTTCTCTGATCCGGTGTACGATCGTTTGCCTATTTGCAAAACTCATATTCACTGCGCATTTCATGGCACTAAAGTAATTTTGTCCTTCGGGTGAATCGAAAGGTGCGCATGCGAGTTCCCGATCTAAAATCTTTATCTTGTATTTACTTTCCATGACTGATAAGAATAGATTTAGGTAGTCTGTTGCGACCTGGTGGCCAAAGCCTCTGCTGCCGCAGTGGAACATAATTACAATCTGATCCGGGAATATGCCCCATTTCTTGGCGAGTTTTTTGTCGATTATGTTTTCTTCTTTGACATGCTGGATTTCAAGATAATGGTTGCCGCTTCCTAGTGTTCCGATCTGGTCTTTTCCTCGATCGACAGCTTTTTGAGATATCTTTTTGGAATCTGCGCCTTCGAAACAGCCTTTGAACTCTGTCACCTCTAAATCATCTGACCATCCATATCCATTGTTGACACACCAGTCTGCGCCTTCTTCGACTACTGTTCTAAATGTGTTTTTATCAAGTTTTACAAAACCCGTACTTCCTACGCCCGCAGGCACTCGTTCAAACAATCGATTGACTACTTGCTTTAGTTTCGGTTCTATGTCTTTGTACGTTAGGTTCGTAGTCAGCAAACGCATTCCGCAGTTAATATCAAAACCGATCCCGCCGGGGCTGATTACTCCGCCGTCATTAATGTCCATTGCTGCAACGCCGCCAATTGGAAATCCATAACCCGAATGTCCGTCTGGCATGCACAGTGCATGATTTACTATTCCTGGGAGAGTTGCGACGTTTGTTATTTGGTCATAGACCATCAAGTCCATTTGCTCTAGGACTGGTTTGCTTGCATATATTCTAGCTGGAACGCGCATTCCTTCTTTGAAATCCGTTCCTATTTCCCATATATAATCGCTGATTTTTGTGAAGTTCGGTTTTTTGTATTCCATGATTAACACCTAATTACGTCATAAGTAAGAGATATAATTATTATTCGATAATAACTAAAAGGTAAGTATATAGCAAATTGCGTTGGGATGCGGTTCGCTATCATGGGATGGGAAGATGGGAGATCGAGAAGCAATAAGGAAAACAACCCAGTCGAATCCGGCTAGACGACTGGAAATTGATGCGTCTAAATCATTTGCTAACGCGGCTCAAAGTACAACAACGCCTCCTCCTTGCGCAGGTGGTGGGCGAGTTAAGATGAGGCAGGTTGTTTCTGATCAGGTTTCCAGTCTTCCTCCTCGCGATTCACCTATTTATGTTAAAGAAGTAAATAATGCCATTGATAGCTCGACGTCTTTAGCCCAGAACGATCCGACTCTTGCTCACGCTGCAGCTCATCAAATCGCGGCAAAACTAATTCCCCTATTGCCTCCTGAGCAACGTTCCTCTGCTACAGAAAAACTTGCGAAATCGGGGCTTGTACGTCCCGAAGATTTAGCTGCATTAAACCGGACTCTGGTTGATGCGTATCACTCTCATGATCTTCCGGATCTGCCTCCATTATTTTCTCCATCTGATCTTCCTACTTCTACTCCTTTACTTATAGATCGAGCTTCCAACAATCAAAATTCAAATACGGCGGATGTTTCTGCATCTTCAAATGCTTCTGTTCCAGTAGTTTCTGGTTCATCGGATGTTTCATCTGTTTCCCAATCAAAAGGAAGTGAGCCTATGACAAACTCGGATATGAGTACGAATAAACAAAATGAGCTTACAACTCCGCGCGATTCGCCAAATGAAGTTGCAACTAACAATTCTATGAAAAACGAGCGGGAAGCCCGAGATATGTTCTCGCGATTTTTTTCAGATCTCTCCAAAACCATAACCGGAGGCTTTGATCTACTTTTGGGCATAGTGGGCATTAGGACACAACAACAAAAAGAGCCAGATTCCGCTTTGGACGGAGTCGTTATGGATTCTTCCTCATCAGATCAGAGACCTTCAAATCCATCCGATTTCGTGACTGCTCCCGGCTCTGCACTCTCTGCATTTTCCCCGAAAATCGATAATCTGGGTTCAGAAAGTTTAGTTTCGCAATCTTTAACTCCGATTGTTAGTTCCACTGATCGGACTAATATTATTGGAACTTCCGAAACTACTGTTGTGGCTAAAGCTCCCTCTGCCCTTGCAAGTACTCCTGTGGCAAAGGTGGCAATAGAAAAGACCGACCGGGTCGGCGAATTCGAAACAACCTCCAGAACTGTTGGTTTTGCATTTGGATCTGAGCCATCAGAACAAACTGTTGTTGGGGGTCGCAAGCTCCTTTTCATGTCGGTAACTTCCGCTCCAGCGCGATCTTCTCCCTCAATCGTTAGCATTGATGATGATTCCTCTTCTGGGCCTCCCCCGCCCCAGTCAGCATCTGTTCTTCGATCGATTAAAGTAAAACCATCGACCCGAAAAATTCCTACTTCAGATTCACAGGTGTCTTCTAAAAAGACCAAAGCACCCTTCCGTATTTCGTCTTCTCGTTCTCCTGTTCTGATTCCTGCTGCCTCTACTCCGGCTCAAAAACCCAAGCGTTCTCCTGTAAAGTCCGCTTCTCGCATCTCGCCCCCTTCCCCATCCCTCACAAACTCTCGTTCTGCCAGATCGACCCCTCGACAAGTCCTTCTTCCAAAGCCTGTTCTTAATCCGACAACTCCTAATGTGGTTATGCCCTGGATGAAAACAAACGGCGCTGCGGTTTCAAAGGTCCATCTCCGCCCAGTTTCTCAGGTTCCGCTTGTAGTTACTGAAGAAGAACAGGCACTTTTGAGAAACCTTCGGACAACCCGCAAAATCAGAAAACGAGTCATAAAGAAAGACGAAGCATTGCTCGCGAAAGAGGTCGAAAAACGCAAGGCTTCACAAAAACAGCAGCGCGAAAAACAAAAGAAGGCCTTAATGGATCGATTGGGTAAAATAATAGATAAACGCAAGAAGAGGTCTAAGAAGAACCTCAAATAGCCTTCGTCGGATGCTATAAATAGTTTCTCTCGCTTCTCTATTGATGAGGAAATTCCTTCTCATCTGTTTATTGTTTGCTGCAGTTGTCTTCTCTACGAATCTCTACGTTGCCAATATTCTAGATGGCTCGGGCCATTCTTACCTAAGTATGGAGGTATCCGGGTCATCCTCTTCGCTTTCAGGCAAGCCTTTGACAATCCGCTCGAATGCACTTGGAAAAATCGTTTCTGTAAAAGACGGCTCTGGTATTGCACTGTCATTTGAGAACGGCTCTCAAAACGGGTTGGCTACAATAACCACTATTGTTCCATATAATTCCCTTGATTATTATCTGGAATCTGACAGTCTTACCTCAAAGAACGGCACTCTATGGTTATATCGTTTCGAGCTAGGTTCAGATACTAATCTCTCTCTTCTTGTTGCCAAAGTTCTGCTTCCCAAAGGTGCGACTTTACGTTCTACCAATGGGCAGGTTACCAGTTCGGGCGATCAGCTTTCGATAGAATGGGAATTTTCGAATCTTTTACCTAACCAGAGAGCTCTAATGACTGCGAGCTATGATATCGATCAGACTCCTGTTTCTGATTCCAATTCCTTCTTTCTTATCGGTGGGAGTATCATTTTGATTATACTCGTTGCTGGGTTCTTTTATCTCTCAAAAGAAAAACCTGTGATTTCAAAGCCCACTGTTCCTACAAGCCAATCTTCACCGCCCCAAGAATCTCTAACTGTTCCGACTCCTATCGAATCTCCAAAGCATCTCTCTCCAAATTCACCTTCTTTGGATACAAACCCCGTCTTCAAAACTCTGGATCAGACTGATCAGGATATCGTTCGTTATTTGGTTTCTAAAGGAGGGACAACGACTCAGGCAGATTTGAATTTAAACACTCATATTCCAAAAGCAACTCTTTCGCGTAGAATCGCATCTCTTGAGAGCAAAGGAATTATACAGAAAAGTCAGAAGGGGATTCGAAATCTTGTGAGTTTGACTAATCTAATCGATACTGGGCGTGGTGCCTAAATGAACTCTCCGTATCCCCAGGTTGGCGTTGGAGTTATGCTAATTCGAAACGGCAAGATTCTGCTAGGCAAGAGGAAGAATTCGCACGGGAGCGGAAGTTGGGCATTTCCTGGAGGCCGTTTGGAATTCGGTGAATCTCCAGAAGACTGTGCTCGGCGTGAAGTTCTTGAAGAAACCGGGATCATAGTTCATGATTTGGAGCATTTTGCCCTAACTAGTGATTTCTTTGAAAATGAAAAAGAACACTATGTGACTCTCTTTCTTCTAGCCAAGCAATTCGAGGGAGAATCCAGAATCCTCGAACCTCATAAATGTGAAGAATGGAAATGGTTCGCACTAAACGATCTTCCAAGTCCTAAATTCCTATCCTTGGAAAATCTACTGAGACAAAAAGATCTCACCTCATTAGGTACTCTTTAATTGTTTTGGATATTTGCTCTACGGCTCTTGTGTTTTACTATTGTTCCACACTTCTTTTGTCCGTTTCGACGTGCTTTGTTCCACTTGTTCCACGCTCGTTCCAGAAAATCTATATATAGCGTTCCAATTCAGCATAACTTCAATGCATGAAATAAAGGTGATTTAATTATGGAAAAGAAATACGGAATATTATTCCTGTTGCTCTTGGGCCTGCCATTGGCTTTTGCAGTTCCCCAGGGTGTAGGCGTATTGAGAAATGGTCATTTGGATTCGGTAATGGCTGATGTTAAATGCAAGACTGACTTTAACGTCGGTGTCATTTCCGATTTTATTGCAGCTGTTCCTAATTCGAGCATTAATTTGTCTTCTACAATTGACAAATTGGCTCAAGATACTGCCCAGCTTCAGTCCTATGCAAATTCCAATGATACTGAGAATTTTAGGTCCTATTTAAGATCCACTTATGAACCCGACGCGCGTGCAGCTAAAGCACAACTGAATTTAGTCAGGCGGGGTTCTAACCTGGACAATTCTACTCGTGTCTCACTTAGGGCCCAGTATGATCAGCTTCGGAGCACTTATGATTCCTGTCATGTCGCTGCTGTAAGGTCTTTTGTGAACACTAAAGCAGATGCCTATGGTAAATATCTTGATGATCTTGATCGGAAAATAAACGACCTGGGACAAAAAGGCGTTAATGTGGATTCGCTTCGTGATTTGGTTTCTAAAGCGCGTTCAGTTGTTATTGGTCCATTAAGAAACGACCTTGGTAGCGCCGATACTGCAAAACTTATTCGGGCTGCAGGTAAGTCTTATTGTATGTTCGATGGTTGCGGAAATGGCACTGATTTCCACCTTGCCGCGAAGTTCGAGATCGAAAAACTCGACTTGATATTAAGTAAGATCGAATCAAGTAACGCATCAAACGTAAGTAGCGAGAAGATTCAGATTGCTCGTGGTTATCTTAGTCGTGCAAGCGCAGCACTTATCGCTGTCGATGACGGTAAATATACTGACGAATCAAAGGCGAATGTCTGGAATAATATAAAATCCGCATCAGATGAAATCCAACAGATTGTCCATGACACCCGGGAAAAAATGCAAAACACTATGCGCGAGCGGGCTCAGGAAATGAGAGATCAGCTCAAGAACCGGACAAATGGGCGGATGAATGGTTCTTCAAGAGGTGGGATGATGAACCAGATTAGAGGTGAAAGACAAAATGACGATTAATAAAAACATCCTTCTGCTTGGTACTCTGGCGCTACTTTTACTCTTTGGTTGTGTTAAAACCGAAGCGAAGTCTAACCCAGTTGCCAATTTGGGCGATTCGGACATTACACCTCAAGCACCGCCCTCTGAGCCTTTGTTGGCGAACGATGATGTGGTTGTAAATGACTATAGATCTCGTTTCGTATCCGAAAATGATACTACTGTTGTTCAGACTAATGATCTGGTTCTGGCAAACGAGGACGTAATAATCGATCCACAATAATTTTATCTTTTTTCTCTTCTTTTTCATCTGTTTCTTATACTCGTTCGAACTATCTAATTTTATAAAGCCTTTGAGACTAACTTCTCTTACTAAGCTCCTGTAGTCTAGTGACTTTTTTGACTGATGACTAACTTAGGGCAAAAAAACTCAACCAAAAAGCCCTTGGGTCGATTACAGTCGAATAAGTTGGACATACCGGTCAAGGATATCAGACTCTCAAGACCCTTTTTCTTTTGGAAAGAAAAAGTGTTCTATCCCAAAAAGAAAAAGTTTTGGACAGAGAACTCTGAGGACCCGGGTTCAAATCCCGGCAGGAGCATAAAGATCCCATCTCGAATTTCAGCACTGAGATTTTGGTTTAACTGGCTTTAAATACCTTGTATGATCTTTATCCTTAGGTCATAAAATGGTCAAAGAAGCAGTTGAAAAAATTTCTCCCTTCGTAGGTTTATTAGTTTTAGGTATATTTTTATTATTGGCACTTTCTACAATTCGAATTAGCATATTTGGGGAAGTTGAACCAGAAAAACACATCTACTTTGAAATCGTATTTCTCCTCTTACTTGCAGTGGTTGGTGAGCTGGCTGTAATCTATACAAAACAACCAAGTGTCATGATTTTGATGATTTTGGGTCTTCTTATGAGCCCTAGTTTCCTCCAGTTATCCTGGGATTTTCTACACTCGTTAAATTTACCATTCAACATCCCATCTTCTCCTCCGGATATCCTGCGTTTAGAAGCTATAATCCAGGTCTTTGCTCAACTAGGTGCAGTTATCTTGTTGTTCAAAGTTGGAATGCACAACAAAATAGAGAAAATATTTGCATTTGATAATCTCATGGTCGCTCTTGCAGGAGTTATTCTGCCCTTTGCAGTTGGGTATCTATATGCGGGTTTTAGTGGGGGAAACTTTGCATATTCAATGTTTGTTGCAGCTGCTTTAACTGCTACTTCAGTTGGGGTAACAGTTGCAATTCTAAAAGAATTTAACCTTCTTAACAAAAGATTTGCAGAAATCATAATTGGTGCAGCTGTTCTAGATGATATTCTTGGTCTTCTGGTATTATCTATTGTAATAAATATTACTGGTTCTGGTGCTGAAGCGTCAATAATAATGCCACTACTAACGACCCTAATAACTGCCATTGCCTTTCTTTTTGGAAGTGTCATGGCAGGAAAGTATTTCCTTAATTATCTAGATCGGAAAGAACTAAGTCCAAGAAGATTTTTACTCGTTTTAGCATTTGTTCTATTCTATGCCTACCTTGCTGAATATATTAAACTTTCAGCTATCGTTGGTGCGTTCATGGCAGGAATAATTCTAAATTCAAGCAGGCATCACCACGAAATAGAAGAAAAGACTTATGGTTTAGAACTGTTATTTATGCCTATATTCTTCATTTCTCTTGGAATGTTGATGGATGTCAACGCATTGCGGTTATTTTTGATACCAATTATAACTCTTTCAATATTGGCGTTACTGACAAAAGTTATTGGCTGTGGCGGGGCTGCATTAATGGCAAAGTTAAAACCCCTGGAAGCTGCAATTGTTGGTTTTGGGATGGCACCTCGGGGGGAGGTTGCCCTAATTGTTGCAGCCATTGGTCTCTCAGCCGGAGTGATCACTACTCCCGAATACTCAGTTATTGCATCAATGGCATTGCTGACAACTTTAGTAACACCGCCTATCATTCAAGCATTGATCAATAAAATGCCTGTGGAAGGAGCTGCATAAATGGCATTTTTAGAAGGGATTACTCTTTTAGTTTCATTAATAATCCTATCAAAATCATCTAGCGTAGCTGTTGACCATGCGGCAAAGCTATCAAGATTCTTTGGTATCAGCCAAATCGCGCTTGGTTTTCTTTTAATTTCAGTTTCAACTTCGCTTCCTGAACTATCTGTTTCAATATTATCTGCCAACCTTCACGAAGGTGCTATTGCAGCGGGCAATGTATTTGGATCAAATATTGCAAACATTCTGATAGTTCTTGGTTTTGGGGGATTCTTATATGGATTAAAAATTGGAAAAGAAGGTATGAAAGAAATTGGGCTAATTCTCCTTTTGACTACTGTTATATCTGCATACATCGTATTCAATAGCACAGTAAGAGCTCAGGCACTGGGGTTTTTTGAAGGTGTAGCTCTTCTAGTGTTGTTTGCAGGATATTCTATTTATGTGATAAGGAAAAATGGCACTAACACTGCAGAAATAAACGAGATTCCAAAAAAAGAAGCACTTCATTCATTTATCTTTTTTCTTGGCTCAATTATTGTTGTTCTTATAAGTTCTGCATTTGTAGTTGATTCTGCAGTAACTCTTGCAAAATCATTAAATATTGCAGAAAGTTTTATCGGAGCTACTATCATAGCAATTGGCACCTCGTTGCCTGAACTATCTATGGATTTACAAGCCATACGCAAGAAACAATATGGACTGGCAATCGGAGATGCTATTGGTAGCAATATGACAAATTTGACATTGGTTCTAGGAACTGCAGCCGTAATTAGTCCAATATCTCTGAAGATACCCATTTTCATTGCCGCGCTTCTATTTGCAATTGTTTCAAATATGATCCTCTTCTATGTTGCTTCAATAAATAGAGAGTTGAAAAGAGTGGGTGGATTATTATTTGTGTTGATTTATTTAGTTTACCTCGTAACAATCTTTTATCTCCAAATCAGTGAGCTCTCGTAGTTTTTTCTTATCGTTATCCTTTATTTTGCCTCCCTCTTTATTCAGTAACTCTTGATACCCACACTCCTCCAAAAAACTTTCCCTGTTTCTCCGGTTGCATGGACGCTGAGCTTCGGTAGAAAAATGTTTTCTCAGATCGGAATTTCTTTCTTGGTTCAGCATGACAAATCTGTTTCTAAGAATAAGACGAATGGGCCGTTCCATCCTTTTTTCTGGTGGAATGCAAAACTTCAGAACGAAGGAAAAAATAATGAATATGAAAAAGAAGCTGATAATGATCGAACCCGTTATCCTGCCCGTGGAATTTCGCTTAATTTCATGGGAATTTTCTGCTCCTTGCCATTGCGCAAAATGGTAAGAACAACTTCTTTTCCAACTTCGACTTTTGAAATTCCCATTATCAGATCCTTCATTTTCTTAACTCCAACCCCCGAGGCACTCTTTATTATGTCACCGGGTCGCAGACCACTTAGATATGCAGGACTTTGATCGACAGTCTGCACGATCAGTACCCCACTATCTGTAGGCAAATCAAATCGCTTGATGGCTGCGCCATTGACGTCTATCCCATAGATTCCAAGCCAGGGCCTAACGACTCGGCCTTTTGAGAGAAGTTGCTCGACCACCCATTTTGCCGTGTTTATTGGAATTGCGAACCCCACACCCTGAGCATTCTTGATAATCATTGTATTGATGCCGATAACATTTCCATTTATGTCTGCCAGTGCACCGCCGCTGTTTCCCGGATTGATCGCTGCGTCAGTTTGGACTAAACCCTCGAAGATAAAGTCGGTTCCTGGAAGTGGCCGACCCAATGCGCTCACAACACCCATAGACATCGAGTGTCCTCCTGAAAGACCTAATGCGTTTCCGATAGCCATGACCATTTGTCCGACCTTGAGTTCGCCCGAATCCCCCAGCTTTGCAAATGGCAGATCGTTCGCATCTACCTTAATAACAGCCATATCTGTAGCTGCATCGTGTCCGATAACCTTTCCCGATAATACCCGTCCATCTTTCAAATTCACCTTTATCATTGCCGCGTTCTCGATAACGTGGTTGTTCGTAATTATGTAACCTTTTTTGTCGATTATGACCCCCGAACCTGCTCCATCAAGAGGAACAAATCCTGCAAAAGGATCTCTTGCAAAGCGAGTGCTTGTAATACTCACAACGCTGTCGCTTAGTTTTTCTACTGCACCAGTCAACTGATCTTCAAATTCATTAATTTTCATAATCATCACCACTAGCTAACCGCGATTTTCTTGTTCGCGATAAAATAGTAAAAAAAGAGGAGGAGTTATTTACCCTCCAACTCCGCAATTTTCTCGTTTATTCCCTTAAGCTCATTTTCGAGCTCGGTCCGGTATTCCTTTAACATTTCTGCCTTTTCTTTCTTGGTCAGAAATCTTCTTTCAGTTCCGCAGCTACTTGTTCCACAACAATTTCCGTTCATGTTTTCACCTTTCATATCGAGCGTCCTGTATTGGATGCCGTTAGTACACCCGACTTTGTATCGGGTGTCCTATATTGGATGTACTATACATTGCTAAGCCTTTTAAACCTATTGGACACCCAATACATCCTAGAGATAGAACCACTAAAAAGAGAGGGAATAGAACGCAATCTAAGATCAAACTATCTGCGACTTTTCAATTTCGGTTTTGATGAATTTTCGTATTTTTTCAAGACTATTTACGGCTGATTCTGATTCTGCTTTGCTGAGTTTGCGATCATCGTATTCTGCAGGAGTCTTTAGTTCCAAAAGTTCCATAAGCTTCACACAGACCCTAGACTTTTCCGATTCATCAGAAGTCTTTGTTTCTTTAAGAAGAATCGCTGCTTCAATATGATTCTGGGCGGAAGATTTCTTACCGAGTCTCAAAACAGTTAGTGCATCAACATAGCAGATAGCACAGTGTACTGCAGCTGCAACAGCAGCATCATTATTTCCCCTATCTACGGCATCTTTCATCGAGTCATAGAACTGTTCTGATTTATCGATAAAATTAACGTATTTTTCTCGAGATACGTTCTTTGTTCTGCTCATTAGCACACCTTGATTCCTTTTTGAATTGCATCCTTTAGCCAGCTTGGTTCGTTTTGCTCAACTGCCTTTTGATCGTAGATATGGAATGAAACTGAATTGCCGGTTTTCTCAAGAACATAAACCCCGATGGTTTGGTCAAATATGGCAGCTAGTTTATCCATCAGCGCCTTCTCTGGCCTAAACTCCAGGACAACTAAAACATCTATGTCGCTTTCGGGTTTTGAAGTTCCATCAGCCACAGAACCGAAGAGATATGTGCTTCTTATATTTGGAACATTAGATGTTGAATCCATAAGACCCAGATAAGCCCGAGAGTCCTCAAAAGATTGTTTCAATATATCTTTTAGGTGATCCCGTGAACTTGTTACAGAAGCTGCAGTGAGCATTTTAGCATATGGATAAGCAAGCGATTTTTCATTTAGCTCCCAGATCAATGCGGACCCAATTGTCTTTCCGCTAACAAGGTTAAGTTCGAGAAGCTGCTTCATGGCTTTGTTTACTGCAGTGTGGCTTACACCGATGACTCTTGAGAGTTCCCTTTCACTAACTGCACCTTGTTTTGAAAACAAAAATGCAAGGATTTTTCTTTTTACTTTTGAACCCAGGATCGTTTTAATGATCGGTTCGCTGGATATACGCATGACCTATTTGTAGCTAATAAGATTTATAAAGTTTACACTTTTTACGTCTTATAATCAGAATTTAGTTTACAAACGTAAACTTTCAAGAGTTTACAACTGTAAAGTTTTTGTTTATTCAAGAGAAGAGGCCAAGGATTTTAAAACATCGGATGTCCAATACAGTACGAAGAAAATTGGTCGAGATATATGGGTTGCGAAGGCGGTTGCGATATGCGGGGGATGTTATCTTTTCAGATACTCTTCTTACTGTCAAGAAAACCCATGCACGGCGAAGAATTGGCTCAGGAACTAGCCAAGCGTCGCGGAGAAAAACCGACCGCAGGAACCATCTATCCGGCACTAAAGGAACTCAAAACAAAGCATCTGATAGTGGGTTCAAAAGACGGAAAAGTAATTGTCTATTCTTTAACTCCAGTTGGTCAGAATGCCTATGTACAATCGATCCAGTATTTCCAGAGATGCTTTGGAGATATAATTATCGAAGTGCAACGAATAAGAGTTGAAAAGGTCTAATTCAACCCGTTTATGCCAAGTACTTCAATTCAAGAATAAACAATTAGCTATCTTTTCTAGGACACACTAATTAGCCAAGATTATGTTGCCATAAGTGGTGAGATAGTATTATAAATAATGTGCCACATAATATCATTTATACACAATTAGTGATATTTATGTCAAGACGATCAAGAGAACGGAAAAGCGGGGTAGTTCGTGAAACTGCAGAGGAGTTGCATTCTAAAAGACCATTTCCAACAGAGAGGTTGTTAGAAAACCCAGTACCAGATCCAAAACAGACCCAACCAGTTCGACCTACATCAAAGATCAAAATTTCAGGTAACACATTTGAACAGCTAAGAGCTTCACTGCCAGTTCATCCTGAAGTAGCTGCATTGGATGCAGTCACTTGCGCAATTGAGGCGTCGATTCGAACTAGACCAGCTAGACCAATAACTCTTGAGCAACTCGGGAACTTAGTGGATGCTCCAGTTAAGAGGGGTCTTAGTAAAGCGGATGCAGACCTGCTTGAAGCACTTTCACGAGACTGTACAACCCCGCAGTCCGCACCAGAACCAATCACAAAACCAGTTTTAGTTTCAGAGACACCCAAAACCACAACCGAATCGGACCCAACTCCATGGTCTGTAGAGGAAGAGGCATTTTTTAGCTCTGTTCCTTCAGCTGATCAGCTTCCAGTAGATACATTTGAGGATTTAACTCCAGAGGAGAACAGTCCAAGAAACTGGGCCGGATTCAGACGAGTTCTATCTGCATGTGCTGCAGTAACTATGGCAGTGGCCGCCCTTTTTGTAAGTACGCTCATGTATCTTTCACCAACTCCGGAAGCTGCCAGAACCATTGATAATCATCAAACGATAAATACATCAAACGTCGCTATTGATTCAAACGACAGTTCAGAAAGACCGGCATCAGACACCCCCACAGCCGCAGATTCAACAACGGTCGCAGCATTTGTTTTTGAGTCGATAAGTGAAACTCCAACCCGAATTCATGGCAACCACAGACATCATCCACATCGAACGAGCAGACCGAGTTCGAATACTACAATTAGTCCGACCCCACCGGTCGATTTGCCAGCAGTTACTACTAGCGCAGGAGTTGCAGGAAGTCACATGAACTCATCAGCCGAGATTAATCCAGCAATTGTCGCTCGACTGCTCCAAGGTCCGCTACAGTTAGAATCTACAATTGCATCTAATGACGTTCGGGTCCCGGATGCAGTTACCCGAAGACTTGCCCGAGGCGCATGTCTCACATCTGGAACTTGCACTGCAATTGATGCAGTACATAGAATTGAAACTCTAGCCAGAGTTATGCCCAATCAGTATCTTTGGTTAGCTGCACGTCCAGCACCAGGAATAACCGTTGCAGATCAGGACTTTGCAGAGTTCATCCGAAACATATTTCGAGCTGCCCCACGAGACATGCAAATAGATGAATATACTCGCGAATATTCCCGTGCTGCAGATTCATTTAGATCGATTGTACTTGTTAGCGAATTTAGCCACACTGTCGATACATTTCATGCAGGTCGTCTTGCAGGCCCCGAATCAGTAGTCATCAATACACTGCATGGACTTGGCATCACAACCGACCTCATTCCACCAGAGTATCAGGCAACAGGCCAGCATCCAATTTTTGGAAGAAATGATGCCACAGTACTTAGAAACTTTGCAAGACTTCTTAGGTCGGGCGACTTAGAGCGAAACGAAGAACTCATGATTGGAGTAGCTATGGAGGGCCATACTTCGGAGTTAAGAAGAATAGAGCGCGAAGCATGGGTATTTGGTGCTTATGCAACTGCACTAAACTCCAATTAATTGATCAGAATCGGAGATTATCAGGTTGACACTGAACAATGAAGAGTTGTTCAGTGACACCACAGGGATGAAAAAACATCTGCAGATTTGAGTTGTGAATTATTATCGAAGGGTCTGTTTCTTGGGACAACTTTAGATAAAGAAGGTCACAAGCAAATATGCCCCGCCAATTAGGAAAAAGAAGATTCCCCAAATGGTCGAATTCCATTCTTTAATATCTTTTCCATCTAATGCAGAGAAAGGAAGCATCTCGGCCATTGCCCAGAGACCGGAAGTCGAATAAACCACCTGATAGATCGGATCATAATTCTGAGTATATAAGAACGCGAAAACAACCATAACGATCGCACTAACGAGCGGGGCGGAAAGTTTGGTAATTCCGACCTTCCATTTGTCGATATGCTCGGGTATCTCTTCGAGTATAAATGCCTGAACCGAAAAAGCATTTCCCAGATATGAACTTATGAGCGTGAGTATTGAGCCCTCGAGCCAGAAACGGTATTCGAGCTTTATCTTAAACAAATGAGCAAAGATCCGGTGGGTGATTTCATGCAGCACCGCACCAACAAGACAAATCACAGTATTTATCAGGAGCCATTTACCAAAGTCCATCGAAGGAGATAAGTATTGCCAGCTGATCGAAAGTCCCAAAACAATCGATGCGCCGATTATGGCTGCAGCTTCGAGAAGATTGATGCCGAAAAAATATTTGGCACCTTCACCAATTTTTTTACCGCTCCGGCCAAAGTCAAGTGCCTTAAATTCGAAAACAGTCCGCAGGATATTTATGAGTGCAAGCAGAATAATTGAAATTCCAGTCGCGGCTGGAGGTATGTATTCTTTGGGTAAAATGGCCGATAACGGAGAACTATTTATATTTGTCCGTGAGCCGGTGGGAGAATAGCCTTTGGCATCAGAAATCGACAAAACAACCAGCTTACTCGAAATGCGGCCGCTCTGAACCTTCATACCAAGAACGTTCTGAGTCTGATCAAACAGTTTGTGCTCAAGAAGATATCTGGTCAAATTGTTTTGATATGGTCCACCAATCAAAATAATAAGACTATATTTAGAATCATCAAGATCCATCGGCCCCACGTTTTTTTCAGGCGTTTCCACAAGGTGAGCCAAAAAAGGCTGGCTGAGTTTGGAGGATTCTAACATCATGCGCTCGGAAAAGTCGATTCCTTCACCGATTACAAGGAGCGAACGATGAGACAAAAACTCAGAAAATTCCGCATCGCTAGTAGCGTTGCTTTCAATCGCTGGGATCGTTATGCCTAGTTTTATTGCAGAAGTATCATTATCATAACTAACCGTTGTAATTGAAGGAGATGCAAAACAAAAAACAGATAAAAATAGGATAAAGAAAAAACCAAAAATTCTAAGGTTCACGAAAAATCATCTTCCGTGAAAACCCTGCATCGCACTCATGGGGGGCTTTGTAAAGAGATAATACTTTTCATTGCCCTGAAGTTCGCTAATTATGCGGTGTATGAAAACGCCTGCCGGATCTGAGAGGCTTGGAACCCGTTCATGCAAATCCTTTAGCGAGGTGAATGGTTTGATTTCCCGCTCCTTAAGAATGGCCTCCATGTTCTTTTTGCCAACTCCTGGAAGCAGATCCAAAGTGTGAACTCGAATTGAGATGGGTTTGGAGTTATTCATAAAGTTTGTGAAATAAGCATCTTTTTCTTCAACTGCTTTTCTTAGGATGGATGGAAGAAAATCGCGAGCGCCATTTGAAAGATCAGCATATACAATCCGACCTTTTATGTGACTTACTTCGTTTCGTTCGTTTTTTCCAACGTAAATCTTCTGACCTAAAACGACATTTGCAGAAGGCTTAACCGTAGCTTCAAGCAAGGTAAACACGCTTGTACCTAAAAGTTGCACTACCGGTTCCCGCTTTAGTGCATCTGCATGCCCAAGAGGCATATATTCAATTACCCAAGCATATTCTTCCATTTTGTTTCCCTAGCAGCTATTGCTACTCTAACTCTTTTAATATTACACTTATTTCGTCATCGCTGACTTCGATCTTTTCTTTTGAAAGTATTGCTCGAATCGTGGCTGGGGTCTTTGAAGTACAATCAATGAGTTTTATTGCAGCTTCGTGAGTGATCTTATCATTTTTGGTTAGCTTTTTTATCGAAGATTCATGATCGGTTTCTGCAAACCGCTCGGCGTGTTCAAGGGCCTGACTTTGTTCATAACCCAATTCGCCTTCTTCCTTTCTCTTAGAAAGGATTGTTTTGGCTTCGAAAATCGATACGGCTACACTTTTTTTAACATCCACAATATTCCCCCCGTTTAAGCGACCTTAAGATGAACAGGACCAACAACGATCTTCTTTTTCATGTTAAGATCATCCACTACTACAACGTAGCTCTGACCTCGTTTTTCGACAATTATTCCGTGCTTGTTAGAGTATCTCAAGTGTGGAAGTCCGCCGCCCCTTGCTTTTGGAGTGATTACAACTTTCTGTCCAACGTCAAATTTTTTGACATACTGAGCAACAGTAATAATGCTCTTTCCCTTTAGAGTTCTTGTCCTTCTACTTAGTGCTCCTTTTGATGATTTTACCATTTTAACCACGAAGATTAGTTTTTTGTTGCTCTACTCTATTAACTATGAAGGCTTTAAAACAGTTTTCTTTCAGATCGAACAACGAATTCGGGGAGTTTGATGAGAAAATATGCAAATCCATACTGAGTAATAAAGATCATTTTGAGAGAAAAGTTAAGTGGGTAAGCGTGGATGAACATCAACCATTCCCTTTTTAATTACTAAATATCATACAGTTTCTTAGATAATCTTGTTCTATTGAACAGACCGATTGGAATCAAATCCGTAGAATCTATTCTTTTGAATGAGTGATTATCAAATAAAATAAGAAATAAAAAATAAGGTGAAATGAATGGAAGAAAATGAACAGGCTTCTGATAAGCCAATGGATGACCGACCAATGTATGATGCAGTTTGCACCCAATGCGGTCAACAATGCAAAGTGCCATTCCAGCCAGCAGAAGGCAGGCCAGTATTTTGCAGAAATTGTTACAAACCAAAACCAAAGAGATTCGGTGGCGGCGGAGGCGGCTTCGGTGGTAGAGGAGGCGGCAGACGCGGCGGATTTGGCGGCGGAAGAGATTAAAGTCAGAAATACTACTAACTCTTAATTTTCTATTATTTTTATTTTCTAGTCTTCTTTTCTTATTTCAAATATCTGCTCAACTGTTTTTGCACTGGCAATCTTGTTTCGTAGCAGTGCAGCGTTTGGAATAGTATTCATGAATTGTATTGCTTTGAGTTTTAGCTTTTTTGCAGGGGTTTCACCCAGATATTTTTGATGCATGGCATTATATTCATCTAATAATCGCCATCGCTCAGATAGGCCAACGGATTCGTTGCAAAAGACTTTGGGATTAGACATGGCGGAGCGGGCAATCATAAATGAATCGCAATAGCCCCTATCAACCTTTACACGGCCTTCAGCTTCGGATTGTAAATCGCCATTTCCAACCAGAGGAATCGATATGTTTTCTTTTACCTGCTTTATCGCCTCCCAATCGCATTTGCCGCTGTAGCCAGCACCGGCAGTCCGTCCATGAAGAATCAGAAAATCGGCACCAGCAGCTTCGATTGATTTGGCTATGGAAATAGTGGTCTGAATATTGTCCTTTAATCGCATCTTTACCGAAATGGGGGTGCCTTGAGAGTTGGATTGCATCTGAGCTATCGCGTCTAGGATTTTCTGGGGATGTGCAAGCATTGCGCTTCCACCACCACAGTGCATCGTTCGGACAGATGGGCAGCCGCAATTTAGATTTATCCATTTTACAAAAGGAAATCGCTCGATGATCACTCGAGTTGCTAGTCCGATCTCTTGGGGAATGTTTCCAACCAGCTGGACACCAATATTGCGCTCATCTTCATGCGCATCGACCATCCGAAGATTTTTTTGATCTCTAAAGATGGCGGTGCTATTTACAAGCGGAACGCAAGTTGCAACTGCTCCATATTTCTGACATAGGAGACGAAATGGCAAATCAGAATAATCATCTATTGGAGATAAGAAATTGGAATAAATATTAACCATGCACAGTTTTATTTGTTAGGAATGCCTAATAAGCACTTGCACCTGAGCCATAATCCTAGGTGGATTTGATGGAATTTAACATAGAAAAAGGAGAATACTTGAGTATATTGTGGAGATTTTAATGGTTAGGATGTAATATTTACATATTTTACCTTTTTTGATAACATTTATAATGCATTACTGAGGTAATATAAACATGTCAAACTCAATAAGATCACCTTCTAGTACAATAAAAATCGGAGCATGCATCCATTCGGTAGATCTGATCGTAGGTACATTGAACCGAGGCCCAAACGGAGTTCGACCTGGTCAGATAGAAACTCCTTTTGGACCTGCAGCAATAATGGCTGGAAATGCACTAATCGCACCACCCACCTTCCTATTGCCTGCCGCATTTAGGGGATCTGATCTGCGTGAGTTGCCTTATCTAAAGGCAGGAGGTCCGATGACTTTAGCCCGAATTAAGGAGATCGAACCGATTGACGGACTTCCCGTTGCGTTATTTATGGCCCAAACCACATGTACCGAAATAACTGCGCAAGATCGTGCACGATTAGTTCCGATTCTTCTTGAAGCAGTCGTACATGCACTAAATAGCGGAGATCGGAATCCGATCTCAGACCGACTTCCAGAACGGGCATTTGTAGAACATCCTCTCTTTGGGCATGACGTAAATTCTCGAAGACTAGTGGCAGTGAATGACTCAAAAACCCTTCTTGCAGTTTCGGTAGGTTTCGATACAGAATTATTCGAACTCTCACATGAAGATATTGCTTTCATACTTGAAGCCAAAATGCGACAGGTCGAACTTTCAGGTGAGAATTTAGGTGCATTTAGAATGACCTTTGGGGTTTTTCAAGTTCCATCAGCACCTTCAGAAAAAACAACACTTGAACAGATTCAGATTGCAGTAGTACAATCCGTTGGATCAGACACCCGCCAAAAAGGAAAGAAATTAAGCGATTTGGTTTCTTTTGCAGATGGAGCAGGAGAAAAAATAAAAGTTAAAGATGGCTCAATAACTGGAGTAGTCAGACTGATGGATGGAAGGACAGTATTAGTAACCACAAAGAGCGTTGATGAACTGGTCAACACTCAATTAGAAGTATTTGCTGCAAAAAAACTAGCACTTGCTACTCCAGATGCGATCAAAGCAACCCTGGAAGACGGACGAGCGATCTGCATAGTTCCAATAGTCAAAATTGAGGCAATGGTCAGGGTAACTTTTGGAGATGAAACAGACGCCCTAAGAGGACTCGATCCTGCTGCAGTAAAATTAGCAGCAGGCAAAGCATGGGAACTTGGAGGAAACAGAAATTCAGGATCCGTAGCTCAGGAATAAAAATAAAAAGTTAATCTTTTTTTATCCACTCAAAAGCAGAATAGACAGCCAAAACTCCTTCAGCCGAACCAGTAATTGCCTGCTTGAATTTGGTATTTACTACATCACCAGCTGCAAAAATCCCGGGAATATTTGTCTCTGCTGCGCGACTTATAACAATATCGCCCTTGCGATCGAGATTAACGCCTAATTTGGCAGCTAGTTGAGATTGGGGTATGTGACCGATTTCGACAAACACACCATCGATTTTGAACTCTTTTGAACCATTGTATTCTTTGTCCAATAGAACGTGAGTCATCTTTGCTTCTCCTTTGATTTCAGTTATGTTGGTATTAGGTATAATCTCGATTTTGCCTTCCTTGACCTTTTGCTCAACACGAGCAAGATTTACCGGCTCAGGTCGAATTTTCTCGCCCCGATAAATCATATAAACTTTCTTGGCCCACTGGGTAAGCAAAATGGCTTCTTTAGCAGCCGAATCGGCACCGCCAACGACAGCAATTTCCTTGTTCTTGTAGAAATAGCCATCACAAAGCGCACAGTAATGAACTCCCTTTCCTGTGTATTCTTTTTCACCTGACACTCCGAGTTTTTTCCATTCAGTTCCAGTTGCAAAAATGATGGTTTTTGATTCGAAGGATTTACCTTCATCAGTTTTGACCATAAATCCAGATGCGGACTTTTCGACATCGACAACTTTTTCATCGATTACTGAAACATCCGGATATTCAAGGGCATGATCCTCGATTTGCTTTGCCAAGGTAATGCCATCAGTCATTTTGATACCTGGCCAGTTTGCAATTTCATTGGTAAGAATTATGGTTCCGCCTCTGACTGCTGAAATAACTAGCGTCTTAAGTTTGAGTCGTCCTCCATACATTGCGGCCGAAAAACCTGCAACTCCTCCACCTATAATAATAGTATCATATAGTTCAGACATAAGATCAACTGGAGTTAATACTCAGAGAAGAAATTAATAGCTTTAGCAAGTTCCGAGGTCTACCTGATGATTAGTTAAAACTTTCAAAAAGGGAGATGGCATCGTTCTTGTAGTGCTCAGGAAGGCGTTCGAGTTCGCGTCGAAGCATCTTGGCCTCGCTTGTTTTTGCAGGTCGGATATTAGGAATAACTCCATTAATCCGAATAAAAATAAGTCCGTGCTGTCGATCAAGAAGCAGATGTTCTCCGCAGGACACAGAATATCTATATGTGGATCTGCCAGGTACTTTTTCGATTTCCGAAGCAGGAACAGCAACGAAACGCTCTCGCATAAGTCCCTCGATTTTTGAGATGGTGGCAAGACGTTCTACGGCCAGGTGGTCAACAGAAGCTCGCTCGATAGTTAGACGAAGAGAGGAACTAGAAACAGGATCATTTGGAAATATGTTCCCAGTATTCTGTCTTCTATAAACACCCATAAACAGATTATCTTACGACGATATTATATATGTTGCTGATTTGGCCATTTTTTACAACTTTATAAATTGTTGCTAATAATATAGTTATGTGTCAACAGTTCGAAGTCTTGCAATAGTCAGCCTAAGCCTTTCCATGGCCTGCAGTACAGCCCATATTCCAAGAGAAACTAGAAATCAGATCCTTCAGGTTTCAGTTGGTTGTAGACCCGCAGACCTAAGAGACCGATTGCAGCGAACTGTTTCGAGATATTCAAATTACTCCAGCTTTGATTTGCAGGATACCCTTGCAGAAGGAACACGAATCATAGAAAATCAGACGGGATGGGAGCTCTATTTGCCGTCATGCCAGACAAGTACAACCAGAATTGCATTAGATGACTATTTGGAGCAGATGCAGGGCGATCAAATACTCTTTGGAAGAGGAATTGCGATAGTTCGCGCAAGAGTCTTGGCGGCACTTGGTGAGGAAGCTGCAGGACAATTTGCACAGTACGCAAACAGCCTAACGATTGTAACCATGGATGGTAGAAGGCTAACAAACCTGGTTCCGCAAGAGGTTCGTGCCCAAAGAAATGTTTCTGAGGTTTATGGGTATTATGCTCCTGAGGATAGAAAAATTTACGTTTCCACTTCACTACCAACAGTACTTGATCGATTATGCACAATCGTACATGAATTGGTGCATGGGGCGCTTGATCGCTTTGGAGGCAATTTTGTACAAACTGGGAATGTACGAGAACTAAGACCCGTCGAAATACGTGAAGGATTCCCGGCCCTGATCGAGGATCAGGTACGAATCGAATTTAGGGGTGAGTTTGGTCCAAGCCTTCACGAAAGCGCATATCTGTCATATCGTACGATAGTATTGAATGAGTGTAATAGGTATCAGGGAACGAACAATCAACCATGCACCTCCAACGGATTTAGCGCATTTATGTTAAGGGGCCAGCAATAGACCTCGATAGAAGGAGAACAAAACCCAAATAAAGAGAAGCCGCCTAATCCAACGTATGAAGAAATTTTATTCTATTAATCCAACGACCGAAGAGAAACTCGAAGAATTCGAATACAGTTCAGTTGCACTTGCAAAGGAAAAGGTCGCAAAAGCACATGCCGCATTTTTACTCTGGAGAAAGTGTGATGTCAAAGAACGATCTTCCTATTTATCTAAACTCACAGGTGCAATCAGAAAAGGATCAAGAAAATACGCACGACTCGCTACGATCGAGATGGGAAAACCAATAAATCAGGCCATCTCAGAGATCGAAAAGTGCACTCTTGCATGCGAATACCACGCTCAGAATGCAGAGCGATTTCTTGAAGATGAAAAAATCGAAACCGAATCGAAAAAGAGTTATGTCGCATATGAACCGATGGGAGTCATTCTTGGGATTATGCCCTGGAATTTTCCATTCTGGCAGGTGTTTAGATTCGCAGCAGCAACGCTTGCAGCAGGCAATACCATAATCGTCAAACATGCAAGCAATGTCCCCCAATGCGCCCTTGCAATAGAAGAGATATTTCGAGAAGCGGGTTTTCCTGCGGGGGTTTATCAAAACGTATTTTTAGAGGGCAAAGATGCCAGTGCACTTATCGCAGATCCGCGTATTTCCGGGGTATCGATGACTGGAAGCACAAGCGCAGGAGCAAAGGTTGCTCAGACAGCTGGTGAAAATATTAAGAAAGCAGTTTTCGAACTTGGAGGGTCAGATGCATTCATAGTCACAAAAGACGCAGATCTGGAAAAAGCGGCCAGAATCGGTATCACTGCGCGATTCCAGAACAACGGACAAAGTTGTATTGCCGCAAAGCGATTTTTAGTTCATGAATCAATAGCAGAGGAATTCAAGAAACAGTTTTCAGAGGAAATACTAAAACTAAGAGTCGGAGATCCGCTATTTGAAAAAACAGATGTTGGACCTTTGGCCAGATCTGACCTAAGAATAGACCTAGAAGACCAGCTCGCACGTGCAACTGCTCAGGGCGCAAAGATACTCTGGGGCGGTAAAAAGATAGAGCGCAAAGGATTCTTTTTTGAACCAACGATTGTTGAATCAACTAAAAAAACAATACTCGCAAACGAGGAGACATTTGGCCCACTGGCAACGATCATAGTAGGTAAAACAGATGAAGAATTGATTTCAATTGCAAATTCGACTCAATATGGACTTGGGGGCTCGATCTGGTGTAAGGACCTAAAAGTCGCAGAAAAATATGCCCGAGAACTCCAGTGTGGAATGGCATCGGTAAATACAATAGTAAAAACAGATCCGCGACTTCCCTGTGGCGGAACCAAAACAAGCGGGCTAGGGCGAGAACTGGGTTCATTTGGAATTCGTGAATTTACAAACATCAAAGCAGTCGTGATTAACTAGACAGCAATACAAGATGAAATTTCAGATGGATTCATGAAATGGCACTTCAATCTCCGGCAGAGGCGCAATAGGTTCGAGGTGCCATGGAGAATATTGTTTTGTGAGGTCATCCATACGTTTTCTAAACGCTTCCAAATAGAGTCCAAGCTCACCTGAATTGGGATCAGAACTCAGTTCATAAGTATAACTGGCATCTCTTGCAAGGGGATTTAATTCCGAGACAGCAATGACGATTCTTTTTGAATCTGGAGGAGTTTCTCTCATCTTTACTACATCTGAGGGAGTAACTGCAGTAACTGATGCATATATTCTGCAAAGGGGTGATCTAAATTCCAGATTTAGGTCTATTTTTCTCACCGCAACGATTTCATTTCTTCGAGTTATTCGGGCACGCAATTCTCCCAACTTTGCAAGGTATATTTCATGATGTGTAAGTACTACTGCACAGATTGAAGATACGACTCGCCCGCCCACCCGCTCATAAACTGATACTCCCGAGCGGGCCAGCTCCACAGAAACATCTCGTCTTTCTCGCCTCAAAACAACCCCGGGATAACGATCAAAATTACTTCCAAACCCGGTCGTAATACTAATGATCTGCCTAAAGTGATCTGGATGTGATTCCATTTCTGGAGTTCTGCAGTTTCTTGCGATTGGAGGTACAAAGCCATCCAGTTCAGACTTTGCATGTACCATGCCGTAGTTGTAGAAACCCGTGGTTTTCCTGAGCTGGTTATTATCTCTAAATCGCATCAGAGTTAACGCTGTTGAAAACCATTTATAAACCCCAGTTATAACTCAAGGATTTAATTCCAGAATGTTTAATCCCACCATGACCAGTTTGGAAGAGAAGTTTTCATTTACAAGTACGGGAGATAAAATCATCGCGGTGCTTAGTGAGCCAGAAGAAAAAACAACAACTGCATTTGTTCTGCTTCATTGTTTTACATGTACCAAATACCACCGAGTAATTCGAAACGTATCCGAGGCACTAAATGAAAAAGGCATCACAACGCTCAGATTCGATTTTTCCGGAAATGGCGAAAGCGAGGGCAAAATTGAAGATGCGTTTTATACCAAAATGATTAGCGAAGTCAAGAGTGCAGTAACGATTCTCAAAAATCGAGGATACGAACAGATCGGGGTTGGTGGCCATAGCCTTGGAGCAATGATCGCTCTTTTGGCTTCTTCAGAAGACGAACGCGTTTCATCAGTACTTTTTATTGCAGGAAGCTCGGAAGCCGGAAGAGTCAGGGAAGTATTTCCCAAAGAAATAATAGAGAAAGCAGAAAAAGAAGGAGTAGCAATCGGTCATGCATATGATCGGGATATTCCCATTAAACGCGAGTTCTTAAGAGATCTGGAAACGTACGATGTAAAGAAAGCAGTTTCCAACCTAAAACGACCGATAACGATTATACATCCCATCCAGGATGAAATAATTCCAGTATTTCATGCCAGACAACTCTATGATGAGGCAAGTGAACCAAAGAAATTGCATCTGATCGATGGCTGCGACCACCTATTTAAGATGCCAGGGGCAATAGAAAAATTAAGAGAAATTGTGAAGTCAGTTTAGTCTTAACTCTATAAACTCTTCTAGTAGCTTTGCTGCTTTGGAAAACTCTTCTTCACTCGCAATCATAACTGCCCTAAATGCCACTGTGTCCGCAGGCGCAGTTCCTAGTTTGTAAAATCGTTCAAATGGAGCATATATGACTCCGGTTTCGAGGAACAAATCAAGACAGAAAATATCCGAAGCTGCAATTTCAGCAGGTGGAATTCGAGTTAGGTAATCATTGAAAACTGCCAAAGCACGAATCTTAACTGCATCATCCGGAATTTTTTCAATTTCTGATCTAAGCTTTCCAATGATGCGATTTTTGTACTCTGTTCTGGCCCAAGGTAAATCATCTCCGTCAACCTTAAATAGATTATATCCACTGCTGTGAAGTTCAACTCCTGGATGTAATGGAGAAATGCCCTTGACAGCACACATAGTTGCCTGGTTTCCCGGTTTGTCCAGACCATTGCCTAAAAATCGTTCTCGAGCTACTATACGGATACTTTCAAATGCCGGATGGGGTGAATGTGCATCTTGAGCAAGTAAGTCATGATATGCAACAAGACCAGCAACTCCAGGTCTGCCCGATCCACAGAGTAATCTGTCATCTTCTGAGCCCAGGTCTGCTATTAGTTGTGATGCCGCAGGAACGGTCCCTACCATGGCAGGAGGGACATAAACAACCACGACTCCAGCCCTCATTCCCGGTTCAAGTGCTGATTTGGAAATACTGTCATAGAAGATTAACACGTTTTTGTCTCCAGATAACTCGATAATTTGTTTGGGCGTAAGTCCCTTTTCTGGAGGCGGCCAGCAGAATGAGCCATATATTTTATCTATTCCAACTGGTCGAACTACATCGTCCTTCCATGCAGCGCGTTCATTTAAATCAAATACTCCAGTGCCCTCATCGTTTCGATACACTTGCGGATCATGAATTATCGGATTTGGATTTTCGTGAGTAACAAAAGTAGAAATAGTTGCCTTCGAAAAGGGATTGTTATCATAATCAAATTCTGAGAAATCAGGTTGTCTTGTGTATGGGTGTCTGGGAGTTACTACTATTTTTTGGGGTCCTCCAAAAGTTATTGCCGTAGAAAGATGCGTCGGATAACATTCATTTGGTGTTAATACTGCACCTCCATTAAAAAGAAAAACTCTGTGTATTGTTTGTATTGCTCCGCTTATGCCATTAGTGAAAAATACTGCATCTGCAGGTGCACCATAATAAGCTCCAATTCTTTCTTTCGCGGCCATTTCACCGACTCGATATCCTCCCATCTTACGGTCCTGGACGTTTGCTAGAATTGCCTCCATTATTGGATCTACTTTTTGATCAGGGAAACATAGGGGATAATTTCCTGAACTGTAATTTCTTACTTCTCTGCCATTTGGAAGTTTTCCAGCCACCGCCAGTACTTTGGCAGCAAAAAGTGCATATGTGTCTTTAAGTGCCTGCTCGCGGGATTTAAGAATCCACGGATTCAATGCAAGAGTTGCACCTTTGTCAGCAAGGCGCTTATAAAAAACCTCTTTATCTATTGGTCCTTTTGGTGGCTTAGCCGCATGTCTAAGAGTCATATTTTTTCATTTTTCTTAATACCGTTTATAAACTCGTTGTTATAATTCCTCAAAATTCCTGCAAATGACGTAATTTTTCCAACACTCAAAACCAAGACCAATTTATAAAGAATCTCAAAAAGACCAAATCACATTTAAAAATTAATTGCTCGAAATCTAGTCAGAACCTTATGTTCTAATGATTCGGTGATCAGAATGGGATTTTTTGACAAACTATTGGGTGGAAAGAATTCATCAGACAACGTTGAAGTGCCTGATTTGGAAGAAGTAATGCAGTCAGAAGGAGATGCAGTTAGCCCACCAGCGGATTTCTACGTCAAGCGAATTGATTTGAGAAATGAAGGCGATGCAGATATTGCAATGGGCGAACTAGGTAAAAAGAACATCATAATTCTCAATATGACTCCAATTTCCAAGCAGCCAAACAGACTAAAGTCTATTATCGCAAAATTGCGGGCAAACTCTGCAAAACTTAATGGCGACTTGGCAGTATTGCCTCCAGACATGTTGCTCTTGACTCCAGGAAATGTAAAAATTGTAAAGTCAAAGCCAAAACCAACCAAGCAGATGCTTGAGTAATTTTATCTTTTTATTCTAATTTTCTCTTTATAGAGTTCTCTTTCTGGAAATTTTTAATTTTAAACTAATAATTAGTCTTCTTTGAGTTCTTCCTCTCCAGTGGATTCGCCAGAAGAATCGGATTCATCGGCTACAATCGGAGTCTCAACCAAAGTTTCTATCTTTCGCTCGGATTTGTCTTTCGCATCAAAATAGCGGATAAAGATCTCTCCAAACATCTGATCCTGGGTTAACTCAATCTTTTCTTGCTGAACAAGATATAACAAACATAAAAGAGAATAGACAACCTCAAAAGGTTGGAGATCTTTTGTTAGTTGCGAAAAAACGACTAGATTTTCAGAATCCTTAACCTGACCTATGCGCTGGTAGATCTGATCGATTTCGCCCTCGATATTTTTCTGATCGATAACAAAATCGATAGTCTCATCAATAGAACCTTTTGGAATATGAATCCGATCGCTCTGATCATATTTGATTACTTTCTCCATTTCGGCAAGAAGTTCAGGCAGAGTTATCGGTCGACGGGGTGGAATCCGCGCGGCAATTGTCAATTGCGGGATCGTTCCAAATTCCTCTGGAGGCAGATAGTCCATAAGCGTGTCCTGAGTCGGCTCTGGAGGATATGCAAAAGAACGCAGATACTCGCTCTTATACTTGAGTAAAATAGCCGCGGCAAGAATCACATTCGCCTCGAGCGCGAAATCAAGTTTTTCCATCTTTTTTATGTGATTCGTAAACGCATCCGAAAGAACCTTTATGTCCAGATTCCATGGATCAATCTTGTTTGTCGCAATAAGATCAAGAAGAATCTCTTTCCATGTGGGCTTTTGAACGATTTTTTCGAAATAAGAGAGAGAAAGAGGATTACTAGTCATGATATTAATTATAAGATATATCTTTTAATTTAGTATCGCAAAATCAATTGGGTGTCTTTTATGAAAATCAGGCAAACTTTAGTTCTGGATTGCAATGAAGTCCTTTCGAAGGCAACGGCAAAACTTAATGACCACGAAACAGTAATTCTGGTAAAAGATGGGAAATATTACGGTACTTTGGATTCCCAGAGCGTAGCTTTCCACGGAGTACGGGATGCAACAAAAGTCAAGTGTGATTCAATCGCACTAAAGCCACCGGTGATAGCCGAATCAGCATCACTAGTGCAGCACGTAGACGCATTTCTTTTGGGCAATTATCACTTTCTCCCAGTAGTTTCTAACACAGATGCACCCGTAGGTGTAATTGGCAGGGCAGATGTCCTAACTGAGATTGTAAACGAAGGAGTGCTTCCGGCAAAATCGCTTATGGAGCTTGTCAGTTCGCCCGTATGGTCGATTAGCGAGAAGGAAAAGGTCTCAAAAGCAAAAGCAATTATGAAGGAGAAGAATACGCACAAATTACTAGTTACAAATGATAAAGGCTATCCTAGAGGCCTACTATGGGCATCTGACTTTGCAACCGCAAGCATGAATCGCTCATCAGGAGGCAAAATGGACCGCTCTGCAGAAATCGCAGATATAGATCAACTAAATGTGGAGCAAGTTACCCGAATGGGCATACACTCTGTATTAGATACCGTTTCGCTCGAGCAGGCCGCGGACAAGATGATAAAATCCAACGCTTCAGAACTCATCATCGTCTCTTCTTCCAACAAACCCGTTGGAATACTTAGCGCACTGGACATATTCAAATCACTCTCTGCAGACAAACCTGCAAAACTGAGCATAAACATCTCGGGACTTGGCAAGGAAAATATGGGATACCATCAGTTCATTATCGATACGGTCGAGCATGCAGTTTCGAGGTTTGCGGCTACGCTCAATGTCAAGAACGTTCAGGTCCATGTAAAAGAAGACAAATCCGTCTTTGAAGTTTCTCTCCATTTGGAGACAAACGAGGGTAAAATATCATTACATGAAGAAGCACCTGAATTAAAGGAAGCGGTTGCGGCTGCATGCGCTGAACTTGCAACATTGCTTCGAAAGAAGAAGGATTCGAGGAAAGAGAAACCCCGTGTCCGAAAGGGTGGCATCGAAGCATAAACAATCTCTTGAGATTTTTTCTTTTCTCTTTTTCATTGGCCTTTAATTATCTATCGTTGCATATATCTGCGGAGATAAGTATGAAAAAAGGCCAAGTAAGCACAGAATTAATGATTATCATAGGACTAGTTCTGTTAATTTTCATTCCTCTGTTAGTTCTGGTATATTTCAAAGCCAGTGAATCAAATGCCCAGATCGCTTCATATCAGGCAGAGCTGGCAGTCTTCCGTCTTGCATATATGGCTAATTCGGTAGGAAGTTTAGGGACCAATTCTTCGATTTCAACCGATGTCTTTGTGCCCAAAAATACTGAGTACTTTAGAACCAGGTCAGTAGGACAGGGGGGCGAAATAGTTCTTGCAGTAAATGGACCGCAGGGAAAGAGCGAGATTGTTGAAATTGTCAGATATCCAATTACTGAAGAGGACATCGCAGATGCATCCTATTTTGGTAGTTGGGTTAGACTCAAAGTTAGTTCCGAACCAAACCCTACTGGTGGAGTTGCTAGACTCCACATAGAACGAGAAAGACCAGAATAAGGTTCACCTTTTATCTTTTCTTTAATCAAATAACTACTATCAATAATTACTGGCTTTAGATAGAATACAAAAATCCCTCCTGCAGCAAGAGATAATAAATGTTGTGTGAATAGTTATTCACGGACTAGAATGGTGGAGGTGGAAACGTGTTAATTCGAGAGAACGTACCGCTTGCAAGAAAGTTGGATTCAAAGATCCGAATTCGTTGGTATGTAGAAAAAACAATCCTTTTGATCCCCGGAATTGTTTTTCTTTTTGCTCTAACTTATTTTCTTCCATCAGAATATCAGGGGTATGTTCAGCTTTCAATATTTATCGGAGGGATAATAGTACTAACTATCCCTTTGGTAATGGCAGAATTGCATTATCAAAAATTTGTATATGCATTAAGAGAAAAAGATTTTTTAATCCAAAAAGGTATCATAGAAAAGATAAGATATGTGATTCCCTATGAAAAAATACAAGATGTTACGGTTTCTCGAGACCTGGTCGATGTTCTGCTTGGACTTGGAACGCTAAACATAGAAACTGCCGCACTAAAAGGAATCAAAAACGAGATCTCCCTTCCGGGCATTTCAAACGATGCGAGCCTTGTTTCAGAAATAATAGAAAAAATACAGGATGCCAGAAACGGCCAAAAAGTAGAAAAAGAGTATATGCCAAAGATGGAAGCAGAACTTGAAAAAATAGTCAGGGAGTTGCAGGAGATAAAAGAGTCCATAAAAGGTGGAACTCAAACAGTAGAACCAACTGTAATCGACAGCATTCAGATCAATCCAATAACCGAACAACTTCGTAAAGTAGAATCAAAATGGAAACATGTACCTGCAAAAAAGAGGAAATGATATGCCAGATGATAAAAAAGAAAAACAACGAATTGTGGGAAGAGCAGGATTTTGTACGATTTTTTTCTCTGCTCTTGCCAATCGGTTAAGAGTACGAATATTACAGGAGCTTGCAATAAGGTCGCTCAGTGTTAGCGAACTTGCAAAAACACTAAATAAGGAAAGAACTCTGATTTCGCATAATCTCTCCAGGTTAACCAAGGCAGATCTGGTAAGATGTAAAAAAGTGTCCAATCGAAGAATTTATTCGATCAACGAAGTGATCGTTCCACAGATCTTCTTGTTACTAGATAGTATAGTTTGTTCACAATGCTCTTTGCGGGAAACCTGCAATCAGCTCAAGATGAGGCAATTAACACAACCCAAAGAGATCATGCGGCCCGCATGTATCGCGTGCAGGTGAAATTATGGTTCTGTGTATTATTGCTTTTGCAGTTTTTTCAATTATGTCTATTTTTTCGGCTAAATATAGGCCGTTGGCCAAAAAGGGATTTGAATGCGTATTCAAAACACTCACGTTAAAGCCCTGCGATACAGGACTCGACGATCAGATCAAATCGGAGATAGTCGGAAAACTACTCAAGTATTCGCCGGCTTTGGCGAAGATCATTAACAAACAGTTCGCCCTACTATCTTGGATTTTTGTTCTATTGACTATTGGAAGTCTGGCATATAGCGGCCTTGGAATCTACAATTTTTACTTATATGGGAACTGTGAAGGACCAAACGCAACCGGTGCATGCATACTTAATGATATAACCGGGGATTATGGGAGATTTAGTGAACCAAAAGACCTCATAGCACCCACTACTTTAGACGGGATAGCTGTTGGGGATCCAAATGCAGAAATAAAAATAGTCGAATTTGGATGCTTTACATGTCCATATACAAAAAAAGCAGAACCCACAATACAACAGCTCATAAGAGAGTACAATGACTCCATATATTATGTTTTCAAACCATTCCCGCTACCCAATCACAATGGCAGCTTTGATGCGGCCCGGGCGGTTCTATGTGCAGATGAACAGAATAAGTCATGGGAACTAAGAACCGAGATATTTAGGCATCAGGAAATCTGCTCTACTGATGGCGTTTTGGCAATCAAAAATCTCGCCAAAAATGCAGGGATAAACATGTCTAATTTCAACCGCTGCTATGATCAGAACAAAACAGATGCAGCCCTGAGCAGGTATATTCAGCAGGGAAAAGACTCCCATGTGTATGCAACACCTACTTTTTTCATAAATAATAAAACAATTGTGGGACCAAAAACCGTAGAGCAATTTAAATGTGTAATAAATGAAAATCAAAACCTCTTTGAGCAAATAGGCTGTTCTCTAGGGCAATGGTGGGGCAAATGAATGATTTACGATCGGACTTTCCAATTTTAAAAAATAATCCTGATTTGATTTATCTAGATAGTGCATGTACAACTCTAAAACCAAGACCGGTCATTGATGCAGCAATTGAATATTATGAGCGATATGGTGCATGTGCAAATCGAAGTTCACACAGAAAAGGAAGAGAAACCACAGAAAAAATTGATCAGATACGAGAAAGAGTTGCGGGATTTGTAGGTGGGGATTCTGAAGGAACCCTATGGACAAAAAATGCAACTGAAGCCATAAACACAGTGATCTCAGGCTTTGATTATTCTAAGAAAAATAAGGTTATTACAACTAATATGGAACACCATGCAGTTCTGCTTCCATTAATGAGATTGCGTGATAGGGGCAAGATAAAACTAGAAGTAGTCGAAAATTCACATCCAGATTCCAACCTGGAGGAAGAAATACGCAAGAAAATAGACAAAGAGACGGCATTAATTGTTTTAAATAACGCTAACAACACAACCGGAAAGCGGCAAAAGGTTGATGAGATCGGAAAAATGGCCCACGAATTTGGAGCGAAATTATGCGTAGATGGGGCACAGGGAGTTCCTCATTTCAAATGCGATCTGAAAAAGGAAAACATTGATTTCATTGCATTTTCAGCCCATAAAATGCTTGGTCCGACGGGGGTAGGTGCACTAGTTTGTAGAAAAGAAGATCTCTCCGGATTACGTCCCTTGGTAGTCGGAGGGGGGAATGTGAAAAAAGTAGAGCTCAATAAGATCGAGTGGGCAGCGGACCAGAGTAGATTTGAGGCAGGAACCCAGAATTATTCAGGAATTTTCGGCTTTGGTGCAGCAATTGAATACTTGACCAAAATAGGCATCCAAAAAATCGAAGAACATGAGAAAGATCTGCGCAAGAAGATGGTGAATTGCATTCAAAATGCAGGGGCTCAGGTTTATGGAGACGAATCTTCTGCAAGTGCATTGGTCTCATTTAACTTTAAAGGTGCCAAACCCCACGAAGTAGCACTCATGTTAGATCAACAGGGGATTGCACTTAGAAGCGGATTCTTCTGTGCCCAAATCGCTCTCGAAGCAATAGGCGCAAAAGAAGGCGCAGTCAGAGCAAGCGCTTACCTCTATAATGATCAAGAGGACATAAAAAAATTCGGAGAAAAATTAGAAAAAATAGGTAAACTTTACAGTTGATTAATCAGTTTCGGGTTTTCAAAAATACCAGACCAAAAAGCATGACCAGAATCATTGCTGGAAGACAGCAGCTTCCTGACTTTTTATCAGTTTCACTTACCGTTGCAAATGGAACTGTTGCTGCAATACTTGCATCTGAGGGGGTGTAGTTAGCGGCAGGTGTACTTGGAACGGTTGGAGTTGAGGAATTCGATGAAGGGCCAGGGTTCGCAGGTTGAGTACCGCTACTGGTGGACGTAGGCGTAGCTGGGGGTGTGCTGGATGGAACCTGAGGAGGGGATGAAGGAGTTGCGGGTGGGGGCGATGCGGAAGCAGGAGGAATATTTAGCGCGGGAATAACGATCTGGGATATGGTGACTGCAGGAGCACCTGAAACTGAAACGTTCTGCTGAAGAAGAAGGCCTGTATCCATGTCCAAAATTTTAGTAGTTCGTGCACCACTTAGAGTTCCGACAAGTGTAATTGTGTGCCACTCCTTGCCTGCAAACGTCTGGTCGCTTGAATCAGTAACTGAAAAATCCCCTATCGTCTGACCCAGATAAGCTTCAGAAAGCCTGTTTTGATCAAACCAAAACTGGCCGTAAGTTGCACTTGAATTATCTACGATCGTATGTGTGGTGCTGGATGATCCCTGGCGTGTTTCAATACTGATCTGCTCCCCACTAACGCCCGTTACTGTGAATGTAGTCGGACTGCTTCCGACATTGTAAGTCAGAACAACTCCTCTTTGAACCCAGGAGGGAGAAGCACAAAACACTAGACCAAAAAGGATAACCAGGACAAAGATGGATTTTAGATACATAATTCTCGCCAAGTTATCGATTAAGAAACAAATTTTATAAAGATACTCCCAAAATCGGTTTTGTATATGGGATGTTAGTAAGCTTCAAAAATTGCAAACCTTATAAATGTAGCACAACATCTACATAGCTACATCGAGAAGTGGTTAAATGGCCGAGAGAAAACCCAATCCAACTGACGCAAGAATGTATTATCAGATGGGAAATGATTTTTACGAGAAAGGAGATTACGACCGGGCCATACAAAATTACAATATGGCCATACTGCTTAATCCGGTTTTTTCCGAGGCATTCTTTAACCGGGCACTCTCATATTACCAGCTTAAGAATTTCGAAAAATCAATAGCAGACTATGCAAAATCGATGGAACTGGATCCCCAAAATCCTATCATATACAATAATCGCGGAGATGCGTATTATCGAAAACAGGACTTCCAGAGCGCGGTCAAAGATTACGATCGGGCACTCCAACTAAACCCGAATTACCTAAAAGCATTCTATAATCGAGGTCTTTCTTATGCTTCCATAGAAGAATATGAAAAGGCAATCGATGACTTTTCCAAGGTCATAGAACTCAAGGCAGACTTCGCTGAGGCATATCATCTGCGAGGTCTTGCCCACGAATATGCAGGAAGCATCGCAAGTGCAATTGCAGACTATGAACAGGCGCTTAAGCTCAATCCAGATTTAACCGAAGCAAAAACCCACCTCGAGAGTGCAAAGGCCAAAAAGGATCAAGATGGCAAAGACGGAAAAAGCGGCGAAGGCGCAGCTGCAGATATCAAAATGCTCTCAAAACCCAACATGACGTTTGAAGACGTTGCGGGTATGACCAAGATGAAAGAGGAGATTCGCAAATCCATCGTCTACCCAATGAGAGACCCGGAGCTTGCACGAAAGTACGGCAAACTCGGAGGTGGTGGAATTCTTATGTACGGTCCACCTGGTTGTGGTAAGACATTCATAGTAAAAGCAGCCGCGGGGGAATGTAAGGCCGGATTCATCAACGCAAAACTCTCAGACCTGCTAGACATGTACGTCGGTAATACAGAAAAGAACATTCACAAAGTGTTCGAGCTGGGAAGAAAAAACACTCCATGCATCCTGTTTTTTGATGAAGTCGATGCGATTGGAGGTCGAAGAGATCAGGGTGAAGGAGCCCAGTACATGAAAATGGCAGTAAATCAGATGCTCTATGAAATGGACGGTGTAGAGGCCAACAATTCAAACATGCTCATTATCGCAGCTACAAATGCGCCGTGGGATGTTGATCCGGCACTTAGACGATCGGGTCGTTTCAGTAAGACGATCTACATTCCAGAGCCGGATTACGAATCTCGAAAGGCAATATTCCAGATGCATGCCAAAAAGAGGCCATGCCAACCATTTATCCCCTATTGGTTATTGGCATTTGCAACTACTAGTTATGCTTCTGCAGATCACAAGGCAATAGTCGACGAAGCAGCAACAGTCCCGTGGATGGAAGCATTTATGGGAGTAAGAAAGAAAGCAGACGATCTGATCAAAAAGGGAATGACTCCTGAGCAGGCAGAAGAACTGGCAAAGAAACAAATTAGCCAGAGACCTCTGAGTCTAGGTGATTTCGTATCTGCGATTGCCAAGAAACGCTCATCGCTTCCGCCATGGTATGAACAGGCCAAAAAACAGATCGGCAAGCAAGAAGAAGTAACCGTCATCGATGGAAAAGAACACAAAAAGGTTACTGATTCCAAGATGGGACCTGGTGAAAAAGAAGCATTTAAGGATCTTTTAGGAACTATCAGCAACAGAAACAGCTGGCATTACAAACTATATGCAAATACCCTCAAGGAAGGTTTGCTCTTTGGTCTTAGGATAGTTGTCCTTATTACTGAACGAAGAATCGTTTAGATCAATTAATTCTTATCTCTTTTTTGTAATCACAATATGGATCTTATTTCTGATTCTAGTTCATCTACATTTGCAGGCCTATTTTTAGGTTCTTTATCAAGACACGCACGAATAAGCCTGATAATTGGAGCAGGGATAGATGGCAATGTGGGTAGATCCGGAACGCGATTAAGACGAAGTCGTAATATCTCCTCAAAAGACATATCTTGTGTAACTCCCAAGGGAAGTCTGCCAAAAATCATTCTTGTGAGTAAAAGAGCAGAACTATAAATATCCGAACGTCCATCGCAACCTGCAGCAGTTAGTTGCTCTGGAGATGAGTATGCAAATGTTCCATAGAGTTTACCTCCAATTACACTGGGATATGCACATTTTTGCGCAATGCCAAGATCGAGAACCCGCGGTCTTTGTTTATCGAGAAATACATTGTTAGGGCCTACATCCCCATGATAATACCCTACTTTATGTACTGGCTTAAGTCCGCCGCAGAGCCCCAAAAAAACCAATAAACTTTCCTGCAGATCCAGGGGAGTTTGGACCAATAACTCAGCGAGTGTAATACCATCTAATTTTTCAAATAGGGCAAACGGATTCGAACTGGAATTTGAATCTAGGCATGCTGGAAGATTAGGACTAACCAAACGGGCAGACAATTGGACCTCCTGCACAAATTGGATTAACATTGACGAATTACGCCTGTGTTTCCCTGCAAGTATCTTGATGATTTTTGAAGTATCCTCAACAACTGAGTACAGAATACCTATATTGCCTCTTGCAAAAACGGAACCTAAGGTGTATTCTTGTTTCGATCCACGAACTCCCGAACCAGAATTTATGTCATAAAGGGGATTTTCTGATAACCGTGCATCTCGCTTAATAGTTGTATTGCGGATCGCTGTAGCTAATTTAGTAGTATACACATAAGATATATAATACATAATAGTTTAAAAACTCCCACAATCATGCCGGATTAAATAATTCATCGCTCAAAAGACAACATGGCGCTAATCATAAAAGGAGGCCTTGTTTTTCTTGGCGAAAAGTTTGAAAAGAAGGAAATCCTAATCAACGATCGTGGAATTATTGAAAAAATTGAGAGCGGAACAATACGGGGCGAAGAAATAATCGATGTAGGTGGTCGGTTGGTTGTTCCCGGATTGATAGATCCACATGTTCACTTGCGAGAACCTGGCCAAGAATACAAGGAAGATTTCGAAAGCGGTTCCAAGGCAGCCATATCAGGAGGATTTACAGCAGTCATGGACATGCCAAATAATAAACCGCCTACTACAACCAAAGAACGATTTCTTGAAAAAATCAAAAGAGCCGAATCTGCCCGGTGCGATATATTCTTCCATTTTGGAGGCACAGACGATAATTTTAGCGAGGTAAAAAAGACAAATCCAGAGAGTATGAAACTTTATCTTGGCCACACTACGGGCGAACTGATGCTTAAGAATCCCTCTTCAATGGAACGGCACTTTAGGGAGTTCGATCGGAAAAAACCTATCGTACTTCACGCCTGCGATGATACGGGCGATCAGACACGGGATCTGGATCAGACACACCACAATATCGAAGATGCGATAAAACTCGCAAAACAGATCAATAGAAGAGTTCACATAGCTCACGTTTCTGCCAGAGAAGAAGTCACAATCGCAAAAAGATTTGAAGGTTGCACCAGCGAAGTGACACCTCATCATCTTTTCCTCTCAAAAAAAGATGAAAAAAAGCTAGGCTACTTTGCCAAGGTAAACCCCCCACTGCGAGCCGAGAGCGACCGACTTTTACTCTGGAGTAAGATGGACGTAATTAACTGTATAGCTACAGACCATGCTCCACACACAGTTGAAGATAAAGAAGAAGGGGCAGCTGGATTTCCAGGCCTCGAAACCAGCCTCGGATTAATGTTGGAGGGTGCCAATCGAGGTCTTATAGACAAGATATCAATATTCCAGAAGATGAGTAGAAACGTTGCGAGTGCATTTAACCTTGAAAATAGAGGCAGTATCAAAAAGGGCTTTATAGGAGACATAACAATAATCGATCCGAAGAAGGAATGGACAGTAGATCGGACAGATATGTATAGCAAATGTAGATGGACGCCGTTTGATGGATGGAAACTCCACGGCAAAGCCGAAACAATCGTTCGAAAGGGTGAATTAGTTTATCATGATTATGAATTCTGCTAGAAATTGATTGAAAAAAGAAGAAAAAGAAAATTGACAATCGGGTCAGAAACATACAACTTTATCGCTTTCTTTGATAAGTGTATAAAGATCTTTCATTGAGGATAGCGGACACAATGTATCGCCCGGTTTATTTCTTAATTTGAGGCAAGTACCGCAGGCTAGAACTGTACCTCCTGAAGTAACAAACTTTTGGGCTTCACTCTTTGCAGAAAAATGGCCTGTTGATTTTTCTTCGTATTCAACTGCCTTTCCTACAAGGAATACGGTCACCAGATCACCTTCTTTTTTAGAAAAATTAGCAAGTCTAAATGCATTCCAGGTTGCTTCAATATCTTCAGTAGAAATCACAACTGCAAGTTTCATACTATTCACCTTGATCCTAAATCTTTCTTCATTTCGTCGTATTGCTTCTTTGAAATCTCACCCTTAACATATCTTTGGTCAAGCAATTCTAATGCGGAAATAGATGATCTAGAACCGTTAAGATTTTTATAAAACCAAACAATTGCCAAGATCAGTACAACAAACATCAGAATCCAGAATAACATGCCAATCATCCAACTCCAGGAGTCGCCATATCCAAAACCCATCATATTTCCATAGTTCATCATTCCGCCATAGCTCATCATACCACCTACGAGTCCATAATTACCAAATCTGCTTGCGACCGGCATCAGTCCCATCATTCCACCATAAGTGACAGTTCCGTTAGTTTGTCCGCAGTATAGTACCTCTGCCATCTGAATGTGAGTCAATCTAAGATTTACAGAGCCCTCACCACCAAGCATCCGTTCCATTGCATCATGTGCCGAACCTGGATGCATCTGCTCCATATAATAATCTCCAATCTGCTCCAGTTGATCTGGACTAAGTTTGTCGCAAGTTTGATTTGAATTTATCAATACCCGGGCAGCGGAAATCTCCGTTGGGGTCATTGTAGCAGACAAAATTCCCAATAATAAAAACACGATAAAGACCAATCTTGTCAATTTCATAAAATCATCCTCCAAACGATGTTAGGTACATCCGATCCAAAGAAGTATTGGTTTCTGATAATATTCCCACTACGATAAAATTCTGGTCAAAGAATCCAGTTAACTCATCGCCAGTATTTCTAAAGAGTTTTTCATCCTGCATTTTCTTCGCCTCTTTATATCCTAAAACAAGCGGGTAGTATGTTCTTCCGGCAATATCATGAGTCAGATAATTATTTGATGCACCATCCAAAAACACCAAAGAACGAGCTTCGAGCTCTGGTTTCTCCAACTTAAAAAATAGTTTTGGTTCGTTTTTAGAAGTCATTTTTAAGAATAGTTTATCCTCAGTTCCTGATATTTTTTCGAATTGATTTGAACTTACAAAGGTTAGATCATCTAAAAGATCATTTCTTTTTTCAAGTACGCCACCTATCGTCGTATTGATTTCGAAGTAATTCACCAGATGATTGCCAGTTCGGTAGAAAAGATTCTCTTGTTTTAATTGTAACTGCTGATCTGCACCAATAACTATCGAATCTTCCTCTGGAATCGGATTGCCCTCAGAAACGCTAAGAGCAGACAGTTCGTTATTCTTTGCATTTACAAAAACAGTTGGCGTTCCATCAACACCAAATGCAACTTTGTAGCGTGCATCCTCTAAAAATCCGAGTGTTTTTTTCTCACTAATTGGAAAACTTGTTGCTCCGAGTACGAAATACACTCCTGAAATCGCAATCATAAAAACCAAACTAAAGATAATCGAACCTTTATTTTCCGAAAAAAATTGTTTAACGTCCATTTGTATCTCCTCCTTCAAAATAATTCCAAACTAATGCAAATAATCCACCAATTATTGTACCTATGATTGTTGCACTAATTGTTCCAAATATCAAAGTAAATCCATTCAAACTAACTATCGTAGGCGCTATTTGCAGATGATGAGAACTCATCCACCAGTTAACCATCATGCCATTAGTTTGAGTTATGAGTAATGCACTAACAAAATGGAGGATACCAAAAACAGATCCTAAACTTAGACTTGCCTGCTTCAGATTTAGTTTCATTTTTATCTCCCCCATTTGACTACAAAAGTCAATATCATAACTATTAAAATCACTAAAAATGCAAGAAAAATCCAGTTGTTTCCTCCCTTATGACAACTAGATTCTGCCTCATTTATTTTTTCTTGAGATTCATGTTTCTGGTCATGTCCACCACAGCAGTTCAAAGTATCACCTACTATAGTTTAGTCCACCTGAGTGTCAATGCACTCACAACAACCGAGACGCTTGAAAGAGCCATCGCTCCTCCTGCAATTAAGGGTGAGAGAAGGATTCCATAAAATGGATATAACAAACCCGCAGCGATCGGAATTCCAAGTATGTTATAGATCAGGGCCCAAAACATGTTTTGTTTTATTTTGTCAATCGTAGCCCTTCCAAGTCGTATTGCCCGAACAACATCCATCGGATCATTCCTCATTAACACCACAGACCCAGTCTCCATTGCAATATCAGTTCCACTACCAATTGCCATTCCAATATCTGCCTGAGCCAGTGCTGGAGCATCATTAATTCCGTCTCCGACCATTACAACTTTCTTGCCCTCATCCTGCAATTGCTTTACGTATTTTGCCTTATCCGAGGGTAAAACTTCCGCAAACACCCTTTCAATTCCAGCTGCACGGGCTATGGCTGATGCAGTACGTTTATTATCGCCGGTTATGAGCCATGGCTCGATACCTATTTTTTTAAGCTCCTTTATCGCATCAATACTCGTTGATCTAAGCGTATCGGCAACACCGATTATTGCAGCGGGTTTGTTATCAAGCCGGACGATCATTGCTGTTTTTCCGCCTTCCTGCATCTTCATAATGTCAGCAGATAACTCCTGCTCATCTGGAGTTCCATTTGGCTTACCCAAATAGACCAAATTCTTTGCGATCTTACCCTCGACACCATGTCCCGGAATAGCCCTAAAATCAGTAACTTTTAGAAGCCCTGCACCATTAACCTTGGCATATTCGACAATTGCGTCTGCAAGAGGATGCTCCGAACTATTTTCAATGCTTAGCGCCAAATCGAGTATCTTCTTGCGTTCGTTTTTGCCAACCAAAATGAAATCAGTAACCTTTGGTTTTCCCTCGGTTATGGTTCCGGTTTTATCAAATATTACTGCTTTGATCTTATGCATCGTTTCGAGTGCCTCAGCATTCTTAATCAGAATGCCTCTTTGTGCACCCATTCCGGTTCCGACCATTATCGCAGTTGGTGTAGCAAGTCCAAGAGCACAGGGGCACGCGATCACCAGAACTGAAACCATAATTATCAATGCAAATGAGAGACTCTGCCCCAAAACAAAGTACCAAAGGCCAAATGAAATTATCGAAATTAGAATCACAATCGGCACAAAAACCGCACTTATTGAATCTGCAAAACGCTGAATATTTGCTTTACTGCCCTGAGCATCTTCAACCAATTTGACGATTTGTGCAAGAACTGTGTCGGATCCGACTTTTTGAGCCTTAAACCGGAACGAACCGTGCTTGTT
This sequence comes from Microcaldota archaeon, assembly GCA_016212525.1. GTDB lineage: Archaea > Micrarchaeota > Micrarchaeia > Anstonellales > Bilamarchaeaceae > Bilamarchaeum. The sequence goes on along the minus strand of JACRGD010000010.1, from coordinate 343,978 downwards.
TATCGAGCCTCCAATAACCTTTGACCCGATAGTTTTTTCGACTGGAATACTCTCTCCGGTTATCATACTCTCGTCAACTGATGAAATGCCCTCCATAATCGAACCATCGACAGGTATTTTTTCACCGGGCTTAACTATTACAATGTCTCCAACAAGTACCTCTGCAATGGGAATTTCAACTTCAGTATTATTTCGAACTACGATCGCAGTCTTTGGAGCAAGACCCATTAACTTACGGATCGCATCAGATGTTCTGCCCTTTGCAACTGCTTCAAGATACTTACCTAAGATAACCAGGGTTATCAGTACGGCTGCAGTTTCGAAATATTGTTCTTTTACAAGACCAAAAATAGCAGCAACACTATAGAAATATGCAGCACTCGTTCCAACTGCGATAAGTGTGTCCATGCTCGCAGTCTTGTTTCTTAGTGCACTCCATGCACCAAGATAGAAATTCTTGCCGGAAATAAATTGAACTGGAGTGGCTAGTAAGAAAAGAACCAGTAATCTATAGGGAATTTCCATAAACACCATACCGATCAAAAGGGCAGGTATGGAAAGCACAGCACTAAAGACAAGAAGCAGTTTTAGATCTGAGATTTCTTTTTCTCGCACCTGCTTTTCTCGCTCCCGGTCAACCCCGACGTTTGCTCCATATCCTTTGGACTTTATCACTGCCACAAGCGCTGACTCATTTGTTTGATTTTCATCAAATTCCACAAGTGCTTTAGCCGCAGCATAATTGACATTGGCCATTTTAACTCCAGAAACCTTTTGCAATGCCCGCGTAATTAGAACAGAACAAGACGCACAATGCATCCCACTTACGGATAATTCAACTCGTTTCATTTAGATCCCTCCAGATTCTGTGCCGCCTGGGCACAATATTTGCAGCAAAAAGGAGCTGCTTTTTCAGATTTGAGCGGGGCAAAGAATGCATCCCCATAGATTTTACAAGTACAATGAGCACAAATAGTAACTTTTGATTCGATCATAGCATCGATTATATTGGTCAGGTTGTCAAGTACCTGCTTCGTAAATTTCTTGCCTTTATCAGTAAGAACGTACTTTTTCATTTCCCGCTCGCCAATGCTATCTACCTTGACATATCCCTGATCCATAAGTTGTTTCAAAAAAGGATACACATCGGAGGAGCTGGGTTTTTTACCTATCGCAGTCCCCAAATCCTTTATTATTTCATAGCCATGGCGAGGCGAACTAGAAAGCAGCATAAGCGTATACAATCTCGAGAAACTGGTTATTTTCATTTATTCACCTAGATATTCTTGTTATTATTCTTGTTACATATCGTTTTTAAATATATCGTAAACCGACATATCAGTTTATTACATAACAACCAAACGAAAGAAAAAAGAAAAATTGGACTTAAATTCAGGCGTAAATAAGAGGACCTTTTGGGCCAAAGAACATGACCAAAATCAAAAAACCCGCAAGCAGAAAACTCGCCAAAACGAAGCCCGTAAAATTGACCTTAAGTTGATCCTTTGATGTAACTCCTGCTTCTCTATACATCATATAGCTAAGGCCACCAAGAATGAGTGAACTGGCCCCAAAGAGAAGATACATGAATGGAATGAGATTGTCATTTATTAGCATGACCGAGAGCATCGCACCCATGGTACCTGCCATTAATCCGGCCATTAGACCCTCAAGGGCACCCATTATTCCGCAGCATCGACCAAGATTACCTCCAAGCCCCATGCCGATTGCGACGCCAACTACAGAACCGATAAACATTCCGTTAGTTGCACCGATAATTGCACCAGAAAGGAAGCCTGCGATCATACCAACAGTCATTCCAACCATCATTCCGTTGGTGCAGCTCATTTCCTTTCGATAACACAACATGTGATAATAGGAAAGAACGATGAGGACAGAACCTAGAAGGGACAATCCAATTAGTGGCAAGTACGCAGAGGCGCTTGGAAGCCGAACCAGCCAAAATGAATATGCTAGGCTACCCAAGATAATTAGGATCAAAAACGAACCTAAGGCATAATTGATCAAATTTGTTTCCACTTCAACCTGTCTTTCTCTTGCGACAATCGAGGAAACATATTTCACTACTCCCGATGGATCGCCTCGTTCGATTTGATCATCAGAGGTTTTGGACGGAAACCCTTTCTGAGCCAGCTGTTTTTTTATCTGATCGATCTGTGCTTCATTTGCATCCAAAATAACCGTTCCCTTTTTCACATCTATTTCTTTGATTGAAAATTGATTTTGATCTGCAACTCTGCGAATTATCTTTTCGCACGAATCGCAGCTCATGCCATTGAGTTCAAGTCTATATTCAGTCACCCGATCACCTTATAGTTTTCCTTTTGAATTGCCAGTTTCACCTGAGCCAAAACCGATTCATCTTTATATTGGACAACGACCTTTCCTGTTTTGCTATCTGCACTTACTTTTTCGACGCCACTTATCTGGGAAATCGAATCCACCAGAAGCATTTCACAGGATTTACAATGCATACCTTGAACATTAATTGTTTTTTCCATTTATTTTCACCTCGCACACGCTAGATGCTGACTTAAAAGAATAAACTATCGAAATCAGCAGCAAAACAACACTAAAAATACCTACATAAATGCTAATATCTGCCAAAAATGCAGTAACCGAACCTAAACCAAGCCAAACTAGCCAAATCGGCTGGCAGATGGGGCACGCAGTTGTAAAAAATGCCCCAATAACTCCCAGGGCAGTCGTCTTAACTCCGGATTTTGCACGAGTTTCATAATTGTGAAACATAAGAGTACCATTAATTGACATTAGAAAAACGATGGCTCCTATTATCAGAATTTTAACTGGATCAACCAGCGGATTGATTGTAAGAGTGGACAAAATCAGAATGTCTGAGGTTATTGCCAATAACGGACTAAAGAGAACCATAATCAGCAAAAAAACCTTCAGATATCTTGGCTGTGCAAAAATACTCAAGACGGAGTTTGCATAATTCAAGAGACCACCACTAATCGACCAGGACCCCACATCCCCATTCCACACGTATATTGATAAGTACCTTCATTCTGAGGAGTAAATTCGACTACTTGCTCTGCACCATTTGAAACCGTTTGAACGTTTAGACCTCTAATTACCAGTTGTCTTCCACAGCCAACGTTTCCCTGGGTACTAAAATGCAATCTAACAGGAAAGCCTTTTTTTACTGTGATCTGACTTTTATCATAATCTCCAGATGGCAGTGCCTTTAGATAGACTTCCTGCACTGAACCTGGAACTGGAGCAGGGATAGGATCGGGGCTAGCACCTGAAATCGTGGGATTGGGTTGCGGAGTCGGATTGTTCGAACTTCCAAAAACCAGATAGCCGCCGATCAGAACTGCCAGGATGACTCCTGCAAATAACATCAAAGTAGTTTTTCCAATTGTTATGTTATTACTTGGTTCATAACTCATTTTTTCACCTTTTAGGTGTGTTACATTAAGCTGAAACAATATATATTAAATAATGAAACAATAAAATTCATCTCTATGGAAAAGTTAAACGGAGTATCAAAAAGCATATTTTTGACATTGGTTTTGGTATCTTGTTTCATATTTTTGATAACCCTTTTAGTAGTAGTATTTTCTCTTTATCCAAATGGAGATGCACCCGAACTCCTAAGACCAGTAATCGAATATCACACTCAATTAATGGTCATGATGGCTATTCTTGGAGTTTCTACTGGATTTTTTGTTTATAGGACATTAAATGCAAAGATCGAGAAACAGCAAAAAGTAATTCAGAGTAATATGGAACTGATAATGAGATTTCTTAGTGCTGAGGAGCGCGAGATCCTAAATCTTTTAAATGAGAAACAAGGAAGAACGACCCAAAGCGAGATAGCAAAATTACCTGGGATGAGCAGACTAAAAGCGCATCGACTAATAAAAAAAATGGAGGAAAGGAGGCTCATCCACATAGAAAAATATGGTAAAATCAATATGATTCGGATTGTTGATGAGCTGCAGGACAATAGCGGCGGATTAAAGGCAAGCGTGGAGCAACCTAAGATCCTGAGTTTGGCAGATGAAAATAAGGAAGAAGACCAGACCGGGTCTCAATAAATCCGGAAATATTTGCCTAGACCGAGCTGCTCGAGTCAAAAGAATTTTAAATCTGGGCCGAATCCACCCTATATGACAATTAAAAACATCAGAGAACTGGTAAAAACGCTTAATCCGATGCAATCTTCATATGTGAATTTGAATTTAATTGAGAAAGAGAACGGCGAATACTTGCTTTGCGTGTTCCACATGATACCTGGAGGAGATAAAAATATCCTTCAGGCCGCGGCTGAAGTTGCAGCCGAATCATCAACCGGAACCAACTTCCAGGTAAATACAGAAACACCATTCTCAAGGAAAATGAATGCTTTAGTATATCAAATCGACCAGAGGGAAAATCTGGTTTGGATCGCTTATCCATGGCGACTTTTTGACCGAAACGGAAACGTCCAAAACATCTTAACTTACGTAGTTGGGAATGTTCTTGGGATGAAGGAGGTTTCAGAACTTAAACTTATGGACGTGTGGTTTCCTCCAGCAATGCTTGAGCAGTATGACGGGCCTAGCTACACCCTGGACGACATGCGAAAATACCTCAAAGTATATGGAAGGCCGATACTTGGGACAATCATAAAGCCAAAAATGGGACTTACTTCTGCAGAGTATGCTGAAGTCTGTTATGATTTCTGGGTGGGAGGCGGAGATTTTGTCAAGAATGATGAACCCCAGGCGGATCAGGATTTTTGTCCGTACGAAAAAATGGTCAAACACGTAAAAAAAGCAATGGACATGGCAGTTAAGAAAACCGGAAAGAAAAAGGTTCACTCATTCAATGTTTCTGCAGCGGACTATGATACAATGATCGAACGATGCGAAATGATCAAAAATGCGGGATTTGAACCGGGGAGTTATGCATTTTTAATCGATGGTATGACTGCAGGCTGGATGGCAGTACAAACCCTTAGAAGAAAATACCCCGATGTATTTATCCACTTCCATCGGGCAGGCCATGGCGCATTTACTCGTGAGGAAAATCCTATCGGATACACTGTTCTTGTTTTGTCCAAATTTGCCAGACTTGCAGGTGCATCTGGAATTCATACTGGAACTGCTGGTGTAGGGAAGATGGCAGGAAGCCCAAAAGAGGATATAGTTGCTGCACATAATATTTTACATTTTAAAGACAAAGGTCATTATTTTGTGCAATCTTGGGCTACAATCCCTCCGGGTGATGCGGAAACAAAGAGCTTGGAGAAGAAAGATAAGGACCACAAAGTAATTCTCATAGATGATGATTGGAGGGGCATCAAAAAATGCTGTCCCATCATTTCAGGCGGCCTCAACCCAACTCTCCTCAAACCATTTATTGATGTGATGGGTGGAATTGACTTTATCACTACGATGGGTGCCGGATGCCACGCCCACCCAGATGGAACCCGAGCCGGAGCCACAGCGCTTGTTCAGGCATGCGAAGCATATTCTAAGAAGATAGATCTAGTCAAATACGCAAAGACGCACAAGGAACTCGCACGTGCAATAGCGTTCTTTTCGAAAAAACAACCTAGAAAATTAGGAAGACTCAGATCCGGCTAAGCATCAAGATCTCAAAAAATTTTCCTGTGTATCGGTGATTGCAAATTAATCCTATCTGATTGGTGCAGCCACTCTATCATCTATCTTTTTATTATGTTGCTAAAAATATATCTTTATGCAACTTAAGAGGCATGCGATTATTGCTGGTGCAGTGCTATCTATGACTGCTTCCTGCGAGTATCAGAGACCTAGACGTTCATTCGCACCTATGCAATCAATTCAGTCTTATGATGTCCCTCCTCGTCGCCATGCAAGGCGGGCCACTCCTGTTGTTACTGAATCTTTAGAACCAGATCCTTCCTTATCATTGTCAAATGGCCGCTATCGTGTATCTTCATGGTCTTTTACTCATTTTTCAGAGCGTTCCCAACCTCAGGAAGAACTCGATGCTCTTGGAATTTCACGAATTTCAGAGCGTTCTGATTTACCTCCATTCATTACCCTGCTTCGGGGTGCTTCCCATGCTACGTTCGTTCCTAGTGGCAGGACTTTCTTTGTAGCTAATATTCGTGCCTATTGTGGTCCCCATGCTGATGCGTGTACTCATAATGGAGGTCCAAGAGATGGCCTTATCGATATTTCCGATCACATTCCAGTTGGTACTGTGGTTTCTGTGGAAAGACCCGGACATCAGTCCTGCAATTCCCTTCCTACTGGTTCTGAATTTTTAGTTGGAGACTCACGCGCTCAGGTATATATTCATGAGAATGGTCATGTTAATGATCCACTTAGAAAAACTGATGGAAGTACTCAGGGTGGTCTTGTTGGTCAGGCTGCCGCAGTGGCTTTTGAATATAGAACTGATCTGGCGCTTGCACAATCTGTCAGTCCAAGATTGGGTCTGCCATTACTCTTTGGACATATGCTCCGTTATTTCGATTTTCCTGCTTCTGCGGATCATACCGCGTCAGTTTTCAATGTTAATGCTGAACTACAGCGCGTATATTCAGGACGCGAAGATTCTCAGAGTATGACCTTTGCTCACAATGCTGTTATGGCGCTTAGGCCTTCTTTTCCAAGTTTTGCGGATGTCTTTAGATTCATTAGAGGAAACAGTGCCGGAACTGTTATTGCCCGTGTACGTGCTCATCAGACCGAAGTCCATAGGGGATTAGAACTAACTGAACAGGATGTATTGGCAGCTGCCAATATGCGGATCACTGAGTTCGATCCATTGCCATTTGTTGAGTTCTCTACGGGTCGCATGACTGATCGTTTTGGTTCGATTTCGATTTCCAATTATTGCGCATCTCATGAGGCGTATGGTATTCAATTGAATACTGATCTGTGTACCCAGATCTATTATCGAAATGGTCTAAGAGTAAGTTTGACTTATTCTTTTGGTCCCTATCCATTTATTTCTGTAATTGCTACCAATCTCGATGGGCCTTATGATTCTTCAGGTAGATTCGATCCCGAGTCTGGCCGATATGCATATCACGCAGGTGTTCTATTGATGCACGATCAACATGGGATTACGGCGTCATATTTCAATGGTGTAACGCAACCCTCTGTTACTCTTACTGTTAGGGGAGATACAGGTGTACTTGTTGCGCATATGAGGCCTCCTGGATTTAGCAGATGTTTAACTAGTCGGTCTGAAAATCCTTTAGATGGCGATGCTGTGAGAGATATGGCAGCTACGATCGTTCGGGCAGTACTCGATTCTCTTTCAGGTGAGCGCTCTAGGCGTCTGCAAATTGTTACACGTGAAGCTTCCTCCGTGCTAAGAGATCTTGGATTTTAGTTTTCTTGAAGCTGCTTTTTAAATGTTGGAAACCAATATTTTCTTATGGTTGGTTTAGATCGCTTTAACCGAAATCTCGAAACTCTTCTTACTAGCAATGATTATTTGTCTGCCAAAGTCAAAGTTCGAAACCTCAAAGACCAGGCTCAAAAAACATCTGTCTTTTCTATTGGGTCTTTTACTACCGATATGAATTCTTACTTTTCTTCTCTTAAGAAAAATAGACCCGATCTCTATGAAATCTTTGAACAGGCTCATCGTGAAATTATCGGTATTCTTATCCGCAGGAAAACAGGAACTGGAGCAGTAGTTGATTAGGTGACTATTTGATATTTCCACTTATCTTCCAGTTAGCAACCCAAGCTGATCAGACTGCTGCTGACATTGCCGATTTTCGCGCGCGGTTCAATGTGCCTCCTCCCAATTTTAGGTTCTACGATCAAAACGATCTAAGATCGATTGTCCAATATCTGCGAAGGCGCGGTGCTAGCGACATTTCTGCTTCGGAAATACGAATTCTCCCAGCGCAGGCTGTAGCAGCGTCCCGTCTTGCGGTAAGAGGGAGCTTTACTCTTCCTCATGATTCCGTTCGATTGTTAGACTCAGTTCAGCCTCTGGTGCTTGTGATTCCCCAGCGACATCTGAATCGTCTGAACCAGCTTAGTGATCAGGACACTCAGCTGGGCATGACAACTCGTGGTCTCCACCTTAGCAACAATAACTTGTGTCTTCTTGGAGCCGATGATTATGCATCTTCTGCACGTGTGCATCTGGAGCGTCATGAAATAGGTCATTTCTACGATGATCTATTGTCGGGAGATTCACGTCTGCTTATTACTGATATCTATGGCGCAGATTATGTAATTCCAAAGCGCAGCTGGGTTACTGAAGGTCTAAATGAATGGGGCACTGCAAGGGCACTAAACGAAGTCCGGTACTACAAATACGAAACCCTGGCAATAACTCTTCTTGAACATTTGGTTGGTGCAGCTTCTATTAGATCTGCACGGACGACTGGAGATTTTAGGGAAGTTCAGGGACTTGTTGATCGTATTGGCGGTGTGGGTCTTTTTGAGCAATTTATCGGTTCTGAAAATGGGGCCGAAGCATATCTGACCTTAAGGCGTGGTGTTCTTGGCCGCTCTGGTTTCAATTCAGTTGCCTTTGAAAATGATCCTTTGGTTGCATCGCTTCTGACTATGAATCAGCCACTGGCGCGGCCTCTTGTTCCCCATAGATCACGGTTTGAATATACTGATGTGGCGCAAGAGTCTGAGTCTATCGAGACCGAATCTGCCCAGCACGCGCTGGATGAGGCTTTGGGAAGCTATGCACCTTCTCTAAGAAATCAGTTTACTCCTTCTGATCGCTCGCGCATTCTTACACAGGCAAATCGTGAGATGACTCAACTGGGTGATTTTGTTCTTGCAGTTGCTGTTGCACTGCCAAAAATCCGGCCTGATCTGGCGATAGAACAGGAAATCCTCGACTGGTCTAGCGAGGATGCACCATTGTTAGGTCCTCTATCAGCCTCAGAACTTTCCCGATTGCGCGATTTGGTTAGATTAACTCCCAATGTTACTGTTTCTCAAAACAACGCCAGATATGAGCAGGCTATGGAGGTTGTTTTGAACATTCGAACAAGGCGAACTGAGGATCTTAGACTTACTCATGTGTCGAATGTCATTTCTGGTTATTGTAATCAAAATCAGGTCGAGCCTCCGCCTCAAGCTGAACTTAGATCGCTCGGGCGTAGGTTACTTGAGCGCGATCATAATCTGACATTGGATGAACTTACTGATTTGTCTTTGGAAGAGTTCAGATTTACTTATCCTGTTCTTGCAATAACTGCAGAATCGAACCGTTTTGCACGAAATGGGATTTTTGCAACTACTGTTATTCTAGATGGCGAGGAGCTGGTTCGTGATCCAAGGCGTGGAAGACAAATCTATGAGCGTGAAATGGCACACCTCACTGGAGGTGCACGTTCTGTTATTTGCGGAAGCAGAGAATCTGCGCAATTAAACAATGTTAATCCAATTCCCTCTTCGAATGCACCTCTTTATTGTGCGGAATTAATCGGTTCTTCTATCTATGCCCGGCTTCTAGGTGGAGACGTTTTGACTGCCCAAAATCTGATTGTTTACTACCAGCGTGATCTCCGGGCGATTGTTGTTGAGCGTCCATCAGACCATGCGTCAGTTGCATTTTTCGAAGAAGGCAATCAAATATCCGAGGCTCGTGGATTTAGAAATCTCCCATTGATTAGAGGCCAGTCAAATCCTGCTATAACCTCCGATGAGATGCTCGATCTTCTGACTAATGCATATCGTCTTGGATTCATTAGTGATCTTGCACTGCGACGCCTCCAGATTTGGGATAATATTTCGGTTCGTCTAGGTAGAAATTAGCGCTCGGTTACCTCTTTAGCGATGTCTCTCTATTTGTGCTGCCCGAGTTAGATGCTCTTGCGTACAGGCCTGATCCCGAACTGTTGAGCAGGCAGCTGCAAGATTTCTATGAACATTAGGATCAAAATCGTAAAAAATGAGCGCCTGATTGTATGCCAAAACTGCATGGCTAAAATCTCTGGCACCACTAAAGTAATCGCCCCATTCCTTATGGTATATGTATGACGCCTCTGAAAATGTCAATTCTCGTACTAGATCATATCTTTCTGGAATGGAAAGTTCGCCTAAATTTCTCGCAGATGGATCAAATATGATTTCCCGTCCTCCTATCTGAGCATATATGTATGCATGAAACAGCAGCGCTGGAGCCGATCTAAAATGTACTATTCTAATTCCTCCCTGGATACTTGCCCGATGCGTAGAATTCAGGTATTGTATTGCGGCAATGGGCGGCCCAAGAAGCTCCGAGCAATCTCCTCCCCTAATTACCACTTCTGGTGCTGAACGTGGGGGTCTGGTTACTGAGTTGGCTATTATTGGAATCTGTCCTGGTCTATTTCCAGCTCTAAAAGAATTAAACAGTTGCCCAAGCAATGCCCGATCAGATCTTGACCTTGATCTTGCCAAATTTGCTCTGCTTCTTATTGTGGCATCTGCCTCAAAAGGGTCTGTGCTAGATAAATATGTGAATGGCTGATTTTGAGCATGTGCACTCCTGCCTAATTCTATTTCAAAAAGAGGCAAACCAAAATTTATTGCACCAATGATCAGAGTAGGTAACAATGTATGCATTCTGGATGTTCTTTTTGAATATTGCACAAAGACAAATAAATACAGATCAATTTATATCTGATTTTATGGCGGATTCAATTTTCGATCCTCCATATCCGGTGCTCCTATGTTAGCTCAACTCAAATCTGAGATGGAAGGACTTTCTGATCCCAAAAAGGCAGAAATTGCAGGTCGTTTTTTCAAAACCAAAAAAGGTCAATATGGTGAAGGCGACGTGTTTCTTGGAATAATTGTGCCAGTTTCCCGAAAAATAGCCAAAAAATATTCTACTCTCTCGCTTCCTCATATTGGTGATCTTCTAAAGAGCAAAATTCACGAACATCGGCTCGTGGCCCTGCTTATTCTTGTTGAAAAATATCAAAAATCAAAGACTCAGGAAGGAAAAAATGAGATCTATTCTTTTTACTCCCAAAACACATCACTGGTAAATAACTGGGACCTTGTTGATTTATCTGCAGATAAAATTGTTGGTGCCCATCTGTTGGGCAAGGACACCTCTGTTCTCTATTCTTTGGCCAAATCGACAAATCTCTGGGAGCGTCGAATATCAATACTTTCGACCTTCCACTTTATCAAGAATGGTAAATTTGAAGATACTCTTGCCATCTCAAAACTACTGCTTAATGATCCTCATGATCTTATCCACAAGGCCGTTGGGTGGATGCTTCGCGAAATGGGAAAGCGCGGGGGCGAGCGGGAGTTGTTAGAGTTCCTCGATAAGTATCACAACACTATGCCTCGGACGATGCTAAGATATGCGATCGAGCGTCTGGATGCCCAAACTAAACGAAAGTATATGAACCGCTAATCTTAGCCAAGACTAGTTCTTTTATTTCTTTCTAGTGTAAATGTGCTTCATGTCAATGGTAGAATTTGGAGAATTTAAGGGAAATAAGCTGATCATCCTTAAAAGAGATGAAAACGACCAATACGCATTTAGCTTTGGTAAATCCAAGGCCAGGCTTATTGTAGAGAACTTTGAAGCAATAAAGAAATTTGCCGAAGAAGAATGATTTTCTTATCGACAATATTTCGTCTGTTTTAGCGTAGCTTTTATCTATTTTTATTCATTTTTGTATATTTTTTGGCCCAGTGCTCTTTGAGAAATGGGAGCGTAAGCGTCGAAGAGAGATATCCGAACATGGGTATTGTGGCTCCAAGTGCGGCGTTCTCTGCCTTAATGATGGTAAGCAATATGAGCGCGCCAAGATACGTTCCCAGTGCGATCACTCCTCTTCGCTCGAAGCTAGTTTCCCATGCCTTATCTAGTTCGACCCGCGCGTTTCTTTCTCTAATCCTCTTTATATCCTCTTCAATCTCCCCCTGTAGTATCATCTGTCTGCCTCTAGTTAGTCTAGTTGGAACGATTGTGAGCGTGTTGGAACCGTTGCCCTAAATCCTGCTTTTTTGAGGTTGGCTTCAAATGCCTTTGAAGATCCCTCCTCGCCATGAACAATGAATACTCGCCTGGGTTTTCTTCTAAAGCTGGACATCCATTTCATCAGATCTGTTGCATCTGCGTGCGAGGAGAAACTATCAATATGAACGACTTTTGCACCCACTGCAAATTCCATTCCCATCATCTTGACTATTTTTGCTCCATCGAGTATGAGTCTTCCGGTTGTGCCCTCAGCCTGATATCCGACAAATAATACGGTGTTTTTAGGATCCCATAAATGATGCTTCAAATGATATCTTATCCGGCCTGCAGTACACATTCCGTTTCCTGCGATTATTATGCATTGTCGCTCGTACTCGTTCATCTTTTTCGATTGCTCCGGGGTATCGAGGAATTTGAGCTTTTTGAATGTAAATGGTGTTTTGAATTCGCGCCTTAGATTTGGCGTAAAGTAGTCCATGTAACTATTGAAAACTCCCGTTGCCTTAATTGCAAGCGGACTGTCGAGGAACACTTCTTCGTTTGGTAGTTTTCCTGCCCGGTCGAGTCGATGAAGATAGTACAAAAGTTCCTGCGTTCGCTCAACTGAGAATGAAGGGATCATGAGTTTCCCGCCCCTCCTGAATGTTTCTGTTACTGCCTTAGAAAGCATCTCTTCCCGTTTTGCAACTTCACCATGTGCCTTGTTTCCATATGTCGATTCTACTACTACATAATCCGCATCTGATATTACGGCCGGATCGTGAACCAGCGGGGTTCCTCCCTGACCCAGGTCTCCTGAAAATACGAGTTTGCGTGTTCTACCATGTTCCTGTGCATAGACCTCGACAATGGCCGAGCCTAATATATGTCCTGCATCTCTTAGAATTACTCTCAGATTATTGCTAAGGGTAATCATTTGATTGTACCTTAGCGGGTGGAACGATTTGCATGCAAGTTTTACATCTGCAAGTACAAAGAGCGGCTTTCTTTGCGGCAGGCCCATTCTAAGTCGTCGCATGTTCTCGTGTTTGATGTCATCCTGATTGACGATTGCTGAGTCCTCTAGCATGATTTTTGCCAGATCAAGCGTTGGCGGGGTTCCATATATCCTGCCTCTAAATCCTGCTTTTACTAATTTTGGAATAAGTCCGCAGTGGTCTATGTGAGCGTGAGTAAGTATGACATGTGAAATTCTTTTTGGATCAAAGTTAAATGGTTCGTAATTTATTGCAGTTGTTTCTTTTTGTCCCTGAAACATACCGCAATCTATGAGTATTTTTTCATTACCTACTTCCAGAAGATGGCATGATCCGGTAACCATACTGGCTGCGCCATTAAATGTTAGTTTCATAATGGAGCTAGTCATAGTTAATTTAATAACTTTCGCAGGTTGTTCTACTAGGGTTGATAGTATGAAGGTAAAAGCAAGTCATATTCGCCACATCAAATCGAAGAAATTGTTTAACGCTAATCAGACCAAGGTTGAAAATCGAAGAAAAATACTCAAACAACCGACGAAATAAGTTCAGTGTTCTTTGTGTGTTCGTATTATGTTCGCGTAACATTGTATTTAAATTAGTTATATTTACTATATTATTATGGTTTTAGTCGATCCCCAGGTAACTCGCAGCAAAAGAGTGTGTCTGGCTATTACCTCAGCATTTGCACTTCATACTCCTCTCTTAGATCGGCTTTCTCACGTGCGGGACTTTAGATGGCGCATGAAAATGATTACTGATGGTTTCATGCGAGCCTCTGATGCTCATCTGGTTTTGACTGGACGATTAGATCTCTTTAACTCCTGCTTGGTCCAAAGAACGACTCGGAGAAGTGTCGAATTGGATCCCATTGGTTTTGCAGCAGATCGATTCTATCGTGCGATCGATTGTATTTCATATTCGTGTGCAGCTAACCCCGACACTACTATGGGTTTGGCGCTTAACCTAAAAGCACATAAACTCCTGCGCAAGGCTTTGGAGTGGTATTTGGATCTCCAGCAAGACTCGGTGGCAAAAAACGCAATGAGTGTCTATCAAATCGATTGTGAAACTATCTTTCGTGAAGTTTTCGGAAAAAATCCTCTGGGTCATCGAACCGTATTTCTCGAAGTCGATGTTGATCTTTCTCCTGTTACTCTGGATGTTACCAAGTTGCCCCCAGATCGACGTTGATGTTGCGGCAATTATTCGAACTCCTATTTATCTTCTTTCTTGAGAATTGAAAAGTCCTTTTAGTTCGTCCACTACTTCCGGATTAGCGTCTGGTTCAAGAGTTCTGATCAGATTTGCAAATATTCTATTTACTGTTTGTTCAGTGCTCATTTTTCCATAGTCTATTTCGTGTGTTTGACTAAGGCATCTTCCGGGTGAAACCACTCTAAATCGTGTCATTATTGCACTCTCTTCTCTAATATCGACGCTTGTGCCATTAGCCCCATCTAGCATGAAAAGTTCAAATTTTGTTTCTTCCTCGGGTCTGTTTCTTCTTATTGAAAGTGTAACTTCGCTATTGAAGATTGTAAGATTATATGCTCCATCTCTTTGGGTTTCGAGCGAAACTGCGTATCGGGTACCTTCTATTGATATGTTTGTTCTTCCCATTGATAGTCTATCTATTCGAGTATTTCTTACTGCTCCAAGATCGAACTTATCAATAAATGCTGCTATCTGTGGTGTAGCCCAAATGTCAACTCCCGCCAAGCGATTTACGATATTTCTTGCCTTTCCGACTCCAGATCTTAACTCGTTTATGCCTATTGCGCCAATCCTTGCAAGGATTTCTCTATTCGAATGAGTGTGTATTTGTTGCCAAACCGAACTAAAACTTTCTTGATCCGTCGCTCCAAGAAGTCCAAGTATGCCTATGCCTGTGACTGCTAAATCATTTGGGTCTATGGGTCGAGATCTAAATCGTTGCAGTAAAAGTTCCAAATGTTCTTCTTGGGCTCCAAAGATTCCCTGATTATTCAATGCTGTCACAATTATGTCAAGCCCAAGCATTCGCTCCTGAACCCCAATCCGTTCTGCAACTCCAAGTGCAAAGGCCTCCGCTTCCATCTGATCTACTATCAAATAATTATATTCTGCTGTATATGAATGTCCTTGTTCGTGCAGATACACAACTAATTTAGAATGTAGGGGAAGGCCCTCTGGAACAAGGTTTCCGCATATGGCAATCCTTCTTGCAGTTACTGTTTCGCCTGATAATTCAGATTGAAGTTGTATATAGTCGAACGAATACGTTCCGTCCGCTCCATCCGAATTTCGATCTAATCGTGTTCGAGGAATAAATCTGATTCTGGTGAGGGGTACTGGTGCTTCTCCGGTAATGTCTCTGAGGACTTGTTCAAATGGTGTAAAATCCGCAGGCGTACGTATGCGTGCTGCCCTGCTAAAGAGATCCGTTGGACCATTCTGGATAGGGCGTAATTGTCGCGCTCTTGAGCGCTTTGCAATCTGATTGACCTGTGTATCTGGGATATTGTGCCTCGCTGGTGCGGTTTGTCCTCTCATCTGAGTTTCGTGTCTCTGCTCTGACACATCTCGTGAATGGTATCCTAGTTCGAATGAGATTACTGTTGTGATTATGAGTGTGGCTAAGGCGGCTCCTCTTATCAAATGTTGTGATTTTAATCTCATTTTATTGATAGTCGATGATACTCTTTATATTGGATTTACTTGCGTCTAGTTTGATCTGTATTTGGGAGAATGAGCGAGATGATGGTGGTTCCAAGGCCATAGTAACTGGAAACTGATTCTGAATTCAAAACAAGAAACACTAAGGATTTTGACCAACCCCTTTACTTTTGTCATTAGAGAACAGATGCCAAAAGTAATGGGAATGGGCCCGCGCGGGTCAGGGGTGACAGTTTCCAGCACCCAGCAGCCAGTTTCCTGTCGTGAAATGGATGGGCAAACAGCATCGAGCACACAGCAACCGGAATGTACCAAAGCACAATCCACTCGGACAAACAGGGAAATCTCCAAAGAGCTAACGCATAACTGGCCAAAGATCAAGGGCGAACTCGAACACTACGGACGCTATCTCACAAAGTGGAACCTCGTTAAGGCAATAACGATCTTGTCCGAAGCCAGAAAGTATCGCTTCCTGAGACGAAGAACGCCGAAGTATGGTTCGATGAATAAAGCGTTCACTGATGAGGAGTTGGAGCACTTCTTCAGCGTAATCCGTGACCCCAAGCTGCACCTTCTCTTCAGCTACCAGGCAATACTTGGTCTGAGAATTGGCGAAGCCGTAAGGGTTCATATCAAAGACATAAACCTGAAGACGAGAGAGCTCCGTATCTTCACCGAAAAGAGCGGAAAGACGGATTATCTTCTGATTCCTGAAGCCCTGTTCGATCGGACGGTTCGCTACATCAACGCCTATGATAAGGATATAGCGGCAGCCAGAGGATTCTTGTTCTTCTCATTTGCTCGTGGCAGACGAATACACATGACCGAATCGCACTACACGACAGAAACCGCAAGAAAATTCTTCAGGAAGTACGCCCAGAAAGCAAAGCTCGAAGAGATTTATGGGTATAGCGCAGGGGCAAAGCCGCATGAACTAAGGCGCCTGACACCTCATTCGCTCAGGCATTACGCCATTACGAACTTCTGTCGTAAGAACGGGGGAAACGTCATGCTGGCGGCGAAGTTTGCGAGGCATACGAACCTACAGATAACGATGACGTATATCCACGCGAAGAAAGAGGAGCTTTACGAGAGCATCGAAAGGGCAAATGATGAGAATCTACTGAGGAGGGTGAGGGAAATGCAAGATGAGATTGTGGTATAAACTCAAGCACATTGGGTCAAGAGTTTCGACGATGGGCTGAATATTTTTAATCACATTTATGCCTATATACCAACATGCAGTTGAAAGCGATTCTAACCTTGGCAATCTCCGCATTCTTTATAGCACCAGGGCTTTTGTCGGTTTTCCTTTGGTCCGTCAGTTTGAACTCACATTCACCTGAAGAAAATGTTAAAACGGGTGTGGAACTGATAGTTGACCAGGCGATGCCTTGGTGGTTGGGCCTAGTTTCTTTAGCAGCCACACTAGGAAGTTTTGGGATAGTCATATTTGTTTTCATAGCGATTGTAATTAGAATTACTGGCATCCGTAGTTAGGTCACACGATTTACTAATCATTTGTTATCGAGGTGCAGGTTTCACCAAAACACCGCTTGTCTTGACATTAGACAAAAATATTATATACCTTTTGGTATATTACTACTAGTAATATACGGACAATTTAAAAAAACAGAGGGGTTCAATATGACATGGGAAAAATCAAGCTCGAAGGATATCTCTGTGAGCGGTGTAAACACAAGTGGGTCGCAAGAAATAAAGCTACACCGAGAGTCTGTCCTAGATGCAAAAGTCCATACTGGGATAAACCAAGAAAAAGGGAACCCGATGCAAACTAAGCATAAATTATTCATTGGAGATTGTTTAGACATAATGGATCAACTTCCGAGTGGTTCTGTTGATCTAATCGTAACTTCGCCACCTTATAATATCGGCAAAGAGTATGAGACAGTTAAACCGCTGGACGATTATTTATCTTGGACGCAGAATTGGATAAACAAATCATACAAACTCCTAAAACCAAATGGTTCTTTTTGGTTAAATTTAGGCTATTATAATGGTTTTAAAGGTCAAGCACTTCCTCTGACCTATTGCATATATCCTTTAATTAAAAATTTTAAACTCGTACAAGAAGTTGTATGGCATTATGGCGCAGGAGTCAATTACAAAAATATGTTCTCCCCAAGACATGAAAACTGGATGCTTTTTGTCAAAGATCTTGAGGATTACACATTCAATTTAGACGCAGTAAGAGATAAAGAAGGAACAAAATATCCTAATCAAAAAAAGAATGGAAAATTACGATGCAATCCTCTGGGGAAAAATCCAGGGGATGTGTGGATAATTAAAAAAGTTACGTCTGGCACCAATAGAAGTTCGCCAGAAAGAACCGCGCACCCGGCCCAATTTCCAGAAGAGGTTATTCAGAGGATATTGAGAGTTAGTAGTAATGAAGGTGATCTGGTATTGGATCCTTTTGTTGGCAGTGGGACGACAATGAAAGTGGCAAAAGAGTTGAATAGAAACAGTGTTGGAATTGAAATAAACCCAAGATATAAAGAAATAGTAGATAAACGATTAAATTTAGCACAATCTCGTTTAGATCAATCTTGAACGTATAATAAATCCAAAGTATCCAAGGTCTCAGCGGATAGTGTAGCTGCTTGGCCCTTTCCGTTTTGTGGTTTCCATTTATCTGCACTAATCCATCCAAAACGAATTTTCCTTAATCTTGGCCTTTGTGTTTTATCTTTTAGATAAGGATCAAAATTGATGCATAGGAAATATCCTGATGGATCAGAATACTCAGTCTTACCGGCAGTATGTCGGTTACCTGCTATTCTATTCGGATTCGATGCCGTTTTAACCTCTAATGACAACCGAGTATCTTTAATACAAGCAATGTCTTTATCGTGTTTTTGCATTCCCTCTCTAAATCCAGCTAACCGGGAAAAACGTGCAACAACTAACTCGTGTAAAATGCCTGCTTGTACTTGCTTCTCTGGGATAACCTCTGCTCCTAATCGCATTTCTCTAAATTTGCCTTGTCTAAAATCTTCAAATGCTTCAGTTACAAGTGCTACAATCGTTTGTTTAGAAACGGGGTAGACGGCAGATGCCGCGGACTGTTTTGAAACCAAGTGGTCACTCATAGGGCATAAAAGGGATTTTAACATTTAAATAGGCACTTCATAGCTTCATTTCGTCCTTCTAATTTCTTCCATTCCAATGCCAATGAGACAATTTTCATAAACTCAACTGAAGTCATCTGCAATGCAGTGGATGTGGAACAGACTTCTGTAGAATTAAATCAGCAGCATATCACTAATAGAAACTTTCAGCAAACGGTATTCGTTAAACTCACGTATCTTTTTGAAATCTTGATTTGGTTTTACTTTTATTCCCATTATGGTCAAAGCATACAAACTCCCAACTATCTTAGAGACTCTTTCTTCTGAAAAAGCGAATTCGGTTTGAATTGAATTTATTGTAGTTTCGCCTCGCTTATCTACAAAGGAGATAACTTTTTTCATTTGAAGTAGTTCTGATCGCTTCAATGTATATGGTAAACTATTCGATAACCAGACCCAGGTTAGTGCAAACAGAAATGCATAGAGTAATAATCCTAAATGCCCTATGCGGGTAACTCCAATTACGATTGTGGCCCACATAAAACTAGTTCGACTCAGACCATATACTCTGCATATCTCCAGGAACTCTTTTTCTGTTGAATTTATGAGGAAATTCTTGGTATATAATAGTACCGCGGCTAATCCACTAATCACCCAAAAAACCAAGAATGAAATCGCAAGAGGCAGAGAGAGGGTTGCATATCCTCCAAATATCCAAATTGCAATGAAAATTTCAGTTAACATCAAATAGTACGTCTTTGGATTCAGGAGATTCATCTTCTTGGTTGCAGAAAAAAGGAGCTGCACCTGAGTTTTCAGATCAGTAGTAAAAATATTAAGAAATAGATAAAATACGAGAGCCGACCAGCCAATATCCTCTCCAAATAATACGGCGGGAACCAAACTAATTGCCAGCAAACCGACCGTTGCCAGAAATGTTTCTGAAAATGAAGCAGGTCTGATTCCAAAAAGATTCCCGGATGTTAGTGGAGACTGCAGAATATTGACGTGGTAATTTGGTTTAATTTCCATAGCGGATTAGGATATGGCTGTTTGAATTTTAATTATTTGTCACCGATTCGCTTCGTTCTCTCCTTCGTCGTGCTCATTTTATTCCTTTCCCCAGCGCTCAGGCTGAAAAGCACTTAATGCTCAAGTCCTGACGGATTCGCCTTGGCAGGCGAAAGCAATAATGTGCATTTTCGCCATCGCTGCTGGGTCGATAAATCTAAAGGCAATAAAAATCGCACCGAACGAAGCTCCACCCAACGTCGTTTCTCTCGCTTCACTTTTTCAGCTCATTCTTCACCTTCAGAGCTTCAAAGTGAAGCTCGGCGAAAAACCGGAAACCCAAAAGGAAGTCCGGCAAGGGTTCGCTGCGGAAATGAACCCTCTCAAGGTATAAAAAGGTGAAAACATGGCTGAGATAAGGAAACTGTTGGATTTGGGCGTATCGGAATTCGGAGACGGAAGAGTATGGTATTTTACAGGTGAAAAAGATGCAGAACTTCAAGAATCTTAAAGTTTACGAAGAGGCGTTCCGCCTTTCCAAAGGCGTATTTGAATTCATGGAAGATAAACAGATGAGTCGCAGGGCTAAGGAACAACTCCTTGCTTCAGTCTCATCCATCTGCACCAATCTTGCGGAGATGGGCGCGTTTGACTCTATTGCAGCTAAACGACAGAAGCTCGTGACTTGTATTGGAGAAGCCAACGAATCGGAATTTTGGCTGGATCTCTGTTATTCACTGAAAGTTATTCCTCAACGTGAGCATCTCAATTTCATGAACTCTCTTGTTCGCATTCGATCAATGCTTTGCAAACTCAAAGCTTCGATGGAAGTGGAGGTGAAAAAGCCTGAATAACGACGAAAAGTTACGGAAATGTTTGAAGGCTGACCAAGCGTCGGTCGCAAGTTCCCGCCGGAGGCGGGAGGCTGGCTGCCGAAAACAGGTCGGTCGAGTTTACCCGCGCCATGGTGCAAAAGCTGCGCGTCGCGTTGCTCCGCTTGCGGCGCCTAGCGCGAGCGGCGAAAGAAAAATTGGGGTGAAAAATTTATGAACGAAAAAAGAGAATTCGAAAATTTTCGGGCCCAAGCCACATTGTTTTCGAAGCATAGGAAAAACGAACGAAAAAGTGAGTGCGTTGCGAGCGATTCGAACGTCGTACGTACTGGAAACCGGATGCCCGTTGCTGGATGCAAAGAAAAGGATTGGGCCCGCGCGGAATCGAACCGCGTGTCTCCTGCATTCAAACTTTTGGGAAAAGTTTGATCAAAACTTTCACCAAGTGCTGTCAAGCAGGCGTCTTAACCAGTCGACTACGGGCCCACGAAAGCCATCCTAAGATGGCTTGATGTGTGAACAAGGCTTGATTCAAACCTTGTGATTTTCTTATCTGTCGTCTTTCGAGAAATATTTGCTTGAAAAATAAGCAACAAAATAATGGAAAGAATGATTTAAAACCGTATCATCTGGCGGTTTCAATGGCATAAGTACGTCCATCACTGGTTATTTTCACGTTTCCACTCTTGTATGTTTCGTAATATTTGATGCCATACTGCCCCATAATCCGTCTAAACGGATCTCGTGAGCCTCCGTTTAATGCGTTTTCTTCTCCGCTACCGGTTATGATTACTGTTTGTGGCTTTGCCGTTAACAGCCAAACTCCAGCACTACTTGTTCCTGATCCCGTTCCATAATACGGTGCAAGCATTACCTGAGTTTTGATGTTTTGGGTCTGGCCATTAATCAGTCTTCCCTGTGCCCCTGTTTGTATTCCTGAGGTTAATAAGAGAGTGAAGTTTCGATCCTCAACTCGAACAACTAACCCATTGTTATTGAAATCTCCATATTCGTCTCCATTTGGACTTAAAATCAGGAAATTGATCCCATCAAAACTATCGAAATTGCCTGTTTTCACATTCCTCATGAATTTGGCTTTTTGATTTATTTTAGAGACTATTTGTATGTATTTCTGATCTGTCCCTATGACTCCATACCAGAAGTTCTCTACTGGGTACTGATCTGCAACTGCTTCTAAACCTGCGTAGTTTCTTGGGTCTGCATTAGTGGAGATCATTAGATCTATATCGTCGACTGATTTAGTTCTAAGAAAATCGACTACTTTTCCAGCTGTTTCTTCTGGTCCTCCATCGACCAGGACATCAAAATCTCCTTTTCGAATTAAGATCGCATTTCCATTTGTTCCTATGTCAAGGAAGTAAACTAAGATGTTTGCATTTGGATCGTTAGTATATTCGGTTTTGGTCTGGTTTGGTTCAACTCTTGTGGTTGTGTTCTGATTGTTGCCCTCGACTATAGTCTGGTTTCTCTGTGGGTCTGTTATGATTGTTACTGGTGGTTTGACTATGGTTGTATTGTTTTGACCATTGTTTGTTGGTACCTCTATTGGAGGTTTGTTGTCTCCTCCAATGCAGCCAAATAACAAAACCGTTATTATGAACAACGCGAGTATTTTTTTCATAATCTCACTCTTCCTTTTCTTAGGTTATCTTTAATTGTTACTTGCAGGTCTGATATTTTTATTCGCTCCTGTTTTCCATCATTTCTATATCGAATAGTTACTGTTCCATCTTTGAGGGTGTCATAATCGATCGTGAGGGCATATGGTGTTCCGATTTCATCTGCCTTGGCATATCTGCGGCCGATACTTCCGCTCTCACTATATAATATATCCAATCCTTCTTCCCTAAGATTCTTTGCAATTTCTTCGCCTTTTTCCGCAAGGCCATCTTTCTTCATGAGCGGGAAGACTGCGACTTGATATGGCGCAATTGCTGGCGGGAAATCGAACCACTCCCAGTCTTTCGCAGTCCCCAGTTTCCAGTTTCCATTTTCGTCTTTCACGTCTTTGTCTCTAAAACAGTGCTCGAGCATACAAAAGAATAATCGATCTACGCCCATGGCAATTTCAAAGACATGTGGAATGATCTTACGGCCATCAAAATGCACGCTCATATCCTTTCCACTGACTTTCGCGTGTTGCGACAGATCGTAATCCGTTCGATATGCATTTCCGATCGTTTCGATCGAACCGTAAGATGTCTCGACTTCTAAATCGATGTTACCTTTTGAGTAGTGAGGCAATTCCGTCTTGTCCAAAACCCGATAAACCATTCTTTTTGGATCGACTCCCATGTCCAGGTAATAGTGCCAGCCGCCTACAAGATAATATGCAAATATTTGATTCGGAGCAACCTTTTCATCTACGATCTGTTGGGCAGTCATTTCTCTTTTGGTTCCTCCTATCTGCATGGTCATTTTTTCATTTGCAATTTTTGCAAACCCTTCGATATCTTGCTTTAGCGGATCAAAGAAGTATTCGAGTTCCATCTGTGTAAACTCGCGCATCCGTACTAACCCCTTGCGGGGAGAAATTTCGTTTCTAAAGCTCCGTCCGACTTGTCCGGCTGCAAGCGGCAGTTTCGTTCCGTGGTTTCTAAACAATCGTGGAAATGCCGTAAATGTTCCCTGAGCTGTTTCTGGTCTGCAATAGGCCGGGCTGCTTTCGCTTCCGATTCCGCTTTTGAACATCAGATTGAACATGAATACTTTGCCCAAGTCTCCCTTGCAGGTGGCACATTTAAGCCCTTTTTCGGCTATGATCTGATCGAGCGTTTCGAGCTTTCCGTCCCATTTTATATTGTGGACGTTAAAGTGTTTTTCTTCGACAAAATGGTCTGCTCTGAATCTGGTCTTGCATTTCTGGCACTCAACAACCGGGTCTGCAAAAGTACCTACATGACCAGATGCTACAAGAACTGGCTCCGGGGTCATAAGTGAGGCTTCAAGTTCTAGATTTCCCTCTCTTTTAACGAATCTCTCTCGCCATGCATTCTGGATTTTCTGTTTAAGCAGTACGCCTACAGGTCCATAGTCGTAAAAGCCAGCAATCTGACCGTATGGTTCGTTGCTTGGAAAAAAGAATGATCTTTGTAATGCTAGTTCAAATATTCTCTCGTGAAGTTGCATGAATCAATATTGTATGGCTGGCTTTAAAGGATTTTTGAATTCCTCGATTGCCCTGTTTGATCTCTTGTGTGAGTTTAAATTCTAATCTGTATATCAACTTTTTGTGAAACTCCTCCTTAGAAGATCATTTGTAGTTCGCCATTGTCCTGATTTAGCTCCAGCCAATATCCCTTCTGTGGCTGACCAAGTCTATATGGCTTTGAGTAATCTCGCCCCTTCTATCTCTTTTAGATCCGATCCTCTTTCCGAATGTCTCGCCAGGAGTCCTGATCGTCCTTATGATTCAGCTACTATCACTCTTATCTGCGCAAAGGGTCCTAATCTGGATTATGATTTTGAGGTTGATAGGACTAAAGGATTTGCAGCTATCTATTTGGGTCGGACATTTGAGCGCCTTGCTAAAAATGGCGTTCGTGTTACCGATTCCGAATTGGTCCGACTTTCAGTCTCTCGTGTTATTGGTGCTCTTATGGGGGTCGTTTCTCCAGGCGACGACCATCGTATTCCCAGTTGTGTAATGCAACCTGCACGCATGCCTTTTGATCTTGTTCATCTTACCGGAGTTTCCCTTCCTTTCTGCGTTAGTTGTCAAAGAGAACTCAGCAAAATCTAGGTGAATTCGATCATATGATTCCAATTAGCCTAGATCCAAAACCACTAGATCTGCTTCTTTTGGTTTTTCCTGCATGGGAATTGCAAGCAGTCCGGGTATCTGAGTCATTAGTAATTTTGCAGCTGTCCTTGCAATGCGCGGATCGGGGTCCATTACTATTGCAATTTTACTTTCATTTACGCTAACAACTCTATCAAGGGCAAATTTTGCCGACCCCTCTGCGCTTTTAGGTAGTCTGACATTTCCGCTTTCATCAACCTGAAAATTTACCTCAAAAACTTCATTTGCATCGGCTTCAAGTGTATTTTTGCCAGGTATTCTTCTATCTTCTCTTGTGGCTACTATGAACGCTGCAATTTGCTTTCTCATGTCTTTGATTTGGGATAATTTCGTTTCTATTGATCTGATGAGGGCATCTGAAAGTTCGTCTTTTTCTCCATCTACAAGTTTTGCTGTTTTATCTTCAATGTTCGATATTATTCCGTAAACCCGTGCACCTGGGTTTTCTTGCCTTATTTTTCGAACCTGATATGCCACATTTGCTTCGGATGCATCATTTTGCTCGCGATCTGTTGTGACTTCTCTTGGGATTGCATCTGTTGTTATTGCACGCATTGCCTGGTCTTCTGGTTCTGAATTTTGCTTATGGCATTTGCATGTGCTGCTTACTGCTCCGCATCCTCCGTATCCTCTATGTCCCAAAACCACTATGGCTGGAGCATCTATTTTTTCTCCTGCACTAACATTACCTGCTCGTGATTCTACTGCGAGGTTTTTGTCATATATAACTTCTCCGATTATGTTTCGTGAATCTGAACACATGATTATTGTAGCTTCAACATCTCCCATTCTTATCGGATTCTGTGGGCCTCGTTTTTGTGTGTGTTCCCGGTAGCTTATCTGAGCAAAATCTATTGCATCTATGGCAGTTAATGGTTCTCCCCTCTTTATCCTTTTAATGAGGTCTATCAATCTATCTCTTGACCGGTCAAGTGCATCGGATGTCATTGCAAGTGCAGTTATTCTCCGTCCGTGTTCCTCCTCTTGTGGTCTTGGAGGTCTTCTTTCTATTGCAACACTGTGGAGGCGATTTAGGCTAAGTATCATTTCCTCTGCTTTCTGCAGTCTTTTTTGGGCCAGTCTTTCTTTTTTGCCCTTCAATTTAGCATATATTTTTCCAAGGCCCGCCATTGTTTTGTTCTTTCCACTAGTGATGAGCAGGGCTTCTGGAAATTCTTCTTTTTCGAGCGAGGAACAAAATTCTCTTATTTCTTCTCTTAGCTCAGGATCAACTGTTTGAAATTTTATGTTCTTGAGACTTTTTGTATCTATCATGCCATTTCCTCCTTATCTTACGAAGAAGAACAGGGCTGCTATTATTAGATACATAACTATCAATTGAGCCCCTTCGAACCAGTTGCATCGTCCATCACTTGATATTTCATTGACAATAAGGACGCTTGCAAAGACCGCTATGATTTCAAAGGGCGTAAATACAAGATCCATGGGTTTTTGGATTATCGATGCGGCCAATACGCAAACCGGGGCCACAAACATCGCTATTTGCAAGCTCGATCCTGCAGTTACGTTTATTGAGAGTTCTATATCATTTTTGAGTGCGAAAAATATAGCGCCCATATGTTCTGCGGCGTTGCCCACAACTGCGACTATGACTGCACCTATAAACAGTTCTGTCAATCCAAATTCATGTGCTATCGATTCGATTTGGCCCACAAATACCTCTGAAACTAATGCCAGCAATACTGTGGATGCAATGAGTACTAAAATCGCAAAGTTTCTGCTCCAATGTGCTTTTTCTTCTTTTTCCTCCTCACTTTTCTTAAATAGATGTTGATGTGTTTTGAGTGAGAATATCATGCTCATTAGATATAATATTATCAAAAGGATCGAGACGATCATACTTAGTGTCTGTTCGTCATTTCCTCGGTGTTGTACTGGAACAAAATGGAACATGCTTGGAATCATGATGCTCAAAAAAGCTATTAGTAGCATTGTGGAATTAAGGCCCGCAAGATTTGGAGAAAATTTTTGTTCTTTATACTTCATCCCTCCAGCTAACATACTCATGCCTAGGACAAAGAGTAGATTTCCGATTATGCTTCCTGAAAGAGATGCTTTGACCAGTTCTTCAAGGCCCCGACTGATGGCTATTAATGCAATGATGAGTTCGGCCGCGTTTCCAAAAGTTGCATTTAGAAGGCCTCCGATCTGACCTCCGTATATTTTGGCCAGTTCTTCGGTAGCTTCGCCCATTTTCGATGCAAGTGGAAGTATTCCAAGTAGGGATACTATGAATAGGATGCTGCTATCTGCTAATTTTAGATAACTCAGTGCGAGCGAAACAGGTACGAAAATAAGTAACAAATCCATTATTCCAAGTTCAAATTTTCCGATTTTCATTTAGATCTCACTTTATTGTGGCCATATCGTTTTTTATTGCTCTATGTCCGTTTGTTTGGTGGATATTTTTCGTATTATATTACCTCGTCCTCGTTTGAATTTCTTTATGAGGTTCATATTTTCAAGTTCGCTTAGAATCAGACTTAATTTTGCATCTGAGAATCCTATCGCTTCCCGTAGTTCTTTTTGAGTTGTCCTACCTTCCATGTTTTCCAAAAGAACAAGGACTTTCTTTGCATCTTCATCTAGCTCTGCTGGCTTTGGCTGTGTTTTTGCAATCTCTGTTTCTTCAATAATTTCTTCTGCAGGATTGCTTCTTTGGTTCTGCGTATTAATTTTTGTGTTCTTCTGGCCCAGGAACCAGATTCCTATGCCTAATGTGATTATTCCTGCTATTCCAAGTCCATATGTCAGAAATTCGTTCGATTCTGGTTTTAACAAAAGATCGATCCGTTGGTCTTCTGCTCCTATCTGAACATTTTCTTTGGCCTTTGCTACTGCTTGGTTTTCTATTCCCAGACTTGTTGCCTCAATTGTATATGTGCCTTCTGGAAGGTATATAGAATAGTTTGAATTTTGGGTGATAAGCTGATATGAGAACCTTCCAGTTATCTGAATTAATGTTTTGTTGCCATGGTCACTTTTACTTTTGACAATGTCTCCGTGAACAAAAGATCCGTGCGTAATGAGTGTGATTATAATTAGGGCCAGAAGAATTCTACGCATATCCAAGACTCAGGGTTTTTTATTTATAAACATATTTTCGAAACGTTCTCGAAAGCTTTAATCGAAAATTTCGATATTAATACGAATTTTCAACTAATTGACATGACTGACTTGAGTGGTTTGGAAAAAGGAATTTTGTTCGCCTTTATGGCTGTACTTGCTTTTGGTGTTTTTGCAATTGGTATTTCAATGATCCATAGCACTGATATTTCGTCTCAACTAGAACCCTCTAAACAGACTACGCCTACTTCGATCTCAACATTTCCGACCTATTATAATAATCAGTTCTATGGTAGTTCAAATCAAAAAAACCATTCTGTTATTGTGACTGTTACTGGTACTTCTACTGCTGCTGAAACCCCCACTGTGTTTTCCGGCTCTTACTATGTAACCAACCAAGGTCCGGCTGATTTAGTTTCTGAGCGATTTAATCAAAAGGTGTCTGATTTTCTTTCTGATGTCCATTCTGTTGGTTTTAGTGATTCTGAAGTTTTAGTTGGTACGACTAGCGTTAGTGATTCTGGTGCATCTTATTATGATGATTATTCCCGTGTTTATACCTACTCTAAGTCTTTTACTATTAAGACAAATAATTCTACAAAATTTAGGTCCTTGGCTGGTATGACTCAAATTAAACTGGAGACTGCTTCTTTAGATGAGTCTGTTAAGCGTACACTCGAACACGAGCTATTTAGTAAATCTGTTGAAGATTCCAAAGTCAAGTTATTTACCCTCTTTCCCAATGCAAAAAATATCACTATTGTTTCAGTAAGTGATCAGGGCGCATTCTATCAGGATCCCTCGGTCTACTATTACTCAGCTCCCCAAGTCCTAGACTCTCTTTCGTCTTTTCCAGTTGAAATTATTTATAGCTCAACTGTTGTTTATGAGGTTTCTTAGAGGTGTAATTCATGAAAAATTTATTATTTTGTTTATCTATGCTGACCGTTCTACTAATTGGTTTTGGTTGTATTAATCAGAGACATGACCCTGTAGATTTAGTTACTGCTCCTTTGATCGAAGGTAGCCTGGTTAAGTTTAATGTCTCTTCTTCCCCTAAGATTTCTTCCAATCTATCTGTCCATCCTATCGAATCCTCGATCGAAAACGAGTCTGCATTATCCATCACAAACGTAACTCCGATCAGTGCCAATTCAACTTACCTGAAGTTTGTCGATATTCGTAGCGATGGAGACTCAGTGCGTGCACATTTTGTTCTTTTTGAAAATGAGTCTCAAAGTGAAATCAAGCTTCGGTTTGGTCAGACTATTCAAATTGATGATTCGAACGTGACATTTGCAGATTTTAATGCCACTTCATATACGGTGGCTCTTATCATTACAAATATTAATGGTGAGCAAAAAGTTATTCTGGGTAAACTGGAAGATGCGCAACTTAAGTAAACTGGTGAAAATATGAAACAAAATTTCGGTACATTCGGATTCTATCTTGCTCTGTTAGTTTTGCCCCTGATCCTTCTGTTTGGCTGCGTTACTAATGAAAAAGTCCAGTCTAAGGACGATCTAGTACGTTCCCTTTCTCAAAACTCCAGCCCCCTCATGGTTCGTGGGGATTCAAGTCTGTTCCTTTCTGCTGGTGATACGCGCATCTCTACCCTAAAGGTCCTTGCAAAAGAAGCTGCGCCCGATTGGCGTTTTCCTCTTTCAGATTACCCGGGTGTATTTGATGGAGTTGGGATCGCCAGCGATTCGTTTGTCCGAATAAATCGGACTCTGCTTAAGGGACTCGATCCATCTGAGAATATCTGGATCACTTCCTATATTCGAGGCAAATCGCACAATGGAACTGTCCTCTTTAATGCGATTTATTCCAAGGAAATTTCTGATCCAAATGCAACTAGCATGATGATTCTTGGTAAGAACTATTCGCTTGATTATCTGGGTCAAAAAAGCAGTCTTGCCTTCGAATCAGATGATAAATGGAAAATCAAACTCGAGGGTAACTGTACGGTTTCCGAGCCGACTTCTTCGTATTGTGGCTTTAAACCAACTCGAGTGGTCATTTATCTTGATGGTTATTTCTCTGATCTAAAAGAAGGTGAACAGGTAAACCTTTTTAGAAATGACAATTCCGTTCTCTTTAAGTTTGTGGATCTTAAGCTGGCTCCTGCATTTGAACTGATATATACTCATCCGCTTTCAACTGTTTCGAGTTTGCCCGTTTCTGCTTATTTTGACCATTATGAGCTATTGCCCTATAATTTCACCGAGCGACAACACGTTCTCTCAAACGGAGTTCGGATAACCTTTGATCCTCCGCTTGCTCAGGTTGATTCTCGGGGCATCGATCGCGTTCCGATTAAAATAAAAGATCGAACCTACTATCTCGTTGATTTCCAGCCGAATCGATCGGTTACTTTGGGTCATGAAAAATCCTATTCCAAGCTTCATACTAGAGATTGCGCAGATCAGCTTAATCCTGATCCGAACAGTCCAGCGAACCCGACCTGGGTTATGATCGTTGGGGGTCATAATCTGACTTTGATGAATTTCAGCTATTCTGATCCTCGTGCGGGCTTCCGTATAAATTCGTTTTTGACTGATGATGGATCTCTTTTGAATCTTTCTGGAAATCAAACCTACTCGTTTGGAAATGAATCTGTTAAGTTCTGGGGTTTGGGGATTGGATATACCTATTGCAGTAACTACCAACTGACTTCGGTTCTCGATGAGGTCCATACCCTATCGTCTTCAACTGGCTATACTCTGACTTGGGATCAAACCAATCCGGCAGATCCGAAACTGGTCGAGATTTTTGTTCCTGCTTCGGTTTATTCATATCTAAAATTAGGCCAATAATTTGTTCTTAGAAAGGCGCCGAATCGAGTTCTTTCTATTTTTTCTTAACATTTTAGTTTTAGCCTATTCTTTATTTTGATCTAACACTTCGATCTCATGCTCCCGTCTTCCCTTATATTCAATAGAAATTGGTACTCCTAATTGTTCATAGACCTGCACTAGTGCATCCGAGATCCATTGTTTAACTGTTTGTCCGTATTCTGCAGACTTGTCCCTAACTTCTATTCCCTGGGCGCTTACCTTTAGCATGCAGCCTCGTATTCCCTTTTTACCAACCTGCTCTACCTCAATTGCCCTGCTTGTTACTATGTCGTAGTGAAACGGGTGAGATGTAATTGGTTCTGCTATTATGGTAATTCTTCCATCTCCATGATCTAGGCGTACTAACTTGTGGGTTGTTCCGTTTTTTGTTTGTTGTTCTATTCCACTGCATACTATGATGAGTTTTGTTTTATCGCTCTGAGCGCTAAACTCGAAACCCTGAACTCTAGTGATGCCCTCGGGAGAAGCAACTAAATCTGCATCTCTAGTTCTGATGTTCAAAAATCCTTGGCCTGTTAGTACGATTCCTTCTGTTCCAACTGCCGCTTCTGCAAGCGGTGCAAATACGTTTTGTCCTGCTCTTGGTGCAGCTAGTTGCATTTTGTGCAGTGCGCCTACGTTATCTCTAACTACTACTTGCACAATTGGCTTTAGTCTTGTATCTACCATACAGATAACTAATATGTCTCTGATTGCTTATATACCTTGTGTATTTTTCTAGTTTTTTGTGATTTTTCTTCTATCGGTTCCTTAGTTCCTTAACATAACCTTTTTAAACAGAATCTACAACTATGTATATTGGTATTTTCTTATGGTTAGACGACTTCATGCGATTTCAGAGCGACCCGAGCTTGCAACCGCTCTTTTACATGAAAGACATACTGCTCTTAAACAATTTAGTGCTATGGGTTTTGTGGATAGATTGCCTGATGGTAAACTTCATGCCTTTGGTGAACCTGTTAGTGCGGTTGTCTTACGTGGAGTAATTAATAATTTCCACATCCGTCTTCCTGGTGGTCATTGGAGAAATCGGCAAATGGCATCTAAAGATCACAAAATTGGAGATACTCTTCCGGATCATACTGGCCACAGTAAGCGATATTTGGATACGACTTATGGCGCTTTTTTCAAAGAAATCGATCGAACTTTGGCTGCAGTTGGTATCTGCCGTACTGAGAGAGCTGCCTTTGAATCTCTTTCAGTTGGCAGTGTTCGCAATGAGACATTTGCATCTCCAGCGATCGTGACTCCTCTTTATGATGCATATCGTATTCTAAGATTTGAGGGTTACACTCAGAAAGATCTAACTGCATAATTTCTTGGTTTTCTTTCTGACCATTTTTAGTCTCTAATTAAAATCCTAATCCTAGATATCCCTATTCATAATACTTACTGAGGGATTTTCATGGACGTTAACAAAGACGAACTAAGAAGACAATTTGCCGCAGAATGGGAAAAACACTACAAACTCAATACTCTTATTCAACGGGGTTTCATTCGTCAAAAATGTAAAAAATGCTCGCGCATGTTCTGGTCAAAAAGCCATCAGGATCAATGCGGCGACCCCTCGTGCATTGGCTATCAATTTATCGGATCCACTCCCGTAAAAAAGAAACTCAATTATATTGACACCTGGAAAACTGTTGAAAACTACTTTACAAAAAATGGTCATGGGTATGTCAAACCTTACCCAACCGTCGCAAGATGGCGGGACGATCTATACTTTACTATTGCATCCATTAATGATTTCCAGCCCTACGTTGTAAATGGCGAACTTGAGCCGCCCCACAACCCACTAATCGTTCCACAGCCATGCATCCGATTTTCAGATATTTCTAATGTCGGTGTAAGTGGGCGACACTATACTAATTTCGTCATGATTGGTCAGCACGCTTTTAACACCGATAAGACCGGTCTTTTCTACTGGAAAGATGAGGCATTGGCGCACGACTTAAATTACCTCAAAGCCCTTGGTATTCCAGAAGAAGAACTTGTTTTCCAGGAAGATGTCTGGGCGGGTGGAGGAAATTTTGGTCCTTCTATCGAATATTTCTGTCGTGGCTTGGAGCTTGGCAACTGTGTCTTTATGCAGTATGAAGTTACTCAGACTGGCTACAAAGAGCTCAATACCAAGGTCATTGATATGGGCGCGGGTCTCTCTAGACTTGCATGGATAACTTCTGGCGAACCAACAAGTTATGAAGTTGTTTTCGGTCCTGTTATCGAGCAGATGAAAAAGCAGACGGGCGTTTCGATTGATCGCGATCTATTTACCAAATATGCCAAGATTTCAGGCAGCCTCAACGAAGATGAGGTCGAGGATCTTGAGAAAGAAAAGGAAAAGGTCGCTCACATGCTCGGAACGACTAAAAAAGAGCTATTCGATCAGCTTGAACCCCTGCAGGCTCTCTACGCATCTGCAGATCATTTGCAAACCCTTCTCTTTACTGTTACTGATGGTATGCTCCCCAGTAATTCGGGTGGAGGTTACAATCTTCGTATGATTCTCCGGCGGGTCTTTGGCTTTGAGCAGAAATTCGGATTCAGTTTCGATTATGGTAAAATCGTCGAGGGCCATGCGGATCATCTCGACTATATTTTCCCTCATCTTAAGAATGGAGTCCAGACGACTATTGATGTAATTGCCGAGGAGCAAAAGCGTTATGGTGCTACAAAAGAAAAGGCCCGATCTATAGTAATCAATCTGGTCAAGAAGACAAAAGGAGGCTCTTCGAATGTTTCGCATGCCGACAAAGATCGACCCTTTAGTGGCAAAATTTCCGCCAACGATCTCTTTACGCTCTATCGCTCTAATGGTATTCCTCCAGAGTCGATTGCAGAAGTTGCAAAGGAAAATGATATTGAAGTTGAAATCCCTGGTAACTTCTATGCTAAGGTTCGTGAGAAGGATGAAACTGGAAATTCCAACGTCAAGGAAGCCGGACCAAAAGTTCTTCCCTCTGATGTGGATGGTCTTCCAAAGACTAAGGGTCTATATTATACTCGGGATGCAAATTTCTCTGCGAAAGTTCTTGGAATCGTCAATCAAAAATATGTCGTTCTTGATCAGTCTGCTTTCTACCCAGAAGGTGGAGGCCAGGTTTCAGATACTGGTTCGCTTGATGGTGTACAGGTCAAATTGGTCATAAAACAGTCTGGTGTTGCTTTGCATGAAGTTGCAACTTCCGATATCGCCAAATTCAAGGTTGGTCAGACTGTCCAGGGAACCGTTGATCTTGTTCGCAGGAAAATAATCGCCCGGCATCACTCTGCGGCTCACCTGCTTAATGCTGCATGCCGTGAGGTTCTAGGTTCACATATCTGGCAGGCAGGATCGAACAAGAGCGAAGAGAAGGCTCATTTGGATGTTACTCACTATCGAAAGATTACTAACGACGAAATTGCCCGGATCGAGCAAAAGGTCAATGAGTATATTATGTCCGATATGCCCGTTGTCACCGAAGTTCTTGCGAGAAACACGGCCGAAGGAAAATATGGATTTACTCTCTACCAAGGTGGTGCAGTTCCCGGAAAAGAGCTTCGGGTTGTGAGCATGGGACACGTGGACACCGAAGCCTGCGGCGGAACACACACGATGCATACTCACACTGGAGAGATCGGCTGCTTCAAGATCGTAAAGCGCGAAAGCATTCAGGATGGTGTCGAGCGTATAACCTACAAATGCGGATCGGTGGCCATTGCATATATGCAGGAACGCGAGCGATTACTCAAGGAAGCTTCTGATGTAATTTCTGTTTCCGAGGGCGAGCTGGTCAAGAGCGTCTCGCGTTTCTTTGATGAATGGAAGAGCCAGCGCAAAAAGATCGAAGAGCTGGGCGAACTGGTTGTCCGTGAAGAAGCTAAAGATCTGATCGATAACTATCCCGGAAAACCGGTGGTCAAAATCCTGGATCTGGATGATTCATCACTAAAGAAACTGGCGGTTGCGGTTTCTGAGAGCGAAAAATCCGTTGCACTTCTTATTAACAAGAATGGGACTATCATTGCTGCTGCAGGTAAATCCTCTGGTTCGAGTGCTAAAGAATTGCTCCAAAAAGCCATTTCACAACTAGGAGGCTCTGGTGGTGGAAGCGACCGGATTGCGCAGGGTAAGGTTAAGAAAACTCAGATGGTAACTCTTGACTAATTTACCTACACCTGTTTCGTGAGTGCTGCATTTTCTTTATTTTATTTCTTCTAATTCTGGCCTAAACAGCCGCCTTAAAGTTCTAGGAATCAAATCTATTCCATGTTCGTATATTTCTTCAATCGTATCTGAACTGACTCTTATTCTATCTGCAAGATCAGCTCTTTCTCTTTTTAGTCTTTTTATGTAGGTGGAATAGTTTTCTGCAGATGCTCCGGCTATTGGTCTTTTTGCACTCTCATAATATGCTCCTGCTTCAATAACAAATACTGCATTTACTTCTCCAACTATCCTGTCAATTAGTGGATTTCCTATATTCATGTTCATTTTTGGTAATCCTGATTCTGTATATGCGTTTATGCTTCTTTGCGTTATTTCTAAATCAGCATAGTCTCCATCTGTTAGCTGCACCAAATATTTATCGCTTGAGGGATATTGTCCAAATAGTTGGTGTGCAAGCGCAAGAGAAAGTCCCATGTTGTTTTCTCCGCCTGGCTCTATAGCATAAAACAATTCTGCTGTTGTTTCCTGAGGTAATGCTTCGTAATGAATATAATGTCCTTTTTTTAGTCCGTATTCCCGTTCTATTAGTGTATCAATCCACCATGCAGTTTCCTGAAGGAAACCCAATGTTCCCATGGTCGATCCTGAAATGTCCAGTAGATATATTACCACCACTGAAGGTTCGTATGTTGGCCTTGGGCTTCTATATCTGCGATCTTGTTTTTCCTCGATCATGGGTTTTCCCGGTTCATATGTCCCAAGGCTAATTTGTCTTTTTAGTGTCTCTTTGTATGTCCGTCTAAATTGCCTTCTGCCACTAGGTCCTACTTTTGAAATTGATCTGTACTGACTCATTTCTCTTGTGGTTCTAGATTCAAATTGCGATCTTAGCCCAGGTAACTCTAAATACTCATGCACGAATTGCGCTGCTTGAGATCTCTCTAATACTCTGTACTGATGGCCTGTATTTTTTGCACTAAATTCATTATCTCCTATGTTTCTGTCATTTTCATTTTTTCTTACTTTTCCATCACTTATCCCGCCTTCTGAAATTAATGGTTGGAATTCTTTG
This sequence comes from Microcaldota archaeon, assembly GCA_016212525.1. Taxonomy (GTDB): domain Archaea; phylum Micrarchaeota; class Micrarchaeia; order Anstonellales; family Bilamarchaeaceae; genus Bilamarchaeum. The sequence goes on along the minus strand of JACRGD010000010.1, from coordinate 308,462 downwards.
TGTCTAAATGTTGGAATATCTATTTCTGGGATAAAAACCCTAACTCTCTCGCCTTCTCTTTCGAATACTGGGGCTTTGGCTATCCAGCTGCTTCCTTGGGCTCTAAGTTGTGCTACTTTTTTGTAGTACCGTGCCTGATCTTCTCTTATACCCATTCCTTCTCCCTTTTTCCATTCAAATTTCGGTCCTTTTGTTCACAAATATCTCCTATGGAAACTAATGCCATAATGGCTGTTATCAGTGTTATGTTTATCCACATAAAAAAACTATTTTTATTATCCATTTTCGCTCTTTGAGCTCTTGCGAGTTCCGGTTGATTTTGTCTTATTTCTGCTATCTGTCCCTCTACTCTTGCCTGCAGTTCACTTATGGCTCTTTTTTGCTCGCCATCTGTCAACGAATCGTTCTCTGCTATTGCTCTTATTGATCTTTGATCTATTTCTGGGCAGTCTCTTGTTCTCTCAAGTGTACTCTTTAGTATTTGTTGCCTTGTTGTTTCATCTACTGCTCTTCTTGGGGCTCTAAGCGCATCGACACTTCTTTCTTCTACTCTAACCAGACATTCCAGTTCTTTGCCTCCTGGAATTTCTCTCATTCGTGCTGCGGATCCTTCATAATCTATGAATTTTATTGCTGCTACTGCTATTGTGATTGGTGCAATTCCAATTGTCGGATATCCAAATTTTCTAAATTCCCTGATTTTTCGATCTCCGGGCGATTCAGGTTCTCTGGAAGTTCTTGAGTGTCTGTCCTGAGTATAATATGTTGCCATTATTTTCGTTATATTGCGACAGATTTAAATCGTCTGCTAGTAACAAAGCTTTAAATACACAACTTGCAACTTATTCTTACATGAGCTCACTTCATTTCGCACAAAAATCGACTCCTCGTCGCAATGATGTTATGATTACTCCAAAGGTTCCAACCAAATCACCAGGACCTGGCCTTAATGATCTTATCATTGGCGAAATCAGAAGACGAGAAAAAGAAAGACGCGGTCCGCAACCGTTGCATGATGAAATAAGTGAATACGAGCGACCTTCGTCTCCTCCAAAAAAAGATGATGATCGCGGATCAGTAACTATCATTCCTGGTGAGAATGGAAATCTTATTAAGCCGGTTTATGAATGCTCCGATATTCGTGCAAATGAGATACTCCCTCCAGAGCGAAGAGTTCCTAGAACTCCTCGAGTTCCGCTTCCGGTTGGTCCAGGTTATGAAATTCCTGGCATTGGGCCTTTAAATCCTGATGTTGATCCTATGAAATGGCGCAAGCCAACAAAAGATCCAAAACACGAGATAAATTAATCTGATGTATTTTTACTGTCTTTTGTGCTAGTTGAATTCTGATGATTCGAAAAGCTACTATTTCTGATCTCGATTCGATTTATTCTCTTCTTCTTAGCTGTGCTGATTGGCTATCAGAACAGGGTTTTCATCACTGGAACGGTGCGATAGATAAGGAAAAATTTAGACATAATATTGATGCTGGTTTTGTTTATGTTCTAATTAAGGACGATTCATTAATTGGCACGATGACTCTTAGTCCTATTGCCCCCTCTTACTGCGAACAAATATGGTCCATTTCCAATGAAACTTTTCTATATCTTTCTAAGATTGCTGTTTTGCCAAGCCATCAGGGTAAGGGACACGCTCTGGAATTGCTTGAGTTTGCACAAAAACTCGCAAAACAGACTGGTATTTCATATCTTCGCTTAGACTGCGTGGCTAATTATGCCAAACTGAATCAGTTTTATCTTAAGCGTGACTTTAGCTATATTTCAAGTGCTAAAATCAATCCAAAAGGTACTCTTTGTAATTTCTACCAAAAACGTATCTCTTAGAAGTGAATAAATAATCCGTTTGTCTAATTTCTATCGATACAATGCCTTCAGTTGCAGATTTAGTGCGCGAACGATTCGGGGAATTGAGCGAAATTCAAAAGATAGCAATACCTCGCGTGCTAAATGGCGAAAATGTTTTGATTCTGGCTCCAACGGGCTATGGAAAGACGGAAAGCGCTCTACTTCCTGTTTTAGAAAAACTAAAAGATGAAAAAGAGGGAATTTGTGCTCTCTATATAACTCCGCTTCGGGCACTCTCGCGGGACTTAAAGGAACGCTTTGAGTGGTGGTGCAACCGGCTGGACGTTTCTCATGATATGAGAACCGGAGATACTACTCAACATGAGCGAACATTACATCGAAAAAATCCTCCAAAAATTCTTCTAACTACTGTCGAGTCGCTACAGGCCCTCTTAATGGGTCGTGTCATGAGATCACATCTCAAAAATGTCAGGTTTGTCATCGTTGACGAGGTTCATGATGTTCTTGATAACAAACGAGGTGCACAACTTTCGCTGGGTCTTGAGCGGCTCAATTTGATCGCTTCCTTCCAGCGCATTGCCATCAGTGCCACTGTTTCTGATGAAACCGAGGCAGCCAAGCTGGTTTTTGGTGATCGGCCATTTGCAGTTTGTGAGGCCGGAAAAAACCGCAATATGGAAATCGAAGTTCTAAATGTCGAAAATCAAAAGGAAAAACTCGACCAGATTAAGAATCTCGTCGAAAAAAACCGTTCTCTTTTGTTTGTCAATACTCGAAGCGCGGCAGAAGAACTTGGAGCAACACTTAAGGAAATGGGTGCTCCGATAGAGGTCCATCATGGCTCGCTCGCAAAGGAAGCAAGACTTGATACTGAGGACAAATTCAAGGCAGGTCTTATTAGGTCGCTTCTTTGTACCTCTTCGCTCGAGTTGGGTATTGATGTGGGCGATATTTCATTAGTCGTTCAGTACGGATCACCCCACCAGGTCAGTCGGCTTATCCAGAGGGTTGGCCGATCAGGTCACAGTCGCGAGAAAACTCCCCGGGGAATTGTCTTTAGCAATGATTACGACGATTTGCTCGAAAGTCAAGTCATCGAGATTTTTGCAAAAAACGGCTTCATGGAACGCAAATCCATCGAGCGGGGTGCTCTGGATGTTATTGCTCATCAGGTCGTGGGTCTTACTCTGGATTTGGGTAAATCTGATTTGGCAAAAATCCATGAAATTCTTTCTCGAAGCTACGCTTATGGGATTGATTATGGGAAGCTTCGAAAGATTGCGATTCAACTCTATGGTGAGGGATTGCTTTATCTTGATCATGAAGGTGAGAAAGAATTTGTAAAGGCGACCGTGCGTGCCCGAATTTATTATGCAACTCATCTAAGTACCATACCCAAGACCAAACGATATCTGATGCGCGAAGTAGCATCTAACCGGATAGTTTCAAATCTCGATGAGGAATTTGTCGTGAATCTGGATGTTGGCTCGAGTTTTCTTTCGCAAGGCAGACCATATCGGGTGCTCGATATCACCGAGACAGAAATTCTCACCGAAAGCACTTTTGGAACTGATATAATGGTTCCCTCCTGGACTGGCGAGGAGATTCCTGTAGTCTTTGAAATCGCCCAGCAAGTAGGGAAAATGCGAAAGATCAAACGACTTAATCCGATGCCCGACGACAAGACGGTTGTCATTGAACTGATCGGAGATCTCATAGTCGTCCATGCCTGCTTTGGAACAAAAGTAAATGAAGGTCTCTCACGAATGTTTGGAAAAAACCTCTCGCGTCTTGTTGGCGAGAGTGTTCGTGCGGTGGCAGATCCATATCGGATCTTTGTCAAATTACCCTTTCCTCTTTCCAAAGAAAATATTCTACGTGAGTTTCTAAACATTCGAAACGTGCAGGTTCAATTGGAGGAAGCCATTTCCGACTCGTCCTTGCTGCGCTTGCGGTTTCATCATGTCGGACGTCTGTTTGGTCTTCTTTCAGATGACGCGACTATCAATTCCCGCTTTATCAATGCGCTTAGGAACTCCGTTGTTTACGAGGAGACTGTTCGCTCCATCTTCTCTAGGTATTTTGATGTTCCAAAGACACAGGAAATCGCAATGCTAATGAAAACCGGAGTGATAAAAGTCGTTGTCGATGAACGCAAGACTTCTAGTTTCTTTGCCAAGGTTGGGCTTGATCGGATTTCCGGTGGCGAAAATATGGGCGGGTTCGAGCCACGCGAAAAAATAATCGCCGGTTTTAAGGAGAATGTTCTCTCGAAAACTCTTGAACTAGTTTGTCTCAACTGCGGTGCTACTAGATTTATGCACCTTGCCGGGGCGCCTGATAAAATTTCCTGTCATAAATGCGGCCAGCCTTCTTTAGCACGATCGAAAAAATCCGCAGATAAGTCTGAAGATCAGGCTTTGGAAGCCGCGATAATTCGGGCTTATGGAAAGAAAGCACTAATTGCTCTTGCCACGTATGGCGTTGGTCCGACTAGTGCAGATCGTCTGCTTAAGAAACTCCACAAAGACGAAGAGGGGTTTTATCTAGCTTTGATTGAGGCACAAAAGGTTTTTGTTAAGAATAAAAAGTATTGGAAACTGTAGATTTGTGACAACCATTTATAAACAAATCTTATCAACATAGTTAGCTATGACTGGCCATTTACTATATCGTGCAGTACGAGTACCAAAACCTTTCAATACTGTTGATAATCCTCGTTGGGGCGTTAATGAAACTGCTCCGCGTAAAATGAATGTTCTTGTTGATCCCCTGAGCCTCCCTCTACGCGAAAGGGCTGCGTTAGATGGTGTTTTTTTGGAAGCTAAAACCAAGAATCTAGCTCCATTGGATGATCTGAATTTATCCGGAGTTCCAGTTCTTGAATCCGCGGCACTCGATTCTCTTGTGGCTCGATTTGGTGCGCATATTGGTATATATGGTAGCACTTCCGGACGCGAGATTGTCCGATGCAGATTGGCCTTTGAGGCAGCACAAGTGCCTTCTACTCAAATGAGTTATGCCGGTCATGCTGCGGCTAAGGCCGCAATTCGGGAAGCAAACGATCGTTTATATGAATTATTCTCAGGACTGGGATTTCAACTTCGAATTTTCACTGATGGATCTAATCCATTTAGGATTTCTGTTACTGGAGATTCAGTTCAAAATGCTCCTTCGTCTCTTGAACTCTGGCCTAGGACAACCTATTTAGTTCAAGAAACAGGTCGAACCATGAACATTGGCACTATAGATTCTCATCTAGATGCCCTTCTCGATGTTATTCTTAAGCAGAGTTCAGTGTTTCATCTTCTTGGCGTTGATGAGCCGATGCCAGAACAGGTTTCCACTGGTTCAGTTCCTAATTCGGCTTCATCAACTGCGGGTTCTAATTCTGGCAGTGCCGCTTCGCCTGCTATTATCCCTGCAGACCGAATCGCTGCAACCCGAACCTAGTAATGTTTAAATTATCCCTCTGGCATTTGATGTCGATGTTCAAACAAGTCATTGTGATGCGTGCTGATCTTTCCATGGGCAAGGGCAAGCTAGTTGCTCAAGGGTCACATGCATCGGTTCTAGCTTATGAAAAAACCCGACATACCCATCCGCAAATCGCCCGCGACTGGTTTTCGCTAGGGATGATGAAAGTCACTCTCAAGGTAAATGGTGAATCCGAGCTTCTTGAATACTACAATAAAGCCAAAACTTACGGAATTCCCTGCGAGCTGGTTCGCGATGCAGGACACACTCAGGTCGAACCAAATACAATAACCTGCTTTGCCGCTGGGCCATTTGATGAAAAAGCGCTTGATTTGATTTTCGGAAAACTAAAGCTCCTCTAAACTGCACTCTGGGCTAATCTTAGTTCTTAAGCAGCACTACGATGTAAATTTTTACTGTGAATATTCTTTCACCAAAACTGAATATGTGACGCAGAGAATACTGAGATGTATCTAGCGGAGTTTTATAGAAAACTAACAATAAAATCCGATCAGGCATTTTTCTGAGGATGGAAACTCTTCAAATCCTTTAATTATGTCATCAAGATATGGTGGGACACGTTCCTTCTGTGTGACTTTGGTAATGAATTTTTTACCTTCCTGATCTTTGTCATATTCCTTGCAAGATGGTTGGTTACTTAGAAAATCGTTCTCATAGTTGCAGTCTTCGATATAAACAAAGTCCTCTCTTACTAATTTTTTAAGATAATCAATAAATTTTGAACTATTCTCAGCATTCAAAATTCCAATATGGTTCCCGTAAGAATCCTTTAGAAATTCTTTATTAATCGATTCTTGTTGAAAGTCAAAAACTGAATCAGAATGAGAACCATCTAGAAGCATTTTTACTGATACTGCATATTCTTTGAAAAGTTTTTTTCTGCTTGTCTTGTATAATATCTCCATCCAATAAGCTCTCTCCTGAAATAGTTTTTTGCAGGTGAGGCCTTTAGATCCTAATCTTAACAGATGTACGCCTAGGGAGCTATCCGAATCAAGTATTTTTTCTTCTTTTACTTTAAGATCGAGTTTGTTACGATCAATCACAAAAAGTACAAAATTTACTCCCATGCAACAGAATGGCACATCCCGAAATAAAAAACTTGCGACAACGGATGATTCAGCCCTCAGATCTGATCTAAATCCTTCTAAGTTACCCCTTTTCTTTTCTTTAATGCGCTTAGTATATTTTCCGCAGTAACTACGCCTATCTTCTCCAATGCTTCTTTCGAATTGAATGCGTTATGAGGCGTAATTAATACGTTTGGACTTGTCACTAATATGTGGTTGGCAAGCGCTGTTTTGAGTTCCCTCTGATCGCCCTTTTTCTTGGCGAGCAATTCTTTCTCTTCGGTTATGTTCTCTTCTTCTTCAAGGACATCAAGGCCGGCATAACTAATCCTGCCGATTTTGAGTGCTTCAACTAGTGCTTCTGTCTGTATGAGTGCTCCCCGTGCAGTGTTGATCAACATAGCTCCTTTTTTGATCCAGTTCATGTTCTTTCGGTTAATTAGATGATGCGTTTCTTTGGTCAGAGGACAGTTGAGGCTGATAATGTCCGAGCCGGATAACAGCTCTTTGAGTGCTTTGACATATCTAACTCCATATTTTCGTTCGATTTCTTCATTTCTGTGTTTGCTAAATGCAAGTATATTCATCCCTAATGCAGATGAGAGTTTTGCTACATAGGATCCGATTTTTCCAGTCCCGATTATCCCGATGGTTTTGCCATTTAGGTTAAATCCGGTTAGTCCTGATGGCGAAAAACTGCCTTTTTTGACCCTTTCTACCGATTCGATGATCTTTCGTGAGTGCGCCAGTATGAGTGCAAATGTGTGCTCGGCTACCGTATCTTCTCCATAAGATGGAACGCTGCTAACTACAATCTCTCTTTTTTGGCATTCTTTGAGATCTATGTGGTCTGTTCCTGTCGAGAGGGTTGCAATGATTTTTAGTTTGGGTAGTCTAGAGAGTAATTTTTTGTCTACTTGTGAGTGTATAAACACGACTACGACTTGACTGTCTTTGGCGAGCCCGCAGTTCCTGAGTGTTAACGGTTCATCAAAAAACTCGAGTCTGTCGGGCTTGAGCTTTCTTCCTAGAATGTTTTTTTCGATTTCATCTGCCTCAAACACCGAGATCTTCATGAATAAAGAAATGGGTCGAACGGTTAAATAGGTTTCATTCTATAATTGCATCTTATTTTTTCTGTGCATAAAAGAGTTTTTCTATCTCTCCTAGGTCTTCAATGGGCTCGTAATCAGTAATCGATTCAATTTTTTCACCATTGAATTCGAAAACATTGATCCATTTTTTCTTGTGATTATTGAAAATGCATTTTGGAAATAACAGGTGATGATGCCAAATTATTCCTCTTCGATTGCATTGAGTTGCCTTTTCTAGTATCTGCGAGACTATCTGAGGTCTAACCATTTCTCGTTTGATTCCTTTCTCTTCGACTATTGCATCTCCATAGATCAATTTAACAAGTTCTTCTCCAACTTTCAGATACCTGTGATCTGAATAAACTACGAGTGTTTCATCTGATGATTCTTCTTCGAGTACAAAAAGATGCTTGTTTGGTGTGGAATTAAACTGGCAATCTGGGGTCAACATGTGAAAGTGCCATTTCTCTCCAGTTCGCTGTAATTGTTTTGCCCTTTCAACTAACTTTTCGATGTTGGTCTCCTGCATTTTATCATTCCAGTCCAAAATAGATTCGCTTGTTTTTCGAGCCTTTATTATCGAGTTTGAGTATTTTGATCTGACCGACTTCCTTTAGCGATCGGACATGCGTTCCGCCATCCGCCTGCAAGTCTATTCCTGGAATCTCAACGATCCTAAGAATGGCGATTGATGGCGGAAGTGCCGCGGCAAGTTTTACTACTCCTGGTATTTTCAGTGCTTCTTCTCTAGGAAGCTCATAAACCTTGATCTCTATGTCCTCCTTTAGTTTTGCGTTGCATCTCTGGACCATATCATCGAATTTAGCTCGGTCAAATCCTTCCATTGAAAAATCAAATCGTGTTTGATCTGTTTCGATCTGATTGCCTGTAATCTGATAGTTTAATTCCGTATATGCCGTCGCTGCCAGAACATGCGCCGCTGTGTGCATTCTCATCAGTTTGTATCTGCGTTCCCAGTCTATTTTGCAGGTTACTCTATCTCCAACTTTAAGTCCGCTTTCGATTTCTGTTTCATGGATAACTTTGCCATCTTTTTTTGAGACATTGATGATCTTATGTTCGTTGATAGTTCCAAAATCCGTTGGCTGTCCTCCTCCGCGAGGGTAAAAAACCGTCCGATCGAGTATGAGTTCCTTTCCATTTACTTCAATTACTCTCGCTTCGCATTCCTTTAGGTAACTGTCCTTTAGACAAATAAGTTCGGTCATAATCATCCACCTCTATCAATCTACGCTTCTATTTTAGAAAATAGGTAACTTCCTATGACTAATGTGATTCCTGTTAGTATCACTAAGACCCCAAGATCCATTGCAAGTCCAAAGTGTGTCAATCCTGTTAAGGTTCCCCGAAGTCCATCGACCCCATATGAGAGCGGATCGATCTGCGTGATTATTGCTATTTCTCTAGGAAGTCCCTCAAGTGGAAACAATGCCCCCGAGAGAAAAAAGATCGGCATTACAAGGAAGTTCATTATGATCTGGAATCCCTGCATGTCATCAAGGAGCGAGGCTATTGCGGTTCCAAGGGCCGTGAAAAAAATTGAAATCAACAATGCAAATATGAGCGCTAGAGGTATCGAACTTAGTTCTGGCCTAAATCCAACAAGCAACGTTATTGCAAATATTATTATTCCCTGAAAGACTGCAATTGTGGCGCCTCCAAGTGTTCTACCGAGCATTATTTCAAATCTCGAGACTGGTGCTACTAATGTTTCTTTTAGAAATCCAAACTGGCGGTCCCATATGACCTCTATTCCAGCAAATATTGACGTAAATAGTATTCCCATGGAAATTATTCCTGGAGCTATGAACTGAATGTAATTACCATCGCCTGCCTTTGCATATATTGGTCCAAATCCGAATCCAAGGGCAAGCAAAAACAGCAGCGGCTGACCTATGGATCCTATTATTCTCGCACGGGATCGAAAATATCTTTTTAGTTGTCGTAACCACATTATGTATATTGCGTTCATTTTATTCTCCCCCTATCTCCTAAACATTTTTCTGCTCATTCTAAGATTATCCATTGGAGTCGCATCTTCAGGCCTGATCTGCTGGCCTGTTAGGCTGATAAATGCTTCTTCGAGTGTTTTGGCATTTGTTTTTTCCTGGAGTTCTGTCGATGTTCCCTGTGCCACTATTTTTCCATGATCAATTATTGCTATTTCCTGTGCAACCCTTTCTGCCTCTTCCATATAATGTGTAGTGAAAAATATCGTTGTTCCTTCTTCTTTGTTAAGTTTGGTTATGTAACTCCACATGTGATTTCTGGTTTGCGGATCAAGTCCGATCGTTGGCTCATCTAAAAACAATATTTTTGGGTGGTGCAGCAGGCCCCGTGCGATTTCGAGCCTTCTTTTCATTCCTCCTGAAAAATGTTTGACCAGATCGTCTTTTCGATCCCACAATTCGACCAGTCTTAATAGTTGTTCTATCCGAGTTGGTCTCTGATTATCTGGTACCTTATATAACACTCCATGAAAATCCATGTTTTCATAGGCTGTAAGTTCATCATCTACGCTAGGATCCTGGAAAACTATTCCAAAATTTTTCCGTACTTCATTGGGGTCTTTTGTAACATCAAAGTCGTTTAGTTGTACTTGCCCATGCGTTGGATTGAGCAGTGTCGTGAGCATCTTTATCGTAGTGCTTTTTCCAGCTCCGTTTGGTCCTAAAAAGGCAAAAATCGATCCCTGTTTTACCTTAAATGAGATGTTTTCTACTGCAGTAAATTCTTTAAATTTTTTCGTCAAGTTTGTTACTTCGATTGCGAACACGTTATCACCTAAAATTCTATTTTACACGTTTTGCAATAAAATTGCGGTGCATTGGGCAATCTGATACAAGGACCCAGGTGGCATTTGCCTTTTTTGGCAGCCATTACTGCGCTTTGACCCCGATCCCCATAAATAATTGGTACTACTGACTTGCTACTTTTGCAAGATTGGCACGAGTTCATGAGTTTGACCCCCAATTTGTCGATTGTTTATCTATCTATTGATGTCTAATTTAGATTAATAATAGTAATAATACTAAATATCTTCATGAAACTTTTTCTCTTTCACTGTTGGGGTGGCGATGGTCGGAGTTGTTGGAGCGGTTCTACCGCAGATCATTTTGCTGCACGTGCAATACAAGTTGTTGCTCCTGATTTTCCAGATCGGGCAGATCCTATCTTGAGTGCTTGGCTTAGTGAAGTCCGAAGCAATGTAAAAACTTTTGAACTTAAGGATGAGTGGGTCCTGGTAGGTCATAGTCTGGGTTGCCCAACTATTCTACGCCTGCTCGAGACTTTTGGTGAATGTGAAAAAGTCAAAGCTATCATTCTTGTTGCCGGATTTGCAAAGGACCTTGGAATAGATCAAATCCGAAATTTTGTCGATCAGGATTTCAATTGGCAAAAAATCAAATCGAAAGCAGAAAAAATAATCATACTAAATTCGGATAATGATCCATATATCCGGCTTGATGAGGGCGAACGGATGGCAACGCTTCTTGGGGCCGAATTTATAGTCGAGCATAATGCCGGACACCTAAATGAGGGTTCTGGTTTTACAAATTATCCCCGTCTTGTTCAATTGATCGAAGAGATTATGCTGTCCTAATCCCAGCAGATCAGCTTCTGGGTCCCTTTATCCATAAACATTATGCCTCCCAAATCTTCCAATTTTCCTTTTTGTCTGACTGGTCTAAACTCATCTGGAATCAGCGAAATTTCAATTCCTTTAGATATGACTATTGTGCTATGATCTTCTGGAAGTCTTACAAAAATCCCCTGTCTTTTTCTTCGCTCTATCTCTTCAAAGACGCTTTCTATTCGATCTTCTAGTGGCTCTGTTCCTACGAATACATAGACGGGTTCATTTCCCTTGTTTTGATTAAGAAACCGAGTTGTCTGTATCCCTATTCCCCTATGAACTCCGTCCAGGTGCGCTATTGCTACATTTTCAACTAATATGCCAAGACACGAATAAAGTGAGAAATGATATGTTCCATCGATCGTTGCAGCATTTCTCTGATCCAAAAATTGCGAGCCCCTGGGTAATCTATCGATTGCAGGGAGGTAGATCAGATTGTTTGTCTTAAGTTCACCAAGTCTGGTCGATTCCTTTCGCCTGCTTGCTACAAGCTCCCCTATTCTAATCTTCTTGTTCATTAATAAACTCCCTAATTCGTCCTACTAGTTCTGCAGGTCGCTCGTGCATTGGGAAGTGTCCGCAGTCCATCGTTTGAATAATTACTTTCGATTGAACCTGATCATCTGCTCTACTCAATACTTCCCTTACTTCCAGGTCTCCTATAAGTGCATCTTGATGGGCAAGAATAATCTGAGTTGGTGGTAATGATATTTCTCCCTCCACAAGTGCTCGCGCAAGTTTTGGTCCTTGACTAAACATTCCTCCTACTCCAAGGGCCAAGACCTCATCAGATGATTTATTTACTCCTTCTACAAATGATCTAAACTCCCTGCTTGCCGTTGCGTTAAGACCAAGCATTCTAAAGAACCCTGCCTTTCCAACGACGTCGAATGTCCCGAACATTAATCTTACTGCTCGAGCTATCTGCTCTTCAGAACCCCCTTGTTTTATTACCCGATCTATATTCGAAGCGAAAGCTGTGCTTAGTGCGGTTGCAACTTTGCTTAATGGTTTTCCGCTAGGAAAAGTGTCTCTCGGATCTCCCAAAAGCGGAGTTATCAATACTAGTTTGTCTATTTGAGGTCTGTTTTGCATTCTCCCTATCTGACTTAATGCTTCTAGTGCCACTAACGCTCCTGCACTGTGTGCTACCAGAATCGTTTTATCTGCTCTGATCTTTCCTATTGAGTCAATAATATCCCTTGCTACTTTTGAAATATATGTCTGGGTATTTGTTTTCTTTCCCCGTGGCGTTTTACCAATAGCCCGGGGATTCCTGGCTCTTATCGTATATCCTTCTTCTGCAAGTGGCTCTAATGCTCTAAAATCACTAATATCCCGTGTAAATCCGGGTATTACCGTGATCTCCCTTGTTATTCCTGCTCTTTTTGGACTTAGTGGTGTGGCTGTATTATATTCTGAATCTCCCTTAGCTGGGGCTCTAGCAGTAGTTTTCATGTGTGTAAATATATCAAAACCAGTTTATATACCTTATTATAACTCTACTACTTTAAGCCATATTTCTTCTTTACTTTTTGGATTTTTGACCCTATTACTATTGAACAATATGGTTGGCCTGAGTTTCGTTTATAGTATTTTTGATGATATTCTTCAGATGGAAAAAACTCAGTTAATTTTTCCACCTGTGTTACTATTGGTTTATCATATTCTTTGCGAGTTTTTTTTATGAATTCCTCGATTATCATTTTTTGGTCATTATTCGTATAAAGAACTACGGACCGATACTGCGTTCCTGTATCTGCACCCTGTCTATTGAGTGAAGTTGGATCGTGCATTGTAAAGAAGATATCCAGCAATTTTTCCAGTGATATTTTTTCTGGTTCATATTCTATTTGTAGAACCTCTGCATGTCCAGTATCTCCATTACATATGTCTTCGTATGTCGGATTCTTTGTATTTCCTCCAGCATACCCAGAAGTCGTTCTAATTACTCCTTCAAATAAGTCGAATACTGCTTCCGTGCACCAAAAACAGCCCCCTCCAAAAACGATCCGCTTGGTTTTGTCTTCCATTTTATTCGCTCCTTTCTTTTTTATCCTCTGTTTTGTACAGACTGACCAATCTAGATATCGTAATTGCTATATAGAAAACTCCCATTATTGCCTCAATTATTGTGAATGAGCGTGCCAATGCTGAAATGGGGACTATGTCTCCATATCCAAGGGTCGTCAGTGTTATGAAACTAAAGTAAAGCAGGTCTGGCCATACGAATTGGCTTCTGGATATCTGCTCTGAAAAATAAAATGAGCCTGGTTTTACCAGTTCTATGAGCGTGTATGCAAACCCCCAGGTTATTCCAACTAATATGTAAAGTGAGATCGCTGCAAATATTACCTGCATGTTCACTTCATTTGCATTCATTATGTATCTGATTATCTGATACATGGTAAATCCGTAGAACAATACTGTCAATATTGCATTTATTCCCATTACTAAATTTGAGCCATCTATTATCATGAACCAGTTTGCTACAAATGCTCCTCCTGCCAGGATTAGTCCTATGAGAAAGGCTTTTTTCTCGCTGCTTATCGAATAGACGCTACTTATTACTATGGCCGATGAGATAATGTTGATGAGAATTAAGTTGTTTTCAAAAAACGGATACAGCACAAATATCAGTATCAAAGAGAAGAAGAGGTACATGAAATTTTGTTTAATCATATGATCCCCGATTCTGGGAAAAATAATAAGAAAAATTATGCTATTATGTCCTTTGCATCAAACCGCATTTTTGCCATTGGTTTGTCGTTTGCAAAACCTATTGGGCAAACTACTGTTGGAACAATGTGTGCGGGTAACCCAAGTTCCCTTGCATATCCTTTTGGATCAAATCCTTCCATTGGACAGGAATCAAAGCCCAGTGCCTTTGCGCCGTTTATTGCATTTCCTAATGCTATGTATGCTTGTTTTTGTGCCCAGATTAATCTCTGTTCTGGAGTCATCCCCGCTTCGAAGTCCCGCATCATTTTGATGTAGTTTGCGATCTTTTCTTTTTCTGCACCTGCTGCGAGCATCTGTTTTTCCAGTTTGTCTATAAGTTCCTTTACTTCCGTTTCTGCGCAGAAAATCAAAAGATGGGAACACGTGGTTATCTGAGGTTGATTCCATGAAAGAGGTGAAAGTTTTTCTTTGGTTTGTCTGTCCTTTACTATCTTGACTTTCCATGGTTGCAAATTGAATGATGATGCCGAGTATCTTATCAGTTCGAGAAGCTTGTTTACTTTTGTCTCGTCAATCATTTTACCATCAAACGATTTGGTTGCGTATCTTTTCATTACTACTTCTTCAAAGTTCATTTTCTCACTCTCTTGTTATTCTATTTTATGTCTCTTTTTGGTTTGTCTTGCCTTATTTATATTGCCATACTTTCCTAAATGTGAGTTATTAATTATTTCCGTATCCCTGTTTTCTTCAATACGAATATGTATATTCCCAGTCCACCTGCGAGTATTTTTTGGGTTTGAATCGATCAATAATGCAACTGCTGTAATTTAATATCCAGATTAGTTTTTCTCTCACACCTAAGGTTGTCTTACCTGATCGCTGATTTCATTTAAATTATTGTGTCAGACCGCACATCACTCCTCACTACTGTCGCTGTGGCCGGTAAGGGCTTAGAGCTAAAGTTCGGCGATCACCTTAGTCATCATCCACACTAGTAATAATAAAGAAAAGAAATTAAACTAGAATCGATAGCCATATTCGTCAGTTGAAACTGGCTGACCTATGAAACTGTCCGATCTTACTGCCACTAGCAATCGCTCGTTTCTTACGAACAACACAAATCCCGGTCCGTTCTCAGTTCTTAAAGTGCTAGTATCGAATGGACAGTATGGTGAAAGTTCATCGAATGTTGGAACTATTGCTCCTTCCTGCTCTAGCGGGCCGTTGTATGACGCAAAAATTTCTCTATATGTGCCCTTGACCACACTTGAGATATGTGCACCTGCAACACGTGTTTCAACTTCTAGTTGTGTGCTAGCGTTTCGTGTACCTAATGTAAATTCAATTGCTGATACTGGTCTAACCAACGAACTCGGAGGGACTGCGATTTTATCTTCACGGCCTTCGTTTGCTGACCGTATTGCCCTGCGTCTAGCTTCGACTATTGCAGCATATATTTCTGTCGGGTTGCCTATTTTTTCTGCATGGCGCATAAGATCGAAAGCTATCGAACGCGTTACTATGTATGGTGTAAAATCATCCAACCACGCAGCCTCTATAAGACCTAATCTTCCGCCTCTCTGTTCGGATTCATCTGCTTTATAGAGGTTTCCGAGTTTATTTAGTGCTTCTGTGAGTGTTGATATATCCTGCTTTGTTAGATTAAAGTCTCCTTCAGAAAGAGGTGCTGAAGTGTACTTGGGATTCGTTGCCGTTTGTGCAATGTTGATTTTCGAGTCTTTAACTGTTTTGTCAAATGCGGTAATGGCGGTACTCAGAATGCTAAAGTCTCTTGATAAAATGGCTCTATCGAGTCCACTAACGGCAGTGGTGAGTAGTGCTCTGTTTTCTTTAGAAATTCTGGCTGTTTGATCGTCTAAAAGTGTTTTAACCTGTGCCAATCTTGGTTCGACTTGTTTTGCTACTGCTTCGAAGGCGCCTCTAAGCGTGAGTGCACCCTGGATTCTACTTACTATATCTCCTACGGCTCTGCTTGAAGTTGCTACTGCATGGGCAATTAATGGGCCTTCTCCATTAACTGAGACTCTGGCTCTGGTTCCTATCGAATCCGCTAAAAGAACTTCATATGCAGCCGATCTTGCCTTGGGATTTTGTAATATGTCCCTGAGCCTTTGGAGCTGAGGTTCCATTGTTCCTTTAGCTTCTCTGAAAATCCGAACATAATCCATTTGGGTCATGTTGCAGAACTATGTAAACTAAGATATTTAATGCATTTGGATTTTCATTTTTTGTTACTTTTCATTATCGTTTGTTTTTCGGTTAGGTTGATTCTGATTAACTTCTGTGTATTTCAAATTCAGAAGAAGAACTGCTGCTTTATAATGCAAATCGGAAAATAAGTTCCGGTGTACATATGTCCGAAGCAGAAAAAATCAAAAAAGGAATGTGTCCTTCTTGCAGCGGGAGATTAGTTTTTCAGGAAGGATGCAAGGTCTGTTATGGTTGCGGATGGGGCGGATGCTCTTAATCCCCTCTATATATTTTTTAAATTCGTTTGATATCTATTTCTAATCAAATATCCTTTAGTTATATTTTAAATTGACTGATCTGTCTTCTTGACATAATCGATCTTAATTGCTCATACACTTCGCGCGCTAAAGCGCGCTCACAGAACTGAGTTTCACACTGTTCAACTCAATTCTGGGCTTGTAGCTCAGCAGCAGAGCGCTCCGTTCGCATCGGAGAGGCCGGGGGTGCGAGTCCCCCCAAGTCCAAATAAAGCCTGAAGGAGCGTAGCGACTGAAGGGTTTATTTGAGAATGTACGAACTCTAAGTTCTCTGTTTTGAGCTCCTATTTCTGGGTAAATGAATCAAATCAGCTGTGTAAATTAATCCTTCGATGAGCTTAGAATTAGAAACTAAATTAAAAATAAGATTAGTTGTTTAATGCGATCTTTACTAGAACGCTGGTTGGTACTTTTATTCTTAAGATCTGTTTGATGTCATCTCCTTCTACATCAACCAATCTTTTTGAGACTCTCTTTTCCCAGTGTTCATATGTATCAGTTCCATCACCACATGGAGTTCTTCTACAGAATATCTCCAACTTCTTTCTTGGTAATCTTACTGGACCTGCAAATTTCATGCTAAGCATTTTTGCCAAATCTTTTATTTGATTTACTACATTATCTAGTGCTGCTGCATCTTCGCCTATAAGTGTAATTCTAACTTTTGCCATTATACTACCTCGTAATAAGTATGTTGTAGAAGCTAATATTCTCCAGAAATCTATTTAAAGACTCCCTTTATGGTATTTCTCTCAAGGTGTTCAATTATGTCTATACACTCAGAATTTAGGGAATTCTTGATAGAATACAAAGTTATTGGTCTTGCCGTTGCCTTTATTATGGGTGTAGCTTCCACTGCCCTCATACAATCACTTGTCAATGATATCATTATGCCAATCGTAACTTTTTTCATTCCTGGTGGTGAATGGAAAACAGCCACTGCGACGATCGGTCCTGTTGTTCTAAAATGGGGTTCTTTTTTGGGTGCATTAGTCAATTTCATTATCCTTGCATTTGTGGTCTTTATGATTGCAAAACTCGTTTTAAAGGAAGAAAAGGTCGCTAAAAAATGAACTTTTTGTGCAGTTCTCCTGCACATTACTTTTAAACTCTTTTGATAAATATTCTATTCTGCTTGTGTGCCGCAGTAGCTCAGTGGTAGAGCACACCGCTGAAGATTTTTGAAAAGTTACTTTTAATGGTGCTTTTCCTAAAAATTTGTGACGGTGGGGTCGCTTGTTCAATCCAGGCCTGCGGCATTGATGGAAAGGTTGTTTGACCTTCCCAACAGAACTGAGTTTCACTTTATTCAACTCAATTCTGGGCCTGTAGCTCAGCTTGGTAGAGTATCGGACTCTTAGCTAAGAAAACACTAAAACGTTTTCCGCGAGAGTAATCCGACCGCCGAGGGTTCAAATCCCTCCAGGCCCGAAAACGTCTTGAGGTACGAAAGACGTTTTGATGATGATCGAAACGGGAGCATCGTCTCCCTTACGGTCTAGGCTCGTTTTCTTGTTATTGTTTCCCGTTTCGGGCAACCGGTTTCCGATACTTGAGACGTTCGAACTGTTTTAGCATTCTCTCCTCTTTAGTTCAAAATATTCCATTCTTGTTAGGTGAATTTTTAGGTATTTCTTGACCCACGTCCCACATTTCAACTATCTTGTTATTTTCAAATCTGAAAAGGTGCACAACTGCAATTCCTGGCTGTGCGGGTTGCATTTTAACGTGCGAATGTACTGCTACGAACTCTCCTTCTTCAATGGCTCTTTTTATGTCAATGCTGGTGTCTGGGAATTTAGCATGACTATCAAGCATTCCTTTTTCAAGGCTTTTTGCATCTCCAGGAAAATAAGCGTTATGGTGAATCATTTTTGAAGAAGTATATTTTTCGTATGCTTCCTTTATTTTCTTAGAAACTATCATTTTCAAAAATCCGATTGCCAATTCTTTCCTGGATTCATTCATGTTTCCCCTCTTTATTGTTTTCTACGTACTTCACACGTCTTCCCTCTGTTGTGAATTTTCCTCTAGCAAACATGTCGATTACTTTGGCATATGCACTATGCTCTCTTGTTATTATCTCTCGAGCGACGTCGTATTCATTTTCACATTCGCTAATGTCTACTGCTTCCTGATAAATGATCGCTCCGCCATCGAGTGTTTCATTGACAAAATGTATTGTGAGTCCCGATATTTTCGCTCCATATTCGAATGCATCCTTCTGGGCGCTCTCTCCCGGAAATGCTGGCAAGAGCGATGGATGTATGTTTATTATTCTGTTTTCGTATTTTTCAAGAAGCGACTTATTCTTTATCAAAAGCATGTATCCTGCGAGTACGACCAGCTCGACTTTGTTCTGATCGAGTATGCTCTTTATCTTTAGGTCGAGTCCGTCTCTATTAGCAAAACTTTTTCGTTCAACTATCTCGACCGGTATCTTGTAATTTTGTGCTATTTTTATTGCTCCTGCGTCTGGTTTGTTTGTTATAAGTACCATTATCTGGGCATGACAAGTTCCATCTTTGACTGCCTTAGCAATGGCTTCGAAATTACTGCCTCGACCCGATGCGAGAATCGCAATTTTTATCTTATTCATTTAATAACCTCAAATCAGTTTCCACCGGACGCCCGATTTCGAATCCTCAATAACAATTCCTATGTTCTTTAACTTATCTCTGATCAAATCCGATCTTTTAAAGTCCTTGGTTTGACGGGCATCATTGCGCATTTTTATTATGTATTTTAATATTTGTTCTGCTTCACTCTCCTCTGTTTTTGATTTAAGTTCCGCTACTAAGTCCAGGAGTTCTTTTTCTTTTCCTCCTAAGCTTGGCAATGGTTCAACAAGGCCCAACACCCAAAGCATTTCTTCAATTGCGTCCTGGACTTTTTTGAGTTCACTGCGATCTGGTTCTGTTTTTGTTACTTGTGTATTTGCCACTCTTAATAATCCAAATAATTCTGAGAGTGCACTTGGGGTATTTAGGTCCCTGTCCAAGTTTGCATAAAACTGTTTTATGTGTGATTTTGTCTGATTTCTAAATTCTTCATCCTTAACCTGAGTTTTGACGCCTGCAGCTTCTCTTATGAGGCCTAATGAGTTGAAGATTCGTTCTACCGTTTCTTCCATTGATTCAAGTGCATCTTCGCTATAATCAAGCGGTGCCCGATAGTGTGCTGCGAGGAAGAATGCTCTCACTGCATTTGTCGAGAATCGATTTAGTGCGTCTTCGAGAGTTACGAAATTCCCGAGTGATTTGCTCATTTTCTCTCCGTTTACTGTTAGGAAGCCCGTATGTGCCCAGTATTTGGCGAACTGTTTCCCATTTGCAGCTTCGCTTTGTGCGATCTCATTCTCATGATGGGGAAAAATCAAATCTCTCGCTCCACCGTGTATGTCGAGCGTTCTGCCTTTTGAATACTTAAGCGACATTGCCGAGCACTCTATGTGCCAACCGGGTCGTCCTAACCCCCAGGGCGATTCGAATTCCAGTATTTCTCCTTTGCTACTTTTCCATAATGCAAAGTCCATGGCATCTTGTTTGGTTTCATCAGGTTCTATTCTTGCGCCTGCGTGCATTTCCTCTATTTTCTGACCCGAAAGTTCGCCATAATTTCTAAACTCTGAAACATCGAAATAAACTCCCGTTGTAGTGGGGTATGCGTAATGCCTTTGCTCGAGTGTTTTGGTTATCTCGATTATTTCGCCTATATGTTCTGTGACTTTTGGATAAATATTTGCCTTAATGATGTTGAGTCTTTCAAATAGTTCTAGTGCCCGCTCATGATTCATGGTCGTCAGTATTTTTGGGTCTGCACCAGTTTCTTTGCATCGTTTGATTATTTTGTCATCCACATCTGTTATATTTTGTATATGAAAAACACGGTATCCCTTCTTTGTAAGATATCTCTTTAGCAGATCGAAAGATACGAACGTTCTTGCGTGTCCGATATGTGCACTGTCATATGGTGTTATGCCGCAAACATACATCATTACTTCTTTCGAGTCTTTTTCGACTGGTTCAAATAGTTCTGTCTTTTTTGTAAGTGAGTTATACAGTTCCAAAATAACACCTGCCTTATCTGTTTGGGGTCTGGCTTACTATATTATAACTATATAAAGATAGGCGGTTTAACGTATATATATCTATGTAAGATTTATCGAGGTAATATCATGGCTGAAAATACAACACAACAAACTAAGGTTTCTGGTTCGGCTCCAGCTCAATCTCCATCTCAACTTCCGGGGGATAATAAGCTTTGGGCTGCAGCAGTTTATATTATTGGCATACTGGCTCCATTGGCCGTTCTTGCTACTGATAAAAAGAATGATGATTTCCTTCGATTCCATGCATATCAGGCACTAATCTCCCAGGTTGCTCTATGGGGGATTGCAGTTGTATTGACCTGGTTTGTAATTGGTTTGATCTGTTTCCCAATAATCTTCCTGGCAATGCTCTATTTCGGTTACCGTGCATATATGGGTGAGAAATTCCTCTTGCCTGTTGTTGGAGAAATGGCTGAAAAATACGCCAAGAATCAATAATCTCTATTTTTAATTTTTCGTTATCTTCTTTTTTATGATCTCGTAATTGCCTTCTTCTACAACATAATCCTCCTTTTTAATCTTTTTTCCTAATCTATTGCTAGGTGATATGTTGTTTGATCTTCAAAAAATAATGAAAGTAGGTATGATTCCAGCGGCTGCCTTAGTTGGCATTGCAGTGGTTTCCCAAGTAATGCTTCGCTTAGTTCCTTTTTTGGCTTGTATCGTGGGTTTGCCTTTGACCTTGGTTAATCTTGTCCTTCTGGCCTGGGTTGGTTTTAAGGCAGTCAAAGAAGAGGGTATGACTCTTGTAGATGCGGCAATTGCGGGTGCAGTTGTAGGTGCGGTTACAAGTTTGATTTCAGCAATTGTTTCCTTTGCCTTCCTGATGCTAGGTGGTGCTTTGGGTGGCTCTGATGCAATTGATACTGCAATAACTGGCACAATCGGAATCGTAGGTATCTTGCTTGCACCAGTCGTTGGTGCGGTTATGGGTGCGATACTTTCTGCAATCGGTGCCTTCGTAGCTGGTATGAAAAAATAATTAATTTTTTTTATTCTTTTTCTCATTTTAGAGGAATGCTGAGAGATCTGTTTGTTTTACCTTATCATCTTCAAATATGCTATGTATCTCTTTCTCTAGTAGTTCAAGCCTCTGTTTGAGGTAATTTGGAAGGCCGTATCGATTTACTATCTGGGCTGATATCTCCAGATATTTCTGTATTCCGCCTTTGTTTATTGTAAGAAGAAGATTCCCCCCGCATCTAGCGCACTTTCCTGCCAGAGGTGGTCTTCTGGCTATTGTATTGCATCCGACACATCTGAATGTTTGCCTTGAAAAGGATCGAAGATTACCATAAAGATCTGGTATAAAGTGGCTAAGTATCAATCTTTCTGCAGCGTCTTTTTTGTCTACCATTTTCAGTCTTTCTTGCAGTGCAAATTGTATGTGGATCTTGTCCGGGATAGACTCCAATTCTACGTAAGCTGTCCTCACATTTCCCCGATCTATACTCCCTCCGGGATGAGTTATTGGAAGGAAATACTGCTCATCAGTTCCAAGAACATTTTTAACTGTCTTAAGTTTTACTGCTCCGGGTGGAGTTATCTTTTCGGCCGCTTCGTAGAACTCAAGCGGATATTTAGTTACGTATTCGATGTCATGTGCCTCATCGTCTACTTCTTTTGGATTTATTTCCATCGAAAGAACCAACGGCGCATCCATAGTCCCGCCTCTAGATTCGCTTAGATATTGACGCGAGAAATTCAAGAGTGCATCCATAAGCATCATTACACAGTCTTCGTCTCCGTCACAACGAATAGAAAAAAGCTGGTTGTTTAGCAGTATATTTTTTGAAATTAGGTCTGGTGCTTCAATATCTAAGCAGTAAGCATCTTGCTTTTTGTTTATGATCCGAACGCTCTTTACTTTATCTAATGTGAAGGAATTGGCAGGGATTTTGAAAAATCGATTTTTATATTTTATCGATCTTTCAGTATTGATTTTTAATTGCCGAAGTATTTGCATTCGTTCTTCTTTCTTTGTAATTCTGGGAGTACAAATATTTGCAAATTTTTTGATGTCGATGCCATAAAGGGCTAAAGAGCCCACAATTGAGCTTTTGGGGGGTTTATTTAGTTTTTTATATCGTTCAAGCAAAGTTCTTCCGGGAAGTCGAGGCTTGCCCTTCGTATATCTTGCAAATACTCCAAAGCCTGAAAGTAATGTTCCGAAATCCTCTAATAACGATTTTGAAACTGAATAGAACTGAATTCGTGGAGGATGTGCAACTACTGAACCATCACCATCAAAGAAGGCAGATACGAATTCTTTCAATAACTCTTTCTCTAAGGAATAAATGAATTTAGGAATTCTTTTTGAGTACGCTCCCTTACCTGCCTGCCAGATTTGAGTAAATAATAAATAAACAAGTCGACTGCATATTGTCACTTTTGAATTATCTTCAGAAAGATTTGGTTTAATTCTAAAAACTCGTAATATGGTGTCCGGGATATAATTTTTCAGTTCGTTGTTACATATTCTATAGCTTACTTGATAACAAGAGTTACTTTTACGGCTATGACCCTCTGAGATATAATATCCGAGCAAAGTCATCAAGTCCTTATTCAAATTAATGTACATCGGAAGCTCTAAATTATCATATTTCATTGCAAGTTTGCTGTCTATTGGTAATGACTCAAAGGTACAAATTCCAAGCTTAACTAGAACTTCAAAGTGGTGCAATGGAACTCTTGAATACCAGCGTGCAGGGTTGCGTCTTTCATTTTCTGTCAGTGGAATGTTATCTAGAATTAATTTACGTTTTGAGTAAAATAAATTTCTAAAAAAATTCTCTGCTCTGATTACTATGCTTTGCTTTTCTACACTGTCCAGCTCTGCAAACTGTTCGCTCAGATTAATTTTCCCAGCAAATTTTCCCTTAAATTTGGTGTTCAAAACAACTGGAATATCAAACCCTGGCCTAACTAAACTCGCTTCACACGATTCAAGTTTACCTTTACTCGAAAAAAGAACGTTATGGTCAGCTGTAACGAGCATTTTCCTATTAGTAGTTGTTTCGATTTCAACCCACTTTTCATGGTTTGTGGATTTTATAAAACATTTTATTGGTTGACTAATAATTTTCGAGGTTTTAGGATCAATACTAAAAACTTCTAGATTTTTAGGTGCCTTGACTCGGATTGTTTTGTCATCTAGCTTTTTTATTTCCTCTGTGCTGTTTAATAGTTTCTCAGTTATCGAACCTAGATTTCCGTAAACATATTCTTTTTTACTCGTGTCATAAATAACTATTTCTGTATCGGCATGGAAACAGTTTCTTCTCTTAGCCGTATGGAAATACGGATGCCCATATCCAACTGTAGCTTTTGTAAATCCAATTATCCTACATAGGACTCCAGCACTCGTGTGAGGCGAGAGTCCAACTGCCAGGTGTCCTAGGAGGTCATGTTTCTTTTTTATGTTGTAAAAACTTGCAAGGCCATAAAGATTGACGAGCATATCATCGATGAAATTTGCAACATTTGTGAAATAAAGTGCTCCGTCTTCAGCGAGTACGATGTCCTGATGAAACATTGTGACTATCTGCGATGAGTCTTTAAGGTCGTTGCCCAAATAATCTTTTAGGTATCCAAGTTCTCTTGCTTTTTCGACGCTCAATCCGATATCCTTTGGTTTAAAGTGGGTAAGTGGAATGTCTGTTGCATCGAACCTCGACGTTCCGTCTCTAAATACATATACTCTGTGTTTTGATCGCAAGAATCCCTTTTCGAGTCGCTCGGGTATGCGGGTAACGTTTGTAAGTCCCTTTACTCCCTTAACTTCTTCGGGTGCGAATCCCAATTTGTTCTTTACATTATCAAAGAGTGTTATTATGTCAATTGGTCTTTTTTCATATGGGGATGTCTTTGTTTCGCAGTGCATGCTTGCCGAGGTTATCTGTCCGCATCGGGTGCACGTGTTTTCCTGAATTGTTTTGGTTCCGCATACGTCGCATTTTTTATAAAAACATATGCGCGCGCATTTTGGACATTTTAATCTTATTATGTCCAGGTTTATCGTTCGTTCTCCGTCCTGGGTTTTTACTGTGCGGTATTGCTTTGAGACACTCCTGTTTTTGAACGATCCGGTCGGGAACATGACTGATGGACTACCATCCATTTTTCTCTCTTTGGCCTTTTCAGGTCGACCCATTCTACCTCCTATGTATGTGGGTGCCTTGGGTTTAATTGGTAAAAATTTATTGAGTATTTCAAGCGTGGTTTTGGCTTCTTTTTCTGTTGTACTATTATATAGTGCATCAAAGTCTGTAAAATCCATTTTTAGTTCTCGATTCTTATCGCCTGTTTCCTCCTTTAGTGCGCCCATCGATGATAAAAACGCGTATGCGAGTTCGGATTCGATTATTACCTCTCCTTCTATGTATCGGTGTTCTAGTATTATGTCCTCAAGTCTCTCCTTTGCTGCCCTTGCTTTCTCCTCTCCAATTTCCGATCCAACAATCTTTATTTTAAGTTCTCTTATTTTTCCATTTTCAACTTCCAGTTTTCCAGTTCTTATCCAGTCTGAGAGTTCCTTAAGTTGTGTGGAGTTTATGTCGTGCCAATGGAATGTGTAATCCGGATGAAGTGGAATCTGATGTGTTCTGGAAAACTCAATCAATGTCTGTGCATCTGTGGCTTGTGGTATTTCTACTCCTTTAGCTTCTATCTGTCTTTCCCACCATTCCGTGCAATAACCAGATGGCAAAAGAGGATGGTTTGATTTTAGGAAATCTCCGTATGTTGTCAGTATATCTCCAAGAAAAATTATCTTTTCTATCTGGCTTTTTATTGCGTGGGCCTCTTCGAGTGTTCGTACTTTCATTACTCTCCCGCTTCTGAGCCTTACTGCTGGTGGCTCGAGACCCTCATGCGCTCCAACTACGCAACCTTTACCCGGACGTTCTATTTTCATGTGCGTTCCATATGCGAGAAAATTGTCCAGAAGTATCATTGTTGCCGTGTGGATCGTCCGGGACATTAGTGAATTTGTTTCGCTTCTTCCGTATCGAAGGCGGAATCCGCCTTTGGCACTAGGATGGCAAAAGACTGGTCGGCCAGCTACAAGCCCCTCAAGGTATGATGCGTCTGGCTTTACCTCGATCTTGTCTTCTTTCTGTTTTACCTTAACGACCTTTTCTATCCAGTCCCATCCTAATTTGAGTTTTTTTGTTATCTTCATGAGTTTGGCTGCCTTTAGTGCCAGTCCGTCGCAGATTACCAGTGCAACTCCGCTACGGACTCGGTTCGTTTCTATCCCGGGTACATTTCGATATGCCGAGACTTCGATGTCTTCGGTAGGCTCTCCATCTACGCACACCGGACAATGTTCGATGATGATTCTCTGGTGTTCTTCAGATGGCAAGTACTGCAAATGTACGCAGCGCGTCTCGTAAGTCATTATCTCTTCCATTATTCTCATGACCTGTGTTTCAGTGGCCCGGTAATCTCCAACTCCGCATACTCTTCGGGCTATATCTGCCAGTACAAGGCTAAGGGCTGCTGCGGTTCCGCCTGCACTTCGAATCGGACCTGCATAGTACACTGCCACGTAGTCTGTTCCATCGGGATTTTTCTTTATCCTGACCTTTGCAATCCCCTCAGTCGGGGCAACAAGTACTCCTTCGGTTATTATTCCCAATCCCGTTCGGACGGCCTGCTCTATCATCTGTTCCTTGCTTCCCTTTATGATCTCGCCAGCTGCTATTTTTCGGGCAACTTCGAATGAGATATCTTCTCTTGACATGCCGCTTTGCTCAAGATTTCGAATTACTTCTGCAACTCCCGGAGGGCCGACGATACCCTCTACCCGTGCTGCGACGTCCTTTGCAATTTTTACTTCGACTTCCTCTGAGGGATCAAGTCCTTTTTTTCTTGCTTCACTTGCCAGTGAGTACGCTCGATTGAGCTCATTTTTAAGGTTTTCAAAATACCTTGACATTGTACTCTGTTCTGGCATTAGTATCACAAAGGAAAAGAATTCTTTATCTATTTTTACAACTTGCAATGAAAATTTATAATCTGATTGCTGATTAGATTTAAAATTCGCAGTTTTTCCCGTCGTTTGTAGGTAATTAGTGAATTTTTTTTCACAAATCGAAACTTATTTAATTCTACATCTGAATCTTCTATTATGTTTCGTCGTTCTAGTCCTTACCAGATTTTTCTGCTTTTTTTTGTCCTAATCTCGCTATCATTTGCTGCAGATATTACTGATTGTAAGGTTCCTAATGGCGCATACATAACTGCATCTGGTACTTACCTAGTTACTCAAAACATCGTGGGTTCTTCAATTACTGCCAATAGTGATGTAGTTCCAAATGCCGACGTATGTATCTTTATTAGCGCTTCTGATGTTACTTTGGACTGCCAGGATTTCACAGTAACTTCTACTGGTGCAAACAACCTTGTCCCTATTGCAGTCAACGGAACAAGCTTCCAGAATATCATTATAAAAAACTGCAATCTCAATGGTTCGGGACTGGCATATGGCATTGCAATGAAGTCTGTGACTACCGGTTCAAACAGTGTCCTTCGTGTTAATGTTACTGGAGCTCAGAATGGCATCTTCATCAATTCTTCAGGTTCTATTACTGTTAATTCTGTGAATGTTTCTGGTTCTGATGTGATAAACGGAATCGTTATCGTTGACAGTATTTCAAACTCAATAACCAATAGTGATATTTCAGGGGGAGCCAATTCTCAGAATGGGGTCAATATCACTTCCATCTCCGGTCCTGCCTATGACAACTCTGTTCTCTATAATAATATACATGATATCGGTACTTCTACCTCCAATGGTCTGGGTGTATATCTTAACGCTGGAGGAATTACTGTTTCAAATAATAATCTCAGTTCTGTTGGTTTAGACGGCATTCAGACTACCCAAGTTACCTCAAGCAACACGCTTAGTTCAAATCTTATTTGGAACAACGGACGAGATGGCATCCGTGCTTCTGGAGGTTCAAACACTATTTCGGGAAACTCTATTCATGATAACTCTCAATTTGCTGCTTTTGGAATTAGAGCTTTAGGTGGCTCGGATTACGATGTAATTTCCTACAATTCAGTCTTCAACAACAGTGGAGGGTCTGGGGGTGGAATCGTAGTTCTATTCGGAACTGGTACTAATGTAACTTCAAACAACATTTCTGGGAACGATATCGGTCTTGTTTTTGGAGCCAGTCCAACTCTTCCTCTTTCAAGGGACAATCGGATCTGGAACAGTCTTTCTTATGGTGTAGATATAAGTTCGGCCTCATCGACATTGCTCAATGACGTTTTATTTAACAATGTAGTTGATGCTCGGCTTAATGCTGGTGCGGGATCTGTTAATTTCACCTCCGTGATATTTGATAATCCGATTGGGAATTTGTCTAACTTTAGTAATGTTTCACTCTACATAACTTCTCTTGCTCCTTTAGATGGAATAACTATACAGTGGACTCCAAACCCCTCTGCACTTCCGGTTAATATGCGAAGTCTTGCTCAAAAATACGTTAATCTCTCTGCAACTGGTGGCGCTCCTACTATCGACTCGCTTACTTTTCATTGGCAGGATTCTGATGTTGTTTCCGAGTCTTTTGAATCTCGTTTGCAGTTGTTTAAGTATAATGATAGCGGATGGACTCTTCTTAATGCGTCTGCGGTTCTTGGGCTAAACACTCTTTCCTATTCTGGTCTTTCTTCATTTAGTACTTTTGCAATTCTCATAAATGACACATATTGTCCAATTGTAGATTCTTCTGGAAGTTATGTTCTTTCAAGTTCTCTTTCTGGAGCTCCCAATCCCGTTTCGGTTGATGGCGGTGGTTTTGCTTGTGTTGTTGTCAATGCCTCTAATGTCGAATTTAACTGCGGTGGCTATTCAATTACTAATGATGGTACTGTCAACTCCACAGGAGTTCTTGTTTCCTCTGGGGGTCTAAGCAACATAACTCTTCATCATTGTCCAAGTATTGATAACTATACTCTTTCAAACGTTCGCGCAAGTTCTGTCTCATTTGGTGTGTTTGATAATCTAACCGTTCATAATGGCGTTCGAGGAATTTACTTTGATTCAACCAGTGCAAATAACAACCTCACAAATCTTACTATTTACAACAGTTCTGTGGGCATTTACCTACAGTCTGGTTCATATAATACTCTAAGAGGGAACATTATCGAGGGTAATTATTCATCTGTTAATGGTGTTTTAATCGAGGCTTCCTCATCGAATAACCTGTCTTTAATAAATGCCTCCCGATTTGTTCAGGGTTTTGGGTTTACTTCATCTAGTGAAAACAATACTGTTGTTGGAACTCTTGCCCATAACAATAGCTATGGCTTTGAGATCGAATCAAATCTCAATACCCTGAGCGATAATTTGGCAATTAACAACACTAACGATGGTTTCCACCTTCAAACTTCCCAAAGCAATCTACTTTTACGAAACAATGCCTCATTTAACTCCGTATATGGTTTCTATCTCTATACTGGAGTTAATGGTACTAATCTGACGAGTAATTATGCGTTCAATAATACTCAGGCCGGCTTTTCTCTTTTAGGCGGCAATTCGAATGATCTATTTTCTAACAACGCGAATAATAATGGTGTTGAGGGTTATCTTGTTCAGGCTACCAACACCTCCAGATTCTATTACAATTTTGCTGTTAATACTGGCAATGGTTTCTATCTTTTGGATGGCTCGGCTCACAACACTTTCTGGGGAAATAATGCGACTAACAGTTCTTTATTTAGTGGTTTTGCGTTGGAAGGTGTCTCAAACAATACGTTTACTCAAAACCTTGCTGCGAACAACTTTTTGTATGGTTTCTACTTTTATTCAGGGTCTCTTTTCAATACTCTGAATCAGAATAATGCGTCTTCCAATATCCAATCAGGTTTCTTTTTCAATGCTCTTTCTAATTACAATAATCTAACGAATAATACTGCCAATGGCAACTCCAAGGCAGGTTTCGAAATTTTTAACTCTTCCAACTCATATCTCCGGAATAATTCTGCAACTAATAATCAGAAGGGAATTTCCCTAAATACCAGCGCTGAAAATAACACTCTCTTCAATAATTCTGCGTCTGGCAATTCTCAACAGGGAATCTCTGTAGAAGATGCAAGAAATGCGTCTATCTCAGAAAATGTTCTATTTCTTAATTCCGATGCGGGTATAGGTCTTAGATATTCTAATCAATCTACCCTTTGGCTTAATTCTGTATATAACAATTCAATTGGTATTTCGCTCTTTTCAGGGTCATATGTTCAAATTACAAATAACACTGTCTATAATAATACAAATCGAGGTATTGACTTTGACACTTCAACCCAGTCAAATGCCTCAGGGAACGCTATTTATTTAAATGGCGAATCCGGTTTAGCTGTTTCTGGTTCAGTCAACACCATCCTTTCGAATAATCAGGTATTCAACAATTCTCTGCTGGGCATTGTTCTGAATTCAAGTACCAACTACACTACTGTTTCCAATAATACAGCGTATCAAAACAATCCTGCCTCATCTGAAGTTTCACCTGGGCTTATTGCAGGAGGTTTTTCTGTTTTATCCGGAGTTGGCAATGTCTTCTCTGCCAATATCGCACACGATAATCCAGTTGGCTTCCTGGTTGCTGGTTCTTCTTCGGATTCTACTAATTTTACTGCCAATGAAGCATATAACAATTCAATTTATGCGATGCAGATCGATTCTGCTAACAACACTAGGGTCGTTTCGGATCATTATTACAATCAATCAATTGATCTAAGTCTGAATAATAGTAGGGCTGGAGCTGTTATTGTAAATCTTACTTCTGTGGTTCTGGACAGTATTTTGGGGAATTACACAAATTACACTAATTTTTCTCTTTCCGATTCCGTGGCCTCAGGGGATTATTATAATATTTTCTGGACTACCAATTCATCTACTCTTCCTTCTTCATATGCTACTTTTGCCAATAAGTATGTCAACATTACCAATTTATCTTCGAATATTTCAATCGATTCAATTGTATGGTATTGGACTGACAATGAGAGTTCTGGTTCTGATGAATCTACCCTTGTTATTCTTAGATACGACTCTTCTTCGGGTTGGGTCCCTACTGGTTCTTCTGTATCTGCTTCTAACAATACTCTTACTATCGAATCACTTTCTTCGTTTGGGAACTTTGCAGTACTAATAAATAACACGGTTGCGACTTCATCCTCTTCCGCTTCTTCATCATCATCTTCCGTTCCACTTTCTTCGCGTTTGGATGTTTCTGTGGAATCCGGTTGTGGATCGCACAATGTTACTGTGACCTATAGAGGTTCTTCAATCCCTGCTCATGTGGAAATATATACAACTTCTTATGATCTGATTTCTTCTGGTTCGACTAACGTTGAGGGTAAGTTTAATTTCGTAGCAGCGTGTTCCAAAAACGTTCTGATTCGGGTTTCGACTTCTATGGGTTCGATTATCGTCTCTAAAATTTTAGACTGCACTTGCCCAACTCCCACTTCACTTTCCTGTACCTCCAATCTTGACTGCACCGATTCGCAATCCTGTATTGCTGGTCAATGTACTGAGTTGTTCTGTCCTGTTGGTCAGATTATAAATCAACATATTTGTGTTTCTAATCAAGAATGTTCCTCTGATCTGGACTGTCCCTTTGGCTTGATGTGCAGTGATAATCGTTGTGTGACTCCAAAAAGTAATGATTCCAGCGCCTATGATCAGCAAATTCCTCTTGATCTGTGCACTAGCGATTCGGATTGTCTCTCATCCGAATTCTGTGGTGTTAATCAAAATGGTGTACGTGAATGCACTGTGGTTTCTATTGGCTCTTGCGGAATTGCACAGGATCATCAGTTCGTTTCGTTCCAATGCGGAATCGAACCTGGTTGCAATCCCTGCACGAGTGGTTATCTATGTTCCAATCACCAGTGCGTCGCTCGAAATTTAATAGGTCCACAAAATGTGCTTGTTGGTCAAAATGCAACCTTCCGTGTGCTTTTAGGAAATTCGCCTCTAGTAAATGCGACTATTCGGGTTACTGATCCCTCTGGTCGGGAAACGACCTATGTTGCAGGTGCTGGCGGTTCATTAGATCTAGTTGTCCGATCCTCAGGCGTCTATAAAATTTCCTTGCTTGATGGTGGCTCGATAGTCAAGACCGTTACCCTTACTGCGGCAGCACGTCCATCTGCTTCGAGTTCTGATCCATTGACTTCTGTTGCTCAAACTTTGAGCTCTTATGGTTTATATCTTGGGATTGTGTTTGTGCTATTTGTTGGCACGGTATATCTCCTTTATCTTCGCCGCAGATAGGTTCTTGTTTTTTCTTTTTTGTCTTATCGTAGGTCTTAAAAAGAGTCTCTATGATCATATATTGCTAGTTTGCCGAGGTAGCTCAGTCGGCTAGAGTGCTCGACTCATATGTTTTACATCATGAGTGATGAGGTTTTTCAACCAATGATATTTATCGCACTCTGAGAAATCGAGAGGCCGGGGATTCGAAGAGCCCTTTTCGGGTTGCCTAAAAGGGCTTCACCCCAAAAGTGATTCGGAAATTCCCCCCTCGGCAAATTTTCTAATTCCTTTCTTCTATTATGGTTTATTCGGATATTGTTAATCTTATCTGACTATGCTAACCCAAAAAAGTTTTCCTGGTTTCTCTGGTTGCATGGACGTTTGAAGTTTCGAGCATCGGTAGAAAAATGTTTTCTTGGATCGAAATTTCTTTCTTGATTCAGTATCTGTGAACTGTATCGATCGTGCGGCTGTCGAAAATACGTGACTTAATATCTGGAACGAATGCCAATCTGACCTCAGTTGCCTTTCTTTATGAATCTTGAGTGCGAACTATCTCCATGAAGTTTTTGGAAAACCTTCCTGCTCTTTTGCATAAAGATGCTCTCATATTAGGGGACACTCATTTTGGCCTTGAGAAAAAGCTCGCAGAGCGCGGAATTTTCGATCGATCCTTTAGTCTTCGCATCGAAGAACAAATTCGAAATTTAGCTATCGAACACGAAGTTTCAAAAATAATTTTTCTTGGCGATGTTAAGGAAAATCTTTTGGGACTCGATCGAACAACTTACTCCATTTTGGATCGCCTTTCAAAAATTGCCCAAATAACTGTTGTTAAGGGAAATCACGATGGTTCAATAGAGAACTTTCCAAATGCAAAAATCATCGCGCCTCCTGGTTTTGTGTACCATGAATTGGGTTTGTTTCATGGGCATTCCTGGCCTGATGCCTCTCTTATGCAATCAAAATATTTGGTCTGTGGTCATCAACACCCGATGATTGAACTCACGGATCAACTAGGTAAAAAGCATTCTGAGCCTGCATGGTTTGTTCTAGATGGAATCTTCAAAAACATCTCTGAAAAATATGCCTATCCAAATCCAAAAATTAAACTTATTCTAATGCCTTCTTTCAACCCTATTCTGGGAAATGTGCTGCGTCCAAATTCTGTTCGTCAGTTGGGTCCGCTTCTAAACAACAAACTATTTAAACTAGATTCTGCATTAGTATTTCGTCTGAATGGAACATGTCTTGGAAAATTAAACAAGATAACTATCGAGTGATTTCATGGGAAATAAGAGACGAGGAAGAGAACGAATTGAAAGATGTTCATCTTGTGGGCGGGTTGTCCCTAGAGACAAAGCCGTTGAATATACAAGAAGGACTTTTTTCACAACTGACCTGAAAGGACAGGATAATGTAACTTATAGTGACTATAGAGACTCTTACTACTGCATAAGCTGTGCTAAGCACCAAAAAATCTTCGAAAAGAAGAAGGCTCAGCTACAGCGAAGTAGAGAGAGGGAACTTTATGGATGAATTTGCCATAGAGGGAAAAAAATATGTCGCTCTGATGAGAGAAATGGGAAACTTACCCTTGATTGTGGTTAAGGCAAAAAAAGGTTATATAGCGTGCAGCTATATTGATAAGGAAACTGCAGAAAAAGTCGGCGATATTGCCGCCTTTGTCTCCGGTGTCAAGACCTTTGATGATTTGAAAAAGGCGAAAATAAGAGCGGCGACCAGTTGGGCAGAAGAACTTGGAATCAGAGAAGGAATGAGCGTCAAGAAAGCTCTTGAACTCATGGACTCTGAACTCGAGTAACTGCTCAATTTTTTTCCCTTTTCCCCTGCTCCTCTCTTTTGGCTCAAAAAGTCCTGAAAAAATCGAATTGCTGTTCTCACTTTATTTTCTTCTTTTATCATTCGTGTTTATGTTCGCTGTATGTATATGTCTAATGCGGCAGGGCTGTCGTCGTTTTCTAAGCTATATTTACTGTATGTTTCTATTCTCGCAATTAGCAGCTAAATCAAAAAAATTAGAAAATAAGAATCATGCCGTTTCCGGTCCCGCTTTTTGCATATTTGCGCCATAGTCTGCAGCTTCAGAAGACCACCAGTTCCCGTATCTTTCTTTGATACGCTCTTCAATTGGTCTTGCTTCTTTTAGCGCAACTTCGACATCTTTCTTTTCTATGAACTCCTTTTGTTCTGCACGTGCAAAATCCCCCGCCATCTTTATTATGCCGCTTAAATTTCGTAGTCTTAATGTTAGTCCCTTTACATTATCTACTCTTTTTGCTATTGATCTGGCTTCATCTACGACTCTAAGAGCGGCATCTTTTTGGGCATGAGGTATCTTTCCGTCCTTTGTTATCTCCTGTGCTATGAACTGCAATACTTTATACTCATTTTCTTTAGTGTCGTCCATATGCCCGTTCATGAGTACCTCATAGCCATCGCCACGTATTCGCGATCGCATTGGCGGGAGAATGTTCTTAAGATCATTTATGTTGCATGCACCTACAAATATGAAATCGCATGGCGCTGCATCTACTCTTACTGCCGCGCCGCTGCTTGTCGGATTTCGGCCTACTATTGGAAATGATTTTTCCTGCATGGCGGTTAATAGATATCTCTGAACATTGCCCAGTGTTGAAAGTTCGTCAATGAACAATACTCCTTCGTGTGATTCGTGGACTGCGCCCGGGAGCACTCTTAAATATGCAGGCGTTCCTAAGTGCGGATGACCGCCATACGGATCATGTCTTATATCTCCAAGAAGTTCGGTTTCTGTTCCTCCGCTGGCCTGGACAAATGTATTTCGATTAATCGATACAAGTACCTTGCGTTTGGATTTTCGGGCTATATCTTCGAGTTTTTTTATGTCTTTTTCGGTTAACATTATTACCTTTCCATCTGGATGCCGGTCATAAAATATTATTTCTTCTTTGCCATCAGCGTATTTTCTGCTTGTGGCAACCCGTATTTTTTCATTTTCGTTTACTTGCTCGGCTGCGGGTCCCTGCGCAAATCTCTCAAATGGGTTAAATCCGGTTGTTTTTTGATATTTCGATGCTGTGCAATGGGGACATATCTGCTCTAAATGAGTGCTAATTCCTCCGCATCTTCGGCATCTAAATCCGAATCTCTCAGCTACGAATGATGGTAGTTCTACCGGATTGATTATTGTTCCAACGTTTTCGATCCTTTGGTCTGTTTTTATCCGCGGCTCATCCCGTATCTCGACTATGGGCCTTTCATGAATCTCCGGATTGTCCACTATTGATATCTCGTACTTGGGTTTTGGTAAAAGACTGGCTATTGCCTGTGCGATCATGCTCTTACCTGTTCCTGGAGGTCCAACCAATAATAAATGTCTTCGTTGAGCCGGAACCATCTTAGCTATTCGGACTGCCTCTTCCTGGCCGATTATCCTCTCGAATGGATCCTTTGGTATTTTTATTTCAGATGTATTTTCAAATGCCAGTGGGGATTTTATCATGGTTACTTCTCTCGTTTCTCTTTTTTAATGGTGCGTGGGATTTATTTAGAATTGCTTGCTCCTGCTGACTGTTACACCTATTTTTATCTTCTGCCTTTGAGTTTTTTTAAATACTAAATCGCTCTTCTAATTATCTGTCTCTCTCGTTTAGTGTTGCTTTGGATCCAACCTAGGTATTTTTAAAGGCTTACGAGATAAGTATTTATAAATAAAATCTCGCAGGTGATGTATTGTCCGGTAAAATTGAGTTTGTTATTACTAATATGGTTGCTTCAGCTTCATTAGGTCTTGAATTAGATCTTTATGCATTAGCTAATAAAATTCGTGAAATTGAATACGAACCAGAACAATTCCCAGGTGCAATTCTCAAGTTCAAGGATCCAAAGGCATCTCTTTTGCTCTTTAAGAACGGCAAAGTTGTCTGCGTGGGATGTAAGAAAAGAGAACTCATCGCTAAAACAATTGATAAAACAATCAAAATGCTTACTCCCTATGCAAAGAGTATAACCAAGACCAAAAAACCACAGATCGATATAACCAATATCGTTGCTGCGGCTTCATTAGGTCTTGATCTGGATCTCTATAAAATTGCATATAAGATCAAGGATGTCGAATATGAACCAGAACAATTCCCAGGTGCAATTCTCAAGTTCAAGGATCCAAAGGCATCTCTTTTGCTCTTTAAGAACGGCAAAGTGATCTGTGCAGGTGCAAAGAATGAAAAAGAAATCTCTATAGTTCTTGCAAAGGCAAAGAAAATGCTTGAACCCTATGCCGAAGAAAGAGAGTAAAGGAGTACTTTTGGATGTTCGCCTTTAATTTTCGCTCTTTTTTGGTTTTTTTCGCTCTTTTTTTATTGTGCTTTACCTTTATTGGTGCTCTGGGTCTAACTACCCGTCCTGATTGCGATAATTCAGGCGTTACTCGGGGCGCTAAGATCGAATGTTATCATCGTGCTGCAATGACGTATGCCTATCTTGCATATCCTGATAATCCCTCTGGTCGTCCTAATCAGGCTACCTTACAGGAAGCCATCAATACCTGCAATGCAATCTGGTTTGATATTGGTCTTAATGCTGCAAATGACGATGATTTGAAAATAAAGGCTGATGTTGAAACTCAGAATTGTTTTATGGATGTTGCAAAAATAACTGGAAATGATCAACTCTGTGTCAATATCCGAAATTTCCGTGGCAGTGCCAGCGGTTCTTTGGCCGGCGAAACTGCTACTCGTGAACTTTGTACTGATCTTGCACGTAAAACTAATGATCGCTTCAATTATTACTCAAATAATCCGAGCATCTGTTCCGTGCTTTATGTAATCCCCTTTTTCGTTCTTGTCTATATTACACACCGAAAACAAGTTTGATCTTCTCTATTGTTTAAAGATACTCATTTATTTCTTAACTTACTCATATTTTCTATGGTTTTGACATCTTCAAGCTATACTGTTTTGTCTAGGGGAAGTATTGCTCCGAATTTTTCACTTAAGGGGATCGATGGTAACTCATATTCTCTGTCTGATTTTGCATCAAAGAAGGCTATTTTGGTCATCTTTATGTGCAATCACTGCCCCTATGTCCAGCCTAAAATGGACTACTTTGTTGATCTTCAGAGTCGCTACGGTCCATCTGGCCTTCAAATCATAGGTATCAATTCAAATGACGCGGAAAAATACCCGGAAGATAACTTCGAAAAAATGAAAGAATATGCCAAAAAATATGGTTTTAATTTCCCCTATCTTTTTGATCAAACTCAGCAAGTGGCGAAATCTTACGGTGCCGTATGTACTCCAGATCCCTTTCTTCTAGATTCAAAACACATTGTCCAATATCATGGGCGGTTCGACGATGCTCATGGAAAATCTCATTCGAAAGCTACTACTTCTGAAATGGAAGACGCCCTAAATGCTGTTCTTTCTGCATCACAGGTTTCTGTTCCATCTTTGCCTTCTATGGGTTGTAATATAAAATGGAAATAATTTTTCTTAGCTATGTGTTTGTTTTCGTACCTGTCTATAAATTCTATTTTACATTCTCTTTTCGATGCTAAAATCCATTTCTCTTACTAATTGGCGTTCCCATAAGGACTCAGTCATCTCCTTTGGTTCTGGAACTAATCTCTTAGTTGGTATCATGGGATCAGGCAAATCGAGTGTTCTTGAGGCAATCTCATTCGCGCTCTTTGGGACATTTCCAAATCTTGAGCGGCGTAAAGTTCACACTGAGGATCTTATTCGTCTAAATGAAGAATCCGCACGAATCGCTTTGATTTTTGTTTGGGATGGTTTTGAGTATCGGGTGGAGCGAATACTCGAGCGAAATAAGCGCGGTGTTGTTTCCGGTGCAGAGCTTTTCAAAGATGGTAAATTGCTCGAAAGCGGACAGTCGGCAATAACTTCGTATCTCCAGAAGTTACTGTCCCTGGACTATGATCTCTTTCTGCGCGCTATTTATTGCGAACAAAACAATCTCGACTATTTTCTTACTCTTGATCCTCGCAGAAGAAAGGCCGAAATCGATGCACTGCTAGGGCTCGATCGTTTCGAGACTGCCCGGGCAAATCTGATCACTGTCATGGGTCGCTACTCCCTTAAGCGAAAGACACTCACTGACGCTTTTTCAAAAGCAAAGCTTGATGATCTTTTATCCAAGCGTCTTCTTGCCGCGACCGCACTATCTGGTCTTGACAAACAGTTCTCCGATCTAGACCTCGCAGTGGCATCCAATTCATCGGCCATTTCTGATCTTTCTGCACGCTTCGAAACTCTTGAGAAAGTTCGTTTAGCGATCGAGAAACTGGATCGGGAAGTTCTTTCTCTTAATGCTAAACATGAATCGTATTTAAAGGATCTAGAAGGATTCGCCCTTTCATTGATTTCCGATTGCAATTCAAAAATTTCTATGAAGGAAAACGAGCGTCTCACTTTACTGGCCAATATCAAGACCCATGAGGATGTTCTTTCTCCGGCTCTAAAAGAAATTGCACAGCTCGAATCCAAAATCGCAAATGGAAGATCAGTACAAAAGTCTATCTCTTCTTTGAATGAGGAACTTCTGGTTCTTTTGGCTCCAACCGGTGGTAAATCTCCCTCCCAGCTAGTTTCAGATCTAGAATCAATTATTCGTGAAAAATCCGGTTCCTGCATATATCTGACTCAGGAGATCAAGAATCTTTCTGATGCTATTGATCGGCTTTCTCCTTCTTTGGGAAAGTGTCCGACGTGCGACAGCCCGATGGGCGATCTGGCTCTTAAGAAGATAAGGGAAGATAAACAATCTCTGCTTTCCTCTTCTAAGGTGCTTCTCTCAAAGACCAATGCCGAGCTTCTTGAACTTAAAAAGCAATACGACGCTCAAGTGGCTTTGCAAAAAAAGGCATCTATCCTAGAACAAAAATTAAACATTCTTAAAAAAGATCAGTTTGATCCCTCTCCCCTTGAAGCAATGCTTGTTCAGAGGTCTTCTGATGTAAATTCTTTGAAGGCGGAAATTTCTTCACTTGGCAATTCTTACCGGACTTCGATTGCTGAACTTTCTTCCTTGACTTCCTTACTCTCTACTCTTAATTCAAAAGCTAAAAAAGCAACTGAACTTACTGAAATTGAAAAACGTCTTGCCCAAATACAGGTTCAAAAAGCTGCTCTTTCATTCGATGGTTCTGTCTTTGAGTCTTTGCGTACCTCTCTTG
This sequence comes from Microcaldota archaeon, assembly GCA_016212525.1. Classification (GTDB taxonomy): domain Archaea; phylum Micrarchaeota; class Micrarchaeia; order Anstonellales; family Bilamarchaeaceae; genus Bilamarchaeum. The sequence continues at coordinate 269,522 of JACRGD010000010.1, read as the reverse complement.
AATCTGCTAAAATAAATCATGAGCGGCTTTTAGGCGAGCGTTCGCTCGTTCTTTCATCTCAAAAGTCCCAGCGGGAACTTCTTTCTGTTCTTGATCTAGAGATTGTCGGTCTTAAAAAGATCCAATCTGACCTTGAAAACTTATCTCAAGTTGAAGAAGAACTTTCGATCTATAAGACTGCGCTAATAGAAACCCAATCTTCCTTGCGTACTACCTTGATAGATGCGGTAAATAGCACTCTTCTGGAAATCTGGCCTCTTTTCTATCCCTATAAGAACTATCAATCAATTCGGGTTGTTTGCTCAGAAAAAGACTATTCATTCGAAGTTAATGATAATGGAACTTGGAAGCCTCTTGAGGCGGTGGCCAGCGGCGGTGAGAGGGCTACCTTTGCCCTTGTTTTTCGGGTTGCATTGGCAATGATTCTTACTCCTAAATTGAGTTGGCTGATTCTTGATGAGCCGACGCATAATCTGGATTCGAATGCAGTTTCGCTGCTTTCTAATGCCCTCCAATTCCGATTGCCCTCGGTCATAAAGCAGACGATTGTTATCACTCATGATGAAGCGCTCATGGGATCTGAATTCGCCTCGAGCTATAGATTGGACCGAGATAAAGAGAAAAATGGAGAAACAAAGATCGAACGCGTTTGATTTTTGTTCAGTCTAGTTTTCTTGGGTTTTGATTTCTTCAAGTCCCTTTGCTACTTTCTGGCCTAGTTTGACTATTCCTAGGACGGCCAGATCCGTAGCGACTCTCACTATATCTCCCCAGATGCCGACCATCGCAGTCATGAGCCGTTCGTGTTCATTTACTGGTGGTTTGGATATTGCATAGAAAAATGGCAATTCGATTGCTAGCAGGTCGAACATTGGTTTAAGAACTGTTGATTGAGGGCTGCCGACAACACCGCCTGCTACGCCTGTGACGGCTCTCATAATTCGAGATTCAGCATAAGCTCGCAGGAATGCGGTTACAACTTTTACCTTTGGAAGTATGTCTGTCATTGCGTCCCGTGTGGTTGGGCTCATCAGACTATATGCTCCGCTTGCAACTGCAATTGCAACTGGACTCGCATCTCTTTGCCAAATTTCGCCCATGTTGGGTGTAGTGTTGGGGTTCCACCAGGCTCCTACTCCTAAGGTGTCTGCTGCAGCACGATATGTTACGAGCGCAATTCCTGCCTTTACACAGAGTTCGCCTACCCTTAATCTGGCTTCTCGTTTTGCAGCTTCCTTATCCCTGCCTTCTCTTAAGTCTGCTCGATATTTTAAGTATATTTCAACGGGTCTTGGAACAACATCTTCTAAAAGTTCTCCTAAACGTTTGCCTACTCTTCCTTTTGTTTTAAGTTTGTCTATTTTTGGACCTAAAAAGCTTTTTTGAACCTGAACATTTTGAACGCTAGTCATACTCTAATGTTATATAAAAAGTATTAAAAAGTAAGTGAATTAGGCATAGACTGCTTCTTCGATCTTAGAAACTACTTCGAATGTATCTTTGGGTTTCTTTTTGGTCTTTTCAGCATACCATTCTTCTGCTACGTTCTGATTTTTTGCTACATAGTATGCTATCGCATAATATACATCATCGCGTCTTGCGATGTTGTTGGTGAATAAGTATTGAAGTACGTCTTTTATTTCTTCTACTAAAAATGCGCGTCTTCTTGTTTCTCTGACTCTGCGCAGGTCGCTAAAGAACAACTCAGAAGAGCTAAGAAGCACGTTGTTTATTGTGAATTTTCCAAGTATAAATGATCTGGCATGCAACTCGGCCATTTTCTCCACTATTTTTTCTACTAAGTTAGACTTCGCTTTGCCATCTAAGTTCTGGATTTCGAGTGTGTTTATCCGTTCGCCAGAAAGTCGCCTATCAAAAGACCAGTTCTCTCCTTCTATTTTAGTTATCAAATAGTCGTTTCCTATCATTGTGGTTAGGTATCCTACTACCTTCTGTACGATTCCCTTGATTCGTGAGTATGCTTTGTAGACTTCCTGAGCTACTTCGCGGGCTATCTTTCTTAGGACGTAGACTTCGTTCTTGTGGGTGATTCTTATTGTGTCTTCACCGTCTGCTATTGCTGCTCTGTAAAATCCTTCTAAATCTTCGGTTTTGGTGAATGTGATTCTTTTTACTCTCAGAATGCCGCTTTTACTATTTTTCCATTGATATTCGATTGTGGTTTGATCTCCCTGCGGGTGTATTTTTGAGCCTGTTGGCACTTCCTTTGAAAATTCAGGTAATGTGGCATCGTCAAATTTAGGTCCAATGGTTGTAGGAGCCATATGTTGCTCTGTGTTATTCTGCACATACTCAACTTTTTTCATTTTAGAAACACCATTTTCCTCTTTTAGACATTATTATTTACTCCTTGATTATTTATAAACCCTTGTCTCGTTTCGAGAAGTTTCTGATTCATCTGGTTGTGCGTCCGATTCCTGCCTATTCCGTCTCTATTCTCGGAGCCAGATAGAATGCTAACTTTGCACCTTCGAGTTCGTATTCGAGTTTGAGGGGTCGATCTGTTTCTAGGTATATTGTTATTATCGAACTTGCCGATGTGGCTTTTACCATGTCTTCTAGATATTGGAGCGGGAATGTTGCCTTTACTGCCGTTTCTGTCTTTATTTCAGTTACTTCTGTACTTCCGCTCTGGAATTCTGCTTTAACTTCACCATTTTCGCCCTTTACGTCTACCGAAAATGCTTCTGGAGTTATGTTCAGTCTTATGTGCGAGCTGACAAGTTTTGCGTCTTTTAGCGTTTCTTTAATTGCATCTGCCCGTATCTTGACATAATTTTTGAATTCGATTTTTGGTTCTCGGTGTACTTTGTCTCCACCTTCAATGAGCGGTACCTTGAAGGTTCGGCTGTGTTTGTCTCCAAAAAATTTTATCACTAATCTGCCTTCCTCTACTCCCAACTCAGCCCGCTCGCCTTTCTTGCCTCTTGAGAGGACGTTTGAGAGCTGAGATATATCCAATCCTATCTTTGTATCTTCCAGTAGGCTATATTCCACGAATGCTGTTTTGGGCATGGAAAATGAAATCATTGAAATTTGGGACGGGTCCATTGCTTTTAGGTACAATCCGTCTGATTTTACTTCAAACTGACCCTCTTCCACGAGGCTTACTATGCAATCTATGACTGATTTTAGTGCTGGTGCGTCCTGTACAACTAGTTTCATGAAATATACCTCCCGAATCCTATTGTCAGCTAAATAATAAAAGGATTTCTCAGGTTTGTTTTTCTTCGAGTTTGTTTATGATTCGTTTTCCTAATTCCCTGCACTCTTGGAGTTTCTCTGTCTGCTTTAGTATTTCGAGCGGTCCATCCGCGCTGGCTCGAACCGATCCGATGTGTTGAAAGTAGAGCTTTCCAAAGAGAAGTTCGAGATATCGTTCTGCATATCCTGTGCGTTCTATCGGCTGGCCACCACAGGTGATGACTGCAAAGTATTTTCCCTCGAAGTATTTTTCCCGTGCCTTCCAATATGCATTGAGCCGATCGACGAAAGTTTTACAAAGTCCTGATACATTCCACCAGTATTCTGGCGTTGCGATTATCCAGACTTTGGCCTCAAGAAGCGCCCGATAGATTGGTGTAAGCGGGTCTTTGATGTGGCATCGTTCGTTTGTGTCGCAGTCCTTGCACCCGTCGCACGACTTGAAATTGAGTTTTCGAAGTTTTATCAACTGGACTTCGTATCCTTTGTTCTCGAGTTCTTCTATTGTCTGGAGAAGCATTGCCTCTGTATTGGATTCATCCCGATGTGTTGCAGAAATAGCGATTATTTTTTCTTTTGCTGTCTTCTTTTCTATGTTGCTATTATTGTTGGACATGCCCTGGCTCATCCCGTTATTTTCTAAGTGCAACTCAGTAGCTACTCTTCCCTTCATAGTTTCCTCAGCCTGGGACGGTTTCCTCATCGTTGCATTAGTTATTGTGTGTGTACCTGTATTTAAGGTCTCTCTACTGGGTATGCGATTATCGATAGCCGCTTGGAGGATCCTGCTTTGGAGGAATCATCTGAACTGGCGGTACTGGTGGTTGCGGATTTGGGATTTGCCGGATCACAAGTTTGGATGTTTTTACTAGTGTAAGGCCTCCTAATAATAGAAGAATTCCGACTAACATTTCGCCGCTTCCCTTGATTCCGATTATGGAACCTAAAAATGCTGCAAATCCTACAATCAGAAACAGTCCTCCTAGTAGTATGAGGCTCTCTCCGAATGCCGAATACATAAGCGCTGCGAGTGCCGGTGGTATGAATCCCTGGGGTCTGGGTCCTTGCTGCATCTGAGGCATGACAACTTCTTCTGATTCTTCCATCTTTGCACCTTTTCTTTTGTTATTAACTATTTATTATTCGATTTTGTTCTGCCTAACAATAATTCCTGCTTCTTTAAGAAGCTTTAGGGGAGTCTCGCCTAGCGGGTAGGCGACGTTGTAAACGACCTCTTTTAGTCCTGAATTTATGATCATTTTCGTGCATAGCAGGCACGGTGAGAATGTAGTATATATGGTCGATTCCTTGATCGAAATTCCGTGGTATGCTGCCTGAACTATGGCATTCTCTTCTCCGTGACTGCAAACACATTCTTCAAGGTTCTTGCCGCTTTCGCTAAATCCGTTGCATCTTGGGCATCCGCCCTCAGAGCAGTTTCGCGTTCCCCGTGGTGTTCCGTTGTATCCGGTTGAAACTATTCGTTTGTCCTTGACTATGATCGCCGCGACTTTGCGCTTCATACAGTTACTTCTTGAACTAACTACCTTTGCAATGCCCATAAAATAGTCATCCCAGCTTGGTCTGACGCGTTTGAATTTATCTGAAACTTCTGCGAGTAATTTGTCCACTTTGTCATAGAGCTCTTCAAAACTGCCTTCGTTTTCGAGTTTCTTATCAGCGTGAACAAATGTTCCCTTGAGGTTTTGTTTGGTTTTGTCCGCATTTTCCATCTCAAGCTTTTCGAACCGAAGAAACGAGTCGTATGTCTGGGGATCCTCTTCACGTTTTCGTGTCTTTATCCGCTCGAACCGTGTTTCTGGTGATGCCGTTACATAAAATAGGAAAAATCTTCCGGATTTCTTTAGCTCTTCGACTTCCGCAGGATTCCGGATTGAATCGATGACATAGTTTTTATCTGCCTGAAGCAGCTCTGCAATTTTTCTTCCAAGTGCGCCTGCTCCGAACTTGACTCGTAGCTCGTTGCCCTTTTGAACTAAATTCTCGCGGGTTATGGTTTTGCCTTCTTTTTTTAGTTCCTCGCGTATGGCGTCAGAAAGTGAATAGTAATAGAATCCCTTTTTCTTTAGGTATTCACAAATCGTGCTTTTTCCCGCGCAGTTTTCTCCAGTTAGGCCGATGATCATTAACTCACCCTATCCTTTCACTTCATAGGTTAATAATCGCTTGGTTGCGGTAACCTAATTAAAACCTTGATTAGAACAATTAGAATTGTATTCTCAAGAGTTTCTTTATTTTTTCAAATACCTCTTTTTCTTCTTTAGAAAGCATTTGCAACTGTGAGTCCCATTTCTTCATCTCGTCTTCTGTCATGTATGTATAAAGTAACTCTCCTTCAGTTACGTTCTTGTGAAGAATTATACCATCGCACGAAATCGCCAATTGATCTCCAGTTCCTGCTTCTTCCACTTTCTCCTTGTCTTTCTGGATTTCACGGACTTCGCCAACTATCTCGCCGCTCTCGTTCATCAGACGATAATTTTTCTTGAGTCTGCCTGCTAAAACATCGACTCCAAATATTGCCGGCTTGGACGCTCTAAAGAAGAATCCTGGAAGCGCCTTGATCTTTCCCGGGCAGGTTATTTTCTGGATGCTTTCTTTCTTCTTTCGATCCTTTTCCGACTTTACCCAGTCTTTGTAATCGTCAATCAATTTGTAAATAATGTTTCGATTTATTATCGGGATCTTTGTGTTGTCTGATTCAACCTGGGCTTCATCAAGAACCCGAACATTGAACGCCAGTACTATGCCCATATATGGGTCTTCCTTTGCAACTACTCCTGCAGATATGACTTCCTTTCGGGTTATATGTCCAACCGAAGCATCTCTCACCTTTATGCCTTCGACCTTAAGGAGTTTTAGCAGCGCTTCGACCGATCCAAGGCTATCCGCACGTAGAATTACTCCGACTTCGTCCTGCACAAAGACTGCGCTTTTGAGTTGCTCTTCAATGTCTTTTTTATCTTCTTCAAAATTATGAATGACGTCCAGCGGGGACCCGGGAATCGCTCCTTCCAAATCCGGTGCATATATTCTTACTCCCGCTGCTGCCACGACTGAATCGACATACTGATATTTGTCTTTTCCTGACAAATTGGGAAGCAGGAGTCCTCTGATCTTTGTCCTTTTGACTCCGCCAACTGTCAAAAATGCAATGTCATCATTTTTGTTGAAAACACCGTCATAGACGATTACATCAACAACTGTTCCAAGACCCTTCTCATCCTTTACTTCCATAACGCTGGCCTTGCCTCTGCCTTTTTCATCGATGTCTAAACTGCCCTCTAAAAATCGTTGGGAGAGGCCTGCTATAAGAACCAGAAGTTCGCCAAGCCCTTCCTGAGTTTTCGCGCTAATGGGAATTATTCCGATCTGTTTCGTGAAGTCTTTGACCCGGTCGAACCGTTCGCTATCAAATCCATGTTCAGAAATGTGGCCCATGATCTGATATATTTTTTCTTCTGCCTTTTCCTTTACGTGTTCTGCCTGATCGTTGAACGATTCCATAAATGATTTGGTGTTGTTCGTTCTCCAGCCCGAGATCGCATCTATCTTGTTTGCTGCAATGAGAAATGGTGTTTTGTATTGTTTAAGTATTTTTATCGATTCGATGGTCTGTGGCTGGAATCCCTGATTTACATCGACTACTAAAACTACTAGGTCTGCAATGCTTCCGCCCCGGTCGCGCAGGCTGCTAAATGCCTCGTGTCCTGGGGTATCAATGAATAACAATCCTGGTATTTTGAGCGTTAGTTTCATGCGCTCTGCAAGTTTGCCTGCGACCCTGTCTATGTCCTCTTTTGAGACGTAGCTTGCACCGATCATCTGTGTGATGCCGCCTGCTTCTTTCTTTGCGACTCCTGTACCCCGAATCGCGTCTAAGAGTGAAGTTTTGCCATGATCCACATGGCCTAAAATACAAATTATTGGAGAGCGAATGAATGACATAACAAACACGTTTCTTAATTTTTTTTATTTACTATTTTTATGTTTTGTATTTTTCTATATTTATAATAAGTATGAAATCTATTTTATAAATATTAAATTCTTCTTTTATTTCATGGATTCTGACCTTGTCGATCTGATCGATGAATCTGACCGGACTGTTGGAACTGTTACCCGCAAGGAAATGCGAGCTGGCAATCTTCTTCATCGTACTTCTTTTATACTCGTTTTCAATTCCGCTCTCGAGTTATTTGTTACTAAGCGTTCGTCTTACAAAGATTATGCACCTGGACGATTAGAAATTGCTCAGGGTGGAGTAGCTGCAAAGGGAGAATCATATTTTCAAAATGCCCAAAGAGAACTGAGCGAAGAATTGGGAATTAAACCTAAATTACGTTTTCTTTTTGATCTTAAATACCTGGGATCGCAAACCAATTATCTGGCCAAAGTCTATATCTGCAAATGGGATGGAACAATGCTGCTCCAGGAAACAGAAATTGAAAGCGGAACATTCGTTTCCCTCGTTGATCTAAAGCCTCTTATTAAAACCCAACCAGATCGTTTTACTCCAGATACTCCTCTTATTTTCAAATCCTATCTGGATTTTTCTGGTTCTAAAGGAAAGTATTAAATTGTTTAAAGTGTATGTTCGTGTTATGGTAAGACTCCGACACCCCCAGCGCAAGTCAGATCTCACTACTATGGGGTCTGAGGAGAAAACTCGACCTGCATTAAGATCCGACATGATCGTATCCCGCGATCCGATGATAGAATCTCTTCAAACGGAGTCTTCTGATTCCAAAAGACTAGTCGCTGTACGCACTGCTCTTTTAACTATCAATCCATTTTATGATTTGGGTGTTGTTAATGGTACGAGAGGTAATCCTCTTAGGGATGAGCGTTCCCTTAAAATCTTATCTAAAGCCAGCAAAGTTTCTGTTTCTGATCTCAAAAGGTTGCGTGCACCTGTAGGTGCACTATTGGATCAACGTCGTTTTGATGTTCTTTATGAATTAGTTAAGTCCAATCCACAAATTCGTCTTGGTCAAGTTTCAAGAGAACTTAATATTGGCCCCGAACTTACCTGTTACTATCTGCGAAAATACCAGATTCGGCTTGGAAAACCGGCAACGTCAAAACATCCAGGTGTTCCTTCATCTCTTCCTGCTGATCGTGTACATTCCAAACCTGATTTATGTCCTGCCACTAGGAAAGAAGATGCACATGTGCCCCCATCTGTTGTTGGTGCTTCAAACGACTCTCCCAAAGAATCCCTACTTCCAGCGATGTCAGATTCCCAAATCTTAGATGCCATTCGCGATGCTCTTTTGACTCTCAATCCCTTTACTGATCTGCGTTGTGCTGATAACGAACGTGGTCGTGTTTCGACTGCTGCCTTTTATGATGTCGTGGTCCGCGTAAGTGAGGTTTCATTTTCTGATTTTACTCGCTTGCGCGCTGCTGCTTTTGAGCTGCTAGATCAGCGTCGTTCTGCTATGCTTTCTGAATTAGTTGAAGCAAATCCACAAATTCGTCTTCACCAACTCTCTTCTCAGTTGGGTATCAATTCCGATCTTGTGTGCTATTATCTAAGAAAGTACCAGATAGAGATCGAAAGAACCGCCAAGCCAAAACCCCTTTGCGTGCCTTCGTCCCATGAGTTTCCGGTGGTTCTTACTGCTGCTGCTCTGACTCATGCAGTATGTGAACTTAGGAAAAATGATTTAAAATTCGCAGGTTGTATTCCGAGTTTTTGGACGTTCCAGATTCTCTCCAGAAAACTAGGTGTTAGCGAAAATGAGTTGCGTGGTTTTGTGTCTCATGAAAAAATTGATCTCTATAAGATCGCATCTGCTTCTTGACTTCCTCTCTACTCTTGTGTTTTTTGTTTTTCGATCGTTTGCTTTACTCGTTTGAAAATTCTTTTGACTACTCTGCGGTCGAACGGGTCTGGGACGATCATCTGCGTGGTTGGATTCTTTACGCATTCTGCGATTGCTTTTGCAGCAGCAATTTTCATTTCATTGGTTATTTTCTTGACTCTTAGGTCCAAAAGTGCCCGAAGGAAACCTGGGAAGCAGATCGAATTGTTGATTTGGTTTGGATAGTCGCTTCTTCCTGTTCCAAATACTTCTATTTGTAGTTCTTTTGCCTGCTCGAGCGTCAGCTCTGAATTGGGATTGGATAGTGCAAAGACTATATTTGGTTTTGTCATTTTTCTTACTGTTTCCAATGGCAGTGATCCTGGTGCAGATGCAGATATTATTACTTGCGCGCCTTCGAATTCGTTTATCTTGCCGCTAAATCCACTGATGTTCATTCTCGCAAGTACCTTTTTATATTCTTCAAGTTCTGATCGGCCCTCAAAGATCGCTCCTTTGCTGTCGAATACGACTATGTTACTAAATCCTGCGGCGCTCAGCAGTTTCGCAATCGCATAACCGGCGCTGCCTGCGCCCACAATGCCTATTTTGACGTTTCTGTCTTTTGTCTTTCCGATTACCTTTAATGCATTGTAGAGTCCGGCAAGTGCGACCATGGCTGTTCCATGTTGATCATCATGGAAAACTGGAATCTCCAACTCTCTTGTGAGTCGTTCTTCTATTTCAAAGACTTTAGGCGTTTGAATGTCTTCAAGATTTATCGCTCCAAATCCAGGTGCGATTGCCTTGACAATCATTACTATCTCATCTGCATTTTTTGTGTTCAGACAAATTGGAAACGCATCTATTTTGGCAAACTGTTGCATGATGAGTGCCTTTCCCTCCATTACTGGAAGAGCTGCTTCTGGCCCTATGTCGCCAAGTCCCAAAACCCGCGTGCCATCAGTAACTATCGCAACTGCATTTCCTTTCATCGTATATTCATATGCGAGCGATTTGTCTCTCTTTATCTCAAGACATGGTTTTGCTACTCCTGGAGTATAAAGAACCGCAAGGTCCTGCTGCGTTTTTATCTTCGCCTTCTCTTGAATTTTTATTTTCCCTCTGAGTCTGCGGTGCGTTTCTATCGGGTCAGAATTAAGCGTGTTTTGAGCCATGATATTACCTGAGTAATTTTCATTCATCCCAAAAATCTCCGCTTCCATGCCGCGGCCTTGATGTCTTCGGTCATGTGGCTTGATGAAGCGGACCGATAATTGGAATATATCCTGCTTGTTATTTCACTGTGTTCTTCATCCTCTTCCACATCGATCCGCTTTGCAACTTTCTCCACTTCCTCCCTTACTTGCTTTGGCATCTGTGTGAGATTCTTTGTATTTAGCCATCGAGATGCTTCTTTTAGGTCCTCATCTATGTTTCGATAGAGTTCATGAAGTTTATCCCAGTCCTTTTCGGAAAGACTACCAAGTCCCAACAACTCCGGTGGCAGGCCGATTGAGTAGAACGCGCTGCAGAATTTGATTGCCCGTGGAAGTTTTACTCCCTTTAGTGATCGCGAATATCCAAAGAGACCCGTGTGCAGTTTTCTTGCCCGTTTTCCAGGTACGTATGTGGCAACTGCATTAATAGTTTCTGCCATGAGCATGAGCTGCTTTTGATATGTGACTGTTATTTTGTCGATCATTGCTATTCCTTCTTTCTCATCGATCGCAAGCGGTGCCCGTTTGTGAATGTGATTGACCATGTCTATCGCATTTACTGCGTCTCTAAATGGATGGTCATATTTGAATGATGACTGGGCTGTGAAAGTCTGGACGCTTGGGTATTCATCTGTGCAGTTGTTCGCGTTGTTTGGTGTAAAATTTCCTCTAAATGGTGCCCCTCCTACTCCTATAATTGGATGAATATCGACGCTTGTTTCTTCCTCTACTTTCGCGAATCTCTGAAGTGCAATCTTAGCCAGCAGTACTGCGCTTGCCGAGCCGTAGTTAAGTGCCGGATCGCTGCGGGCTATGAAAACTCGCTGGTATTCGAGATTTTTGCCTTCAAGATATTTATTTACTGTCTGGCCAGCTCCAAGTATAGAATCCCGGTCTTCAAAAAGCGGAATCACGTTTATCTGCCGGGGTTCGAAATTGCCAACCCATTCCCGAACCGATATCCTTTCTTTTCCCAGCTTCAGTTCGCTTTGACCCACAATCGCCTGTTCGTAGTAGTTTTTTATTCGATCTATTTCCAGATGCGATGTGGTCATGGGTAATATAACTTCGAAGATGGGTGCACAGTCGCTCCCTGCTGCCCGGGCGACATCAAATGCCCTTGGTATGCTGTGGAGGGTTTCAAGAAGTATTTTTCCCTGTTCCTTCTCGATTGAGGGATTTGGGACCCGATATGTAAGATACAAATCTCTACCTAGTCTGTTTTTAGAAAAATAGTCCATGTGTCGTGAAAGTAGTTTCTCGACTACCTGATTGTCTGCTTCCTTACCTTCGCTATCCCACATCTGCTCTGTCGCTCCCAGCTGCGAGAACACGAAAAATGCTTCCTTTACTTCAGCTTCACCTGCTAAAACATCGGAATCTGAAAAGAACGGGGTTGTGATGTTGTCTGGATGCTGCGTACTCATTATTCTTGGTATTTTTCTCATAAATAAGACCAATTTAACTTTCTTTCCACCACGTTTATATATTTTGCTTTCTTTAGTCCGTTTGGTGTACTTTTGTTATTAGAACTTTCCCGGTCATTAAAGGCGTTTTCTAAAGGCATGTTGAGTTTCGTATGGCCTCAGTTCGTATGTTTTCTACTTTGTGTTTTGGCTGTTTTGTCCGGTATTGGGCTTTTTATGATCTATTTCATGATCGCATCCGTTCTTCATTTTACGCCGATTGCGGACCCGATTCCGATTCCGACAATTGTTGTTCTTACTGTCCTTGGATTTTTTGTCTATTATCTTACTAATGCTATAAAGAGTGGTTTTATCTTCTCAATCCGAAAGGCTCTTGGAGGATCCAAAACCAGTCTTGCCCAGTTCTTTGTTACTGCAATGGACAATGCACCTCATGTTTTTCTTATTTCTCTGTTGAGGGATCTCATCTGGGGGGTTCCTGTTGGTATTCTGGGTTTTGCTTATGTGGCCGCCCTTTCAAATATTGCTTATATGAACTACATTATTGGATTCTTGGCCATGGTTATGATTTTCCTGGTTCATCTGCTCTTTAAGCCAAGTCTAATCTTCTGCAGTTCTTTTGGAATGGGTCCCATTTCTTCGCTTAAGGCCGGGTTCAGAATGCTCGGGTTTTATCATATCCGCTATGTTGGAGTTTTCTTCCTCTATGCCATAAACTTCGTTCTGAATCTGATTCCATTGCTTGGTATTCCTACTTATTTTATAGGAATGCCAATTCTAACTGGAGCTCTTGTTGCAATGGCTGAGAAGACTCCGGCTTCGTAATTTTTCGCTTTCTTATCTCTCTTTATTCCTTTTCTTTCTAATTTTTGTTCATGGTAGTCGACAGAGTTTATCAATGTGAGATTTCCAAGAAGTCCGAATTAATGAAGATTCTCGAAGCCGATCCGTATAAGGCAGATAGTTTTGCTCGAATTGGTTATCGAACACGAGAGGGTGCGATGATAGATGAGGACAAAAACATGTTCTATGTCTATGTTGCCGCTTCTGACGAATTTGTCAAGTCTGCCGACGAGCGGCTCAAGAGCGTTGCTCCTGCATCTTCAGTTGAAGTTCAAAAGCGCGTTGTCGATAAGATAAAGGAGCAAGAGGAAGCTGCGGAAGAGGGTTTAGGTAGCATATTTGGCTAATGACCCACAATATCTATCTTTTATAAATTGTTATATTTAATATATTTCTGTGAATATATGGGAGAAATGCCAGATGTAAGTCTTTCGCTAATTATGAAGTCTGATCCAGATCCTCGTAGAAGAATTGCTGCTGGCAAACTATTGGCCGATTATTTTGCTACTGATAAAGGCGCTGCACCAAAATTATCGAGTCTTGCTCGAGATACTGGCCTTCATATCAGAATACGTGAATATGCAATAGATGTTCTTTTAGAAAAAAAGATATATTTGCGCTACTATCATACTCTACTTACAGATCTCTCTAAAGACTCAGGATTGCCCCGCTCTAGAACTGTTCGAGTTAAGCGGAATTTAGATAATTTAATTGCTGAGTTAATTGATCAATCTAAGCATTATCAGGTACTTGAAGAGGTTATTCATGATCCGACCACTAGCCATAAAAATAAACAATCTGCCCTTAGGAGGTTTGCAGATCTGTTAGTTACTGATTCCGAGTCGGTATTTCGTCCGGATCTACGGTCTCTTATGAGTCTAGTCGTTCCTGATCCGGAAACTAAAAATTATGTTGATAATAAGCTCGAAGTTTTCACTAGACAACAGGCAACTGTTAGGCTACAAACGAGCATCAAAGAGGGCGATTGGCTAAGTGCGTATGAATCAAGTTTAGTTGCAGATCCTTCAAATGCATTGGCAAACTCTATCTCTGCACTAAAAAATCCGCCAACAAAATCTTCCTCTGTATCTGCATTGGCTCTGGCAGCGATTTCCCCTGAGGATAAACGCGTCCTTGCAAGAGTCATAACTCAGACTTACCCTGATGCCGCAGTGACCCTTGTCCGGACTCTCAATTCTGATTATGTAGCGACGCGCTTATCTGTCGCCCTGATCGATGCTCTTACGATTGCTGTTGTTGATGTACTTATTGAAACCGGAAACTTTCAGATTCTAGATGGCGTACGAAGAGAAACTCTTTCCCCTCAAGTTCAAACCCGAATCTCTGAAAATTATGAGCGTGCGCTAATTAATGGTTGTGTGAGATCTGATGATCAAACCAGACGTACTATTTTGGGGATTTGTTGTGATCGTGATAAATACGGTTATGACCTTAGGAGGAAAATTTTTCTTGGACTGGTTAGTGCACATGTAGTCCAAGGTGGGTACACCGCGTTAGAAGATCTGGCATTTAATCGCTCCATCCCAAGGCTCCTAAGAGATTTTGCAGCACAAAAAATAGGTAAGGCTCTATTTAACATTCCCAATTTAACTCCTGAACTGGTGGTGTTTCTTAGTCGTTCTCCTAGTTTGGGTATTGATGCATCTGAATTTATTCGGGCGAATTTTAATCAGTTAGTTGATCGTGCACTCGATGTTCAATTCGATCTAGCCAAATCTGAGGTTGCCTCGATGAAGTCAAAAGGTTCAGAGCCCCCTAATGTTTGCTATCCTCTAAATGAAATTGAAAAAGTTATTGGTGATGGTCGACTCGATATTTCCAGCAGAAAAAAGGCCTGGCAATATACAATTGCGCTTTCCACTGATTTTGGTATTGACATCAGTTCTCTTTTAGCACGTCCTCCCAGTCCTGATTTGACTGATAAAGCAGAATCCTTGAGATTGGAGGCAATAGATCAGGCTGCTGCTTCTGGTCGAAGAATTTTGTATGAAGGGGAGACCGGAAAAGGAACTCTTGATGTTCGCCCTGGCTTTTATCCAATGGGTATTCTATCACCTTCATTTTCTGTTCCTCAAACTGCTATTGCTAGGGCTGCAGATGCAGATGTGCAGTTGTGTTTAAACAAAGGGGACGTACCATATCTGTTACACATGGCTCACTCTGATAATGCAACTGTTTCAAAAGCAGGAAAAGATGCACTAATCCCAATGCTGAGTGTTTGTGTTACTAAGGCCGATGCTTCTGGGGTGGAGTCGATTCTTGATAGTACAAGAAAACTTAATGTTGACTCTTTAGAAGAGCTTGCCCGAGCTGCACTTAGGGAAATCGAATCAAAAAAAGTCAACCGGCAAGAAGTCAAAAACCCTTTAGCTGGAGATGGTTTGGCCCTTGAAGCTCGACTGAAAAAACTAACTGCCCCTACTACTAAAAAACGAAGAACTCCCTCTGCACAACCCAGTGCGTAGCATTTCTTTATCTCTCGTGTGCGCTACTAAACGGCCTGTGATCTTATTTTAGTGGGTGTTGCAAAGCGAATCCATATGCGAGCTATTTTATTCTTTCTTCGCCTTTTTCTATTATGTCTGAATCAGAATCCTTGGAAACCACATCCGATCTTGATGCCGTTTCTGACTCATCGTCTGATTCCACTTCTAACACAAACAAAAAGTCTATTTCATCTCGTGGAGTTCCCTCTGATGAATCCATTTATCTTCCAAGGTACGATTCTCCGGAGCTGCGCAGTTTTCAGGATCAATCTGAAAACATGACGAGGAACCTCTGGAATCTGGAAGAACTTATGAACTTCATATTTGCAAAGAAATACCAGCCAAAATACTACGAAATCGCCTGCGGTTTTATGAAGGAGCTCTATACCAAAACCCACCTTGGCGGCGATGAAATTGCCGCATTTGTCCGGTCAAATGGTATTTCCAAGGCGACTTTCTATAATCGGGTTCTTCCGCGCCTTAAGCGTGTAGGTCTAATTAAGGTCGAGCGGGAAACTATAGTTGCAATAGAAAGCAAGCGCAAGTACCGACCCATGAAAATTTCTCTTAGTAAGACCTTTGGTAACTACTTTATGAAAATCGGGGATTCCTGGCTGGCGCTGGTGGATGATGCTAGGAGTCGGGAAAAACAAAAAGAGCAGCAGAAACTTTAGCTTTTCTGCTGGTTTTGAGATGACTTGCCCTACTATATCTACTATTTTTTCGAGCCTTTCTTTGGATTTTCCTTCTTTCCCTTTGAAAGAGGTCCTTTGAGTTCAAATCTTCCGATTCTTGTGCTCGCACTACTGGAAGAAACTGCGCTTGCCGGAGAGTTACTATCCTCACTACTCTCCTGTGCATCGATCGTTTCGGATTCAATGCCGCTCTTTATCTTCTGGACTCTTGCAGCTACCCGTTCTCGTGCTGAACTGAATTCCAGTGTCGGTTTGCCTTCAGTGTCCCTGAGCTTTTTTATCATTTCCTGACTGTCTTTGATCAAGCCCATGACTTTTTGTTTGGACTCGCCGATTCGTTGTTCGATTTCTTTTTCTTTTTGGACTACTTCTTCAAGTTCTCCCTGATATGAATCGGTCATCTGCTCAAGTGCGCCTACGTATTTCTTTAGGTAGTGCGTTTCTGCGGCTTCGCGCAGGTTCGCTAATTCATCCTCGCTCTTTGCGACATAACTATCGATCTGGGATACTTTCTTTTCGAAGTTTTCAATATAGTTTTTGATACTCGTTTCAAATTTGTTGACTCCTGCAAATTCGCTTTTTAGTGCTTCGAGCGAACTATTTTGGGTTTTTATCATATCCTCTACTTCTCCTGCCTGATCTGCAACCGAAGCCCGGACTGATTTAATGGCATTCATTTCCTGATCTATCGATTTGAGTGTTTTGCTTAGATCCTCAAGCTGACCTTCGATTTCAGTCGATGTTTGTTCGAGACTTTCGAGTTTTGATCGTGCGAGATTTTCGATCCTTTGGATTTTTTCTAATCGCTCCTGGCTGGCACCAAGCGTTTTGTCGAGTTCTTCGACCTTTCCTTCTATTTCCTCTTTTGTCTGATCTATCTCTGCGAATGTGGATTTTGCATTTGCTTTTATGTCTCCTAGCAGATCTTTGGTCTCTTTCTTTACTCTTTTAATTTCACCATACAATTCTTCGATCTCACTTACTTTTGATGGTAATTCCAAGGTGTGAGTTCTTAGGTCGGCAATTCGAGTTTGTTTATCAATAATCATTTCGGTTATGGCTGCGATGTCCGCCTCCATTTTCTCTTCAAGTGAAAGGAATTTTTCCCTAAATATTCTCTCGCGCTGTCTCTTTAGGTCGCTTATGACTCCTTTTTCCTGGTTTATTTGAGTTATATATGAAGCAATAAGTTCTCGGGTTTCTGGACTCATGAGTTTCTTTTGCTCTGGAGTTGACTCCTCTTCCTTTACGTTCTGAGTTGTTTCTAATTCCTCCTGAATCTTTGTTTCTTCTTGATCTATCAGTGGTATCTCAAGTGCAGGTTCTTTGAGTTCTTCTGACTGTTTCGGGGGAATTTCGACTGCTTCTGACTGCGTTTCCTGTGCTTGAGTTTTCTCGATTTTCTGATCTGATGTAGTTGAACCTGCGGCTGTAGTAACATTCAAACTACTCCCATCCGCCTGCATTTTGTACTCAGAGTGTTTTTCAAATTCTTCTTTTCCCTCGTCCATGTCTTCTATGTTAATTATAATTTCTCGTTCGTCTTCCTTTTCCTCTAAGTTTGCAATCTCGTTAGGTGTTGTTGCCTCCTGTTTTGTAACTTCAAATGTGGCAGTTTCTTTTTCATCTGTCATTTGAGGTTCAACTTTTTCAGTGTTGCCTGTCCAGATGACGTATGTTGCGCCTAGTCGATACTCTATTTTTATGTAGCCTTCTTCTTCAAGGACTCCGATCCATTTCTGCATGCTTCTTTTGTCTATTCGAACTATTTTTTCTAGTTCTGTGAGCGTTATTTTACCTTTTTCTGAAATTGTAACAATTAATCGATCGACATCTGTACTGATTAAAGGTTCTGATGTATTTTCTTTACCTGAGGACAAGTCCCCACCCCCCATACTAATTATGTCAAATTAGGTTTTTAAACCCATTACCACAAAAAAAGCCATTCAATAACTATCAATGTAAAAAATAACTATATAAAAAAAGAAAATATATTAAAAAATTATGATCTTATTATATTTTTAGATCTTTATTGCGTCTGAATCTCGTAAGTTCCAGATAATTTTCTTCTGGCTCTTTCAAGTGCAACCATCACATGGGGCAAATTGCTCTTGTAGCTGTGTATTGTAAAGAGTTCTGTGCCTTTGTGCAATCTGGCTGCGCAGTCAGTTGGTCTTCCAAATGCCTGTCTCATACCTTTCTGAAGCCGGTCTGCACCCGCACCCGCAATCATCTTGTTTTCTCTGATGATGTGATGAGGATAGACCCTTACTACAAATGAGTATGCACCCGCTACGTTTTCTTCCAGATATTTGTTTGCGGTCTGTCTTGCACTTTCAATTGCGTTGTCTCTTAATATGACTGGTTCTTCACTTGTAAGGTTAACTACCATGTCAAAATCTGCCTTCTGTGCGCCCATCTTGAATTGGTGAAGGTCCTTATGAGGCATTGCCTTTATGAATGATTTTCTTGGTTTGCTCCTTGAAAATCTTGTCCAGGGTCTTTTTGTTGGACTTCTTACTGCTCGTCCAGGTCTAAGTGCCATAATATCACATCATGAATTAGATTATCTCTCTATAAAGTATTGAGAAAAGAATAAAAAGCTACTCTATTCGCTTAGGGTTTTCCTAAAGAGCAAAAAGAGCACTACTATTGATACTACTCCTAGGCCAGCAACTACCAGTATCAGATTGTCTGTTGTAGAATCTATTGTCTTTGCTTTTGGTGTGGTTATGTTGACTTCATTTTGTCCGGTTTCGCTATTTGAGTTACTACTTTGCTGATTGTTGGTAGTTGGTGCTGGTGTAACTACTGGTGGTGATTGATTTATTGATTCACTCTGGTTCAAAGTCTGGTTGTTGATTATTGGTTTATTCTCGATTGTGTTGTTCTGCCCTGGAAAAACCTGAGGGGCGGGTGCAACTCCGCATTTGGTTTCCTCTGGACAGTAATTTGGCGTCATCATCTGCAGACATTCAGCTCCCATTGATGTCGGAGCTACATCTGGGCATTTTACTGTTCTGCCATCTGGTTTGTAGAATGTGCTTCCTTCTCCAGGTTGGCTGGAAACTACCTTTACTACGTTTCCAAGACATATATATACTGCTTTTACCTGCGCTTCGCGGCATTTTGCAACTGAAGTTTCTTGTGAGAACTGTTTCCCTCCGTCTCCTGATTCAATAACAACTGCGAATGATAGCGTGAACAATGCTAAAATTAAGAGTACATTTCTTATTATGCTCATAATTACCACAACTATATATGATATGAAACAAACGCCTTAAAAATAATCTGGTTTCTGCTGACTAAGGTTGCACCCATTCAATCTCAAAATATTCGTACTTACTGCCAGGGAGGCTTATTGCCTTTATTATGTAGTATGTGACGCTGCTTTCCCGATCTCCGATTGCGACCATCATTTCAAGACCCGCATCTTCGCATTCGTTAATCGCTCTGGCAAGTTCTTCTCCGCCTATGTATTCGTCCTCAGTTAATGAGTACATGAGGTATTTGGGGCTGCCGTCTTTTGGCGTTTCGATCCCGCCATTTTTTCGGTGGTAAAGAAGGAAGTCGAGCTGGGGTTTTTTAGATTTTTTAGCTGCAGTTTTTTTCTTTCCCGGGATTGCAAGTATGAATGTCTTTTTTACGCTATGCGCAACTCGTATCGCTCTAGCCCATTCTGATATGAGTTGTTTGTGCGCTCTTGGAAAGGCATGTATGACATGTTTAGAGTGCATCCATTCATCTTCGCTCCTAATTGGTGATGCGCCCGGGAGATATATTCGAAAATGCGTTCCGAATTTAAATCCTGTTTTGATTACATAACCTCTAGATCTCCAGTCTTCATAGACACTGTACATATCTTCGAAAAATCGGATTCGTTTCTTGGCGATTTTTTCGACTTCCTTTTCTTTCTCGTTCTTGAGACTCAGGTTGCCCTGTCGCATGAGAAATAATGTCTCATAGATGTCTAGCTTCGAGATTTTGCCCCGATGTGCTGCTTTGTATGTTCCAAACTGGCCTATCCAATTTTGTTCATAGAGTGCCTTTCCACTTTCCTGATCGTCTATTATGGTTATCAGGTCATCTGGAAAAAAGAGGCCCTCAACTGAGAATTTGTTTAGTTTGAATTCTGTAGCTTCATAAGTTTTGCGGGTCGTTCTGCCATAGCTTCCTTCTCTTTCTTCTATAGGCCTTAAGACGAGTCCTTTGTCTCTCCAGTCTTTATATGTCAGATATCTTGCAAGTATTTTTTTTCTCTTTGCGAACTTTTCGACAAGCTGGTTGAATCCATACTCATTGCCCTTATTGTCAAATGCCCTGCCATTTCTTATGTCCATTATGTACATTGCTTCTTCGGACGTTAATTCTATGATCCCTTTTTTCATCTGCCCATAATGGCCGTTTGATAGTGAAGATACGTCTGATTGTTCTTTTACTAATATCCTCTTTTTATCGAGTTCTAGTTTTATCATGAGTTCACTTCTTCTCTTGATTCCTGTTTCCTTTCCTTTATATTTCTATTTTTTGAGTGTTTTTAAATGATGTTGTGTTGCTTTTATGTTGCTTACTATGTTTAAATATGTTTGCAGACATATATTTTATGTATTTACATGAGTCCTGAACCCAAGATTGTTTCTACTATTCATGCTCCTTCTGCCGCTTCTACTTCTTCACGTTTCTTTCGCAGTGTCGCTCTTCTTGGTTCTGATATCTCTGATGCACGCACGGATTCGTTTGCCCGCTCTCGTTTTGTCCGAGTCACTTCTCTGGGGTTATGTGCAGGAGTACTTGCATCTACATGTGTTTTTGGTACTTATCTTTTTACTTATCGGGAATCCGGATCTACTACAAGTGCTCGACCTGCCATTACTCAAGGATCTGTTGCCTCAGTTGACCAGTTTCCCATCGCATGTCCTTCTGCGGTATCAGGAATTGATCCGTCTATCTCACGTCTGATTGTTCAGATCCGTGGGCCAGTGAACGGTTCGATTCCGAATGATCCTTCTTTGCTCTTGAGCGTTGCCACTCTTAATGATAGGTTGCGGCAAGAATTTAATGTTCATCGTCGTTTGATGGCGCTGGATCCGGACATTGGAGATCCTGATTCTAATGCCCTCTCTTCCGTGGGCGAACTTCCCTCTTCATTTGGACAAATCCGAGCTTCATATTCGTGTCTTACTCGGGCGATGATTTCTTATACTGCATCCACTGTTCCAATTGATGTTCGTTATCATGCTCTCTCTGTTCTGCGCTTCGTTTCTCCAGAGGATCAATCTGCCCAAAGCGCATTCACGTTAGGTCTGAATTCTCCGGACGATCATATCGTTGCAGTTTCGGTCTCCGGCCTTCAATATGCCCACTCCCCCGCTGCCCTCTCATTTGTTCGTTCTCACCTTTCGGGCAGCTCTAAGGCTGTTCGAAGCGCCATCGTTTCTTATCTGGGCTCTCAGGGAACACTGCCCGATGCAATGTTGCTTCTTGGCAACATCGTTTCGATTCGCTCGGGGAGCGCAGATGCGGCACTGGATAGTCAAATCAATCGAACTCAGGAAGCCATCGAGTCGATTTTGGATCGTTCAGATCTGGATTCTCTATTCCGATTCGTTCTTGAAACCCGTTCTAATGCTTCTGATGAAGATTATCGATCTGCACGTTCCTATGCATTTGGAGCAATCATTCGCAAGGCAATCGAACTTAATGATGATTCTCGTTATCAGGATGTTCGTCAAAGAATTCGTGCAGAACTCTTAAGTGGTGAACCAGATCGTGATTTAACTGCGAGAATTAACGGATTTCTTTCTACTGGTTCTGTTTCTGACTCTACTCCTTCTCAAGATGACTAATTTTACTGATCTGGTGTCGTTTGATATGTTTAAATATGTTTCTAAGCAGATCTACTAATATGGCAAAATTCGCAGAAAAACACCCTACTCTTGCTAATGGTTTATCTATAGCCAAATCTGTCGTTATGAAAGGTTTTCCATTTCTTGCCCGTCAGTCTGCTCTTTTAGTTGAAGATGTCAGGACAGCGAGCGATGATACAAATTCCCGTGATCGTTTTCTTCGGGCGCTCTTTGCCGGTGCTATCGGTTATGCGGCTATTACTGGCACATGTTCCAAGATAACTGATGTTGTTCGTCCTTCGAATCCTTCATGGACGACTTTTGCACCTGCCTCTTCTGGATCAGATTCCGAATCTGTTGATTTGGTTTCTGGTCGATCCAATCGTTCCCCCTTCGAAACTCAGCCTTTTGCATGCACTAATATTCCTAATCCTGTTTCTGGAGTTCCAAGACAAGTTCATGATCGAATTATGGAAATCAAAATGCCTCCGACTCCCGGTACTCCTATTGTTGTCTCTCGAGACCGTCAGTATCTTGGCGTCTTGGACAGTTTAGAATCAGAATTAACTGTCCAGCTTCACACCTGGAATTCTGCACAACTTGCTCGCCGGTCAGATCACGTAGGTTCTACAACTGGGCTTCCAACCTCTCCGGAATTCCCAATCTTATTTGGTGCTATCAATGGTGGTTATCCATGTCTTCGCACTGCGTTGCTCCGATATCAGGGTGCTACGATGCCTCCAGAGGTTCGTGCAGACTCGCTTTCAATCTTAAGATATGTTCGTCCAAATGATAATGAGGTATTTCCATATTTCAATGCTGCTCTCTCTTCGAACGATCCTAATATTCGTGCCATTGGGCTTGATGCGATAATTCGTATGCACCCTGCTGGTTTCATTAATACTGTCCGGGCTCACCTCAATGATCCATCTGAAGAGGTGAGGCATATATCAGTAGATTTCCTTGGTGAACGTTGGGACATGAGTGCCGTTCCATGGTTGCAGATGAAGCTTACTGCCTCTGCTCGAGATACGGATCATTTGTTGAACGAATATCGCGATGCAATTCACTCTATTTTCGGTCGTGCTGAGGCCGATCACTTGGCAGAGTTCATAAGAAGAACTAATGGTAATGAAGATGTCGAAGTTCAGGCTCTTAGATCCAGTGCTTTTGATGAACTTAATGACCCTCGTTTCATTCCTATTAATGATCCAAACGATCAGGCACGTAATGCAATGGTTGCGCGTGTACGCCCTTTGATCCCTCTTGAAACAAATCAAAGACTAAAGCACGAGATGGAATGTTTTGTGAACCTAGATGCCCCCGGTTGCGACAGTTAATTTTTGTTTATCAAATCCCAGATCTTTTTTCTATTTTTCTTTGTAAAATTAGTTATCAAAAGATCGTATTTTCCTACATTTTCTGCGGCTGGCGATTTGACTATTATCAATTTCATTTCCGCATTTCGTGCTGATTGTGCTCCTGCAGGAGAATCTTCAAATGCAATGCATTCGTCCGGCTTTGCACCAATCAGTCGTGCGCCTGCCAAAAACGGTTCTGGTGCAGGTTTTCTCTCTTTCAAATCATCGCCGCTTACTATGTAAGATCCGAAGTATCTTTCAAGATCCAGCGTCTTGAGTGCAAGCATTACATTGGTTCGATGACTTCCAGAAACAATTGCCCTCTTCACTCCTTTAGCTTCGAGTTCCTCTAAAAACTTTCGAACTCCCGGCATTTCTGAAAGTTCGCCGTTTTTTACTTTTAGTTCGTAGATCTCCTTTCTTTTTTTTGTCATCTGGTCTATATCTGCATCTATTTTATGTTCTTTCAAAAGCCGCTCTATTATGCTTCGAGACCCGGTGCCTGCAAATTCCTTGTACCATCGTTTAATGCTGACGTTAATTCCATATGGCTTTAGAAGTTCCAGAAAACTTTTACGATGTAAAAGTTCGGACTTTATTACTACTCCGTCAAAATCAAACAATATTGCACAGATCATCGCTATCGACATTACTTTTATGTCTTTTGGTTATATTACTTTCCATGACTTTGAAATTTTTAACTTTCTTATGTATTGGTTTATTGTTATTTGGCTGTACGTCTAATACTCCTCCCGTAAATCCGGATTCGGGTACTGATGTTCCTTCCGCTGCGCCTGTTTCTCCACTGAAAAATCCTTCATTTACTATTACAAGTCCGGCGTCTGGTCGGGTTTTTGACATTGCCGATCAAAAAGTGACTTCCGTCGATGTAGCTTTAAATACACAAAATCTGGTTTTAAAAACTCCTGGTTCTCCTCTTAAGGTCGGGGAGGGTTACTTCAAGTTTACCTTGGATGATGATCGGGTTTTTGTAGTTAGTTCGAAAAGTTATTCCATTCCAGATGTTCCTATCGGAGAGCACACTTTGCGCATCGAGCTCCTCAAATCGGATGGCAGCGCTTATAGTGGAATAGTTCGGGGCGTTCGATTCTCTGTTATTTCCTCGTCCATGGGAAAGCCCATTCCAGTTACGTACGTGGTTAACATAAACGATAATGGATTCGATCCATCCTTACTGAATCTGAATTCCGGTGATCGCATCACCTTTATCAACACAATCACGGCTCCTCAGTCTGTAATTTCGAGTTCCTCTGGCATTGAATTATTTAACACACACATTCTTACTTCCGGACAAAATTCGACTGTGTCGATCGATCGGAGTGGCGAATTTGAATTCTTCTCGACAACCAGACCTCTGATCAAAGGAAAGATAATTGTCAAACCCACCCAGAATTAAAGTTATTTTTAAGTAATCTTTTTATTTTATCTAATATTCTATTTCTATGTCTCC
The DNA here is from genome assembly GCA_016212525.1 of Microcaldota archaeon. Lineage (GTDB taxonomy): Archaea > Micrarchaeota > Micrarchaeia > Anstonellales > Bilamarchaeaceae > Bilamarchaeum. The sequence continues at coordinate 245,099 of JACRGD010000010.1, read as the reverse complement.
TTCTTTTTTTACTCGAAGCTGGCAACCCAATCTCTGATTTGGGTATGTTCCCTTTTTGCTAAGCAATGCCCATTCTTTGTGATCTTTAGACTCAAGATTTTCAATTCCTTTTATGACTGTGCAGAGACATTGACAACATTCTGCATTTTCACATCCATATGGAAATGCGGTTTTTTCTTTTGCATACTCCAGGATGTTCGCCCCGACTGGAATTTCTAGTGTTTTATCTTCGTTAATTATTTTGACTTTAGCCATGTATTTTCACTCCCGCTCTTCATTCTCGAACAGTTTAGTCTGCTTTATGTTTTCGAGGGTTTTCCATTCCCATCTTAAGTATTCTGATATCCTGGTTCTTTCTTCTTTATTTTCTATTGCTTTTTTGGTTTTTGGATCAGACGGATATCCACTTCCAAAGTCTACTCCAGTAATTTCTCTTATCTGGGCCGTTCTTTGGTCTCTTGTTACTTTTGCAAAAATCGATGCCGCAGCAACGATGGGATAGTTTGCATCTGCCTTATGTTGGGCTTCAAATTTATGCGCTCCGAATTTTGCCATTCTCTCCTTAAATGTCCAACTGTAGCGATCAGGCATATCTATCATTATGTCCGCATCTCCTGCTCTCTGGACTAGCTGTGCCATAAATTTTGCTTCTATGTCGTTTAGTGACATCTCCTTCATCATCTTATTGATCTGAGTTGCACTGACTTCTATTTCTCTAAATTCACAAATTTTCCTTAATTCAATTAGCGTTTCTTCTCTTTGCTTTGGGGAGAGCTGTTTTGAATCTTTAGAAGCCAATTCTTTGAGCTTTTTCTCGTTTGAGCGTTTGCATGTTGCAATCGCAATAATTAGGGGTCCGATAACCGGACCTCGTCCGGCTTCGTCTATTCCACCAATAATATTCATAACTATAAATTAAAAAGAAAGTAATTTAGTTCATCATGTTTCTTCTTTCGACAATTATATAATCGCCGACTGCAAGAACACTTTCGTAAGAAATGTGAACTACTCCATCCTCCTTTTTCATTTTAGCTGCTGTCATGCTGTCTGGATTTGGTTCAATAGACAACCCCTCAATCTTACCCGTTACTTCATTGACATTAATGTCAACAACTGTACCGAAATCTTCGCCTTCGTTGGTTACAATCTTTTTTCCAGAGATCTGTCTTGCAATTAGGTACTTAGCCATTTTTACCACCCGTATTGGTGAATCCAATCAATATTTTGTCATCTCATATGCAATTTAAATTTATAAAGTTATGTGAGTTTTTATCTTTCTTACGTTCTTTTTCCTCATTTTTTTACTGCCCATGATCTTGATTCTGGTTTTTTTAGGAATTCAAATTTCTTCGGATCAGTTGCAATTTCTGCAAGTATGTCTGTGCTCTTGAACTCATATCTTTGATTCCAATTGCGCGAATTTAATCTTTCTATATTCTCTATCTTATAATTTGGATTTTCAATTATTTCGCCGCAAAGATAATATATGGCACCGCCTTTTTTGTTGACATATTCACTGTAATCTGATTGAAATTCTGGAGATACCAAATTGGCTAGTATTAAATCCTTCTTTCCAGCATTTATTGAGACATGTCCATATCCTGGAGGTATGATTATTGCATCTCCTTTTTTGGCATCCACAACTGCTACTTCATATCCTTTTGGTCCTGATTTTTGGAACAGGAACACTGCTTCTCCATCTAATACCTGATACACTTCTGGATATTCCCATCCTGCCGCATTCTTTGGATGATAGTGTCCATGTGTTTTTGTATTTTCTCTTGCCTTGGCTTCTGGTTTTAATATTGTGATGTCATATCGTATTTCACTTTTCTGATAAACTCCCCGATACATGTAGTAGAGTATTTTTTCTGCATCTGTTTCTGGTTCGTATAGCAGTTCTTCCATGTCTCTGACTTTACGTGTGGAAACGTGCTCGTGCATGTTTCCGTTTACTCTCATTTTGTAGTCGTTGAGCTCAATCTTTATCGGATTTTGGTACAGTTTGATAGTCATCTTCTACGACCCTCTTTAGTTTCCTGAACTCTTCTATGGTTGCCATGTGTTTTTTTACTGTTAATTTCTGCTTATGGAATTTTTCCAAAAGCAGACTCAGGAAGATAAGTGTTTCTTCCTTTTTTATGCTTTCTCTCGTGTACTCCTGTTCCAGTTTTCTTATGGTTTTTATGGCCGATACAAAAAAGGCACAATCAATGGAATTGTCTCCATTTAGGTTTCTCGTCTTCTCGTAAAGGAGCATCTTTATCATGGATGTCTTTTTCTTTAATCTTCTTGATTTGTGATCTTTTTCAGGTATTTCTATTTTTAGCTGTTTTATCGTTTGTGTGATTGTGCTCCAATCTGCCGTGGCAACAATTTCTCTGATGCTCTGTTTATTTGTCACGGGACAATTAGCCGATTAAGATTCTTAAATCATCTGTCCTTCGTTTTTAAATTTTCTCCTCCCATGTCCATTAATGATAATTAAAGATCAGATTCATGGTACTTTGGAATTTAACGATCTCGAATCCCGTATCATTGATTGTTCTGATTTCCAGCGCCTGCGCCGGATCAAGCAAATGTCTGTTGCAAACCTAGTCTACCCTGGTGCGAACCACACCCGCTTTGAGCATTCACTTGGGACAGCTCATCTTTCCTTTGCAATCTGCAAGAAGCTTGGTTTTGATTCTGACACTTCTGATCGGGTGAAGCTCTATGGTCTTTTACATGATCTGGGCCATATTGCGTTTTCCCACGAAGGCGAGGACGTGCTCAAAAAACATCTAGGAGATCATGAAAAAATAGGTCTTGAGAAATTGTGCCATGGCGAGTTGTCCGATCTATTATCTGAAAATTACAAAAAAAGAGAAATTTTCGGGTTGTCAAATTCCCCGGTTGCTTCCATTGTGAACTCTGATCTAGGTGCGGATAGGATGGACTATCTTAAGCGCGACGCAATCAATACTGGCGTTGCATATGGGATAATTGATATTGATCGCCTACTTCATACTCTGCGCTTTGAAAAAAGTCAGCTTTGCGTCTCGCGTCGGGGACTCGAGGCCGCTGAATATCTGCTCATTGCCCGTTTTACAATGTTTTCAACTGTCTATCTTCACAAAACCGTGCGTATTGCCACCTCCATGCTCTACCGTGCGATAAAAGGCTCGCTTAAAGACCGAACCCTCACGCCCCTCGATTTTCTTCACCTGGGTGATGAAAGTGCCCTTCTTGCAATGTCCAATTCTCCAGAGGGCGGCAAATATGCATCTGCTCTTCTAAACCGACGTCTCTATAAGGAAATAGTTTCGCTGCCTGTTGCTCGAGCCAATTCGCTCAAGATGGAAAAATTCAATGATGAACTTATCGAACGATTCGGCTGTGATGTAATTGTTGATTTCCAATCCTCGCCCCACAAAACCGCATCGATAAATGTTCTTGACTCTGGGCGCTTAGTTAATATCTCCGAGTTTTCGAGTCTTATTCATTCTCTGCGAGCTGCACAATCTGAACGGGAGAGTGTTATCATTAGTGCTTCACCTTTGGATGTTTCAAAATTGGGACAAAAAATAAGTAAATATGTAAGATCGAATTTTCCTGGCAATTAATATCTGCCTGGGTCTTAGGCTATTAAGTGTGCTATTTTTACGAGTAGTACGAATACTGCTGTTGCTACTACAAAGACTTTTGGGTCCATCTCTAAGCCGTTTATTTTTATGTCTGATGAGAATCCCATGATTCCTGCAGAGGACATGGGCATTGTGACCTTTTCCTGTTTAAGTGATCCCATATTTTAGTTATTATTTTGCAATGGTATATAAGCTTTATCGAAATACTCATCTCATGTCGCAGGTTTCAATCCATCAGACTTCTGATCTTAGGTCTCTTTCAAAGCCCCAGATAATTCTGGGTTTTCCAGGAACTGGTTTAGTTGGCAGCGTTGCAGCTTCCCAGATTGTCGACTCTCTTTCGATGAAGTTCGGTGGTTATTTTTCAAGCGCTGACTTTGCCCCTCTCGCCGCAATACACAATTACAAGCCTCTGCCTGCAGCTCGGATTCACTACTCAGAAAAACATAATCTGATCGTTATAATATCTGAGATGTCTATTCCAGTTTCTTCGTCCCTTGAATTGGCTGAAAAAATATTTGATTTTGCCAAAGTTGTAAATGCATCGGCGATTGTTTCTTTAGGTGGAATTTCTCTTAAAGAAGGAAAAGAAGATGTGTATGTCATATCCAGTGATGCACAGGCAGTAAAAGATGCGGTTTCTAAAAAAGCAGGCAAACCTATCCGGGAAGGCGCAACTACTGGTGTTACTGGTGTGCTTCTGACTCTTGGTTCTTTGCGTGGCTTTCCCATAACTGCACTTCTGGCCGAAGCTTCCGAGGAATATCTCGACCCAAAGGCGGCGGCAAATGCTTTGCGTGCGCTAAACCGCTTCAATGGTATCAATGTTGATACTGAGCGACTAGATCGTGAGGGCCGGGATCTTACCAAATCAATCAAAGAATCTATGATAAAATCTAAGGTTTCAAAACGCAAAGGTCCCTCTTCTGAAGAAGGCGGAAGTATGTTCGGATAATTGCTCGTACCTGTTTGCTGGTTTAAATGGTCTGTGAAGTTGTCGCAACTACTAATCCTGACAATACTGCCATTTCGATTTCTTTTTCCTGCACTCGGTTCGGTGCTACTGCTCTCATCCCTTCTGGTTTAGTAATCGGAAACCCGCCTCCTTCTGACCTGCCTGCGTTGCTTGAGTCTGCAATTGAATCTACGGCCCAGTCCAATCCAGTTCATGCTGCGGATCTACGCTCTCTTTTAACTGGAAATTTTCCTCTTCTTCTTAGCACGATTACTGTTCGTACTTATTCTCTTTCCCCCCAACCATCTTCCCAAATGTCAACTCTTATTCCCTCCCGTTCTCCTCCTGATTCATTGACTCCTATCTTCGTTCCAGATCCTTTTGCTCGTTCTCCAAGAATCGGTATTATTGGAGATTCGATAACTCAAATCGGAGGCCGTCCTCGTGGTTATGTGGGCATTTTGCAATCGAACCTTCCCGGATCGAGGGTTGAGAGTCATGGTATAGTTGGCAATCGTACTGGCGAGATGGTTCATCGATTTGGTGCTGACATTTTGGCTCATAACTACAATATCATTATTATCGAGGGAGGCGTAAATGATCTTCCAGCGGTCCGTAATAGATCTCAAATTCGTCCCCGGGTTGAACTTATCGAGCGAAACCTTACCCGTATGATTGACATGGTTCGTGAGTCTGATCGTGCCAATCGTTCCCGAGCAGGTCATGAAAATGATCCTCCACGACAAATCATTCTTTTAACTGTCATGCCATGGTCTGAATATGGGACGAGCAGTTCTGCTGCTCAGGAAGCGACGAATTTGCTTAATCAATGGATTCTTGCTCAACACAATCCGCAGGCTGGTATGCGGGTGGTAAATCTGGCTGCTTTAGGAGAAGCCGATCCTCGTACTGGTTTTTTGAGGCTCAGGCACGATCTTTCTATGGATCATTTACATCCGATTAACTATGGGTCTTACCATGGTCAAACCGAAATTGCCCGTTTGATTCTGCAGCAGGCTTTTGGAATCACTTTAACGGAACCTCAATCGTTACGAATAAGTACAACTCCAATTCGACACTGATTTTACTTAGGAACCTATTTTATCTCGCCTACTATTTCTTCGAGTAAATCTTCAAGTGTAACTACTCCAACAAATTCTCCTTTTTCATCAACGACAATTGCGATATTTCTCCCCAAAATTTGCAGATTGGAAAAGGCGTCTGAAACTTTTTCATTTGATTTGACTATTACCGGAGCCCATACTACTTCTCTCAATTTCTTCTCTGGATTTTTGTAGTAATGTCTTCCTAGGATTTTTACACTTAAGGTACCTATGACTGCACCGTTTTTGTCAAGCACTGGGAATCTGGAGTAGTTGCTATCAAGTGCCTTTTTATGTGCTTCTAAGATTGTTAGATGGTCTTCAAGATGAACTACGTTTGGTTTTGCAGTCATTATCTCTCGAACTGTTCGAGTGTCAAACTTTAGGACGTTTTCAATTAGTTCTCGCTCTTTTTCAGTTATTCCCTTGTGCATGGCACCTAACTTTACCGCGGTTCTAACTTCGTCTTCTGTAAATTGTTCTACGATTGTTGCTCTAGAATATACTCCTGGAATGAGTCGATTTAGTGTGTCAAATATCAATACTAATGGATGGGCACACCAATAAAATATTTCAAGCAATCTGCCGAAAAACAACAGAAATTTTTCCCCATTTGAAGTTGCAAAACTCTTCGGTGCTATGTCTCCGAATGTAAGCAGTACGAAAGACATGACTCCAACTGCTATTCCAAGTCCGTTTTCACCGAAAATTGTAATTGCCATGTCTGTTGCTATTGCTGAGGCGGCAATGTTTACTATGTTATTTCCAATTAGAAGTGCTATTACTACTTTTCTTCTTTCCTTACGCAGGTTTGTTAGTGGCTGGGCACCTCTGACGTTCTTCTCTACTAATGAATGTAGTCTTACAAGCGAGAGTGAAAGAAAGGATACTTCTGCCGCTGCGAAGAATGCCGAGGCTGCTATTAATATTATGAGTATTATGCTGTTAGTGTAGATATCCACAATGTGGATTCAGAATTCAGACTTAAAAAGTTGCCTCCCCTATTGTTTTTCATGAAATTTTTTCTTCCTTCCTGTCTTTTGATATTTTTTGGTCTTTTGTTCTGCGGTTGTATTTTACCCCAACCTGATCATGTTCCTTCAAGACCCATTAATTCTAATCTATCTGTAAATGTCTCTACAAATACCTTTGTTCCATTGATCCCCTTTGATTCGTCTTGCAAATCCTGTCAGTATCTAAACAAAGATGGCATCTGTACCAATTATGACTGCTGTTTTGATTCTGATTGTTCGGCTGGTTATGAGTGCACCTCAAATCGTTGTATTCCCATTTCTGTTGCCGACACCAAAAATTCTACGCCCATTGCAGATTCAAAAGATAATTCCACTCTAATGCCAGCGTCGAATTTTTCAACTATTTCTTCATGTATCAATCTTTCTGTTTCCGGTCCACCTACTGAAAAATTAAATATTATTTTTGTTCCCTCCAGGTATTACACCGATCTTAGTCAATTTCTCATCGATGCCAATTTGTTTAGATCTACTCTTCTTAATTTTTCTTTCTATGCAAACAATTCAGCAAAAATGAATTTCTTTGCTTTGTCTGAAGCAGATTCTGGAGATGGCTGCATGACTGTGAGTGGGACTCCTTCCTGCAATATTTCAAATGTTAAATCTCACGCTCATCGAGCCTGCTCCTATTCTCAGGAACGTGGCGATCAGCTTGTGGTCCTTTTCGATAATTCGGCTGTTAATACCTCTTATGCAAGGGGCGAAGTTGATGATGACATCGTCTTTATTGGTTCTTATGGTTCATCTGTCTTTGTTCATGAATTCTCTCATTCTTTTGGGAATTTGGCTGATACTTATGAAGGCTATTGGAACAACACTGCAAATCCGATTGCTGCCAATTGTGCCAGCGAGGTTCCTGGGTTTACCTGCGAGGAAAAATGGGGCGATTTAATTGGAACTGGAGAAGGTGATAATCGTGTTGGCTGCTTTAGGAATTGTCATGCCGAAAACTGGTTCAGACCGACTTCGGGCGGAGATATAATGTATAATGCATATGATCTGTTTTACGATCCGGTTTCACTAAGACATATGGAACGAATGATGTCTGGCTATCGGTAGTTTTGAACCGATGCTCTTTGGTTAAGGAGTTGCAAGTTCTCTGAATGCTAATTCTACTCTCTTTCTTTTGTTTCAGTAAAAGAGCCTCTTCTATCAAACCAAGCCATATTTTGGTATTGATGCCAAATAGTTGTTTATTGCATTTTAACTTAAACGAGGTTCTTTTTCAATTTTTACTTATTGAATGTAAGTATGATGCAGGGAGCAGGATTTTCCAGCTCTTTTGGATTTTACGACTCATGGTTTTGGGGTGAAGCCCTTTTGCCATAAGTTTTCAGAAGCCAAAAGGGCTCTTTGAACCTGCGAAGGCACTGAGCCACAGGATTTCTTAATTTGAATCTTACGATTCTCAAGATTCCGGGTATTCAAAGATGTTGATGAAGCAAGAGAGTCCCGCTTCGACAAATTTGGTATTCCGGGCTTGTGAATTAAGAAGGCAAGCCTTAAGTCCTGCACATTTAGTCATGGAATAGGGCTAGATGTCCTATTCTGATTTTGACCGGGCTTTGTTATCCCTGCATATCAAGACAAGTGGGCATAAAGACCGCTTGTCTTACGGGACTACTAATTTCATGTAGTCTATTTTCTTATTTACTTGCGGAAGTTTTATTAACTCCTTTATTCGCTCTGCATTTCCATCAAGAACGAATATCTCAAGGCATTTGTGTTCGCCAAGATTAGAATGTACCTGCGTATTTATTATGTCTTCAAAAGAATGTGTCATCTCATTAATCGATTCTTCGGCTTCTTCCTTATGAACTATAAGAAGTACGCATTTTATGCGGCCTGTTAATTTTTCGTTATTTTGTGCTTCGGATACCATTGACCGGATTCCGGCCCGTAAAACCTCGGATCGTCCTGAAAAACCCATTTCATCTTTGATCCGGTCTATTTCTTCGAGAATTTTGTCGTTAAGAGAAATGCTGATTATCGTTGCCATGCTGCTTATTATTAACTGATATTTAAATGAGTTTGCAAATGTTATTAACTTTCTCTGATCCAAGAACCTTTTATAATTCTTCGAGCCTAATGGTTCTAGGCATTATCTAGACTTATTGTTGTGTGATTATTATGGATTCTACTGAACTTGATTCTTTCCGGCAGGCTGGTAAAATTGCATCTAAGATTCGCGAAGAAAGTAAACGTTTGATCATAGTTGGCGAATCGCTTTTGGATATTGCCGAAACTGTCGAACAAATGATAAAAGAAGAGGGTGCGAACGCAGCATTCCCGGTTACTATCTCGATTAATGATATCGCTGCACACTATACTCCCGAGTTTGAATCTTCTCTTGCTATTGGCGAGAAGGATCTGGTTAAGGTTGATTTGGGAATTGAAGTTAATGGAGCCCTCTCAGACACTGCCTATTCTATTGATTTAAGCGGTGAAAATGAGGCCCTTACCAATGCTTCTTTAAACGCGCTGGAACTTGCAATAAAAACCATCAAGCCTGGTGTGTCAGTCGGTGAAATTGGTGGAGTGATCGAACAATCCATCCGATCTGCGGGATTCAAACCCATATCTAATCTTTCAGGTCATATGATCAAATCCAACGAATTGCATGCGGGTATTGACATTCCAAACATTAAGACTTCTGATCCGTATCAGTTCAAAGAAGGTGATATTTTTGCAGTCGAGCCTTTTGCGACTAACGGTGCGGGTCATGTGGAAGATCTTGAGCAGGTCGAAATTTTCTCGCTCTATATGCCTTCATCAATTAAGATGCGACAGTCGCGCAAAATCGCTGAATATGTCGTGAAAAACTATGGTACTCTGCCATTTGCCGAGCGCTGGATAAGAAAGGAATTCAAATCCCGGCTTCTCGTAAGCGCTGCCCTGCGTGAAATGTTGCAATCTCATCTACTTCGGGGATATCCTGCATTGCGTGAGGTTGGTCGTGGTCTTGTATCTCAGTTTGAGCACACTATTCTTGTAACTAAGGATGGTTGCGAAGCGCTAACTCGATAACTGCAGCAATCGATGCATATATAATTAGTTTGATTAATTTTTTCATTTAATTGATTATTTAGTTAGTTATATTCATACGGGCTCGTGGCCTAACCTGGATAGGGCGAGTGGCTTCGAATGCCATTTCCAAATGCGGAAGATACCACTAGGTTATGGGTTCAAAGGCTTTTTGTCCTCAGTTCTCTGCTGGCAAAAACCCTGGAAAAAGCCCTTAGGCTTCCTTTCTGGAGGCTGGGGTGCTCAAAACAGGGAGCTGAAAATCCCATCGGGCCCGTTTTCTTTTTCTAATCTTTAATTAGTTTTCGATTTTACTAGTCCGCTCCGAATCCGCCACCAAAACCGAAGTTAGGTTGCTTGACGGTTAGTGCTTCTCGGAGGGCTACTTTTACTTCGCCTGCAAGTGGACACTGGTCCCAAACGCTTGTTCCATCTACCAATGCACCCGCTAATCTGGATTTTCTTTCATCGTCTGCGATTCCTTCTAGTTTTCTTGCAATGGACAGTGCTCTTACAAAGCTTAACATCCCGAAAGTTGCTGCGTCACTAAGGACTTCGATTGCGGGTGGCATTGCTTCTAAACCCCTCACAAGTGGTGTTCCTTCTAGTCTGTGACTGCCATTATTTTCTTCTCTATCTATGATCGATATTGCGGGATAATAGGACTGAAGTCTTCCTTCTGGATCTGCATCTTCCCAAAACAATGCCAGATTGACATCCCGTTCGATTCCTTCGTTTCGTGCTATTCTTCTGAGTACAGCGACTGCTAAAACCGTTTCTTCGATGCCATGTACGAGCATTATCCCTTGGCTCTCTAGAGACTTGAATTTTACCGTCTTTCTTCGATCAGGATTGGCTAGAATTTTGCCTGCGGTGATGTGTTCACTAACTTCCGGCGAATCAGGGTGAGCAATTACTAGTCTTGTTTCATTGTCCTTTATCTGAGGTTCAAATCTTTCATCGTATACTGCCCGCCCGCCACCAAGATTACTTTCAACGTAAGTTGCAGCTCTGTAAACATCAAGAACATATTCGAGCGGATCTATTCGAAGTTCTCGAGCTTTTTCGACTGCTCTTTTTGCCCGCTCTTCGATTGCGTCCTCCCGATCTGCAAATGGGCTAATGGCTGCCATATCTCGCTGTAATTGTACTTCTGCTCTCTCGGTTCGACTTCCCCGTGCTCTTGGTGCTCCCCTTCTTCCTTCGGTTACCGGTTCGACTGGCTTTTGAACTGACACTGTCGCTGCAGAAATCACAGGTGGCGCATCTGGCATCCTATTTTCATGAAGAACTCGATATTCTTCTGCAGTTAATACTAATCGACCCTCCACTGCCGATTCAGCTCTACTACTGGGTCTAAGTGAAGATCTATGACATCCTAATATCGTTGATCTATTCCTGTTTTCCAGGGTGACAGTAATTGGTGTTGTCATAAATAGTAATTAGTGTTTATTCTCTTTTTAAAACCAGCGTTCGATTACGACATATTCGTCAATTGCCATTTTCCGATTCGATAGACTTTAAAAGTCCTCTTCTTTTATTTCTCCTAGACTTTTATCTCACTAGAGAGTAGATGCTATGGAATTTATCTGTAAAATCGCAGGTCAGGCTGGAGCGGGTGTAATGACCACCAGTCGTTTGATGGTTAAGTGCTTTACGAGGGGCGGATATAATGCCGTAGGGTATCCGGAATATCCTTCTCTTATTCGAGGCGGACATAATACTGTCCAGGTTCGTATAAGTGACAAACCCGTCAATACTCCCCTTGCTCATCAGGAATTGGTGATTGCACTAAACAAGGATGCGGTATTCTATCACATGTCTACCATGTCCTCTGGCGGCGCCATTATTTACGATCAGATGATCGATATTTCAAAATTCTCTGTTCGATCTGATGTTAAGATGTATGCATTGCCCCTTGCTAAACTCACCGCAGATGCAGGAGGAACAGAGCAGATGAAGAACACTGCTGCTCTGGGTGCGGCGTTAGGTATGATTGATTATCCCTTTGAAATTCTGGAACAGCTTATGAGTGATGAGCTTGCCCACAAAGGTCCCGAGGTCATAAAAAAGAATGTTGGTGCGGCACGTGCGGGTTATGATTATGTTAAGTCAAATAGTTTCCCCTTTGAAAAGAAAGTTAAACCTATTTCAGTCGGTAAAAAGAACATTGTAATAACCGGAAATGAAGCTATTGCCCTTGGTTCAATCAAAGCAGGCTGCAAATTCTATGCTGCATACCCCATGACTCCCGCATCGACAATTCTTCACGCGATGATAGACAACGAAAAGCGTTTCAAGCTTGTTGTCAAGCAGACTGAGGATGAGATCGCAGCAATTAACTATGCGATCGGGGCTTCGTTTGCAGGAGCACGGTCGATGGTTGGAACATCCGGAGGCGGCTTTGCCCTGATGGCAGAGGCTCTGGGTTTTGCGGCAATTGCCGAGGTCCCAATAGTCATTGCATTGGCCCAGCGAAGTGGTCCCAGTACTGGTATGCCAACCTGGACCGAGCAGGGTGATTTAAGATTCGCACTTCATGCTTCACAGGGCGATTTTCCCCGTGTTGTTCTTGCTCCAGGTGATATGCAAGAGTGTTTCTTCCTTAGTGCACTATCACACAACCTCTCTGGAAAATATCAGGTTCCTGTCATTATACTCTCTGATAAGTTCCTCTCCGAAACTGTTTTCTCTACTGCTCCCTTTGACCACTCGAAAGTAAAGATCGAAGCGGGTAAAATAAAGTCAAATCTCCCTGCTCTTGCTCCAATGGCAAGATATAAGCGCTATGCACTTTCTGCTGACGGCGTGTCCGATCGGGTACTTCCGGGAGAGCCATTTGGAACTCATGTTGCTACTTCCTATGAGCATGATGAAACCGGATTTAGTTCCGAGAGTTTCCACATGCGTGTTCATCAGGTTCAAAAAAGAGCAAAGAAACTCGAAACGCTCAAACACGAACTACCTCCTCCTCTGATCTATGGGCCAAAAGATGCTCCAATTTCTCTGGTTTGCTGGGGTTCGACAAAGCTTACCTTGATTGATGCGCTTCCTCTTCTTGAGAATGCCGGAATTAAAGCAAACATAATTCATTTTACAACTGTTTTCCCTCTCCATCAGGCGGATCTGGAAAAGCTTTTCAAAAATACAAAGACCAAAATTATGGTTGAGGCTAACTCATCTGCACAGTTTGCTGGCGTAATTAGAGAATGTTCTGGTATCGAGATGGATTTCCATTTCCTTAAGTACGATGGCCGACCATTTTATCCAGAGCAGCTTCTTGAGCAACTCCAGAAACTCAAGGCAGCCGGCTTTAAGGGTAACAAGGAAGTCATTTTCGTAGAAAAAGAAGATTTGGAATATTTCAATCCAACGAGGCACGGCCTCTAGTTCGGTGATATTTATGGCAGGCATAACTGATTTTAATGTCAAAGAAAAGTCTCAATGGTGTCCTGGTTGCGGGGATTTCGCGATCGTTGGTGCGCTCAAGAGTGCTCTTAATGAACTGGGAATTCCACACCACCAGACGGTTATCTCATCTGGAATTGGTTGTAGTGGAAAATTGCCTCATTATCTAAACACGTATGGTCTTGAAACTCTCCATGGTCGATCCCTTCCTTGTGCTTCTGGAGTAAAGCTGGCCAATCATGATCTAAATGTCGTAATCGTTGGGGGAGATGGCGATGGTTATGGTATTGGCGCGGGCCACTTTGTTCATGCGATGCGTCGCAACTATGATATGACCTATGTAGTTCATAATAATCAAATTTATGGTTTGACTACTGGTCAGGCATCTCCCACTACTCAAATGGGAATGAAGACCAAAACTTCGCCTGATGGTGTTATCGAGACTCCATTTAACCCGATCGCAACTGCCATTTCAGGCGGCGCTACTTTTGTAGCTCGTGCATTTGCAGGTGATATGCTTCACTTAAAAGAGATGATGAAGCAGGCAATGGCACATAAGGGTTTTGCTCTTTTGGATGTTTTCCAGCCTTGCGTTACCTTCAATAAACTCAACACTTATGAGTTTTTCACAAAGCGCGTCTATAAGCTTCAAGAGAAGGGACACGATGTTTCTGACCGATTTAAGGCAATAGAGAAGGCTTTTGAAGATACGACGTCAAATTACGAGCGATTGCCGATTGGAGTATTTTATAATGTCGATCGTCCGACCTACGAATCCCAACAGTTTGCCTTGAAGGAAAAGGCACTGGTGAAGCACGATCTCTCAAAAATAGATGTTTCGGTTGCTTATGAAGAATTAATGTAATCTTTTTTCCTTTCTTTTTCCGTTTCTTTTCATTTTCTGAAACTTTTTTTAAGTAAATTTATATATCTTGTGCTGGTAATACCTTTAGTTTACTTAGTTTACGCTCTTTTTGAGTGCATGGGAGGAATAACTGGTCGCCTTGCCAGCGGGGTTAGCCCGCTGGCCTCTTTCTCTTTATTTCGATGGACGAGCGCTAGTGGGATTAAAAAACTAATCTGTACTAGGATGCGCGGAATGCAAACTAATCAAGCAGGGTGAGCGAATCGTAAATTTGCCCGTTTGCCACAGTCGCTATTCTTATTATATCTACGGTTCATTCTTTTTCTTATGAACGAATACGAGCTAAAACTTTCCAACTTCATCAACTCAACCAATGTACAGGCCCAGTTATTGGTTTTCCAAACCTCTTGTCATTCCGTTGCCGAGGCAGCTGCCAGTGCAAACGCAAGTGCTGATGATTTTGTAAAAAACATTTGTACTATCGATGAATCTGGAAATTTAGTGGTTTCCATAATTCCGGGGGTTTCAAAATTGGATCTTAAGAAAGTTTCTGCGATTGTCGGTTCAAAAGTCCGCTTTGCAAGGCCAGATGAAATTCTGGCCAAAACAGGATATCCAGCCGGAGGAACGCCCTCGTTTGGTTATTCGGCTTTATTTCTAATCGATCCTCTGGTTCTTCAAAAGGAAATTGTCTATAGTGGTGGCGGTTCACAAACTGCTTTAACCAGGGTTGCACCAAAAGAAATTCTAAGAATCAATTCAGCTGGCATTTGGGACGTTGTCAAATCTTAAGGTGCGTACTTATGTCTCATAACTTTATCGAAATAGATGGTTCAGATGGGGAGGGTGGCGGACAAATCATTCGAACTGCCCTAAGTCTAAGTGCAATCACTCAAAAACCAATCAAAATCACAAACATTCGTGCGAATCGTCCAAATCCGGGCCTTGCAGCCCAACACGTTACCTGCGCAAAGGCAGTTCGGAGCGTCTGTAGGGGGACTTTAGAGGGTGCAGAAATTGGAAGCAAAACGTTATCCTTCATTCCCGGTTCGATAGTTGGAGGAAAATACGAATTCAATATCGGGACTGCCGGCTCTGCGATCCTTGTTGCACAGACTCTTCTTCCTGTTCTTTTTGCAGCAGCAAAACCCAGTGAACTGAAAATTGTTGGCGGAACACACGTTATGAAAGCTCCTAGTTATGATTATTTTGAGCGAGTATTTCTGCCTGCAATTACGCGGTTCGGGGCAGTTGCATCTGCAAAAATGCATTTTGCAGGTTATTATCCTAAGGGCGGAGGGTTGATCGAACTTTCTATTTCGCCCTCGTTTTTTTCTGGCTCTACAACCTGGCAAACCGATGATCAGCATACTCAGGCAATCGTGAGCATCGCCAACCTTGATCGGTCTATAGCCGTACGAGAAAAGAAGGTTTTTGTCCAAAATGGTATCGAATCGGTTTATATTCACGAAGAAAAATCTCCTTCCACTGGTACCTCGGTTACCTGCTGGTCTGGGTTTAGGGGTTCATTTGTTTTGGGAGAAATAGGAAAGCGCGCCGAGCAGGTTTCACAAGAAGCTCTTGATGCTCTTAAGGCCGAGAAATTCGATGTGGATGTACATTTGGCCGACCAGCTTTTGATCTATGCTGCTCTTGCTTCTGGTAGTTCGAGCTACTGCTCTAGTGCGATCTCTTCCCATCTAAAAACTAATGCCCGGATTGTCTCTTTATTTTTATCTAAAAAAATAGCTTTTGATACTTCAAATAATTACACGACTATTTCTGATTAAGTCAATCTCCTATCTTGCACTATACGTAGCGTTTAGTATCCTTCCATCTCTTTGGACTTTGACCACATACTGGCCCGTGGTCCCGCTCCAGGTTACTATCCACTGATTGTCTCCTTCAAGTACGCTGTGGGTTACGTTGGCATCGCTTCTTATGAATTGATTTATCTGGTTCGTTCCACTCATAGTGTGTGATGCAATTATTGCCTCTTCGGGAAATGCTATGGTACAAAGACCTGCAGTGCATACTCTGCAATCTTGTGTTATTACTTCTGGTGTCTGAGGAATGAAATTCTGAACCGGGTAATTGTAGAATATATGTGATCTTTCAGGGCAAGGCCCATCCGGATTTTGTGTTACTCTGCCCTTTAATTCAAAATACTTCTCTCCATTGAGATTATATCTCTCACTTATATTTACTATGCTTATCTGGGCTTCTGGATATTTGTTTCCCAAGTCCTCTAGTACGAATTTACTTGCATCTGCCTGTAAAATGGATGAATTTTTTAATATCTGAAATAGTTTTACTGTTGTTAATATTGCTACGATTATCAGGAGAATTAGCAGCATGTTTTTG
Organism: Microcaldota archaeon; assembly: GCA_016212525.1. GTDB lineage: Archaea > Micrarchaeota > Micrarchaeia > Anstonellales > Bilamarchaeaceae > Bilamarchaeum. Next base: position 228,723 of record JACRGD010000010.1, on the reverse strand, counting down.
TTGATCTTCATTTGAACATCCCTAGATGTGTTATTCGTGTAATGTTTTTATCCCTTGCCTAGGGCAAGAAGTGCCTCTGCAAGGTCGCCATTATTGTCTTTAAGTGCTTTTTGGGCCTCTTCTTTTGAACATCCTGTTTGTTCCATTATTATTTTCAAATCGTCTTCCTGGGCCAATTCTTCATGTATGTTGCCACTTATCTGCAATGACTGCTGGCCCTGCATGGTTACTTTGACAACTTCCGGGTCTTCTACAATGATGCGCTTTCCATCGCACTCTATGATAACTCTTGTTGCCTCTATTTTCTCCTGCTTTATGCCCATTTGCCGCATCATGGCTTCCATTTTTCTTGGATCGACGCCTGCAGGTAACATATTTATGCCTTGAATACTTCTGCCCTTTCCGACTTTCGTATTTCAACTCTCTTCATTTTTGTTATTTGTTTTAGTCGATTGAAGAGTTTAGTCGACATTCTTCCATAAAGTATTTCCTGCATTCCTTCATCAAAGCCGTGTTCGCCAATCATTTTTCGGGTTTCTTCATCTATTGCTTTGCGAAGATTGCTTTTTGTGTTTTGACTTACTCTTGCGCCAGTTACTGCGATTATCTTGACTCTGAGCTTTTCACCGTCTTTGGTTTTTTCGTCTATCGTTTGGTGGATCAATGATTTGCCTCTTCGGGCAAATGTTTTGATAAATGATGGTGAAACCTCATGACCTATGAGTATTGTGTTGGCGTCCTGTCCTTTCACATCTTTTATTCTAAATCTAACGGTTGTGAACATGGCCAGCTGGGATGCTCCTCCAATTCCTAACTCCAAAAGATTTTTCTTTACGACTCTGTTTATCAGGTTTGTGTCCTCTGCAGTTACTACTTCGCAAAGATCCTTGCCCTCTAACATCATGGGTGCCTTTACTATGAACCATTTTTTACCTTTCCACTTGTCTATTATTTTGTTTGGTTTGCTTGCCAGATAATCACCATCACTTTACGATAAGGGCTGCCTGCTCTGGATTGTATTTCCATGCTTTTGGTAACATTCCCTTCGATGAATAGTACTTAACGAGTCTTTGAATCTTTGCTTCGATGTGGGACAGCTTTACTTTGTTATGTGTGTCCTTTTTGGATGCTTTAAGATGGCCTCTGACTCTTAACGCTCTCTTTATGAGGTTCAAGAGATCTTCTGGATATTGTGGTGCTGCGTTTTCACTTTTTAGAACGCTCACTAGTCTCTTTCCTAGAAGTGCTCTGGAATTTGGCACTCCATATTCGTCTCTTAATAGGAGTCCGATTTTGGATGCACTCATTCCTTCTTTGGATAATTTTGTTATCATTTCAAGTATTTCTGCCTTTTTGGCACTAGACCATTTTGGAGCTACTGTGCTCTTTGCCCTTTTTGTTCCCGATTTGCCTCTCTTTTTGGAGTGTAATCTTGCCATTTTAACACCGATCATAATAGTCAATATTAACTTATTGACTACCTTATCTCATAAATATAACCAATATTGTGCTTCAATATTTGATTTACATTTCAAAGCTTCTAACATAACTTGAATGTATTGTATTTAAAACATTCTTTATCGTCTTAAATGTGCTTTTAGGTATTTTGAAAATTCTAAAAGCGCTTCATATCTATGTGATAGCTTGTTTTTTAATCCTATGCTTTGAGCAAACGTTGTTTTGTGGCCCTTTGGTACGAATATGGGATCGTATCCAAAACCCCCGTTTCCTTTTTCTGTTTTTGCTATCTCGCCCTTACATATTCCGATTATTGTTTTTGCATTTTTCTGGCTTCTAAACGAAATTGCAGCTCTAAATTCCGCAGTTCTGTCTTTTTCGCCCTTTAGCAGCTTTAGTATGCCCCTGTTTCCGATCTTTTTCGCTACCCATGAGGAATATGTTCCTGGAAATCCGTTTAGTGTTTTTATAAACAAGCCGCTGTCTTCCACGAATACCGGCATTCGCGATTCTTCAAATGCCCGCTCTACTGCCTCCGCTGCTATTTCTTCTATCGATTCCGAGCGTATCTCGATGTGTTTAAAATCGAGCTGTTTAATTCTGACTTCTGGTATCTGTTGCTCTAGAATTTCTTTTGCTTCGATGTATTTTCCTTTATTTCCTGTGGCAAAGAGTAGTTCTATCATATGTTCAACAACATCTTCTTCCCGTTTTGTTTTTTAAACCTCTTTGATAAACTAAGTGTGGTGTTATTTTGAAGAAAAAAGAATCTCCTAGCTTAAAGGCCGCTATTTCCGGTTCGACTAACTCAAGTATCGGTGCATCTTCTGGTCAGATAATTGCCCCGACTCTCTCGGTATCGAGCTCTATTCCCGTGCCTCCTGCTTCTGTTCAGACTCCTCCTGATGAAAAAACGTCTGCTGCAATTAAGGAAATCGAAAACGCAATATTCGCGATCCGGTTCTATCCTGTTGCAGTGAGCGAAACTTCAAAGGATGCAGCGGTTTCTGTGCTTCTGAAAATCTATCGGGAAAAGGACGAAACTCTCAAACAACTCATAATCTATACGATTCACGAAAATATTTGCCACTATGCGGAGCTCAAATTTCTTCATACTTTTGATTTCTTTAAATCAAAAACTCCAAATGCCGATCCGTCTGCAATGCGTATGAATGTCTATCGGGCCATATTCAATTACGATTCTTCAATGGAGGGTATTTGTGAGCTTATCTCTCTTCTTGGGAAACTGGGTGCTGATGGTGGGACCGATTGTGCAAAAGTTCTTACTTATCATTTTTCCCACCTCTGCTCCTTTGAAAATGAAATTAGTCACATGCTTCGTGCGGCGGTTCTGGAAGCATTGGGGGAATGCAATTCTAAATATGCCCTTAAGTCTCTTTTGGATTACGCCCGGTTGACTGACAGTGAGCGAACGTTTCATCGCATTCTTTCTGCACTAGCTAAATTCTCAGAAAAATTAGATACTCTCAAGCTTGGCGATCGGGAAAAAGAAAAGTATCGATCTCAGATACAGGAATTGCTTTCAAGCGATTTCGGAAGCAGCCACTACGGATAATCATTCGCTTGTATTAATAGTGATCGAATGTGAGTTGGGTTTTACATTGATTATCTTCCCTTAGGAATCCTGATAAGAAAAGTTTTAGGTATCCAATATAGGGGACTCTTAATATGACTTTTCCGCGCAGGTTCTGGGAAGATACAGGTCCATTTCCCATCTCTAATGAACTGTCGTATGCTTGTATGTCTAGCACTGGGTTATTGTCTCCTTTGGTGAGATAATACTGTTTGCCCTCAACATCAAGAATAACAAATGTCCTATGTACTATATCTCCTACTTTGGAATATAGGTCTTCTTTTGGAGATGTATAAACAATCACGTCATTTGAGAAATTACTTGTTATTTTTTTACCTTTTATTTCCAAACTCCCAATGCAGGGTATTTTATACGTCTCTCCTGTTGCTGTTTTGAGTTCACACCTGTCGTAATTATATTTTATGGGTCCATTAATTTCTGCTATTGATCGTGGATCTTCTCTAAATCCATCACAGAATGATGGGTCTTTGGATAGGCATGAACTAAATGCGGATCCGTTTATGTTTTGTCCAGTTCCCTTTAGGTAAACTGTGCTGTTTTTACCTATCTGTTCGAACTCCCTTTTTGTTAACTCAATTACTGGTGCTCTTATGGGTGTATTTTGTACTATTACAAAATCCCCCCGCTCGAGATTTGGAAGCATACTGCATGAAACCACTGCTGAAATCGGGGTGCTGGTATTTAGTATTGCGGATGCCCCATACCAAAGTATAATCGCAGCTAAAAGGGCAATTATCGTGTCTTTTATCTCGTTTCCAAGCCCCTGCTTGGTGGCGCCTATCTTCATTTCTATGGCTACGAATACTACCATTTCAACTGCTACTAAAAGTCCCAAAAACACCGATATGCTTGAAAATATTGGATTTGTTCTACCTACGTTGTTGGTTGCTATTGCCAGGGCTAATGTTAAAATAAGTAGGGCTATCTGGACTTTGCCATCTGCAAGATGGTTTTTGATTTTTTCAAAGTCCATTTTCTTATCCCCGTTATTTGCCTAAGTCCTTCGTTTGCAGATTCCGCTATTTTCGTTTGTCTTCTGTTTATTCTATTATTTCTCCTACTTTTTCCGAGAACTCGCTTATTTCTTCTTTGAGTTCTTTTATTGCCTCTAGAAGTATCTTTGATGCATCGCCCTTTTTTGTTTTTACTATTATCATTGGCGAGGCGACTATTGGGTGGTCTAGTTTGTATGCTGCAAACTCGACCTCTGACCTTGCGCTCAATTTTTCTGCAAGCATCTGAGCCAGTGATTGATCCATTCCACCAAGCTCAACTTCAATATTGTCTTTCTCTTTTTTGATAATTTTGACGCTGCTCATTAGAATTCCTCCTATAATCATTACTTGTAGTGGTATTATTACTATTTCTATATTCTCTGTTCCCCGCACTTGGGTTTCGATTCTCAAATCTGCCTGGTGCTGATCTAAAATCACCGTGGTTTCGTGAAAATCCTCCCTCGTTTTCACTTTGGCTGGTTGTGAGCTTTCGCCTTTCCTTCCAGCCGCAATTACAGATGAATATGTCGCCTTTTAAAGCCATAGGATCGCGGCATTTTGGACAAAAAGCCCTTACTACTCCGAGTCCCTGGGGTGAGATGCTTATCTCATATCCAGTTCTTGTGGTTTTTATTATTCTGGCTTTTATTATGTCGCCTGTCTTTACTTCGTTTCTTAGATCTTCAACATATCCTCTTCGTATTTCTGTTACTGGTAATACTGCGGTGAATTTAACTCCTCTGCCCTTTCCCTGCGCTTCGTTTGAACTTATACAATCGCAGATTGCGTTGTTGAGGGTTGTCTTTATTACTGCACAGTAGACCTCCATGTTCATCTTAGGTTGTTCTACTTTTCTTCCGCTTGATTTTATCTGTATCTTCCCACCTTTGTCTTCCCGTTCTCCAAGTGAGAGTGAGAATATTTCGTCGTTTTGGGAAAATGTGTTCTCCCCTGGTTCGCCTTCTTCATAGCTTCCTAGGTGTTCGCCAGGCAGGAATATCTTCTTTTTGTCAGTACTCATGATTTCACACTCTTTTATTGACTTATTCGCCAGCTTCTGTGTTTCTAATTAAAATATGAAAAAATAAAAATTATTTTTGTTTTGTTATGATTTCGATGTTTTCAGGAACCTTGTTTACGTTTCCGATCTTGATACCAACCAGGACCTTTACGCCCTGTTTCGATGCCAAATCTGCAAGTCTTTGGGTGATTATGCCGTCAAAGACTATCGCGTACGCTCCCTTGGTTTCACTAAGTGATTTAATTACATCTCGAACCGGGACTTCGATGATTCTTTCGTATTTTTCACTATAGAATCGCGCGCGTAGGCTGTTCGCAAGGCCTTCGAGCTCTTTCATAAGGTCTTCCTTTTCAAGAGGGGCTGGAGGTACGATTGGCGGTGTCGGAGTTGGTGCTTCTCGGGTTTCTCTATTCTCTCGTTCAAATTCAACCTCTGGTTGAGGCATTTCTCTTCTGGTTCGCTCCATGTTACGGCTACCTGACATTTCCCGATCTCGTTCCCGCTCCTGCATCTGAGGTGCTGGATGATCTTCGTTTTGCTCCTGCTGCGTTTGTCTGAATTTTGGAACTTCAGATCTTCGTCTTTCTGGAGCTGCCTTTTTGCCCATTCCTCCATGTTCGAATGGAGTTCGGTTTCGCAGATACTTAATGATCTCCTTTCGTGTGAGCTCTTCAACTTCTATCCCCGTTGGTGCTCTGCAGACGAAATCAATATCTACGTTGCTCTGTATCAATTCGTTCAATATTATGTCCCCGCCCCGGTCTCCATCAAGGAACAGGGTTACTTCCTTCTTCTTTGACAGTTCGATTATAGTTCGGGTTATTCGGGCACCGCCGATTGCGACTGCGTTGTTTATGTCGTTTTTAAGCAGGTTTATTACATCTGCACGGCCTTCTACGAATATGACTTCTTCGGACTTATCGACCATTGGTCCTGCCGGTAACCGATCCTGACCATATTCGACAATCTCTGCAGTCTTGACTTCTTCGCGTACCATTTCGGATATTTCCTTACTCTCCGGAATTTCTGTGTTGAGCAGGTTTCGTAAGAGATCTTTTGCCCTATCCACCATGGTTTTTCTCTTAAGGCTTCTTGTATCTTCAACCTTTGAAATCTTTAATCGTGCTTCGCATGGACCTACCCGGTCAACTGTTTCTAGAGCCGCTGCAATGATGCATGTTTCAACCATGTCGAGGCTGCTTGGAATTTTTATTGTTCCTGTGGTTCGTCCTTCCCGGCCTTCTAAATCAACTTCGATTCTTCCGATTCTGCCGTTTTTTTGCAAATCCCGAAGATCAAGTTCGTCTCCTAAAAGTCCCTCTGTCTGGCCAAAAATGGCACCTACTACGTCTGGTTTTTCTACCAAACCATCTATTTCAACTTCTGTATATACTAAGTATTTTACTGTATCAATGTATGTTTTCGCCATAATGTTCAACCTCATTTTTCAGTTCTTCAAATTTTCGCTCTATGTCTTCGAAAAACTTGAGTCTTAGGTTCCGTGCAAATATGGTTCGCATTTCCAAATCTGCACTGATAGATGCCCCTTCAAGTTCTTCTTTGGCGGCTTTAGCCTGCTCAAACCCTCTTCGATCCATGTCCGTCAATATGGCCACCTTGGAGACGCCAAGCGCCTGGAGTTTTTCTACGCTTATTCTCAGATTTCCTGAGATTGTAAGCACCTTTGCTATTCCTATTTTTTCCAGCGCTTGCTTGTCTTTTTGACCTTCAACCAAGACATAAATTTCCGAAAGCTCGACTAATGCTTTTTGCACCGCCTTTAAGCGTTTTTTCTTTCTATTTATTTCCTCCATGTCGGATCAGAACTAGAGATTTTACTGTACGCTGTTGACCAGACCCCTCATTGCTGAGGTTAGGCATCCGAAGATGCTTAACCGCGCTAAGGCGGCCATCCGCGTACAGCATTAATACTTATGAGCATAATCTTCTTATCCTAATGTGCTCTTTTCCTCCAAAAGGTCCACTACTGCAGGGAATATCTTCATTATGTCTCCTTCGGTTAGTATTCCTATAAGTTCATTCTTTTTGTTAACTACTGGTAATCGTTTTATCCGATTTTCCCGCATGGCTTTTGAAGCATCTTCCAATGTGGTTTCAGGATGTACTACCCTAAGCGGGCCGGACATCACTTCCTCCACTTTAGCAACATTAGGATCTTTAGATAAGGCTACGATCTTGTGAACTAAGTCGCGTTCTGTGACGATTCCCTTGGCTTGTTTGCTCTGTGCGCTTTCAACGACAATCAATGAGCCTATCTTGTGCTGTTTCATGATTTTTGCGACTTCAGTGACCGATTTGCCAAATGGGACAACAACAACGTTTTCCGTCATTATGTCTCCCACTCTAAGCTCTGATCCCATGCTTATATAGTAAATACTAAGTCTTTTTAAAGGGCTATTTAGAGGTTCTCTCACTGCCTTCTGATATGTCCTTGAACTTCCCACCTATTTTTTCCTGGATGATCTTGATCTGCACTGCTGCTGGCGGGTTCATTGCTTATTTATCCTGATCGTTGGTGTAATTGCACATTCCAATTCCGTACTGGTTGATTTCTATTTCTTTAGTTTTTGCATTATTTTCTTCCAATCTACCAGTACTACCGAAAACGCAGCCAATATTCCTATCACGTCAAAAGCAATCCTTATCATCTGTTCGTTTTGGGTAATGTCTCCAAGACTGGTTACTGCGCTTTGGGAAATGACTATCAGTGTAAAATAAGAGACGATTCTTCCGATAAAGAATCCTCCGAATATGGGTGTTGAATTGACTTTTGTAAGTCCATTGGCTATGAATATGAGATTACTGGGAAAAGGGCTAAGTGAATAAATGAACGTTCCAAAGAACAGTTCCCGGTCTTTCTTGGCAAAAAATTGTTGAATGTCTTTTGCATGCTCCATCAGTTCCTTCGAAAAAAATCGTCTAAAAAAGCCCGAATACGCACTAAGAATCGCTCTCCCTGCGGTTGAAGAGGTGGCTCCTATGAACGTCAGGAGAATCGGATCGAATGCCGGGTCGTTTATCTTTGCCAAAGCAAGAATTGTCCATGTTGGTGGCATGAATGCAGGAATCACATTTATTATGACAACAAAAGCCGCAAGTGCAAGATAGTCCGCCATCGTATTTCTCCTATATGTGCAATGCGTTCTGACTTTAAATCTGCTCGTTTCTCTAACCTCTGCCTCTTGCAGTATTTTATTCCTTAACGAATATTCTATTTAGAATATTATTATCAAAAGAATTTATATTCAAAATAATGACAGTTTTTGCTTATGAAGCTCCGATTTTATGACCGATCTTTAGATTCATCCAAACCGATTTCTGACAAATCCCTGCGTCATGATCGTCCAGCTCTACACGCGCTCTCACAAAAGGTTCCTCTTCTAACTCTCGATCCAACTGCTTATGACTTATGCGATGGTTTGCATCGACCTGTCTTTAAGGTCGGCATTGGTGCGACTGTGCGAGCTCCAGTTACTCTTAGAACTCTTGCGTATGCTGCAGCTGCACTGGAATTTGCCAACTTTTTTGGAGGCTCGGTCGAATTTGTTAGTGGTGCGGGAATAAGCGCTTCCTGCGGTTTAGTCTCTTCTGATGATGTGTTGCCTCAGGTTCGCGAGACTTTTAGGCTGCTCCGGCTATTTACTCAGACATGTTATCGCGAGGTCGATTTCGGATTTGTCATTCCGCATTTTACCGATCTCGCTGCGATCGATCGCATTATAGATAAAATCGAGTCCCAAAGTCCTGAGGGTCGATCAGCTTTGGCACACTTGTGTGAACTTTCCCAGCGCAAGGGTAATCCTGGACAAACTGGTAAGCGCTATGGTGTTTTACATGCATTTGCTTTTGATTTGCGTGAGCAATCTTTCCCGGCGTTAGTTACTGTGGGTAATGAGGCCGAAGATACATTCAACTCAGTTCGATATGCTACTCTTAATGCGATCGCATCCGAAGCGTCCATTCTAGGTTCCTCTTTGATTCCTGCAGATAAAGTGGGCTATGCACTTATTCGCAGGTGCAAAATTCCTCCATATGCTCCTCATCCGCTGGTCAACGGTTTCGAGCTGCTTCCCGATCGATCTGGTTTAGATTCACTCTTAAGAATTACTAATGGTGGACGATCTGTCGCGCTGGCGGCAATCTCTGATGAGCGAGTGTTGAGTGTTGCAAGATCACTAATCGATGATTTTGATTTTCTCCTGCGCCTTGTTGGGTTTGAGAAACTCGAATCTGTTGTTAGAGCATTCGAGCAAGGCTCTAACTGACTGTCTTTTTTTAGTTAGAAAACGAAAAGTGCAGGAAGCAGGATTTGAACCTGCGAAGGGACTAACCCACCAGCCCCTCAAGCTGGCGCATTTGACCGCTCTGCCATCCCTGCAAATAATAGAGATGTCTAATATATTATTAATATAAAAATAATAATATGAAAAATAACTAACTTTACTTGACTTCTGCCTCTATTTCTTCTAGTTGCTCGATTATATTGGTGCAGGTTCTTTTTATGATGTCCTTTACTGGCATCTGATTGAATGTTTCTACAAACATGTTCATTTTGCCATTGTTCTCATGATAACTCATGAGTCCTGCCTGATATTTCGAGTGAGTTCTCGCAGTTCCGATCTTTGCTTTGGCTTCGAATCGTATTCGCTGATTCTGACCTAGCGTTAAAAGCGGTATTTTTGGTCTTGATGGAACAACTCCATCGTCATTTGATTTCATCTCTTCTGCGTATACTACTTTTGGTCCTTCGGCATCCAAAGTCAATATTACCTCAGTCTCTTTTGGTAATTTTGCGGGAGTTGTAAGTGGTATGAGTCCTAATCTGTGAGCAAGATATTCATCCCAAAACGAACTGTTATTGTCATAGAAAGTTACAGCATCTATTGCCATGACTTCCACTGACGATAACAAATATCTTCGTATGAGATTGGAAAATGTGGTGCCGATTCCATCGACAACAAATTCCACTCTATTTTCCCGTTGTTTAACCAGATTGGCCTTCATACTCTTCTTCCTCTTCTGCCTCCCTTTCTTCTCATGGAGTCAGTTGGTAGTGGAGTTACATCTTCTATTTTTCCGATTCGAAGTCCGGTTCTTGCAAGTGTTCTTACTACTGCCTGTGCTCCCTGGCCTGGAGTTTTAGATCCATTTCCTCCAGGAGCTCTAATTTTTACATGAACATGAGTTATTCCCTTTTCTTTGAGGTTGCTAACTACTTTGGCTGTTGCCTGCATTGCTGCATATGGTCTTCCTTCTTCTCTGTGTGATTTGACCATCATGCCTCCGCTTGCCCATGCCAATGTTTCTGCGCCACTCATGTCTGTTGCCGTTATGATCGTATCATTTTTGGATGAATAGACGTGAACTATTGCAAGTCTCATCTTTTTTGGGACGTGCTTTGGTGCTTCAACTGGTGCTGTTGGGGCCGGAGTTGCTACTGGCTCCTCTTTCTTCTCTTCTTTTGGAGCTTCCTTTTTTACTTCGGCTTTTTCAGCTTCCTTTGTTTCTTTTTCTTTTTTCTTTTCTGCCATAATCATCTAGCCTCTATTGTGCTGTACTTGTCTGAGCTGGGGCACTTTGTGCTGGTGCTTCTGCTTTTTCGTTTTTAACGGAAATGTCAATTGGTCTTCCATGCCCTACATTCTGGCCGACTCGAACCAGGTATCCTGGTCTTGTTACTGCTGCACCATCTACGCTTATGTATCCATGGGTTATTAGTTGTCGTGCCTGGATTATTGTTCTTGCAAGGCCCATTCTCAAGACGACTGTCTGGAGTCTTCTTTCAAGTACTGTTTTGACATCCAATGAAAGTACGTCATCAAGTACAGATCCTTCTTTTAGTAGTGAAAGTCTGCTCATCTTTTTGAGTAGTTTTTTGGTATCCTCTCTTCTTTCTTCTTCTGTTACTGAAAGCAATCTTCTGGCTTCGCGTCTGTACTTCTTAAGTTCTGCAACGCCTCGCCATAACTCTCTCATGTTCTTAAGACCATAATTCTTTTTGAGTTCTTTTTCTTCATTTAAACGATCTTCATCCCAAAGCTTCTTTGGTCTTTCATAAGAATTTCTTAATCTTCTTGGATCTCCCATATAAACACCTCATCACTTTGTTGCTGGTGCCGCTGGCTTCTTTTCAGCTGGTTTTGCTGCGCTTGCTGCACCTGCTGCTGGTTTTGCTGCCGCCGCCTCTTTTCCTGCTGTTGCTGCCTGAGCGGCTGCAACTCCCGCTGCTCCAACAATGGACTTTCTAAGTACACCGACTGCCATACCAGTTCTTCCGGTATTTCTGGTCTTCTGACCTCTGACCTTTTGGCCATAGGTGTGTCTATATCCTTTCCATGTGTTGGCTTTCTTATCTCGTTCGACATCTTGAGTATTTTCGAAGATTAAATCGTTCATGATTACATGTCGATCTTCGCCACTAAGTCTGTCGCTTCTTCTATTTAATAGGAATTTTGGAACTGGGTATGATTCGAGATTTGTTAGTATTCGGTCTATTTTTTCGATCATTTCATCATCGAATTCACCGATTCTCATTTTTGGATCTATTGTGAGTTCCTTTGTTAATATGTCTGCTGCTGAAACTGCAAGAGTTTGACCGATTCCTCTTACTTTTGTAAGCGCTCTTCTTAGGTTTAGTTCACCGCTCATATCCTTTCCGGCAATTCGGATTATTCCCCGGTAGTTCTCCTTTTCCTGAACCTGGGGTTTTGCCACTGGTTTCTTTGCGGCTGGTGCAACCTTCTTTGGTGCTGCTTCTTTAGTTTCCTTTGCTTCTTTTTTATTCTCCTTATTATCCTCTTTCTTTGCCATAATCATTACACCCTACTTATATCTTCTACTTCAGCTTGGCTTACGCCTTCGAATGATGCTATTTTTTCCTGAAGTGCATCCATTCCTCCATCTGAGTCTGGAAGTAACATGATAATCTTCAATGCCTTTATCCCAAAGCCGACTTCTTCTTCCCAAATTTTATTTATCTTCATGTTTGGGATATTTTCTATCTGCTTTTTCACTGCATCTATTTTTTCTGGATTTTCGACGTAGATTTTCCAACTCACTGCCACGTCAAATTCCTTCTTTTTATCTTTATCCATTGTATCACTCTAAAATCAAGGTCCAGCGAATCCTTCTGGAGTTTCGTATTTGTTCCTATTTTCTCTACAATAGTGACATCTTACGATCATACTATCTCCGCTTGGAGATGGAAACTCGGCGAAATTTTTTGTGTTCTTCCCGCAACTTATGCATCTTTTCAACGTATCACCTAAATAATATTATGATGTTTTTTCTTTCGTGAATTTTTGCTTTTCTTAAAAAAGCACTAAAAATCGCACGCTAGCGCAAGCAAATAATTTAAGACCATCTATATTTAAAGATAATCTTTCTGTTGCTCGTCTTTTATAAACCTCAAATCTTGACCGATCTAATATTAAAAGACAGGGTTTTAATTCTGATGCTTCACATATTTGTGATATTAAGCCCTGATGGTCCAACCTGGATAGGACGCAACCCTGCGATGCGAGCGGAGTTTTCAGAAAACGACGCGAAGCTGAAGAAAGGTTGATGTCCGCGTTCAAAGGCTTTTTGACTTATGTCTTATGATGGCAAAACCCTGGAAAAAGTTCTGAGGTCTAATTCATATTTTGTCCTCATGATTTTTAGTTAAGTTTTTGTCCTTGGAATCTGTGAGTCAAAAATTCTGGAAATCGCGGTCGGGGCGTTTCTCTTTTTATTTGTCACTCTCCATCTGCATTTATGTATGAAATTAAATCTTTCCAAAGTTCGTCCTAGAAATTCAACGGATGATGTTTTATTGACTGGCATAGTTATCGATGCTAAATCTCGTAATGAAGAATATTTTCTTTTTGATAAAGCAGTTGCCTGCAGTGTCGGAGCTTTTTTTAGTAGTCCAAATTCAGAACTTGCCCGAAGAGGTTTAAGAAGAGCAATTTCTCCAGAGCTGCGGAAAAAATATGTTGCTGTTGTTTTGGCCTCTGGCACTCCTTCTGATTTGACGACTTTGGTGAAAGAAAAACAGTTTTCTGATGCAGATCCATGCCCCTCAATTTCTTCTGAAACTCAGCTTGGAATTGCTTCAAGGCTCAGATCTCTTTCGGTTTTTCCAACCAATCTTTCAAAAATTCCAGATCCTTATCTTCGATCTTTTGTCCCTGTTTTCTTGGGAACTAGTGCTTTGAGGTATCTTACTGATATTTATAATTGGATATTAGAAAGTGCTCCAGATCCCCATTATCCTGCTCTTCAAACTGCATTATCTATTGCATACTATGGTATTACTGCGTTTTCAAAATCATTTCAAAGAGTTGTATCTGATTCCTCAACTCTTTTGATCTCGTGTGCTATTTGGGCCTTATACACAGTATCCAAATCTCTATCCATTGTAAAAAGTTCAAAAAATGCTGCAGCGTCGCTGTCTTTGGATAGTCAATTTGTTGATGTTGAAATTAAAAAAATTCTCGAAAAAATTACTGATTAAAATCGAGTGTCTTTAGTCTCTGGTATTTGAGTTCATAAACGGGCACGCGAGCCGGGGTAGGTATGTGCCCCTGCTTGATTTGGAAATCAGTTCGATCCTGGAACGTTCCTGAATTTATGACAAGCGTTCCTCTATATTGGGTATATCCGTTCTTGTGAACGTGGCCCGAGTGGAATATGTCTGGTACATCTTCGATAACCAGATAGTCGGTGTTTTCAGGGATTATCAGATTTCCTCCGTAAATTGGGGAGAGGTGGCGTCGCTTTAGCAATTCGACCATGACTTTTTCCGGTTGGTTGTATGAAAGGCCCGGGACGTTTGCGATCATCGAGTCCATGGATGTTCCGTGATATATTAGGTGTTTGAGTCCTTCAATTCCGACAACTGATGGGTTTCCGACTGTCGTGACGTCTGCTTCGATTAGTTCTTTGCCCATTAGTGGTTGCGGTTCGCCTCTGCGTACTGCATCATGATTTCCCGGAGCGACAATTATTTCGATGTGATCCGGTATTTTTTCTACAAACCGGTCGAACATGTCATATTGCTCATATATATCTTTTACGATCAGTTCCCGCTCCTGATTTGGATAAACTCCGATGCCATCTGCTATATCTCCTGCGACAACTATGTATTTTACTTTCGATGCAAGCTCCTTCGCCTCGCCTCTTCCATGTATCCATTCTACAAAATCATCCAGTTTTTTGTCCAAAAAAAAGCGCGAACCAAAGTGAAGATCAGACAAGTATACTACTGCGAGATCGACATCAACTGTTTTTTTCTCCCGTACTACTGGCAAATCCGGCCATTCAAAATCTTCGGCCATCATGAACGCTTCTGCGACCTTTCCCGTTATTGCTATTACCTCGTCCTTGAGTATCGTTCTGGCTTTTTTCATTAAATCTTCGTTTGCTTTGTTTGCAGATACAATTACCTTGAACGTTCCTGTGGGATCTTCTATTTCGAGCATTAAATTTCCTTTCTTAGTCTCGCTTTTTTCCAATATCAGTGCTATGACTCGTGCTTTTTCGCCTCTGTGGTCCTTTGCATCCGAGATGTCTAATGTTGCCGAGTTGGGTCGCCTAAGCATCTTTGCGATTCTTTGGTATCTGTCTCTGAAATAGTTGACAAAGTTTTCTACCTCTCCTTTGGTTCTGGATTTTCCCGAGACGTCTCGATTTTCAAATACCTGGATGCGTGGTTCGTAATCTTTTGCAACTGCATCAAAAAAATCCGGCCTTATTAGTTGCACTTCTATTAACTTCTCCTTATTCTCATCCAGGACTCTCTGTATGTCTGTGATATCAAGGAAAGGTTTTTCCAGTTTTATAAGTTCAAAAAAAAGCCACTTGTGTTTTTCGTGTTTTTTTACCAATTCCTCTGCATCTATCGTGAGTCTGATCCCCTTGTGTGCTAGCTGAGCGAACATGTTATGCCAGTGTTTCGAGTGCACTTGTTATTGCCCATATCTGAGTCCGTGCATGAGGTGGCATATTTATGTCCTCGCTTATCGATTCAATGAGATAAATCGCGGCACTTATTTTAACATTCTTCTCTTCATTGCTGTCTAGTCTTCCTTTTGCGTCAGATAATGCCTTTCTGATATTTTTTGGAATGCTCGTGTCCTCTACCAGGTTTTGTAACATCTCGCTTATGTCATTTATTGAAGCTGCCATATTTGCCACCAATGAGTCTGTGAATTTTTTTTGTAATGTTTTAACTTAGAAAAAGAATTTAAACATTCATGGGTTTTTTCTATATTTATGGCAAATCCCCCCTTTTATTGACTCTTTCAATTTCTTTGGAGCAAAAAAATCTTTGCATTAGTGCTTTTATAAAAAACATTTCCCCCAGCGTACAACGGTTTCATCATAGTTATATGTTTCAATCTAGTGAGCTTGTATTTATTGATGAATTTGCAAACGAAATTCGCGGATATGATTATCGAGAAAGAAAAGATTTTGACCATACTATCTATTGTGAATCCGATTATCAAACGTTAGTGCCTGGGGCAGAATCTGAGTTAGATCGGGCATGTTTTGTTAATCTCCCAAATGTTCCTGTTTTTCAATGGGGGCCATTTCAATTTCAGTCTTTTAAACCCGGTAAATACTGGGCATATCTGGAATTTGATATGTTATGTAATACTTGGACTGATAAGAAGACTGATATTCGTCATGAATTGAATGACGTGTGGCTTGGTAAAATTAAGTCTGAAAAAATAGGATTTGTTATTAAATAAACGGGCCCGAGGGGATTTGAACCCCTGACCTACGGCTATCTTCAAATGGACGCCCAAAAGGCGGACGTTTGAAAGTAGAAGGCAGTCGCTCTATCCAAGCTGAGCTACGAGCCCAAAATTTATCAGTTATTTATAGTTTTCTATGATTTTAAAAACACTTCTAAAAAGCTCTATTTCAAAACAATGAAAAAATTGTAAACTTTGGTGAGAATTACTCGTCTTCTTCTTCGTCTTCTTCGTCCCATTCCTCTTCTTCGAAGTCTTCGTCTTCCCAATCTTCGTCTTCGTCAATCTTTAATGGTTTCATCATAGAAACACTCTCTTGTCATGCTATAGTTGATATATGCTTTAAAAACTTCCGTTATTGCGGCCGGCTTTTTTCTCCGACTTTTCAATTACTGTTTTTATCCCCTCATATCCAAGATCAAAGATCACAATCCCAGCCAAATAGTCCAGTCTTCCCACAACTATGTATGCCAGTGCTCCTATTTTTAGAAATAGTCTGTAGTCTGTAAATATTTTGAATTTGCCCTTTAGTTCCATTTCGTCGAGAAATGCCAAAAGTATGAATGCAATTAATGGCACTGTTTCTATCTGCGGTCCGCTTAAGAAAAATGCGACTATCGCCGCTGTCAAAAGGCCCAGCGTGTGTGAAAATCTATCAATTTTTTTTGCAAATACTTGTGCTATTAGGGCTGCGAGAAACAGAAGTCCAAAAGATGCGCTTCCAATAAGATATCCTATTGTTGCTCCGTATATTATCGCAAGTGGGTATGTTATGATTGGGTTTGGTTCTCCCTCGTCTTCCATATGGTCTACTATTTTAACTATGGCTCCACTTAACAGCGCTATAATATATTCCCACATATTATTGCTTCAAGAACGATGACATTATTAAAGGGAATGCAATTGTAGCATCAGAATCAACTGTTATATGATTTGCCCGCTCCTTTATTTTCCCCCAAGAAATTCCTTCATTCGTTCGGGCTCCGCTAAGTGATCCATCCCAAGGTGAGGCTGTAGTAATATACACTGCGTGATCAAATCCGCCTCTAAGTAAGTTGACTCCGATCGCATGGTGCTTTGAGATTCCACCCCCAAGTATAATTCCCCCTGTCTTCTCTGCATTTAATGAAAATCCCGCCAGTTCATTCATATCTTTGGTTACATCTACCCCAAAATCTTTTCTTTTTTGCTTAAAGAAATAGGTCTGAAGGCCAATCGCAGAGTCGGTTATTCCCGGGCAAAAAACCGGAATTTTATTTTTGGTACACCAGTGTAAAAACGAGCTTTCATCAGTTTTTTCTCCTATTTTTCTAATTAGTTTTGACGGTGATGTAATCTTACCTTCCTGGTAGAGTTCCTCGAAAACTGGTTGAATGAATTCCTCAAGATATTCATATGCTTTGTTTGGAACCAATATGTTTCCGATCCTGTTGGTCCCGCTTTTATGGAGCTTCGTATCATCCATTACAAAGTCACCCATCTCATATGGTATTTTGCATCTAATCAGATCGTGGTCAATTGATCCGCCTGCGGTAATTATGCAATCTACAAATTTCCTTTTGCATAATTCGGTAAATATTCCTCTTAGACCAGATGCGACCATATTTGATGTGAATGTCAAAAATATCGTGGCCTTTTGTTTTTTCATTTCGCGTATTATTTCAATTCCTCGAGCGAGATTCGATGCCTGAAAACCAACGTTGTAATATTGAGTCTCAATTTTTTCTGGATCCATCTCTGTTATGTCCTTAATTTTCATTTGTTTCTCCTCTTATTTTCTAATTTCCAATCTTTCCTGAACCGCTTTAACAATCATTGGCCAGGCAATTGTGGCGTCATCAAAGACCTCAACAAATTTCCCGCCTTCAGACTTGGGAACTACTTTGCCCCAGCTGACCGATTCGCTATATGTACATCCTGAAAGTCCGCCCCAATGCACTGGTTCTGGGCAAATTCGAACTGCATAATTATATCTTTTGAAATCTCCGCCAGATCCGATTCGCGAATTAATAAGATCCAGGTAGCACGCTCCCTGCTGGGCCCAATTTCGGGGAACTCCACCTCCGATAGTAAATATCCCTATTTTTTTTGCGTTCCTAACTCGTTCTGTAAAGTCTTCCAAATCTACAAACGGGTTAAAGTTCAGTGTTGGCTGGCCCTCTATTTTTCTTCTCCTATTGTGTAATGCAACGTCAAGCCCGACTTCGCTGTCTGTAAATGCAGGTACATAAACCGGGACTTTCTTTTCGTATGCTGATTTGAGAATGCCTCTGCCCTTGGTATTTTGGGCTAAAAATCTTCCAAGCATTTGATTTATTTTGAAACTGGAAAGTGTATCTTTTGGATCTGCTTTGTCTAAAACCTTGTTGACTATTTCTGCCACTTCATCAAGATTGTGTTCGAGTTCGAGTGTATCATAGATTCGGTCATATCCTTTTTCATAAAGTTCTTCGTCTTTCATGTCCCATCTATATTTGAAGTGTCTCATCCCGACTGATTCTACAAATCCATGTGCCATCAATGCTCCCGTGCTGACAACTGCATCGATCATTCCATCATCAATCATGTCGCAAATAACCAGACCCATTTTGGCAGCTGTCATTGCTCCTGAGAGCGTTAGTACTTTGAAGCAATCCTTGTCCTTGACCATTGCCTCTAAAACATCTGCAGCTTCACCGATATTTCGTGCTCCGAATGAGCATTTTCCCATTCTCGTTACTAGATCATTGACCGTTTTAACTTTTGAAAGGTCTAATGCTTCAAGCGGTTCATAACCATCCGAATATCCTGTTGCCAGTTCCTCGTGCTTTCTTTTATTTATTTGAGAATCTGAAATATCCGGATTTCCACAACGCATCGATCCTTTTGAACATGACTTATCATTCTTCATGGTCCAAAATTCGAAGTGAAATTATTTATTGGCTTCTCCTACCAAATCCAAGGAATCAGATGATATCTTGTTTTTTCACAATATTCATTGTATCCTGATAATTCGCGTTTTAATACTTCTTCCTCGTTTAATAGTCTCAGTACGAGTACGGGGATGACTAGCAGAAATGGAATTATCGCTATGTATGAGCCTAGTGCAATTGGTGTTGCAAGATACATTATGAGAACCCCAAAATACATCGGATGTCTGACGATCGAATATGGGCCGCTAGTTATCACAGTCTGTCCTTTTTCAACTGCAACTGTTCTTGCTGCAAATCTATTTTCTTTCATTGTGATGATTATGATAATGTACCCTACGAAGACCATAATATTCGCAATTATGATCTGTTCTATTGGTACTGCAGACCACCCATACCTCTGATCCAAACCTGGAATGAGAAATCCGATTATAAAAACAAGTGTGCCCAGTGAAACTATCTTTTTTTGTGCAGCTTCTTTTTCATCATACCTCATGCGTCTTTCTAAAAACTGTGGGTCTTTTTTTGCGAAATATGCTATTGTGAATATGGCTGGGAAAAAGACGACTCCTATGTATATCCAACCTTGCCAATAGTCCAATGTTCCTGCAGGGATGAACAACATGGCTCCTATGGTTAGTAGTGATGCTATGAATAAACCAACTATTTTTTTAGTTGAAATTACCATATTTGATTTTATTTAATCTGTTTTATATGTCTGCCTTTAGCGTTTGGTTGGTTTTTCTGCCTTTGAGATTCTTTTGGCCAAATCGCTAGCGCAAAAGTTAAATCCGAATTCCTTTTTGCATAAATTTCCTGCTTTACCGCATAATCTGGCTCCTTCAAAGGCCGAAACAAAATTATCATTTTTGCAGGCAAGTGCAGCAACCAAACCGGCAAGTACATCTCCAGTTCCGCCTTTTGTCATGCCCTGATTGTGGAGTTTATTCTCCCGTGTTTTTTTGCCATTGCTTATTATGTCCACCGGCCCCTTTTTCAATATTGTAATCGTGTGTTGCTTGGCCATTTTTTCGACATTTTCCTTTGTTCCATCTATTCCAAAGAGCATTTTGAATTCGCCTTCGTGCGGCGTTATTATGCAATTTTTTGGAAACTCAAGAACCTTCTGAACCACTTCTCCCCTTTCATTTAATGTTGACTGTCCAACGATCGATTTTGTCAGGCATGCTTTGGGATAGAATCTAATTGTTTGTTTTAGTCCATCTCCATCAATGATGATTTTTGGTTTTCCTAAACTGGGCGAGCTTATATCCAATTTGTTCTCTGCCAATCCGACCCCATAAAGAATACACTCACATTCGGGTGCATCAGAAATGGAATCCAGAACAATTACTTCGGGAATGGTTTTTACTGCGGCTACTAGATACGGGTCTTTTTCACCCGGGACAAAATACACCAAATCTACAAATCTTCTTGCTGCTAAAATCGCAAGCATTGCCGCGCCATGATATCTCTTGCTTCCGCCTATTATGAGTAGTTTGCCATTTTGTCCTTTGTGAGAATTTTTTTCTGGTGTCCAGAGTTTCATTGAATCACATGTGCCTTCTTATTATTTTATTTAGTCCTTCTGATTCTTTTACTGCTGCATCTGGAGCTCTTCCTCCTTTCTTTTCATGAGCATATGCGATCGATGAAGATGCATTTATTCTGTGCATCTGCGGGTTTTTTGAAATTGCTTTCATAACTAGTTCAAGATCTCCTCCCTGACTACCTATTCCCGGTATAAGAAAAGGTACTTCATTCTTCGTGATCTTGACTATTTTTTTAATCGCGTTACTTGTGGCTCCAACTACAAGTCCAGTGTTCCATTCCATTGCCTTTCTGGCTACTTTCAGGTACAACTCTTCCTTTGCAATTTTTAGGTCCTCGAATTCTTTTGAACTTGGGTTTGATGTTTTACATAATACATATACTAACCGATCGTCTCTTAAAAAAGGCAATATCGAATCGCTTCCCATATATGGTGCTATTGTTATTGCATCGGCATCCCAGAATTCGTATGCTTCTTTTGCATATGCTTCGCATGTTTTTCCTATGTCGCCGCGTTTTGCATCTAATATTACCGGTACTTTATTTTTGTATCGTTGAATTATGTCCTTTAAAACAAACAGTCCATCAAAACCATATTGGGCGAAATA
Source organism: Microcaldota archaeon (assembly GCA_016212525.1). Lineage (GTDB taxonomy): Archaea > Micrarchaeota > Micrarchaeia > Anstonellales > Bilamarchaeaceae > Bilamarchaeum. Next base: position 207,803 of record JACRGD010000010.1, on the reverse strand, counting down.
CGCATAGTTTGGTTTTATTGCCGAAATTTGGTTTTCTTCTAATAATCTGTCGGTTATTTCTTCAAAATATGGTGCTATTGTCTGCTGCACTGTACGCCCGGTTGCAATTTCGTAATTTGGTATTCTTGTTATTTGGGGATCAATTCCGAAACACAGTATTGTTCTGCATTCGTTGGCCCGTTTAATCATTCTTTCGAGCATCGACATGTTCACCATGTCCGTTTCTCTCAAACGGTCTTTTTATCCTTGCCTTTTGCAAACCCATTTAAAGTCCTCCTCCTATTTTCTTATTATCTCTGCCTTGTTGGCAGGGGCAATGGGGTTATGGCGTAAGCGGGTTTTTGGTCTTAAGTTTCTGGTTTTGGTTTTGACCCTCTCCAGATGCGGATTACTAAAAACTCACGGCGCATCCAGGTAGCGCGGCAGGCTCCAGATCTAGCTAAAGCCCGAACGAAGTGAGGGGTTTAGCGCATGAGTCGCGATACTTGCATGCCGGAGTTCAAAGGCCTTTTTGCCTTCTATATTCTTAGGACAAAAAGCCCTGGGAAAAAGTCCTGAGGTAGAATGGGCTAAAATGGTCGGACTGATCTCCGTGACCCCATTTTTTTCGTGATATCTATGCAAAAAAATACTGTTGTTTGGATCGGTCTGCTGATCGGAATTCTAATCCTTTTTGGATGTACTTCTGGCGATGGAAACTCTCAAAACCTTTCGCCACTTAATCGCTCCACTTCAAATTTGTCCCTATCGCCAGGTATCGTTCACCTTGGTGATCGCGTTTCTGTTTATTACTCTCTCTTTGTCGATGGAAGACTTATTGATACCAACATCTGGTCTTTGGTCAATTCTTCCAACTCTACGAACTCCACCTCCTCTCCCAATTCCTCTCATTTTAGGCCTTTGGTTTTTAACGCAGCTCTCGATGGTTCTATGATTCCGGGATTTGTTCAGAATGTGGTTGGCATGAAATTAAATGAGACCAAAAACTTTACTGTTTCTCCCGCTCAAGGCTATGGTTTATATGATCCGAACAAAGTTGTTCGTGTGGATCGATACTATGAAAAAAGTCTTTATGAGACCGTAAATCGCTCCGATCTTATCGCAGCTGGTATGAAGAATATAACTAAAGGTCGACAAGTTCCTGTTAAACAAGGTACTGTTTTCATAAGTTCCATTAACGGGGACGAGGTCGTTCTCTATTATTTGCTGTTACCTGGAGCTACTTTTGAAATCAATGGTGTTCCTCAGCGGGTTGATTCTGCAATTGACGACAATCTTGTGCGAATAGAATATGATCTGGCCCTAAACCAAACTTACAATCTTCCCGATCCGCGTACGGGTAAGCTCGGAATTTTTCGCGTCCAAGACAAAACCAACGATTCAATAGTTCTCGATGGTAATCATTTCCTTGCCAACAAATCCTTGGACTTCCAGGTTACTGTTTTGAATATAACTAGGGGTGGGTAATTTTGGGTGAAGAGTATAAGCGGGAAAAATCTCTCCCTCTTCCAGCCCTGTTCTTAGAGTTTCAAACTAGCAAATCAGGTCTATCTCAAGCGGAAGCTTCTTTGCGTCTTAATAAGTTCGGGAAAAATCAGATTGCAGAGCCTAAAAAAATTTCCCGTTTGGCGCTTTTCGTTTCGCAGTTTAATGGCACTGTTCAGTTCATTTTGTTTGCTGCCGCTCTCCTTTCTCTTGTACTTGGTCATACTAATGATGCAATAGCCATATTCTTTGCGATTCTTCTTAGCGGCTCAATTGGTTTTGTTCAGGAATTGCGGTCCGAAAACGCATTCGAATATCTAAATCGCCTAACCATTCAAAAAGTTCGATTACGTCGGTCCGGTTATGAATCTTTGGTTGATAGTCCACATCTTGTTCCTGGAGATGTCTTGGTTCTTGAAGAAGGTATGCGTATTCCTGCAGATATTCGTATATTCGAATCTATTGAAATTTCTGTTAATGAGAGTACTCTTACTGGCGAGTCTGTTTCTGTTGAAAAATCGGCCGCTCCAAATTCAGATAATATTCTTTATGCCGGTACTATTCTAGTCTCTGGTCGTGGCGAGGGTGTAGTCATTTCTACTGGTATGAATACTTCCTTTGGTAAAATTGCCGCTCTTGTTTCGGCTTCTGAAAAGGATCAAACTCCTCTTCAGAAAAACCTCAACGAATTCGGAAAAAAAATGGGCTATCTGGTTGTCCTTTTGGCTTTCATATTTTTTGTGGTTGGCCTATTTGTTTTGCATCGGGATCTAATCGATGTTCTAACTACCTCTGTTATTCTTGCAGTTGCTGGTGTGAGTGAAGGCCTGCCAACTGTAATTGCAATTACGCTGGCTCTTGGAATGCAGGATATGGCCAAGAGAAATGCACTTGTAAAGAAAATGACTGCGATTGAAGATCTTGGTCTTATTACCTGCATTTGCACTGATAAGACCGGAACTCTGACTCTAAATACTATGAGTCCTAAATTTGCATATTGTCCTGGTTCTCAAATCCTGGACTTTTCTAAAATTCCTCCAAAACCCCTTTCTCCATTTGAAAGCCTTTTCAACTGTGCTGTTTTGGCAAATTCCGCTAATCTTGATGTTCATGGCAAGGCGATAGGCGACCCAACTGAAGGAGGTCTGCTTCTTGCGGCCTCTCTTACTGGTCTTGATATTTCTAAGATCCGCCTCGAAAATCCCAAAATTCACGAAAACAAATTCGATTCCCATCGCAAGCTCATGAGTGTAGTTTGTGAGTCTGAGACCCGCTCATTATATGTTAAGGGAGCCCCGGAAATTCTTCTGGGACGCTGCTCTTCCTTTTTGGGCCCTTTGGGCATTACCAAAATGAATGAGAAATCCATATCCGAATTTCACACTGTACTCTCTGCATTTGCCTCAAAGGGTATGCGGGTTTTGGCATTTGCCTCCAGCGAGCTTTCTCTTGGATCCCACCTAAACACCTCTCTTGAAAACAACCTGATTTTTCTTGGTTTCATCTGCCTTTATGATCCGCCTCGTCCTGAAGTTTCACATGCACTAAGTCTCTGTAAAACTGCGGGTATCGATGTTTTCATGGTTACTGGGGATTCAAAAGATACTGCGATTAACATTGCAAAGGAAGTGGGTTTTGAAAATGTTCACTCGATGTCCGGTCATGAATTCGAGTCTCTAAATCCCACTGCCCGAAAAACTACTCTCAAGACTACACGGATCTTTTATCGTGTTTCTCCAGCTCAAAAATACCTGATTGTTTCTGAACAGAAGAATAATGGTCAGATCGTTGCGGTTACTGGCGATGGCGTAAACGATGCTCCTGCTCTAAAGAAGTCCGATGTTGGCATAGTTATGGGTATAACCGGGAGCGATGTTGCAAAGGATTCTGCCGTCATGGTTCTTCTGGATGATAACTTCGTGACAATAATTACTGCTGTTGAATACGGACGCAAAATTTACGATAATATACTCAATTTTATCCGTTTCCAGATAACAACAACCATTTCACTGCTTTCTACTGTTTTTGTTGCTTCAGTGTTTGGCTTCCCAGAGCCTCTTTTGCCTATTCAGATGCTCTTTATCAATTTGATAATGGATGGTCCGCCTGCTCTGGCATTAGGAATGGAACCGACAAATGAGGATGTGATGAAAAACCCTCCCAGAGACCCCAAGCGACCGTATATAGATTCGCCATTTCTTTCCTTGCTGGCCTTGAACGGATTTTTTATCTGTGTGGGTATGCTAATTTTGCTTTTCTTCCTTATTCAGGCTGGATACTCTCCATCGTTATACCTTACGATGTCCTTTGTAACTATGGTTCTTTTTCAGCTTCTCCACTCTCTTAACTGTCGTAGTACCAAAGAGCCTTTCTATAAAAATCTTCTATCAAATCCGATGCTGTGCCTCTCTATTTTGGGCGGCTTTATCTTCCTTTTACTCTTCCTCTATGTTCCCTCATTATCTATCTATATGCACACTGTTCCGCTTTCTATTTCTGACTTTGCAATTTGCCTTCTTTGTTCCCTCACCATTCTGGTATTTGAGGAAGTAAGAAAACGTGTTGGTTTATTCTCAAAAATATGATGCTTTGTTATGAGATTTTTAGACTTCCAATCCATTTATAAATCCTCTTTGTAATGATTGAATATTAACTTGTTCTTTCCGTGATATTATGGATAATATGATAAATTCGAATTTCGCTGAATCTGACTCCCACAAAAAACAAGGGGTCCAGACTGGTACTACTACTGTTGGTCTTGTTTCCAAAGAAGGTATTGTTTTGGCTAGCGACAGACGAGCCACTATGGGTTATATGATCGCTAGTAAAGACATAGACAAAATCTATGCAGTTAGTGATACTATCGGTATGACTATTGCAGGCGGAGTTGGAGATGCCCAAACCCTTATCCGATGGATGCAAGCCGAGATCCGACTCTACGAACTTAAGCATGAAAAATCAATTTCCGTTGAAGCAGCAGCAACCCTTCTGGCGAATATTCTTACTCAATATAAGTTCTATCCTTTCTTCGTTCAGCTTTTGATTGGAGGAGTTGATGAGCGACCTCGTCTATTCTCTGTTGATATGCTTGGTGGAATTACTGAAGAGAAGGTTACTTCTACTGGCAGTGGTTCTCCATTTGCCTATGGTGTTCTGGAAGAGCTCTTTAAGGAAGATAAGGATCTCGAATCCAATTTGCTTGTAGCTGCCAAGGCAGTCGGTGCTGCTATGCGTCGAGATGCTGCGAGCGGTGAGAGAGTGGATTTAGTTGGTATTACCAAAAGCGGTTTTAAGAGATATGATAAGGAGGAGATAAAGAAAATTATTTCATCATAACTCTTTTTCTAATTGTTTCTTTTTTTGACATTTCATTTTTATGCTGCATTTGCAATTCATCTGTCCTGTTTAATTTATTTGTATTTTGACATGGGTTGTTACTCAACTTTCTGGCGCGTTTGTTTATGTATTTTAGAATGTTTATCTGAGGTGTTTGTTTGTACTATAAAGACATTATAAAGAAAGTTTCCGAAATCATGCCCGCTGATTGCGAGCTTACTAAAGCCGAACCTGAGGGTCTCTCGACCGTTGTATATATCAAAAACATCAAGGCATTTTACTCGAATGAGCGTCTCATTCGCGATTTGGCCTCTGCACTCAAGAAAAAGGTCGTTGTCCGTGTGGATTCGAGCGCTCTTATGCCAGTAGATTCGGCAAAGAAGATCATTGAGGGTCTTATCCCATCTGAAGCGGAAGTAAAAAATATCTTTTTCGTTCCAGAATCATGCGAAGTTCATATCGAAGCAATAAAGCCCGGCCTAGTTATCGGTAAGGGCGGATTCACATTAAAGGAAATCATGCTCCGAACCGGTTGGGCTCCAATTGCCCTTCGTGCACCGACTATGCCCTCATCCACTCTTGAGGGAGTAAGAAAACTGGCCGTAATGGAAGCTGCTGAGCGTAAAAAATTCCTTGTTAATGTGGGTAAGAAAATCTGCCAACCAACTCCTGCCGGAGATTGGATCCGAGTTATGGCGTTGGGTGGTTTTAGGGAAGTCGGGCGAAGCTGTCTGCTAGTCCAGACTCCACATAGCAAAGTCCTTATCGATGTTGGTGTCAATCCTGCCACAGGAGATCCGACTCGGGCGTTTCCTTATCTTAATATGACTGGATTCTCCTTTTCAGATATCGACGCGGTGGTTATCAGCCACGGTCATATGGATCATATGGGCTTTTTGCCATACTTATTTGCTTATGGATATGATGGTCCAGTTTACTGCACTCCTCCTACGAGAGACCTGATGGTTCTCTTGCAGCAGGACTATGTCAATTTGTGCAAAAAGGCATTCAATATCGAGCCGCCATATACGAAAAAGGAAATCTACAAGGAAGTTCGAAACGTTATAACTGTCGATTATGAAGAAGTTGTCGACATCACTCCTGAAATAAAAATGACCTTCTATAATGCAGGCCATGTTCTTGGAAGTGCAAGCGTTCACCTCCACATCGGTGAAGGCGCGCACAATTTGGTCTATTCAGGTGATATTAAGTTTGGATTCACAAGACTTTTCGATCCGGCGACAACGCGTTTCCCACGTCTTGAGACTCTCTTTATTGAAAGTACTTATGGGGGCCGAAACGACATTTCTCTCAATCGGTTCGATGGCGAAAAACGCCTTATGGACCTTATCAAATCTACTATCAAAAATAGGGGTAAAGTCCTTATGCCTGTTTTCGCAGTTGGTCGTTCCCAGGAATTACTCCTTGTGCTCGAAGAACATATGAGGCGTGATCCCGAATTGAATGTGCCGATCTTTATAGATGGTATGATTATGGAAGCATCTGCCATCCACACTGCATATCCAGAATATTTGAGAGAACAGCTTCAAAGACGCATTCTTAGCGACCAGAGTCCATTTGAAAATCCGATGATAAAGGTTGCCCGTGGTATGTCTAAGGAAGAAATCGCAAATGGTGAGCCGGCAATAATTCTTGCTCCTTCTGGTATGCTTACTGGCGGTCCGTCGTATGAATACCTAAAACTCATGGCAGATGACCCTAAAAACACATTGATTTTTGTTGGTTATCAGAGTTCGCTTTCTCTTGGTAGCAAGATCCAACAAGGCCTTAAGGAAGTCCCTATTTTGGGTGACGATGGTAAAATGAAAGCCCTGCAGATTAATATGAACATCGCTACTGCAGAGGGCTTCTCTGGTCACTCAGACCGGGCTCAGTTGATGGCTTACTTAAAGCAGCTTCGTCCAATTCCAGAGCGTGTCTTTACAATGCATGGAGACTATACCAAGACCGAAGAGTTCGCAAGATCTATAGGTATGATGCTAAGAAAGGATTCTTACTCTTTGGCTGATTTGGAAGCCATACGCCTAAAATAGAGGTTTGTGTGGTAGCTGGTGTAACTTATTGGTTTAAATACTGTAGTCGTTACTATTGAATATGTGTTTTTATGACTCAACCAAAATCTTTGTGTGCTGCTCCAAGAGTAATTGCTAGTGGTAGATGTCAGGAATCTGCGGTTAATGGCTTTACTTGCAGATCGCTACCTCAAGATCGTTTGTGTACGGTGTTATCTCCAAGAGAACCCTCTGCTTTGGCTAGGATAATTGCTACTTTTCGACCTATTAGATCAGAAACCCCTACTTGGAGTGTAGATGTCAATCCTGCTACGGGTGAACGTGTTCATCGTGTCGGTTCGATTAAACTTCCTGCCGATCTGGGTATTCCTAACCCTGTTTCTAATGATCGTGATTCTGCTCCATATCGTGTGTCTTCTTCAGTGGCACCCTTTCTCTTACGTGACCCTAATGCTCAACTGCAACCAAATGAAGTAATTGATGATGAGGCCTCTCTGGCAGCTAAACGCCGCTTAGCTCAAGGAAGGCTTGCACAAATGGCTTCTTATGCTCCCGGTCCAAAAGTAATTGATGTAGCTCCGGATGGTGTTGAAATAATTGCGACTCCTAAACAGCTCAAATAAACTATATTTTCTTTTTCATTTCTCTTTCGATTTCGTTAGTTTCCCAGGGGTAAACTATCCAGCCTGCTTCTTTTTCGATGAAATATTCCGGAATGATTTTCGATCCGACCTTACAATGTAGCGTTGCACATCTGATCTCGCTTGCACCTTTGGCCAAGACATATCCTTTGGCGAATTCCAGCGTGATTCCGCTGTCTGCTACATCATCCACTATCAGAACTCGTTTTCCCTTTAAGGAAAAATCAAAATCCTGGGTTATTTTAGGTTCACTACTTCGTTTTCCTGCTTCCTTGTAGAGTTCTATTCCCAATATAACTAGTTTTGTGTCCAGAATGTCTGTGAGTATGCGGGCTGGTATGAGTCCCCCGCGCGAAAGTCCGACAATGATCTGCGGTCTATATTCCTTTATTTTCTGACTCAGTTGCTGGCAATAATCGATCGATGTTCCCCATGTAAGTCGCAAAATGTTCATGTCTATCTATTTTTCCTTTATTTGAACTCTTTTAATTGTATCCTCACAATAACTTCTTGTGATTAAATGAATATTTGGCATGATGTTCCTATTGGTAAGGCCGCTCCGGAAACTATCAACGTCGTCATCGAGATCCCACGGGGTTCGCAAAACAAATACGAACTTGATAAGGAGACTGGTCTTGTCAAACTAGATCGAGTCTTACACTCGGCAGTTTTCTATCCTGGTGATTATGGAATCGTTCCAAGAACCCTTGCTGAAGATGGCGATCCTGCTGATGTTATCGTTCTGGTAACCCAACCTACTTTCCCTGGTGTTTTGATGGAATGCCGACCAATCGCCGTTCTGGGTATGATTGATAAAGGTGAAAAGGATGATAAAATCCTCTGTGTTCCAAAGGACGATCCAAGATTTTTCCCTCTAAAAGACCTAAAAGATGTTCCAAAAGCTATTCTTGATGAAATTTCCAACTTTTTTGCTACTTATAAACTTCTTGAGAACAAGAAAGTTGAAATTTCGGGCTGGAAAGACGCATCTGCTGCAAAAGCCATCCTCTCTGATTGCAAGGCGAGATATGACAAAAAATATCCGCGTAACTGATACGTGATATTTTTGTCCGAATCGCCCGATCTGCCCTGGCATAAAAATTTTGATACAAAGGTTCGATCCGGTCCTTTGCCTATCATCAATCCTTCCGAGCCAGCCGTCTTTTTCCTTAATTTTCTTTTCAATTCTAATTCTGATCTTAATCATAAAGGTAATCAAATTGTGGCTTCTCAATGTCGTTTTTTGCATGTGGGTATCAAGGATGGTTCAAACTCCATTTTCTTTTCTAAATCTGGTTTTGGTTCCCTTACTGCTATAGATTCAATGGAAAAATTCCATCTGGACTTGGAGCTCTATGGCATCAGCGTCTTTTGTACTTCTCCCTTTGAGTATTGGCCCTTTGATGATTGCGCGTTTGATGTTGTTTTTGACGAAAACTCCTTTCAATTATCTGTAGAGCCAAAGATTCGACATCTCTATCTGGATCAGCTCACTAGAACTCTTATGCCTGGAGGTATATTTGCCATTGTGTCGGATATTGAAGAAAAGAATGTCCTCTCTGAGGTGAAGGGATTTAGACTGCTCTTAAAAAAGACATTTGATTCACAATGCCTCTTCATTTTTTCCTATTCCTAGCCCTTCGTCTAATTTTCCTATTTGGTCAGTTTCGCTCTCCATATTCGTCTATAAATTTCTGATATTCCATCAGCATGTCTGAAGTTATTGATGGTTTTCGCTTTCTTACCTGGTCTCTTATGACTGGCTGTGCAACTATTGCTTCTCGACCTGCAATTTTTTCCTTAAGTGCATTCATTTTTGCGCTCTGGCATATTGCCGCAATATCTGCGCCACTAAACCCTTCACTTAGCCTGGAAAGCTCTAACACATCTAGCGTTTCTGCAAATTTGCCCAGATTGAGCCTAAACATGTCTGCTCTTCCTTTTGTGTCCGGGGGCGGGACATAAAATATCTTGTCAAATCGTCCGGGTCTTAAGATTGCACTGTCTAGCAATGCTGGTTTGTTAGTTGCACCTATGACCACTACTCCTTTGAGTCCCTTTACCCCGTCCATTTCTGTGAGGAATTGTCCTAATATTTCAGATGACATTCCCGATCCGCGGGTCGGAGCAAAAGTTTCTATTTCATCTAAGAATATTAATGCAGGTGTATTTTCCCTTGCACGATTAAATGTTTCTTTTATTATGGTTACTGCTTGAGTATATCCTTTCTTCATCAATTCAGCACTGCTCATTGTCTGGAAAGATGCTTTTAGTTCTGTTGCGGCAGCCTTTACTATAAGTGTTTTACCCGTTCCTGGCGGCCCAAATAATAGTATGCCTTTTGATGGCTTTAGATTCATTTCTTTCATTTCCTGCTCATGGAGTAGAGGTATCTCTATCGCTTCTAATAGTGATTGTTTGATCTGGTCTAATCCAATTACTTCACCCCATCTAACCACTTCTGTTTTTTCCTCCTTTTCTTTATCTGAGGGCTTTCCTGATCTTCTTTCAAAATCTAGTCTGAATTCCTGATACATATCTATTTGAGCGAGGCTTGTACTGGGTTTTAATCCCGCTATTATTTCGATTATGTGAGTCATTGAAACCGGAACTATCTTGTTAGTTTTAAATGCCTCCTTGGCCGCTCTCTCTTTGGCTTCGGTTATTATATTTTTTATGTCTGCTCCAGAAAATCTCTCTGTCTTCTTTACTAAAGTTGGGATATCTATGTCTTGCGTAGTGGGTATTTTTTTAAGATGCACTTTGAATATTTGTTCTCTTGCTTCTTTGTCTGGAAGTGGCATATAAATTATTTTGTCAAATCTCCCTGGTCTTAAGATTGCAGGATCTAGTTCTCCGGGTATGTTTGTTGCTCCTATGACAATAACTGTTTTATTTGATTTTGTGGCTCCATCTATTTCCTGTAGAAGCGTTGTGAGCACATTGGACCCTACCCTATCTAGTGCATCGACTCCCCGTTTTCGAGCAAGGCTATCTATTTCATCAAAAAATAAAACTGTTGGGGCACTTTTTCTTGCACTTGTAAATATCTCGGCTACGTTTTTTTCGCTCTCACCTACCCATTGTGAAAGTATCTGAGAGCATCTCACTTCGATAAAGTTGAATCCCAACTCCTTTGCGAGCCCTCTCATCATCATAGTTTTACCAGTTCCTGGCGGGCCAAACAACAGAATCCCCGATGGAGGTTTCATGCCATAAGCATATGCCAGTTCCTTGTGCTTTATGGGCAGTAATATTGCGTCTTTTAGTTCTGTTTTTACGTCTTCATATCCGCCTATCTCGCCAAGACTCTTTTCGCTATCTCCCGATGACATGTCTGTCATTCCGAATTTTCCATATGCTTTCATTTTTTCCGTTCGCTGTATTTGCGACTCTTTGCTTATGCTGATATTTAGTAGGTCTGCTATCCAAAGACAAAGAATTGAAAATAATAGTCCCTCGTAAAGTTCGACCTTTATGGCGGTTCCATAAATTGTCTGGACTCCTAAATATACCGGAATCAATATTAGTAATGCTAGAGAGGAGATTGCGATTTGTCTTTTTTCAAGTTTTGATGGAAGATAACTTAGCAAAAACAATGCAATTCCCCATCCTACTAGTTGAAGGCCCAACGAATCGAAAACTAATAGTTTGTATGTTGTGTTAATTATCTGTGCTGGAGAGTCCCAGACCTGTCCTAAATTGGCAGGCGAAATAAATTGGGTTATCGAATTTACTATTTGTGATAATATTTCACCTATCTGTACTGGTCCTTTTTGAAAAAGTATTGTTTCCTTAGGTGGCTGATAATTGCTCAAATTAATTGGCAAATACGCTGTATTTTGAACGTTCCATATCGCCGAGAGCAGTAAGATCGCAAATACTGAGCCCAAGGATACCTGGAGACTTTTTTTCGATCCGAAATAAAGTGCTGCAAGAGACATGCCTAAGATGGTAAGCCAGCCCTGATATGGCAGACTAACTGCAAATGGTGAGGCAATTAATATTTCCAATGTTGCGATTGTAAGCCAGCTTTCGACAAACGTGAAAAATGTGAGTGCTACAAGTAATAGATATGGCCATGTTAAAACTGGCGATTGGTACATAACTCCAAATAGTGAGATTATGACTCCCAGCAATGTTCCGATATGTGGTGCTTTGTATGCTATTATTCCGCAGGCTAATGCAAACGCCACGGTTAGATATGTTGGGAAAAAATGTGTCGTTCCTATTAGTGCCAAAGCTCCAAGAAATACTACTAAAGACGCAAAAAGTTGTTGGTTGTGTGTTGCGGCATTTATTGCGAATGCTATTTGTGCTCTTGCCACTGACTGTGTTTCTGACTGCTTCTGCTGCATATCTAGTGCTTCATCTTTAACAATATAAACATTGCCGTTTTTTTCCTTCTTAATGTCTGCTTTTTAGTCAGAGTAATTTGTTTAATGTATTGAGTGTTTTTTCGTCCTGATTTATGCATAACCGAACGTATTTCGATTCCCCAAAGTCTGTCCCTGGGGCTATTGCCAGATCCGCTGCGAGCCTTTCCATGCAATATTTGTCCGCGTTCTTTATTTCTGGTTTTGTTGCAAAAATGTAAATCCCTGAATCTGGTTTTGTAAATTCAAATCCGCTCTCGTTGAGGACTCTTGTTATTATATCGGCACGTTCCTTCCAGATTTTCCTGTTTTTGGTAGTTATCTCTTCTTCGTTTTCCAGAACTGCTAATCCTGCATGCTGCACAAAATCTGCTACGCACGTTATGGTTATTTGATTATATTTGATCATTTTTTCGGCTATTTTTTTTGGCATTATCGCATATCCTAAGCGCCAGCCTTCCATATTGAATTCTTTTGAAAAGGATCTGATTCGTATGGCTCCATCATAATTTTTTATTGTCTCAAACGCAAGTGCCCTGTACGCTTCATCCAATATTACGAAATTTCCTCTCTTTTTGGCGTTCTCTATAACCTTTCTGACCCAGCTTTCCGGGTATACTGTGCTTGTTGGATTGTTTGGGTTGCAGATAATTACCAATTTTGCATCAAAATCTGTTTCTTTTGGGCACCAGTTATCTTCTCTGCTTGTTTTTATCTTCTGCATTTTGAGTCCTAATTGATTGCATATAAGTTCGTATGCCGGCCATGATGGATCCGGAGTTATGACTTTATCCCCTCTCTTAAGGAGTATACTCATAATTCCGTAAATTAGGTGTTTTGAACCAGGACCAACGACTACGTTTTCGATTTCGCATCCTTCTCTCCGTGCTATTTTTTCTCTGAGTGCGAGTAATCCTGCTGCCGAGCCGTATCTGGGCTTTTCTGACTGTAGGTAATCTATTGCTGTTTTTGTAACTATTTCAGGGGTTGGAAGATTGGTGTCGCCTATGTGCATTTTGATTATTTTTCTTCCTGATCGTTCGAGTTCAATTACTTTTTCCGCAAGCTCATAGAAACTCAAATCATCGCCTCTTCTTCAGTTGACATTTTTTCTTAATTTATCGAAGAATTTTTTGGCCTCTTCGTCGTCTTCTGCCTTTATTATGTGCTTTAAATATTCAAGTCTAGCAGTTATTTTTTCCAATTGTGAAAGCGAATATTTGTTGAAAAGTATTTCCGATATCAGATGGTCGTCTTCAGAAAGCAGTCCCTTTGCAATTTCCCGATGGCGCTTGAACGTTGTTCCTGGTACTGACGTGTTGTCTACGCATGCTGCAAAGACAAGAGATGCTGCAAATGGTGTACTTAACGAATACGCCATCATTTTATCATGTTCTTCAAAAGTATATTCGAATATCTTTAGTCCCAGGTTGCCATAAAATTTTCTAAAAAATTCAGCTCCTTTTGGATCCGATTCTTTTATTATTACTGCATTCTGTTCCTTAAGTGCGTCCATATTGGCGAATGTTGGTCCAAACATCGGATGAGTAGATACGAATGGATGACCTGCTTTTGCATAGTATTCCTTTAGGTCTGTTTTTACTGATGCAATGTCTGAAATTATACATTCCTTTGGCAAAATCGGGAGAATTGTATCGAATGCAGCCTTAGTGTTTTGAAGACTGACCGCATTGATTAGTAATTCAACTCCAGTTAAACTCTCTTTTGAGAGGTTGGTAACAACTTTTGGATTTTGTCCTCCTGGTCTTAGTTGTCCTCTGGTTCGATCGTTATCCGTATCATAAATCAATACTTCGTTTTCCAGATCTACGAGCATTTGTATTAGCCAGGCGCCCATTTTTCCGGCTCCGAGTATCATTATTTTCATGATTTTGCCTCTTTGTAGCATCCGAGCATCTTGAACATTGCTGTTTCGTGTTTTGCCTTCTCAATGGCTTTCTTTACTTTTTCATCTTCTGCACAACCCTGGAAATCAACTAAAAATGCATATTTGCCTGGGTCTGAGAGTACTGGTCTTGATTCTATTCTGGTTAAATTCACATTGCTCTCTGAAAAGGCTCCCAAAACCCTAAATAGTGATCCTGCTTTATGGCTGGTTGAAAATACAACTGAACATTTATCTCCCTTTTCTTTATTTGGGGTCTTGGAAATCACCAAAAATCTAGTGGAATTAGATTCGTGATCCTCGATATTTTCCTTAAGTATTTCCAGTCCATAAATCTCTGCACATAATTTGCTTGCGATCGCTGCGCTTGCGGCCGGTTTCTCATTGGATATCATCATTGCCGCTCCTGCCGTATCGTAGTATGGTTTTGCATCGAGTTTGTTTCGGGATATGAATCCTCTGCATTGTGCGAGTGCCTGGGGATGTGAGTATGCGATCTTTATGTCTCGATAGTCTGCTTCTGGTAGAGTTAGGAGGCAGTGGTGTATGGGTACTTTTATCTCGCCTATGACCTGCAGGTTTGTTTCCACTAGCAAATCATTTACTGCCAAAACTGAACCCGCAATCGAGTTTTCAACCGGTACCACTCCCAGATCCAGTTGGCCATTTTTTACTCCTTCAAAAACATCCACAAATTCCTTGCACGGAATCGACATGGCTTCTTCACTATATGCTCGTATGGCCATTTCTCCGTATGCACCATGTTCTCCCTGAAAACCAATTAACACTGTTTTTTTGGCCTGGAGTTTTTTTGATTCGCTCATTATTTCTCGGAATATTTTTTCTGTAAACTGTGGCTCGAGTGGTCCGTGACTTTTGCGCTTTGCGCTCTCTAGGATTTCTTTCTCCCGATTGCCATCCATCACTTCGTCTTTGAGTTTTCTGGTCTGGAGTGCCATCTCCATCCTTCGATTAAGTGCCTTGATTATCTGGGAATCTATCTGATCGATACTTTTTCGTAGTTCCAGTAATTGTGTTTCTTTCTCATCCATATGCTCACCCTCTCTACTCTATTATTCGTCCTGTTTTCTGTTCGATAATCATCAGATCCAAAATTGCGACTGCTGTTACTGCTTCCAATACGACCGGGACCCTTAGTGCAATGCATGCATCATGCCGGCCCTTTACTGAAATATCTACCATTTTCCCGCTTCTTAGGTCTATTGTTGTTTTGGTTTTCTTAATACTTGAGGTTGGTTTGACTGCTATTCTAAATACCAGTTCATTCCCGTTTGTTATTCCGCCATTTATTCCGCCCGCATTGTTCGTTCTTGTTTTTCCCTCTAAATCGAGTATCTCATCATTATGATTGCTGCCCTTCATTCTGGCAGCTCCAAATCCACTTCCGAATTCGATACCTTTTATGGCGGGTATTGCAAATACTGCGTGGCTTATGACTGACTCTACTGAATCAAAAAATGGTTCGCCTATTCCTATTGGTATTCCTTTGACTTTGCACTCCACTATGCCACCTATGGAGTCTCCTTCTGAGAGTGCCTCATCTATGGCTCTTTCAATTTCTTTTGTTCCGCCTACTTCAATTATTTGTGCATTTGTATCTATTTTGGATTTTTTTAGTATTTTCTTTGCTACTACTCCTGCTGCAACGAGGGCAGCTGTGAGTCTTCCTGAAAAATGGCCTCCCCCACGATAATCATTATTATTGCCAAATTTTTTTGTACCTACTAGGTCTGCATGGCCTGGTCTGGGCGTGTTTTTTAATTCTTCGTAGTCCGAAGATCGAACGTTTGCATTTTCAAAAAGCAGAAGTAGCGGAGCGCCGGTTGTTTTATCATTAAAAACTCCGCTTTTAATTATCGGAATATCTGCCTCTTTTCTTGGCGTTGTACCTTT
Source organism: Microcaldota archaeon (assembly GCA_016212525.1). Classification (GTDB taxonomy): domain Archaea; phylum Micrarchaeota; class Micrarchaeia; order Anstonellales; family Bilamarchaeaceae; genus Bilamarchaeum. The sequence goes on along the minus strand of JACRGD010000010.1, from coordinate 192,112 downwards.
TGAGCGGCCCCCCTGGCGTCTTTCCATGTCTGTTTTGAAGTCTTCCACTTTAAGTTCCAGCCCTGCAGGGACTCCATCTATGAGTGCGCCTACGCACTCACCATGCGATTCTCCCAAAACGCTTACTCTAAATAATCGTCCAATCGTGTTCATTTTTTCACCCAGACTAATTTAAGATCCTCAAAGAATTTCGGATATGATTTTTTGATGCACTCCTCGTATTCTATTTCAACTTCATTTTCTGAATTAAGTGCTGCAATTGCGCACGCCATCGCTATTCGATGATCGTTATGAGAATCGACCGTTCCGCCTCTTATCTTTCCTCCATGAACATGCATAATATCTCCATCTATCTCGATTTTAATTCCTAATTTTGCAAATTCTTTTTGGAGTGCTATGCCTCGATCGCTTTCTTTATGTTTTAATCTTCCAACTCCCCTTATCCTGGTTATCCCCTTACAGTTCGCAGCTAGTGCAACTAGTGGCGGAAATAGGTCTGGACAATCTGTTGCATCAAAATCGAATGCGTTAAGTTTTCTTTTGGCTATTATTATTTCTTGTTCATTCCTCGGCTTCTCGATTTTTGCTCCTGCCATTTCAAGTGCCTCTATTATTTTTGCATCTGGCTGTTCGTTGTTGCTCAGTCCGCTAACTTTTATCTTGCCTGCGACTGCACCTGCAACTAGCATAAACGCAGCTCCAGACCAATCTCCACTGATTCCTATCGTTGTGGGCTTATACTTCTGTCTCCCTTTTATTCTGATCTCTTGAAAATCCGGATTTGCCTCTATTTCTATTCCAAATTTATTTATTATTGATTTTGTTAGTGCAACATAATCCTTGCTTTTAAGATTCAAAACCCTGATGATCGAATCATTTTTACAAATTGGTAGTGCCATGATTAGGCCACTGACAAATTGAGAGCTTGACGACCCATCAACTTCAATTTGTCCACCTAAAATGGGCCCTTTGATTCTAAGTGGTGGCATGCTCGAATTACTTTCGCATTTTACTCCGAGTTTGATTAGTGGTTCTTCGACCATTGTCATGGGTCTCTTTAGCAAGCTGCCTTTTCCGCTTATGATGACTGTTTCTTGGGCTAATGCAGCGACTGCAGCGATCATCCGCATGCATGTTCCAGATTCACCGCAATTGAGTGTGTTATCTTGAATTTTAGCAAGGACTCCCGATCCTTCGACCTCTATTTTATCTTGTTCTATTGTTACTTTTGCTCCTAATGCTCGTATGACTTCTATTGTTGCCAGAGCATCCTCACAGTCGGTCGGGTTCAGTATTTTAGTTTTTCCCTTTGCAAGCGCCGCTGCTATAAGTACCCGCTGCATTTCGCTTTTTGAACCTGGAGCGTTTATTTCGCCCTCAATTTTCCCTGGCTTTACCGACTTCATCAGCAATCAACTTGGTAATATTTTCAACTGTTTTTCTTTCTGTGCTAATTACAAGATCTGCGCATTGGCTATAGAGTGGAATTCTTTGCTCTAACATAGAATATATTCGTTCTATACGTTCTTTTTGAGTTTTACTTTTTAGCAAAGGTCTTTTCTCATTCCCCTTTGTGCGTTTGATGATCGTTTCTGGTTGTGCAAATAACCAGATCACCACTGCATTTTTTTCTAACTGCTCCAGATTCTCTCTTCTTAAAATTGCACCCCCGCCGCATGCGATTACTTTTGCATCTCCCTCTAATGCTTTTTGCAATTCTTCTGTTTCTATTCGCCTAAATTCATCTTCTCCGTAGCGTTCGAATATTTCGCTGATCGATTTGCCTGTTTTTAGCTCTATTTTTTGATCCAAATCAATCAAATCTTTCTTTAGATGTTTTGAAAGCAGTTTTCCAACTGTGGTTTTTCCAGATCCCATAAATCCTATGAGTGCAATGCTCTTGTCCTTTTTGTTTTGTGCTTCTTCTCTATAGAGCTCCTGCTTCATTTTTGCAACTGGAGCTTTTTTGTTTGTAAATATTTCAAATGCCTTTGCACCTTGATATAACAGCCATTCTCTAGCGTCTATTATCTGTAGTCCTATTTCTTTCGCATCACTCAAAAGCGGGCTCTCTTTGGAATAATTGGCATCCATAACTACCATTTCTTTTCTAAGCAGTCTCTTTGGGACTATTCGTTGCGCTGCGGCTATGCATGAAATTAGTATTTTGCAGTCCTCTAAGGCAGTTTCAAGTTCTTCTTCTAAAATGCCGGAAAATTCGCAATTAAATTTTTGTGCTATCTCTCGTGCTTTTTCAATTGTTCTATTTGCTATTATGATCCTTTTTGCTCCTCTATTTCTAAGTGCGAGTACTGCTGTTTTTGCTGCTCCTCCTGCCCCGATTACAACTGCCTTTTTACCTGATATATCTACGTTGTTCTCTTTTAATGCCATTTCGACTCCGTAGCTATCAGTGTTGTAGCCTTCCCATTTTCCACTTTCGTGATCATATTTGAGGGTGTTTGTTGCTTCTGTTTTTTGAGATGTTTCATCCTTTTTGATAGTTTCCCTAAAAATTGCTTCTTTATATGGCGAGGTTACGTTTAGGCCTGACATCCCTATCTCATAAGCACTTCTTAGTGCGTCTTGTTCATCTAAAGATGCGATCCGAACGTATCTGCCCTCTATCCTCTGCCCATTAATGGCAACATTTTGTATTTTTGGGCTTTTACTGTGGGAAATGGGTTTTCCTACAACTCCATAAAGTCTAAACTCCGGAGCGTATATTTTCATCTTTCGATAGATTTCTTTCATCTCACTTACTGTCATTTGACCAGGTGCTGTTGATCCTCCTTTTTCATCTGCTGCAAATGTAAATTCACTTCCCATCAATGGTCCTAATATCCGCGTCTTTTTTCCTATTTCTCCCATCCCTATTACTAACAATCTTCGTCCACTTGTCTTTAGGAGATTCAATAATCTTTGATTATCTTCCTCTGAGTTTGATTTACACGCGACCTTTACGATATCGGCGTCAAATACAAATCCCGTTTCTATTATCTTTTCCAGTTCTTGCACTGATGGGGTTTTTTCGTAATTGTGATATGAAACTATAACCTGGCATTTCTTCTTCTTGGCTTCTTCAACTATTCTCTTTCTGTGCTCTTCTTGAGTTTCGATTTCCACATCGACATAATTAGCTCCCGACGCTATGGCCTCTAAAAGAAGCTCCACTCTTTTTGCCTCATTTCTCTTCTGACTTGCCCGGCAGGTTGCTATGAGTTTTTTATTATTGTTTCTAGCGAATGTAACTATTTCTCTAACTTCTTTTGTGTTGCCTACTTCTAATCCATCTAATCTGATCTCTGCAAATTTCTGATTTTTGAGTGCTGCTATGGCCTCCTCTGTGTTTTTTGCTGCAAGACTAACACAAATCATCGAGAACTTCCTCCAGTTCTGATATTGTTACTTCTTCTATTCTGGCATTTCCTATTTTTTCAAGAAGGCACATCTTTATTGCATCGTTCCTTCTTTTCTTATCCTTTCTAATTGCATCAATGAGGTGTGTTTTTTTACTCTTTATCTTGGTTGGTAGTCCATAACTGACAATCAATTTTTCGAGTCTTTCTGCGTCTTCCCCAGTTAGCATTTTCTTTTTGACCGAAATTCTGGCTGCAACGACCATGCCTATCGCAATCGCACTTCCATGTGCTATTTTTTCCACCTTTTCTATTGCGTGTCCGATCGTGTGCCCAAAATTCAGCTTCATTCTCTCGTGACTTTCGTGTTCATCCCTTTCTACTATTTTTGATTTAACTATTAATGAATCATAAACTATTTTTTCGATTACTGCTTTTTCCAGTTCCAGTGCTTCTTTTTTGTGTGCTTGAAGATACTCAAATGCCTCTTTGTCTGCAATTGCTGCATGTTTTATGACTTCTGCATATCCATTTTGTATTTCACTCTTTGGTAATGTCCTAAGCAGTTCGAAATCACATATTACTGTTTCTGGTTGTCTTATTGTTCCAATTAGATTTTTGTATCCTTTATAGTTCACGCCATTTTTTCCGCCAATGCTTGCGTCTACTTGGGCGAGTAATGTTGTAGGAACGAGTGCGCATCTCACTCCTCGTAGGTATGTTGCCCCGATAAATCCGCTAATATCGCAAACTATTCCGCCTCCTATCCCGATTATTGTTGATTCCCTATCCAATTCCATCTCGAGGCATTTTTCGTATATCTGCTCTGCGCTTTGGAGGGTCTTTGCACTTTCGCTGGCATCTATCTCAACGAATTCAAACTTGTTTGAGTCTAATTTTTCCCGAATCTGATTGGCTATTTTTCTGTCTACTATTACCAGCTTCTTTTTCGAATTAATATGCTGCTCTATGTTTTCTAGTTTTTCGCCAACCAGGATTTCACATTTGCCATTTTGGCCCTTAAGCTCTATTTTCTTCATTAGAGCGCCTCCATGGTCTTTCTTAATGACCTAACCTTTTTGACTATTCGCTCGAAATCCGTTGGTACTAATGCCTGTTCTTTATCACAAAGTGCCTGCTCTGGATTGCAATGTACATCGATCATAAGCCCATCAGCTCCTGCTGCTACTGAAGCGAGACTCATAGGTTCAATGAGACTTCGTTTTCCTGTTGCGTGACTCGGATCGACGACTATTGGTAGGTGTGTTTTTTCCTTTACTGCAGGAACAGCACTCAAATCGAGTGTATTTCGCGTTGCGGTTTCGTGAGTTCTAATTCCTCGTTCGCACAGTATTACGTTGGGATTTCCTTCATTAAGTATATACTCGGCACAATATAGCCATTCCTCGATCGTTGCATACATTCCACGCTTGAGTAAGACTGGTTTGTCTGCTTTTCCGACTTCTTTTAGTAGTGAGAAATTTTGCATGTTTCGAGTTCCGATCTGTAGTACGTCTGCGTATTCACATACCCATGAAACGTCTCGGGTATCTATCACTTCCGTAACTATTGGTAGTCCTGTTTCGTCTCTTGCTTTTGCGAGTATTTTGAGCCCCTTCAATCCCAATCCCTGGAATGCGTATGGAGATGTTCTAGGCTTGAATGCGCCTCCTCTAAGTAAATCGACTCCTATTGCCTTTACTGCCCTTGCAACCTGCATCGTCTGTTCCTCGCTTTCTACTGCGCATGGGCCCCCGACAATCGTCAATCCGTCTCCTACTCTTGCATTTCCTATCTTAATTACCGTACGTTTTCGTTCGCCGCTCAATCCTGCCAATTTTATGTCTTTCATATCTTCAAACACCTTCCATTTTTTTATTTTCCAGAGTTATCACTAACTTTGTCCATATGTAGTCGAAAAAACCACTTGAAATAAAAACGGTTTAGTAGCTTTTTCGACTAATTAAAGCTAAACCAATAACTAAAGCGAACTGCAAAGCTTTGCAAATCGCTAGAGCCAAAGCTGAAGAAGCTCGAAAATGAGTTGAATCTGTTTATTGCTCCTTCAGACTTCATTATTATCACAATTTTACACTATTCTATACACTATTTTAGAAACAAAATGTTTATAACTCAATGTTTCTATTTTTTTGCACGCTTCTCTTGAATTCATACTATGTCTGTGCTCTTAATGTGGGGCTGTCTAAATGTATCCTTCCAAGTTGGTCAAATAGTCCTTTTCTTCCCTTTGATCTATTGGGTTCCCCCAGACTTTGTTCTATTCGTTTGCTTGCACTCGTTCTTCTTGCGCATTCTATTGCCTTATCAAGTTGTTCGTTTGCTTTTTGTGTCTCTCCCGCTCTTTCGTATTCTCTTGCGGCGATCATGTGCCAGTTGGTTGCGATTCCCATGAGTTTTGGTTTGACCTTCCTTTCAATCTCTCTACTCAAATCATACTCCTCTGCAAATGTGTCTGCAAGAATCGCTCCGACCTGGGCCAACTTGTCGCTTGTTTTATTCTCCTCAATGAGGGTGAGTGCCTCTAATCCTGTTTTTATTATGCTCTTTGTGATGCTCATTAGCCCTGCTCTTTCACCTGAATTTTGAAAACATGTTCTTCCTTTTCTCATGTATTCTATCATTTCTAATAAATCTTCTAATTTTCTTGTTCCCGTCGCATCTTCCTTTTGTTTTGCTTCTGCATTCTCGAGCCAAATTAAGCCTAATTTTTTGTATGCCTTCTTGGCTATTTCAGTGCCAGATTCGCCTTCTGCTTCTGCCCATTGCTTACAAATTTCAAATGCACTATTTTCATCTCCCGCATTTGTAAGATATGCTGTTGCCCTGCAAAACCGGCGTTCTATTTCCCTATCTACGTTTTCTCTATTTGACCTATCTGTTTCTGTTATTTGGCTTTCCTCAAGTTGATCATATGTCGATGCAATTTGGGCCAAGTATTGTACTGATCTTATCGCTGCGTTTGCAGCTTTTTTTGCTTGGGCTTCTGTTTTGATCTGAACTTCCAATTCTATTGTTTCTAGGATCTGTACTGCTGTTTTAGCATGCCTAATGATCTCGTTGGCCCGGCTCTTGCGAAGTATTCCTTCTGTTTCCTCGTCTAATCCTGCTTTTCTAAGCCCGTTTAGTGAAAATACTGCACATTCTATCGAATGGTCGGCACATTCAAGCCTGGCACTTTCTTCTGCACCATAGTAGTCCATAATTTGTGCAGCTTTTTCATATGCATCGGCTGCATCCGAGTGCTCCCTTATTGCGCCTTTCCAATCTCCCAGTTTGGCATATATTTCTCCTGCCTTTTGATGGTTGTTGGCTCCCCGAACCAATTTGGTGCTCAATGATATCCAGCTATATCTTACTGCTCTCTCTTTTTCTGCGTTTTCGCAATCCTCAATGACTATTTGAACCATGTTGCCGCTTTTTCCATATGTTTCTGCGGCTTCTTTTAATCGTCCATTTTCTTCTAATGTATGAGCAACTGTCTCGTAGTCGTTCAGTGTGCGATCCAGGTTGCCTATCAGTTTGCCAAATACTCTTGCAAATGCGTCTGTTCTCTCGTCTTTTGCCATCTCTAACATACCATGTAAGGCGTTTGTGTAATGTTCTGCCACTAAAAATGCATCGTGAATCGCAAATCTAAGATAGATTAAAAGTCCATGTTCTCTATGAAATCGTCTTGCTGTTCCTACTGCATCTTCATACTTTTTACCCATCTTCAAATCTGTAAGTAGGTCGTCTTTGTTACTTGTATCTCCTTTTCTCCTGGCTTGGATTCGAATCGCTCTGGCTTGCGCTTCAATGTCAAGTATTGTTCCTACTCTTCCGAGCTCTTCTGTACGTCTGCTGGGTTCCAGTCTACCCAGTTCGACTTTGGCGAAATCATGCAATGTGAGTGCTGGCATGACTCCAGTTACGGATTTCGCTCGTAGCGATGGTTTTTGCATTGTCATCAACTACTAAACTTAATAACACCTATTTAAAAACCACAGTTTAACTTTTTATCCAACTATCTTACTAGTTATCTAGAATAATTATGGTCCAAAAACCTTATCTCAGACCAATTTCTGGAGTTTAATTCATTCATTCCTTCATTTCTTTTGTGAATTTTGCTATTTTGATCAGCGCCTTTTCCTCTATCCCTTCCGATCTACAGATGTCGGTAATTTTACTTCCAACAATTACACCATCTGCACCTGCTTTTGCATATTCTTTGGCGTGTTCAGCTTTTGAAACTCCAAACCCAACTACTACCGGAATGTCCTTTCTAATCCCCTTTACTTTAGATATGAGTTCGATTGCTGCTTTTGATGTGTTTTCCCGTGCACCTGTAGTTCCTGCAACTGCTACAATGTACAAAAATCCACTTGCCCGTTTTATGATTGCATATAGTCGTTCGTTGGTCGTTGTTGGGGCAATTAAGTAAATCAAATCAATCCCGTTTCGTTTGCAAATTCTCTCAAGTTCGTCAGATTCTTCAAGTGGAACATCAGGAACGATTAGACCATCAGCCCCTGCTTTTTTTATTTTTCTAACAAATTCATCCTGACCATTCACAAAGACAAGATTGTAGTAACTCATAACAATTATCGGAACTTCGATTCCATCCGTTCGCAATTCGCTTATCAAATCGATTGCTTTATCCGGTGTCATTCCTGCTTTAAGTGCTCGTTGAGATGCTTTTTGTATTGTTGATCCATCTGCAACCGGGTCGGAAAATGGAATTCCCATTTCGATAGCATGCGCACCATTTTCGACTAGTGTTCGAATGAGTTTTTTAGTAAAGTTCGGATTCGGATCTCCAGCGCACACATATGGCATAAATGCAGCGAAATCCGCGCTTCTGTTTTCTTTTTTTAGTCTTGCAAATAGTTGTGTTGTGCGAGTTTGTTTTTGAGTCATGAAAATTCACCCTGCTTCTTCAAGTCTTTTAACATATTCGACGTCCTTATCTCCCCTGCCCGAAAGATTTACGATGATGATCTGGTCTTTACTCCTGATTTTGGCTTCCTTGATTGCCTGAGCAACGGCATGTGAGCTTTCAAGTGCAGGTATGATTCCTTCGTATCTGGCAAGTTCATGAAATGCTGCGAGCGCTTCTGCATCCGTAACTGATACATATTTCGCCCGATTGACTGAAAACAATTTCGAGTGCTCTGGTCCAACTGCCGCATAATCAAGACCCGCAGAAACAGAGTGCGTTTCTTTTACCTGTCCATCTTTATCGCACAAAAGATACGTTTTCATTCCATGGAAAACTCCTTTGCGTCCATCTTTGGAAAACCTTGCCGCGTGTTTTTCTCTTCCGTCCCCTCCAGCTTCGACCCCGATCATTTCCGTACTTAAATCATCCAGAAACGGATAAAATAAACCAATCGCATTACTACCCCCGCCAACACAGGCAATAAGAGCATCCGGCAATCTGTTTTCGGCATAGAGAATTTGCTCTTTGGCTTCTTTTCCAATTATGGATTGGAAATCACGAACCATTGTCGGATATGGGTGCGGTCCAAGTGCGGACCCTAATAAGTAATGGGTATTCTCAAAGTTTGCAGTATAATCCCTAAGCGCTTCATTGACTGCGTCTTTAAGTGTTTGGGAGCCGTCCTCAACAATATTGACTTTTGCTCCAAGTAATTTCATCCGATAAACGTTCAATGCCTGCCGCTGGGCATCGATTTTTCCCATATATACTTCGCAATCTAAACCTAGCAGCGCACAAACCGTTGCACTTGCAACTCCGTGCTGACCTGCACCCGTTTCAGCAATTATTCTTTTTTTGCCCATTTTTTTAGCTAAAAGCGCCTGACCAAGGGCATTATTTATCTTGTGAGCGCCAGTGTGCAGTAAGTCCTCGCGTTTTAAGTAAATTTTTGCTCCGCCTATTTTTTCGCTAAGTCTTTTTGCAGGATAAAGTGGAGTTTCACGTCCTGCATACTGCTTGAGCTGATAATCCAGTTCTTTTTGAAATTCTGGATCTTTTGAGTATCTTTCGTATGCAATTTCTAACTCCCTAAGTGCTGGAACCAATGTCTCAGCTACAAACTGTCCGCCAAACTCGCCAAAGTATCTACTCATATTACTGGCCTCCAAATCTTAGTTCTCGAATTTTTTCGCCTAAGTCAACTGCTTTCCAAATTGCAGTTCCAACAAGCACTCCGCTTGCACCTGCCGTTCTTACTCGTTTAACATCTTCTGCACTAACTATGCCACTCTCGCTTATTACTGGCTTATTTACTTGTGGAAAGTTTTGCAAAATTTCCTGGGTTCGTGCCAAATTGACTTTTAATGTTCTTAGGTCTCTATTGTTTATTCCTAAAATATCTGCATTGGTTTTCCGTGCGATAGCAAATTCCTCCGCGTCATAACATTCAAGAAGCACTTCCAAACCAAGCGAATGGGCATAGTCTATTAGTTCGGACATGTTCGATCCAGTTCGCTTTGCAACTTTGACAACCAATAGAATAACGTCTGCCCCAAGTCGTTTTGCACATTCAATCTGTTTTTTTGTGAAAATGAAATCCTTGAATACGATTGGAAGTCCGGCTTCCCTGGCTTGGGATATATTTGCCAAATCTCCGTTGAATCGTTTTTGCACTACTACTACTGAAATCGCATCCGCTCCATTAATTTGAAAATCTATGGCCGTTTTCCTTGCATCTATTCCAGTGTGCTCGTATTCGCCAGCTGGGGAAGCGTGTTTTATTTCGCAAATAAGAACAAAATCGTTTTTTAATTTTTCAACTAATGATTTTTTCTTAACCTCATTAGATATTATGGGCGGATTTCGATCATAATATCCATTGGCAATGGATTCTTTTGCGTTTGAAATGAATTCATCTAGAATATCTTTTTCTTGTTCCATTTTTTCGTCCCTCCTAATTCGAAAACAGCTTAATCTCTTCAAGCTTTTTTTGTGCCATTCCGGAATCGATTGAGTTAGCTGCAAGTTTGATTCCCTGTTCAATGCTTCCTGCCAGATCAGAAACATAAATTGCTGCAGCTGCATTGAGTATCGATATGTCTCGTGCCCCGCTTTGATCCCGTCCAGAGAGAACCTCAAGAATTATCTTGGCGCTCTCATTTGCATTGGAAACTTTTGGAATGTCCTGCGAAGTAAAACCAAAATCCTTTGCGTCAAGTTCGTATTCCTCAATCGAACCATTTTTTATCTCTGCAACATTCGTTGAACCAAGCCCTATTTCATCCATGCCTTCGCTATTTACTACTAATCCATTTGCGCATCCCAACTCCATCAGTGCATTTACCATCGGATAAATTGCAGTTCGGTTGTACACTCCGATCAACTGTCGTTTTGCCTTAGCTGGATTACAAAGCGGACCAAGCAAATTGAAAACTGTTCTAAATCCCAGTTCTCTTCGTACTTTTGCAACTTCCTTTAGTTTTGGATGAAAATAAGGTGCAAAAAGAAATCCAAAACCGGTTTTTTCAAGCGTTTTTGAAACCATTGCGGGTTCCTGGATCTTGATTCCGAGTTCTTCAATTACATCAGCAGAACCTGTTTTTCCCGATGCGGCACGATTTCCGTGCTTTGCAATTTTAACTCCTGCGGCGCATGAAATCAGTGCAGATGCAGTGGAGATGTTGAATGTGTTTCTGCCATCTCCGCCAGTGCCACAAGTGTCCACTACGTTTTTGACATTTGTCTCAAATTTTATCGAGTTTTCCCGCATGACTTTTGCAAACGGAATCAGCTGGTCATTGATTTCTTTAGTATTGAGTATGCCTAAAGCTGCGGCCAGTTGTGGGTTATTTAGGTTTCCTGAAAACAGTTCATTTGCAATTTGCACATATTCTGGTTCAGTTAGGTCATCCGATTTGAAGAGTAGATCGAACATTTTCATAAATTCACCTTTAGAAAATTTGAAAGCATCCCCAAACCGTGCTCGCTCATTATACTTTCAGGGTGAAACTGAACCCCATAAATCGGAAGCGTTTTGTGCTGCACTGCCATTACTGCTCCATCATCTAAGCTTTTGGCCGTTACCTCAAGACAATCTGGTATTTCTGTGCCTACTAATGAGTGATATCTCATGACTCTGAATTTTTTTGGTAGATCTTTGAAAATTCCCCTCTGGTTCGTTTCGATCTCACTGGTTTTGCCATGCAGGGGTTTACTGGCCTTAACTACATTACCCCCGAAATGGGCAATTATTCCCTGGTGTCCAAGGCAAACTCCAAGTATCGGAACTCCTGTTTCCTTTGACTTCTCAAGGATCATTTTACAAACTCCAAAATCCTTTGCAACAATTGGACTTCCTGGGCCTGGCGAGAGAACAATCTTCTGGGGTTTGATTTTTTGTATTTCTTCTATTGTGATCGAGTCGTTTCTTACGACTTTCACCTGCTGTCCAAGTTCTCCGAAATACTGTGCCAAATTGTAAACAAATGAATCGTAATTGTCGATGATAAGGATCACGCTATCACCCCGAGTGTATCAACAAGCGCTTTCATCTTATTTTCAGTTTCGATGAATTCTTTTTCGGGAATTGAATCATAGACTATTCCCGCGCCCGCTTGAACATATGCCTTGCTCCTGTATGAAAAAAGTGTTCTGATTCCGATTGCAAAGTCGCAATTTCCATTGAATGAGAAGTATCCGACTGCTCCAGCATATGGTCCGCGCGCGTCTTTTTCAAGTCGATCGATTATCTCCATGGCCCGTACTTTTGGAGCTCCACTGACTGTTCCGGCCGGAAATATGGCATTGAAGACATCTGCACATCCCTTTGTATCTTCCAAAACCCCCTCTATTGCTGAACTTAGGTGTTGAACATGGCTGTATTTATGAACGTCCATGAGCGAATTGACCTTTACACTTCCGGCCCTGCAAACTTTTCCCAAGTCGTTTCGTGTCAGATCCACTAACATCAAATGCTCCGCTCTGTCTTTCTCACTATTTAGTAGTCTGTTTTCTAGTTCTTTGTCTTGTTCTGGCGTTTTGCCCCGTTCGATGGTTCCGGCGAGTGTTGCATAACTTTCGACTTTTCTACCCTCGACCCGAACCAGGTTTTCCGGACTCGAGCCAATAATTCGTTTCTCACCAAAGCTCAAATAATACATATATGGCGAAGGGTTGATCTGTCGAAGTTGGTTGTAAAACCTCAGCAGATTTCCATCGAAGCCAAACTCATATTTTCGTGAAAGTACAACCTGGAAAATCTCGCCCTCTACTATCTCTTGTTTGGCTATTTCCACTGCTTTTTCGAACTGTTCCTTTTCAAAATTGGTTTTGGCTTTTGAACACTCCAAACCTCCAATTAGTGTGTCTTCTTTTGAAAGGGCAATAATCTGTGCCGATCTATCCTCTGTGTGCGAAACGTAAGTTGTTTTGCGATTTAAATGATCATAAATTAGTGCATCGTTAAAAATCCCAAATTCAAACTCGGGAAATTTGCTCGATTTTTCATTTCCCCCTGCAATTTGCTCGAGTCGTTTTATGTATTCATAAGAAACATAGCCCACTGCTCCGCCGCTAAATCCCCTATAGTCCAAGTTCTTTTTTGGAATCTTTTCGACCATTGTTTCCAGCGGGTCTTTAGATTCGTATTCTTCATCTTCAGTCCTTAGGACTCCCCTCTCACAAACCATTTTCGTTTCCGGTTCGAACCCTATGAAAGAATATCTTGCCAGATGCTCTGGGCCTTGGGTCGATTCAAGCAGGAACGAGTGATCATATTCCCGTTCTATTATGCTATATAATCTGTAGGGATTTAGTGATATGTTTAGGTCTTTGATTATCATGGCTATCAAGTAGCTTCTGATCAATGATCTATTTATATCCTTTCTGTACATAATTGTACCTTATGTATCCTATTCTTGAAGATGCCTTTTTGCGTTTTCCAATGCGCAAAAAGGTGGTCGAGCTGATGCTTAAACGCGGTTTTAGAGTCGATAAAAAAGCCAATATTTACTGTGGTGAAGTGGAGATCAGTCCGGTTAAAATCGCCAGGGCTTTAAATCTCGATCGTCGGGTTGTAATCGAAACCGCACAATTAATTTCAGATGTTCCAGAGCTTCTCAATATATTTGAGGGACTTTATCCAACTGCATTTATTCGTGGAGCTGCAAAGAATCTTGGCTTTGAAGTTATCGAACTCGAATCCGAACCTCATGCTGTCGGTGTTGTTAGTGAAATAACTACGATAATTGCTCAAGAGGGCATAAGCATCCGTCAGGTTGTCAGTGATGACCCTGACATTTACCCCAACCCCCGTCTTACAATCGTTATCGAAAAAAAGCTCCCCGGTTCTGTTCTGGCGAAATTAAGGGATTCAAAGTTGATAACGAAATTAATTATAGAATAGTCTGATCTTCTATTTCCTTTCAATTTTTACATCCGGTTCTATTTTTCTCCAATCTCCGTTCATGTGCTGCGAGAGCGTCTTGGTTGTTGAGTCATAAACTATGCTGAGTTTTGATGCTATGTTTGTTGGCCTATCTATTTCAATTAGTGCAAATCTGCGCATCCATTCTATATCTTCTTTGAACGGGTTTCTTTCAATAATATATATTCTTTTTCGTTCTGCTTTTTTGGCTTCACACCAGTCCATGACTTTTTGCATTTCCTCTTTCGTTGGCATGATTTCTAATATGCTAAAGACTTTTAAAATTCAGCGTCTTTTGTATGTGATATGAAACTCCATTTCTTCTATTTTGGCATTTTGGTTTTATTGGGTCTTGCCTTTGCGCAAATTCCGATAACCAGCTGTGTGGATTTGCAAGATTCTGGCGATTACGTTCTGACTCAGGACCTGAGCGGTTCTCCGATTCCATCTACATCTGCAGGTGGAACCGCGTGCATTCGGATTTCTACTTCTGATGTGACTCTTGATTGTGCCAATCACGAACTTTTATTCGACTCCAACACTCGCGCTACTGCTGTTCTAATAGAGCATCCTACAAATTCTCCAATGCAGAATATTATTGTAAAAAATTGCCGATTTACTGGCTATCAGGATGGTCTTTTTGCACCAACTTCGATTTCCAATTCACAATTTCTCCGTCTAAATTCAACCAGAAATAGCGGCTATGGTCTTTATTTCTGGGCTATATCCCGAAGCGTTATCGCAAACAATTCGGCTATGCATAATGCCGATACTGGTTTGTACGTTGCACTAAGTTCAAACAATAACCAAATTCTAAATAACACGGTTGCCTTCAATGATCATCATGGCCTGGCCCTTTTGGGTAACGGAAACACTGTTTCAGGTACGATCTCCCATGACAATTTGGGTAGCGGAATTTTTATTATCGCTCCGAGCAGTGGTAATACTATAACCTCCAATGTCGCTTATCGAAACTATGGCGAAGGTCTTGCGTTTGAGTTGGGAGGAGAAAGTACGAATACTGTTCTGCTTAATCTCGATTATGGTAATCGGGATCCAAATTCCGCAGGTTCATCAGGTTCTGACTCTTCGGGTTCTTCTGGAACTTCGTCTTTGTCTAACGCTCTTAGTCAAATGCAAAAATCCGCATCTCCTTCCTGCTGTGGCTCGTTGGTATTTTTGACATTTACTCTGATCGGTGTTGTTCTCTATAAAAAGTCGAACTAATTTCTTTCTTTTCTTTCCCACTTATTTTCTATTTTTAGTTATCCTGATTATTTGTCCTGCTGTTCGACTTCGAGAAATTCCTCGACTTTCCTTGCAATTTTTCTGATTCGCTCGAGTCTTGTCCGGACATCGTTCTCTATTTCTTCAAGCGTATTTTCGAGCGTCTGGGCACGAAGATAATATTTTCGGCCTACTTTAATTATGAGCCCCGCGCGTATGAAGGCATTAAGATGATAGACTATCGCTGCCTGAGTTACGTCTTCTTTATCCATTATCTCCCGAGATGAAATGCCTTCATTTTTCATGCTGGCCAGAACTAATTGCTTAAAAATTTGTTTACCCAGTTCGTCGCTTTCATCTCCCAGGCCTAAACAACGATAAATCCATTCGAGTTCTAAGTACGGATCGTCTTCATTGGGAGTTGGCATGCCTATTTCAACGATAGAAATATGACGTACATATCTTCGTTTTTGCATACATTCTTATTCTTCCAAAGAAAGCTTTATAAATATTTTGAAATATTAAGTTGTATGTTAAAATTTTAATGAATTGTTAAAAGTTTAACAAATGTTCGTGCACTGGTGGTTTTGTGAAATCCGATAAAGAGGAACAAATAAATCCCGATTCATCTAAAAAAGAGAATACTGTTTTAGGTGATTTCATTTCTGATAAGAAACATCCATCCGAACCCCTTGAAGATGCCTCAGTACCTGCATCTACTATTGATTCCAATGAAAAAATCAAATCCCTCGAAGAGCGGCTTTTGCGTCTTAGTGCGGATTTCGAAAATTACAAGAAACGTGCTGCACGCGAAAACGAATTGGTCAGGGAACTGGCAGCTTCTGATCTTATGGGAAAAATTCTTCCTTTCTTTGATGAATTTGAGATCGCGATCTCACATCTGGAAGCAAAAGATCCAGAATTTGGCAAGGGCATGAAGTTGGTTTTTGGAAAGCTTCTCGATACGCTTAAGCGAGACGGATTGTCTTCGTTTGGTGAAGTTGGGGATTCCTTCGATCCTCATCGGCACGAGGCGATTCGGCATATTCCTGGTGATGATGGCAAGCTGGTCGATGTCCTTCTTAAGGGCTATATGTTCAAGCATCACGTTCTTAGGATAGCTAAAGTCAGCGTTGGTAATGGTGAAAAACAAATTGATCGGATGGGTAGTGATTAACATGGTTGAAAATACATTGAGTATCGGACTAATTGGTGGCTTTACGCCAAAAGAAGAACAGCTATATCGAAGAATTGTCCGGTCCTTGAAAAAACCGGTAACTGTTAATGTCGCATCTTAAGCGACTAAAATACGAAAAATATTATTGTGAATATATGAGGGTGATTTGGAATGTCGAAAATAATCGGTATTGATTTGGGAACTTCAAACAGTGCGGCGGCTTACTTGGAAAATGGTGCTCCAAGGATTATTCCCAGCGCAGAGGGTATGACCCAATACGGAAAAGCATTTCCCAGTTATGTTGCATTTACTAAAGATGGCCAGCTTTTGGTTGGTGAACCTGCAAGAAGACAGGCCGTTACTAATCCCGAGGGAACTATTCGCGCAGTCAAACGGTTGATGGGTTCTGGCAAAAAAGTTACTGTTAAATTTGGTGGTCAGACTAAAGAATACTCGCCTCAGGAAATTTCTGCATTTATACTTCAAAAGATAAAACGCGACTCCGAAGCCTTTTTAGGCGAAAAAGTCGAGAAGGCCGTAATTACTGTTCCTGCTTACTTTAATGATAATCAGAGACAGGCAACCAAAGATGCCGGTACTATTGCCGGTCTTAATGTCGAGCGACTTGTGAATGAACCGACTGCAGCGTGTCTTGCATATGGTCTTGATAAGGGATCCAAGGAAATGAAGATCCTGGTTTTCGATCTTGGTGGAGGAACCTTGGATGTAACCATCATGGACTTTGGCGGCGGAGTTTTTGAAGTCAAATCCACAAGTGGTGATACTCAGCTTGGTGGAACTGACATGGATCGCATAATTTGCGAGTTCCTTACCGATCAATTCCGAAAAGAGACTGGTGTTGATGTTTCCAAAGACAAGCAGGCGCAGCAGCGACTTGTTGAAGCCGCAGAAAAGGCAAAAATCGAACTTTCAACTACTCTCGAATCTGAGATAAATCTACCCTTCCTTTCGATGTCCAACAACGAACCAAAACATTTCATCTACAAGCTTACTAGAGCAAAACTTGAAGATTTGATTCGTCCTGTTGTCGAGCGCTGCCGCGGTCCAGTTGAGCAGGCGCTTAAGGATGCGAAACTATCTCCAAACCAGATCGATCGAATCATTATGGTCGGAGGTCCAACCCGCATTCCTATGATTCTCAAATTTGTCGAAGACACTCTTGGTCGAACTGTCGAGCGTGGAATCGATCCCATGGAATGTGTGGCAATGGGTGCAGCAGTCCAGGGTGGTGTTCTTTCCGGTGAAGTTAAGGACATTCTGTTGCTTGATGTAACTCCGCTTTCGCTTGGTCTTGAAACCATGGGCGGCGTGTTTACCAAACTCATCGATCGAAACACGACAATTCCAACCAAAAAGTCTCAGGTCTTTTCGACCGCAGCAGACATGCAGCCTGCTGTCGACATCCACATCTTGCAGGGTGAGAGGCCCATGGCAAAGGACAATGTCTCGCTTGGTAAGTTTACTCTTACTGGCATTCCGCCTGCTCCACGTGGTGTTCCGCAGGTTGAAGTTACTTTCGATATTGATGCAAATGGTATTTTGCATGTGGGCGCCAAGGATAAGGCATCCAATAAAGAGCAGAGTATGCGGGTTACTGCGCCTCTGAAGATGAAGGATGATGAAATCAAGTCCAAGATGGCCGATGCAGAGAAGTTTGCCGATTCAGATAAGAAGGCGCTTGAGTTGGCAAATGCAAGGAATGATGCCGAATCGTTGATCTATGTTACCACCAAAACCCTTTCGGACTACAAGGATAAGATAAAAGAAGACCTTAAGTCCAAGATCGAAGCTGCCAAAAAGAAACTTGAAGAATCAGCAAAGGGCGATGATGTTGGAAAGATCAATTCCGATTCCGAGGAATTAAAGAAACTCCTTCAGGAAGTCGGTGCATCTGTCTACGGTCAGGGCGGTCCGCAGCAGGCTGGTCCAGGTGGTCCATCTGATGGTTCAGGTTCCCAAGGTTCCGGTTCATCTGAATCTGCCAAGGATGGCGATGATAAAGTTGTCGAGGGGGACTTCGAAAAGGTCGATGACAACAAAAAATAATTTTTAATTTTACTCTTTGCTTTTTTGTTTTTTATTTTTTCATAGGTTTGGATTAGTTTATTAATTTGGTTGCATTATTTGTTTGAATCGTTTGGTTAAGTCGGGTTGATTTAGATGCCTCAAAAAGATTATTACAAAATTCTTGGTATTCCTAATGATGCCACTGATGAACAAATCAAAAAGGCATACCGAATCCTTGCAATGAAATATCATCCCGATCGCAACAAGGAACCCGAAGCAGCAAATAAATTCAAGGAAATTAGCGAAGCTTATGCTGTTCTCAGTGGCAAGATAGATCCAACTTCAATTCCACTTGATTCTTCATCTGATGCTTCTGGTGCCGCTAATCAGATCATAATCAAGAACTACTGGACTAAGCTCTTTAGCGATCATGTTCTTTCTCTTGAGCAATTTCATCGAGTTTCCTGTTCCCTTTGTCGCAAGGGCAAACACCTCTGTGAGGAAATGCGTATGATCTCTTCGATGAAATCCGTATTTAGTTCAGATATTAAATTTGATTCTTCCTATAGGTGATTGATTGACTTCCAAAAGAGATTACTATGAAATTCTTGGTGTACAAAAAAACGCGTCTCCAGATGAAATCAAGTCTGCCTATCGTAAGCTTGCACTAAAATATCATCCTGATAAAAACAAAGAAGCTGGCGCAGAAGAAAGATTCAAGGAATTTAGCGAGGCTTATGCAGTCCTTTCCGATCCTGATAAGCGCTCCAAATACGATCAATACGGTCATGCCGGCTTTGATCAGATGTATTCTCAGGAAGACATATTCCGGGGAGCTAACTTTAGTGGTTTTGAAGATCTCTTTGGCGAGGACAGTCCATTTGGCGATGTTTTCGGTTCGCTCTTTGGTTCTCAGTTTTCCTCGGGTCGCTCTAGTGGTTCGCGAAGAAGTGGCAAGGGTGCTAACCTGCAGACTGAAATCGACATCTCCCTTGAAGATGCGGCAAAAGGTCTTAAGAAAGATTTTTCATTCCATCGGACAAAAGCATGCTCAAGATGCAAGGGTTCAGGTGGCGAACCAGGGAGTTCTAGGACTTCATGTCCGACCTGTAAGGGACGTGGTCAGGTTCAACAGAATCGTAGGGCCGGTCCCATGTCATTCTATACTGTTACTACCTGTCCCAAGTGTCATGGCGAGGGGTCATCTTTAGAAAAACCCTGTCAGAGTTGCAGCGGATCAGGTAAAACGAGCGAAATGGAGCATGTCAAAATTAACATCCCTCCTGGTATTGAAGATGGGATGCGAATTCGATTGGATGGTCTGGGCGAATTTGGTCGAGGTGGGCCTGGCGATCTTTATGTGTTTATAAGAGTCGGCGAAAACGATTCATTTGTCCGTGATGGCGATGATATTCGGGTTGAAGCTTCAATTCCATTTACTGTCGCTGCGTTAGGTGGAGAAATTGAAGTTAAAACTATCTGGGGTAACACCAAATTACAGATTCCCTCTGGAACTGCCTCACACACGGTCTTTAGGCTTCGAGGTCAGGGAATGCCTATTTTACAGACTACAAACAAGGGCGATCAGCTCGTGCGTGTTATCGTTGAAGTTCCAAAACGTCTTACCTCTAGGCAAAAAGAGCTCCTTAGGGAATTTGAAAAAGAAGAAAAAGGAGCAAAAAAGGGAATGTTTGGTTTTTAAGTCCCAACATGACTCTCTAATTTCTCAAGAACTGAACTAGCAAATCATCTAGTTTTGGTGTTACTTGGGCCTCGTTTCCAAATATTTCCGAGCCGTGTCCCTCTGGGTATATCTTAGTCTGTTTTGTTCTGGCACCTGAAATTCTTGTCAGTTCGTTCGCTGATTCGGTTGCATATGGGTCGTTATTAGATGAAACTAGAAACAGATCGCCTCTAAATGCTTCTGCAGCGGTGCGTATGTCTACTTCTCTGTATTCTAGTCCCGGTGCGAGCATTGCAACTTTTGTAAACTCTCTATCTTCACCAGCCGCTAACATCGATGCTGTCGATCCAATGCTTGCACCTATTGCGTATGCACTGTTCACGCTACTATATCTGCTCTTTACAAAATTCTTGGCTCCAATGACATCATTTTTCATTCCTGCTATGTCCTGCGCAGAAAGGTCGCTGTCTCGTCCTTTGTTGGTACTTCTCCCATGTCCTCTTAGATCTATTGCTATAATTACTGCGTTTGGTATTTCGTTGTGGAGTTTGTTTACGAACTCGGAGGAATAGTCTGTTCGATCATGTGAAAACATGTGTGCAAGAACAATGGTTGTACTGGGATTTGAATTTACTGCTGGATACATTGATCCATATATTGTCCAACCTTCTGAACTGAAGCTTATCTCCTGAGCTACTGCTTGCATTGCCTGTGTTTCTGGCGGTTGAATGTTTTGTGTATTTGTATTATTAGCTCCAACTGGGATTGGTTTGTTCTCAATTGGTTGTCCAATACACCCAAATATCAACAGACTTATGATGAATAGTATGATGTAGTTTTTCATAATTTCAATTTTCGTCTTCTCTTAAAATACCTTTTGATCGCTGCTAATAAGTCTGCAAATTTCAAGAACTTGTTCTTTATTTAGTGTTCGAGCTCGTTTTTTTGCATAGTCGCCTATTTTTTCGATTTCTTTTTCGCTTATTTTTTTAGAATCCAAGAGTGCATTTCTTACTGTTTTATTCTTATGAGAGAATAGGTATCTGATTATATCTTCCTGATCTTGAGTGAGCTTGATTCCTGTTGGTCTTAATGAAATTATGGCAGAATCTACTTTTGGCATTGGTCTAAAGAGGCCCTTGGAAACCGTTCTGATCATTTTTACTTCGAAAAAAATCTGTGATGTTACGCTTAGTCTTCCGTAATTCCCATTTCCCGATTTCTGTACCATCTTTTGGGCAAATTCTTTTTGCACCATCAAAATCGCCTGCTCTATCTCAAGGCCCTTGAGTCCAAAGACGATTTCTGATGAGATGTAGTATGGTATGTTGCCAAATACAATGTCTATTTTTGGGAATTCGAGTTCGAGTATATCTGTTTCTATTATCTCCACTTTAGGTTCAGATGCAAATTTTTCTCTCAATATGGCGGCGAATCTGGAATCTTTTTCAACCAAATAGATTTTTTTTGGATTTTTTGAAAGCAGTATTTCGGAAAGTCGTCCATCTCCGGGACCGATCTCCAGAATCGTTTTTCCTTCCAGTTCTCCTGCAACCCCTGCTTCTAATCTAAGTATATTTTTGTCTTCCATGAAGCACTGACCAAGGGATTTTTTTCTAAACACAAAAAGAAATTGGAAGAAAACTATTAAAGATGCTCATTTGTTTATTGTTCTCTGTCAAAGTACATGTTCGTCTCGTTTTCCTTCTAATATTAGTAACGCATCGATGAATCCATATGCGTAATTTGCCGCCCCAAACGAAGTAAAATAGTCATTTTTTTCAAAAAAATGAATTGCGTCCTTTTGGTAGTTTGCTGCATGTTCATAGACTTCTGGATATTTCTGATCGTAACCAAGACTTTTGGCAATCTGGATGATTTTTTCGAGTTTTTGAAGGTCTTTCAATGCCCGTTCTTTCTGTTCCATATTATCAAACTTCCCTTATTATGTCCTTCATTGCTCTTTGGCCTTTTCGTACTCCCTCTTCTTTTGGATATCCGATTGCCATAAGCACTACTGCAGTTTCGTATTCTCCTGCATTTACAATTCTTAGTACTTCCAGCGGGTGAAAGTTAGAGATAAAATTTGCACTGAGTCCTTCGCTTCTTGCAACTATATGTGCGTATGTTGCTGATACTGCTGCATCAGTGGATGTAAAAAACTCCGTTCGCTCGCCATGATGTTTCTCTGCTCTCTTTAAATCCGCACAAAAGAGGAGCAATACTGGTGCGTCCTGAACTGTCTGATCGTAATCGCATGCAATGAACATGTTTTCTCTGGCTTCTTTTGAGTTAATTACGTATATCTTATATGCCTGCAGTTGTTCTGAGGAGGGTGCGCTTATGGCCCCCTGGACTATCTTGGCTATTTTACTATATTCTACTGTTTTGTTATCGAAAGATTGTGCAAAACTGCTTTTCTTTATTAATTCAGATATTTCCATTTTGTCACCTTTTGATAGAAATGAGGATATACAAATAAAAGATATTTGGATTAAATTTTAGTTAACTTTTTGGTTAATATAAGAAATATTTTATTTTGATCATTTATTTTGAATTAAACTATAAAATAAGTTGATGATTATAAGTGCCAGCAGCAGCGTATTTTCCCGCCCGAAGGGCAGTACCGATATCGCCGTGAAGAAGCTTAACTTCTGAGTTCGGAATGGGATCAGGTGTGGCCTTCTTCCTGTGGCCGCTGACAACTATACTATTATTGTATGTCTTTAAAAGACTTACGCTTAAGGTTCTATTTCATGACGAGCTCTATTGATTATTTATTTAAGACTATTGCTGATACTGCCACCTTTTCACGTACTAATCTCTCCTCTTTGGCCTGGGGATTTTTAAAACTGGATCTGACGTCCTTTATACTAGGAATTTTTGCCTCTTTACCTCTAGGCATTGTGGCCTTTTTATTTTTAGGATCCTCAACTATCGCGGCTCTTGCCAGTAATCATCTGACTCCTTCTACTGGTTTGGGCTCTCTGTTCTCTCCCCTATTTGCTTCTCCACTAAGCATTGGCGCCGTGATTTTTGGATTAGTGTTCTATTTCGTTCTTTCTACTGTTTCAGGTACTGTTTCTGCACTAAGATATTTCCAGGTTAGGGATATCGATCAAAACAAGCCCAGCTCTCCTCTTTTTGGTGCTTTTGGCTCCCTTTTTAGTCGTTATTTCATCTATTCTCTGATCTATTTGATTGTAGTTCTAATCGTTTTCCTGCCTATTTTAGCTGTAGTTATTTACCCATCTTCTCTAGTCACTGCTTTTTGTTGTGTCTTTTTGGTTCTTCTCTTATGTATGATGGTATTTACTTTCCTCTGTCAATTTTCGTTACTTGAACTTACTCTCAATTCTGCTTCTCCAATAGATGCTTTCAAAAATTCGATTAATTTGGTCAAATCAAATCTTGTTGTTTGTTTGATCGGTTCGTTTTTTCTTTTCGTGTTAAGTTTTGTAATCGGGTTGCCGATAAGTATTTTCAACAATCTGCTTCAATCTGTTTTGAATATGTCTGAACCTGGGTCATTGGTTTTATATTTCATAGTTTCTGGTTCTCTGACATTCGTTTCAAGCTTTGTCATTTCGCTTTATGTCCTCCCATTCCAATTCCTATTTTGGAAGGGTCTAAAACGATGATCCTCTTTATTTCTTATTTATATTTTTTAGTCTGATATGGGTGTATTTCATATGTCCGAACTTAAATCTGAATCTAAACACATGCACTGGTCTGAATGGCTGGCCCAGCGAGTTATCTCTGAGAAAAAGGAGCCTTATGTTATTTCTGGAGGTATGACCACTTCAGGTCCATCCCATCTTGGAACACTATGCGAATTCTTATTTCCCTCTGTGATTCGGGATGCGATACGTAAGCATGGTAAGGATTGCAAATACTATTTTGTAGCTGATATCCTCGATGCTTTTGATTCGGTTCCACTGGCCATGGAAAAATATCATTCTGTGCTCGAGCCTCATCTGGGAAAGCCATTGTGTGTTGTTCCCGATCCAACTGGTCAGAGCAAGAGTTTTGGAGATCATTATCTTGATGAAGCCCGGAGCCTTATGACTAAATTTAACGTTCATCCTCAAATCATTCGCATTAATGAATACTACGAATCCGGAAAGTTCGATGATTGGGCCAAATTCTATCTTGAAAACGAGGCACAAACCCGCTCCATTGTAGAAGAGACGAGCGGCAAAGCCGAAAAAAAAGACTGGTCTCCGATACAACCTATCTGCCAACAATGTGGTAAGATAGCAACGACTCGTGTGACTTCTCACACCATAGATGCTTATGCGTATTCGTGCGATCGCGATGTCAAATATACTAAAGGTTGCGGTTATGTTGGTCAAAATAAAATCTCAGATCACAAATACAAATTGGTCTGGAGATTGCACTGGCCTGCATGGAAGCAGATCTTTGGAACTAGTATCGAAGGTGCGGGCATAGATCATCACACAAAAGGCGGATCTGAAGATACGTGTTGTCATATCACAAAAGATCTGATGAAAAAAGAATATCATATTCCTTATAGGTATGGTTTCATTCTCTTCCAGGGAAAAAAATACTCCAAATCCAAGGGCATTGGAATGGGCGTTTCCGATATGGTCAAGTTACTGCCAATCGAGGTCATAAAATACATGCTTGTTAGGCCAGATCTAGAGGAAAATATCGATATTGATCCAAATAGTGAAAATTTACTCAAAACTATCGAGGACTTCGAGGCTTCGGCAAAACTCGATCCAAGCAAACTCGATTCGATGAACCGTTCAGATCAGAAAAAGGCAATTGCATTTGGAATAAGTGCTGACAATAAGACTGCATGGAAGGTCGGGTTTCTTGACTTCCTACTCTACTATCAGCTTTATCGCAATTGGGATGAGGTTGCAAAGTATACTGGCGATCCTCAGGGTGCAGCGTATCTCCGACCCTATGTTGAAGAATGGATTGCTCGCGATTTCCAGCCTGAGGACTATAAATTCAAATACGCTCCTAATCCAAGCGAGATGGTCAAGAAATTCGTTTCAACTCTCAACTCATCTATGGATGGTCTTGCGATTCACAATGCCGTTTATGACTTTGCAAAGGCCAATGGGATAGAAGGCCGGGCTATGTTTATTGATATCTACCGATCTTTAATCGCAAAGGACAAAGGTCCTCGAGCTGGAAAACTGATCGCTGCCTTAGGTGTCGATCGACTCAAGAAAGATTTGGGCATCTGAGCTAGAACCATTGCTCAAGTCTGCTTTGAGCTCCCTTTTCTTTCATTACTTTTTCCAATTCATCGACTGTTCGCTCGACCCGCTCTTGCGAAAAGTCATGCTGGCTAACCAGAATGTCCTGTATTCTCTCTTTGTTAGGTGGTTTCCATTGCATTTTTTGCGGCTCTGTATATGCTGGCTTCATAAACAAGTCTAGGACTTCCTGTGGGTCTACCTCGAATTCGTATGCATGTTTTTCTTTAAGGTAAGCAACTAGCTCCGAAAGAGTTTTTATCTGCGTGATTATCTTGATTGCTTTCTTGGGCCCTATTCCTTTTACTCCTTCATTGAAATCAGTTCCCAGCATCAATCCTATGAATATTAGCTGTTCTCTTGTCAAATTTACGCTATCTAATGTTTCCTTTAGTGTGATCTCTTCCGGCTCTACAATTATATATTTGTCCTGACGAGGTATTTTTCGTCTTCCTGTTATTGAGATATTTCTTATCAATCGATCCGAACCAAACAACAGCGCATCGTAATCCTGTGAACCTGTCGCGTATGCGAGCCCCTGGTGTACCATCATTGAGGCTTGGGCTTCTCCATCACTTGGCGCCTGTATTGTTGGTACTCCCATTGCCTCTAGAAGATCTTTGCTTTGGGCTACCATTGAAGAAGTTAAACGTGATGTTCCCTGTGCGTATTTGCGTGCTTCTTTGCTTTCAAGTTCTATTGCTTCCTTCCATTTTTGCACTGCTTTTTCTTTTATTTCTCGTCTTTCAATCTGTGTCTTTTCTTTAAGTCGATGCGCAGTTCCATCAAAAACGAATGCTGGCTTTATTCCGTTTTCAAGTAGTCTGGATGTCCTATAAAAAAGTCCTGATAAATGCGCTGTTGGATTTCCCTTTAAATCCATCAGCGGGGTTCCATCTTCCTGCCGTATCGACGCGAGAAATTGATAGAGTATGTTGTATGCGTCGATAGCTATTATCTTGTTGTTTAGTGTTTCTAGTGAGAGTGTATGTTTGATGCAAATATCTCCCAAATCTACTCCCATCAAGCACAGTCCTCTTTAGCTGCTCACTTTTTCTTTTCTTTTTTGTTGCGTTGTGCCTCTTCGAGCAGATCTCCTAATGTCGGTTCGGAAAACTTCTTGGATCCGCTAATTGTTGTAGTTACTTCCTTGCCGCCCATCTCTATTATCCTTATTTTGAGCTCCCGTTCGAGTTTTTTGGCTATTGGGATGGATGCGTTCATCCTTCCATTTTCTATTGCATGGATATAACTTTCTGTTTCCTTTATCTTTTCGCCTAGCGCCTTAAGGGAGAGTCCTGCCTTTTCTCTTGCCCTTTTTATGATTTGGGGTGCCTCCTCCATTACTTCTTCGCCTTGTTTGTCGAATGAGGGTGCGCTTTGTATCGTCTGTGCGATCTCTTCGTTTTTGTCTTCGTCTTCGCTGAATCTAAAAAGAATTTTACCACTTCTACTACAGGGACCGCAAACTACTAATTTTGCTCCTTCTAGTTGTATCTGTGCTCGTACTGGCTGTTTGCCGCATATGTCGCAATAGAGGTTTGCCATATTCTGTATTTTTCTTCACAAAGCTAAAAATACCTTTGTTTTCTTAATCTATATTATGTATTTTGTCGTTGCCTTAGTATTATTTGCGTTTGCTGTTTTTTACGGGATCTTACAGCTGGATGTCCCAGGGACATGGAAATTCTTCCTTGCTGCTATTGAAATGCTGGTTGTGAATCAAATTCTGATTCGCAAGTATAATCTTTCTAGTGAACTGGGATTAATTCTTTTTAAGAGTCAAAAGGGTCTTGAATTCATAGATCGTTTGGCCCGATCAAAAATTTTCAACTTCTTTGCAGATGGCGGTCTCACTATGGGCTATGGGCTTGCAAGTTTTTTACTCTTTAAGCGGGCTATCACTCTAAGAAGTTTCGTTTTGGGTCTTATTCTATTGGGATTCGTTTCTGTTTTTGTCGCTCCGACTGCATTTTACTTTTTGGTTAATGTGGTTAAGATTAATTCAATGGAAAAAGCGACTGTTTTTGAGCCATCGTCTGCTATGGATGCGTCTTTGTATCAGTATGCAATATTCGCAATCCTCCTTTTGGGCGGTCTTTTCTTATTTATTATATTTGGGCTTGTGGCATATGGTTTCGTGGTCCTTAAGGCATTATATTCAACATTCGTTCTTGGTATTCCATTGATTTCTAAGACTGCCTCAGGCGCATCTCTAATGCTTCCTGGTGTCAATTTGCCCTTTATTGAAGGTATATTGGCCCTGGCAATTGTTTTGATCGTTCATGAGGGTGCACATGCAGTTTTGGCCCGGATCGGTAAAATTCCTATTCTTTCTTCAGGAATTGTTTTATTTGGCATAATTCCTATTGGTGCATTTGTTGAGCCTGATGAAAAAGAGTTGTCCAATTCCGATACTTTGACTCAAACCAGGGTTCTTGTTGCCGGTTCGACATCGAACTTAGTTACTAGTTCTATTTTCTTTGTTCTGTACCTAGCATTCATTCTTATTATGAATCTATTTTCATCGCCAATCGCTACTTTGCCCTCTTTTGTCCTGGGCGCCCTAAAATTTATCTACGTGACTCTGGGCCTGACATTTTCACTCAACTTTATTGTAGGGACCGTCAATCTATTGCCCGTTCCGCTTTTCGATGGTTATCGGCTTCTTGATATTAATGTCAAAAATAAGCTTTTGATCAAGATCCTATCGTATTCGACGGTGGCATTCTTTATAATAAACTTCCTGCCATCATTCTTCCACGGCTAGTTCTTCTTTTATTTTTATTCCCATTTAGACCCAGCATTTCATTTCTATAATATCTTTCTGCGGATCTGCTAGGATTTGGTCTTCTTCTTTCTCTATTTTCTGATCTTCTGTTTGATCGATCTGATCTAGTTCGCCTTATCTCTTTTCTTACCGTTCTCTCCGTCGGGCGTTTTCGTGTCGAATTTCTTATGACCTGTGCAGTTCGTCTGGGTAGTGATCTTCTTGATCTGTTTCGATTTTCTGTTTTGGGTCGTTTGTTTCTAGTCCTCCTGGCTTTATTTGTATTTGAGCTCTCGGTTTGCATGTCTTTTCCTGATACTCTTGCTGATCCACTTGAATTTATTTGAGAAGTGGAGTTCACTGTCTTGTTCAGTGTGCTTTTATTCGGTTTCTTTGCTTTGGTTGATTTTGTAGTATCTGCACTAAGTATTTGTGTCTGTTTGGTGCGTCTTATTTTATTCGCTTTATCTTTTCCCTCTGATTTCTTTGCGATGTTAAGACCGGTTTTTTGAGTGTCAGTCTGTTTTTTGTTCTGTTTACTTTGTTTCTCCTGTTTCTTGTCTGTCTTGGGGGCTTTTTGATGTTTCCCCTGTTCCCTTTCTACTTCGGATCTCTTTTTTTGTGATTTTTCTTTATTTTTACTTCTCCTTGTCTTATCTGTTTGTTTTGCTCCTTTTTGTCCCTCCTTTTCCTTCGGAATGCCCTTAGGCTCCTGTTTTGCGGTTTCTTTTTGGTTATCTGATCTTTTTCCTCCCTGCGTTGGGCTTTTTTTGTTTCGCGTGTTTCTTTCATCTGGTTTGTTTCTGTCTTCAGGAATCATTATCGACTTTATCGTTTCCAATTTTTCATCTCTTATGTGTCTTGTTTGGTTTTGTTCATTGTCATTGGCTCTGTTTTCTATTGATGATCTTAGTGATATTCCTGATTCATTATCGTTTGCGGCTTGTTGCCGAACATTCATATTTGTCACTCTTTCTAGTGTTCTTTCGTTGTGCGGGGCAACGACTGTATTTATTGTAGTTGAAAATTCGCTGTAAGTTGGCGTCATTGTCATGTCTGTACTCCGGAATGTTTTTTCAGCTGTATAAATTTTCAAAATTTGTTCTATGCCGTCGTGTGCCATTTGTCCGTCTGCTTGTCTGGCTCTAGTGATCTCAAATTCCAAATCTATTTTCACTGGTCTGCTCTGTTCATCGTTTGCATGTATTGTCAAATTGCCTCTTTGAGTTACTACTCTTGTATCGTTGCTTTGAGTGATTTGGATATTTATATTTCTGATCTCTCCAGTACTTACTATTACGTATCCTTCGCTTGCTATCTTTGTTGTTAGCGCCTCTACAACTTCTTTTTTTATCTCATGATCGCTTAAAACCAATCCGTCCTCTGCTCTTACATACGTTGTTTGATCTCCGGGGTTTGCTTCTATATCTCCGTTCCTTTCTTTTGAATGTGCTCCTGCAAATCGGGCTTTATTTTCTATCTGTTCGGAAGTACCTTCTTCGTATCTTTCATCGTATTCTCTTACGTGTTTTGGATCAAAAAATGAGTTGCTTAGTGTGAGTTCTACATGCGTGCTTGGTATCCATTCGTCTAAGCTCTTAAAATAAATGTCTCCTTTACTACTTATCACTGTGGGTATGAATCCACCTGGATGTTCCCCATGCAATGCTCCAGTTGATCTTTTGGATGCTTCGATTATGTCTCCTTTGTTTGAACTTGACAGGTTCATTTTTTCTAATTGTTCTATCACTAGCTCTGTTTCATTACTTATGAGCATCACTCCATCTTCTTTGGAATAGACTCCCAGCAAATATGATTTATTCATGCTTTCAAATCTTTTTTCTATTATCGTCCAATTTTTTTCCTTTGCAATTTGTCTGAGTATGGTGTCGGCACTCGCAGGTTGCGCGGGTTCTGACTCTGGTACAAATAGTCGTTGTTGAATCAAAATGCCGATTCGTCCGTCTAGTTTGTTCCGCACTCCTTCGAATTCTGCTCTGGCTGGTGCTGTTCGCTTTGCTGCAATTCCAGCAGATGGCTGTGCCTGTAACGCATGCATATTATTCTAACTCTCCCGCAGGGCAGAATATCTCAAAATCAGTTTATAAAACTTCTTTGATTTTATCATTTTTACCTCAGACTTCTATCTTTGGGTTCTGTTCATTCAATATTGCCATTTCTACCGAACCATGACAATATTTAGCTATTAATTCTGAAAGTTCAGTAGTTGCCATCTCTATCTCGTTTTTTGTTGTTGGAGGCAGGCCCTCTACTACCAGAATGGCGTTTTTCGTTTCGTTTGTGAGTTTTGTTCGGTCGGCTTCCTTCCAGTTCCATCTTCTACAGATTGCCGATATATTGTCCTTGTAGATTACTTCTCCAGCGTGCGGTTTTCTAGCTTCCTTTTCTCCAAGAAGTGCTACTTCTGATTCATTTTCTGTTGCAAATGTCAGATGAATTTCTCCCTTTATTTTGTCCAGGTCTTCTCCACCTGCCGGAAGCACGTATTTTAGTGAAATATAATTGTATATGTCAACTAGCGAATTTATTGGTCTTAACTCTGATCCTTTCAGAATCATTTTGCACAAATTCTCTATTGATGATCTGTTTTCCTTGGGCTTTCCTCCGAATTTAGTGTATGCACGTCTCCAGCAGTCTATTTTTGGTTCCATTGAAAGTGTTTCGGAATTCAGTTCTCTGAGTATCTCCTGCTGTCGTTCCTTGATACGATCCCAAATGTCCGTTGTTTGTGCGTGATTATCTATATTTTTCGCAATTACTATGCCTATATTGAGTCCTTCAAACGTTTCGAAAATTCTATTATCAATAATTAGTTTCATTAATTAAAATCGAAAAGAAAATATAAAATTGGATTCTATTTATCCTTGGCAGCTATTTCCGCTAAGACTTTTTTGATAAATTCATCCAATTTGATTCCTTTTGTTTCGTGGCCTGTTCTATCTCTCACTGATATAGTTTTGCCTTCTTCCTCTTGGGCTCCAATAATTATCATATATGGAACTTTTTGCATCTGCCAGTCTCGTATCTTCGAGCCTATAGTACCTGTTTGCCTTTCTATCTCGGTTCTTATGCCTGCATTTTTTAATGCACTGTAGATGCTTTCTCCATATCTCATCTGGTTGTCTGATATTGTCAACACAGCTATTTGCGTTGGTGATAGCCAGATCGGGAATTTGCCCTCGAAATGCTCTACTAATATTGCAAAGAATCTTTCGATGGATCCGGCAGCAACCGAATGCAGTATGACTGGGTTCTTGTGTTTGGAATCCTTATCTTCGTAAGTAACCCCGAATCTTAGCGGCATCTGGAAATCCAACTGCTCTGTAGCGCATTGCCATGATCTTCCTAGCGAATCCTTGATGTGAAAGTCGATCTTGGGCCCATAAAATGCTCCGTCTCCCTCGTTTATTTTATATGTCTTGCCTACTTTGTCAAGCGCTTTTCTAAGTGCAGCTTCTGCCTTGTCCCACTGCTCGTCAGTTCCCATTCTCTTTGGCGGTCTTGTGGAGAGTTCAAGCGAGTACTCAAATCCAAATGCACTGTAAAATTCATCGATATAATGCAGTCTTTTTTCGACCTCTTCTTCTATTTGTTCTTCGGTACAATACACGTGCGAATCATCCTGTGTAAATGCCCTCACTCTAAAGAGTCCTGACAATACTCCCGAGTATTCGTGTCTGTGCACCAGTCCAAATTCTGAAAGCCTTAGTGGCAACTCTCTATATGATCTTCTTGAATTCTTAAAGACCTTAATTGAACCTGGACAGTTCATGGGTTTAACTCCGTTGAGTTTGCCATCTATTGTAGTGAAATACATGTTCTCTTTGTAGTGGTCCCAGTGGCCGGATTCTTTCCAAACATCTGCATCTACTATTATCGGAGTACGTATTTCTACATATCCATGCTTATCGTTCAAGTGCCGCAAATATTCTTCTACTTTGTTCCTAATGACCATTCCCTTTGGGTGGAAAAATGCCATTCCCGGGGCAACAGGCTGAAGTGAGAAGAGATCCAATTGTTGACCTAATTTTCTATGATCTCTATCCTTTGCTTTTTCTTTCATTTCCAAGAAATTTCTTAGTTGTTCTTCTTTTGGGAAAGATAGTCCATATATTCTTTGTAACTGTGCTCTGGAAGAATCATTTAGCCAGTATGCTCCACTCGAGTGTACTAATTCTAGTGCGCCTAGTTTGGAAATGTTATCTAATGGCGCTATGTATGAAGGAAGACAAATGCCATCTACACAAATCACGTTAAGGTATGTACCCTCTGGCATTTGCTTTGCCAAATCACTCAAATACGGTTCATTTGACGTTGTGAAGAGTTCCTGGGCTTCTTTCTTTTTTAGTAATTTTTGATCTATCTTTTTATTGCTAATTGTTTCTTTTAGGTTTGTTAGCATTTCTGGTAGGTCCTTTGGTGAAACTGCCCGTCCAAAATCTATGTCTATTGAAAATCCGTCTTCTGTTAGTTGAGGCAATCCTAACTTTGCTCCTGGGTGCTTTTGTTTAGCCATTACTGCAAATGCCAGAGCGGCTGTTATTCGATATGCGTTTTTATCCTGTGCGAAGCCGATATTTCTGGCCTCCTCCAACATTACTGAATAGAGCACTTCATTGAGTGTGTGCGCATCCCCACTCTTTGGTTTTCTTCCTGGTTCTATAAATCCACCTATCTGTCGTGATAGTTCGGATAATGGATGCCCCTTTGACTTTATGTTAAATGATTTATACCATCCAAATGGAGAATGACTGCATTCAAATCCTCTGTCCTTTATTATTTCCTGGGCTTTTAGTAGTACCTCCTGGGCTATTTTTGGAGAGCTTGGGTTTGATGTAAGATGGACCCATGGGTGTAGGAGAATGTTTTGGCATTTTACCTGATTTGCAACTCCTAGGATTTCATCTGCCAATTTACCTGCAGTTTCTACAACGTTTTCATCTCCTTTTTCTACTGCGGTAAATGCTACTAGTACTTCGTCAAATCTTTTTGGCCATGTGTCTATAAGTGTTTCCGGCTCTTTAATGGCCGCCTTTTTGACATCTACTTCTATAAAGTCTGAATGTACTGTAAGAATTCTCATCGTTTACACCTGAATTACATTAGTCTTTAGTTTGCTTGGCAGCGGATTTAAATCTTCTTGATTCAATCCCTTTTCTATCCTAATGATCAAAAATAGTCTCACTTTTACTCTACTGTTGGCTTTGTTGATATTCGGTTTCTAAACACCCGTTGTACATTTTTTCACCAGCTTAATTGGTTCTGGGAACTAATAAAAACCGGTGTATCTTAACATTATGCCTGGGCCTCTACGGGTCCTTGTTGATCCTGCTTCTCATTGGCTCTTTTTTCTTCTGTCTTATTCTTTATCATTTCAAATACTCTGTGATCTTTCTGTATTTTGACGTATCCTTTGATAAATGTCAGGAAAACTATTGGTTTTTCGACTACGTGTCTGTCCTTTCTTGGTCTTACTTGAAAACCTAGTCTTAATAATAAAAGTTCATCTGTCGAATTTATTTTTGTCAGGTATACTACTCCTTTCTCGTCTATTCCACCTGCAGCATCAAAGAGCCCTGCGAGATAACTGGCTGCGTATTCATTTAGGTATTTGTAGCGATCAAGTTCCTGTTCCTCGACTTCCTGGAAAAATTTTCTATATGCAGTGTGGTAAAAATATACCTTATCTTCTTCTGTGAGTAATTTCTCTGTGGTCGTGAGTTTTTTTTCAAGAACCTCTGTTGCGAACGTTTCAAGAAGATTTGAATTTCCACGAACCCCAATGCCATCAAAAGTTCGCCTCTTTCTCCAGAGTCCAATTATGTAAGATAACTCCGGGGTAAGTTTTATTTTCATTGGAATCCCTATGAATACTAAAATACTACGATCTCTATCTATGTTGTTGAATATGGTTTTAAACTGATCGCTAATCAGAGTGTCATTCTTCTTCTCTTTCGCTCTTCTGGTTGAGGTTCAACTTCTCTTTCCACTTTGGTTATCTTTCTTGCGGGTATTGCTGCTTCTATTCCCCGTGCCCCAGATATGAATTCATTTATCTCTTCTGCAACCAGTTCGTCTATCTGAGATGAGAACCATCTGGCTGTCTTGGAAGAAATATATGCTCTTTTGAAAATATCGTTTATTTCTCTTTGCTCTGATTCTGTAAATGGTTTTTTGCCCTCTTGAATTTTGGTTTCTGCATTCATCAGGATTTTTCCGAATACTTCAATATCTCTTTTTTGAGCCCCGCCTGCACTAAGTGCAGAGAGTATGCCCTTTGAAATTATGGTGTTTCTCTTACCTGTTTTTGCCAGAATTTGCTCTAATGTTTTTAGTTCTTTTCCTCTTAGGCCTCCTCTCTTTGCGGCCTCAAGTACTCTTGATGCAAACTGTAGAAAAGCTCCGCCAAATGCCATATTATCGACTACTTCTCTTGTGTAAGATTAATAAACCCGATCGAGTTGCCTGATCTTGTGATCCGAATTCTTTCAAGTTTAAGGTTGCTCGAGCTTCTACTTTATCTGTTCGTTGCAGTTCTGAGAAAACAAATACAAATGTTTGTCTTAGAAAGATCCTTGTGCGTACCTACTCCAGCATGTTCTTTTCTTTGATCTCTTTTACAAATACCTGGTTCTTAACAAAATTCAGATCACTTGTTATTCTATTGAATATGGCTACGTATGCTGCCATACTTAAGACAAAACCGACCCAAAATATTCTTTGATCATTAAATCTTATTGTCAAAAAGGCGCTCAGGAATAATACTGACATAAGGAACAAAACTTCTAGATAAAATGCTAAATATGCCATTATTTTTTGTATCCTTTCAACTCTCTTGGTTCGCAATGTGTCTTCTATTTTCCAAAGTCCTGCTATCGAAGCTACTATGAAAAGTATGGTTAGTCCAATTTCATCTTCTATTGTTCGTGGTACCTGAATCAGGATGGCTAATAGTATTATGAGAACTCCTACTGAAAGTAAGAACTCAATTATTATTTTAGGTAGTACTGAGATTATTTGCTTAAAAAATCCGGTTATTAAATCTTCAATGTCTTCCACAAATCTAACATTTATTTAATCTTTATAAGGTTTTGGTATCCTGCAGCTTTTCCTATTTGACTGTAAATCCTGCAAATATCAATTATTTATTAAATCCTTGATGCCCTATTTCCAACATGAAGTATCAGATTGACGTTTCCAAGGTTAAGAAAATCCAAGGTTCTATCTGGGATCAGATAAAAGAGACGTTTGCTTATCGAAAAGGAGTGGGCGAGCCTCTGCCTGTCTTTGGTCATTATGGCGGGCTCTTCAAATGTGGTGATGAAACTCTGGTTATGCATGCAGATGGCGTTGGTACTAAATTGCTCGTTGCCCAGGCGCTTGGCAAGTTTGACACTGTTGGTATTGATGCGGTTGCGATGTCCGTAAACGATATTCTATGCGTTGGTGCAGAACCGCTTGTTGGTCTTGATTATATTGCTCTTGCCCAGGAAGATGCTTCTCTTGTTGAGGAGATCATGCGCGGCCTGGTCGAGGGAGCTCGTCAATCAAGGTGTGCTATTATTGGCGGCGAGACTGCGGTTATCCCCGATCTGATCCATGGAGGCGAAAAGCCATTTGACCTAACCTTTACTGTGGTTGGTCGAATCAAAAAACAAATTTTGGGTGATGCAATCCGATCCGGTGATGTTATTGTTGGTCTGGAGAGTTCCGGGATTCACTCGAACGGGTATACTCTGGCTCGCTCTGCTCTTGATGTTTCCAAATGGGGTAATGAGATGCTAATTCCTACCCGTATCTACTGCGCTCCTGTTCTGGAAATGATCGATTCGTGCGAAATCCATGGTCTTGCGCACATAACCGGAGGCGGATTTTCCAAAATCACCCGCCTTAACAAATCCGTTGGTTTCGTATTCGATTCGCTCCCTGACCCATCACCTATTTTCCAGGCTCTCTACGAAAAGGTTCGGGATGATCGTCAAATGCACTGCACTTTCAATATGGGGGTTGGTATGGCGATCGTGGTGCCCCAAAAAGAAGCGCAAAAATTGATTGATATTTCGAAGCGACACGGGGTTAGTGCACAAATAATCGGAAAAGTCGTTTCAAAGCCTGGTGTCTGGCTCAAGAAGAATGGCCGGGAAATCGATCTTTCGACTTAGTGTTGGTCTCTAATCTCTTCTTTGATCATTATTTTCTTGTTTTTCCCTCAAAGAAACCTTTAAAAACATCACCAGACTAATTTGTTGTTGCCTTTTTCTAAAGGTACAAATGAATTAATGTGAATTTCTATTGTTTAATGGAGGTTATGAATATGGCAAAGAAAGAACACTTGAACTTAGTGTTTATCGGACACGTCGACGCTGGTAAGTCGACTACAGTAGGTAGAATTTTGTATGAAACCGGTGCAGTTTCTGAACAGGTTTTGAACAAATTGAAGGAAGAAGCATCTCGACTCGGTAAGGCCACTTTCGAATTTGCTTTCGTTATGGACTCTCTTAAGGAAGAGCGAGAACGTGGTGTTACTATCGATATCTCTCACCGAGAATTCGAAACTCCAAAATATCACTGTACTATTATAGATGCTCCTGGTCACAAGGATTTCGTTAAGAACATGATCACAGGTGCTTCTCAGGCAGATGCAGCCTTCCTGGTCGTATCCGTTAAGGATGGTGTTCAGCCACAGACAAAGGAACACGCATTCCTGGCAAAGGTTCTTGGTGTTTCTCAGTTCGCAGTTAACATGAACAAGATGGATGCTGTTGGTTACAAAAAAGAAGAATACGAAAAGGTCAAGGGCGAAGTTGAAAAGATGCTCAAATCTATCGGATACAAGACTGAAACGATTCCTTTCATTCCAGCTTCTTCTTATGGTGGAGACAATATTACCAAGAAATCGACAAACATGTCTTGGTACAACGGTCCAACAATTGTGGAAGTTATTGATTCTTTCAAGGTTCCGGCAAAGCCAACTGAAAAACCCTTGAGATTGCCATTGCAGGATGTCTTTACAATAACTGGACATGGTACTGTTCCAGTAGGAAGAGTCGAAGCGGGTAAGCTTAAGAGTGGCGATGTAGTTGTCGTTATGCCATCTGGTGCAAAGGGTGAAGTTAAGAAGATCGAAATGCACCACCAGGAATTGACCGAAGCCGTTTGTGGTGATAATGTTGGTTTCAACCTCAAAGGTGTCGAAAAGAAGGACATCAAGAGAGGAGATGTAATTGGTCCAGCAAACAATCCACCAACCGTTGCAGCTGAAATAACTGCACAGATCGTTGTTTTGAACCACCCAACTGCAATCAGCATTGGTTACACTCCGGTTTGCCACATCCACACTGCTCAGTTTGCAGGTAAGATTACCGAATTGGTCGAAAAGAAAGATCCAAAGACCGGTCAATCTGCAGGCAAACCAGACTTCATTAAGACTGGTGATGTTGCAATCGTCAAGATTCAGCCAATGAAGGCCATCGTAATCGAAAAATTCAGCGACTTCCCGGCATTGGGTCGATTCGCAATTCGAGACATGGGGCAGACTGTTGCAGCTGGTATCGTATTGGATGTCAAACCAAAGACCCAATAATTTTTTCTTTCTCTATTTTATTTATTTTATCTCTATGTATTTTGTCTGTAGTATCTATGTTTTTGTTTAATTTGGTGTACTGATGCATTCTTCTTCTCCAAGAAACAAATTTTTAAAGTTACTTTCAGAATTTCCTAATACTAACTACTATATATGTAATATCTATGAAGTTGATTAAATGAGTTTTTCAGAATTAAATTTAAATGAAAAAACTTTGGCTGCACTAAAAAAGTTACAATTTACCTCCGCAACTGAAGTTCAGATAAAGGCTGTTCCTCTCTTTAAGGAGGGTAAGGATTTGCTCATTCGAAGCCATACTGGAACTGGTAAGACTGCTGCCTTTGGCATTGGTATTGTCGAGCGTCTTGCCGCACAAAAAGCAAAACGCGCATTGGTTTTGACCCCCACTCGTGAGTTGGCAATCCAGGTGTGCACGGAAATTCGGGCCATTTCTATTTTTCATGGTTTTATGGTTAATGTTGTCTATGGTGGCCACAGTATTGAGAGACAGATGTCCTTTTTGCAAGGTCCGAACCAAATTCTGGTTGCAACTCCTGGGCGACTTTTGGACATTTATCGAAGGGGCGGTTTGGATCTACATGATTTTGATTTGGTCGTTTTGGATGAAGCAGATCTAATGCTGGACATGGGATTTATCGATGATGTTAGGATGATTCTGGATAAACTACCAAAACATCGACAGATCGTTCTTATCTCGGCGACTTTGGATGATAACATCCGATCCATAGCAGAGTCCTATGCACACAACTGGGAAACTCTCGAGATCGGTTCGCTTGAAGTTGTTTCTACGGTTACTGAAGAGCATGTCGAAGTTTCAGATCGCGAAAAGCTCTCGAAATTAGTCGAAGTTCTTCATGGCCACAAGGGAGTTAAGACTCTAATTTTCCGCGAAACAAAGTTTGGTTGTCGAAAATTAGGTTTCATCCTTCAGGATCGTGGTTTTAGGGCTGATGTCTTATCTGGCGATCTTTCACAGTCCCAACGAAATGCCGTTCTTACTGCTTTTAGAGATGGCAAGATAAATATTCTTGTGGCTACAAATGTGGCTGCCAGGGGTCTTCACATCGATAATCTTGACCTTATTATCAACTATGATGAGGCTCAAAGTGGCGATGTTCACCTTCATCGGGTAGGTAGAACTGGTCGAATGGGCAATGAAGGCAAGGCGATCACATTCGTTCGAAAAGCAGAATCTCGCAATGAACGCATGAGTGATGATCACCCTGACTTTGCATGGATGCGTGGTGGTAGCTCCAACCAATCTTCATATCATCGACGAGATTCTCGTTCATCGTCCTCCTCTGGGGGTTATTCAAGAGATCGCGATTCGCGACGCCCTGGTTATGGCAATCGACAACCTTCAGATCGCAGTCGTGAGTCGTCTGATCGTTCTCACTCTAATCGGGAAGGCAGATCTGATGAGCGTCACAGCTACAATGGTCCTGGTTATGGCAGCTCCAATCGTCGAAGACCTCATCGAAGGTATTAATCTTGCTCCAAACCGTCCGAGCTCCTTTTATTATTTTCTTTACAATCTTTCTCTATGATTACTCAAGTCTCTAAGATTTTTACTGATAACTTAGATGGTAAGGAAGTTTCTCTCCAGGGTTGGGTTCATCGAACACGTTCCAGCGGAAACATGGTTTTTGCTGTTCTTCGAGACGCAAGCGGCCTCATTCAGGTCACAATAAAAAAAGACAAGGTAGATGAGAAATCCTGGTCCGGTGCAACTTCGGCTTATGTTGAAAGTTCTCTCTCTATTAAGGGAATTGTGAAAAAGGATGAGCGTGCCCCTGGCGGATATGAAATTCAGGCAACTCATTATGAACTGATCTCACAGGGCGAGGCATTTCCAATTTCAAAAGATCTGAGTGAAGAATTCCTCCTTGATGTAAGACATCTCTGGATGCGATCCCAGAAATTGACTCACATAATGAAGGCAAGACACCACATAGTCAATTATCTTCGCGAATTTTTCGATAATGACGGATTCTACGAAATGGCTCCTCCGATAATTACAAAATCTGGTTGTGAAGGTGGCAGCACTCTTTTTGAGATGAATTACTTTGGCGAGCCTGCTTATCTTACTCAATCCTCTCAGATGTATGCTGAGGTTTTCATATTCTCTTTAGGCAAGGTCTATGTTCTTGCACCCTCTTTCCGGGCAGAAAAATCTCGTACGATCCGTCATCTGGCCGAATACTGGCATTTAGAGCCTGAAATGGCATTTTATGATCAGAAGATGAATATGGAAGTTCAGGAAAACATGATTGCATATGTCTGCAAGAAAATGGTTGAGAACCATTCTGACTTGTTGAGAGCATGTGGTCGAAATCCAGAAGATCTTGCCAAGATCACCGTTCCATTCGAGCGAATCGATTATGCCAAGGCAGTAGACATGGTTAACGAACTTGGCGGCAAAATGGAGCATGGCCAGGATTTTGGAGCTGATGAAGAAGCTCTTCTTACAAAAACCAAGACTAAGCCTATTTTCATCCACAACTTCCCCAAAGATATTAAGGCATTTTATATGCGAGAAGATCCAAACAAGCCAGGAACCGTACTAAATGCCGACCTTTTGGCGCCTGCCGGACATGGAGAAATAATTGGTGGCAGCGAGCGTATCTGGCAATATGATGATCTGATTGCACGAATGAAAGAGCAAAACCTAAAAATCGAAGACTATCAGTGGTATGTAGATCTTCGCAAGTTTGGTAGTGTTCCCCACTCGGGTTTTGGTTTGGGTATAGAGCGATTGGTGAAGTGGATGTTGAACCTAGATCACATAAGAGATACGATTCCCTTCCCACGAACGATTAATCGTTGTTATCCCTGACTTCAAGAACATATCTGTATAAAAAAGAAAAAAATTATTGGGGACAAATTCGAATTTGTCTAACGATTCTGACTCCGTCGTCACCGTTGCCGTATCTGCGGAATCTAAGTTCAACTGTTCCATTAACCCCATTGACTTCAATAGTTCGTAGGCGTTCTGCCTGGAATGTTCCTGAACCAAATTCTAACCTGTGCAATTGTGTTTCGGTTCCTTCTTTGGGCAAACAATGCACTTCATCCCTATTACTATCGCCGTATCGAACATTTACTGTTTGACAATTTTGCAAATCTTCTCGAGTTCTTGGTCTTTGATCAATTGGAAGACTAACTCTTCCAATTCTTAGCTGGAATCGATCATTTGAGGTTCGTTCAACACAATCAACCCTTTGAATAACTCGCTCGATCGCAGTTCTCTCTGCCTGATCCCGACGCTGTGTGCAAAGTTTATTGACACCTACAATATTTGAAATTAATATTCCTGCGACACATACTGCATTAAGTCCTTCTTCTGTTACAAGTGGCGTAAATCGGACAAACCCCCTGCGTTCTTTTGGACTTACTACCACCCCCTCCCGATACGGTCCTCTTCCGACTTTCATTCTTGTTTCAGTCATGTGTTTCACCCTCCACTTGGATTTCTTCGTCCTATTAACTGACGTAATTCAGATATTGTTTCTGCTGCCTTTACTGGATCAGACCTAAACAATTCCTCTAGTTCTACCATTGCTTGCCTGCGAAGTTCAGCCGGAAATAAATCCGGATCCGCAATAACGCGAACTCTAACTAATGATGGATTTTGATCGCCAAAAAGATTGTCGAGTTCACGATCTTTCAAAAATGTGTCAATCTC
This sequence comes from Microcaldota archaeon, assembly GCA_016212525.1. Taxonomy (GTDB): domain Archaea; phylum Micrarchaeota; class Micrarchaeia; order Anstonellales; family Bilamarchaeaceae; genus Bilamarchaeum. The sequence goes on along the minus strand of JACRGD010000010.1, from coordinate 150,956 downwards.
ACTTTGATCGGGTAATCCAGATGCATCGCGATAACCATCAGATTCGACAGGACGTTTGCCCATCAAATCGACGATTTTCTCTCGTGTGGTTTTTTTTACTTCATCAAGAATTTTTGTGTTTTTTACTAATTTGTCAAAAAGTCTCTTGCCCGAGTTGCCCAAACGAATTGCAACTAATGGTATTAGCATCAAATACCAAGGAACATCGGTTCGCATGTTGATCAAACCAATTTGTGTAGTGCCCTCAGACTCATGTAGCATGTTGAACAATCCGACCTGAAGTCCCTTAACTTTCTGATTCCAATTTATCAATCCAATTACTGCGCCAGTTAGTTCCTTAGCTACATTGATTGCCCCGACAAAAATTCCTTTTGCAGTTTGTGTGATTACATTCATGGCTCCAAGAGAAACACCTTTGAAATTACGGGAAATATTAAAAGCAGAGATTACTAATCCATTAATTTCTTCGCCACAATTAACTAAACTAGTAACACTGATTCCGCTAATTTTTTCAATTCCAATATTAACTACTCCGCTAACCGAAATACCACTAAGATTTAGACCGGCGTTTGATAACCCAGCAACAGATAGACCTTGTATATTAGTATCCAAATCCAGAGAACCATTAATCGTGGCTGCGGCAGATATTCCGCTAATTGAAGAAGTTGCACAATTAGCACAAGACATATTCAACCCGGATAGGTGATGCGTTGAATAATTCCACAACCCGGCAATATTCACTCCCTTTAGCAGAGTTTCTTCATTTTTCTGATCTGTCGAATGATGATTTGCAATTCCTGCAATACTTATTCCAACTCCTCTGTTCCCAAGATTAGCTATTCCACTTAAACGAATTCCTTGGCTAAACTTACTATCTTGTCCAAAAACAGATACTCCAATTCCTTCAAAACTGCCAGTATCCTTAAGAAAATCAATTGCAATACCTTCACATTTTTTGGCGCCATTTGCTATTGCAATTGAAATTCCATTTAATCGATAATTTTCAATATTTAACAAACCGAGATTAATTCCCCGCCGGGTTTCTCCCATATATGACTCGTTGAACCCCCCAAATTTGAAATTTATCCCTCGTCTAACATCAGTTTCCTCCTCAGTTGCTTTCCTTACTTCTAACCTTTTGAGTTTCATAGATTTCACCCCGTTTTAGCATAATGGCGAATATTCTTCTCCTAAAATCCTCTTGGGAAGCCCGCTTTTGAGACAGTTTAGATATTCTCCTGCAAGGCTTAGAGTAGGTTTGAGTAAATCATCTAATCCAGTTCCAAATTCACCAATTCCAGTTAGTGCAGTTCCAATCATTGCTGCCAAAATAGATTCATGAGTGTGTCCTGGTTCATTAAGCATCTGGAAGATTTGCAATATTTTTCGAGCTTCACTAAGAACAAACTCGTGCCCTTCTAATTGTGTGTCGGCTTCATTTGTCAAATTGGCAAAAAAGTCCATATCTAGAGTTCCTTTTAGCTGACGGAAATTTCGATTGGTTCTAGCTAATCCGAGGGCATGGTGCTTGGCACTAAGTAATTTATCTAACCCTTCATTACCAAAGTCATCAAACACCTCTAATTTGTTAAATGAACCAGCTCCCTGTTCTATTGTAGCAACGTATGCCGAGCAGTCATCGCTAAATAAAGTTGCTCTAAATGGTGCAGACGTTACTCTTGGATTAGGTTTAACTTCTGCATCTTCTTCCCGATAAGGTGCTGCTGCTTTTTGGTAATCAAGACTAACCAAAACAGGTTCAGCAACGTACCCCATTTCTCTTAAAATCTGACCAACAACTAAATCCAAAATTTCCGAGCTCTGGGGAATTTTGATTTGTAGCTGTTTTTGTTTTCTTATTAACCCAGTCGTTCGTTCTTCAAGTATTGATCCCAAAACCGTTTTGCCCGTTAAGATCGAAACCCGATCCAATGTAGATTCGTCATTAGTGCATAGAACAACGATTCCATTCTGCTCAAGAGCTTTGTTTGGACTGAATAATCCCAAAACGCGCTGATAATCATCTTCGAAAGTAGTTCGATCTCCAATTACAGGTTTTAGATAGCAATTCGTTAGTTTATTTTCAGAAAAAGCGCTTCGCCTCTTTTTAAAATCAAAAATTTTACAAACCGGTTCCGGTCTGTGGATTTCCCTTAAATTCAATTTAGTCTTTGTTGCGGACCCCACCTCCATGAGTAGTTTTGCGAGTGAGTTTGTAAGTTATGAGTTTGGAAGTTATGCTTAGCTTTTTAGAACAAAATATGGTGCTTCGCGTACGTTTAAAATTCGAAAATTTGTGGATGCCCGCCACGTCCATTACAATTTTCTGGACGGCCAAATTCAACACCCTTCTAATTGTTCTATGTGTGGAACTATTTATAAGTCTATCAATTTCTTTTTTATTCTTTCTCGAAGTAATTGTTTTTATGACTGCTAATCACGATCCGTGCGTTTTTTGTAAAATTGTTTCTGGTGAAATTCCCTCGACCAAAGTCTACGAGGATGAGTTAGTTTTCTCATTCTTGGATATAAATCCTGTTAATCCTGGTCATCTGTTAATTATTCCTAAGGTTCATTCTCGTTTGGTTCGAGAGATCGATCCAAAGACTGTTGGTCATATCTTCGAGGTGGCACAAAAGCTGAGTATTGCTTTGAGGAACTCAGGTCTCAACTGCGAGGGCATTACGTTTTCCTTAGCTGATGGTGTGGCGGCAGGACAGGAAGTTCAACACTCTCATCTACACCTTATTCCTCGGTTTGACGGAGACAAATTCAAAATCTCATTTGGCTCCTCATCCGAGCGACCAAAACGGGAAGACCTGGAAAAAACAGCCCAAAAAATTAAAAACGCGATTTAGATCTCCTCTCTATTTAAATTTCGCTTCCGAGCTGTTTCTATGGACTTTGTACCAAAAAAGATATTCTTTACAAAAGGAGTCGGAAGACACAAGGAACAATTGACCTCTTTCGAATTTGCTCTTCGCGATGCTGGTATTGAAAAATTCAATCTAGTTACTGTCTCGAGTATTTTTCCTCCAGAAACAAAAGTTATCTCCAAAAGTGAGGGTCTAAAATGCCTAAAACCAGGGCAAATTGTTTTTGTTGTTATGTCTCGGCAGGCTTCAAATGAACCGAATCGTCTTGTAGTTTCATCTGTCGGTGCAGCTCTTCCGGCAGATACGAGTACTTATGGATATCTTAGTGAACATCACACCTATGGTCAGACTGAAGAAAAAGCTGGTGATTATGCAGAAGATCTAGCTGCTCAGATGCTTGCGTCGACCTTGGGTTTGGAATTCGATCCTACTGCTGCGTGGGATGAACGGGAAGAGCACTTCAAACTGAGCGGAAAAATCGTTAAAACAACTAACATAACTCAATCTGCAGTAGTTGACAAAGAAGGTAATTGGACTTCTGTGATTGCTGTGGCTGTTTTGATCTTAGAAACCGAATCTTAGTGATAAGTCTGTTACTCTCTATTTGGACTTAATTTCTTACTGGATTCATGTCAAAATTAGAAAATGAAATAATAAAAGTAAAAATTATTCATCACTTGCATACAAGAAGCTTTCGGAAACGAGTTTGTAGTCGTGCAATTCTTCTTTTTTGAAGAATCTTGCGACTTCTTTGACTGCAGTTTCCTTGGAATCTGATGCGTGTATGATGTTTCGAGAAGTGCTGTTTGAAAAGTCTCCTCTGATTGTTCCGCCTGCTGCCTTGGATGCGTTGGTTGGTCCGACTATATTTCGGATTACTTCAACTGCTTCCTTTCCTTCCAAAACCATTGCCACGACTGGATTTTCAGTCATGAATTTTTCCAAATCTGGATAAAATGGCTTTGCGGTTAGGTGTGCATAGTGGTCTTTAGAAAGGTCTTTGGAAATGTGGATCATTTTTAATCCCACGATCTTGAATCCTTTGCTCTCGAATCGTGTAATTATTCTTCCAATTAGTCCCCTCATGACCGCATCTGGCTTTAGCAAGAGTAAGGTTCTTTCTTTCATGATTTCACTTACTCTTTGCTGCTTTTTGGGCTAGGCCTGCTTTAAAGGTTCGTGCTGCCGGAGTCCACTTCATTCTTCTTCCTTCTCTTCCGAGGTGGAGGAAGTTCTTCTTCTCTTTACTTGAGTAGAAGTATGTTATGGTTCCGTCCTTCTTGACATACATTATTCCCTTGCCTTTTGGGATTTCTTTTCCTGAAAAAGAACATTTGACCATTTCTTCACCTTGCCTTTATTTCCTTGGCTTCTCTGTCAGTGTCAAGAAGTACTACGATCATGCCCTTTCGGACTGGACCTTTGATATTTCTTAATATGACTCTTCCTGCGTCAGGACCTTCGAGAACTTTGCACAAAACCTGGTATATTTCGCCATATACTCCGGTTTTTGCTCGGATTTCGACGATCTCTGCCGGATATCCTTCATCTGGCATTTAGATCACTTCGTTTATTTCTTTTTCTCGTGCTTTGGCAACTTCTTTATTATGTCCTGAAGCTTTTCAGTTGCTGCGCCTGGGTTTTCAACTGCGATTGCAGATGTTCCTACTGCGATCCCTACTGATGTTCCTAGTTCTTTTTTAGTTGGAACAAATGCGTAAGATACTCCATTTTCTTTGCACAACATCGGAATGTGTACTACTATTTCTTCCGGAGTTACATCTTGGGCCAAAACTACCAACTGAGCAGTTTTTCTTTCTATTGCTTTTGTTGTTTCGTTTATTCCCTTCTTTATCTTTCCGCCATCTTTTGCTACTGAGAGCATTTCAAGAATCTGTGGTACTAATTCTTTTGGTACTTCAAAATCTACATATCCCATATTTACACCTCATTTCATCGGTTTGGGCTAAATGTCGGTCCAAACTAAAGTTTGTACCTAGAAAAATAGCCTTCGATACATTAATCTCTCTAACGAGAGTATTAGTAGTTTATATCAGTTAGTTTAAAAGGCTTCTGATCTGGATAACAAGTCGAGAACGGACAAAAGGATGAGTTAGCGGGAGGTTTGTCCGTTCCCGGTCTTGCCATCAGTGTTATGTCGGAAAAAAGTATACCTTCTTTCCTACCTGCGCTTTCTTTAGCAGGTTCATGTCGCACAAGCGATTTAGCCTCGCCGATGCGGCATTCTTTCCTTTATAGTTAAACTTGGCCCGAACATCTTCTGCAGTTGCTTTTTGGGAGATTTTTATAAACTGCATAATCTGTTCGTCCACTTCCGGCAGCAAAATGTCGCCGGACTCCGTTTTGATCTCTTCTTGGTGCACGGGCATAGGTTGGTCATACCTTGCCTCGATAGTTTCGATCTTTTGGAGCAGTGTTTTCAATATGCGATTTGTATTTTCTCTTTCTTCGAGCAATCGATAAACCATTTCAGCTAACACTATTGGATCTTTGAACTTTTCCAAGTTCAAATCCAGATCATTTTTGATCTGTTTGGTTAGCACATTGTCAATAGGTTTATATTGATTGTCGGTCAGAATAACACCAATCGCATGATTGTGTTGCGATAAAATCACGCAACTGTCATGATATAATCATGATACATTAATAAAGCTTCCTGTTTTCCAGTAGATCCGAATGTAACTTTTACTAATTCTCTGACGTGTGTTCTGTACTATGATTCTAGCATGACACATCTGACTTCAAAGGCATATTTTTGCACTAAAACTAACCAAAATCTCAAAATTAAACTTAGCTCACGCTATGAAAAACTCAATATGGTACGTGTTCCTGTTTAGAATGTCTTCATCCTATTTTATCTTGATTTTTAAATTTTACTCTTATTATTATTCGGGGTGTTTTTTTGGATCATCTTAGGGATGTTGTTGTGCGGTTGCGTGCAGCTTTTGAGGCCAGAGATCAAAAAAAACTTCGAAAACTTAATGATGAAGTTCTTATTTCCTCTGCTATCTCTATCGATCAGGTAACCTTTCAGCTCGCTATCTTTTCATATGTCCTTTCAAAAGTCGTTTCAAAGCCCCGTTTTTTACGCTCTGAATTTGCTCCTTCTCTAAAGGATATCGATTCTGCCCTTAACTGTGTTGTTATGGCCTCCGAACGAAGCGAGTCTGAGTTGCTTCCTTGTTTTGATGCTCTTTCAAAAGCCATCTCGAAACTAGAAAAAGAGGATCCTCGTTTTATTACTAATCTTATTACCAAAGGAAAACTAAAGATGGCGGCTACTCTCTATGCGCAGGGCATGAGCCTTGGAGTTGCATCCGAAATGACTGGCTTGGAAAAACAGGAGATTATAGGTTATGCTGGTGAAACTATGATGTTTGATCGGCTTAAAGAAGAAAAAAACATTTCCGAACGCCTCAAAACAGCAAGAAAATTTTTCTTTGATTGACTGAATGTTAGGTTCACTTTCCACTCAATTTTCCCAACTCCTTTATTAATTCTATTTTCCATTTTTATTTGTGAAATCCAGAGATATAATTGTTGATTCCGGAGTTCTTATCTCCCTGACTGCTGCATGTCTCGATCCACTATTTCCGTTTTTTTCCGAGCGATTTAATGTCCGCTTTTTGATTCCTCCTTCAGTTGAATCTGAAACAATTACCTATCCTCTAAAAACTAAAATTAAGAAATTCCTTTTTTCTGCGCTAAAAATAAAGCGACTCATAAAAGATGGGGTGATAGTTCGTCTTGATGCGGATGTTTCTTCAAAGGCAAGGCGTTTGATGTCCTCTGCAAATACTGCCTATTTTGCAAGGGCAAAACCCATCCAACTCATCCATCTGGGTGAAGCAGAAGTTCTTGCATTGTCTTCTGAACTTGGTATCGATCACATCCTTGTAGATGAGCGGACTACTCGCCTGCTTATCGAGTCTCCAATAAAACTTAAAGAACATCTTGAATCAGAATTTGGTATCAATATTATGACCCATAAAACCAACCTTCGAGACCTATCCGACTCACTATCTTCGCTTAGTCTTATCCGTAGCAGCGAATTGGTTATGCTGGGTTTTGAAAAAGGTTATTTTGATCATTTTGATGATTTAAGATTTGATGCCCTAGAGGCGGCGCTATATGCTACCAAGTATTCCGGTTGTTCGATCAGTTTCGATGAAATATCACAGTATCTTAAGTCGGTGAGATGATGCAGCTTTTCCCAGTTCATGAAGTTCGTGAGCGGCCACTTGTTGCAGTGGATCATCGTGAAAGCATCGAGTTTGATAGGATTTTAACTGAACTTGGGGCCGAAGTTAAGCGTTGTCAGCTTTTAGTTGGTGATTTTCTGTGTTCTGCGAATCTGGCCGTCGAGCGAAAAACCCGTGCTGATTTTGAGCAGTCTATAATTGACGGTCGTCTCTTTTCACAGCTTCCTCATCTGATTGAAAATTATTCTCGGGTTGTGATCGTTGTTGAGGGGACCTCTGATGAAAGCAGAATCAGTCGCAGTGCACTTTTGGGTGCTTACGGAAGCATCATCTCTGATTATGGTGTTTCTCTTATGTTTACTCGTGATCTTTCTGCTACTGCCGAATTGGTTTTCAATTTTGCCAAACACGAACAAATTGCCAAAAGAACGCAAATGCGAATCTATGCCCGCAAGAAGGCTTTGACTCCTTCGGCATCTGCACGTGCCATTGCAGAATCGCTTCCTATGATCGGTCCCAAATCCGCAAAAAATCTTCTGTTGCATTTTGGATCGCTTGATGCTCTTTTTCGTGCTTCTGAGAAAGATCTCTCAGTTGTTTCTGGAATCGGTCCAAAGCGCGCAAAAATAATCCGTGCTATTCTTTCATATTTATATCAATCCGATTCTGATGTGTAGCGCTACTGGATTTTATTCTAGCTTGCTTATCCACATACAAAACGCCAGAACTGACGCATATGCCATACCCAACCCTGCAAGCGGAGGCAGAATTGCAATTTTGGTTGCAGGATCAAAATATGTCCAGACTCCAAATGTTGTTCCACTAAACTCTATTATTACTCCCATTAGTGCAATGAAGAAAAAATATGCTGATGGATAACTAGATGAACGACTAAGTACGAATATGGTTAGTACTCCTATTATCGTGTGTATGATTGAACTCGTTCCACTTAATTGGAATCCCTGACCTGCCCAAATTCCAAAAAATAGGATTCCTGAAAGTATGTATGCTGTCCTATCATTTATTTTTTTGAGCGTTTCGAGATTTCTCACTATATAAATCCCCAATACTCCCCATCCGATCGCAACCCAAACCGGAACCTGAATCGTATCTATGTATTTGTATATCCCAATTGCGACATTTGCCGTCTCAAATAACATGGCAAAGATGGCGAGTGTAATCATGAAGCGGCGCTCTGTTTGGGTTTTGGCTATTGATATAGCTCCTATGAAGAAACAAATTCCTATTATCCCATCTGCGGCACTATGCCCGAACATAAGTACTCCTTGGAGTGTCAGGGGTATTATCAAAAGAGGCAGAATCAGTTTTGCATATTCGAGCAGTTCTTTCATACTTCCTTTATTTGCGCTTTCCTTTTTATTTTTTGTCTGTTATTTGGGGCCATGCATGTTTCCTGCGGTGATTTTACTGTTTCTCTTGATAATTCCAAGGGAGACGTTGCATTTTTGTCTCATGCTCATTCAGATCATCTTTTTGGCACGACTCGAGTTCGCCACTTCCTCTCGAGCGATGCGACTCGGGATCTTGCGGGTATTTCACGGGACGTTTCGTCTTTTTCAAATTTGCGTATGATTGATGCTGGTCATATTCTTGGTGCTAGGCAACTTGTTATCGAAAGCGATGGCAAAAAGACCATCTACAGCGGTGATTTTTCCACCTCTCCTAATATCTTTGATCTTAAGGCCCAAATCGAAGAATGTGACCATTTGATAATGGAGGCCACATATGGAGACCCTGTCTATTCTTTACCAGATCAATCCCAGGTTGCTGATGATTTGATGAGGTGGCTCAAATCCGCTTCATCTTCATCTATTTGTGTTTTGGGTGGTTATGACTTGGGTAAGGCCCAAGAGCTCATAAAATTGGCTAATCTTTGTGGTATAGTCCCTTTAGTCAATGAGAAAGCGGAATCCTTTTGTCAGGTTTATGCCAAACACGGGATCAAACTGGATCGAATTCTAATTGGAACTACCGAGGCGGAAGAAGCAATGTCTCGTGATTTTGTGGCAGTTGTTCCTATGCGTCTTGCCAATCGTCGATTTTGTTCCAATCTTTCGCGTGCCTTTGGTCGTTCTGTCAAATGCGCTGTGGCAACTGGCTGGGCTACTGGTTCTTCATTTTCCTCTGATGCTTCGTTTCCTCTATCTGATCATGCAGATTTCGATGATCTTGTAGAGTACGTTTGTGCTACTGGAGCTAAATCTGTGGAATTTTTCTGTGGTGATGGTTCGAAGGTGCTTGAGAAAGCCAAAATGAGTATGATTTTAAATAAATAGGCGAACTATATTGTACTGCTTTTTGGCGAATTGGTTTTTGATTAAAAACTTGAACCACAAGTTTTGATCAAACGTTTCCCAAAAGCTTGGATCTTCGCACCCTTAAGGGTGCTCGATGGCTATGATGGCGTAATGGTAGCGTGAGAGGCTGTGGCCCTCTAGGCCCGTGTTCGATTCACGGTCATGGCCCTATATTTTCTTTTATTTGCCTATCTATTTCTTCTGTAGTAGCTTTTTACCAATCCATTCTTGTAAACTTCTGTTTTAACGTGTTCAAACTCGATCTCCTTATCAGTCTTTACAAATAGTGGAATTCCATCTCCTAAGATTATCGGAACTCGAGTTATTGTCAATTCATCAATCAAATCTTCTGCCAAAAAAGACTGGATGGTTTTTCCTCCATCAATGTAAATGCTATTGAGTTTTCGTTTTGCTAATCTCTCTAGTATTTCATTTGGTTTTCCGTGTATTAACTCGGCCTGTTTTTCAAGTTTTTTTGGAATATTCTTGATAGTCGTGCTAATCACAAAAACTGGTTTTTTATATGGCCATCTCTCGAATTCAAGGACTTTTTCAAATGTTTTTCTTCCCATGACTATGGCATCTATGCCTTGTATGAATTTTTCAAATCCAAAGTCGCTTCCATCTGGATTTGGAAATTGCTCTAACCAACCCAGTTCTCCTCCTTTTTTTGCTATGTAGCCGTCCAAACTTGTTGCAATGTAAACTAAACACCTACTCATGCTTGTTTTTCCTGCTGGCTGTTTTTATTAGCTCCTCCCAACTTCATTTTCTTGCTTACTTTCCGTTTTGATACCTGCTATTTATATTCTTTAAAATTGCATTTTTTTTATGCACGAAGTCATTTCAAAAGGTCAGGCTGAATTAATTGATATTGTTATGCCGGGCCAGACAAATCACTACGGAACTCTTTTTGGGGGTGTTCTGATGGCTCAAATGGATAAGGCAGCCAATATTGCAGCTACTAGATATTGCAAACGGGACTGCGTTACTGTCAGCGTAGACAATATGGTTTTTCAGCGGCCTGTAAAAATCGGCGAAGTCATAATCGTAACTGCCCGTCTTATATATGTTGGAAAAACATCTATGCTCATTCGGGTTAAAGCAGAATCTGAGTTTTTGGGTAACCTACGTCAAATTATTATTCCATGTGCCGATTTTGTTTTCGTAGCTGTTGATAAATCGGGTCAGCCAATTCCCGTTCCATCTCCAGTCCTTTCTACTTCTGAGGAACAACGTCTTTTCGAACGCGGCAAAGAGATAAAAGAAAATTTACGTCGTATTTGCTAATCCGAGCTTTTTTTATCTTTTCTCATATATTGTTATTGATGACCAAATCTTCCTTCAAGTTTGAACCACAAAATGGCAAGATGACTGTCTTGGATGGGAAAAGTGCATACATTAATGGCGACTATACTGCGTTATTTGTTCAGATGCCTATGAATTATAATGCTGGTACTATGTACTATCGCCTTCAGACTATCTCTGTCTTAAAATCCAACAAAAAAATTGTCGACTATGTCTTTTCTCAGGAATCGAATGTTCATAATATGCAGGTTGGTATTTCTTACTATCTCGAAATTTTGGAATCGGCTACCGGCGAATCATTCATACTTAGAAAATTCAATAACGTACCCGACCCTCAACTTCTTGCTGTTGCTGCAATTGAGGAATCAATAAAATATGAAAATGATGTCCTGGGTGGTACGGATCCAAAGAAATTTGAAGAACTTAAACTCGTTGTGATGGCTGATCTGAAGAAATCTCATCCCTCTTCTAAATTTTTTAATTTCAAGGGTATTTTCGGGAATTTTTTGGCCTTTATTTTTCATCCTCAGGACAGCTATACCTTCCATTATGTTGGGGTGCTTTATGATATAAAAAACAAGCGCTATAATTTCTTAACTACTTTGGGCAGTTTGACTCAATTTCTTAATAAAAATAGGATTGAAATTTCCGGAAAGAAAAAACTTCTTACTGCTGATAATGTCCGTTTTTTGACATTGCTATTCGATATGACCGGTGCAAATAGTTATTGCAGATTTGTAGCCATCGACGAATCTTCGATTAATAGTTCTCCTTACAACACTCCTCCGGTTAAGCTCGAGCTACCAAAGCGCATTGAAAAACATATAAAAGTCATCTGTGCTCCAAAAATTGTCGACGGAGCGTTCGTTATGTTCACTTTGGATCGTCCATATCCGAGTAATCTATCCAAGTGGACTATCTCTGAAAAAGGAAACCTGTTCTCTTTAAGACGAGATATTCTAATCGATGATTTGTACCTTCCCGATTTTGTTCGAGGCGATCCGATTTCTCCTGAGGATAATCGTGATTATATAAGATAATTGTTTTTAGTTTATTTTTCGATTTTTTGATGCTCTTTCTTTATAACTATATCTTCTGATATCTATTGATGATCCGTTCTCGTGATGTAGAGCGTAACCTGGCACGGACGCCTGTTGAGATTCTTTTCTATCTGGCCTCTGAGAAAGACGGAAAGCGTTTGTTAAAACCATTGTCTTTTAAGGGAAGTCTAAATCTCGCAGTTATACGTGCAATATTGGAGAATACTATTGCATCTAATTTTTATGACACTCTTTCTAAGGATCTTTTAAATAAGGGCGTTGCTCCTGGGTCTACTGTTCAATTGCGTGCTAAATTCAGTACTGCTCATTCGCTTTATGATACTCAACTTACTGGCACAAAAATTGTCTGTGAAATAAAAATATGATTTTTATCTCCATGTGAGATCCTAAGCTCCTATTCCTCTTGTTTCTTTATCCTTTTGTTCAATAATTACGTAAATCAAAACGTCTTTCTCTTCATTTGTGATCTCATATTGTGTGCCCTTTGCAACAAAAATACTCTCTTCTTTCTTTAGATGCTTTACTTCTTTTCCTGCGGCTATCTTTGCATTGCCCTCTATGACTACAATCAGTTGGTCCTTTTCCGTCTTTATTTTTCCTGAGCTCTTTTTGCTCGAGAGTGCTATCGCAGTTCCTTTGCCCTCTGTTTTCATGTTTTAGTTGCTGTCTGTGCCTATATTTAATTGTACTGTGTTTTGACCTAAATCACAGTTATCTTCTTATTTGAATTCCATCATCATTTTCCTCATGAAGTCCAAAATTATCGAACTCATCGATCTCTCTAGGAAAAATACTGAAATTTGTGAGTGGTGTAAGGACCAATCCTCTCGTGATTATCTAGCGCGGCTTAAGGACGAAGTGGCCGAATTGGAATTGGCCTTCAAGAATAATGATCTGAAAAATATTGAAGAAGAGCTGGGCGACGTTCTTTGGGATACTATAACTCTTGCATACATTTGCGAACGTGAAGGAAAACTAAAGAGCGACGCTGTCATTTCCGGGGTTTTGGCAAAGTTTGCACGCAGAAAACCCTGGCTTATTCGGGGAGAAAAAGTTAGTAAAGAAGAAGCCGGTCGAATCTGGGTTGAAGCAAAGAGAAAAGAAAAAGAACAAAAATGATTTTTTATCTGTTATTTACGGTTGATCGTTGTTGTGCTGTTTCTCCCTTCTGAGGTTTTTTTATCCAAGGTACTTTGGGCTCTATATTTCTTCTAATTCCGTGTACTGTTCTGACTCTTGATCCTTCTCCGAAATCCGCAGTTGCAAGCGGATTCTTGGCACAAAATAACATTTCACTTATTGTCGCCTTTGTAAGCGTGTCTAATGATTTTTGCCTAAATTCTGCCCATTCCCCAACCTCTTCAATTTTTCCTAATTCAAGCAGTGCAGTAACTAGCTTCAATATGGCAGCTCTCCTTTGGTTCGGTTCTCTGATTTGAAACGATCTGTTTAATAGTTCAAAAAGCGCTTTTGAGTCTATTTCGTTAATTCTAACTTCTCCTCCTTTCTCCATCTCAATAATCATAATTTCACCTATTTTCTACTAATCGTTAGTTTCTTCTGTTAATTATAGTGTATGTTTGTGTTTATAAATCTGTCTTGAGGCCTTAAATTACCTCCATCTATTTATTGATTTTCTTTGAACCATATTTATGAAAAAGGCAATTCTGCTAATTATTGATGGTCTTGGCGATCTTCCAACTCCTAAAACTCCACTTCAGGCGGCTAAAAAGCCTCATTTCGATAAACTTGCCAAGGAGGGTATAACCGGTCTTCTGTCTCCTATTTCTCCGTTTGTCGTTCCTGGCAGCGATGTTGCACATCTTAATCTTCTCGGATATGATCCGCTTGTCTATTATGATGGCCGTGGGCCACTAGAGGCTCTTGGTCTTGGAATGGATCTTAAGCCGGGGGATGTTGCATTTAGAGCTAATTATGCCACTATTGATGGCGAAACTGTTACTGATCGGAGAGCTGGACGTATCGATACGCAAACTGCATCCGCGCTCTCAAAATACGTGCCTATGAAGATTGATGATGTTGAGGTTTTGTTCAAAAACTCCGCCGAACATCGAGGCGCGTTAATTCTTCGTGGTCCTGGATTAAGTTCGAAAATTACCCCTACTGACCCTCATGATCCATCCGGTCATTTCGAAGGTGCGCATGCCACTTCGAAAGAAGGTGCTAAAACCGCGAGAATCATTAACGAATTCACTTCTGCTGTTAGGATTCGACTTTCTCAAGCTGTCGAAAACCAAGGCCGTCAAAAACCCGCAAACATTGTTTTACTTAGGGGCGCTGGTTCATTCAATACGGCCCCTTCTTTCTCAACTAGATTTGGTATCTCTGGCGTCTGTATTGCAGGAGGTGCCCTATATAAAGGCGTCTCAAAATTCATCGGACTAGATATTATTGATGTTCCGGGTGCAACTGGAGACAAAAATACTGATCTTAAGGCAAAGGCCCGGGCTACAATTTCTGCTCTTTCAAATTATGATTTCGTATTTTTACATGTCAAAGGTTGTGATAGTGCTGGTCATGATGGTAAATTTGATGAAAAGAAGAAAATGCTCGAGCGTATCGATAAAGAACTTCTGCCCTCTCTTATCAAAAGTGGGGCGTATCTGATAATTACTGGGGATCATTCAACCCCCTGCTCCAGAAAAGCTCATTCGGGCCATGAGGTTCCTTTGTTAGTCTGGGGGGACTCGGAGCGAATTGATGGCGTTAAGAAGTTTGACGAGATCTCCTGTATGGCTGGCGGTCTTGGTCATTTGCAGGGCAAGGACGTTCTGCCTTTGATTCTTAATCTAATTGAAAAATCAAAAAAGTATGGCAGTTAATTAACTGAAAAAGAAAAATAATAAAATTAATTTTATGTTTTTATCTTGCCTCAATTACTCCTCCTAAATTAGCAACTGCTACTTTGTCAGGAGCACCTACTAGGTCATCTTGGAATCTGTATAATATTGCTACGCTTCCTTTGAAGTTGGAATTGGGTGCAAGTACTAACTGTGATGGAGTTGCGGTGTCTAGGTTGTAGCAGTTAAGTGTTGCAGCTCCGCCATAGGTAACTCCTGTTGTTACTCCTGTGGAACTTCCAAATACTGCGCTGGCTCCAGGTGCCAATGTTACATTTCTTGACAATCTTGCTTGAGCTGTTTGTAAGCTTGTCTTCTGTATGTTTCCTGTAGGTGCATTTGAGCAAAGAACTGCAGATATGTCTATCGATCTGCCTTCCTGATTGTCAAGCTGGAATATCAAATTGACTGCATTTGCTGGAGGTCCAGATACTAATGAGTGTTTCTTATTGCTACAACTCAAGCCTGCCTGAGTGAACTGACATGTTTCTGGAGGTTGCAGGTTCTGCAAAACTACTGTTGCCAAAATTCCTAATACTACTAATATTACAATCAAAGCAAGACCATATGTCATCAAATATTCCATCATGGCCTGTCCTTTGAAGTAATTACCCGTTTTTTCTTTCATCCTTTCTGTTTTCATCATATCACCTTGTACGAATTTATGAGAATTGTGCGAAGAATACATCTACGATCGTAATTATTATCCAGTATACCGTATATGAAATTATCAGAACAAATGGAAAATATTTCATGGTCTGAGTTGTATTTCCTTTTCTTATGATGCTCACTATCATTGAGGACATGAGGCCTGTTATAAATATTATTATCATTGCAAAATAAAAGAACTCTTTTGTGCTTATAAGCGGCGCACCTAATTTTATGTTGGTGATTCCGCCTAAAATTGCATTTGATCCTATCGAATTTGTATCTTTTATTTGAGGTGCGATTTTTTCGAAAATCTGTACTATTTTTGTTGCTACTGCAAATAGAAACGGTGTTCCTAATGCCGATGCGACTAATACGAATATTTCATACAGAACAAGGGTCGCAGAAATCTCTTTCTTCATTATCTGGTTGTCTCGTACATCATCTGCGGTCTTTTCGAGTACGCTGGTCAGTTCTCCTCCGGTTGCGGATGCCTGCTTTAGTAAAAGTATTGTTCTCTTAAACGTTTTTGAATCGAACCTCGCACTCAATTTATCTAGTGCATTTTCAAGTGTATCTCCACTAAATGCACCTTTTATCGTTTCTTTTATCTCTGTTGTTAATATTCCAAATTCCGGCTTTGCTGAATACCAGATTGCTTGATCCAGTGTCATCCCTGCCTTTATGTTTGATGATACTAAATTAAGAAAATCTGGCAATACGATTTCGAGCTTATTTCTTCTGTCGTCTGCTTTCATTAACAAGTATGTCGATGTTAGTGCTTTTGCACCAAGATATGCACTTATCAAAGAAATAACGAGGCTTATCAGTGCAAAAATGGGAAATGGAAGGGGCAGTCTCAGGTCTGTAAATATTTGATTGACTTCCATGGTTATTGGTCTGAATAACAATATTATTGCAGTTAAAAATACCGTTGCCACTATTATGTTTATTCCTACATATCCTGCAAATGACTCTGCAGGTAGGCTAATTCCGGCTGCGCTTATCTGATTCTCATAGCCCTTTATCTGTTCTCGTGAAAAAAATAATCTTCCTGCCTTTTCAAATACTGAATCATTACTCATTTTATGCACCTGTTAGATATCTGGGCCTTGAACTTTCTATGAATCCTACGAATAAATATTGTAAAATCCCGATTACCATCGCGACTGTTATTAGTTCTAGTAATGATATCGGTGCTCGAGATCCGCTAATCGTTGATAATATCACGGTCGTCATTACGATTCCCAATGAAGGGACTACTATTCCCAATACCATATAGAACATTACGAAAGGTGTGAGCTTTTGACTGTACTCTCTTAGTCCTATTAACTGCTCTCTGGATATCTGATCTAATACTCCTTCGAGTGCGTTTCCAATGTCCGCGCCGCTCGAAATGGAATTTGCCACCTGCATCATTACTCTTGTGAAGTACAGGGATGGTGTGTTCTGTGTGGTTTCTCTTATTGCGTGATTTATTGGGACTCCCAGAACTACTTTATCTACTATTCTTTCTATCTCCTTGCTAACTGCCCCGTATCCTTTTGATGCTCCTACGAATGATTCGAAGAGTGGCATTCCTGATTTGAGTGCGATTGCAATATGTCTGCCTGCGAATATTACTTCATAATCTATTTCTTTCTGTCTTTTTGCTGCGATTGCTTTGGGGTATAACATTAGGTAGTTATATATTATCAGTGGCGTTGCGAATATGGTGAGCAATACTATTATTGCTAATAACATGACATTTGTTTTAGCTAATGACAATAGGAAATTGTAAATGACTATCGCTTCAAGCACTATAATCCCAGCAGACATGGTGATTGCGGTTCTTACTAATTTTTCTAAAAATTCAAGAGGTGTTTCTTTCATATCTGCCATTTTTAGGTCTTCTTTTAGATTGGGACTTCTAGCTGAAATATACTCTGCTATTTTTGTAAATGCTGTTCTTTTTTTTGCTCCGCTTTCGTTCCTTTCTGCTGTTTGTAATTCCATCATGTCACTTCCTATTCTCCAATGTATCTTTCTATCTTTTGGGCATTTATGCCTCTTTCCTTTGCCATCTGCCTTTTTGCTGATTTTATTGCCTGGTCTTTAGTTATTGCGGATTTTTCGTACTGGTTGTATTCTTGCGGGCTTTTGATTTTTAGGTAGTTAAGCAAACTTGCTTCATCCATACTGTTAATCTCGTCTATGGTGTCTACTTCTTCTCCTGTTTTTCCATATGCTCTTTGGCTTGCAAAGTCTATTGAAGTATCTATTTCCTTGGCAATCGTTTGTTTGATTTCTTCGAATTCTGCGTTGTATTCAGTTTCCATCTGATCCGTTCCTTCACTTCCCGCAGCCTTCATCTGCTCTTTATGTTTTACTATGACTGTATTTTTGCCTGTTTCTAGTTCTTGGGGTAATTTTTCGATTATCTCTGATAATTCTGTTACGAACTTGTCAAATATTTTTTTTCTCATTTCTTGATTTTCTTCTAATGACAATTCCTCTATAAATGATTTTTTGTATTGATCTATCTGATTCCTCTTTTTGGTAACTATGCTCTCTTTAAGAGTATATAGTTCGCTCTTTTGTGCCTTGATCAAACCTTCTCTTATGGATCCTTGATTTATCCCCTCTTTTCTTTCCGTGCTTTTTGACCCTGGCACTAGCATGTTTTTTAGGACGGCTATTTCCATTTTTATTTGTTCTCTTCTACTTGTGCCCTTTTCTTTGAATAACTCTTTTGTTAGCTCCAGCATCCTTCTCTTTACTGCTGTCGGGTCACCTCTGCCTTCACCTAATGTCATCTGTACTTGCGTCTGTACTGCGTGTACGGCTTGTGCTGGTTCTTCTTCGGTAAGTATTTGTGGCATTGTGGGCTTTTCGATTTTTTTGTTTGGACCTGGACCTTCCAAAACTACTTGTGTTTCTGGTTTGTTTTTCTCTTGTTTTTCTATTTCGATTTCAATCCCATCTGTGCTAGTTGAAGTCTTAGGTGGTTCAAACTCTATCTTCTGTTCCTCCTTATGTTCGAATTCTATTTTTTCTTCTTCTTTCTTGGGACTGGATGACTTTGACTCTGGTTCTTTGGGTGTTATTACTGGTTCGATCAAAGATATTTCCTTTGCTTTCTCTAGTGTTTCTTGAGTCATGGTTTGAAGCTTTTGTTCGATTTCCGTGCTCTGAACTGTTGCAGGTTTAACTGCATTTTCTCTTGCGAAGAATCCGCTTTGTGATGCCTGTATTATTTTCTGATTTCTTTCATATAAATTTATCAGATCTTCAAAAGTTATTCCTTCGTATTCTTGTGGTTCTAGGTCTAATAATCGTTGTATTTTTTCTTTTGAAAAGTTAGGTGAATAACTCATAATGTTCTTTTCCATTTCAGTTATCTGCCTTACTGTTTCGCTATATTCGTATGTCATCAGTTCACCTTAAACTCCCAGGGTTTGTTCTTTTGAACTGCCTCAAGGATCTCCGAAGGATTGATGTAATATTGAGAGACTATTCTACCTACCTGATCAACTGTGTCGTAATTATTTTTGCACATCCATCCAAGGACTTTCATTTTTTCTTCTACGTCTTGCTCTATCTCTTTTTCGTCTAGTCCCGAATACAATCCGAGTGTTTGTGCAAGCCGGTTCATTTTTCCTATGCCTCTTACTTTGTCTGTTTTAACTTCCCACCTATATAGTACGTTCGCTTTTGATTCATTTGTTACTTCTGCGAATTCCAAAACTCTTCTGACATTTAACCTTCTATGTCTGAAAGTAACTACTATTCCTGATAATGCATCCAGCATTTCTTTTGGTACGTTGATGGGCGGGTTTGTTAGTCTGGATATTGTCTGTTCTGAATTGTCTGCATGGACTGTTGCATAGACGCTGTGTCCAGTATGCATTGCCTCAAACATTACTTCTGCTTCTTTCTGTCGTCTTATTTCTCCGACCAATATTCTATCTGGTCTCTGTCTTAATGCGTTTATCATAAGGTCCAGCATTGTTACTTCTCCTTTGCCCTCTGGGTTGGCTTCTCTTACTGTCATTGGAACCCAATGCAGAAATGATGGCAGTGTTAATTCCCGCGTGTCCTCTATTGTTATTATTCTCTGATTGGCTGGTATGAGTCCGGCCATTGCATTTAGAAATGATGTTTTTCCACTTCCTGTTCCACCGGAAACGATTAATGAGAGTTCGTTTTGTATGCATGTCCATATTAGCGAGGCAACTTCAGGGTCTATTGTTCCTGCCTTTATGAAACTAGTTATTGTCCAAGGATTTCGGGAGAATTTTCTTATTGTTATTGTGTTACCGAATGCTGATATTGGAAAAAGAGTTGCGTTTACTCTGTCTCCTGTTGGTAAATGTGCATCAAGCATTGGATTGAGTGTGTTTATCTGCCGTCCTACTTTTCGGGCTATTGTGGATGCATAATCGTAAACCACTTCTTCATTCTTTATTCTAAGATTAGTTCTACACCATCCAAATTTTTTGTGGTATGCCCAGACCGGGTCCCGTGAATTGTTGACAACTATTTCCTCTAGTTGTTCATCTGAAATCAGCGATTCTATTTCTCCCAGTCCTAATGTGTTCTGGAGCAGGTATGCTGCAAGTATCTCTTTTTTGTCTTCCTGTAGGGACGGGAAATTTCTGGTTAGTATTTTTTTTGCAGACTCTATGAATCTAACTTTTACTGCCTCAAATTTCTTTGGATCCAATATATCTGATATGTCTAACTTTACTTCGGTTATCAATTCTGCTCTGAGTTTAGTTTCAAGTATTAGTTTTGTTCCTTCTGCTATCCCCTGTATCACTAGATCGTATCTAGGTACGAATTCTCCTTCTTTTCTGGTTATTTTTGCTTCAACTGGTATCCCTTCGCTTCTAAATGTATATGAAGCCAACATCGTCAATTTTGCTCGGTTATCTTCTTCAGTTGCCATGTCTAACTACCTTCTTCATCTTCCCAGAGTTTTTTTATTAGTTTTTTTAGTTCTTCTCTTTTCCTTCTAAATTCCAGTTCTTCCGATTCCGTAAGTTCTATCTGTTTTTTTACTTCTATTGCTTTTTCTTCTGTTTTTTGTTCTGCCTGATTTTCATTAAGTGTCTGTGCCGTTTTGCTGACTGTTACATCTGTTCGTATTTCAAGTAGTTTGGCTTCTTTTGAAAGCAGACTGATTTTTTTGGTTAGATTCTCTGCCGTTTCATCTAATTGTTCTACTGTCTCTATTATTTCTTCAATCGTTTTTCTTTTTTCGCTTATTCCCTGAATTCCATCTAGGACCTCTTTCATGTCTCCTTGTTTGAATTGTGCTTCTATCTCTTTGCTCTGCTTTACTGCCTCTGTACTTTCCGTCTCTATCTTCCGTTCTATGTCCCGGGCCTCATTTTCTAATGTATCCATCTGCTTCTGATATGCTTCAAGGGAGGTCGTTATCTTATCTCTTATTTTTTGGAATGCGAAATATGTGGCTTTGTCCTCTTCAAGTGCGGTTGTTAGGGTCTCTAGATCTGATCTGGCTTGGTTTATCCTTTCCTCTATTTTCTGTTCCAAATCATTAAAGTTCATCTGCGTTTTTGCGCCTCCTCCTATTTCATCGAGAAGCGTATCCATCGCGTGTATTTTTTCCTCTAATCTTATTTGTGTTTCGGTATTCTTCTGAACTTCTATTTCCATTCTCTTCTGATCTGGCAATCGATCAAAAATACCTTTTGCATTTGCGGTAGTTTGTTGGAATCGCTCTATCATCTCGGTGCTTTTTTTTGCTTTATTCACTGTGGTTTGAAGTGCATCCAAGACACTCTGTGCCTTTTCAAGTTGTTTTTCTAATTCTACCTTTACCTGCTGGGCCGTTTGTTCTTCGCCTATTATGGAGTCTGCTACGTCCTTTAGGATCGTTGCACTGTCTGCAACGTCTCTCATATCTTGGCTGTTTTTAGCTGTTCTTGTTTTCAATTCCAGAAATTCTTTTTTGATTTGTTCGTATTTTTTTCTTACTTCGTTTGTATCTGGTATGTCTATTTTCCTGACTTTTTGTTCCTGATTGTTTTTTCTTAGCTGGCTTAATTCGATTTGGAGTTTTTTGATTTCTTCTGTAGCATTGGTGATTCGAGTTATTGTTTCTTCGCCAGCTTTTTCTCTTCCTACGTTTTGTGTTAAATTAGATCTTACTTCCTGAGTTAGTTGTCCGACTTGATTTCTTAATCCTGCTATCTCGTCTTGTATTCTCTCTATTTCCTGATTGTGTCTGGATTCCCCGTTCTTTGCATTTATTGCATTTGATATCTTTTCAAGTGCTGCTAGTTTTTGATCTATTTTTTCGTGAAATTTGGTGAATTCAATTCCAAATTCTTTGATTTCATCTGTTTCCTTTTCTATTCTTCCTTTTAATTCTTCGACACCTTGTATTACCTGCGTTTTTTGGGTTTCAAATTTGTTTCTGCCTTCTGCAATGTCTTCTTCAGTTGGTTTAATCCACACTAAGCATATTTTAGTTAATCGATACTCTATTCTCAGTATACCTTCTTCTTCGAGTATTCTAGACCAATCTTCTATTGTTTCTGTCGATATATTTAGCGCTTTTGATGCTTCTTCGAGTTCGACTTTTTGCCTTTCTTTGACTAGTCTTACTAATGCATCGACTCCCGTAGTTATAAGTAGTTCATCGAACTCCATGCGCTAATATGAATTGAGTATGTTAATAAAGATTATCCTAATGAATATTGTAGAATTTTGATCGTGGTGCTAATGGTGTCTGATGAAAACGATTACAAACTAGTCAAGAACGAGAAAGGTCCTCTACAGCGATTTAAGAATCAAAATATTGTCTTAAAAAAACACGGGGATAAGGGTCTCTCCATTTACAAGGCAATAACCGGTAAAAGAACTCTAAAAGAACTCAAACGAGATCTAGCACTGGATCCGGACTTTTTTGATCAAGTTATGTCTTTTATGAAAGATAATGATCTGGTTTCTCTTATTCCCTTGTCTTCTGATCTCTCTACTGCTGCGTCTCCGTCTGAATTGCCGGATTCTTCGCCTCCTCCTGAAAAGCCCCGTTTGAAATCTAAAAAATCCCTGCCTTTGGAAACCTCACCCATTGCTCCAGAGCCTCAACTTATCGAGCCATCTCCCTCTGTTGGAGATTCCGACATTTCTATCGAGCCCCAACCTCTGCCTCCCTCGGCATCTTCTGGTACTAAGAAAAAGTCCGAACCTTTACCTGAAATCCCGTTGCCTCCCGCTGCGGACGTTCCAATTGAAATCGAGCCAATCTCCCCAGAGATTGATTCGTCATCATCTCCTCTCCCAGAACCTCCTCCAAAAAAACCGTCTCGATCTAAGGCCGATGATTTTTTCGATTCTGACCAACCTAAATCTCCCTCTTACTCCGAGTCCTCTTCTTCTGCTCCTTCAGAGCCTGAAATTTCGCCCTATTCTGATTCTTCCCCTTCTTCATCTTCTTCTGGTCTTAGTGCTGTAGAAAAGATAATTTTTGATAAATATGGGGATTTGGGAATCAAAGTCTATGCTCTAATTGATGGTCAACGTACTGCAGAACAAATTATGCGTCAGACCGGACTCACAGAATCCAAATTAGTTGAAATTCTCGATTTTTTAGATGAACAGGGCATAATAAAGTTAGACTATCCAAAAAACAACCCTCCTGCTAGTCCGGGTGTGCCCCCTTCAAGTACAAATCCATTTTCCGGGTCCTTAGGGCAAGCTTATTCGGCGCCCACACAACCCCCATCTCCTACTCAGAAGTCTTCTGAATCAGGTTTCAACCCCATGATCGATTCTTCGGTTTCAAGTGATGATAATACTCCTGTTCCCTCTCCTCTAGAAACTCCCGTAAAGGCTCCTACGGACATCGTTCGTTCTGTCCAAATGAAAGCCAAAATTCTTCTTAAATACGGTGAGAGAGGTACTAAAATAGTCGATTTAATCGATTCAAAAAATGATGTGATCGACATCTGCCTTAAAATGGATTTGTCCCTTCCGGCACTTTACGAGATCCTTAATCTTCTTTTTGAAAATGGCATGGTAATAAACAAACCCATGGCTCGTACTGATGTGAAGAAAAAATACGGCGAGGATGGATATGCAGTCTATAAAAAATACGGTAAGGAAGGACTTCTTCTATATGAGCTTGTGGGGAAAGATATGGACATAAAGCAGATGGCTGATCGTATCTCAAAAGATAAATCTAAAATTGTTGAGATGTTTGTTTTCATACATCAGGTTTTGGGTATTGAACTACCTATCGATAAGGATGCATTATCCAAACGATTAGGCATCTAACACAGATCTCTTCTCTACCTTTAAATTATTTCCTTCATGTTCTTGATAGCGAAATCCTTTCTAATTCAATCGGATCTATTTTTTTTGAAAGTCTTATTTTTTTTGCACCTTTGACAACTATTTCTTCTAATTCATCTTCATTTTTTTCATCCAAAGCCAGGAATATGCATTTTTCATTTTCTTTGGGCATTGTCCTGTCCATTGCTTTTTTGATTTCATGCTCTCCAGAAATCCAAAGTACAAATTCTGTTCTCCTGTCCTTTGCTATTTGTTTAGTGCTGCCAAATGATTTATTTGTGAGTTCGCATGCAAGTCTGACCTGTGCCTCTGATTCGATGACTGTTTTTTTAATCGCTACTATCGTTTCGTTGTCCTTTAGTATGCTGGCTATCTCTCTGCTGAATGCTCCTTCGTATGCCTTCATGCCACATGCCCCTACAATTCCTGATTAATCATATGTTGCTCTTTCTCATTAATTCCTTTAATCTACTTAGGCTTTCTTTTGGAGTTTCAATTGTATTTAGTAAATATACGGGGGCCTTTTTCAAAAGCTCTAAGAAGAACCTTCTTCTTTTTTCGATTTTTTGTTTGGTTCGTATTAATTGATGCGGATTACAAAATTCGTTTTCCATAAGGAATTTTATTGCCTGTGTCTGTGTTAGGCTTGAAAATGCGGGTAATTGGGGATTTCTTGTTAATATTACCGTGGCCACAAGATTCGATTCGGTTCTTATGCGATCATTTCCAATTAGTCTTTTTACTTCAACTATGGCCCGATTTCGTGCATCTTCCTTTATTCCATCTAATCCTTTCGTGTATTTTTCCCACACTTTTCCAAGGTCGCCTCTTATGTACGAATTCTTTTCCGAAGAATAGATCAGTGTGCCATTGCTGGTAAATCTTACAAAAAACCAGTCATCAGTTAGAAAGTTTGTTTGCTGATCTAACAATAGGCCGTATGTGAGTGTAGTTTTTCCGCTTCCTGACGGGCCGATCAGTGCCAATCCATGCCCTCCGAAATCTACAAATGAACCATGAACTGAGTTTCGGCGATGTTCTGAAGGGAAATCTTCAAGAAAATCTGCTACGAGTCCTAGTGCGATGCTTTTTACCCAACCATAATAATCACAGCCTTCTATTACGATCGTTTTGCTTTCAGCGGCATATCTTATTCTTAATTTTCTGCCTTTTATTGCATATAGGCGAACGTGTGGTCGTATCCAGTCCTGCATGGGTTCAAAATTGTCTTCCCACATGTCCTTGAATTCATGATTGTCTGTGAAGAATTTTATGCATGTTCCGTGTATTGTCGATTTACGTTCAATTAGATCACACGTATTCATCCTTTCCATTATCCTTTCTTTTTCTTTTTCGCCTATTACTTCTACTTTATATGGGAATGACATGTTTAGGATATCTGATCTTATTTTATATTCCTTTCTTTTTCTGTTTTGCTGGTATTGTGTAGTTTTGTTTTGGTGTTTTTTTATGGTTTATTATATATTTTCTGACTTTTACACAAATTTGCACATATGCTACCAATTTATAAAGACTTTCGCCTTAGATTAGCCTTGTATGAATGCTTTTGTTGCTGCTCACCAGTGTACTACCTTTGCTAGTGCCCAAAGAGCTTCGCGTAACCCTCCCAATCATTCCGGTTCGCATCATCGATTACGTGCTGTGACTGCTCAGGAACACGTTTCTCTCATTGTTGCTCCAACTCCCAAGTCCTTCAAATCATTTAGTAGACTGCTTAAGGCATCTGGAGTTTCCGATTCGTCTATTCGTCATATTACTAACGGGGATGATCTCATTGCTCATATTGTTAGTCCTCGAGCAATTCCAAAAACCGTTATTTTTGCACCTGGTATCGAATCTGCTATTGATCTAACTAATCCTGATGTTGTTGCTGCATTACGAAGACTTGGAACCGACGCTTCTCCAGTTAGTCTCTTGCTTCTGCCTACTGATCGTCATACTGAAGTTATCCCAGATCTCCTTGCTCGTTGCTCTTATGATGAAATAGGTGTGCCATTGGTCATGAGAGTATATCCTTCTTTAGCTGGGGTTTCTTTGGATTCAGAGATTTTAGATTCTAGACTCGCCGATACTCAGGCCGCAATGTCTGCATTCGCTCCTATTTATGACGAGCATATGATTGCTCATAATCGAATTGCCGCTGCACTTAATCAGGCAGTTGCACCTCAGTTTGGTCATGTTTTTGTTGATCTGGGTTGCGGTTCTGGAGCTCAGATTATGGAATATCTGAAACATGTTGTTGTACCTGGTATACACTCGGCCTCAGATCGTGGTGAACCTGTTTTACCCTATTTTGTCCTTTTTGTGGATTCAAACTTAGACATGCTTAGACTTGCAAAAGCCGCCGGGCAAACCTTTTTTGCTCAAGTTGGTGGGGGTATGCGAAGAGACATTCATATGGGTTTCCTCAAACACGATATCGCTAAGGTAAATTTTGCTCTTCTTATGGGCGAGCTTCGTAAATTGGGTTATTCTGGAGATATTATCGATTGTCTTAGTGCATCTTATGTTAAAAATTGGGTTCCTGATGTCCCCGCTTTCGTTGATGCTGTGACGGCTTCTAGCGCGAAAAGAATACTGGTTCGTGAAGAAGATCCCCAATCCATCGGACTAACTCCCTCTATTTCTGATGAGGTCGTTTCTATTCTTGTTCAGCGCATACGGCCTTGCGACCCGCTTTTCTATTCTTCGAGTTTCACTACTCATGGATATGCTCGGGTGCCTGGTGCTATTCCTGCATTACCGATAGATTCGGTTCATGGTATGTATCTTGAGAGTTTTGTACGAATTTAATGTCCTTAAAATGGATTATAGTCCGAGGGCTTCTTGTACGTATATAATACAATCTGACTCGAAGTTTTAAGCACGATCTCATTCTTTCCTACTTTTTGTATGACTTCAAGCAGATGATCCCGATCCCGTACTCGACAAATAGCTACGACATCCCAGACTCCTGTTGTCGCATAGATTGCTTCAAGATCCTTCATTTTCATCAATTCTTCGAGTTGCTCCGGATCTCCCGCCCTGCCTTTTCGAACCTTCATCATTATTATTACCTGCAAATCCAACCCTGCTTTCGCGTAGTCTACATCTGCAGCATACTTTAGTATGACGTTTGATTTTTTGAGTTTTTCAAGTCTTTGAATGACTGTGTTTGGATGAACTTTCACCTTTTTGGCCAATTCTTTAATGGGTAATTTTGCATCTTCTCTTAAAACTGCAAGTATCGCCATGTCCGTCTCATCTAATGTGTTGGCACTCATATACGTCTGCTTATTAATGCTGAGCTTTATATATTTTTCCATGTTGAAAGCCCTTTGGAAACTAACTCGATTTGAGCACGCACTGATGCTCGCTTTCGCTGTTTTTATATCTCAGGTTGTGTTTTTGGGTAATTTACCGGTGCTCTCTTTATTAGTTCTTTACTCTCTTCTCGTTCCGATCCTAAGCGAATGCGCAGCGTTTGCCCTTAATGATTATCTCGATGTCGAAACAGATCGCCTCAACGGTCATTTAAAACGACCTCTAGTGAGCGGTGCCCTCTCGATGCAATTTGCCCTTAATCTTTCGATTGTGTGTTTTGTGCTGTCAACTGTTCTTGCCTATTTGATAAATTTCAACTGTTTTTTGATTGTGGTTCTTTTCAATCTGCTTTCTATTATTTATAATTGGAAACTTAAGGATCTGCCTCTTGCTGGAAATATCTATATTGGCTTTTCGATGGCAATACCCTTCCTCTTTGGTAATCTCGTATTTTCGAATTCTATTTCCCTTCTAAACCTCATTTTGTGTGCTATGGCATTTACTGCCGGGCTTGCACGTGAAATTATCAAATCCGCGCAGGATATGGAAGGCGATAGAAAGGCACGCAATTCCAAAACTCTTCCGATCCTAATTGGAGAAAGGGCGGCTGTTTTTATCTCAATTCTTCTGTATTTCGTACTATTTATTCCCCTGAGTCTGGCACCTTATTTACTTCATTTGTTGCCCTTTTCTTTGGGTTTTGCACTAGTGGGCGTCTCCGACCTGATCCTTGTCTATATGTGCTTCAAATTATTTTTGCCGTCTCAGAGTTCCTACAAGCTTGCAAGGAATCTGAGTCTTGTCATATTTGCTCTGGGGATGCTGGGGCTTTTGATCTCTGTTTTGGGTTTTTAATCTCTCATGGCTTTTGTCGAACCCGTGTCCGTTAGATTTAAAAATAATTGCTAAATGTAGTTCCTAACAAAAAAATTTAGGTGATATGAAATGAATAATCCAAAAAGCTTGGGTGAATGGGCGTTTTTGCTAGGTATGGGTCTTGCAATTATTCTGGGTGTTGCATCTTCAGTTGTTCCAGAATCCTTTAGACTACCATTACTTGGTTTCTTGGGTGTTTTGGGATTAGTTGTCGGATTCATGAATATAACTGAAAAAGAAGCAATAAACTTCCTTATTGCGTCAATTGCATTGCTTGCAATTCCTGCTGCGTTGGGTTCAGTAACTCCATTCATAAATGCCATTCCGGTTATTGGTCTTGCAACTTCCAATGCGCTCTTGGGCTTTGTAGCAATGTTGTCTGCATTTATTGCACCTGCATGTTTCGTAAATGCTGTCAAGGCAATTTATGGGATGGCAAAGGATCAATAATTTTACTTCTCTTTTTTTATCTTTTTCCTTAATTTTGACTCTTAATCTGCTCTCGTTTTATTCCTCGATCTGATTTTAGATAGCTTTTAAAGCACTTGGTCTAATACTTTTACTAAGCGTCTATTGCTTTAGTCCCTTTTGGGGCGAGCCGTGGTGGCGAATACTATGATGAAAGATAACGAAACTCTGGGTCTATTGCTTAATAAGCTCTCTAAAAACCAAAAGCCTATTTGGGCCAAGGTTGCATCTGAGCTTCAAAAGCCAAGACGAAGTAAGATTGAAGTAAACTTGGACAAGATTGAGAAATTTGCATCTGCAAATTCCGTTATTTTGGTTCCAGGTAAGGTTTTGGGCTCTGGTCTTTTGACTAAAAAAGTTACTATTGCCGCATTTTCCTTTAGTGAATCTGCAAAGAAACTCATTGGTCAGGCTGGGGGTAAAGTCGTAACTATCGACTCCATTTTGGAATCAAATCCAAATGGTACTGATGTTCTTCTTCTAAAGTGATTCTTATGGATTCTCAAAAAGAAAAACTCGTTATTGATGGTTCTAACGTTGTTTTTGGTCGACTCGCAACCCAGATTGCAAAAAAACTCATGTCGGGTCACGAAGTTCACCTCATCAACGCTGAGCATTTGGTTATCAAAGGAAATCCGACCCAGATCTTTGAAAGATACTTGGTAAAACGTGGTCTTAAGAACAAGGGTACTCCTGAGCGTTCTCCCGTTTGGTCTAAGGTTCCCCATCTTCTGGTAAAACGTATGATTAGCGGAATGCTTCCCCACGAAAATTCGCGTGGTCGATCTGCACTTAAGCTTCTGATCGTTTATACTGGAAACCCAAAGAGCCTTCAAAAAGGTTCGATGGAAGTTCCTTCCTTTGATGGGAAGAGTCGAAGTATGACTATTAAGGATCTTTGCAAGAAACTTGGTAATTCGAGCTGATATTCATGGTTGAAGAAAAAAAATTGATTAAGAAAAAAGTTGCTCCGAAAAAGAGCGAAGAAAAAGATTCTAAAGCTGTAACTGAAGTTACTCCTGAACAGGTTTCTCCATCTCCAGTTCCAACTGAAGTTGCTGATAAGGTTGTATCTTCTGCACCAAAGAAAAAATCTGCTTCGAAGAAGGCTACTGCCTCTTCATCTGACAAGGTTGCTTTGGTTCTACGAGGAAAGAGAAAATCAAGTGTTGCAAGAGCAGCTATCTCTCCTGGTAAGGGTGTTGTACGATTTAATCGTCTAAATGTTACTTCTCTTGAGAATAAATATGTTCGGGAAATAATTCTCGAACCAACTCGATATGTTGGTCCAGCTGCTAATGAGGTTGACATTTCTGTCAAGGTTACTGGTGGAGGGATGATGGGTCAGGCCCAGGCAGCCCGAACGGCAATTGCAAATGCACTTGTAAACTACTTCCCGGATCTTAATCTCAAAGACAAGTTTATCGACATTGATTGGTCTTTGATTATTGAAGATACTCGACGTGTAGAATCCAAAAAATACCGCGGTCCAAAGGCAAGAGCCCGATTCCAGAAATCTTACCGATAGAGGTTTGTTTGCATGGAATTTCCGGTTCGTTGTTTTACTTGTGGTGGAGTTATCGGTGATCTCTATGAGGATTACCGAGCAAAACTAGCTCACAAGAATGCCGAAGCTGCATTGGATGAGTTGAACGTTGATCGGTATTGCTGCCGAAGAATGTTTATTTCTCACGTTGATCTTGTGCCAACTCTTCTTAAATATAAGAAGGTTTAATTTTTTCCTTATTTTATTCTATGTTTAATGTTTCGATTTGGCTTTTTTCTAATTATCGCTTATTTGTTTCTAGAATCCGAACTTGATGGCTCTATTTCTTTTCTTTCTCTTCCTTTTTGAAGTTGTCAATTAGTGCTCCAATGGGGTTGGCCTGGTATCCGTCTTTATATGTTATGAGGACTAGGTATGTGTTAGTTTTTACGACGTATTTTTGCTTTTGTATGTTTCTTAGTATTCTAACTAGGTCTTCCCGATCTCTTGCCACTACACTTGCCACACAATCATCGTTTCCTGTCACTGCGTATAGGCAGAGTATTTCAGGCATTTCAGCGATTTCTTTTAGTAGCTCTGTTCCGCTGGTCAAATTTCTTCTTACTTTTATCGTCACTATGGCCTTAAGTCCATATCCTAATTCCGTATAGTCTATTTCTGCAGAATATGATTTTATGACTCCTGTTTTTTCCAGTTTTTTAAGTCTCTGCATGAGTGTGTTATGATGTATGTCGAGTTTTTTTGCGAGTTCTTTTAGTGGCTGCTTTGCGTTGTCCCGTAACTCTTTAAGTATGGAAAGATCCACTCTATCGAATTTCTCTGCCATAATAATCAAACAACCGATAAGCTTTTATAAATCGCGCATTTCATGATAAGTGTGGATTTATGCGAGTTATAAAGATTGGCGGCAGTGTGCTTACTGACAAGAGCAAAATTCGTAAATTGAATCAAAAAAACCTCGCAGGTATTGCTTCTGCTATCGCCCGTCTTTGGAATGATGGGTATCGTGATTTGGTTATTGTTCACGGAGCAGGCTCGTTCGGTCATCATTATGCCAAAAAATACTCCTTTTCAGGGGGTGTACGTACTTATGACCAGCGATTCGGGTTTGCGCTTACTCATAGTGGTTGTGCTCAACTCTCGAGTCATTTCACATCTGCTCTTTTGGATCTGGGACTTCCCGCCATCTCTCTTCCTCCTTGTGCATATGTTCTTCAGACTTCCGGTAAAATTGTCGATTTTAGTGATATCGTTTCTGAATATTCCGAGCATGGTTATCTCCCGATAATTCATGGGGATATGGTTCCGGACAGTAAACTCGAAGGTTCTGTCTGTTCAGGTGATGCTCTGGTTTCCCATTTGGGTCGTTTCGCTTCTTTTGTTGCCGTGGGAAGTGATGTCGATGGCGTACTTGACGAATCCGGCAAGGTAATCAATCTTATTTCCCGATCTAACTTTGCATCCGTATCCAAACATCTGCGCTCTGTCGACTTCGATGTTACTGGGGGTATGGAAGGTAAAATTCGGCAGCTTCTTTCGATTCCTTCGAGTTCATATATATTTAACGCTACTGTTCCCGAGCGCCTAATTAATTTGGTCAAGGGTAAGAAAACAATATGCACTGAAATCCGGGGTTCCAATTACGGGCGCTAGATAACTTTACTGCATATTGACCTTTAATTCTCTAAAATAAATGGTCTGAATTAATTTTTGCTCCCTCTCCCACCTTGGCTATTATAGTTTTCTGAACTCCATTTATCTCGTCTAGTATCTCCTTTACTTCCTTCTCATGTCTATTCGTTGTATATATGTGTGCATTTGGACCTGCATCAAAGGTATATGCTGCAACTTCTTTCGAGTGTCTGGAGTTAAGATCTATTATCGCATCTATTACTCTAAATGAAACTTCATTGAGATAGATTAATGGCGGCCAGCTATCAAGCATCACCGCATGCATATTGTTGCTTTCCTGCATTATGCTTCTTGCCATTGTTCCAAAATCTCGTTTTTTTATTGCCTCTCTGACTTTAGCTGCTCGTTCTTCCACTGATTCGAGTCTGGATTTGAATAGTGCGGAATTCTGGACTGAAAACTTCATTCCTGCAGCAGAGCCGACCTTTTTTTCATGTTCACTTGAAATTGCAATTACATTTCTTAGTTCTGGCCAGTCATTGGGTTTGCTGAGTTGAATTGCGTAACAGTCTTCTCCATCTTCTCTTTTTCCAGCAAGCCATTCCACAGCACCTCCATGGATTGAACGGGATGCAGATCCGCTGCCTCGTCTGGCTAGCATGGATAATTGTTTATCTTCAAAATCCATTCCGGCTGCTTTTGTTGCTGCCTTTGCCAGTGCTGCAAATGCTGCTGCCGAAGATGCAAGTCCTGCTGATTTGGCAAATGAATTTTTAGACACTACTTTTGCATGTTTTTTTGTGCCTATTTTTGTGCGTATTATATCAAGAAAATTTTGCACTCTTAATAACTCTTTTTCCGTTGCTACTTTGCCATCAAGGATAAGTTCGTCTGCTTTTAGGCCATCTACGAATTCTACTGTTGTTTTTGTCTGTAGTTCATCCATTGTGAACGAAATAGAATTGTTATATGGCAAGACGAGTTCATCGTTTCGTCTTCCCCAGTATTTTATGACTGCTATGTTCGCATTTGCTGTTGCGGTGGTCTTCATGAAGGAATAAAGCATCTTCCATTTTTTATACTTTTATGCCTCGTTCGCTAAACACTAATGCATATGTAAATCTTCCACTCATTCTCGGTAAGATGGACTTTGTTGCACGTTCACGTAATGCGCCTGTTTTTCGTGCTGTTGCGCTTACTTCTTCGAATCCCTTTAAGATACTTGTTTTTACGATGCTTTCTGCACGCACCCGAGATGATGCTACTATTGATGCCGTTGAGCGCCTTTTTAGCGTTGCACCTGATCCAAAGTCGATTCTGTCTCTTTCCGACGCCCAACTATTCTCTCTTCTTCATGGCGTTGGGTTCTTTCGAACAAAAGCGTCTTATCTACGTGAGATCTGTAGCTATTTACTGTTACACTCGTTTCCATCTACTCTTGATAAGATGTTGCTCCTTAATGGTGTAGGACGTAAAACTGCGAATATTGTTCTTTCACGTGTCTATGGTACTGCAACTTTGGGGGTAGATGTTCATGTCCAACGTATTGCCAATAGAATGGGACTCGTACAAACCAAAAAACCCCGAGAGACTGAAGATATCCTCACAAAAAAAATTTCGCCCGGACTGCTATCTACTTTAAATCTTACTCTGGTTGCATTTGGACAGACTGTCTGTAAACCAAAAAATCCGGATTGTTCTAACTGTCCAGTGTTCTCTTACTGCTTTAGGCGTGGTGTAAAGTCCTAGTTTTCCTGTTTTTGCATTGCAGTCCTTTATAAATTTCACGTTCTTATGTATCAACTATGGCACAATCAGTTGGCATACCTCCTCTACGAAGTAAAAAATCTAATCTTCCTGCACTTTTGGGTGTTGTATTTGTTCTTTTATTAGTTGTTGCTTTGGGCATTTTTATCTTTGCCCCAAAAGAAACTTCGATTGCTCCGCCAGTTTCTGTTCCCAACACTTCCGTTTCACAACCTCCGATTCCAGTTCCCAACACTTCTATTATTAACGTTACTGTGAATGCCTCTTGCGACTCGGCTTGTCTTTTGTCTAGGGCCATTGCAGAAAAAAATCCTGATTTTTGCACTTTGATTCAAAATTCCTCTTTGCGTAGTTCTTGTATCAATAATATTTCCTTAGTTTCTCTTTCTGCCTGTCGTCTTGTTGATGATCAGTCCAAACGAGACCTTTGTCTTCTCTATTTTGCTCAAAATACCTCGGATGTCTCTTTATGTGATTCTCTTTCAGCATCTAATCGTTCCACTTGTCGCTCGAGTGTAGATTATTGTTCGGGATCTAAATCTCCGCTTTCCTGCAACGCAATCCGTTCTTCTGATATTTCCTTGTGCTCTGATGATTCTAACTGCATAATTGATTTTGCCATGGCAAAAAACGATCTTTCTGTTTGTAGTTCTATTGCACAAATCCAGCTTTCTGCAGCGTGCACTTCTTCGGTTAAAAAATCCGATGACTGCTACTCGCTTTCTGTAAGCCTCCATCGTGATCTTTGTCGACAGATATATGCACAAAAAACTAATCAGCTTGTTCTTTGTCGCGAAATTTCCAGTGGTGTTTATGCCTCTAGGTGTCTGGCTTATTTTGCCATAAATCAATCCAATGTATCTCTTTGTTCCTATAGTGGAACTGTGGCTCTTGATGATCTGTGGAGTTGTTATATAAATTATTCATTAGAAACTGGTGATTCCAGGGGTTGCTTTAATATCGATGCGCTTGCCGTCAACAATCGTTTTAACTGTGCCTTTAACACTGCAAAACTACACGGTGATCCCTCTGCATGTGAAGCCATTTCCGACCTAGGTACCCGTGAAGTTTGTTACCAGGCCGTTTTGATATACAACCCAATCATTCTCAAACCCTCAACCTGTGCTGCGATTAGCCAGTTCCAATGGCGAAACAAATGCTATAATGAAGCGGCTAAGGTGTACAACAATGTCTCCTATTGTGCCTTTGCTGATGACCAGCCTGCTAAAGATACTTGTGTTCTTGCATATGAAGTAAATCATTCCAAGTCAATATCCAGGTAATTTTTATTTTATAAAAACCTTAACAAGTTCTAGATTTGAGAATTTCTAAACCCTCTCGGGGTTGTTATGCTGCGACGAAGGTGACTGGCTACAGAATTAGAATAAAAACCATTAAAGTTGAATTATTAGTTCATAATCAAAAAAAAAAGAAAAAACGATAAAAAATTAAGCTGTAGTTATCTATTGCTTTGGCACTTCTTTTGCCTCTGTTGCGGGAGTTACTGGTGCTGCTTCTGGTTCTTGCATCTTTGCTTCCTGTTTTGGTACTTCTATGAGGCTTTGTTCAAAGTAACCAATGTCATAAGTGAATTCTTCATATGAGCTGATTTTTCCTTGCGCCATAAGCATTTCTCTGGCCATTACATAGAATATGAGTGCTAGTGATCTCTTACCTTTGTTGTTGATCGGGATAACTACGTCTATAAATTTAGTTTCGTTATCTGTATCACAAAGAGCGATTACTGGAACTCCGTTTCTGGCACTTTCTGCTATTGCTTCTCGTTCACCTTTTGGATCACATACAAAAATGATTCTTGGTTCTGTGAATCCTTTGTATGTCATGTTAGTCATGGTTCCAGGTACAAATCTTCCCTTTATTATATTTACGCCTGTTAACTGAGCAAACTTTGCAGCAGGATTTCCAGAATATACTCTAGATGCGACAATCATTACTTCTTCTGGTTTGTATTTAGAGAGAAGTTTTGTTGCAGCCATTAATCTATCGACTGTTTTTCTTAAGTCCAGGATATAGAGTCCGTCATCTCTTCTTTTGAAGATAAACTCCTTCATATCATTGGTTCTTATCTTGGTTCCAATGTGGACTCCAGCTTCAAGGAAAACGTCCTGTTTTACTGGGAATCCACTTTTGTCTTCTTTCTTTTCAATTTTTTCTTCATCCATAGTTTCACCTTTTTCCTGCATTGAATAACTCCTTCGCTTTGCTCAGGCGTTATCTTAGATACGCCCTTCACTTCGTTCAGGCCGTATCTAGAAATGGGGCCGCTGAGATAAATTCCCCTTAGCCGCAGGTTTTTGTTGCTAAGAAGTTGAACTTCTGAAACCATTTGGAAATTTTTTGATTAAACTTTTCCCAAAAGTTTACTCAGATAACAAGCATCCAGGCAACTTCGCGATCTAAAGTTCGCTCGTCGACCCCAAGCTTGCAGGATACCAGGTTACCTCACGGCCCCTTAACTATCAAAACTTATAACGTAGGATTTAAAAAGGGAAAGAACTGTGTAATCGATTATTTGATTATTTAAAACCTGCAAAATAATCGAACGTATGCCTCTGAAGCATGTAGAATCTGTCTGAATTATTCTCGTTCTTTCAGTCGTCTCATTTTAATCCTAACTGCGTTTTCTGTGATTCGCAATCGCTTGGTAAGAGATCTCTTTGATATCTACTTGAAATTTACTCCTTGAGATTCACTGCCTCTCCTTCCAAGATTAGCGATTGATGCAAGAACTGTAGAAAAAACAATTGGATTTAGTGTTCTTCCTTATTTTGCACATGCCTCGCTTTTCAAGTGACTTTTGGAAACGGATATCGAAGAAGTCCATCCGGGCGGCTCGGAACTCTGGATCTAAATCTATTCAAACGACACTTGAACGCAGAAGCTGATCCGACTTGTTGGATAGTTAATGCAGGACATGAAAATAAAAAAAGATCTTAACTTCATCTTGTGGTGGGAAAACGTACTGTTGCAGCTCAGGACAAATCCGTTTCGGTAATGTCATCCAGGCTTGCCGAGTTTGATCGTTGGTTTTTTGAAAAATTGGTATTGACCGGAAAATTCTTTCCTGCACCTGAAGTTGTTACTGCAAATGGAAGTAAGAAAAAGGCCAAGGCGAATATGACCTTTCTTGCTGCACGTGGGCTGATTGATAAATTACTACTCTTTGATAATGTCCGATTTGGTCCTACTAGGTGGGATTCAGATCTGCGAATCGAATCTACTAGAAAATTAGCTGAACTGTCCGGCAAAAAGCCTGAGGATATCTGCACGCAGGACTTTAGGGATTTTGGGGTGCTTCAAATATTATCTAGTGCAGGTGGTTTAATTCCCGCTCTCTTCGAATCAGGACTTATTTGGACCACTGAAGAAATCAAACAACAATCTCGAGACTGCAGTTTTTCTGATAAAAAACCATATCCCTGGAATCTAAAGCGAGACCAAGAAGATTTTTGGGATAATGACCTAATAATCGCAGCTACTCGATGGTTAATTTGGGTTTCTGGCATATCTGTACAAAATATCAAAGAAAGAGATTTCGATTCGAGGGGACTTAGTTATTTGGTTGCAGAAAGAACTGGTCAAATGTCTTATCTTCTGCTTACACAAGCGGGCTATGTGTACTCAAAAGAAGAGATTGTTGAAATGTCTCGAAAAGGGGAATTTGAAACGAAAAAAGTTTATCCTTGGCAGTTAACTGTGAAAATCTCTGGTTTTTGGGATTGCTTGGACATAGATGTTGCAACTGTGGCTTGGATCTGCGCGCAAACAAACAAGAAGTCACACGAACTCATCTCCAAAGATCTATCTAAAAATGGTTGTTCTGGTCTGCTATTTAAGTATGACAGTTCAACTCAAAATTTGCTCGTTGGAACAGGTGTAGTTTATTCAGATGAGGAAATTTCTACTCAGGCAGCTTGCAACTCTTTCGATAATGCAAAAAAATACCCCTGGGATATCCCAAATGTTCGGCGTGGATACTGGAATGAACGAAAAAACAGACTGAATGCGTTACACTGGCTTGCTTCAATTCAGGGTTTAGCAGATCCAACCGAACTCAGATCCAAACATTTCATGTCTGGACCGCTAAATTCGCTCTTTAGTTCTAAGTCTCATTATGCCGGAACCATGCAGAATGTTATGGATGATCTGGCTTCAATCTAGTGCCTTATCCAGTTCATCGTTTCCTCGAGATTTCGTTTTATTCCAAACTTAGCAAAGTAATGTAGGACGTTAGTAACGTCTCGTAGTAAGAATTTCTCACTGCTGGGATGTGCTAAAATTACTCCCTGACCCAAATCGATGATGTATGGAGCGTCTGATTTGAGTATTACATTGTACTCGCTTAGGTCTGCATGAACCAAGCCCTGTTTATACAATTTCTTTATGTCTATAAGTAAAGATTCCAGATCCGCCTCTCCATGCAGGGGTCCTACGACATTGAGTGTTGGATAGGGTAATTCACCTTCTCCGAGAAACTCCATCAAAAGGACGTTGCCAATTTGATAGTACGGTTTTGGCGAATGGATTCGCGCTTTCTCGCATATTTCAAGATTTTTGAACTCCTTTCTGGCAAAAGTTACTATTATGTCGTAGTTCTTATGTTTTATTCTGGTAAATCTGGGATCCGCTTCTAGGTACTCCTCTTTCCGAAAGAATGGGCCGGTTTCTATTTTATATATTTTTACTGCTACAAACGATCCGTCTGGTCTTGATGCCCTAAATACATTTGCTTCTTTGCCTGTTGAAATTGGATAATCAACTGTTTTGAGCATTCCTTTTTTGATGAGTTTGGAAAGAATGAGCAATGTTCTCTTATCAAAAACTTCGCTTTCCGTTTTGAATCGTTCTTTGAGTTGATAATCTTCCTTTAATGGTCTTTTCGTCATATAAAAAGTTTTACGCCTGGATAATCTTTAAAGGTTCATTTTCTAAGTGATCCTGGAACATAGTTGAGGGAAACCACTTCGTTTATTATCAACACATTTTGTTCTTGATGAGTGCCTCCTACTGCTCTTTGCAGATTGTTTATGAAAGCGTCCAGATCCTTGTTGTTTCTATGTGCACAGAATATCACTAGTCCTAATTCCCCTGCTGTTCGAAACGCGAAATATATCGAATGCTCTGATTTTATGAACTGAGATATTCTCTCGAAACTCTTGTCATTGATATTAGCCAATTTGAGTGTTATTAGATATCTCTGGAATCCTATTTTTTCAAGGTTTATTATGGGTATGAATTTTACTATGACCTTGGACTCCTGAAGTTTTTTGAGTCTGTAGAACGAGGCGTCTGGTGATATCCCTATTTGCGTTGCAATCTGATTGTGTGTTATTTCCGAATTATCTGATAAAAGTCCCAGCATGCTACGGTCTATACTGTCTAGATTTGCATGTTCTTTAGCTCTGTAAAATTCTTTCCGTATATGATTTTTATCAAAACAAATTGTATTCTCCACCTTGTAGGGTATATAGAGAAAGACTGTTGAATAATCATTGATCTGATCTCCAAGAAAAGTTGTTATTTGCGCTAATTTATCATTAAAATTGTTTAGATCATTACAAACAAGTTCCAGCATTAAATTCCACTTTCCACAGAGACGAATTATCATAATTATATCTGGGTGATTACACAGATACTCTCGGGTCTGTTTGTCTTTATCTGGGCTTGATTTTAGATGTAAAAAAACATAGAAGGTATTTTTTCCAAGTGCACTTATACTCGGGAGTATGGAAAACCGTTCTATCACCTCTAATTTTTTGAGTCGATTTATTCTATATATGACTGAGTTTTTGTGAATTCGAAGTTCATTTGCAGCTCTTCCAACTGCGTTTCTAGACCCATCTCCAAGAATGTCCAATAACTGCCAATCTTTTTTATCTAATTCTTTCATATTTTATTGATTATTCGAAATATTTTATAAATTTTTCCAATTTTGCCTAAAAAATTTAAACTAATTATTAATAACTCCAAATTCGTAGTTAGAGTTGGTGATGATCTATGCAACTGATGAAATTTGGGATGATCGAAAGAACTACTGCATGTCCTGACATTTCTGGAAATTCCACTCTATTTTCAAAAATTCAAAGTTCTGGAATCCAAATCCGTGTGCCTGACTCTAGGAGGGGAAAAGAATGAGAAAAACTAATGCTGTGCGCAAAATTTCCGAACCTGATGCTAATGATCAGATGAGAAGTTTCCACAACTCTCTTGGTAGGGTGCGCTACGGATATCTCGGCGCCTTCGACAATCTTCCGAGTCACTATGTGGCGCTTGAATCGATTCTTCCGTTGCCTTCTCAATTTAGTACTTTGAGAGTCAAATCAGATTCAGAAAGGTCTCGAAAGTATGCCGTTAGACGACTGTCCCGTCTCCTCTACTCTATTGGAACTTCAGATCTAGATCAACAAACTCAAACTCGTTGTGTTAGGAAAATTTATGCCGAACTGATGGGCTCGCTTTCAATTCAACTTCGTGTTGAGCCGCAATACGAGAGAAAAACTCGAGGTGGTGTTCCTTTGTTTTGGGGTCGCGAAAAGGTTTCACTTCCTGGAGATTTCAAAGATCTCGAAGGATATTTTCGATATCCCAAATCCGACTTCCATTATGTGAAATCCATTATTGGCAGCGCCCGTAACGGGCAAATCCGTTTTGATATCCCTGAATTTACATATCACGAATCGGAATCGGATCCAATTCTTTGTGTCGCACGTTCACCTAGCGAGGCCAAAACATATGAACTTGGCCTAACTATCGAGCCGTCATTACAAGAAAGAGCGGGTATCGTTTGCGCTTATGATACAATTTTTTCTCAAGCTGCGTATTCCCGACTGATGTCTGAGGCAGGAGAAACTTCGAGTACTTTAGCCGATCAGCGAAAATCGAGAGACCATGTCATACGCTCTTTTATGAAACTTAATCCACAGCAGGATCCTATCGCCAGGGAAAAGATGTTGGCAGTCGGTCTTGCGATTAAAAGTTATCTTGATAATTCTGATCTGCCTCTTGCGAAGTTGTTGCACTTCATCGGGAATGTGTATACTATGATT
Source organism: Microcaldota archaeon (assembly GCA_016212525.1). Taxonomy (GTDB): domain Archaea; phylum Micrarchaeota; class Micrarchaeia; order Anstonellales; family Bilamarchaeaceae; genus Bilamarchaeum. The sequence goes on along the minus strand of JACRGD010000010.1, from coordinate 110,710 downwards.
ACTCAACTGCCTTTCTCTAATGATCCTGAGGTGAGTTCCCGATGAAAAGTCTTACTCAGCGGGTTCATAATCGATCAAGTGCACAAAATGCCACTATGCCTCTAAATAGCGGTCCGTCAAGCTTCATGGATCCAGCTGCTAAACAAAAACAGATCCGTGAGTGGGGAGAAGCTGCACGAACTGGCGATCGTGCTGCATTATCTGAACTTACTGCTTTTGCAAAATGCCGTGGCCCGAATCCATTCGAGGATATCGGAACTGAAGAAGGTCTCAAAAGGATGGCAATGGAAGAGCTTAGGACTTGCGGAAAAGCTGGTCAGCGTGCATTGGCTATTGTTGCATTAAGGCCCAAGTCTATCGAATTGCAACTAGATGCCCTCTCACACATTACCGATCCAGAATTCCGAATTCCCTTGTTGGCTATTCTTACTTGGGAGGGTTTTACATATCACCGATATGCTCGATCCGAACTTTCCAAAAAGGTTCTGGCTAGTGAAATTACTGATACCGTAATCCTGGCATACGTGGCTACTTCTGATTGGGCTGCTGAGTCTATTCGGACTTCTGCTCGGTGGCAATTAGAACAAATAAACCAAAACAATAGCGTTATTTGACTGCAGTTAGTGTATATTTTTATTCGCAGATCCACTTCTGCAGTCACTTTTTTTATTAATTTAGTATTGATAAGAAAAAATTAGATATAGCCTTCTTCCTTCAAAATCTTGGCCTGAAGCGGGAAGTATCTCCATATTATGTCGCCTTTCTTGTCTCCCTCTATTTCCCAAGGTTCAACTATTACGACATCGCCATCTTTTACCCATATTTTGTTTCTGAGTTTGCCAGGTATTCTGCACATTCTTTCTTTTCCATCTTTGCAGGTAACCTTCATTCTTGAGCCGCCCATCATGCCTATGACTAAGCCCAAAACTTCGCCTTCTTTTGGCAAGCGCATCTTTCTTCTTTCTTCCTCCGGATTAAACGGAGCCCGATTTACTGGTTTTTTATTTGGCGGTCTTCTTCCTATCAACATATCACCTTATTGGTGTCCTTGCACCACAACTTTCACACATGAGCTGCTTTAAACCATGTCCTAATTCCTGAATGTTAGTGTCTGGTCTATTGCATTGTTTACAAACAACGAACTTTGATACGAACTCTTCAAGCTTTTTATTTAACATGTCGCCCATTATTTTTCTCTGAAGTATCAGTCTGTCTCCAGCAACTTCTACTGGCACTGCGAGTTCTTTAGAGAAATGTTTTGCTACGAATTGTTGGTCTCTTCTTATTTTGTCTGAGACCACCTTGAAATTCTTTATTATTGTCTTGTTTCCCTCTGTGAAAAACTCAAATTTTGGCATTTCAAACCGTTCTGTTTTTGTGAGTTTTTCCGGAAGGTTGGTGTAAACATTGTCTATTAATTTTTCATAATCATCATCAGAAAACATACTCTACTATCACCATCAAACCCTTTATAATGTAGTTAGGTCCTTCCATTTCCTCTTTTCTATTGACTACTCTTGGCTAGAAAGATAGACCTCATCTCATTAGCGTGGTATCTCCTATCTTTTTTGTTTTCCAAAAATGCCGACTAATAATTCTGAATTTAAAATCTCAAACTAAATCTGCCTCTTAAGTTGTTACTTTGGGACAGTCCCTCAATTTCTTTACTTATTTTTCTACTTTTTCCGACTTTTACTGAGCGTTGTTTTTATATCTTACGCTTTTAAGCTAACTTGATCTTTTATGGAACTAATCGTAGCAGAAAAACCAAAAGTCGCAGAAAAAATCGCTCATGCGATCGGCGATGATGTCGAAAAAAAAGTCTATAAAAAAATTAGTTATTACGAAGTTAAAACTGCTGATGGTGACTGTTATGTTGCTCCTGCAGTGGGTCATGTTTATACTCTTGTAGAAAAACAAAAATCCTCAGGATATCCGACTTTCGATATCGAGTGGGTTCCAGCATACGAAGCCAACCCGAAAAAGGCCGCCTATACTAAAGAATACGTTGAGCTCCTGCAAAAGCTGGCCCGCAGCTCTGATGTCTTTGTCAGCGCGTGCGACTATGATGTTGAGGGTTCTACGATTGCATATAATGTGTTTCGTTTTGCAACTACAATGCGAGACGGTAAGCGCATGAAATTCTCGGCTCTTACTCCTGAAGATCTTAAAAGTGCTTACGAAAAGCGTGCCGAATTCGATTACAATAATGCGTATGCTGGTGAAGCGCGTCATATGCTAGACTGGTATTATGGTATCAATCTGAGCCGCGCTCTTATGAGTTCTCTTAGAAGTGCAGCTCGATACAAAGTCCTCTCGATCGGTCGAGTTCAGGGTCCTGCGCTCTCGATTTTAACTGGTCTGGAAAAGGAAATTAGGGCATTCATTTCTACTCCTTATTGGGAACTAACTACCAAAATAACTGATGTTGATTTCCAAAATGTCAAGGGTCGTTTTACCTCTGAAGACGAAGCTTCATTGGCTCTCAAAAACACTGATGATGATGGTAAGGTGAGCCTGGTAGAGAAAAAGGAACAAAAGATCGTAGCCCCTCCAAACTTTGATTTAACAAGCTTGCAGGTCGAGGCCTACCGTTTGTTCAAATATGACCCCAGCCGTGTTCTAGAAATCGCCCAAAATCTTTATGAAGCTTCTATGATAACCTATCCAAGAACCTCTTCTCAAAAAATTCCTCCTTCGATAAATTTGCCCCCTATTCTGGCTGCCATTGGTAAAAATCCCACATATTCTGATTTTGTAAAGAAAATAACCAAAAATAGCTGGTATTCTCCGGTGCAGGGTAAGAAAGAAGATCCTGCGCACCCTGCAATACATCCGACCGGTCAAGCTGGGAAGTTGGACGGTCCTGATAAAAATGTTTATGATTTGATCGTCCGTCGCTTCCTTTCCTCTTTTGCTCCGGTTGCCCTGCGTGAGCGTCTTCGGGTCGAGATTACTTCCGGTTCTGAAGTCTATAGTGCCTCAGGTGGACGAATTGTCGAGAAGGGTTGGACTGAATTCTACGGTGAATACTATACTACTGAAGATGTGGAATTGCCTAAGTTCGATATGGGTGCACATGTTAAGCTTGTGGACACTAAAAAAACAAAGAAAGACACCAAACCTCCAAAGCGATTTACTCAGACCTCACTTGTTTCTGAATTGGAAGATCGAGATTTGGGAACCAAATCTACTCGATCCGTTGTTGTCGATACTCTATTTAAACGGGGCTATGTGGATGGCAAGTCGCTCGAAGTGAGCGACTTTGGTATCAAAATCTGCGACGTCTTAAGGAAATATGCTCCTGAAGTTCTGGATGAAAATTTAACTCGTAAACTCGAAAAAGAAACCGAAGCTATCCAAGAGGGCAAAGTCGATAAAGATGCTGTCATCAAGGAAGGCAAAGAGATGCTGATCCAAATTCTAGATAAGTGGAAGACTCATGAGCGCGAAATCGGCCAAGAGCTGGTTACTGCACTAAAATACACGGAACAGCAGGCAAGTCTTGTTGGTCCATGTGATAAATGCGACAAGAACTTGCGCGTGATTCACATGCGTGACGGTCGACAATTTATCGGATGTTTTGGTTATCCTAATTGTAGAAATGCTTATCCGCTTCCGTTTGGTGCGTTTGTGCAGACTACTGATGCAAAATGCAAGGATTGTCAAAAACCCATGGTCAATATTAAAAAAGGTAAAACCCGATACACTATGTGTATAGATCCTAAATGTCCATCCAAACTTAAATGGAAGAAGAGTGGTACTGATGCAGAAAATAATAAACCATCAGGTCAAGGGGAAACGAATATTGCTAAGAGTTGATCTTAACTGTCCTCTAAATGACGGCAAGATCACCAGCTCTACTCGTATCCAGGCCCACTCTAAAACCATTTCTGAATTAGCTGCTCGCGGTGCCCGTGTAATTGTTCTTGCGCATCAGGGTCGCTTTGGTGGTGACGATTTTATATCTTTGGAGCAACACGCTCGGATTCTAAGAGACGCAATCGGTCGAAATGTTCACTTTGTAGATGATGTAATTGGAGATCGGGCCAAACACGCAATATCTAAGCTGCAAGATGGTGATGTTTTGGTTCTGGAAAATGTTCGTTCTCTTAGTTGCGAAACTGATCATCCAGATGGGGAGGGCGAAATCGTTTCAAACCTCGCTCCATTTGCCGATTATTTTGTTCTTGATGCTCTTTCAATAGCACATCGCAAACACTCTAGCATTGTAGGGTTCACAAGTAGAATGCCTAGTTTTGCTGGTGATGTTCTTGCCTCTGAAATCGAAGCCGTCGACAAGGTTCGTCATGCAAAGGACGTGACTTTCATTTTTGGAGGTTCAAAGGTTGAGGATTCCTTTGCGGTTATGAAGAAATGGCTTGCTGAAGGCCGGGCTAAGTATATCTTGGTTGGTGGGGCACTATCTGTTCTACTCTTATATGCTTCAGGTCGATCTGTAGGTGGCTCGCGTGAATATTTAAAAAATGCGAAGCTCGATGCGTATGTTCCTGAGGCGAAAGATCTGCTTCAAAAATACTCCGATAAGATAGTTTTGCCTCTGGATGTTGGTCTTTCTATAAAAATGGTTCGCTCCGAATCCGACTCTTCTACTATTTCTCATGGTGAAATCTGGGATATTGGTGAGAAAACCATTGCTCATTTCTCAGATATTATTTCTCATTCTTCTGTCATTGTGATGAATGGTCCTATGGGTGTTTATGAATTGGATGACTTTTCCAAAGGTACAAAAGCTATGCTGGATGCTGTTGCTCGTTGTGATGCATTTTCTCTCATCGGAGGAGGCCACACTATTTCTGCGATTGAAAAATTCAATATCGATAAAAAATACTTTGGTTATGTGAGTTTATCTGGCAAGGCACTCATCGAATATCTTTGTGGCAAATCCCTTCCCGGTGTGGTTTCTCTTGATACAAGCGCCAAAAAGTTTTCTTCTGGTAAATCTCATGGCGTTTAATTCTGCACAGATCTCACGAACTTGTGCATCTGATGGCTCACCTAACTCAATTTCCGTGCTTATTGATGATTCAGTTGTGCTTGTTGACAAACCTCCTGGTCTTACCAGCCATGAAGTTACTACTCTGGTGAAAAAACTTGTGGGTGCAAAGCGTGCTGGTCATGCTGGCACTTTGGATCCGGATGTTTCTGGTGTTCTTCCGGTTGCCTTGGGTCGTGCAACTAAACTACTTCAGTTTATTTCTGCAAAAGACAAAATTTATGTTGGTCTAATTAAGTTTAAAAAACTCATGACTAAAGAAGAAATCTCTTCACTTTTTGCACGTTTTGAGGGAACTATAACTCAAACCCCTCCTCTTATTAGCGCAGTTAAAAAGGTTCCTCGCAAGCGAAAAATTCATTATTTACGAATTATAGAATATTCACAAAATAATCGCTTCGTTCTTTTTGAAACAAAGGTTGATGCGGGTACTTATATCCGCACTCTTTGTGAAGATATGGGCAAACTTTGTGGCGGTGCACGAATGGAAGAGCTAAGACGCACTGCTGTTGGTAATATTCTCGAAACCCAAACTCATTCTATTCAGTCCATCTCCGATGCCGTTTGGCTAAATTCTTCTTTAGGGCACTCCGATCTTCTCAATTCGTTTCTTATCTCTCCGGCCCTACTAATAAACTTCCCAAAAATAGTTGTGAAATCCTCTTCCTTAAAGTCTATTATTTCCGGTTGCCCTATAATGATTCCTGCGCTCGAGCGTATTTTTGGTTCTCCTGAGCGGGGAGCTCTGGTTTCTGTCTATTGCGGCTCTGAATTTTTGGGTGTGGGTGAACTTATGGTTTCCGAATCTGATTTAATTAAGGGTAAAACTAAGGGTCTTGCAGTTAAGATGATAAGAATTCATAAAATTCTTCCCTGATTTTGTGCTATTTGAAAAAAGCAACCAAAAAATTTAAAGAAAAAATTATGAGCAGTCCTGTCTAACTGTTCTTATGATGTCTGTTATGTTTTTACATTCTACCCTTTCTCTTGTTATTTGATTACACTCAAATACTTGTGGTTTTTTGCTTACAAAAATGTTGCAGTCTGCACCGACCATCACTCCATTTGTGTTGTAGTTATGGTCATACTTGAGGGTTTCTGTTGCTCCAGGTTCTACCTTGATTGTTTTTTTCTCCTTTGTTATCTGTGTTCTTCCTACTGACATATTGGCCCCAAATTCCCATTCCCCTGCTTTAAGTGAATCTAGGTTTGTTATTTTTATTGCACATGTTGTTGTTACTGCTTCGCAGTGTTGACACATACTCAGCGGTTTTCCTAAACAATTTTCTGAGTTACTGTCCAAACTGCAAATGTCTACTTGGTTTACTGGTTCGATTCTATATGGCAATTCTCTGTTGATACAAACTGGTTCTGTAAACGAAACATTTGTACATTCTGTCTTGATGACTGGACTTTCCTGTGTTATGTTATTGCATCGTATATTTTTGTTACTTATGTCTGTTTCTTTTGGAGGGATCTGGGGTGTTTTGGAGTCAACGCATCCAAACACTAAAAATCCGCATGCCAGTATTGCTATGATTAGTATTATCGTCTCTTTTTTCTTGAATTCCACTAGTTTCACCTGTGTATGCACTTACTAAATATCCTTATATGTATTTTGGTTCTGGATCAGTCTGATTTTTCTTCCTCTCTTTTCGTTCTGTAGTTTTTTTACAAACTCTTTATCTGCGTCTAAAAAATCGTACTCTTCTAGTTTATCTATCTCTTCCCATTTTACTTCTTCAAATTCTTGATTTTTTGGTATTTCGGTTGTCTTTGTTTCATATGCCAGAATTATTATTCGTCTCTTTTTTGCTACTTTGCCTTCTCTATATTCTTCATATGTCTTTGTCGAGGCTCCAAAAATTTTTCCTATCTCTGTTTTTATGCCTAATTCTTCTTTCATCTCTCGTTGCAGTGCCTGCTCTGGAGATTCTTCATTTTCTACCTTCCCCCCAGGAAACTCCCATTTAAGTGGGTGATTTTTATCTTTATTGCTTCTTTGGCAAATAAGTATTCTATTCTGTTTTCTTATTATGGCCGCTACAACTAAAATTTGTTTTATTTTTATCATCTGATTCACAAAAAAAGGAAAAGGTATTGTTTATTTATCCTGCGTCTGTTCGACATTCGCTTTGACTTTGACCAAATGTTCTTTCGTATGCTGCTTGCAAGTCTGGATCTGGGCTGGTATCTACTTGTCTCATTTGATCACAGAGTGCTGGATTATGTGCATCTGCAGCTGCTGCTTCTACGCAAGTATTTCTTCTTGCTCCTTCTGAAATTTTATTACAGGGGGATATCGAATTCATTGCGCCTGCTGCAACATCCAGACATCCTTGATAGTACACTCTTTCTTGCGGGTATCTATCAAAAAATTGGTCGCATGTTTGATCACTTCTGGCTCTTTTTGCTTCATCCATGTGACAACCAGCAATACATACTATTTGCGTTCGCTCTGGTAATCCGCTGCTTTGACAGTTGCTTGTACATGATGCAAGTGATGCAACGCCGCCTCCACCTGTTCCTAAGGTGCCTGAACCTGTTCCACCCTGGCCCGTGCATCCAAAAATCAATAATCCCAGTACCAAAATCGATAATAGAATTTTTTTCATAGACATCGAAACTATTTTGCTCATTAGCTATAAAAACCAGTGTTCTTATGTTCTTTTCATTTAGCATTGCCTCATTTTCCCAGATCTAAAACTCCAAGTTGAGTGAATTATGTGTTATGATGGATTATGTCTATTGTGGCATGGAATTCTCAGCCGAGCGAAGATTTATCGAATGCAGGAAAAAGATGAAGATCTGGATAAAGAAAAATGAAAATCGCCGACGCCAAGATTTGAACTTGGAATCCCAAAGGGACATGATCGCTGGATTTTAGCTTTTTTGTTTTTTAGTGAAGTTTTTTCTAAAAAACTTCTTCCAGTCATGCGCACTACCGGGTTATGCGACGTCGGCATGAATTATCCTGAACTAAATATTTGTTATTGCATGAAATGTTAGCTCGATTGCTTTTTAATTGTTGGTAGCCCAATTACAGCGGGAGGTTTTACTTATGTCTAGTTTGGAAACTTTCTTTAATGGCTCGATAAAAACGACTGATCCGGAAGTCTATGGTATAATAAAAAAGGAAATGACTCGAATGAGCGAGGGTCTTGAACTTATTCCCTCTGAAAATGTTGTTAGCCTTGCGGTTATTCATGCCTTGGGTTCTGTTTTTACAAATAAATATTCTGAAGGTTACCCTGGAAGGCGCTATTATGGTGGAAACGAACACGTTGATGAAGTTGAAAAACTTGCAATCGAGCGTGCTAAAAAACTCTTTGAAGTTCCACATGTAAATGTTCAGCCCTACTCAGGAAGTCCTGCCAACATGGCTGTTTATCTTGCGACTTGCAAGCCTGGCGATTCTGTTTTGGGTATGAACTTACCTGATGGAGGTCACTTAACTCATGGTTGGAAGGTAAACTTCTCCGCACTATTCTTCAAAAGTGTTCCTTATCATGTTAAATCTGATGGTTATATCGATATTGATGAGGTTCGAAGACTCGCTCATGAACATCGACCAAAATTAATCTGGGTCGGAGCAACTGCATACGTACGCGAATTTCCATTTGAAGAACTGAGTAAAATCGCAGACGAAGTCGGTGCGTATCTGGCTGCTGACATTGCACACATTTCCGGTCTAGTTATTGGTGGAGCTCACAAAAGTCCTGCACCGTATGCTCACATAATAACTACCACCACTCACAAAACTCTTCGTGGTCCTAGGGGAGCCATGATCATGGTTACTAAAAAAGGTCTCGAAAAAGATCCTGATCTTGCCGATAAAGTTGATAAGGCCGTTTTTCCTGGCCTTCAGGGAGGTCCTCATGATCATCAGACTGCTGCTATTGCAGTTGCCCTTGGAGAGGCGTCCAAACCCGAATTCCGAGAATATGCACACCAAATCGTCAAAAATTCCCGTGCTTTAGGAAAATCTCTGATGGAAAACGGAATTAAGATTGTTACTGACGGTACTGATAATCATATGATTCTAATTGATCTAACTCCTTTTGGCAAGGGTAAGGGTATATTTGTTCAGGATGCTTTGGATCTAGCAAACATTACTCTTAATAAAAATACCATCCCAGCGGATCCCTCTTCTGCATTTTACCCAAGCGGCGCGCGGTTGGGAACTCCAGCTGTAACTACTCGGGGAATGAAAGAAACTGAGATGAGATTTATTGCTCTTTGCATTGCCAAAATAATAAAAGAAGTTTGTGCAAAGTATGCTCTGCCTGAGGAAAAATCTAAGCTTAAGGAATATCTTGCCAAATTTAGGGAAGAAATTAGATCCAATTCAGTTGTCCTTGAAGTGAAACATGATGTAATAGAATTCTGTAAAAAGTATCCTCTATATCGTACTTTGGATTATTAATTTTTTTTATAAAAGTTGTTTTTTTCTTTCCTTTAATTTATTTTATTAATTGAGAAATAATAAAAAAGTAACTTAATCAATTAATTTATCTGCTTTTCTTTTTCTTTGCTGGAACCTTCTTTTTTGGAGCTACTTTCTTTTTAGTTGCCATTTTTCATATCACCTTTGTAGATTGCCTCTGAACAGAGAAGCATTAAGAAGCTATGTGTGAAATTTGGATTTTATGGACAAACTTTATTTTGGAACCGGAGGCATTCCTCTTTCAACAGAACCAAGAAATACTGAAAATGGAATTGTAAAAATAAACGAACTTGGTCTTGGATCTATGGAATTGGAGTTTGTTCGAAATATAACTATTTCAAAAGAAAAAGCCCCTCAAATAAAAAAAATCTCCGAAGATGAAAATGTAAAATTGACTGCTCATGCATCTTATTTTATCAACTTAAATGCTGCTGATTTAGAAAAACGTAATGCGAGTCGTAGTAGATTGGTTGCAGCTGCAAAAACCCTCCATGCCTGCGGCGGATATTCTGTTTGTGTCCATTCAGCATATCGACTTGATTCTTCCAAAGAAGACGTTTTCAAAAATGTCAAAGAACAGTTTGAAAAAGCTATTCAGGAGTGTAAGGACGAGAAAATTAATGTTTGGTTGCGTCCAGAAACTGCTGGTAAATATGCTCAATTTGGGACGATTGATGAATTAATTGAGTTTTCACAGGGTTTTGATCGGGTTCTTCCATGTATTGATTTTTCACACGTTCGTGCAACTACTGATGGCCGCGTAAATAATTACGATGAATATTGTAAAATTTTAGATAAACTGGAAACCGGATTCGGAAGAAAGCTAGGTCTTGAGGAAATGCACCTTCATATCCAGGGTGTAAACTTTGGAGATAAGGGAGAAAAAAATCATTTGACAATTGAAGAAGATCCAAAATGGAATTATGGAGATTTGATGAAAGCCCTTAAGGATTATGACTGCAAAGGCTGCGTCACCGTGGAATCTCCTAATCTTGAAACTGATGCATTGCTTTTGAAGAACTGTTATGAGGAATCATAATGAGTCTAACGGATAAATTTAATGAAAGAGATATATTTGGAATAACCGAAGTTATTACTGAATTTGCCCAAGTACCTAACTACAGAAATGCTCTTGTTATTTTTCTAGGAGAAACGCTAACAAAAAGAATGCTGGCGTTTATTCTATTTACTTCGACGGACATGGTAATGTTTTTAGCTCTTTTACTTATAGACAACGATTCAAACCGCATTCAGCTCGTAGCAATCATAGCGTTAGTATGCTTACTGTCGCTAATTGTCTCAAAATATACAAAAAATAAGTATCCAGAGCTTTCACACCAACTGCCAACTGTAGCTTATTTTTTTGGAGCAGCAATTGCAATTGGCATCATAACCATATTAACTAAATTTCTCGACCCTACACCCACTAATATCTTAATAAGTTTCTTAGGAACATTAGTTTTTATTAGATCACTAAGTTTATCGATTAAAAAAATAGGATAAATGCGGCTGCCGGGATTCGAACCCGGGCCACCAGCTTTTTCTATTTTTTAGAGAAAGTTTTTTGATCAAACTTTTTTCCAAAAAGTTTGGGAAGCTGGAATCCTACCGTAATCCGACCAATTTGACTTATTTTGACCTTATGATTTTTTGGTTGAGTTTTTTGTCATAAGAATAACATCAGTCAAAAAGATCACTAGACTACAGCCGCATTTGATTCATTATCAGATTAATCGACATTAAAATTTAAATCCTTTTGAAGAAACTATTATTGATGTTTTCCGAGTTTCAATTTCTTCTTGATTTGCCCGGTGGAAAGGTTACTGCATTCCTCTGCCTTTTAATTGGTACGGGTATATTTTTTCAATTGCTTCTTCTTCTTTGTTTGCGCATTATCCGTTTTGTTGCAGGTAAAACCACCACTACTCTAGATGATCGTCTCATTGCTGCAATAAGTCCATATCTCCCTATTTTCGCACTTCTTGTTTCTATTTGGTTTTCAGCCTCTCAGATTTACGCTGGTATTGTTCTTTATGGTTTTAATGATTTTGAATTACTGGTTCTTTCGCTTCTTGCTGTTACTGGTCTTGCTCTTAGTTCTATTGGCGATGCTATTTTGGTTTGGTACGGGCTTGAAATCCGTTCTGGCGGAAGAAAAGTTAATGAGCGAGAAGTCTTTCCGTTCGTTCGAAATGTTATTCGGATCGGAATCATTGTTCTTTTTATTGTTTTTATTCTACAGCGACTCGGATTTGATACTACTGCCATAATAACTGGATTGGGCGTAGGCGGTCTTGCCGTTGCCCTTGCGCTTCAGGATACTCTCTCTAATTTTTTTGGAGGCGTCCATATTCTGGTTGATAAACCTTTCAAGGAAGATGATTACATCAAAACCGATGGTGGCGTGGAAGGACAGGTAAAACAAATTGGTTGGCGAACGACTAAGATTGAAACATTCCCCTCAAAAAATCTTCTGGTCGTTCCAAACTCTAAAATTGCGAGTTCAATGCTTGAAAATTTCTCATATCCTCTTCCAGAAATCGGAATTACTGGCATCATCGGTGTCGATTATAAAGAAGATGTTCTTAATGTTGAGCGAATCCTTAATGATGCTCTTCGTTCGGTTGCCCAGAAATCCGACCTTATATCTCCATCTTCCATCTGGGTTCGATTCGATAGTTTTGGTGATTTTTCTCTGAATTTTCGATATGGGTATGTAGTTAAGGATTGGCTTAGTCGGGGTACTGCTTCTCATCTTATAAATACTGAGATTTTTTATGCTTTTAAAAAGAATAATATTAACATCCCCTTTCCCGTCAGGACCATCTATGCTGTCAATGGTGCTGACAAAACAGGGGTTCCCCAAAAAGATAAAAAACCTTCAAAATCGGATGCTGGCTGACCCGATCTGTAGTTGATGGTCTAAAATAGCTGGTAATAAAGAAACTAAAATAAAAATAAACTTACGCAGGTTCAGACGATTTTCTAATTTTATTTATCGTCGTCCGAAGCGCCTGCTTTTTTAAAGAGTCGTAACATCTTTGTTTTTACTGTTACTGGGATTGGGACTGCAACTTCTACAAGTTCGACGGTTATCTCGTCCTTTGCCTCATCGATCTTGATAACCTTGGCCCGCTCTCCTTTAAATGGTCCTGAAACCATTTCAACAGTGTCTCCAGGTTCTGTAGTTACGCTCTGGCTGCTGCTCATCTGTATCAAATTCTGTATTTCTGCAAGTGCCATCGACTTTCTTAAGAACCCTTTAACGTGTTTTATCTTCTGTGTTAGCTTGACTACTGTATTCTCTTCATCTGCTTCGACAAAAAGATATCCTTTGATGTTATCTAGGTAGATTACGCTGTAAATGTTGAGTTTTTCCGCCTTGCTTTTCTTGACTAACATCTCTGCAAGTATTTTTTCTTGACCCGAAGTTACTCTCAATGCATAAATCATTTTTGTCCCTCTACTTGTGTATTATTCCGAATACTAAAGATATTACAAATCCCATTACTCCCAAGAGCACTATTCCTATCCCTGTTATTTTTGCCACTTGGATGAATTCGTCATTGGTTGGTTTACGAGCAATATAAAAAACTCTTATACATCGTCTTATCGTTTCCATTATTTCCAATTCATCACCTAACCTACTAACTCAATATCTAATGCATCCAGATCGGTTGCACCATCTTGAGTTTTCTGCTTGTCTTTTGAGAACCTAACTCCTGCAATTACTACAAGTACTTTCATGGAAGACTTTTTTATGTTTTCCTCAACCCTTGCACCCCATATTATGTGTGCGTTGGGGTTGATTCTTCGTGCTACTTCTCCCACTACGAATTCCGCTTCCTTGAGTGTCATATCTTCTCCACCTATTACATTTACTAATGCTCTGGTGGATGTGCTGATGTCTGCATCTAGCAACGGAGATGTGAGTGCTGTTTCCACTGCGACTTTGGCTCTTTCTTCGCTTTTTGCGTCAAGCGTTGCTTCTCCAAGTCCTATTACTGCAAATCCTGCATCACTTAGGATTGTTCTTAGGTCTGCAAAATCTACATTTACAAGGCCTGATTTTGTTACTAATTCTGCTATTCCCTTTACTGAGCCCGCAAGTACTTCATCACATACCTTAAAAGCAGTATTTAGTGGCAAATCTGGTACTAAACTTAATAATTTATCATTTTTGATAATTATGAGCGTATCTGTGTGTTTTTTTAATTTTTCTAATCCTGCAAGTGCGTTGTCCCATCTTATTTTTCCTTCTGATTGGAACGGTAATGTTACTACTCCTATTGTCAATGCACCTGTACTTTTTATCGCTTCTGCGATTACCGGAGCGCTTCCTGTTCCGGTTCCGCCTCCCATGCCACAGGTTATGAATACCATGCCTGCATCTGCGAGTGCTGTTTTGATGTCTTCGTATGCTTCTTTTGCCGAATCCTCACCGACTTGGGGATTACTGCCTGCGCCTCGGCCACCTGTGGTTTTTTTACCTAGTAATATTTTCTTGTTGGCTTTGACCTTAAGTAAGTGTCTTGCATCTGTATTCATGGCGATAAGGCCTACGCCGTTTATTCCCATTTCAAATAGTCGATCGAGTGTATTTGTTCCGCTTCCACCTGCTCCTACGACATATATTTTCTTCTTGCTCTCCTCTTCTTGTATGAATTTTAGGATTTCCTCATCGTCGCTTGATCTTGGTGTAGCAATGTCCTGAGCACTCATAGAAGCACCTTTTTCAAATTAGCCCTCATTTACAAAACAAAAATAGGCTATTACCTATTGTCCCCAAAGGTATAAATAGCCTTGGTATCTTTTCTCTCTCATGCGTCTTATCCTAATTCGCCATGGCGAAACCGCGCAAAATGTTGGTGGAATCGCACAGGGTCACCAACATGGAAAGTTGACTCCAAACGGTCGATCCCAGGCACGTCTTTTGGCATTGCGCCTTAAAACTGAAAAAATCGATTATGTAATCTCTTCTGATTTAGGTCGTGTAAAAGATACGCTTGCACCAATTCTAAAATATCATCCAAATGTGCCTGTTGAATACTCCCGGGAGGTTCGTGAACGGGCAATGGGTGTCTTTGAGGGTCGTAAATTTTCCGAATTTAAGGCCGAGCAAAAGCGCCTGGGTCGTTCTCGGTTTAATCATCGACCTCCGGGGGGAGAAAGCTATCTGATGGTTCGCAAACGAGCTCTTAAGTTCTACCGCAGACTTCTTCGGGACTTTAGGAATAAGATCTTGCTGGTTTGTTCTCACGGAGCGTTCAACAAGGTTCTTCTGTCCATTCTTCTTGGTAAGTCTACAAAAGACACTCTGGAAAAACTTGAACAACACAACACTTGCGTGAATATTATTGAATTTGTTGAAGGCAGGACACAAGGACGTGCAAATCTGATAAACTGCACCAAACATCTTTTGGTAGATGTTCTCTGAGATTTTTACTTTACTTTATTTGATTGGTGGCCAGTCTACCTTCTTTCTCACATATTCAATTATCTGATGTGAATTCCAGGCCTTTATATTTGATTTTTTTATGCCCAGTATTCTGATCAAATTATTTATGCTTTTTTTATTTGGCCCTTCTATCTCTATATATTCATAATGAGACACTTTTGGTGTAATCCCGGTTATGTTATCAAACACTACTTCTATCGCGTCTTTCTCATGCGCTTCGCGTGTTTTATTTAGAATATCTGTAACAACAAAACCTGCGCTTTTCAAAATTTTGAGCGTTTTTTCCAAATCCTCTACTTTCACTTCTGTCTCATCATAAATACTTATCTCACTGTCCTCCTTTGTGTCTTTAAAACACAAAAACGTGCCTTTGTTTTCGACCCATCGCAGTCTTAATGTTTTTTTTGTTTTTGCAAATCTAAGGTCTATGTAGTCTAAATAGTACGTGGTCATTTTTGCTCTAAACTTTTTCTTAAATCCAATGGCAGCAAGGTTTCTTCTGATCTTTTTGAAGTCCTCATCTATTACTTTAACTTCGATTTCGTCCATGATTCTTCTGCATCTTTCATATTTATTAATAGATTAATTCCATATCTCTTACATGAAATCAAATTATCCTAATGTTTATTTTGCCGGAGACTATTTTGCAACTGTAAATATGAATCCCGGTGTCAAAGTTTATACTGAAAAGCTTGTGCGCGATGGCCCATTGGAACTTCGAACCTGGGATGCCTTTAAGAGTAAACTCTGTGGGGCTATGAAAAAAGGACTCAAAACATTTCCTTTTGGTTTGGGTTCCAAGGTTCTTTATCTGGGTGCTTCAACTGGAACTACGGTGTCTCATTTATCCGATGTTGTTGGTCGAGACGGTGAAATTTATGCTGTTGAATTTTCTCCGCAGTGTCTCAAATCTCTACTTCCTCTTTCAGAATCCCGTTCTAACATAATTCCTATTCATGCAGACGCACGAAATCCCTCGGAATATGCTGAGGTGGGTGCTGTGGATGTAGTTTATCAGGATGTCGCTCAACCAGACCAGGATCAGATCCTGATCAAAAATGCAAAAATGTTCCTTAAACCCGGAGGAATCGCGATGATCTGCATCAAGAGCCAGAGTATTGATGTGACTAAACGCCCTGATGAAATATTTATCCAGGTTCTCGAAACTCTTTCTGGTACTTTTGAAATAGTCGAGAAATTAAAATTGGAACCATTTGATAAGGACCATCTGTTTGTGGTGTGTCGTCTTAGGACTTAAATGCCATTAAATTTAGTCCTGTTTTATCGTCATGCACTCTTTCAATTTTTGCTCCAAGTGGTAAAATAACTATTTCACATGTTGGGTATGCTTCTGCCTTCATCAGGTGTCCTGCCCTGGTTGAATAATCTTCCATTGAAAGTATGATGTGCAAGTGTGCGTTTGGTTCATTGTTTAGGATCGATACATTTCCGCTAAGCGATACTATTTCAAGCATTCCTTGGAGCTTTATTACGTTGTACTTCTTTTCTATTGTGTTATAGTGTGATATTTCTACTTTTTTTGCTGCGCCTATTGCACTTACGTGGGCGCTTTGTATTTTCTCTTCTTTACAGATCTTTTTTATTGATTCGACTATTTCGTCTCCATCGTCCAGTCTAACTATTACCGTTCCTTGTCCTTTGATATAGTCCATGTTTTTGCCTGTTTTTAGATTAGTTCACGCGCTTCAAATATTCTGTCGCAGAATTGACATCTATATCTCTCTTTTGTTTCTAATTTGAACTTAGCTGTTGATTCGTGACTTATGCAATTTCCATTTGGACATTTACCAAATCCAGTTATCTGTGTGGGTAGTTTTACTCCAAATTTCTTTGAAATCTTTCCCGCTAAAACAATGTTTACTGTTGCTTCTGGGGCTATTAGCGCTATCGCATTTAGTGCTCCTTCATCAAATATGCGGCCTTCTATCTTTAGAATGTCTTTTGTTCCCCTCTTTTTGCTTGGTACGTTTAGCATAATTGCAGCTCGGTGTGATTGCGGATTGTCTATTGCGAGCATCTTCATTACTTTCTGTGCTGCTCCGGCTGGTATGTGATCTATCACCGTTCCTATTTCAATTTTATCTACTTGCATGTTATCCCTCTAAGATATATTTTAGTACTGCCTGACGTATTGGTACTGCAAACTTGGCCTGCTCAAAATATTTGGCCTGAGGTAATAGATCTACTTCTTCCGGTAGTTCACTAAGTCTTGGAAGTGGATGAAGTATTATCAGATCTTCATCCGCATCCTTAAGTGCCTCTTTTGTCAGGCTGAACTTCTCAGATATTGTTTTGGCCAGATACGGATCCGAGAATCGTTCCTGTTGAATTCTACACATGTATAAAACATCAGAATTCGTATAATTTGGTTCATCCGTTAAACTTATTTTTGCAGAGAATTTTTTCTTGATCTCACTTACATATTCCTTATCCATCTCGAGTCCTTCTGGTGCGCACATTGTTACGTTTGCGCCCATCATTCCCAGCAACCATAGGAGCGATCTCATGGCTCTGGCATGTTTTAGATCTCCAAGGAGTGTTATTTCAAGATTTGATAATCTGCCTTTGAACTGCCTCATCGTGAACGTATCTATCAATGCCTGAGTTGGATGTTGGTTTCCGCCATCTCCACAATTTATTACTGGTATCTCTGATACTTCTGCTGCGAGCTTTGCCGCCCCTTCTTTGCTGTGGCGTATTGCTAAAACGTCCGAATATGCCGAAACCATTCTGATCGTATCGCTAAAGCTTTCGCCTTTTTTTAGTGAACTTCCCTCTGGATTGAAATCAAGAATTTGCATTTTTGATCTTAATGCAGCTGATTGAAACGACATCTTTGTTCGTGTTGATGGTTCGAAAAATAGTGTTCCTAGTATTTTTCCCATAAGGTCGGGTTCCGTTCTTTTTTCTAATATGTCGTCAGCAGTCGAATGTATGGATTCCACCGATCGTTTGTCCAAATCTTTAACTGAAAGAAGATCCATCTAATCACAATCCAAAGATGAATCGCCAACTCAGAATAAAAAGTTATTTGCTCTACTTTATTTGCGCTTTTACTAAACGCCGATTGTGACTTTTATGGTATCTAAAGGACGACTTATTGCTTTTGAAGGAATTGATGGTGGTGGAAAAAGTGGCCAGATCGAGTTGCTAAGATCGTATTTTTCAGATGTAGTTATATTCAAGTATCCTACTTCTTATTTTTCGATGCTTAATGACTATTTGAATAAGAAAATTTCGCTTGATCCAAAAGCATTGTTTCTTTTGTTTCTTACTGACATTGCGAATGATCAAAAGAATATCCTTGCCGCGCTCAATTCCGGAAAAACCGTGATCCTGGATCGCTACTGCCTCTCTACTATTGCATACGAACGGGGTGTTTTTGGTTTCGAACGTTCCAAATCCATCGTT
Source organism: Microcaldota archaeon (assembly GCA_016212525.1). Lineage (GTDB taxonomy): Archaea > Micrarchaeota > Micrarchaeia > Anstonellales > Bilamarchaeaceae > Bilamarchaeum. Next base: position 92,356 of record JACRGD010000010.1, on the reverse strand, counting down.
TCCTCATTGGATCTGCTTAAGCCAGACTTAATCGTTCTTTTTGATATTGATGCCAAGACTTCGCACTCTCGAAAAAATAAGCAAAAAATTCTTGATCGGTATGAAGAAGATTTCATTTATCTCGAAAAAGCTCGTTCCACTTTCCTTCTGCTCCTAGAAGAAAGATTTTTAACCCCAAGGTGGCATAAAGTTGATGCTACTAAATCTATTGAAGCGGTAGCGGCCGAGGTAAAAAAACTTCTGTCTTAGTTAAATTGCTCCGCTCGTCTAGACCGGTCAAGGATATTGGACTTTCAGAAACTTTTTGGAAAAAGTCTCATCAAGAACTTTCTGAAATGTTTAAAGATCTCCAACGACCTGGGTTCAAATCCCAGGCGGAGCATTATATTTCATCCATTTGCTATGCCCCTAATTTATCCCACATAAATTCGAAGAACTTTCGATATCCCTCTGCTAGCCTTCTGCTTTTCATTACAAACTGAACTGGTTCATTTGGGAGTTGTCCGATTCCGACTCCTACAAATGTAACTACCCGGTCTCCAAAGATATCTACTGCTGTGGGACTCGAGTACTCTTTAGGCAGAAATTTGTATGATTTTCCGATAAATTTTAGTATTTCTGGTTTTTGTGTTCGTACTTCGTAGTCAAAAATATGCTTGAATTCGATTCCTTTTCTCTTTCGTTCCTGATCAAATTTGACGAGGAAATGCTTTAATCTTGGATCTAACCAGAATGCCTTGGCCCCTATGAAATACACTGTTTCATTTGTATCCAAAATATCCTGCAAATATTGTTTAAATCCATTAATTCCCCGGTACAGATATGCTGCCTCATCCTCCTCGAAAGAGCTAAATTTTTTCTCTAATTCCGGAAGTATCCATTTAATCTTTCTTTCTTTTTCTCCTATAATATCCAGAAGTCTTGATGGAGCTATTGCCCGATATTCCTTTCTATTTTGTACGAATGTTTCCGATATTAGTCCTTTTTCAAGAAGTTTCGCCAGTACGTCGTAAATATTTCGTCGATGGACCTTTGATTTTAGTGCAATCCGTTCAATTGATGCGCTTCCAAGTGAAAGTAATGATTCGTACGTTTTTGATTCATTCACACTAAGTCCTAACTCTTCGAGTATGGATTCGTACATGTGGTGATATTTATCACCAATGATATTTAAATGTAACTAAAATCTGACGTTTGTTCATGGTGCTTCTTGATACTAATACTTCTATTCTAGCTCTGATCTCTTTTGGGGCATTAATGATTTTTATTACTCTGTTCTTTACTAGACACAAAAACATCACTACTGAATATTTCTTAGTTGCCAATCGGGATGTTCATTGGTTAATCGGAGCTGGAAGTATCGCTGCTTCATGGATTTGGGCACCTGCACTTTTCATCTCTTCTGAGGTTTCCTATCAACTCGGTTTACCTGGGCTATTTTGGTTCCTTTTTCCCAATGTTATCGCGGTCGCAATTTTCATTTTCTTGGCTCCGAAAATTCAGGAAAGATTTCCTCGAGGCTATACTCTCCCCCAGTATCTCGGTACTAGACTCCAGGACAAAAACATCCACAAACTCTATTTTTTTGGATATGGATTTTATCAGCTGATGGCCGTTTCGGTTCAACTATTTGCCGGAAGCAGCTTAATTTTTTTGCTTACCGGAATCTCTGTTGAACTTTCAATAGCTCTGATTTCGTTTATCGTATTTACTTATGCATGGCTCTCGGGTTTCGAATCGTCTATAGTGACAGATTTCGTTGGCTTAATAGTAATCTTTCTTGGGTTAATTCTTGTTGTTCCATCTACGTTGCACGCGTCTGGGGGTCTGCATTTTATGCTTACTGGGTTGGGTGGTGTCGGGGGCCTGCATTTTGATATCTTCGATCCCGGAGTTGCATTTTCCTTCGGTTTAGTTACTTCGATAAGTCTAATTGCCGGGGCTATATCTGATCAGGCATTCTGGCAGCGTGCGTTTGCCTTCAAAAAAAATGCTATCAAACCTGGTTTTTTAACTGGCGCGATATTTTTTGCTATTGTTCCGGTGGCGCTTTCGATTCTAGGTTTTATTGCAGCTGCACCCGGTTCTGGCATTTTGCTGCCCTCTGGTGTTGATCCGTCTATGATTGGTGTCATTACGGTAGCTCATTATCTTTCTCCTATGTTTCTCTTGGTTTTTTTCTTTATGTTGTTATCTGGTCTTTGTTCTACCTTGGATTCAGCTCTAAGTGCATTTTCTGCTCTTTATGCAGTTGATGTTGGTAGCTTCACCGTATCGTCCGATCTTTCTAAACCTCGAGTTGGAATGATTATTATTTTACTTCTCGGTATTTTTGTCGCTTTGATCACGGTGCACGTTCCTGCTTTTGGTCTGAGTCAGCTCTGGTGGATATTCAATGCGGTTGGTGCCACGTTGGTTGTGCCTACGATCTTGAGTTTATATTGGTCAAAATTAACTGCAAAAGGAGCGTTGTCCGGAATTGTTTCTGCGCTGTTGGTAGGTTTACCTCTTTTCATTTACGGTAATTTTACGAATAATAACTTACTGATTGTTGGGAGTTCTGTTTTCATTATCCTGGTTAATCTTCTAATGTGCTGGGTATTTAGGCAGCCGTAAACTTGGTTGATGTTAACACTCCTTTTTCATTGTTTGGTTTCTTGGTTGGCTATTGGTTGGATTGGTATTTTACCGGTATATCTATGACACAAAGTTCTCCAGATCGCACTGCTTCCTTGAGTGTTTCTTCTACTTCCCCGACTCTTTCGATTCGATATCCCTTAGCGCCAAAACTTTGAGCCAGCTTGACAAAATCAGGATTTCCAAATTTAACTCCGAAAACGTGTTTTTTCTGTCTTATCTGTTTTCCTTCAATCATTCCGTATCCGCCATCGTTAAATATTATATTCACTAATGGCATCTCTCGTCTTTTTGCCGTTTCAAGCTCCTGGCAATTCATCAAAAATCCGCCGTCTCCACTTACTGAAAGGACATTTACCTCTGGCTTAGCTGTTTTTGCTCCAATTGCACCTGGGAGTGCGATACCCATTGATGCCAGTCCGTTTGAAATTATCACTTTATTGGGTTTATGGGTTGCGAACAATCTTGAAATCCAGATTTTATGAGCGCCAACATCACTTACAAGTATGTCCTCTTGAGCCATGGCTTTTCGAATAGCTACGAGAATGTTTTGGGGTTTAAGTGGAAACGTTTCCTTGGCTGATTCACGTTCGTTTACTACTTTCTCCCTCAGATGCTTAAGGTTTGGTTGATTTCGGACATTTACTATTTTTGAGAGTGCTGCAAGGTTGTATCCTATATCTCCTACTACATCAACGTCATATTCGAAATGAGAATCAACAAAGTCTTCCGGAACTGAATGAATCCGAACTATTTTTTTATCATGATCCGGATTCCAAAAACCCGGTCCGTATTCGACTAGATCATATCCTACGGTTATTACCAGATCTGATTTTCTAAATTCTTCGAGTACATAGTCGCCCATCGCAATTCCCATGGTTCCCATCGATAGCGGATGTTCTCCTGTTATGGCGCCCTTACTCATGAATGTTTTTGCTATTGGTATTTTTACTGCTTGTGCAAATTCGACCAGTTCTGTGCATTTTTGTGTCCTTACTGTTCCGTTTCCGCAGAGTATGACTGGATTTTTTGCTTCGTTTATCAGTTCTGCTGCTTTTTTTATGACTTCTTGGGGTGCAAAATCATCTCTTGTAATTACTATCTTCATGGGTCTGCCATTTGTTTCTTCTGCTGCTATGTCATTGGGGAGTTCTATGTGCGTGGCGCCATATTTCTCAGTCATGCTTACTCTAAATGCCTTTCTGACTATTTCGGGTATGCTCTGTGCCGAACTGATTCGCGTATTCCATTTAGTTATAGGTCCAAACGTTCGAACGATGTCAATGAATTGGTGTTGTTCTGTGTGTATCTCATGAAAATCTGCCTGACCTGTTATTGCAACTAGGGGCGAATGGTCCAAATTCGCGCTTGCGACTCCTGTTGCCAGGTTTAATGCCCCTGGTCCAAGTGTTGCAAGACAAACTCCTGCCTTATGTTTAATCCGGCCATAGATGTCTGCCATGAATGCGGCGCCCTGTTCGTGTCTGGTGGTTATGAATTCAATTGATTTTGATCCAAAAAGCGATTCCATCAATTCGAGGTTCTCTTCTCCGGGAAGGCCAAATATATATTCGACTTCTTCGTTTTCGAGACATTTGACCATTAAGTCTGAGGCTTTCATAAATATCGCACTTATGCCACTACTCTGCTTAGATTAATAATTCTTTTTTGGAACTATTTGGATTGGATCTGTAGTGGGCTCCCCAGCTTGCCTAGAAAAACACATCTGGAGCCAGATTCCTTAGCTCAACTCTGTTTCCTGCAAGCATAGTGCAAATTACTTATGGCTGCTCCTTTCGGTCTGACCAGGTTCGCAAGTTACTCTACCACGCAAGGCAGAATCTCAACACTTCGGAACATGGACATTTATGCTTTTCACAAACGCCCTGGGGTTTCGAGTCGCCTTAAGGGGACATGCGATGATCGGGACCCCTAGCCCCGCTCTAGCCCATCTAATCCTATTCACTTGCAAAATAAAAAGATTTGCACTTTTCTTGATTTAGATTATCCAAGACTTCTTGCTATTATTTTTGTCATTTCTATTATGTTCTCTTGGTTGAGCTGGTTCTCATTTGGTACTAGCGTGCTCGTTTCTATGATCTTCATGGATGCGCTTCCCTGTGAATATTCATTGAGCCAATTTTTGTATTCTTTTTGGGCTTCTATAGCTTCCTGAGTCATATCAAGTTCTCTCATTCCATCTGTTATTATTAGCCATTTTCCTTTATCTACTGCCGTTGCTATGTAGAGAAGATCTACTACCTGTTCTGTTTTTTGGACTGCACTTGCAGTTATCGTATCTTTGGTCTCCGTTATATAGACTACGTCTGTTATTCTTTCGTTATATGTTCCAAATGCTCTAGCTAGTATTGATGGTGCCTCTTGTGAAGACCCTATTTTATAAAAAACAACTTGTTTGCCTTCAAGTGTTGTTGCTATTGAACCATCCGGATTATTTATTCTGTGACTTCCGTGTTCTATTATTTTCTGTGCAGTTGGTCCTCCCAATATGACGTTAACTGCCCCATTCGAACTAATACTCATCTGCTGAATTGTTTCTGTATTGTTTGATTTGGTTGCATATGGGACTCCAATCATAACTCCCAAAAACATCACAATGAAAAACACGACTAATACGATTTCTTTAGATTCCATAAAAAAAATAAATGTTTAAACTATAAAAAGGTTTGGTTGTTTTCCGTTCACCCTTCATAGTCTAGATCAGATGTTTCTTTTTCTGCTTTTCCCTGGGTTAATTTGGATAGTCTTTGCAAAATTATTTTTTGTTCCGCACTTGCAACTATCTTTCGTGTTCTTTCAACTGCGTCTGGGTTTACCGACATGCTTGTAATTCCAAATTCAACTAGTTTTTCGGCAAATTCAGGATATACTGAGGGCGCTTGTCCACAGAGTGATGCACTAACTCCAAATTTACCACACACCGTTATTATTCTCTTGAGAGATCGAAGTACTGCTTCGTTTCTTTCATCAAATCCCTGCGCCATGGTTGCATTGTCCCTATCTATTCCTAGTGTTAACTGGGTCAGGTCGTTAGTTCCAATTGATACACCATCTATCCCTTCCTGACAGAATTGATCGATCAATACGACTGTTGAGGGTACTTCTACCATTATCCATAGTTTGAAATCCCTTGTTCTGTGGAGCTCGACTTCCTCCATTATGTCCTTGATGGCGCGTAATTCTCCGATTCGTCTTATGAACGGAATCATAAGCCAGAGATTCTTAAGGTGGTACTCTTCTCGTACTTTCTTTATTGCGTCTAGTTCCATCTTGAAAAGTTCAGGCTCTCTTATGTATCTTGCAGCTCCGCGATAACCCATCATCGGATTTTCTTCATGTGGTTCATATTTACTTCCGCCGTCTAAATTTCGGTATTCGTTTGTCTTAAAGTCTGTGGCCCGATAGACTACTGGTCTTGGGTAGAATGCCGCTGCGAATTTTCTTAGGTCGTCTGCTAATCGGTTTACGAATTCTTCCCTTCTTCCTTCATCTAACATTTTCCTTGGGTGCTCTCCCATGCCTGCTATCATGAATTCCGCGCGCAAAAGTCCTACTCCGTCTGCTGGAAGTCTTGATACCTTTTCTGCCTGATCTACATCTGCCAGATTGACATATATTTTCGTTCCTGTTATCTGCGTTGCTGCGGTTATTACTGCTTGCGAGACTTCATCGCTTGTCTTTTTGGCAACTACTTCCGGAGCGCTTACCATTCCCTCGTATATTATGCCGTGCGATCCATCTACACTTACACTCATTCCGTCTTTGAGCGTTGTAGTCGCAGTTCCTACTCCCACTACACACGGAACTCCCAGTTCTCGCGAAACAATCGCCGCGTGCGATGTCATTCCTCCCGTGTCTGTGATTATCGCGGCTGCCTTTTTCATGGCAGGTACGAAATCGGGTGTTGTCATTTCCGTGACTAATATATCTCCACGTTGAACGTTCTTGATCTCACTTGAATTTTTCACTATTTTTACCGGACCCATTCCTATTCCTGGTGAAGATCCAAGCCCTCTAAGCAATATCTTGGTGGTTACTGCAGTTCCGTTTTGTCCCTCGCTTTTCTTTGTTGTTCCTGTTTTTCCAGCGTTCGCATTTCCTTCCGTGTTTCCTTCCATGCCTTTCACCAAGTTTCCGCCTGTTCCTTTTTCTAGACCTGATTTATCTTTCAATGTTGTTATTGGCCGTGCTTGTACTATGTAAAGATTTTCCCGCTCAAATGCATATTCGATGTCCTGAGGGTACCCATAATGCTCCTCGATTCGTTTGCACACTCTTGCAAGATCCTTTATTTCGGAATCACTTATTTTCTGTCGTCCTTGGGCTTCGTCCTTTATCTCGACCCGCTTGTTTTTCCCATCTATTTTTATTAACATCCATGTCTGTTTCGAGATGATTTTGTCTTCAATGTCTAGCGATTCTTTGTTTACTTTGTATGTGTCGGGGGTTACTTGGCCGCTTACTACTACTTCTCCCAGTCCATATGCGGTTTCGATCGCTATGGAGTTTCGGTTTTGTGAAAGCACATCTGCTGTAAATACGACTCCTGCCTTCTCACTTTGAACCATCATTTGTACTACTGCTGCAAGTCCTACCTTCATGTGGTCAAAATTGTTTGTTGTGCGATAGAAAATGGCTCGTGGTTCGAATAATGATGCCCAACAGTCTTTTACTGAATTCACTACTGCTTCTGGGCCAAATACGTTTAGGTATGTTGATTGTTGTCCTGCAAAGCTCGCCGTCGGGAGGTCTTCTGCAGTGGCACTGCTTCTTACTGCGACATATGTCTGTCGGCCGCTTAATTCGTTTAATTTTTTATATGATTCGATAATTTCATCGTAAATGTCTCGTGGCATTATTCCGCCAATTATTAGTTGTTTTATTCTCTCTGCTGCGCTCTCAAGTGCCTCATTGTCATTGACGTCTAACTTTGATAATATATCCTGTATTTGTTCAGTTAGTTTATTGGCCTGCAAGTGTTTGTAGTATGCTCCACTTGTTACTACAAATCCGTTTGGAATGGGAAAACCATTCTGATACATTTCACCCAAATTAGCTCCTTTCCCGCCGGCTTCAGCCAAAGATGCTTTACTAAGCTCTTTAAACCACATGATGTTTTTCATAGAATCCCAACTCGTTAATTGCTAATCTACTAAATTACTAAAATAATAGCCTCAATAAGGAAAATGATGTTTTAAAGCTTTAGTGCCATTTTCCTTAGCATGCATAATGTCGAGCATAATTTGAATTGCCTTATTTTTGCCGAAGGAAATGGTTATGGTCATGTGGCCCGGGATCGGCTCCTTTCTGAGCATTTCCAGATTCCAATTATGACTTTTGGCAAGGGCGCAGAGTACTGTCGGCTAAATAATGTTCCTCTAATTGAAATTCCCTCTCCATATAAACTCCGTACTGGTACCTCGAAAGTCAAACTTGCTACTGATCTTGGTGACATTTTAAAAATTCTTACTCCAGAGGCGCTTGCAGTCATTAATTCCGAGTTTAAAAAAGTCGACTGTGTAATCGTTGATGGTTCTCCATTGGGGGTAATTCTTTCGGGTTTGATGGGAAAACCGAGTGTTTATATATCGAACGATACGTCTGCTTTTGTTGGTGTCGATGGCGCGATTCAAAAACGCGTGGCCTCATCTATGCTTCGAAATTTACTCAAATCTTCGCAGAGTGTAATAGTTCCAGATCTGCCTCCTCCATTTACCGTAACTGCCCTGAACCTGGACTCCCGTCTTCCTATGCGCTTTTGCGGTCCATTGATTTCTCATCTGCCGCAGGTTCGTCATAATAAAAAATATGTGGTTTCCGGACGGCTTCAAAAATCGCTTTATCCTCTTTTGGGTGATGACGCGATTTTTGGTTCAAATTATGAAGATTTACGTAAATATTATGCCGATTGCCAAGCTGTAATTTGCCACGGGGGTCATACGACTATAATGGAAGCTCTTTCCTATGGCAAACCTGTCATTTGTGTTGTTGAACACGCTTATGTGGAACGTATGAACAATGCCCGTATTCTCGAGCAGAAGAATATCGGTATTTTGCTCGAAGACAACGAGCGTCTCTCAGATTCGCTTTCTTTCGCTCTTGACTACTTGCCTAGTCTTAATTCGGATCGGTTGCGTCTCTATCAAAAAGCCTCTGCTAAGTTGGATCCAATTTCATTCTTCACTAATGTTCTTTCAGGTCTTTAGGCGCACCTGCTTTGTTTTTGATTTAAGGCCAGGAACAGACTCTTTTAGATTTTTGTGCGAATCTGCTCATGATTTCAAATCTCTGATTCTCAAAACTGATAATTCTGCATGTAGTTGATTTTGATTTTTACGTTCTGAATCTTCATTTCGTTTAGATGTTGAAATTGTTCGTATTTCGGATCAATGGCCCTTCAGATTATTTCTTAAGCCTTTACTTTGTTGTCTTTCAAAGGTGATTTATTTGGGTTGTATGGGTTCAACATGTAAAATGGTAACTGGTTTATTGACTGCTGTGGCAGGTCTTGTTCTCTTGCTCTATGGTTTAGGAACTATGACTGACGCAATGTTAGTTCATATCGTTGCCGGTTTGTGCCTTTTACTAAATGGTTTGGCAGTTCTCGTTCATAAGATGGGAATGTGTCCAATGTGTGCCTCTGGCGAGGGCAAAGATAAGAAGTGCTGCTAGGTCATCTCTTCTTATTTTTCTAATTTCTTTTTTATCCTGCTTTTAATTTTTCAACTCTTTCTCCCCGGCTGGATCTTTCATAATCCAAACTGCAACCTGCTCTTTTGTTGATGTATTTTCTATGATTCGTATCGAACGTGCCGATTCAAGAATCGTGTCATTTTTTGTTGCTCAAAATTTTCCCTTGAGCAAAACCCCGAATAGTGCGAAAGAGTATCTTATTCCCAGTTTCTCATTCTTGAGTGGATCTAAACTTTCTTTGCATCTGTGTTCTCTCCTGTTACTAACTCCGCGTATTGTCCAATCTCACCTTGTGAATCGAGTTTATCGGTCAGTTGATCTATATTTACATTTTCTGGGGACATTCTATTCCAAGCAGTTCAAGTGAGTTTTTCAGAACTATTCCGGTTGCTTTTGTTATTGCGAGTCTACTTTTTCTGGTTTTTTCATCTTCTGCAATTAAAACTGGTGATGCATTGTAGAATGATGAAAATAATGCTGCCACTTCCAGACTATATGTGGAAATTATTTGGGGTGAGTGCTCCTTTGCTGCCTTTTCAACTATCTGCGGAAGCTGTGCGAGTTTGAGTGTTAATTGTTTCTCGCTTTCATTATATGAAGGCGCAATCGCCTCTGGGGCTTCTTTGCTTTTTGCAAGTATGCTCTTTGTTCTCACGTATGCATATTGTGCATATGGTCCGGAGTCTCCTTCCATGTTCAGTGCATCTTCCCATTTGAATGTTATTTTCTTTTCTGATCCTATTTTTAGAAATGCGAATCTTATTGCTCCTACTGCTACTTTTCTGGATATTTCTTCCTTCTCTGTCTGCTCTATCTCTGGTTTTATTTTTTGCATAACTCTTTCTTTTGCCTCTTCCAAGAGTTCGTCTGCAGTGTATCCAAGCCACGTTCCCTTTCTGCCAGAAAATTTGCCCTCTGGAAGTCCAACCTGTTCGTATGCAAGATGGTGGTGGTTTGCGGCCTGCTGGGTTAGGTTTAGTCTTCTGAATACTTCTGCGATTACCTTCTGCGGGTATGCCTGCTCGACTCCGATGACATTTATGCATTGTTGGGCATTGCCATGGTTCATTTGTTTTCCTTTTTTGGATGTTTTGTATGCAGTTTTTCCGTTTGGTTGAACGATAAATGGTTCGTATGTAAATTCATCTTTTAGTTGTCCAAATTTCCATAGGTGAAATATGACGTCTTTCCCCGTGTATACCGCTGTACCATCGCTACGAATAAGTACCTTGTCCGGGTTTTCCATATTTGCGAATTCCCCCTCGCCCTCTAATTTAACTACCCAGCAACCTGCATTTTTGCCTTCTGTTTCGAGTTCTATTGCATTATTTTTTTTGATGTACTCGATTCCTGCTTTGAATATCACTCGCATTATGTCGCTTTCGAAGACTAACACATCATGATATATTCCATAATTGAAGGCTGTTTCATATTGCGCCTTGACGCATTTTTCGGTCAGATCACGTGCTGCATTTGCTATTTCATTATTGCCCTCTTCCATCTCTTTGAGCGTTTCTCTTACCTGTTCTACTATGTCTTTGTCCTCTTCAAACTTTTTCGATACTCCTACGTATTGTTCTCCGAGCCACATGTCGAATTTGCCATGTGGTTTGGCATCGAAATTCAAGAATCCCCATAATGATTGCGCTACTTGAAGTCCCAAATCATCAATGTAGTCCATTCGCTCTACTTTATGTCCTGCTGCTTCGAGTATTCGGGCTACCGAATCTCCCAAAAGGCCGTTTCTCAAATGTCCTATATGCCAGGGTTTGTTCGGATTTACTGATGGGAATTCGATCATTATTTTGTTTGCATTTGACTTTCCTTTGCTCCTTCCATATTCAAATTCCCTTTTGAGTATTTCTTCTATTATTTTTCCATATGTCTCTGGAGAAAAATAGAAATTTATGTATGGTCCTGTTGCTTCTATCCTTTGGACCCACTGGTTTTTCTGCAATTCTTTTGCTATTTCTGGTGCAATTTTTGCGGGATTCTCCTTTCTTTCCTTGGAGAGGGTAAATGCGATTTTGCTCGAAATATCTCCGAATTTTCCGTTCTCAATGCTTGCGAATGCAATTTCAAAATCACACTTGGCAACCTTGGCGATGTCCTTTGCTATCTCTTCCTTTATTTGATTGAACATAGGGTCTCTTCTCTCCTTAGTTGGCTATTCTTTCTTATTTTTCTTATTCAACTGTAGTTTTTCCTTTATGCTTATTAGTTTTTTTGAAATTGATAGCAACTCAGTTGGTCCGTAATTGGCACTGTTTAGTATCATGTCGAAATTGTCGTTATCTTCTATGTCTATATTATATACGCTAAGGTATCTTTTTCTATTGTCTGTGTCTCTTTTTATGACGTGCTTGAGTGCCTCGCTTTCGTTAGTCATTTCATCGCGGCCAAATACGCGTTTAGCCCGTATTTTTGCGGGTGCCATGAGTTTTATTCTAACATCTGCATCGACTATCCATGGGCCCAGCCAGGTTGTTACAACGCAATTTCCTTTTCCTGCTTCCTCTTTTAGCAGGGCATCAAATTTTTTGTCTATGTTATGGTCCTTTGCAGCTCTCTCTTGAAATTCCATAAGGCTTATTCCTTCTTTGGCAGCCAGATCCTTAAATGTCGGGCAGATCAATCTATATCCGAGTTCTTTAGATAATAGCTCTCCGAGTGTGTTTTTTCCGCTTCCGGTAAGCCCTGTAATTGCTATTATCATTTTCTTTCCGCTCCATTATCATTTTTCTCCTTTTCAAATTTGTCTTCTTCCTGTTCATTCTTTTTCTGATTTGTCTTTGTGATCCTTCCCATTATCATTGATCCACAAAGATTACAGATGACTGATATCAATATGAACCACCAGTATGGTTGGTGTATTCGTTTTTCTCCGTTTATTGGTATGGCTACTGGTAAGTCCACTGCAAATGCACTTCCATTGTCAAAAACTGCTTCGGCTTTTATTATGTCTGTTGTGTCGTTGTTTTTAGGTTTTAATTCGATACGTATATTTTCATTGTGGGTGTATGTCTGTTTTTCCAGTATCATTGTAGGTATTTCACCACCATTTGATCTTTCTATATCTGGGTCTGGCTGTTGAGGTATGTCGAAATAAATTTGTGTTATGTTGGTCCCTGCTGGCTGTTCTCCAAAGCCCAGAAATCCTTTTTTGATTATTTTGCCGCTTATTATCGCACTCGTATAGTTCCCGCTAATGTTTGTGAAACAACCTGAGTAGACTCCATCAGATGCAAATTTATCGCAGCCCACTCCATCGTCCTTTAATAAAAGTATCTGGTCGTCTTTAATGAATGGGTCTAGGTACGTGAGTACTTGTGCGACCAAAAGAAAAACAACTAAAACTACCATGCTAACTTTCATGCTTCCCATCATGGCATTGTTCATTTCAGGAAAAAGTTCCATCTGTTTTTCCATTATCTGATCCATCTTCTTTTTGTCATTGTTTTTTTGTGCAATTTTGAGTTCTGCGTTAAGTGCGTTTGATTTCTGCTGAACGTCGTTCATTTTCTTCCTATCCACAAATTTATTTTGGATAAAAAGTGCAATTCCTGCATAACCCATGGCCAAGACTGCGACTAAATAAATATAGTATTCGAACATCAAATCTTTTTTCTCGAGAGAATTCTTAAATCTGATGCTTGATCTGTCTGTATCTGTATGGTTTCTTCGTTTCTCTGTTGTATTTTTCTGCTCTTTTGGTTTTTTATCTTGGTTTTTGACAGAAATATCCATTTTTAATCCTTTTTATACACTTTAATCTAAGATTTTAATGTCTCCAACTCACAGGCCTCCTGGATCAAGACCACCAATGCGTTCAGATCCAGATACTCTTAGGATATCCTCCCATCCGGTTGCCCTCACTTCCTTTAGAAAGGCGTTAGAGCAGTTCTATCCATATTGTGATGACGCAACGCGTGTGGCTAGTAGCCTTCGAACTGATCTTGGTTCGGGTGCTATCACTAATGAATATGCAACTGCAAATCTTCTTTTGCCCGATTTTTTAATCCTCCTAAGAAAAAGACTCGATGCTTTGGTTCCTATTGTCGAAAATGATGAAATTCCTGCCAGGGCTCTTGAAATGCAGATTGTTACTGAAGGTTTAGCTGCCCTCTCTGGGAGTATTGACTCAAACAATCTTCTTGTTGCAACTCAGCGTTTTCCTCCCTCTTCCGGTCTGTCCCGTTCATCGCTTGAACATCGATCTGCCGCGGCAACCTCGATTGTTCTGACGTTTCATGATTCCTGCGGTTCAGTATTTCGTGATAACGGGTTATCTTTAAATCCTACTTGATGTCCGTCATATCCAATTCCCCATATGCTTCTTTCGACTACTCGCTGTTAGTTAACATGCTCATTATTGTCCTATTGAAAAGTAAGTAATGCTCCTTTGCAAATTTAAAGAACCAGTCTTCGATATCCTTTCTAATCTCCTGTTCTGTTTCGTGGGGTTCAATTATGTCGTTTTTCATTCCGGTTGCATTTGGCTTTAGTACTTGTTCTTCTGCTTTTTGATTTAGTATCTCCCGAACATCTAGTTCTTTATCGTTTCTTAATATTGCCACCAGATCCCCTGTATTTCTTATGGTTCTGCGTCTGTCAAATATTTCCCTGAGTGTGTCTATTATTGCGTGCGTTATATGTTTGTACTCTGCAACTTCCCATTCTTCTAGGGCTCGGTGTATTACCTCGAGTCTTGCCTCTTCTAAGAGTGCTACCATGTAGTCTGTTGCTACGATGGTTTGCGGTGTTTCTCCTTCTTTGTTCATGGCAGCCAATTCGAAAACGTCTCCAACTTCATCTATTTTGATACCCTTGCTCCTTACGCTTCTTGCAACTGGTTTCAATTTTAATCCGGGTTCTTTCTCTGCCATTGCCTTTGCAATTGCCTCTTCAACTATTTCGCAAACAACTTTTCCCTCTTTTTCACAGTCCACATAGTATCTAAGGTGATTGTCTACAGGCATGATCGTTACTCCCAATCTCTCCGTTCCTCCCAATTTTTCCATTTCGCTTGCAACTATGGACATGACTCTGTTGGCAAAATCCTTTCCAAAGAACGTGTTTATGGCCCGCATTCCAAAATCCGATTCTCCCTCATTGTAACCAAGAACTTCAGCGTGTCCTTTTCGGGTTCCTTTTCTTCTGACTGCTCCGTCGTTTACTGGATAGATGTACTTCCCGACTTCCTTGGCGTCCACTGATTCAAGTCTGAATTTTATTTGAATGTACTGTCCGCTCTCCATCTGATCTTCTTTGTTCTTTATGTCTATTAGCCTCTGTGCAAATGGGCTCTTAAGTGTGGCTTCGCCTCGTCTGACCCGCAAATGTTGTGGGTGGAGATTTCTAAACCATATTTCATCCGCTTCGACTCTGGCAATTTCTGCTTCGAGTTGTTTTGGATCATCCCCCACCAAGAACGGTATTCCGATTGAGTGTGTTATTGCAGGTACTACTTCGGGATGTCTGAAAATTTCTGAAAATCTTTTTAGATTTGTCTCTGATTTTCCCAAACCTGTTTCAATATCAAATCCAAATTCGCTTAGTCTAAGTGGTCCGTTTTCTGTATCGGTTCCTGCAGCTTCATGAGCATCTGCGAATTCGCCTCCTTCTGATAGTGGCAACTCGAGTAAAATCTTGCTTATCGTGTCCGTTGCGGCTGCAAATCGTTTGCATGCGAGTCCAAGTGCTTTTTTTAATTCGGCTTCGTCCTTTCCAGATGCCAGTAAAACTACTACTCCCTCGTCCGACGTGTCTCCGATTCTATATGCTTCGCCCTTTTGAATGGTGTTTTTTAATTCTAATGGTCTTCTGTTTTCATCCCTTTCAAATAATTCTACTGCGACTTTTGTTGCCTTTCCGATCGTTTCTACATAAACATCCAAAGCCCTGTCACCGGCCTGTTTCCTTCCACCTATCTTATTTATGGAAGTCAGTCTTTTTTTGTCTGTTTCGACTATGACTCCGCACAATATTTCATTTCTGTCCTGCGCCTCTGTTTTGGCCCTGTCGACCATTGTTCTTAATTTGGCCCAGAGTGGTTCATTTAGATTGCACGTTTCCATGTTTCCTCTGGGGGAACCTAAACATAGCTGCTTAATGACGCTTGGTCGAGATGTTGGCGGCCGTGTACTAAGAACCTGGGTTTTCATTTAGTTACCTGTTTTATACTTGTGCATTTTTACTTCTCTATTTGGTGCTATTTTCAATATTCTAGTTCTCTCTGTTTAATCTGTGTCATAAAGTGTTTATAAATGCTCGTTTTCTCGTGTTTTTGTCATTTCTTGTGTTCTCTTCAGAGATCGATTTATAAATGTTTTCCACTATTTTTAGTACTCTACCTATTTAGTCGCGGTAAGGTATCTCCTTACGCATCGTCGGACAATCTGACGATGACCCATTGACAAAGGATCCCTGATCTGACGTCGAAATTGGGCAACGTGAACATCGGGTGTTAAATTTGACAGACATTAGAAGACCTCGTCGAGGTTCTATGGCCCACCGGCCCAGGAAAAGAGCTTATAGTCAAAATGCTCACGTATTTTGGCCCAACTCGTCTGAAAAACGGGTTCTTGGTTTTGCTGGCTACAAAGTTGGCATGACTCACGTCTCATATGTTGATGATACTGACTCACCTACTAAAGGTCAGGAAGTAGTTTCTTCGGCAACTGTGATTGAGGTTCCTCCAATGGCTGTTTACGGCGTTCGTTGCTACCATGGTGGAAATTCGTTGGGTGATATTTTAGTTACTGACGAAAAAACCCTCAAGGAAGTTGGAATTCACAAAAAACACGCTCCAAAACCAGTTGATGAATCAAAGGTAACTGATGTTCGGTTGCTCGTTTTCACTGTTCCGGCCAAAACCGGGATTGGTAAAAAACACATCGAAAAAATGGAACTGGGTTGCGGCGGCAAAGATGCAAAGGAAAAATTAGCACATGGCAAATCTCTTCTTGGTAAGGAACTCAAATTCTCCGAAGTTTTCAAGCTCGGTGAATTTGTCGATGTGGTTTCTATTTCCCGAGGTAAAGGATGGCAAGGTGCTGTTAAGCGATTCGGTATTGCAATTCAGAGAAGAAAGGCAACTGGAAAGCGAAGACATGTAGGTACCTTAGGTCAATGGCATCCTGCTTATGTATTATACACTGTTCCTCAAGCAGGTCAAACTGGTTATCACCAGAGAACCGAGTTGAACAAGAGAATTCTTAAGTTGGGTCAGAAACCTGAAGACATAAATCCCAAGGGTGGATTTAGGGGATATGGTATTGTCCGAAATGACTATGTCCTTGTAAAAGGTTCTGTGCCTGGTCCTGCAAAGAGATTAGTTAAACTGCGAACGGCAGTGCGCGCTGGTTCTCCAATTAAGGAGCCAAATGTCGGCTACGTCGCAAAGTAGGTGTTTTAGATGAAAGCAACAGTATACTCATTGGAAGGAAAAGTCATGAAGCAGATTGATCTGCCAGAAGTTTTCCATTCTTCCGATCGATCCGATCTTGTTAAAAGAGCGGTTTTAAGTGAAGAGAGTGAACTCTATCAGCCAAAAGGAAGCTACCGATTTGCTGGTTTGGAAACAAGTGCTCGGTACCGAGGTCGAAAAGAAGACTACGGTACTGTTAAGAACAAGGGTATTCCACACTTGCCTCACGAAGTCTTGCCTGGTGGACAAATTGGTAAGGTTAAACGAGTTCCTCATGCAGTTAAAGGTCGCAGAGCGCACCCTCCAAAAATTACCAAGAAAATCGTCGAACTGATAAACAAAAAAGAGCATCTTAAGGCATTATCCTGCGCTCTTTCTATGTCCTGCAACTCGAAACTGGTTTCTAAAAGAATGAAGACCGAACTTACCATCGCACTTCCTCTTGTTTTGGAAAATGGTTTTGAAAAACTTTCAAAGACCCGGGATGTTTTGAAGGTTCTTACTGCCCTTAAGCTCGATCATTTTGTCGAAATGGCAAAAAAGACCGGCAAGAAGGCTCCACTTATAGTTGTTTCAGATGGCCTGGTTACAAAAGCAGCCGCCAATTTGGCCGGCGTCAATGTTGTTCGTGCTGCTGACCTAAAAGTCAAGGACCTGGCTCCAGGAACTCACGCGGGAAGGCTCACCATTTTCTCTGAAAATGCACTTCCAGAAATCGCAAGGAGGTTTGTAGCATGATCATTATTGAACCAGTTAAAACTGAAAAAGCCATTGCAAAGATCGAAACTGAAAACACATTGACGTTTTCTGTCAGTTCTTCTGCAACCAAAAATACGATCGCAAAAGAATTGGAAACTCTTTTTGGAGTTAAAGTTGCGTCTGTTAGGACCTTCATAACTTCAAAAGGATCAAAGCACGCAGTGGTGCGACTCCAGAAGGGCTTTAAGGCCGATGATTTGGCTGCTAAGCTCAAGATTATTGCATAGGTGTACTTATGGGAAAACGACTAAAACAACAGAAGAGAGGTTCGGGAAGTCCACGATACCTAGCTCCAAGTCACAGATACAAAACTGATCTTACTTATCGACGTTACGATGATGTTGAAAAAACAGGGGTTCTTTCGGGAACTGTCGTATCTATTGTTGATGATCCTGCAAGAACCGGTCCTTTGATCGAGGTAAAATACGAAAATAACGAACGCGGATTTTTACTTGCTCCAGAAGGAATCGCAGTTGGTGCAAAGATTCAGGTGGGTGCCCAGGCAACTCTTTCTTTAGGAAGTGTTTTGCCACTCTATCGAATTCCAGATGGCGCTTATATATACAATTTAGAGCGAAATCCTGGTGATGGCGGAAAAATGGTTAAGGCCTCCGGATCTTATGCCAACGTTGTTGCAAAGGATGGCAACATTGTTTACATCAAGCTTCCAAGTAAAAAAACAATCGAACTCTCTAACGAGTGCAGGGTTCAGTTGGGTGTTATTGCAGGCGGTGGGCGATTAGAAAAGCCAATGCTTAAGGCAGGAAACCAGTATTACAAGAAGACTGCACAAAATCGTTTGTGGCCAGTTCCTCGTGGTGTTCATCAATCTCCATACAACCACCCGCACGGTGGTAAGCAGCACCATGTTGGTAAGCCAACTACGGTTGCAAGATCGACTCCACCTGGTGGAAAAGTAGGTCACATTGCAGCTCGATCTACTGGTAGAAGGAAGGGTAAAAAAGCCATTGAGGCAGCCCGTTCCAAGTAACTATAACTGAGGTTTGATGATTATGAAGAAAGATGTTTGGAAGGGTATTGACGAAGAAGGCATTACGTCGCTTTCTATGGATGATTTCATGAAGAAATTGACTTCAAGAAATCGAAGGACTATGCTTAGACTTAATGTCAATCCAAGATTGAAGCAGTTTGTCGAAGAAGTAAGAGCCACAAAGAAGGCAAATCCAAAAAAGGCAATTAAGACTCACATCCGAGATGCGGTCATTTTGCCAGAATGGTTTGGTTTGACCTTCATGGTTCACAATGGTAAGGAATTCAAACGTGTTGATATTACTCTCGACAAGATCGGTCGAAGATTGGGTGAATATGCCCACACTGTCGGAAGAGTTCTACACTCTGGTCCTGGTGTCGGTGCAACTCGAGGTTCCAAGTTCGTTCCACTTAAGTGATGATTATGAAAGGATATTCTTTAGATTTAGAAAACGGCGCAAAGGCCCGTGTAGAGGGTGTAAATGCCTCCTACAAGGACTTGGCTGCGGTTTGTGGTGTAATTCGGAACAAACGGGCTACTTGGGCAATGACTTTCCTCGAGAGAGCTTCTTTGGGTGAAATTCCCGTGCTCTTTAGAAAGCACAATAAAAATCTGGGTCACCGAAGAGAACTTGGAGGCCGAATGGGTCGTTATCCAGAGAAGGCTGCAGGAATCGTTCTTAAGGTCCTTAAGAGTGCTCTGGCAAATGCAACTGTCAAGGGAATGGATGTTAATTCCAACCTTACCGTTGCTCATGCAAGTGCAAATAAAAAAATGACCTATCCGCGAATGGCTCCAAAGGGTCGAACTGCAAGATCGAACCTAGAAACTGCTCGTGTTGAAATTATTCTTCTTTCTGAAGCACCAGTTCCAAAGTCTGCTGCTACTTCGAAGAAGGAATCACCTGCTTCAAAATCCGCTCCGGTAAATTCTGTTCCTTCTGCTCATAAAAAATCCGAGCCAGTAAAGGTTCCTCAGAAGTCTGCTGAGAAAAAAGAGGCAAAAAAATAAATTGAGGTTGTATTATGCTTTACCAAGAAAAATTGATCGAAGAACCATTTTCCAAATTTCAGGTCATGAAATTCCTCGAGAAGGAATTGGATCGTGCCGGTTTGGCGAGTGTTGATATCCAAAGAACCCCATTGGTTACTAGAATTACTCTAGAAGTTACCAACCCTGCAAGAATTATCGGTAAGAAAGGTCGCTTAATTAATGAACTAACTGAGACAATAAAACGGGAATTCAAAATCGAAAACCCGCAGATCAGTGTTGTTGAGGTTCGAAATCCTTTCCTGGAACCAAGAATGGTTGCAAAAAAGGCCGCAAAGTACATCGAAATGGGCAAGAAGGTTCGAGCTGTTTTGCATTTCATGCTTCGTGAAATTATTCGATCTGGTGCTCTAGGTGCAGAAATCGTTGCCTCTGGTAAGATTGGCGCAAAGGGTGCAAAGGCAAAAACTCTTAGAGTTGGTGCGGGTCACATTCCTAAATCTGGAGAACCCTCTCGATTGGTGAAAGTTGCTCATTTACATGCAAATACTCAATCTGGTGTCATTGGTGTGTTGGTCCGATTGACTCCTCCAGGAACTGTATTTCCTGACAAGAAGACTGATAAGGTTGTTCTGCCAAAGGTTATTGAAACTGCGCAGGATGTTGAACGAAGACCAGAAACTGGTGGTTTTGATCATAGACGGAGGCGAGCCTAATGGCAATTAAAAAGACCGAGATCGCAAAATTGACTACCAAGGAAGCAATCGAAAAGAAGATTGCAGAACTTTCTTTAAGTGGTATTGAGCTCAAGGCAGAGGGTCGTCATGATAAGGCAAGAAGCATAAAATTGAGTATTGCCCGACTTAAATCCGCTGCGCAAAACTTAAATACTAAGAAATCTAAATAGTTTTAGGTGAATCTGTTGGATAAATGCCAAAAGTGTGGAATGCTGCTGGATCTGTGTGTTTGTGAAATACTAGATAAACAGGGTACTTCCAAGATAAAAGTATATACGGAAAATAAGAAGTTCAAAAAACTTGTTACGGTGGTTCAGGGGATTGATAAGTCTCAGCTCGAGTCTACTACCAAGGAACTTAAGCACAAACTTGCCTGCGGTGGTACTTGTAAGGAAGGTATCATCATATTGCAGGGAGATCATAAGAAGAAGGTTGCTCCTGTTCTAAAGGCCCTTGGTTATCCGCAGGAAAGTATTGAAGTGAGATAACCTCTCCTTCTTGTTTTATTTTTATTATCTTAAATTTTCTGTTTCCCTTGTTTTGGTTTTGCCATGATCTCAAAATCCAATCTTCTCTACTCCACTTTCATTGGTTTAAAAGTCGAAATCGTAAAAAGCACTGTCCGTAATCTGATCGGGACTAGTGGTGCGATAGTTGATGAAACCAAAAATCTGATCGTTATTGAAAAGGAATCTGGAAGGTCTAAGAAAGAAATAAAAATTCCAAAGATCTCATCCACCTTTCGCTTTTATCTTGCGGATGGCCAATTTGTCGATGTCGAGGGCCGGAACATTTGCTTTAGACCACACGAGCGGCCAAAAAAGATCTGACTCTCAAATCGTCTGTGTTGCAAGCTAATTTAATCTTATTCTTATAGATTAATCTTATGTCTGCTATTTCTCTTGAAAAAATTACTCGGTTTGCTCTTCCTATCGATTCTGCGATCCTCTGGCACGTAGATCTGCCAATGAAAAAACCCTTCCGGATTAGTACTGGCGAGGTCAAAAGCAAGCCATTTCTGGTTGTTGAACTTATTTCCGATGGTGTTTCTGGTTTTGGTGAGGCTGCAGTTCTGCCCGAACCCTTTTATAATTCTGAAGATCCTCAAATCGCTCATCATGTTCTTGATCTGCTACTAAAAAAACTATCCAATCGATCGGGTGCGGGTAGATTGTTGTCCCATTCTGATCTGGCATCTCTTATGAATTCGTTTAAGGGAAATTTTATTGCCAAGTCTGCCCTTGATTTCGCGTTTTTCTATCTATATGCTAAACTCAATGAGTTACCTCTGACTAAAATTGCCGGCTCAAAAAAAGAAAGCATTCCCGTTCAGGAAAGTATTGGTATTGGAACTGAGAAAGAGGTCTCCAGCTATGTTGAATCGGCTTATTCTCGAGGAATTCGGTCCATCAAACTCAAAATTATGCCTGGTCATAGCTACAAGATTGCTAAGTTTGTGCGTGATTCTTTTTCGCCAAAGTTCATATCTGTCGATGCCAATGCCAGTTTCAATCCTCGAGATCCGTCTCATCTTAGCGAAATTATGAAGACCTCTGAGTTTGCAGATGAAATCGAACAACCCTTCTTTCCAAAAAATCTCCTAAGTCATGCCAAATTGGCTCGTGACGTTTCTTCCATTGTTTCTCTTGATGAGAGCATTGAAACTCTCGACGACGCTTTTGATATTGCTGAGTTGTCCGATTCTAAAATTGCCATAAACATCAAACCCCCTCGCATCGGCGGTTTCTACAATTCGATTCTTCTTGTAAATGAAATGAAAAAGTTGGGTGTCGAATTGTTTGTCGGCGGACTTTTGGAAACTTCCTTGGGTCGTCAATTTAACCTGAGTATCGCTTCTATGGATGCGGTTTGCAATAAACTGACTGCGGACTGCTCTCCTGCCTCTGATTTCTACACTATGGATCTGACGAAAAAGAGTTTTGATATAACCAACGGACGCATTTTTGTCGATTACAAATCCCCGGTTCCCTATGAGGTTGACGTTTCGATCTTAAAAAAATACGGAAAAAAATTGGGCAGTTATTCTTTTGTTTCCCAATAGTTGCTTATTATTTTTGTTAGTTTTTCCAGGGAGCTTAGGCTAACCCATTCCTCTTTGCCATGAATTCCGTTTCCCTCTGGATAAATCAGTATTTTTGACTTTATTCTTGAGAAAAATCGCATGTCTGTCGCACCGTTTGCTTTGTCGAATTTCACCTTTCCAACTTGTCTCTTGACTTCTTTTGTAAACCTCTTTAGTTCTGGATCATCTCTATCTGTTCCAGTGCAATTTCCCTGTGAAATAACGTCGAACTCACCTACTACGCTTGCTATCTTTGCCTTCCAGTCCTCTATGTTCCCCTCTGTGAATCGGAAATCTAGCTTTACCACTGCGCTATCTGGGACAACATTAACTCCCGAGCCTGCGTTTAGTATATTCAAAGAGAGTGTGTTGTGCCATCCTTTTTCGTTGTTTGCTTTTAGTTCTTTTTTAAGTTTTTTGTATATCTCAAATGCTTTTTCAATTGAATTTTCTCCGTCCCATGGTCTTGAGCCGTGAGTTGCCCTTCCGCTTACCCTAAATCCAAAATGGAGGATCCCCTTCTCGGCAGTTATTATTGTGAAATTTTCTCCGCTGTCTGGGACCAGAAGTGATTTTTTTGGTATGTATCGTTGGGCTAATGTCGCTGCAGTTTTTCCACCTACTTCTTCATCGCTGGTTATTAAGACTGATGCATTTTGACTTCCCCTAAGCGCGCATATGCTGGCGCACAAAGCACCTTTCATATCCAGAGTTCCTCGTCCTACTATCTTGTCTCCTTCCTTCTTTGGAAGATAAAATTCTCTAACTACATCTATGTGACACAATGCTCCATATTCCGGTTCCCATCTTCCGCTTCCTGCGAGAATCCATGGTTCTGGCTCATCGCCTTTTTCGTAAGGTATATTCGATCTCTTTAGATATTCCTCGACGACTCCAATTGCTTTCTTCCTGCCCTCCCTATTGTCTGCAGTGCTTTCGCACTTTAAAACTTCTAAGAAAAAATTCTCGTCAAACATCAAATCACGTTTTAATATCAAAATCACAAATTTTAACTGTGCAGTCTTAACTTTTCAAGTATTCCAAGTGTTATGAGGTCGTTTGCAAATGCCTGATGATTGATCGGGAGCGTTCCTGTTTTTATTGCCTGATCTCGAGCTGCTTCTAGATTATCCCAGATATTGTGCCTTTCTGCTAGTTCGTTTACCTTCTTTGCACTATCTCTCAACCGAATGAAAAAGTCCATGATTTTTTCGAGCTTATCGTACGATGAGGGTGTTCCCATATGTCGTATTTCTATGAAGCTTTTTGTGAATTCGTCCTTCTCGTTCTTTGCGAACTTCCATCTGGCATCCCAAAATACCCACCAGTCCATCTGGTTTATGTATTGTTGGCCCTCTATTTGAACGGGACTTGTTTTGAGTTCGTCTCTTTTGTAGTCAATAACTTCTTCTATTCTATGGCCGGTTATGCCGTTTAAAACTTCTCTTGCCGTGGTTTTTTCATCGAAATAGACTAGTTTTCCTACTTTGTAGTCCTTTTCTAGTGCAACTATTCGTGCTCTTTGGGAAAGAAGTGCATTCATATATTGCTGATGCGAAACAAATCGTTTTGCTCCCAAAATATCCTGCTCGCTTTTCTGTTTTCCAAGCATTCTCGTCCATCCGTGCAATCGATATTCATAATATGTCTCATTTTCATTTCCTTTTGTCGGAGTGCTTCCGCCAAGGTAGCAAATGGCTATTGGCGATGTTGCCGAGATTGCATTATTGAAAGCTGAAAACTCCCCTACTTCTATATCTATTGCTGGTTGAAATGATGCAGAGAGATGCATTTCGTGGTGTTTCCAACCCCAAATTTTTCGCACTACTGTATAAAGCCCTTTTTTGGCCACCCTGTCCCAGTATTCCTGCTCGAGTGGAGGTCGTTTGTGCTGCGACCCCCAGACTATTTGCACTCCAATTTTTTTCGTACACTTTTCTAGTTTATCATATAGAAATTTTAGTTTTTCGAACAGTTCTTTTTTGCTATTGCAGGGGTCGACTGCTATTTCTGCAAGGGCTGAATTCGAATCCGGAGCTATGTTTCCATATCCTGGAATGTCGAACCCGAGCAGTTCGTGAGTTATAAGATCTCGTTTCTCTTTTATTCCAAGTTCGGATAGTTCGCTTCGCAATGCATCTAACAATTTTACCCAGTCCTGCCAGTAGATCGGTATTCCGTCTCGCTCAAGGAGTAATTCCAACTCACACCCAAGTTTCTCTACAGTCATTTTTAGTCCTCTTTTCGCTCATTACTTTTCATAATAATATTCTGCTACTGTTTCTACTACTTGTCTTATGGCCCTTCTTAGTTCAGCAAATTTTCTTTTAGCACTCTCCCCATGAACTCTTTCCTCCATTGCATCATATGCTTCGAATCTTTCTGCTGCGATAGGTATTTCTATTTCTCTTAATGGTACCTGGTTTATTCGTGCTATTCTTTCTAGGTCTTCTGGTCCATATAGCCCCTTTAATGCATCGAAAACTTCGGCTGCGTCTCGTGTGACTTCTACGTTATATGGAACTGAAGACATATTGAGATCTACCAATTCGATTGTTGCCGCAGTTCTCTCTCTCATGGTTTTCATTTCCAGGAGTTGTGCTCTAAAAGGTTCTCGTGCAGTTGCAAATGCAATCTCGAATTTTGTTCCAAGGCTCAGGGTCGGAGCTTCTATTTCGCCTCCATCAAAGAGCATCAAATGTGCGAGTGTGTAAAACATCGGAACTCTAAAATGTCTTTCTGGATCATTGTGGCCATTCGTTCCGTTTCTCTCGTAGGCTCCGAATGCCAACACTTTCATAAGTCCTGTTAGGTGTGCCACTGTTCGTTCAATTCGATCCGGATCCAGGCAGGTTCTTACATACTCTCCTATGCTCAATTCTTCGAGAAGTTTCGTTGTTATCATCATTTCGTTTCGGTCCGGAAATACGTTTCCTCCTTTATAAGATACTAACTTTCCAAGTCCGCGGTTTTCATAGTCCTGCCCTACTCTTTGGGCAGTTGCAACAAGAAGTGCCTCTTTTTTGAAATAATCCACTAGTGCATCCTCTGTTCTTGGTACTTTTATTAACCCTAGATTTCGGGCTACCTGAAATCTCACGTCTGCCTTCAGTATCGCTGCCTCTCTGGCTGCAGCATAATAATAGGCCGTCATAGCATCCGGCAACACCCTCCCCATTCCCGGGCACGATGCCATTCTTACTTCTGTTCTTACATTTGCACTTGGCCCTTCTCTTTTTAGTATTCTGCGTCTGCGCATGAATTCTGTCATTGCATCAGCGTGAGATTGGGATGCGAACATATATTCGGAGCCGCCTGTCTTTAGCATGTCAGCTATTTGTGTTCTTTTTGCTGCTGCGCTCGATCCGTGTTCGTATACTCTATCCAGGTACGCTCTCTCAGGTGCCTTTGTTTTCTCACATCCTTTTTCCTTTGCTGCTATGCTGAAAATTTTTCTTATGCTTTCCTCTCTTGTGCCAAGACTTTCAACTATCGCAGCTCTATTTCCCCCGGACACATTTCCCAATACTGAATATGCGGCATATCTGGCCCCTCTTGTCGATGGTTCATCCATCTTCATTTGTCTTTGTGCAATTCTCATTTCTGATGTCATCTAAATCATAACCTCTGTTAGTATTTTTCTAATTCTTATTCGTTAATCGGTCTCCTTTTTCGTGTGCCGGACTTCTTAATAATCCTCCGTTTCGAACTATTCTCCATTCACTCATTCCAAACAATTCTGCAAGTTGCCGTAGGCTAACTGATCTGTTATGATATATCTCAAGCAATCTTGCTCTTTGCTCTTCACTTAAACAACTAGGCCTTCCAACTTTTGGAGGCAAGACTTCTTTCTTTAAACTAAAATCCGATCTTACTTTATCTTTGCATGTGCTTACTGTATTATGACTGGATTTCAAAACACCCGTTATAGCGCAAAAGACATCCACCTTTTACCATTTTTTCACCCCAAATCGTTTTACTATATCACTAGTATCGAAATGCTTTTAAACCAGTGTCACTTTTCTGTAAACTTTAATTTATCGTGATCTATACTGCCGGAAATTCTCATCCAATGTTCTGATGTCTTCTCTTAGTCTAGCTATCGTTGTTTCTGGATCTTCTTGGAATCTGATCCAAATTCGTCTAAAGTCATTTGGCATAAGCGGTGCTGTTGATCTACTTAATGCAACGGTTTCATCTCCACTATGCATCATGCCTCTTTCAAGAGACGTTAGATATGAAGCAATTCTGGATCGTGTTCTTTCGTAGGTGGTAATGGGATCTTCTAATATAGTTAGTCCATACTCTTTTGTTATTGCTTCAATTGTTTGTTGGGCTCCATCGATCGGCCGAATTCCATTAATGTTGTGTGGTTGTGTTTCTGATTCTCTATTTGAAGAGACTCTTATTTTTCGTTCTCTCATCTGTAGTCTGCTGCTGCCGATCTCAAATTCCTGTCTAGTTGGCATTGTAGTTCTCTCTACCCAATAAAGTTCCGAGTGTACAGACGCTGCAGTTAATTGAGCAATTGATCGGTCTAAGGAAGCAATTGCTTGGGAAACTCTAAGTCTCGCATTAAACTCAGACTCTCTAATCTCTCGATCCAGTGAAAGTTCGGGTGCCATTCTTGCCGGTCTAATGGGTTCTCTTTCTACTGCCGCATTATTATTCGCTGGCTCAGTCGTTGTAGTTGGAGTAACTCTTTCTTTGTGCTTAATTCCAGGTAAAATTATCGATAAAATAACTGAACCTATTATTGCAGCGACTGCAAGCATTTCAATTGCCTTGGGTCGTCTATTTTTCTCTGGTTTTCTCTCTCTGCTATTCCAGGAACTCTCTTTAAGATATTTGTCACTTCCAGCGCATCTCTTTCCAGTTTGGGCAATGTTACTCTTTCTGAAATGTTAAGTTCTATGACCCGTGATTTCTCTATTTCATCTAAGTCAGCTAGGATTTCTCGTGCATGTTCGCTTCTTTCATCTATCCAATCTGGATCGTTACTAAACCCAGCCTTCTCTATTAGGGATTCTATTTTTCTAAATAATATCTGCTCGTTGCTCAATTCTGCGCCAATTAACCTATTGTCTAAATCTTTTTGAAGTTCGTCTAAGTGATCCGGGTCTTCTACTTTGGTGTCAGTTTGACTTTTACCGACCCCTAGATCGACTTTGGTTTCTGTTTTTGGTGTTGCTCTAAATAATGTCTCAGAGCTGCTTCTACCTGTGCAGATGTCATCTTTCTTGCTCCTGAAGTTGTCGGTGGTTCTGTGTTCTATCGATTCTGCCACTGGTGGCTCTCTGCCTATTTTTGATGCTGAGAGTCCAGCATTTCTATCTCCTCTCTTTTTATCTGCGGATTTTGATATCATTACATTCACCTCGAAGAATTCTACTCAACGAGTACTTTTTGGGTGTATTTTTGAGTATAATATAACCTTCGATCCGCCATTTACTATGACAATAAAGTTCGATTCCAGATTTCGGTTTTTTAGCAAAGAATCATTGATAGTGGTAATGGTTACTAAAAAATGTCTTTTTTTGTTCAAATTTCTACGTCTGATCAACTTAAGTTTTAAATATTTATGTGCTGTATTATAGAAAGCTTTGTATTTACGGGCCTTTATCGTCCGCAAGTTTTCTGTTTAAGATTTTGGGAGGTTCAGAAACCTTTATAAATACAAATGTCAATATATATCTCCTGCCGTTTGGTTTTGCCAAGAGGCATCTTATTATGTAATTGTGGAAACCTATTCATGTAGGTTTGACTCACGCTTCAAGAGAATTGTCTGTGCAATATATATGTAGTCGATTCCTTTGAGAATTAACGAAAGTATAGTACTCAATATTATAATTAAAAAATACACGGTAAGTGATCAATGGAAAACAAGCGTCACAGTTTGTCAAATTCCAGTTGATCCTGCTGGAGGATACTGCTATCAGACTTTGATTAAGCCATGCAAGTTTGCTAACTCACTTGGGTTGGCGGCAAACGGCTGAGTAACACGTGGTCAATCTGCCCTAAGGATCCGAATAACCTCGGGAAACTGAGGCTAAATCGGGATAAATGTCTTATGCTGGAATGCTTAGACGTTCAAACAGCCGACGAATTGGAGTCGGTCCTGCCTTAGGATGAGACTGCGCCGGATCATGGTAGTTGGCGAGGTAATGGCTCACCAAGCCGATAATCCGTAGGGGCCATGGGAGTGGTGGCCCCCAGAAGGGTACTGAGACAAGGACCCTAGTCCTACGGGATGCAGCAGGCGCGAAACCTCTGCAATGCGCGAAAGCGTGACAGGGAAAGTCTGAGTGGCGGAAACTTAGTTTCCGTCTTTTGCCAAGTGTAAATAGCTTGGAGAATAAGGGTGTGGGCAAGACTGGTGGCAGCCGCCGCGGTAACACCAGCGCCTCGAGTGGTATCCACGAATATTGGGCCTAAAGTGTCCGTAGCCGGACTATTAAGTCCGCTGTGAAATGTTGGGGCTCAACCCTAACGCGTGCAGTGGATACTGATATGTCTTGGGAATGGGGGAGGGTCGGAGTACTTCCAGGGTAGGGGTAAAATCCGTTGAGCCTGGAAGGACTACCAGTGGCGAAGGCGCCGATCCAAAACATGTCCGACGGTGAGGGACGAAAGCTGGGGGAGCGAACGGGATTAGATACCCCGGTAGTCCCAGCTGTAAATGATGCAAACTTCGGTGTTGCCCGTAAGTAATTACGGGCAGTGCTGTAGCGTAGGTGTTAAGTTTGCCGCCTGGGGAGTACGATCGCAAGATTGAAACTTAAAGGAATTGGCGGGGGAGCACCACAAGCCGTGGATGCTACGGTTTAATTGGATACAACGCCGGAAATATCACCAAGAGCGACGGCAGAATGAAGGTCAGACTAAAGATCTTGCCTAACAAGCCGAGAGGTATTGCATGGCCATCGTCAGCTCGTGGTGTGAACTGTCCTGTTAAGTCAGGCAACGAGCGAGACCCATGCGTCTAGTTACTAACTTCTTCTCCGGAAGAGGTGTACTTTAGACGGACTGCCCGTGCTAAATGGGAGGAAGGAGTGGGCGACGGTAGGTCAGTATGGTCCGAAACTCTTGGGCTACACGCGGCATACAGTGGATAGAACAATGGGCTGCGACTCCGAAAGGAGGAGCCAATCCTCTAAATCTATCCGTGGTTCGGATTGAGGGTTGCAACTCACCCTCATGAAGATGGAATGGCTAGTAATCGCGTGTCACTATCACGCGGTGAATGTGTCCCCGCTCCTTGCACACACCGCCCGTCAAGTCACCCAAATGTTGTTTCGGTGAGACCTCGGTTCATGCTGAGTTCGAACCGAAAGGGCGTGAGGGGGGCTAAGTCGTAACAAGGTATCCGTAGGGGAACCTGCGGATAGATCACCTCCAAACATTACGAAAGTAGTGAATGGAAAATTGTAACTTAGTGTGTAAGAATAGGATCGTCCATAGAAATGTACAGACTCTCTATATGAAGCGTGAGTCGAAATCTACTTGCTTTTTGATTTCGAATCTATTTTTTATTTTGGTTTCTTGCCGTCTCTCGTGTTTTTCTCTTTTATCTATTTATTGACACGCTATTTTTTCTTATTTCCTTTCTTTCTCTTCGTCGTTCATTTGTCCCCAAATGCATATCTATATAAGTAACTCTTGAGCGTGTAATTGTGCACCTGGTTTCTGGGAGCATACCTTCGTGGTCCCGTCTGTGGGCATATCCCTCTATCGGGCTCGCCCCGCTGATCGCGATGGGTTCATGCATGGGATAAGACTTCGGTTGCTCATTGCACCGATCTTTCCTTGGGATTCCGGGTGCAAGTAAATTTTTCTTAGTCTTAGTTATGCTTTTATTTCTTTATCTCCTATTTTTCTTAAGTGAATTTATGTCTAATCATTTGGAACTCGAGCAGGATTTAGAGCGATTAAGCGGTCCTAAAAAGGTCTTTATGGGAATCCAAATTCCTATCAAGGAAGCCAAAGCACTTTTATTGCCCGTCCCGTATGATTCGACTACTTCCTATGGAGTTGGAACTCGATTTGGTCCAAATGCGATTATCGAAGCGAGCATGCAGCTTGAATTCTACGATATCGAACTCGGAAAAGACGTTTTTGAAGAAATTCCCGTTCACACTCTTGATGAGCTTGCGGTTAATAAGGGTGACCCGGCCCGAACTGTTCACTTGGTCGAAAGCGCAGTAGATAAGATCGTCTCGCTAAACAAATATCCTATTGTTCTTGGTGGTGAACACTCTATAACTCCCGGAATCATCTCTGGTCTTAAATCCAAATATGACTTATCAAAACTTTCTGTCCTTCAGATCGACGCACACACAGATCTTCGCGATTCATATGAAGGAACAAAAAACAGCCATGCTTCTGCAATGAAGCGTGTTAAAGATCTTATTGGTGGCTCTCTGGTTCAGGTCGGTATTCGTTCCATGTGTCAGGAAGAAGCCCAATATGCAAAGGAAAGTGGTCAGGAAAAGAATATTCACTATGCTCATAAAATCTATGCCAACAAGAAAGGCGGTAAAATAGATCCAGATGATGTCAAGAAAATAGTTTCTTCTCTTGGTGATCTTGTTTTTGTAACATTTGACATTGATGGACTCGATCCATCTATCGTTCCGGGGACTGGAACTCCAGAGCCAGGTGGTCTTACTTGGGAAGATTGTATGGCTATTTTGCATGCAGTTGGTGAAAAGAAGGCTGTTGTTGGTTTTGATATTGTTGAGGTTACTCCAACCCCTCCTCTAAAAGTCAGTGAATTTGTGGCTGCAAAACTTGCCTACAAAATGATGGGTTATTTCTGGGCTAAAAATAAAAAATAATTTTTTTAATTTCCTTATCTGATCCAAAAATCCAATCTTCCTAATCCTGCGACTGAGGGCTCTCTAAATAAACTGGACTCTCCATCTGCGATGGTCAGATAAGTTACTCTGGCTGAAACTGCAACATTTTCAAATCTTACTGCTGCAAATGCTGATGGTTCAAGAAGCAGGGCCTCATAATGTCCATGGTCATTGAATTCACACTCGGTTCTTATTGCTGCTCCAATTGTAAATCTTCTGGTTGCAACTGAGGTTTCGAGTTCTCCTGCAGCTCCATACGATTCGCCTAGGTGCACTGCAGTTAGTGTTGTCGAGTAGTTCCACTGAAGAGGACCAAATGCAGCTACCTGACCGCCTATTCTTAAATAAGTCATCCAGTTCGATATGTCCCCCATTGTCCTAAATCCGACACTTTCGACTACTGGAAGTGCGCTGTGTTCATGGTGCACAAATGCTGCGGTTGCATAAATCGAATATGCAAGTCTGAGTGTTTCTGATTCTGAAGTCAGACCTGTTCGAAGCTCAGGGTCCGAGTCGCTCTGGGCCAGCCCGATTAAACCTCCTAATGTGAGCTGTATCGGGACTCCGGCTGCTATGACTCCAAAAACTCCTGCTCCTATGAGTGAAGCGCCGTGGCCGCTTTGATGGTACGTTCTGCCCGATTCTGCGTATGTTGAACTTAACAACGAATAGTCAATTCCAAAATCTGCTCCAAGTGGTATTAGACGCCAGCTTCTTCGTGTGTGAATTGCATGTTCAAATTCTTCTTTCCTTGCGTCTAGTCTTGTATGACCTAACAGTACTCCTCTAAATGATGAGTAATACATTCTTTCTGCTACGCTATGAACCTGTCCATTATCAACTTCATTTGATATCGGATGATCTGGATGTTCTGGCTGATGAATCGATCCAGACTCGACTCCCTGATGATGAGTCGTGTCGTGGGTTTGGTGCGTTTCGATTATGTGGTGATCCGCTTCGATAGGGCGCGTATGGTGATTGTCCGTTAATTCTGGTGTTTGATGTGTTTCTGCCGGATGATTATCTGTATTATGTATTGTCGTTTGTTCGTGTTCATGGTGGGTCTGCGCTCTTGCCCTTGATGGTATTGATAGTGCTGTTATTGTCAAGCCTGCTGCTAGAAACTGTGAGAATTTTGATGCGGTACTTCTTCTACTTCTTTCTTGCGCTCCTCTTTGGGGTTGCCTTTGCGCCTCTACGTGCAACCTCGGTCCGTCTCGTTTTGGATCGGTTGTCATATTCCGCACCTATTTGAGGCTAAACATTAAGTTTCCTCAAATTATATTGTTGTTAAAAGTGTTTAAATACACTTCTAATTATTTCACTTTTTTTACCATTGTAATTACTCGACTTGAATTTATAATTGTTTCTCTTTTATACACTATTTACAACTATTTAGAAAAAGAGTATTTTACATATTTATATTGATCTTATCTCTTTATATTCGTTTTTCTCATTTCGTTATGACATTTGCCTTCTTGTTCCTATGAAAACGTTTTAAAAGAGATCCCAACAAGGTTATCTTGCTCTTTAGTTTAATAACTAATATAACGTGATTAATTATGCAACAGTATCATAGACCATCCAATAAGAAGGTTGTTGCCGGTACCGGCGGAAGAACTAGGAAATTTAGAGACAAAAAGGTCGCTCATGTGGGTGGCGCATTCTCCTCTACTAAGGTTTCAGATAAGAACGTTTCTGCAGTCAGGCGTGCTCGTGGTGGAAATCCACGGATTCGACTCAAGAAAGCTTCTAAAGTCAATGTCGTTACTGCTAAGGGAACTGAAAGTTTGCCAATCTTAAAGGTCCTAGAAAGCCACAACCCAGAATACGTTCGTATGAACATCGTGACCAAGGGCGCAGTTGTTGAAACCAAATCCGGAAAAGTTAAAATTACCAATCGGGTTGGTCAAGACGGTGTAGTAAACGGCGTTTTGGTTAAATAAATCTATATTTTTCTATTTCTATATTCTCCATTTTTTCTCAAAATCTGTTTCTGCTTTTAATCTGTTTTTGTTTTTATCTTAGTTCTTATATAGTTGCGTGATGAACTCCTCAAGCAACCTCGCCCTCCTTCACTCTATTTGTTCTAACCTCTGTCTTCTCTGTCACAAGCTGCTTACCATCACAAACTACTAAGTGGTCTTTAACCATAATTTTCACTTTAGAAAATTCCTTGTAATCGATCAGTTGTTTGGGTTTGCTTACTTCGCCCCTCTTGACTATCTTGGTTCCGATTTCATCACTAATCATTAGAGCTTCAACTATACCTTCTTTGTTTTCTGCAGCCAGAATCATTCCTTCTGATTCTATTCCTCTGAGCGCTGCGGGTTTAAGATTTCTAAGAACAACTACTCTTTTGCCCATCAACTCTTCCTCTTTGTGATGATCTACGAGTCCAGAAACGATTTGTCTAACTCCATCTGAAAGTCTGATCTTTTCAACATAAAGTTTTTCGGCATTCGGGTGCTTCTGCACTTCAATTATCTCCCCGACTTCTAAATCAAGATCCTCAAATTTTGGTGCGCTTTCGGTCTGTCCGCCTGCATGTTTCTTTCGCAACTCTTGTACTTCCTTCTGTTCGATTTTTCTAAAGAGTGCCTTTGGTTCGCCGATCTGATGGTCTGCGGGGATTGATGCAGTTAGTTCGTCCCATTTCTGATTTTTCAAATTTAATTGCCTAAATATCTCGCTACTTGTAAATGGTAGATGTGGTTCGATCAATATCGCTAGTATTCGTATTTGATTACTTAATATCCCCATCACTGTTTCTGCCCTCTCTCGATTTGTTTTAACCAGCTCCCATGGTTTGTTGTCCTGGAAATATTTGTTGGCATTTTTCGAAAAATTCATTGTCCTGTGCAGACTGTCTTTCAATTCCACATTCTCCAGTTTTTGTCCTATTTCTTCAATTAATTTTTGCTGCCCTTCGAGGAATATTCTATCTTCTCCGGTCAGTTCGCCAATTTTAGGAACATTGTATCCAAAATTGTTCTTCACAAAAACGAGGGTCCGATTAACTAGATTTCCAAGATTTGCCAGTAGTTCGTTATTGTTCTTATCTGCAAAATCTTCCCAGCTAAACATTGTGTCTGCCTGCTCGGGTCGATTAGCCATCAGATAATATCTCCATACGTCCGCTGGAATTCCGGTTCTTACTGCATCGTCACCAAATACTCCTGTTTTTCTTGATTTGGAGAATTTTCCGCCTTCGTAGTTTAGGAATTCTGTGGTGTTGATGTGATGAACCATCGTCCATTTTTTCTTTGTTCCAAGAAGTGTTGCCGGGAAAATGACTGTATGAAATGGCACATTGTCCTTCCCCATGAATTGATATAGTCTGACGTTTGAATTGTCGAGCCACCATTCTTTCCATCTGGGCGTCAATCCGGCCGTTATCGAAATGTATCCGATAGGTGCATCAAACCAGACGTAGAATACTTTGTTTTCGTATCCAGTCTCGGGTATCTTCACTCCCCACTTAAGATCCCGTGTTATCGCCCTTTTCTTTATTCCTTCCTTTATCCAGGATTGCGCAATTTTTGTTGTATTTTGCGACCATTTTCCTTCTTTAGATGTTTTATCTATCCATGGAGCTAATTCATTTTCAATTCCCGGTAGGTTTATGTAAAGATGTTTTGTCGATTTTAATGTTGGGGTGGTTTTACTGACCTTTGAAATCGGATTCTTGAGTTCTTCTGGCTTTAATAATTTTCCGCACTTGTCGCACTGATCTCCCCGCGCTCCATCATAATTGCAAAACGGGCACGTTCCTTCTATATATCTATCTGCAAGAAACATATCTGCTTTTTCATCGAAATATTGCAGATTTTCTTCTTCAATTATGTAATCGTTCTTCTTCAGATCCAAAAATATTTCTTGTGTTAATTCCGAATGAATCGGCGTCGAGGTTCTTCCAAAATAATCGAAACTAATGCCGAACCATTCGTAAATTTCCTTGTGGATCTTATGATACTTATCACAAATCTGCTGCGGTGTTAGTCCTTCTTCGAGTGCTTTTATTTCTGTTGCCGTTCCATATTCGTCTGTTCCGCAAATGTAGATGCATTCTTCTCCTTTTGATCGACAATATCTCGCATAAACGTCTGCCGATAAAACACAGCCGACAATATTTCCCAGATGCGGAACATTATTTACGTACGGTAATGCTGAAGTTATGAGTATTTTGTTTTTCATGTTTTTTCGACTCCTTGAATTTCATATCTTCTTACGGTTTTCTGTTTTTAAGCAGATGTTCTGCTGTCGTTTTCCATTCTTTGCTGCCCGATTTTCTATTTAATATTCTTTGATTAAAAAATTCCTATAAGAATAATTAAAATGACAACTTATCATTACTACTGTTATGCTAGAAATTGAAAAGATCGGAAAGCTCCGGCGCCAGCTGGGCCTAACTCAAAAAGAGCTTGCTACTCTTTCAGGTGTTTCCCAATCATTAATTGCGAAAATCGAATCCGGGCGTATCGATCCTGCCTATTCCAAAGTAACTCAAATTCTTGCTGCGCTTGAAGGTTACACTCGCAAAGATAAAAAACGGGCAGAGCAAATTATGTCTTCTCCAGTAATTTGGGTATCTCCAAAGGATTCGCTGGACAAGTCAATCGAACTTATGCAAAAAAACGAACTTTCACAGATTCCTGTTTTTGAGAATGAAAAGTGTGTCGGAAGCATTATGGACAGCCTCATCGTTTCTCTTCTTACTGATTCCAAGAACCGCAACATTCATGCTCTAAGTGTCTCCCAAGTTATGGCCCCAAGCTTTCCGCAGGTTCCTTTTGACTCATCTACTGATGCGCTTGCAGATCTTCTTAAGCACTATCGGGCGATACTGATCGAAAAAAATGGAAAAATTATTGGCATTGTTACAAAAGCCGATCTATTTAAGGCGATTTGATTGCATCTTCATTACCTTTCTAAATTCAGTGGCATCGGAGGCCAAATCAAACAATCTCCCGAAGATTTCTTAGTTGAAGAGATTTCTCAAAACGGTACGATCTTTGAACTCGACAAAACGTTCGAATTCCCTGATACTGATGCTGGTAAATTTCTCCACTTCATCTTGCAAAAACGAGATTGGTCTAACTCTTCTGCAATCTCTGAAATTTCAGATCGTCTCCATATAAATCCCCGTAACTTCAATTTCGCAGGAAACAAGGACAAAATAGCGATTACTACTGGCTTATTTTCCGTATCCGGAATTTCACGCGAGCGACTCCTTTCCCTAAATATAAAAGATCTCAAGATAAATGGAATTTATTCTGCACCTGATCGCGTCTCGCTTGGTGATCTCTGCGGTAATCGCTTTACCATTACTATTCGAAATCCAACTGATTCGTCAGGCTCACGGGTGAATGATATCTACTCTTCTCTTGAAGGCAAGTTTCCCAATTATTTTGGCGAGCAGCGTTTTGGTTCAAGCAGGAAAAATACTGCCCAAATGGGTCTCTATATTCTGAAGCGTGAATACTCTGAGGCTGTTTTGAATTTTCTTTGCAATTGCGAAGGTGAACAAAACCAGGAAGCAACTCTTGCCAGAAAAGAGCTCGAATCATCGATGGATTTTACTCGCGCACTTAGGTACTTTCCAAAACACCTTCGCCTTGAGCGAACTCTGCTCGAAGCTCTATCTAAAAATCCCAAGGACTTCAAATCTGCCCTGCGCATTCTGCCTAGAAACATCCTGCTCCTTTTCATTCATGCATTTCAGTCAAAAATCTTTAACGATCTTCTCTCACGTCGTCTTTCTGAATCCTTCTTTGAATTAGAAGACGGAGAATTCTTTTGTGATATCTCTGCTCTGGGTTTTCCTGATCTAACCGTTCCTGCAGCCCAGGGGTTGCAGGTTGGAAAAATCATTGGTTATCAAAGCATACTTAACGATCGTGAGCGGGCTTACTTCGAGTCTCTGGGTCTTTCGCATTCCGATTTTCGTATGTCTGATTTTCCGGAGATTTCATCTAAAGGTGCAAGGCGTTTGCTCTTCGCTCCTCTGCTTAATTTCTCGTTTTCAGAAAACGTTTTTAGATTCACTCTTCCTTCTGGCTCGTATGCAACCTCTGCTTTAAGAGAGTTTATGGATCATAAGATCATATCTTTGCAAAAATCAGATGTTCTTCTGGAGGCTGATTAACCTGACTCTTCCAAAATCAAAATCGATTACTAAATCAAAACCCAATCCACATAGGTCAAAAGCACTTACTGAAGAGGGCGTAGTTTTTAGTCGTCCCGATTCTGTCTTCTATAACCCCAACATGACTTTCTGTCGAACTCTCTCCTCGCTTGCAGTGGGAGCAATCGGATCTGACCTAGAAATTGTCGACGGCTTTAGTGCCAGCGGAATCAGATCTATTCGCTATGGGGTAGAAAACAAAAATGTAAGTCAGGTTACTTTCGTCGATATTGATCCCGCTGCTATAAAATCTGTCAAAGCCAATGCTAAAAAGAATAAAATCAAATCGGTTTCTATTGAAAACGAATTCTGCAAGGTCGCTCAGTCTGTTCGTGCGAACTTTGTCGAACTGGATCCATTTGGGACTCCGGCGCCCTATCTTTATGATTCTATGAAGATTTTTGGCCATGCAAAAGAAGCATATATTTCTGCTACTGCAACTGATGTCGCTGTTCTCTGCGGCGGTGTTTATCATGCGTGCATGAAAAACTATCACGCCAAACCCCTAAATTGTGAATTCACTCATGAAGTCGGTCTTCGGATTTTGGTCAAGAAAGTTGCCCAAGTTGCATCCGAATTTAATTTTGGTACTACTCCTCTTGTGTCCTTTTCAGATCAGCACTATCTTAAAACAATAGTCAAGCTTACACGCAATTCTGATTCTGCAGTTGCGAGTCTTGATTCATTTGGCCACCTCTGGTACTGTAAAACATGCGCCAATCGCGGCTCTGGCAAATTCCCGCTTTCCATTTGTCCCAAATGCAATTCTCAACTTGATTTTGCCGGGCCTCTGTATCTAGGTGATCTTTCAGATTCTTCATTTTTGGATAAAATGCTTGTTCTAAATGAAAATCGAAAGTATTCTAACAAGGTCGATATTTCCTCGTTTCTACAGACTCTCAAATCCGAAGTTGGTCTTCCTCCTTATTACTATTCTGTTCACTGGCTGTGTAAAATTCTTGGACTTAAATCCGTTCCTAAGTTTTCTTCAGTTCTTTCATATCTCCAGGAAAAAGGTTATCTCGCAGTTAGGACTCATTTTTCTGATGTTTGTGTAAAAACCAAC
This sequence comes from Microcaldota archaeon, assembly GCA_016212525.1. Lineage (GTDB taxonomy): Archaea > Micrarchaeota > Micrarchaeia > Anstonellales > Bilamarchaeaceae > Bilamarchaeum. The sequence continues at coordinate 53,905 of JACRGD010000010.1, read as the reverse complement.
GCTCCATTTGAAGTAGTTTGTCTTGCGGTTAGTGAGTCTTCTAAGCTCTCTTGATTTTTATTTCCCATTAAAATCTTATCGGAGTCTGATCAAGGATCTGTTCAAGGGTTTTTATTCTTACTGATGTCCCGCTGACCGTTGCCATGTAGGGAAAAGTCCTATCGACTCTCACCTGTGGATCAAATTCTCCAATGTCTCTTATCATTAGTGAAAAATTTGGTCTGGGTTGTCTTATGTCTCTATTATCAAAGGCTTGATTTGTTACAACATACGGGGCATTAGAACCCGCCATGCGTCTCCTCTCTTCATCTAAAACAAACAATCCATCTATGTACAATGAACTACTTGTTGCTCTTCTACGAATCGTAACGCCAAAATTATCTGGATTTGGATTGTAGAACCGAGGTCCAGGGTCCCCTCCCACCCTCATGGCTTCATCTCTTACATACGGGATATATCGAACAAATTCTGCGTGGGGGTACAAAATCAGATTTCCTCTCTGGCCTGCGCTAAACAACCAGTCCCCATTTGCATATCGATCGATGTGGGGTATCATGAGGCCTCCGTGGTACTCGTCCATTCCTGAATATGCACCTCCGTTATTTGGATGTATGTAATTTGATTGCACTGATATTGCAGGTATGTTTACTGACCTTAGAACTGTGGCGGAAAGAGAGCTAGAATCCCAGCATCCAAATATGGCCCTCTCTCTAAACAATTCTTCAATTCTGGGTATTCCATTTGGGTAGAGGGTTCTGTATTCAAAGTCTTCATTACCATCTCTATAAACATGAAAAAAATTTCTACTTACCCACTCTACTGTCTTTTCTGCAGTTGCGATGGCCGAAGTCTCCCTAATTGCCCATCCAATACGAAATAGTTTGTGTGGATCATTATCCTCATAAGAAAAATTGTTCCTGCTTAGTATGGCTATTGGATATTGATTTTCCGAACGATCTGTAGTAGGAAAGAGGAATCTTATTTGTGCTTGCGTATAATTCTCTAAAGACCAAGAAACCAGTCCATTCTTTTCGACCCATAATCCATGTGCAAGATTGACTATCCATGCCTTGGTAATCTGAAAATGTGCCTCTGTTCCATTCTGAGTGAATTGATCTGCTGGAAAAGGTCTGGCGCCCAGAACTCCATCTATTCTTCTCCTAAGTTCTCTATATTCTAGTCTTGCATCATATACTTCTAGTAGGTCTATGAGTGCGTCTCTCACTTGCGTATGTTGTTCTAATAGTTGTTTTACTTCTCGCATTGATGTGTAATTTAGTATTGTCTGATCTTCTCTTGAAAATATTCTTTGAGTGGCTATTGATGTTTCCGCAATTCTCGCTCGAGCATCTGCGGCTGTATACTCTTGCCGATTTACTTTTCCGGCATCAAGGTTTTTTGATGATCCTACTCCTGCATGCTCTGAACATCCACTATGAAACTGGGAAAAAGCTACTGCTGCGCTGACTATGGCAACTCTTAAAATTTCTCCCCTAAGACCTTTCTTCTGCCTACTGATCATCATACGGCTCTCCTTTTTTCTCTCTATACTCTGAATTGTTTGAAAGTATTTATATATACATATCTTAACATAATATCTAACTTTATTTTAATGTTCTGCAACTATTCTTTGGTGTTAGTCCGCATTACGTTCCTTTAATTTCACCAATTGCCAAGGCACAAAGAACTGTTTGCTGTAGTATTTTGGCAGCAGTTTGTCTCTTTTTTCCATCACTACTAATCTTACTGATCGTCCTGCTACTGGTGGATTTGATGATGAAACTATTGGTCAGTTCTCTACCTTAGTTATTAACACAATTCTTACTCGGTTGTACGTCTTAGCTAAACATTCTTGTATTTTTCGCCCATAACTATTTTTTATTGGTTCATTTCTTGTGGGGCTTATTGTTTGCTCTAATGAACTTAGTGGCAGACACTCTATCTCTTCCACTATTCTCCCTTTTCTTTCTCTATTTATCGTCTTTATTATTTCTGATGTGTCTTTTTTTGTTTTAGTGTGATTTTTAAGCTCTATTGTTGTATTTAATTAACTCATATGAATCTAAATACCGCAACTGCCAAGGTCGCTTGGAAAAAATTTCCTCGATCAGAAACGTCAGTCTTCCCCTATTCTACCTGTCCAGCTCTTCTGGAACTGGCTTCTGATCATATTCCCGTTCGGTCTAATGTTATTCTTTTTGGTGGTGGCCGTGGATATCTGGGCACTGTGCTAAAAAATTCTGGCCGACGTTGTTTTAATCTCGATTTGGGGGATGTTTCCCAGTCTTTCGTTCCTTCTCTTCAAGCTGATCTGGAGCGTCCACTTCGTTCTGATGCAGTTGCTCTTGCACGGGGAAAACGAAAAGTAACCCTCGTTTCTCCTTTTTCTTTTGAATACATGGATCGCGAGCGAGCCACTGCAAATCTTGTACGTCTTACTAAACCCGGCGAGCGTTGGATTTGGGTTTCACACCATGCAGATTCCTTTGTCATGTCCGTTATCCGGGGCCACAAAACTGCTCGCGATGTAATCTTTGGTCTTTATGAAGATCTGGGAAACTGTCCTCCTGAAAATTGGAATGTTCTAATCCCTGCGGCACAACGCCAAATTCGTGAAGTCTACTCTACATTTCCCGATTTGCCCGATATCTCCAAACTTTCTTCTGTTGAGGCTTCATTTCTCAACCTTTCTCTAGATCATTCGTTAAATCCAGTGATCCTTGATCTTATTGATGCACTCATTTATGTCCGATATGCATCGCTTTGTTCTGAGTATGTTTCTGACACACTCCTCAAAATTGCAGGGCTAAGTCTTATGCTAGCTCAAATGTCTGCTCTGACTTCTCCTATTGCCGGCCTTTCCTTCAGATCCACAGATGATCTTCGTGCTGCTTCGGATTCCCATTTTTCCTTTGTTTCGGGTTTTGTCTGTCCTGATCTTAATTCGCGTCCATCGTGTATCGTTGGCATATTCGAGCGCACTTCAAACTAACTTTTTCGAATCTATTGCTCTTATAAATATCCTTTGCTATCTTTTATCTATGGTAAAAGTAACTCATGTCTTACTTTTGATTATCGGCCTGGTTTTCATAGCCCAGATGCTCGTTCCTGGTCTTGAGAGTGCATTTGTATTTGATCCTCTAAAGGCCTTTTCCGAGCCCTGGCGATTTGTAACAAGCATTTTCCTTCATGGCGGGTTATCCCATATTTTCTTCAACTGCTGGTCGTTGCTGCTTTTTGGTACTCTTTTGGAATCCCGTCTTACCAAGCAACAATATTTAATGCTCTTCCTGCTAGGTGGCATTTCTGGTGGAATTACCTACTACTTATCTACGTTATTCCTAGTACCTCCGATCCCGGCTCTTGGCGCCTCAGGTGCAATCTATGCAATTCTTGGCGCTCTTGCAATCATACTTCCTGAACTAACGATCTATTTCTTCTTCATTCCCATGAACATCCGAGTTGCTGCTATGGTCTGGTTCGTTCTGGAATTTTTGGGTAGTTTCGATTCCTCCAGTGGCATCGCAAGTGCGGGTCATTTAGGTGGCTTGCTTTTTGGCCTTCTCTACGGCTATTTTATCATGGCTCTTAAGAATCCTGTCCGGTCAGTTACCTCAAATTCAGCCAATTTCGTTTACAACTCCTCTGCTCCTGATCGTTGGGAGTTCGAAAATCAGCTCCCGCCAAGATGATCGATACCTTTAAATAAGATTCCAAACGAAATTATCTCTTGCAAGTTGTATCTGCATAGTCCTAAATCCGAGTTGCAAAAGGATCTGGACACTAGGTGAAATAATGGTAACTGCATTAGATGTTGAGCCAGGAAAGCTCATAATAAAAACTGCGCAAAAGCTAAAAGGAAAAGTACCAAAGCCAGCATTCGTTGGATTGGTTAAAACGGGCCCCCACGCCTCAAGACCTCCCCACAGCGAGGACTTTTGGTTCTTTAGGTGCGCTTCAATACTTAGACAGATTTATGTCAACGGTAGCGTTGGTACCAACAAGCTCCGAATGCACTACGGTGGAAGAAAACGCCGGGGCGTTAGGCCAGAGCATTTCTGTCCTTCAGGTGGTTCGACCATCAGAAAGGCCCTTCAGGGTTTGGAAAAGGCAGGCTTTTTGGTAAAGCAAAAGGTCGGAAGAATTCTCTCTCCAAAAGGAAGAGCACTTCTGGATCAGGCTGCTAAAGAGTGCGTCTGATATGGCTGATGAGGGAAACGCTCCTAATGCGTCTGATAAATCCAAAGAAGCCGCTGAGGCAGAAAAGAAAATACGTTCTGCTCTTAGGGAAGCTTTGGACGAATCTGGATATTCGCGCATGATGAACATTTCCGTTGTCAACAAATCTCTCTATGTTGCGGCTGTCAAATATGTTTTAGGCGCCGCACGTCGTGTTGGGAGAAAAATATCAGAACGTGAGCTTCTTGAGATCCTTCGGTCCATAAAGGCCCAAAGCGAAACGGAGACTTCAATAAAGTTTCATTCAAAATAAATTAATCGGGTGTTGTTAAATGAGTAGCATAAAATCTCATGGTAAAAAAATGAAATTGGTCAAAGCGACAAGACAAAATCGCAGAATTCCTGCATTTGTCATCGGAAGAACTAAGGGTGCGGTTTCGTACAATCGAAAGAACCGCAACTGGAGATATGACAAATTAGGCATTTCTGAATAATGGTGATACTTATGAATTTAGAACGAATCTATACGGTCCCACTTGCAGTGGCTTACGAGGCTCCTAGGCACAAAAGAGTACCAAATGCAGTAAAGGTATTGAGGGCATTTATTTCTCGTCATATGAAGTCTGATGGTTTAAAAGTATCAATTAGTGCCTCTCTAAATGATTTCCTCTGGGCAAGAAGTATTCAAAAACCCCCTCGCAAAATAAAAATCCGTGCGGTCAAAAACGATTCTGGCGTAATGGTTACTTTGGCAGAGGAAACTCCTTTGAAATCTACCAAGGCCAAGGAATCTAAGAAGGAAGTCAAACCTTCTGCATCTGAAGCAGCTCCAAAAGAAGTTCCTAAATCTGCACCCTCTGCTACTTCAGAAAAACCAAAGCCAGCTCACGTTGCTCAGCCAAAAGTAGAAAAATCGGAGAAAAAGTAAAATGGATAAGATAACCTATTTTGGAAATCCCTGGGTTGGTATGTTTGCAAGATCGAACGATCAGGTAACATTAGTCCCAGTAGATTCCAATCCTAAATTTTCAGATCCGATAGCTGCCAATCTTAAAACCAAGTTAATTCCTACTTTCATCGGCGACTCCAATTTAATCGGTCTCTACTGTGTCATGAATTCAAACGGAATTGTTTTACCAAATATCATTAAAGAGTCCGAGCTAGCAAAAATCAAATCTGAAACCGGCCTTAATGTTCACGTTTCCTCTGAAAAGTACAATGCTCTTGGGAACAATCTTGCAGTCAATGACAAGGGTGGCATTGCAAATCCCTATATGGAACGATCCGAAATCTCTAAAATTTCTGATGTTTTGGGAATAGAGATTGTGCCTATGTCAATCGGAACCTATTCAACTGTTGGGAGTTGCTGCCTTGTTACCAATACTGGTTTCCTATCGCACTTTCGTACTAGCCCAGTGGAACTCGAACAGTTAAAATCGATTTTTAAAGTCTTTGGCAATAAAGGAACTGTTAATATGGGTGTGGGTTTTATTCCCTATGGTATAATAATAAATGCAAATGGTTATGTCGCAGGAGAAAACACTTCTGCGTTTGAACTGGGTCGCGTTGAAGAGGCGCTTGACCTCATTAAATAATTGGTGTGTACTATGAAATTCTCGGTATCTGGAACTATGTCTGCTTCTGGCAGATTAAGAAAGTTTGCAATCGAATTGGAAGCTCCAAGCGAAGCAACCGCAAAGCAATGGACATTGTCTAAGCTAGGTTCTCACAATGGTGTTCGAAGATCAAACATCAAGATCTCAAAAATTGAAAAGGTTGCATAGTGGTTTCTATGGCACCTAGTCCATCGCCTGAACAAATGCAATCTCAGTTATCTTATGAGCTTGCAGTCTATCGAGAGCAATTGTCTATGCTTAAACGGGAGACTGAACGTGTTTCTCTCACTGCTTTGGATCTTAACAATGCTCTTAGGAGCATCGAAAGTCTGGTAAATGGTCGCGCTCTTGTTCCCATTGGTGGTGGCGCTCTTATCAAGGCCAATCTTTCTGAGACTAATGTTCTTGTTCCAATTGGCGGCGGATATCTTGTTGAAATGAAAAAAGATGTCGCTTCTGTTGAAGTCCGAAAAAGAATCGATGCGACCAATAACGCAATTCAAAAACTTACTGAGGAATTCAACAAACTCAACGACAAGCTTCGTTCTGTTTCTTCACAACTTGGTCAAATGGAAGCTCAATCTAAGCTGAATCAACAGGTCGAGACTAACAGCAGAGACGACTATCTCTGATTTTATTTTCACTTATTTTTAGTTTTCGTTTATCTCTTTCTTAATCTTGGTCCAATTGCAATTCCTTCGATTTCTCTTCTGCTCGCTCCGCTTGTTAGCGTTCGTATTTTCGGTTCTGGTAATCCTTCTGCTCGTGCTCGTTCTGCGATTGCCTTTATGTGTATGTCTCTTGCGGTGTCTTGTGCAGTCCTAAATGCAAGTCCTCCTAATCCGCCCGAGCGTTCGAGTCGTTTTAATACTCCCAACAAAGTATCTGCATGTCTCTCTTTTCCTAAATCGTCTGCGAGGTTTGTAAGCAAATATACGCATGCAGTTGCAAGGCATTCCATGTCCGCTTCGGCAATTCCTCTTCTGGCCACTCTAAATTCTCTGCCTGGCCCATCAGTTAGTGGTTCTGCAACAACTGCATCTTTGAAGTCTGCAAGTCTTCTTAGAAATTCTACTGTTCTATAAAACAATCTGTCCCGCTCAAGTTTTGGTAATCCTTCAAATACTGTTGAAACACAAATCTCCCATCCTATGTGTCGTGCTTTGTCATATAACAAATCCAGAAACATCTCACGAGCTTCTCTACTTTTTCCAAGTGCCCTGTCTATCTGCCACAAAGTCATGCTGTCTTGTGTCTCTTCCCTGTTTGCCTTTTGTTCCGGTCTGTTTTTACGCATTTCGATTGACTTGGTCTGGCTCAGCATGATATAAATATCTCCTTGATGATATTCTTCTACTCTACCCGTTCCTTTCTGTGATTCTTATGTTCGATTTCCTAAAGAAAAAAATAGGCGGCTTTATAGAAAATCTTGCTCCTAAGAAAGAGGAGATTGCCCCTAAACCAGAATCTCAAATTCCGCGTGTTCAGGAAATTCCTGCTCCAGAAAAAGAAATCGTACTTGATACTCTAGCTCCTGCACTTAAATCCGAGCCTCACAGCTCCATTCTTTCCTCTGAAAAGCCATCTCCCTTCAAATCTCAAATTTCTGTGTCTGCTCCGGTTCACATTCCTACTCCGGCTCAGCCTGATCAAACTACATATCCAAAAAAAGAAACTATCGCCCAATCACCTGGGCTCCAAGCTCCAAAGACTGCTTCGGTTTCGCCAACTTTTCTGGATTCTATTTCCAAACCCAAACAAGAACCTGCCCCAATTCACGTTTCCAAAACTCGATCTGAATCCGTTGCGATTCCTCCTTTGGCCCCTTCAAAGCCCCCCCTGCCAGTTGAAATCGAATCAGACAAGTCTCGTGTAAAATTAGGTGCAATCAGTTCGATCAAAAGCTTTTTCGTTTCCCAAATTACTCTTTCGGAATCCGAGATCCAGCGACTAATAGACGATTTTGAACTTGAATTACTTGAAGCCGATGTCGATTTATCTGTAGCCCAATCCCTGGTCGAATCTCTTAAATCAGAACTCAGCGGAAAGAAACTGGAAAAATCGAAAATGCACTTTCAGATCAACGAAATCCTTGGCACTATTCTGCTTGATGTCCTTTGGAATGAAAAACAATTCGATCTTCTTGAGCGGATTGAGTCTTTGCCAAAACCGGTCAAAATTGTTTTCATCGGAATTAATGGTGCTGGAAAAACTACGACCATGGCAAAACTCGCCCATCTTCTCCAGTCCCGAGGCAAGAAAGTTGTATTTGCTGCCGGAGATACTTTTCGTGCTGCGGCCATTGAGCAGCTCTCTGTTCATGCACAGAATCTAGGAGCTCGAATTGTTAAACGCGATTATGGCAGTGATCCGACTTCAGTTGCCTATGATGCAATGACCTTTGCCAAGGCTCATAATTATGATGTTGTTCTAATTGACACTGCCGGGCGCCAGGACACAAATATTAGTCTCATTAACGAACTTAAGAAAATGGTTCGCGTTATCTCACCAGATCTTAAACTCTACGTTGGTGAGTCTGTATCGGGAAACGCAATCTTGGAGCAGGTCTCTTCATTCAACCGCGAAATCGGGGTTGATGGTGTTATTCTAACCAAACTGGATTGTGATCCAAAAGGCGGAACCGTTCTTTCGATCAACAAAGTTACTGGTGTTCCTATCCTCTGTATTGGAATTGGTCAAAAATACGAGGATCTCGAGGTCTTTAGCGCCTCTAAAATGGTTTCTAGGATACTGTCTTAATAGATATCATTAAATAATCTATATATCTATATATCCATATTTGCAGGTGCTGTTATGGGAACCATTATGATTTCTCTTGATGAAGAAGATGAAAAATTACTACGTAACCTTGCCCAAGAAAGGTATGGGGGTAAGAAGGGTTCGTTAAGTAAAGTCGTCAAGGAAGCCTTAGACAAACTCAAATCAGATAATGATTTAGTTAAAGAACGTCTTAAAAGTCGCATTTTAGATGGTTTAACATTTGAATATAAAATGTATCAAAATCGAAGTGAAATTTATGACTAAATCGTTAATCGACACAAATGTTCTTGTGTATGCATACAATAAGACTGAAAAAGAGAAGCATCGCATCGCAGCTACTCTTCTTACTGGATTGATAGATTCAGATGAGGTTATTTTAAGTATCCAGAATTTAGTTGAATTTTCCCGTGTTCTTAGCGAAAAGGCAGTTCCTGCTTTGGATAAGGAAATCGTAAGGCAATGCGTCTTTGATTTATCTGAATCATCATTGATCATTTCTTATGATGCCCAAACTGTCCTTAATGCCCTCCTAATCTCAAAACAATATTCTATTCATTTTTTCGATGCGTTACTTGTTTCAACAATGCAAGAGAGTGGCATTGATACTATAATTACTGAAAACGAGAAGGACTTTGGTAAAATCACTTGGCTTAAGGTAATCAATCCATTCTAGTTTCCTCTTCGTTTTCTTTTTTTCCTGATACCTAGCTTTATAAACACAATTAAGCACAATTTATCATTATATATTCATAGACTTTTGAGGTGTGGATGTTATGGCACTGAATCTAGCTGAGCGATATAATGATTATATGTCTGGTCGGGCACAAAAGAAAGCCGCAGTTGCAGGTATAGACGCTGAGCGGTATAAGGGTCGTCTGGAAGCTCAAAATACTCTGGCCAATCGTCCTAACGAACAAGAAGCACAAAAATTCAAGGTAAATTTCAAGGAATTTGTTCGTGGTGTTGTTTCTGGAAATTCTGTTCTTAGAGATGTTTTTTCATCTGATGAGTTCACAAAAGCTCTTGCAGTTCCTCCTGCCGGAACTAACCTCCCACTTCCCGCACCTTTGGAAGAGGTCAGTGGTTCCCACATGGATGCCTATGCTACTGCTCGGAGGTCTCTAATTAAGATTCTTAGTTCCAACGGTCAGTTTACCGAATCAGATTTGACTGATCAGGTTCTTGATGTCCTTATTTTTACTGCGGTTGGAAATCCCGACTACTGGAAGGATGCAGCACATTGGTCAAGCTCGACTCTTCCAAAACCCCCTGAAGCATTTATGGCAGCGATTTTTCAGTATGCCTGCGCTCAGGGTTCTTCGAGATCCGGTGCTATAGATCCAGGTGCAGTTTTGTTTGAAGTAACTCACGAATTGACAACCAAGTCTGGCACAGCAACTGCTGCCAAGGTGAGAGATTCCAAACTCATGGAGCCCTCTCTTTTGGAACAGTATGTCTATTTAGTTGCAGAATTTTCAAGAAAACTTATTTCTGACGAATTCAAAGCTAGTGCGCTTAAATCCGAATCTGAGAAATCGGGAGTTGATCTATCTACATATAATCATACTTACAAGGATAAAGATGGCAACGATGTAACTAAAACTCTTGACAATTGCGATTCTTGTCAAGTTGCCCAATGGGTTGCAGTTACCTCTCGTACAACTAAAGATACGCAATTACTTGGGGTTTTGGGTCGTGTGAATGCCGCTTCACAAATTTTCGATGATGCTGTTGTTGCCAAGCTACCTGGTGTGGGTGATCTTGCAAAAGAAGTCCCAGGTTCTCTTTCTATTCCTGAATTAGCAAGTCCTGTTGTTGAGGCTGCTGCAGAATTCACCCGGGTTATAGGTACGTACGAGGCCCGCTCAAATACTGCACTTGAAAAACACGGTGCGACTGTTGCTGTTACTGCTGATGATATTGCTACGCTTCGAACTGAGCTCGCAAAGACTCGTGGCAGTTCTGCTGCAACTGAATTAACTGATATTGTTACTCTATTGGAGAATTCCAAAACAACTCCCGTCAATTTCACTTCTCTAAAAGAACGAGTTGCAAAGGTGGTTAAAGAACACGGTTATGCCCACGCTGCCAACGCACGAGTTGTTTTAGATAATTTTGCCAATAAGTCTATTTTGGATTCCGGTTCTGATCTCCTTTCAGGTTTGCCCGCGGTGTTACAATCTGTACCGCTCAAGCTTCGAGACTTTATGAAGGCTCATTATCTTAGCGTTGCGAGTGCAAAAGTTTCCGAGGGAAAAGTCGACCATACTTTTATGGACAAGGTCGGTGAATGGTTTGCAGAACGCTTGGGTGCGCCTCTTCATCCACGTTCCTTCTGGGATTCTGTGCGCGATTCTGTTGATGCTGTCTTTTTCACTTTTCCTAAATATCTTGCTTCAACCCGAATCGGATCTGTTTTCATGCTTAAGGCTTTCCCGATACTTAATCTCTATCACGTTCGAAAGAATGATAAGGGCGTTTATGAGATTCTTTCAGATGGCCGGGAAGTTCTTACTCTGATCGATCCTGCTCAAGAAAAGGTCACTGTCAGGTCTTTCTTTAATGGAGTTGTGAGCTTCTTCCCAATCACCTGGAGAGCATTCAAAGCCCGATTGGCAGTTTCCGATCGAAACTACACTCTTGGCGGTTTCGCAAGTGCAGCCCTTCCTTTGGCATGGTGGATTCCGCTTGCCGTTGCCTTCCACATAAACTATGCGGTTGAATTTAACCCTCGTTTTGCAATTAATGCGGAAGCTCCACTTGTACATGTTAGCATTGTCGATACTCATCGCCGAAGAACTGTTACTAACAATAATTACGATCCGCGTGTAGCGCGTACTATGCAAACTCTTCATGCAGGTACCTTCCGTGCTCTCTACGGAGTTACGACTCCTGAAAATGTTACTTTCCTTAAAACGCCTCAAAATGAAGGTGCACTTCAGGCATTGCAGGATTTGACTACGGGTCGAAAAGTTACTCTTACTGAACGACCAATGCCTGATCTTGATAATCTGCGGGCTGATAGTGCTTGTAAAGTTGGTCGAAGTGCAACTCAGATCGAATGTGAAACCTGGCAGGTTCGCTCTTCTGTGCTTGAAGTTCCATATCGTGCGGTTCCGCAATTCAACGATGCACTAGTTGCTGAACTCGTAAGACGCAACCTCCATACGTATAATGATGTTATGGCTGCATTGCCTTCTTTGCATGCTGGTGGTTTTGTTTTGAATACAAACGAAGCTGTCGCATTCAGAGTTCTTGGTTTGCCTGTGACTACAGTGTTCAATAATCGAGCTGTCTCAGTCTTCGATACTCCATCTGTTCGTAACTGGGCACTTAAGATCGTTCACACTATTATGGTAAATGAACGAGTTGCTTTTATTACTCCGTATCTGCATCGGGCCGCTGCTTCTGCATTTATTAGGCCAGAAGCTCGTCTTGCATTTTTCGCAGGTTTAGGGGGTAATTCTCCGGTGCCTGGCTTCCTTACCAAATTAACTGAAGCAGCAAATGCAAACCGGGCAGCTGACGCTCCACCTCTTGCTGTGGATCAGACTCCTGTGGATTCAACTGTTTTCGAGACTGTTTTCCAGTCATTTATGCCTGAGCCATCTTCTGTTAGTGGTTTGAGAACTCCGGCCAATCTTATCCAGCTGGTTCGGGATCTTGCAAACACCGATACTGCTCCTGAAGTAGTTGCTCGACGAAATACTGCGCTTAGAACAATGGAGGCTCTTCTGATTTCTGCGCCTGATTTTGCTTCTAAAGTTCAGGCTGCGGTTGTCGCAGTATCGGTTCGCGGAGTTAACGATCGAACTGATGTCAATCTGACTACCGATCTTGTTGCCGCTGGTGCAATGACTGCGTCTACGGGTGCTGATACTTCTGCAACAGTTAACCTTCCTGCTTCGAACTATCGTTCAGAATGGGTTGAAGATACTGCCGCCGAATCGTTAAGAGCTGGCTTCCAAAGACGATTCCGAGTTAATAATGCAGATACGCTTCATACGCTCGAAACACAGCCCGAACTTGTTGCTTTCCTTGATGAGTATCTGGGTGAGCCTCGGGGTGGCTATACTTTGAACGTCGGATCAAATGACGCGGATCATCCGGTCGAACGGTTCGTTACTGAATTGTCTAATGAAATCAGTTCGGCAGTTGGTTCGGCTTCTGGTCCGGCAAGATCTGCGATTGTTAATCGCGTTCTTAATGGCCACCGGCCTGATGTGGCAGGAAGCATTCATGGTGCTGCTGATGTAACTATTAATGTTTACTTCAACCACGCCCAGTCCTCCTTGGATGAAGCTGGTCAACCGGTTGAGCGGCCTGCAGGTACTGGCAACGCTCCTCACGCGGCGACCTTTACTCCTTGGGTAAGCGCTCCTGTTGCAGGTGCTCCAAGAGAATTCACGGCAATCTTCCCACCTCCACGTCCAACTGATCTGGTTTCTGACGTAGTTACTCATGCGGTTGATACCTCTTTCGTTCGTTCAAGACCTGCAGGTGCAGCCGCATTTGTTGATCTGGCACTTAGGAACGTGCAGGCTTTATCTGCAGCATCTGCAACCCGGCCAGCTGCTACCGGACGACGTGGTGCTGTTGCTTCACCCACTGCTACACCCACCGCTGCACAGATTGCGGCAGTTCGTGTAACTGATAACTCTAGAGTTGGGGCATGGAGGGCAATAATGCTTCCAGTCTACACTTCTCTCAACTCGAATCCAACTACACGTGCTGGTGCCGGTCCAGGTATTAGGCAACTTGAAACTGCCGGTATCGTGTTCTCAGCTCGTTCCAACTTTACTGCGAGCAGCGGTGGACAGATCCACGTAGCGTTCCCTCCGGCTCCGACTCCTGCTCAGGTAAATGCTCTGGTGGGATTCTTTTTGACAAATATGTAAGCGGGTAGCTGATCTTTTGGGTTGGCTCTTTATTTTTATTTCTGTTTTTCCTTTGTTTTTTCGATGTTTTTACCTCTTCTATCGAGTCTTTTTTATCTCGATACTGATAATCGCCTTTATAAACCTAAGCCGGATAACCAATTCAGGTGTTTCTAATGCCCAAAAAATCTCTCTCATCCTTCTCGATAAAACGATCTTCCCGTTCCAGTTCCTCAAAGGAAATCCCTGCTTCAAAAGTTAAACTTCCAGTTCAAAAAATCTCCTCAAAAACAGATTCCGTTTCATCTTCCAATTCAGATATTGACTTTTTTGCCCTTGAAGAGCAGGCTCTTATGAAGGCAGATAAAACAATCATTGCAATCGAAAAATTTCTGGCAACCTGGGACTCTTCAAAAGTTAAACCTCCAACCATTTTACCACAGGTTCAGAAAATAAAATCCTTTTATGCTTCTTTGTTGTCCTGGCAAAAAGAATCCCTCAAATCCAGGGCCAAGAAAGACCCAATTTCCTCACAAAAGAGGCTTCGTTCTTTCGTTTCTTTATGTAAATCATATTCCTAAGGTGATACTATGGTCGGTCCATCCGAACAAGAAAGAAGAAACAATCCTACTGAAGTTTTAGGTCAGCAACCTCCAGTTCAAACGACGCTTCCGCGTATTTTTGCTGGTGATCGGCGTGCTCTTGAAGCTGCATTGGCCCAAGTGAATCTTGCTGCTGGGGAGATGTCTGTTTTTGCCGCATTTGTAGATGGAAGAACCATCTCTTTGACTGAGGTTAGGTCCACCTGCAACCACACATTTGCCCGTCTTTCTGCCGTTCCTGTGATTGCCCATCGCCTTGCTGATGAAATTCACACTATTACTGACTTGCTTGTACGCGCAGAAGCTGCTTCTGGTTCAGCACGTCAGGATATCTTGACTACTATTGGTTCTGCATCCTTTGCACTTGGTTCTGTGGCCACAATCGAGGTTCGTGTTTTGCTAAACGGATTTCCCGCACACCTTGGACAAGCCGATCGTGATCGTTTTTTCGATGGACTTGAGCGAACTGTTCAGGAAGTTTCTTCAGGAAATTCCTCTAGTTCTGTTGCAGCTTCAAATGTCCTTCGTTTTGCTGGTCTTTATGCTGATAATTGTGATCTTCTTGCTTCCTCTAACCTTCCTGCTCATCTGCGACAACGCGCCGATGCACTTAGAACTGATGCATTTGCATATGTTTGCGACACCTCCGCCGCGCGCGGCGATTCAAGACGCCTAGATAACTTTTCCGCTTCGCTTTATTCATTCAATCATGATTTAGGTGTTTTCTTTAGTGGCTCACTTCTTAGTGCAGTTGCTGCAAGAATAGATTCTGATATTGCCCAGAATATCGTTGCTCTGGCAATGCGCGAGCAATATCTGCGCATCCGTGATGTGGCCATGAATCTTAGTCGTGCATTAACCGAAGATCCGGCAAACTCACGACACTTGCGTGAAGTCGCAGTTCTGGTTCAAAACTATGAAGAAATTTCTGGCCATGATGCCCTTTCGATTTCAGATGATGCTTCTGGCATAACTGCATCTGCTCTATCTCATAGTGGTTTAGCTGGTTCGCACTATTCTGTAGGTTCTGCTGCCTGGTTCGGTTCTGCTGCTTTGACTCTCTTACATTCCTCCTCTCCGACTCGTCTTGGCTCTGCCCGTCTTGCAGTTACCGTTGCTGATCTTCTTGATCAGGGTGTTACAATTCCTGCCGATGTAATGCGACAGGCCATTTCGATTGCCCAGGGAGCACGGGTTTCCCGCAATACGTTCGAACAATTTTCCTATGTTCTTGAGGCTCTTTATGTAGATCATCAGCTTGCACCTCTGGAGCGGCAGTTGGCACGATCTCCCCGCAATTCCCTGCCTGCACGGCTCAGAACTGCAGATGCAACCATCCGGCAACGCCTCCTTGATGGCGATTTTGAGGGTTCACGACGACTTTTGTCCATGGTTCTTCATTATTTCTCTGCAATTTCCGGAGTCGTGGGTTCCTTTACAGGTCGCTCTCAGATGGAGTCCGGCCTCGATATGGAACTACGTGGCGAGAACGGTGCACCAGAGCAATTTTCTCTCGGATTGAGAATGCGATCTCTCTCTGCAACTGCTGATGCACTAGCTGCCCGGCTTGAGCGGGTTTCTGGTGATCTTGCTCCCTTGCGACGGGCAGTTTCTGCAGTTCTTGCGACTGTTGGAACTCTTTGCACAAGCACAAACCCAAACGATCATCTGCGCTCTGAAAAAACTCTTCAGATGCTCAGCGTTATTCTGGGTTTAGTTGACACTCATGGCCAACAAAGAAATGGTCAAATTGTCTCACTTAATGGAATTGATCTTTCAGGTGCTGTCCGAATCATCGGTGAAATGGCATCTGCAACCACCCCTGCTACGCAGGCAAGTGTTCAGGATCGATTCGCTGCCGAGCTTACTCTCCGACTAAATCAGTTCAATGCAGTGTCTGCCGCCTCACTTACTGCGCGCGTCTCATCTCTTCATGGTCCGGTTCGCCAGACTTTCGATGGCGTTCTGGATCGAGTCCGTATAATTACTGCGGATACTTCAGATCCCGCATCTGCGCTCTCGCGTGCCATGTTTGTCGCACTCCTTTTGAACCGGTCTTTGGAATCTGTTGGTGTTCTTACTGGTCGAGTTACGCTGCCTCCTGCAGTAAGCACTCGTTTGCTCGCTTCACTTTCTGTCCTTTCACAATCTGATCCAACTTCGTTTGCTCCAGGTTCGTCTTCTGCACTTTCTGCAGTTGATTCGAGTCTTGCATCCTCACGTGCTGTTGCTGCAATGATTCTTCATGCCCGACAAACTATCGATAGATTCGAGGGTCGTCTTGCATTTGCCGGTGCTTCTGTTCCTGGGGTTGTGTCCGTTCAGACGACTACTGGCTCGGGTGCAACTCGATCCGAGACGTTCTATCTAACAGATACTACTACCGATCATTCACATCCAGATAATATTTTCCGCTATGATTTGCAGCACCCTCCCTCTGCTTCTGATGCCGCTGCTTTTGGCGTTACTGATCTTTCAAACGGTTTCATCAGGGGTCTATTAATTCGTCTTAATGCCGCTGCGCAATCCGGTGATATCGCAGACTTCAATCGCATTGCACAGGCCCTGGATCAAAGACTCCAGTCTAATATAAATGGAATTTTGGCCGATCGGTCCGAGGCTTCTGTTCGCGATTCCTTTAGGACCTGGTTTACTAGTGCTGATGCTGCTTATAGGTCTGCTACCGGTCTTGCGAGAAATTCCCTGGGCCAACTTCTCTCTGGTCATTTTGGAAGTTATGGTTCTGCACGTACTGACTTTGAAGCTGATCCTGTTGCATTTGTACGAACTCGAGCTCTTGATCGGTCTGAAGAAGAAAGACATGATTACTCTTATATTGTAGCATCTCGTATTGGCGGTGGCGGTTCAGGTGGAAGTGGTCCTTCCGGTGGCGGTATTGTTCCGCCTTCGATGACCCGAACCCGAACACAAACTCTTAATGAGCGCGTTACTGTTCCTGCAATTCCCGAAGAAACTGTTCCTCGCGAACTAGGTGAAGCTTTTTTGGCTCTAGATCGCAGAAGAATCCAGATCGAGCAGGCACTTCGCGAAGTGTCTCCATCCTCAGATCAATCTGCTCTTGTTACTTTAGGTAATGATATTTCTCAATATACTGCACAGGTTGCTATCTTCCGAAATGCTCTTCTTTCCTATCGGGCCACTCATAATCTCCATGCTCAAGTTGAGCAGGATATCCAAGCCGTTCGAACTGGTCGTGGTGATGTTACTGCTCAGACGTTGGATCATTTGACTTACGCGAGGGGTAGGTTGGAAAATGCGTCTGCTGCTCTCTTAACTGTATTCCATGAACTCGCGCGTCCGGCAGTGAGTGCACAAGAATGCGCTCGAATGTCTGATTTAGCAGTGAACTACTACGCTGAAGCAGTAAACAACCTTGACTCTGCGCTTATTGTCCATCGGATCCGTGTAGGTCCGACTACTATTCCAGGTGTCCGTTATGGTGAAGCAGGTCCAAACGTTTCACTTGCCCGAGTTAGTGAGCTTGAGCTTAATGAGGAATACCATTCTTCTGCCCATACACAATATCGTCAACAACAGATCGATGCGTTTAGGTCTCTGGCCACTGGTTCTATATTTGCTAGTTTACCTGCTGATCAAACATCATCTGCCGCAGAACTTCGTACTAGATTCGATAATGTTTCTAGAGTCGAGCAACTCTCAAACTTAAGGCATGCTGCAATTTTCGGTCTTAATGCTTACGGATCCAGAGTTGATGCAAGTGCACAGGCACGGCTTTTTACATTCCAGGACTCGGCACTAACTGCGATCGATGCCGGCAATGTTGCCCAAGCAAATCGTGTGATTCATCAATCTCTTGAATATGTTCAGCATGCTCAATTCGCTTCAACCGTCACTACTACGCTTCTTGCGACTGCCATTTCATTTGTTCCGATCTGGGGAATGTGGGTTGGCAGCACTATGTTCGCTTCAATGGCTCTTGAACAAGTGGCCACTGAATATCGGGCAACTGGTACAATTTCCGCTTCCGGTCTTATGATGGCCGGTTTGGCATTTGTTCCACCTGTCCTTTCAACCGTTGCGCGAACTTCTATTCTTGCACTTCGTGTACTTGTAGCAGATGAAACAATTTCCGAGGCTGCATTTACCGCGCGTGCACTAAGATTAGTTCGAACTGCACAACTTGCACGAACTGCCGAGGCTGGCTTTGGACTGGCAATGTCTGGCAATGGAATTATTTCTGGTGCTTCTGCCTGGGCTGCTGGAGATCGATCCAGCGCAGTTTTCGACTTTGGTATGGCAATTTTCCCACTTGCAGTTCATGTAGGTGGCAGAATTGCACGTCGTGCCCCTGGCGCTTCTCCTGTTTCTGAACCTGTTGTCGAACCTGGAACCGAACAAAATCTTCAACTCAGTTTTGATGCACTACGAAACGCGACTCCTGCAAACGATAATATGATTCCTGAACCGGAACCAACGCCAACTGGTCCTCGTGGTCGTCCTGCTCCAGCTGCATTTACTATACCAACTCCGGCAGATGCATTTAACCTGGTTCTCGATTTATTTGGTGCTACTGCATCATCCCGAACCAACATTGAAGCCAGAATGGCTGGCTTAGATCCTCGAGTTAGGCAACTATTTACTGCTCTTGCAACTGCCGATCGTTCGACTGCTGCTTCAATGTTGGCGCAATTGGGTGTTTCTCCAACTGATTCAGCGATCGTTATGCGTGCAGTTGCCGAGGCTGCTGATGGACTTGCACAGCACAACATTCGTATGGGTATGAGGCAGGTTCATCCGATTCTGCGATCTTTGATGGAACAGGTGAGCGGACCAAGATCCACTGAGCCCCAGCAACAGGTTCTCGCAATGACCAGTACTGGCGAGGGCGGATCATTGACTGTTGCCGGTCCTCGATTTGGCCCGGTTGATCTTCTAAATGGTGGCCAGCCGGTTATGATGGCTGAACCGACCGGCGGTTCTGGGGTTCCTGGTGATGCGAGCGGTGGTACTCCTGTTCCTGTGAATGCAGGTAATCCGACTGGTGCTCCTCGTCCTGGATGGAGGGCTAGAGTTCGAGGTGTCTTTAATCGCGAGGGCACAGCAACTGCTACTGGTGCAAATCGTGAAGGTGCTCTTCCTACTACTGAAGCTATGACTGCCCTAAATGAAGAAGGTCTTGTTCGATTGGGTGAGCGAACCGCCACAGTTAATCCTGAAAATCAGACTCATGTACTCGATATGATGCGTGCACTTTATGCCCGATGGACCGCCGCGTCTCCACACGTTGCCGGACGGCGATTTTCCGGTCTCATTGCAACTGATCCCAATTATCTTGCTCTCGAACGATTGGCACTTACTAATGTGGGTTATGATCTTCTTCACAATGCTGACTCCCACGGTGCCGATGCGGGTACCTTGCGAACTATTCGTGATTTCATAGGTTCTCAGCGTGGGGGTTTTGAGGCCTGGCGTACACAAAGACAAAGCGACCCGGTATGGGCTCCTGATAATACTCACCTTCAGACTCTTTTGACTGCACTTGCACGATCGGTTCCCGCTGGTACTGATATTTTTGGTCGTGTTGAGAGTGTTCTTGGTCTTAATCTTACTAGTCCTGATGCCCGAACAGTAGCTGCTCGAAATCGCGCTGGTCTTGCGTTGCATCTGGCCACTGCGCTGCCAACCGATGGCGGCTTGACTGTATTGACCACGGAACAATCTGCTGCAAATGCCCGATTGCAAACGGTTCTCTCGGGAGTCGTTACTGGAACTTCTGGTCAATCCATTACGACTTTTAATCCTGCGGGTCTTACTGCTGAGCAGGTTACTCTTGCGAACCGTCTCGTAGCCATCGCTCGAGAAAACAATAGCTCTATTTCCGCTGCTATGCGCCGACCAGAATTTGCCGATGCTGCACGTGCTGCTTATCCTGATGCATTTGCTTCAAATCCTAATTTGCTTCCTGAAGCATTATCTGGCAGACCTACACCGACTGGTCGAAATCAACCTACTCCACCTCCAAATCCTCTTCTTCCAGTTGTCCGACTAGTGACTCCGCCCTCGGGATCAACCGGTTTTTCTACTGCTACCTTTACCCCTTCTGCTCGAGAAACTTCCGTTCTTAATGTCCTTAATAACGTTGTTCGTAGGGAAATTGGAAGGGGTCAGACTGCTGAAGCGGCACTCGCTACTGCTCTCTCATCCCCCGAATTCCGGGTTGCTGTATCTGAAGATGCAAATTTCGGAGCCGAACTCCAAAGACGTCCTAATTTAATTACTGAGGCTGCAGCTGCACGAAATTCAAATGTTACTGTTCCGGACAATCCATTGGTTAATGTAATTCGTGCTTATCAAAATGCTCTTACTGCCAGTACTGAAGTTGCTCCTGTTGTGGAGCGACTAAGATTGCTTGCCCAGCGACCTGGTAGTGTAACTAGCGATTCGTCTTTCAGAATTGGCCAGGTCCCTGGGTTCCTTGGACGTCTATGGTCTTGGTTCCCGGTTGTACCGGGTGTTCCTTTAGAATATACTGCTGCCTGGACTGTTGGTCGTGGTCTTGTTCGGTATGCTGTTCCTGCTGTTTGGAACCGAAGTGCTCTTGGTCGGGGAGTTGCCCGCCTTATTGGCCGATTTGAAGGTGATCGTGAAGGTTGGCTTGCACGTCATGGTGTTTCGAGGTATCCTGAAGTCGGTTCTCTTGATCCTTTGGCTACTGGTCGGTTCTGGGCTCAATTTGCTTTGGAGGCCGTTGCACTGTCCCTAGGTGTTCTGAATGCCACTAACTACTCGCCTCATATTCCCTTTACTAATGTGCCATTGAACATCCGAACGTATCTTCGAGAAAATCATTTAGATACTCTGGTCGCAGCTTCTTATGCTGAAACTGCAGGTCGTCCTGGTGATCTATCCGATATCGTTTTATCTCGGGACAATGCTCACTTCGTTCTAGATCCGGAGATCGGATTCTTTGGTGGAGTTCACGTTCGTCCGCGTGAGCAAAGAACTTCTCAGGTAGATAATTATTATGATGAATTGGTTCGGCGCATGAATGTTCTGCCTCTTGAGGGACCAAATGCTGCGGTCTTATTTCCTACTTCAGCAGATCGTGTTCAAGAAATTTTAGGTGGTGGTACTGATGATTCGCGTAATACTACGATCAATATCTATCGCAGATCTGAAGCCGCCAATCAATATCTGGATATCGGCAGATCTGTTTTAGCCAATGGAAATCTTGATCGTGTTAATCGTTTGTTCCTCCCTGCGCTGGGGAACCTTGCAAATTATGAAGCAAACCACATGGTCGATTTGGTTGCCCATCGCGATCCGGTTCCAACCGAGGCTGAGCGACGGGCCATTGCAAACCTAAGAGAACTTCTCTCATTGTCTTCTGATGTTCCAGATCGTCGAGTTATTCATCTTGCGCGAGTGCAATTAGCCCGTCTTCTGGGTTATCATGGCACTGATGCATATACGAATCATGTCAATCCTGTAATTGAATTCGCAAATCAGGCAGTTTCTCATTATGTTAGGGGTTCTGTTAATGGTCGTGCACAGCCCCTAAACCTGGTTGATGTATTTAATATTCACGAAACTGTAATGCGCCAAAATGGCTTGCTCTACACCCATGCCGAAATGATGGTCGAAACCTTCTTTAGGCGCTGCGGTATTACCGACACTCGTGAATTAGTCGAACTAACTCATCACTTTGCATATCGGCCAGAAACATTTGCATATCTTTGGGATTCTGTTATGCATGGAAGACTTCCAATTTCTTCAGTTTCTGATGCTGCGCATGCAATAAAAACCCGAGAATCAGAATTCACTCCTGTCATTTCTACGTATCGTGCTACGGTTGTTACTGAGCGGGCTAATGCCACTGCTGTTGATTCCCTGGAAACCCGGCTCGCAACAGCCAGAGCCACTTTTAACACTGCGATGTCCGCTGTTCTTTCCGATACTACCCGAACTCAACGCGTTGCAACTCTCACGAATCCGGTCAATTCAAATACTTTCCTTCATGCCATGGATTTGCGGGCAAGTACAGACGCTACTTTCCGAACTGAAGTTTTCCTTCCTCTGCTAAATACGTATTCCCATGATGCCAACGCAATGGCCCGGCTCAATTTCTTCCCTATCGCATCTACTGAGCGGCTCTTTGGTACCAATGCCCAGATTACTGATCTCGCCAGGCAAATCGCAGATCCAACTACTGATCTAGCTGCACTTGGCCGCTCGATTCGTGCTCCAGAACCAATTCCTTCCTCTCTTCCAACTACGCTTGAGCAACACTTTATCAATACAATGGGCCGACGTGTAGTAATTGCACCTGCTATCCTTACTGACATGGGACTTAGCTATGCAGATAGTGCACTTGCTCTCTTCGCAGTTACCTTCTCCCAGTTGACTCCAGGTGCTCCTGCCGGTCTTATCCCATGGATCCAAGAAAATCGTGCCACTATCGCTGCCAGTATGAGAGAATACAATGCAACTCATCGTCCTCCTGCATCTCTTGCTGGACTGCTCCGGGCCATTTCGCTTGGTTCTGAGTTTAGGACTTTCACTGCACTTCCAACTCCCAACCTGCTCTTCTCAGGTCCATCTTCTCCTACTCAAACTCCGGATGCAGGAACCAGTCAAAGATCTAACAATTCACCAAATATTCTCAATTCTTATCCATTAAGATATGACTTCATCGATAATGGATGGTGGACTAATCGTACTGCAGTTGCGCCTGTTGCCCAAACCGCCACTCCACCAAATGTTCCTGCTAATGCCACTCGTCCTCCTTATCGGGACTTGCTTCCACATGGTGATCCAAGAAATCTTACTGGTCCTGATGGCCAGCCTTTAATAGAACCGGCATTCCAGATAGAAGTTCTACCTGCGGTTAACGGTGGTATTCCTCCGATTCGTGTTCCGAATCCTCCGAATCGGGAAAATCTTCTGCTTCGGGATTATTACTCTAGTCACATTAATGATGACTTTATTGCACACACTGTTCCCCCAGCCGTTCGTAACACTGTCGCGGATGTTGTCCGAATTGCACTTGAAAATCATCAGGTTACTGTGGCAAATAGCGTTAGTCCTCAGGATATGCAGCAGGTCTGCTCCTTTATTGTTAGAAATCGATCAATATTTTCCCGATTTGATGCGCCAACTCAGCAGTTCTTGCGTGATTCTGCAGTTCCAGGTGCTTCAATTGATTTTGGTCGATTTAAGGCGGTTTGTGATCAATTAAATTCTGCGTCTTTGTCTGGTCTTCTATCAACATTTGTTCCTGCGCACAGAACTCTTATCGTGGGTGTGAGTGGTAGCAGTCCAACGCATCATGCATATCCCACTACTCTTTCCGCAGAGCAGTTGAGAAGTCTCTATGCGATTATATTTGAGCAAGCTCGTATGCAGGCTTTAGGCCGTCCCACTATGGCTACCTTCGCTGGCTGTGGGATAACTGGCGTAGCTCAGGGTGATTCCACCCACATAACTTTCAACATCTCTGCAGATTCCACTGAGCCCTCGTACGTCAATTTTGCATCCTTTGTTCGAGAAGCTCTGAGGAATATTCTTAATCCTGTTCCAAGGTGATTTTTATGGTTAATATCTATGATCATTCTGAAGGTTCTGGTACTGATAGTGTATCTCTTAGAATAACGTTTAATGTGGCTAGGCATACCTTAATTGTGAACGGAGTTTCAGGTCCAATTACCTCTGCAGATCTTCTTACTGAACGTTCTCTGCTCGCTGCGATCCGTCGGATCAATGGCTCTTTCTTCGACTTAAATGCTACTCGTAATGGTTTTAATCCGTTGATGATTAATCTTCGTGGGGATCTCAGTTCATCTTTTGGTCAATTGACTAGAATGCGTGATCAAATCACAAACGCAGATCCTTCTCTTCGCACTGCTGGACCTAATGTTGGTGGTTCCACTGGTTCTGGCCGCACTTCTTCTGTTGTATCGGCCGTACCTTCTCCAACTCCTGTCCCTCGTCCAGTTCCTGCTTCCCAAGTCGGCTCAGCTGGTTCTCCTCGTCCAAATCCCAGACCACAACCAGCTCGTGATGCTGGTGTGCATGATCCCTCTGTGGTTCGTGATGCTGCTGTGGCTGATGCAGTTCCAACTCGTATTGCTTTTGGGAATATAGATGACATCTCCAGAACTCTTACTGCTATTGCAGCTGCCTCCGATCCAGTTCCAGATATAGCGCGCTTATTTAACGGCCGAGACAGTATCAATTTAATTCTAACTCCCACCTCTCAAAGTCCACTTATTCAGGCGATCTTTAATCAATTTCTTACTCTTCCCGGTTTCCTCTCCTACCTTTCTTCAACTACTACTCAAGCGGCAGATCCAACGCATCGTTTCTCTAATCTTGCGGCTTACCTAAATACACATTCCTCTCTTGCTGGTGCGTCTCCCCCGGTGATTGCTGAGGCTGCGATGCTCCTTCGTTATTTGACCCAAGTTACTGCGGGCGGGAACTCCTCACAACCTCTAAATCATCTTCTTGTATCTGCTGGAATTCCAACTTTTGCAGATCCAGCTTTTGCGAACCTTAATGCCCCGGTTGATTTCAATTTTGTTGCAGCGTGTGCTCTTTTCCTCTCAGTGTTTAATCATGCCGAGCGTGAGACTTCAGTTCGTGGTGCGATCCCAAATGCAATTGCGCTTGCGGGTATTCAGGCTCCATCAATCGATCCCCGCTTTCAAAATATAATGGACATTGTCAATTCGGGTAATCCTTCTAGAGTTGTTGATTATACTTCAGGAACTGTAAGTCAGACAAACATCAACGCAGCTCTTCCTCTACTTTATGATTCCTGGACTAATGCTGCGACAACTGGCGTTTTACCAAATGCATTTAGGCGATTTGTTCAATCTTCTAATCTTACGGCAACTACTGATGCACAGAAAATCGATATTCTGCGTCAGTTTGTTGCATCGTATCTGCCTCCTGTTTCGGGAAGTAGTACTCCTGCCCAGCGAACCTTTTCAACCGATCTTACTGCTCTTTTCGCCCAAAGACTTAGAGTTGCTCCATCGCCTGATTTCAATGATCCAAGTATTCGCACCTCTTTCATTGCCTATGGGCTTAATGTTCTTGGCTGGAGATTGGCAAACCCAGATGCAAACCGGAATATTTGGGCCAATTCAGGTGGCACTCTAGTAATGCCGCTGAGATAGATAAATAACCGGTGTGAAATCATGAGCGAGACGATTGAATATAGAATATCGCTAGAAGAATCTGAACTTTGTGAATATGGACTAAAACGACTATTAAAAGAAGGTGAGGATGCAGGTGAGCTCTTCATCTTTTAGTCAGAAGCAATCCATTTAACGTTTGGAAGATTTTTGAATTCCCGATCTCCAGTTAAAAAAAGTAAATTCTTCTCAAGTGCATATGCGTAACCGATAGCATCAACATACGAAATTCTCTTTCTCTCCTTATGAAATTCCAGCCTCAGTTTCATTGCTCTTTTTATTATTTGCTCTGGTATATCCACTCGAAACTGGGAAAACGTTTCATATACCTTATTTGCGGCATCTTCTCCAAGGTCCCTTAGAATAAAATAGTATGTTTCCATGAGCTGAAAATCCGAAATCGTAATTGAACTTGAATTCATTATATCTGCGTAGTTATGATTGGATTTAACATATTCAATTAAGGCATATGTATCGCAAAAATACATTAGTCCCACCCTTCATCTATCTCCTTCATAATTTGCGCTGTTGTCTTTTTAGTTTTTAAAAGACCTGCGATCTCCTTGAGTTTTGCTATTTTCTCTAGAGACACGTGAAGATTCGGATTGTCTGCAGTAAGTCCAATCTCATCGGCCTTTTCCTTTGGGATCAAAACTGCCCATGAATTACCTACTTTTCTGGCAATCGTATGAAACTCAACCATTTAATCACCTTTATACAACTTGTATAATTATACTATTCGTTAAATTTAAATAGTTATCTCAATTCAAAAACATTTTTCCACTTCTGTACACCTCTTTTTAAATTTTCTTAACACAATATCTCTTGTGATCCGTATTACTTTGCGGTTCGCATGTTCCTGGTTCGTGGGCGTTATTTTTGTTTTAACAATGATGCTTCGAAACTATGGATGCCGGATTGTCCGGTTGGGGGGTTATTATGAACTCAATTCGTCCAGATGGAAATAAGATTCATGCGCGTGTGATTGATCGTGCCGCAGAGGCTGCTAGGCGAGCTGTTCATTCTGCAGCAGAAACTGCCCGTGGTTCAAAGTCCCGGTTTTTTAAGGTTCTTCTTGCACTTCCAGTTGCCCTTGCTTCCTATGTTTTAACCCCTGACGTAACAAATATAAAGAACACTGGAGTTAGAAGTGCTATGGGCCAACTTCTTTTTGCACCTGAAAATCGCAGCCAGCAAGAATCTTATGCTCGAGATGCAGCATCTGCAGTTCGAACTTATATTTCGACTGGTAGTACTGAAAGTTGGAATGAATACCAGCGAATTCTCGCTATCCGGGTTGGTACATCTACCCTTGGTACGGATCCGTATTTCCGGGCATCCTTCCTATCTGCATTCAACTCTTCAGGTTCGACCGATCCTCATTATCGTTCGGTTGTTGATGCTTATGATTCGCCAGCCACCCGACATATTGTAGATCAACTACTTCGATTCCTTTCTCCTAATTCTGTTTTTGATTTTATCGATACTGTTAGAGCTGTTCGTTCTGCAGTTGCAGATCCGGATGCAGATTTGGTTGCGCTAAGAAATCAATATCCTCCTGCTCTTGTAGATTATCTTCATCGTGAGAGGCCGATCGAACAGGCACGCATTGCCATCGATACTGCGCGCAGGTTCCTTCTAACTGGAGATTTTTCTTATCTGCGGACTCTTACAAACTTATATTCACTTAATCATGACAATCTTGATTTTACAAATACTTTCTCTTCGGAGTTTGGCTCTAACCTCACCGGTCAAAATGCAGCTCTTCTTCCCCTTCTTCAAGCCGTGGATCGTTATGTGGCGTCCCGGCCTGCAAACGAAGATGGTACTCGTCCGGTGGTTTCTGCTCAGATTAGACTCGGATGGATTACTCGCGTATTTTCGGCAGTTGCAGGAGTTCCCTTCCGTGGTGGTTCTGATCCAGAATCCTTATCCGATCTAAGAAGACCAGCAGATCAGGGCGGTCTTGGCAATGATTTTGTCGAGCAAGTTTTGCGATTTTATGTCGAATCGCGTGCACGTGTTACTGTTTCTATACTCGAGCGTCTCTTCACCCATGGCGAAACTGATCTTTCGACTTTAGAACAACTTACCTCCGAGCCTTTCCACCGTGAGCGAAATGCCGAAGGTCCCTATGGTATTTCAGTTGGTGCTTCGGGTGATCGAACCACTGCCCGCCAGTACTACGATGAACTAGTTGCCCGTCATTTCAATTCAACTTTTGCACAAAACGACGATGCCCGTTCGGTCGTAGGTGCTCTGGATCGAAGCTATCAGGCAATAGCATTAAGACAAGTTTTCATCGCTCTTTCTTCTCCCGGCACTGATATTGCCCAGGTTACTGAACGCTTTGGTGCGGAGATGGTCGATTTTGTCCAGAGAAACTATGCTCAATTACTGCCTCTATTTGTCCCTACCTTAACTCGGGCCCGGCTCAATGCCATGGATGATTTGGTGCCTTTTGCTGCTTTGCTTCGTGATCGATTTGGCGGATCAAGACAATCAGTGAATCCCCATCCCAGTGGTGCTACTACTCAAACACCGCAAACTCCTTCGCCAAATCTACTCCCAAACGTATCAACTGTTTATGGGGCCCTTCTTCTCGCACGGCACGCAGCCGTTGCACGTGCTCCCTCTGCAGATGCACTTGATTTTGTTACTGAAAATCATGATCAGCTATCCTGGTTTGCAGCTCTTGATAGCCAAACCCAGACAAATATGCTTACTGATCCTTCTGGTCAATTGCATACTACTGCCATGTCTCCGACTCAACTTACCCGTGAACTGGTTCGGGTAGTTGCTGCAGTTCGTGCAAATGCGACTAGCGGTACTGATCTTCCTGCAGGTTTGTCTCCTCCTCTAGTTGCGTATGCAAGAGAAAATATCGGTTCTCTTGGTTGGGTTAATGGAGAAGATATTCCTGCAACAGAACAACAAATAATGAATCGTGTTTCACGAAATGATTCGACTCTTGCTCCGATTGTTCATGCATATCAACTTCAGCAGCTTCGTGAACATGGAATAACTCCCGAAAATGCTGCTGCCTTTGCGCAGACCTATGCCGCTGCGGGCGAACTTTTAGCCGCAAGGGATTTGGCTATTGTTGGTGTTCGTCAGTCTTTACTTGCTAATTCTCCCCCAATAACGAGTGTCGATCCAGGGCAGCTTGTTGGTTTTGTTTATGCTCATTTGGGTGATTTTGCACAGTTTGCTGTTGCAAGTGTGGATGATATTTCTGCGACTCTTGGTTCTGCAGAAGCTCGCTCTACCGCATATTCGCTTTGCGAAGCCACAGGTTTCTCGCCTCGGCTTCTTGCTCAGGCTCTAATCGATGCCCGATCTAATAGCGGAATCCGGGTTCCTCCAAATGTTGCTGCCTTTGTTGCCGCAAATGGCTCTAATTTGGGGTGGGTTACTACAAATGTCGATGAAGTGGAGGCAGAAATAATCCAGAGATTACATGGTCCCTCTCCAAGAACTCCTGCCTCTGCCCGTCCTGCTGCTGAATCAGAAGCCTCTGCCCTAAGGCGACTGTTATATCTCTACTCCCCAAGTGCCCTTACTGTTGCAATGGCTACTGCCTATGGGATGGTCAACGATTCCCGTAATCTAAGAGTTGCTACTGCGGTTATTTTTGGTTCTGGTTTCTACACTTCTGTTTCTACCAGATTCAGGCCTTCTTCAGAAGCAACTACTGTTCTGGATCATTTAAGTGATCAGGAGAATGAACTTAATCAACGGTGCACTCGTCTTTTGGACCGTGCCGGCAGACTACTGAGAAGATTCGATGTTCTTGAAGACACGGTCGGGAGTGTTCCCGGTCTTGCTCGAATGAGGCGATTGGTCGAGCGCCAGAGCGAAGAGCTTGCCCGCGTGCGCGAATCAATTCGAACTGGTCTTGTTTCTGCCGGAACTTCTATTGCCGCAGTAAATACTCAACTCAATTCTATTGAAGATGTTTTGCTTGAACCTGATAATGTCGATGCCGCTATCTCTGCAGCATATCGATTTATCAGTCTGGTCGAACGTGGCGTTCAGCCTGATGTCTCTGGTGTTTCTGGTTCTTCAACTGTTTCTCCAGTTCCAACTGGAACCAGTGCATCTCCCAATCTTGCATTTGTTACTCCACTTCCGAATCTAAGTCTTGCTGATCTGATGGCCCGCCACGATCAATTGGCTAATGGTCCTCATCCTCAACAAGCTGCATTATTTGAAGACATTATTATTGCGGTTTTAAGATCTCACCATGATCCAACTACTGGCCAGGCTGCGCTCTATAATTTTGTTCTTCGTGCGGGCCGATCCACACAAGCCCGTCGTGGCGATCTGGATGTAACTAATGTTAGGTCTGTCTGTGAAGTTTTGCAGAGATCTCCTCCAGCAGGTGCAAACGAAGCTGCAGTTACTCAATTTAACCTGGCTCGTGAGCATGATATCGGTGTCCTAGAAGGGCGATTTGGTTCAGATTTTGTCAATATTATCCGAAGGAATCTTGCATCTCTGGAATTTGTAACTTCTGGAGCTTCTGATGTTCCCCAAAGATTTGCTGCTCTTGCAACTTCCAATTCCTCTTTATATGAGCAGCTTTCCGATGCATTTGCACAGCGTGCTCCCGAGCAAAGAGTTCAGATCTCAAGAGACCGGACTGCCGCAGCCGTGTCAGAAGTTCTCGAGGCTTTTAATACTCAACCTCCAAGAAATGCCAATGCCCAGCAGCGTGCTGAATTTGAAACCGCACGGCAGCATGCACTCTCAGATCTGAGATTTGTCTATGGTGATCGATTTGTTGCCTATGTCGAATCCCACCAACAACCGCTCGAAAATGTTCCTTCGCAGGGACTCGATTCCTGCTCTGCGCAAACCAATGCCGAGCTCGCCGATCTGTTTTCAAACTCGCGCGAAAACCGCAGACTAAATTTCTGGACTGGTTTTAGATATGTCTCAGATCGGGCTACTGGGGTAGTAAATAGTTTGCGTTCATCAATCAGCCTTAGAACTGCTTCCGATGCACAATCTGTCGCACGCGCTTTCGCTAATGCAGTTGCCGGATACCGGAGACTCTTTGGTGATGATGATCTTCTCTTAAGACAGGTTGTTAATCTTCCAGCAATCACAACTACTCTGCTTGATCTTGTTAATGCAGGAACTATTAATGTGGATCAATTCCCTGCTCCGATAGCTGATCGGCTTCGTGTTGCAAGAGGATCTCCAGAAGCTCTTGCGGCATTTAGTTTTACTGCCGAAGAATTGGTGCAAATTTTGCGAGAAGCTCCATTTGCACAAATGCTAATCGATCGGGGTAATGCATATTTCCAGGATCTTGCAAATTCTGATTTTGGAGATGCTGCATATCGTTTAACTGGAACTGAACGTACACAGGCATCGGCTCGTGGTGTCGATGTTTCCCGTATGGATCAGCAGGCACAGGTGCTTGTCCAGGTTCTCAACACTTTCCATGGTCTTGAAATGGGTGGTCTTGCCACTAGCATTGCATCTGCGTATGTTTTGGGTGAGCAGGCTTCTGTTCGTTCTGCAATGTTCCGTGCCATTTACCAGGTCTATCGGCTTGATCCGCGTCTGCTCGATCCATTTTTGACTCAGGCACTTCCGGGTTTAATTACTGTTTCCCGGGATGCGCAGGCATTCGAAGCAGGTCTTGCAACCTTAATTGGTGCAGCGACCAGCTATTATCAGATGGCCGAATCCGGGCAGATGAATTTCTCAAATGATGAAATGCTTGCCCATTTCATCGATGTCTTTAGACGTCTTCACGATTCTGCTTCTTCGGGCGTGGTTTCTGGTACTGATCAAAATGCACTGCTTGGTCGAATTCTCCAAAATTCGCCTCTTCACCCTCAGGAAGCTGTTGGTTCGGATGCTGATCCAAATGCATTTCGTTTAAGGCAGCCAAATCTTTCTGACACTGTGCTTTCAGGCCGCAGTAATTTTGTCCCTCAGTTAACTCCTCCTCTTGGACTGCTTATGCCTCAGGCCGGGGCAAATATGCCTACTAGCATCGGCTCAATTCCCTATGGAGGAATTCCAGTTTCCAGTGGTGCTGCGACCGGGTGGCGAAACGTTTCTCGATTCCTCGACCCGCAACACCCTCTTATCGGTGCTCCTAATGTTCCTGTTTCAGCAAGACTAAATCAGGGACTAGCGGCTGCTCAGGTTGTTCCGTATCTGGCTCGTTTGATTGGGCGTCCGCCTACTAGATATTCAAATGTTGCGCTTTCACACACTTTCAACGCTGCTGCCTTTGGTAATTCTCCTGGTGGAACACGTACTACTGGAGACGCCGGTGCAGTTTCTGAGGCCACTTCCTGGTCTGCTGGCGGAGGCTTGATCTATTCTTATCTTACTCCAACTGGTTCACTTCGTGCCCAAGGTTCATTTACTGGTAGTGGTTCTGGTACAACTCGAAATTCGCCTACTGATCCAAATCGTGTGGTTTATGACAGTTCAACTGGTACCTATTCTTACGATGCCCGACTCACTGGTGGTGGCGTTAGGGTTACTCGTGGTTTACAAATTCATAGATTGGATGTTACGGGAACCGGATCTGTTGCTACTTCCGACCTTACTGATCAATCGATGCCCAACGCTCCGGTTGGTTCGGTTTCCGGCCAAAGAACTGGTACAAATACACACACCTTCCAGCAATTCCTTCGCAGCTTCGTTCGCGCTGGTGAGGGTGATGATGTTTTAGTTCGGGTTCTTCATAGGGGTAATACTAATGCCACTGATGGTGCTGATTTAATCGCGGTTGCTGGTGGCGGATACACCGAGCGTCCTGTACCTCCAGATGCATCAGGTCGGACTCATGGCGGAACAACTGGTGAAGTTCAGGAAGAACTATACTGGGTTCGAAGAAATGGTGATATCTATCGCATTTCATTAGGTCAGGACTATGCAACCGGGACAGTTGGACGGGACAGAGCGAGCTTCACAACTTTGATGAGAAATTACCTCTATGCACAAACTTCAACTTTAGGCGGAAGACTTACTGCCGCAACTCAATTCCTGGGATCTGGTTTTGCTTCTGGCGAACCGAATTCCGCACCAATGGCCGGCTTTAATGGTCTTGCAGTTGGAGCAGCAATTCCAAATGGTTCTCTTAGAGATATTTTAGTTGCCGCAGCTGCACACACTCCAAGACGTACTGATGTGCCTGCTACTGGTACTGTACGAACACTTGATCCTGCGTTCCTTGACGCTGCAGTTGCCGGAGGTTATACTTGGGAAGATGGAACTGGTCAGGATCGCTCTAGGATGTTGGTAGTTGGGATACTTAGAACTTCTTCAGCTCTTGATGTAAATCGCACTGGCCCTACTACGGTTACCAGTGTTGGCTCAGGCGGTATTGGCGGAGCGGGAATCGGTCTTGAATTTGTTATTGGCAGCTATGGAATTCCAGGTGTCAATCCAAACAATCCAAGAGAACATTACCGACCCTCTTCATGGGAACTGCGCACGATCGTATCCTCGACACCTGGTGGCTTTAGGGGTGGTGCAACTTATCGGCGAGAAAATAGGCCTACTGATACCATAACTGAGGGCTGGGGCTTTACTGGTGAATATGCCACGATCGATGTGGGAAGACGACTTTTGGATGTAATGTCAACTCCTGACACTTCACACAATGTCGATATGCTTCTTGCAAATGGATATTATTGGAGAAGAAATGCAGCACGAGCGCAAAGCATGTATGTTTCTCTGACTCTTTTACAAGATCTCTCTCGAGCCGCTTTTGGCAGCTCTGATACCAATGGTACTTATGCAACCGCTACTGTTGCCTTGCGTGCAATGCGATTTGGACTTTTAGGAGATGTACAATATCTGCCTCAATCCCTGGTCCAATTAGATCGGGCTGTTTCGGATGCAGAAGCACGTATCGCTCTTTTGCGGCAAAACGGAGTTACTAATCAAGAGCCGTATAATCAGGTCTACCGTGATCTTGGAAACTACTTCCAGCAGGCTGCAAATGGTGATATTCAGCGATATTCGCTCCAACTTTCTTATGATGGAGACACTACTCGGGTTTCGCTTCTAGGTGGTTATCAGGATCAATCGACGTTGCGTGTTACTACTGTTGGAACAACGACTCGTGATCGCAATGGTGGTGCGACTCTTCTTGTTACTTCAGGTCAGCCTGGCACTACCGGCTATACTGCGGCTTCCGCGGGATTTCGTGCTTTCACTGACACCTCAAGAGCTCCGGTGGGCTCTGGTGGTCTTGTTACTACCTCCGGCCTTTATGGTGAATTCTACGGACAATTTGCAATGCCAAATGCCCAATGGCTCCCTGTTTCTGAGTCAGTTTCCCTTCAAAGATTCGAGCGGACTTCGGTTCTTAGCGAGCATGGTTCAGCAAGCATTACCAGTGATGGCATAACTATCTCTGATCTTCCTGCTCTTGCCTCGGGGAATATGCGTGCGGTTCTTTATGGCATTTTGCCCTCTATCGAATCGCCCTCCGAAGTTCCTGGTGATGCTGCACGACGCTACTCGGTAGAATTAGCCCAGCACCTACTTACTCATTCGGGCGATCGCTTTGGCCCCTCTTCACGTTCTCTCTATGTTCGAAGGGTTGCTTCCGGTGATCGATATATTCTTCAGTTTGGTGATATTGAAGATTTGCGTATCTGGCAAAATCAACACTTTTCCGTTGGTGATGGATTTGTCTCGCGGGTGGATTTTGCATCGACCCAGGTTGATGATCATGGCCATGAAAGAAACGAACCCTCATTGCGCTTCTCTGGTGCAGATGGAGTTTCCCTTTTCCGTGGATTTTCTCTCTATGGAAGTTTACAGGTTCCATTTGATTCTACTGGTGCGCCTTATGAGGCAGGTCGTAATATCTCTGTTGGTGCGGCTCTGAGCCTTTACAATAGTCCTAATATTCAATATATTCTAAGTGGTTTCATTCGCAGGGGTCAGTTTGGAACTGAGCAGCGTGATGTAGGACAGATAACTCTTTCCCGACGTTTACAGGAACAAAGTACTTCTGAGGGAAGAGTCGATAGATATCTATATATCTACTATCAGCACACTCAGCGAGGTGTCTCTACTCTTGTTGCTGGTACTGAAGAAGACTTTAATGAGTATGTGCGAAACACTGGTGGAGTTGGTTACAGCTACGTTCGGACCCGCTTTAGCGATAATCGGACCATTACCTTGGACTTCTTTACTGAAGCCGGTGCAGAAACTGCAAGATCTCCGCCTGATTCGATGGGACTTACGACTAACTATCGCAGCGACCAGTTCGTAGGTCGTTTGGGATTGAACTTTAGTCTCCTTCAAGGTACTGGCAGCGGTCGTGTTTCGGGATGGAATATTGGCGCATTTGTTGGTTATGGCAGTGTCTTCTACCCCCGAACTGGTGTGGGTACTGACCCAATACAGCTTGCCAGCCCCACAAATATAAGTCCCACATCTACTGCGGTTCCCTGGTCATTAGGTCTTTCAGTAGGTTACCAATGGTAATTAGTTACGAACTCAAAATCAGCGTTCGCCATATCGGCTGCTATAGCGATGGCTTCAATTCACGATTTCCATCTGTCGCGGTTGAGTGCTTCAATATGCAGTTTATAAAAGGCGAAGCTATCGATCTTTTTCACATTCGTCTAAAATCCGTATCTGATGCACAAAACATTCTCGATTATCTAAATTCGCATCCATCTATCAAAAAGGTTCATATCTTAGAGCAATCCGATTCCGATCTGTATCTAAATATCATAAGCCGCCAGGTCGGTAATGTAAAGACTCTCTCTGAAGTCATATTCAAAAACGGGTGTTATTATCTTAAACCTCTTATTTACAAAGACGACTGCGAGGTCTGGACTTTAGGCAGCACCTCAAAACAAAATTTCGAGCGCGTTTTGGAAGCAATAAAAAAGCTCGGAGATGTAAAAATTCATTTCGTACGCCAAAATACCTTTCGGGATTTTCTTACTTCATCCGAACGCACTGCTCTTATCACTGCAAGGTTGATGGGTTACTATAGTTGGCCACGAAAGACTCATTTACGCCAAATAGCCAAGGCTCTGGGTCTAAGTAAGACTGCCCTCCTAAGTTCACTTAGACGTGCCGAGTCAAAAATAATCGAACGGTTCTTTTGACCATGGTCTAATCAAATATTAAGTCATCCTTAGCCATTATTTTTTCATGTTGGGCTGGTTGTTTCTCTTAGGCCGTATTCTCTTTCTCGCATACGAGCGAATTCTTGTAAAGAAACTGGGATCCGGAGTTTCTCCGCTGGTTGCAGGGTTCTTTTTTTTCTTTGTTGGTGCACTTTTTATGCTGCCGTTTATTTTTTTATTCGAACTTCCCTCTCTTCTATTGACTGATCTTTCATTTTTTCCTTATGCTCTTCTAAGCGGAAGTTTGCTCTGCATTGCAGATTTTTTCTATATCTATGCTCTTTCAAAAGAACGTGTTTCCCTAATCGTTCCGCTTTACAATTTCAATCTCCTTTTCCTCCTGGCCTTCTCGGTTCTGTTCGTTCATGATTCTTTCTCGTTTTCAAAACTCCTTGGCGTTATTATAGTCATCATTGCGACTTTCCTGCTTCAGCGCTCTAGCTTTCCCTCGTTTTCCGAGGCTCTTAAATCCAAACCCGTTCTTGCTATTCTTCTTTCTGGTCTGCTTTTTGCTCTCCTAAGGTCGGTCGATGCACTGTCTTTCAAAACCCTCTCCCCACCGCCAATCCTTTATGCTGTAATTATGTATCTTGTAGCTTCTGCAGGTTATCTATTGATTTTGGTAATTCAGAATCAACTCCATAACCTGCAAAAATTCGTATCACATCGTCCGATTCTTTGTCTCCAAAGTGGTTTTGTAAATGGATTTTCGTATCTTTTTTTGCTCTTTGCAATCGGTGAAATTCAGGTCTCTATTGCCGAACCTATTGCAATGCTATCGCTGCCTTTATCTGTTTTTCTGGCCCAGCGTGAATTGAAGGAATCTCCCAACTGGCCTCCGATTCTATTGATGTTTGCAGGTGTCTTGCTGATGTTTCTCTAAACTAGTTAAAATCGTTAAAACATTAAAATTTTTATTTTCATTTTCCTTTTGGTCTACTTGGTTTTACTCTACTCATTCCAGCGTCGACCATTTGGGTTTCTTTGATTGGTCTAGGTGGTGTAAAGTGGGGTGGCAGATCAAATACTCTTCCGATAAATATCGAATTTATGCCTGCTGCAGTTGATATTGCATTTATCAAATTTGCTCCGATTCCTATTGGCAGTTCCTTGTTTTTCTTATGCGCTTCTATGGCTGCTTTTATGTTTGCTTCACTGTCTGTGCATTGTGCATTTCCATATATGTAGACTACTGCGATGTTTGGCAGGTACTTTATTGAATATGTAAAATCAATTAGTGCAAAGTTGTCTCCCTGTGGAATTATTTTGTCTATAAATACTTCTGCGAGTACATTGTTGGGCGATAATTCGCTCGCTCTTCTTACTTCGCATCCTGTTAGTGACATTCTAAGTATCTGTAACATGGTTTTTCCTCATCCGATAAACCCTGCTTAGCTATAAAAAGCTTGCCTCACTTTTTTTATCCATGGTAATCTCCGAGCTTCCTCCTGAACTTATGACTCCCTCTGAACGATCCCAGGTTGCGCAAGGTAGAATAACTCTTACTCCTCCTCAGGTACGACAACTTGATGACATTGCGCGCATTGGCGGTGTTGATCCTGCTGCTCTTAGACGTACTTTAGAAAACACGACTATTACTCTTCGTCCTGGCGGTTCAATGCAAACTTCACTTTCTAATCCCGGATCTACTGCTGCAGATCTTCGTGCCCAGGAATTTCTTGGAAATTTACTTCCCCTTGGCTTGGTTCATGCAGAAAATGGCAGGGTCGTTGCGGATTTGTCTCCTCAAAATGTGGTCCGATCATTTATGTCAATGGGCTCTACACAAAGCTATACTCTTCTACATACTGCTATTGATACTGAGGCTAGAGTTGCAATCGATTCATTTGCAGATCGTTTTATGCCCCGTGGAGATCGTACAGAAAATCGGGAAGTCGTACGCGTTGCATCTATGTTTATTGAACGATGTCGTAACAATGGTTTAGGCGAACTCGCTACTGGTGCAGAAAATTATATGGCCCAAACTTATGGTAATCCTGCAGCTGCACTTGTTCGGGGAATTGCCCTCCATACCAGATCCGTTCCTCAAAACGATCTATTTTCTATGTCCAATCCCGATCTTTCGGCAATACGACACGAGGTGTATATGGCTGTTGTTAGAGATCGAAATCCGTTTGCTCATCTGGCCCGTTTGGATAACTCGTTTGAAACTATGAATCGATCCTCCTGAAGAGTCAAATTACTCAAATGTCCTCTTTGGTAATTATTTCAACTAGTTCTATGATCCGGTCTCTTTTTGAGTGCCTTTTTAAGTGTTCTGCGAGATTGGTTTCTTGGTGTATTGATGAAGACTGTAAAGTGTGAAATTACTTATGTAGAAAAAGCGAGTCGTTTGGAACTTTTCATAAGATTGCTCTGGATGATTCCAACCTGCATAGTGTTCTTCTTTCTGATGATAATTGCAAGTATTCTAAATTATGTCCAGTGGATCTACATTCTAATCCTAGGAAAGAGACACAAAGGCATGCATGATTGGCTCGTTAAGTATGTAGCCTACACGGCTAAATTTGATTCATATCTTCTGCTTCTTACTGATGAAAGAAATCCAATAATGCCTGAAGATTAAATCTTTTTTATTCTCCTTTTTTGCTCTTCGATCATGACCGTTTCTTTATCTTCTTTCCTCGCTCCCTGGGTTCAATTTCTATCTCTCCTCCAAATTCGAGCCTGAGTCCTTCTTTTGTTTCGAGTTCGCGTCCATCGATCAGTCTGTCTAATGTTATTGCAAGTGCTGCGACTTCGCTGTGCGGCTGATTAGTAACACTTATGTTTACGTTTGAGAGTTCGTAAACCTCCCCTTCAACCTGTTCCGATCCAACTATGATCAGTATTTTCTCTTGCTTTTTTATTTCTGGCATTTTTTCCATCACTCCCGATCCGTACATGGTCAAATGCACTATGAAATATCCTTCTTTTTTGAGTTTTTTTATTATCCCCAAATCCTTCTGGGAATATTCTATTTCAAACTGTTCTCCATTGGGGGTTTTTCCGCCCCATTTTTCGCATATTTTATGCACGCTTTCTTCGAGTCCCTGATCTTTTTGGCCACAATAGATCATTTTCTGAGCTCCAAATGAGCGCGCAACTAGTGCAACGTGGGTTGTTATTCGTTCATCGCGAGGAAGTCGATGTCCTAGTCTCAAGATCCAAGTTTTCATATTTTCCATCGCCTTTCGAGTTCTTTTTATCCTCTGGTGCGCTATTTTCTTGTTTTTAGTTTGAGCAATTTGGTTTTTAACATCCCCTCAGATGGCAAATCTGCGCTTTCAATAAGTCCTTTTTTCTCAAGACTTTCGATATAGTTTCTTATCTGCCTTTTTGTCAATTTATATTTCTCTTCAAATTTCTCATAAATCTCTGGGCTTCTAGCTTCCCCATTGCTCTTTTGGAGTAATTCAAGTATGTATTTTTCCTCCTCTGCAAGATTTAACTCCCCAAGTTTGAATTCACTTTTTTCTAAAATTATGTCTTCTACATCCTGTATCATTATTTTTGAACGCTGTGCTTTTTCTGCAGATCTGGCTGCTCTCCAGAGGCGCTCTATCGCAACTCTTGCAGATCCGTCTTCAATAGATCTGGCTATTTTAGTCAAAACTCGCTCATCACAACTTCCGCTTCGAAGTGCCTTTTCCGAGCGCATCTTCAAAATCCGGGTTAGTTGTTCTTCATCATATCTGTGGTATTCCATCTCTCCAAAATGAAGTGCACTTCGAATCCTGTTGTCCATGTTCGCAAGCATATCCTTGGAATTCGATATTCCTATTACTCCAAATACAACTCCTTTTTCGTTTGCCTTTCCGATGACATATAATAATTCTGCGCCTTTTAATCCATCCAAATCATCAAGAATCAATAGAATCCGTTTATCCTCTTTTTTGGCGAAATTGAGTATTTGATCAAAAACCTCATCTGTGGCCAGGCCTCTTCGAGGTATTGGGAGTCTCATCTCATCTAGAATTCGATTATAGACTGCCAACTGTGTATTATTCTCCCAACAATTTACATATACTGGGATGACTGCGTTTGTGTGCCCTTTGAGTTGTCTTAGTATGTTTTTTACGCAAGTTGTTTTTCCAATTCCGGATGATCCAAAAACAAACAGATTTTCTGCTGCTCGTTTCTTTACTAATGGTTTTACCGAACTCGCTATCATTTCCATCTCTTTTTCCCTGCCAATTACTTCCTCTGGCAGGTATTGTGGAAGTAGCATCTCCTCATTGACAATGATCTGTCCGTAACTGTCGGTATCAGTGTCCGCTGAGAAGTAATTTTTCATATTTTCATTAATGTCGGCAAAGCTTTTATTACTAAACTACTCTGTAGTTTTGATATTCATGGTTTTTGTAAAAAAACTCAATGGTGAATTGGAAGCATTTTCTGATGATAAAATTCTCCACTCTCTTCGAAGAGTTGGTCTTTCAATTCGCGTGTCAAAAGAATTACTCACTTCCCTAAAAACCCATCTTTATGAAGGTATTTCGACCAAGCAAATCTACCGTATTCTCAATACCCTCATAAATGAAGAGCAGCCCGAAGTCTCTCACAAATTCAATCTTAAAAAAGCTCTTTTTGAACTGGGTCCAGAGGGGCACTATTTCGAAGATTTTATGGCCAAATTACTGAGCCACTATGGTTATTCCTGTCAGACTCGTTTTGTTGCCCAGGGTCAATTCGTTTCGCATGAAATCGATGTCGTTGCAATAAAAGGTTCTTCACGTTTTGCTATTGAGTGCAAGTTCCACAATGAGCCTGGTATCAAATGCCGAATACAGACTATCTTATATGTTTATGCACGATTTTTGGACCTTGAGGAGGGTTCCAGATCCGGCAAATGTCTTCCTTTTTCTCACCCATGGCTCATTACAAACACCAAGTTTTCCCAAGATGTCATTTCCTATGCTCAGGGCATGAGAATCCCTCTTTTAGGTTGGCACTACCCTCTTGATCATGGCCTTGAAAAAATGATAGAAGAATCAAAATGTTATCCAATTACTGTTATCAATCTTCAGGAATCGACTCGTAGTGCATTGCTCCGGTCTGGTGTTGTTTCAACCCTCGATCTGCCTGCAAGTGCCTCTGAATTAGCTGCAAAAACTTCTCTGCCTCTTGGCTCCTGTAAGCAGCTTCTGGAAAAAGCTAAATACTCTCTCCAATAATTCTCTTTTTACATGTCCATTCACTCCACATCAATTCCTCGTTTTTCTTCTATTGATTTTTTACGCGGTTTAGCTATTTTTCTCATGGTTATTTATCACTTTATTTTTGACCTCAATTTCTTTGGCATCTATTCTATTCCTCTGGATTATCTTCCAATCGTTCTTTTTCGCACTTTTATTGGTTTTTTGTTCATTTCTATCTCCGGCTACTGCGCTTCATTCCCCTGGGCCCTTAAGAATTTTTATGGTCGGGGAATATCTCTTTGTGTAATTGCCCTGCTCATAAGTATCGTAACCTTCATTTACCCTCATGATTCTTATATAAAATTTGGTGTTATTCATTTTCTTGCAATCTGTACTCTTCTTTCTCCTTTTCTGTTGCGCTTTAGATCTTTACTTCCTCTATTTGCGCTCGGCTGTATTTTTGTGGGGACCTATCTTTGGTTCAACACTTATTCTATTGAAAATCTTTTTTGGCTGGGTATTGTTTCACCTGCGTATTCTGCATTGGATCACTACCCTCTTCTTCCCTGGTTGGGCGTTTTTTCCTTGGGGCTTTACTTGGGTTCATTAAATTCTCGACTTGCTGCCAAATA
Source organism: Microcaldota archaeon (assembly GCA_016212525.1). Lineage (GTDB taxonomy): Archaea > Micrarchaeota > Micrarchaeia > Anstonellales > Bilamarchaeaceae > Bilamarchaeum. The sequence continues at coordinate 12,752 of JACRGD010000010.1, read as the reverse complement.
TGCTTCTTCCCTTCGATTCGGTCCTTTAGAATGGCTGGGCCGAAACTCTCTTTTGATCTATCTTGTTCATCAACCTGTTCTAATTGGCCTTTTGCTCCTGTTTTTTAATCTATTCTGAGAAATTACTTTGATTTTTATGCAGAAAGATACTCTTGTCAAAATTCTCGCTGTACTTATCGTTCTGGGTTTTATAACTGAACTTGCTGGTATATTCGGTTCAAATAGTGCTATTTTCTCAAATCTTTTCAATTCTGTTTCCTCTTCTGCTTCTAATCGAACCGGAATCGCACAATTTAACGGTACGATTCGGACTTATAATGGCGCGTTGTTTCTTCCATCTAATGTAACTCTTGCTGTTCCTCTTTCAGAACTTAAAACTATTGATGGAGTTCGAAGTGTAGTTTCAAGCAATGGATATTATATTCTATATCTCGAATCGCGAGATGATGTTTTTACTACTGCGCAGATTCTTCGTCAGAAGGGCCTTTCTCCAACAGCAATTGCAAATGTTGCCGTTCCCTCTGTTCTAACTGTTACGTTTTCTGATTATACTGCCAAAAATGTTACTTTTAATGGCAATTTCGTACCTGTGGAAGTCGAGCCATATTTCGAACCCGATTCAGCCGTTCCTGTGGCTGCTGCATTTGAAGTTATTGGAGATCAAGTTTCAGGTTTTATAAATTCAAGGCTTTCTGCTCCAATTGTTAATGTCGTTATTCCTGGAACGATCATAAATTCCTCTGTTCTTTCAACTACTTATCAAATTCCCTGGGAAAACCGGACCTATTTCCCAAAGAACACTACTGGCTACCGAGAAGTCGATTCTATTTTGATTTCTCCTCCTATGAGTCCCGATCAAATACTTCAAAAGCGATCTCTCCCTTATGTCGTATATATTGACTCTTCGTCCGTATTGGTTTCTCCAACTACTTCCACCTCGGTTTTAGCATCTGACTTTTCAAACCTGACTCTCTCGTTTCCCAATTCTACTCTTACTTTGGATGGTTCGTCTTCTCTTTCGGTTCCATTTGATAAAAAAACCCTCTATTCTTACCAGGTTCTTCTTCCTGACTCATTTGACTCTAAGCATCTAACTGGATTTCGTTCTGTTTCTGGAACAGGTTCCACTCTTTCGGATTTGAATTCGACTCTAAACATTACTCTTAGGTGCGTTTCTGCAGGGGACACTTTGGTCGTTTTGGGTCCAGCAAATTAATCCTTTGTTTCTTTTCTTTTTTTCGATCTTTATTTTTGGCAAATAAGTGCAGATACACTCGACTATCTCATGCGTATCCATCCCAGTTGCATCTATATTTATCCCGTATTCGAGCTTTGAAACCAGTCGATAAACTACGGTTGTTGCTTCTTTTCCCAGGTTTCGCTTTCTTTTGGAGTCTCGCTCCACGCACATTTCTAGAGGTGCTTTCAAAGAAAAAATATGCTGGGTCCCAGGCAGGCTCGCAATAAGATGCTCGATCTGTTCTTTATGATAAAAACAGCCGTCAAAAACGATGATTTTTCCCTTTTTTATGGCTTCCTTTATGTCTGGCAGCTCTGTTTCTGTTGCTTTGATGAAGTTGTCTGCTGGAATGGACTTTGCCTTTTCATCTACTTTATCCAGTCTTTGTTTTTCTAGGATTCGATCTATCGATACATAATGTGCCTTCAATCTTTTGGCTAATAACTTGGAAATTGTAGTCTTTCCTATTCCCAAGGGGCCTCTGATGATAATGAAGTAGCCCACCATCGGCTCTCTCCTACCTACTCTCTGGCTAAACGATCTTCTTTATTCTCTTTTCGCCCTCTATCTCCTTGATTATCTTGCTAACTCCCTTTGGGACATGGCGTTCCCATTTTGCATCTCCGTCATATATTAATTGTCTGATTTTTGCGCCTTCATTCTCTTCTCGTTTGAATTCCCCTGTGCTTTTGACAAAGATGCCATGTCTTGAGAATAGTAGTTTGACAAGACCATTGTTTGAATATACAAAATCCACCGGCGGGACATGCGAAAGCACATGATCAACCCACCGAGTATTATCGTTTATGTCTGGAATCGGGATTAGAACTATTTTTGATAAGTCTTTCCTGGAAAAGCAGCCTCGTATCATTTCGAGTCGTTCTCCTGTTGTAAACGGGTTCTCATCTGTGAAAGATTCGAGCGAACTGCCGATTGCTACATAGACTTCGTCATGTCTTTTCACCATATCCTTTATGGCTTTCAAATGTCCATTGTGAAATGGCTGAAACCTTCCTATAAACAATGCTTTTTTCATGTGGATGCAACCTTCTGGGTTAGTTTAACCCCAACTACTTTCGACACCCCACCCATCTTTGACACTCCTATTACTGTCTCTGAAAGCGACATCACTGTGTCATTGTGCGTCACTACTATGAACTGACTGTCAGTTGCCATTCTGCCCAATAATTCAGCTAGCCTCCTGCTATTCTGTTTATCGAGCGCAGCATCAACTTCATCGAGAATATAAAATGGTGATGGTTTGAAGAACTGCAGTGCAAATATGAACATCATGGCGACCAGGGTTTTTTCTCCTCCCGAAAACGCATCGAGGGAGTACTCCTTGTTGTTTCGCCTAACTTTTATAAACAAGCCGCTTTCAAATGGGGATTGGGGATTGTCCAAAAATAAGTGACCCTCTCCAATGTCTCCATATTTGAACATCCTTACAAAGTGTTCATTTACTGCCTTGTATGTCTCGAAGAATGCATCTCTCTTACGCTCTTCTATCTCACTTATCATGCTGATTATTGCTTCGCGTTCCTTGTTTAGCGTCTCGATTCTTTGGCCTACCTCTTCTATTTCCGCTTTCTTTTTGTCGAACATCTCTATTGCCGTCATGTTGACATTTGTCATGCTCGAGATGATCTTTTCATTTTCGCTTACCATTTTACGCAATTCATCCCGATCGAGCTTCAATTCTTCAAATTCGCTGTAGTTGACAAATTCTGCACGGATATCTGAGAGGTGCGTATTTGCAGTTGCTTTCTTTATGCTCAACTGTGTTATCTCCTTGTTTATCTTATCGAGCGCAATTCTTCGTTGTCCTATCTCTTTTCCTAATCTTGCGAATTCTGCTTCGCATTCTTTCATTTTTCCAAAGAGTCCTTCTATCTCTTTACTTGTCGAACTCAATTTGTGCTCTATTTCTCGAAGTTCTTTCCTTTCTACGATCAGTACTTTTTCAAGTTCATCGATGCTCTTTCTGGCCTGCATTTCTGTCTTTTCAATATTCTTAAGTCTGCCTTGTTTCTCGCTAAGTTCGTTTTCCCGGATCGCTGCTTCCTTTTCTTTTCCCTCTGCAGTTGCCTTTATGGAAGAAACTTTTGCACTTAGATTTGCCTTTGTGTCGCTGCTAGCTCTGGTTTTACTCCTTGCTTCTTCTTCAATTTTGAGTAGATTTTCCTTTGCACCTGCGAGTTCCCCTTCTTTTTCAAGATTCTTTAGTGTCTGGTCTTTCTCCTCCTTTGCCATCTTTGCGATCTCATGGTCAAGATCCTGTATCTGACCGACCAGTTCGTCTTTTCGCTTTATCATTGAGCCCATTTCCTTTCGCTTATCTTCGTTCATTTTTGTCTGCATCTGCATTGTTTTGAGCTTTATTTCTGCCTGAGCTTTTTCGGCTCTTATTTTTGATTCTTCTTCACGTATGCTGTATAATTCTGAAAGGAATGAATCTTTGCTTGATTTTAGATTTGAAATCTCCTCTTCGATTTTTCGATATGCATTGGCGCTGAGCATCCCACTCTCGGCTCGTCCGCCACTGACAATTCCCGAGCGTTCGAATATTTCTCCCTCTATCGTTACCATTCTCGCGGTTCCGATTCCGACTTTTTTTGCATCGTCTGTACTATTTATGAGTATTGTTTCTGCAAATATGTATTCCATTGCAGGTCTTACCTGTTCGCTAAATTCCACGACGTCAATTACCGAAGGGAAGCCCTTTACTTTCGTTGCGGGTGCAGATCTTACGGTGTCTAGTGGTATGAATGTTGCTCTTCCTGCACGTGCGGCCTTTAGCTTTTCAATGACTCGCGTTGCCGTATCTACCCGATCAACAACCACGTACATCAATCGTCCTCCTGCGGCTGCCTCCACTGCTCCAGAAAACTTGGCTTCTGATGAAATCAAATCCGCAACAATTCCGTAAATGCCCTGCTCTCCTTTGTTTTTGAGCTCTTTTATGAGTCCAAGTGCCGGGTTTGCCATGTGCGGTGTGTTTCTGACTTTGTGTATCGCCGCCTTCTCTTTCATCTCAAGCATTTCCCGATCTATTTCGACTATTTTTGCGTTGATTTCCTTTGTTCTCTTAAACATGTCCTCGATTTCTTTTCCCAGTCTTTGCGCAGTTGCAGCTAAGCTGGCTCCAGATTCTTCGCCCTGTTCATTTCCTGCTTCTCCAGTTACTGACTGGGGTAAACTATTCATTTCCTGCTTTTTGGCATCTAACAGTTCTTTTTTCGCCTTTATTTCGGTTTTGATCGCAACTATCTTTTCCCGTAGTCCGAATACTTCTTTTTCGATTCGCTCTGCGTATTCGCGGGCTTCTCTTACTGTATCCTCTTCAATCAAAATTCCCTGTTTTTCCAATTCTTCCTTTGATTTAGAGTGATTGGCCCTCAATTCTTCGACTTCTTTTTTGAGTTCCTTTATTTCATTTTCACTTTTTTCTATCTCTTTTTTCAGGACGTCTGCCTCCTCACTACTCTTAACGATAACTTGTCTTTTTTCAAGTATTCCCTGATCCTTTGATGTTGTTCCGGCTCGCAGTTCTTCTATTCTTCGAATCATGATTTGCGTGTCTTGTTTGGATTGGAGTTCCTTGCTTGTCTTATATCTCTCATCTTCGACTGCCTTAACTTTCACTTCGATTTCGGCAATCTCATCTTCTATGGCTTTCTGTTGCACTGTAATTTTTTCCTCTGCTTCTATTGCGTGTTTAAGCTCATTTTCCGTTTTGTCTATTTCTGTTTTGAGTATCGTTCCCTTTGCGTTTGTGAGCGTCTTTTTTGTTTCGATGTATTTGAGTGCGGTTTCTTTTTCGCGCTCTAATTCATCTACAAATGCCTTTCTTTCGCCAAGAACCAGATTCGAATCTTTTATTCTGGTATCTACTACTTCCAATTCCCGCATGGCCTCTTTTTTCTTCTCTTCGAAATCGGCAATTCCAGCTACACTATCAATAATTAGTCGTCTTTCCTTTCCGCCCATTCCAATTATTCTTTGGACTTCGCCCTGTGCTACTGTATTTCTACCCGAATCGTCGAGATTGTATCGTTTGAGTGTTTCAAGGACCGAACTTCGGGTTGCTTTTTCACCATTGATCTTATAAAGTATTTTTCCGTCTTCTCTTATTGCTCTTTTTATCTCGTGGCTTTTGCCCTCTGCATCTTCAAATGTGATTGTTACTTCTGCGCTTTTGGCATCCGAATGTATTAGCTCCTTGATTTTTTTGGCTCTAAGTGATTTTAGGCTCGTTTCGCCCAATACAAATCTTATGCTGTCGAGAATGTTACTCTTACCACTTCCGTTTGGACCTGCAATGGCTATGTATGTTTTTGGAAATGTTAAAAATGCGTCTTTGAAAGATTTAAAGTTGCGGAGCTTAAGCTTGGATATGAATACCATTGGATATCGTTAGGGTATCTCAAATTAGATTTATAAATCGTTTTCAATTATTTTCTGCTTTCTGAACTGTTGTGGTCTCTAATTGTAAAATACGAACCTATATATTTTCGTTGTTACTTATTCTGTTTGTTAGTGTTTGTATGTCAATGCGTTCTAGGGATTTGGTTGTCTTGCGTCGAAATGGTGTCCTGGTGCATGTTCAGCGCGAGCCTCTGGAAATGGCGCGTGTGGCTTTAGGCCCATCTCTTACTGAGAGTATTTTTGTTCATCCTAGATACGTACCTGCATCTGTTCCTTTTGAGCTAGTTAAACTGACTGGCCGAGTTGTCGGTCGAACTGTTGATGTCTTCACTGATGAACCCATTCTTGTTGGTTCAACTGTTTTATCCGCTCTAAATTTCAAGGGTGTGGGTGCAGATACTCCTGAAATAGATCTTCTAATCGATCCAAAACAAACTTTTGATGCTGGTAGAAGTCCACGTTCTTCTGCTACTGAGCGAATTTGGGGAGCGCTTCTTACTCGTGAAGTTTATACCGAAACAGTTTTGCCTGATCTTTCTTCAAATGGCATTCCGTTTTCACCTACTTTGGGATCGAACCATCTTCCTGCTCAAATAATCAATCTAATCACTTCCGGTCAGTCTGTTAGACTTTCTCAGGTGGTTAGAGGTCTTTTGGGTACAAATATTCGTATGAATGAATTGCCTTTGGTTCCATCATCTGAGCGGCTTGATCTTTTGGATCATGTTGTCCTTGCTCAAATCGATGCAAAAATAGTTTCCATTGTAATTCGTCGCTTTGCTTATGGTTCTGCAATCCTCTCTACAAGCAGAATGGATGAGAATCGTTATTGTGATGGTACTCTCACTGATGCAAGTAACTACTCTATTTATGTCGAACCGAATCGTAATCTAAGGTTGACGATGGCTGTCTCATTTCCAACTGAGCTTATTTCCAGTGCGGCATGTGCGCTGGGTCCTTCTTTGGGGCCATTCTATTTGGCCGCGCTCTCAGAGCAAACCGGAATCGACTTTTCGAGTGTTTATCCGTATTTCCGTGGTTCTCTTACTCTTGATGATCAGTTCAATATCTCACGAACTATCAGGTCATTGCTTTCTGAATTCCTTTCCACTGTTGATTCAATTTAATGTGAAAAATAGATTTTATTCGAATCTGTTATTGGACTCTGGGGGACTCGCACCCGCCGAGAGACCTGAATATGATGAAGGTCACGAAGGCTATCTTGTAAGAAAAAATAAGATTGGACTCTGGGGGACTCGCACCCCCGGCCTTCCGCACGCCAAGCGGACGCTCTGCTGCTGAGCTAAGAGCCCAAAAATAAAAAAATGCTTCGCAGACCTTCACCCTGTTCAGGTCTGCTTGCGTCGCAAAGCTGAAGCTTTGCTAGCTTCGCAATCCTTCCGAATTGCTCGCGTTACGCAGGTGATATGTAGGTTACTGCATCTCCTCTAAGGAGAATTGTTCCTACTCCCCGCTTAACTTCTCCATTTATGAGTTGTTCAGCTTTTTCCAAGGCGATGTTCATGTGAATGTCGTAAGCAACCATGACTCCTCTAAATTCGTATCCACCCTTCATTCCAACAATTACCGTGTTATTTAATCCAATACTAAGTACATCAAAAGGTCTTCTTTCGGGCATCATTTCACCTCAAAAAAACAAAACACATTACTATCTGAACATAGGATTTATATTCATTCGCTATTGACGATCGTTTCGATCGCACCATTTTCCTTTACTATTATTACCCGGTCTGCCGTGTTCTTTAGTGCCGCACTAAATCCGACGTCCGTAGCTACTATTATTGTCCGCTTTCCATATTTTTTTGCTTTAACTAATACTGGCCGATAATCAGTGTCTCTTGTCATGAGTGCTATTGTATCTATTTTGGGATCAAGGACATATTCCATTGCATCTATCGCCATTGTAACATCGACATCTCCTGTTGTTATCTCGGTATCAAATCCCTGGTTTACTATGGCTTCGATTAATTTTTCCGATGCAAATTGATCTAAGTATGCTCTGGCGGCTGCTATTTCTCCATATTTCTGAACTTCCTTTTTAATTCTAAACAAATCGACGTTAAATGCTTTTCTCAATATGTTTGGGCCATCTACCAGCAATACTACGCGCTCTCTTTTCTTTTTGAAAAAATCAAACATTATCTTGCACCTTAAATCCAAAAAACTTCTGAGCATTTTTTGTAGTTATCTCCTCTACTTCTTTTAAACTGACTTTTTTTACTTCGGCAATATATGCCACCGCTTCCTTAACAACTTCGGGTGTTCGTCCTATGTACGGACAATCGCTCTCTACAACTAGTCGGTCTATCGGCACCTTTTCGATTGTTGCTCGTCTTTCTTTTGATCGAAGATGTGATACTGAAATATATCCCCCCATTTCTACGATCTGCTCTGCTTGTTTGGGGCTTCCAGAATAGAAGTGCATCAAAAATCGCATCCCCATAACTCGCTCTATTATTTCATTTATTGCATTTTGAGGTACTTGATTATCGTCTGTCTCTTTGTTTGGATTGTTTCTTGAATGAACTACAATTGGGAGCTCCTTATCCCTTGCCACGCGTATCATTCTATCAAAAAGCAGCCGCTGCTTTTCCACGTGCTCTGCATTTTGAGCCCATTTGTAATCCAATCCAATTTCCCCAATTGCATTTGGTTTGTGCGCCCTGATGAATTCTTCCCACTCATCGAGTTTATCTATTCCCTCCCGAACTGCCGTTTGGGGTGCGATTCCAAGCGCAAACGGATATCCGCTCTTGGAAAGTTCCACTGCCTTTTTATTGGAATTGTGATTATATCCTACTATCACTGGATATATTTCCGGCGGTAGTTTGTATTCCTTTAAGTCAAAAAGATGACAATGCGTATCTACAAGGACCATAATCTTGATTTAAAAAACCTAACGTTTTATAAGTTATAGTCGTTTTATTTCAAAACATTAGGTGTATTTATATGGTTGAAAAGGTTTTTGCAGTCGCAAAAGAGCTAAGAGAAGGCAAGTATGTCATCGTTGATGACATCCCTTGTCGAGTAGTAGAAATTGAATCATCTAAGCCCGGTAAACACGGTGCAGCAAAAATGCGTGTTACTGCAATTGGTGTTTTTGATGGTCAGAAGAAGACTCTTCTTACTCCTTCCGACGCTGATGTCGAAGTTCCAATTATTGAACGAAAAGACGTTTTGATAATGTCTGTTTCTGGTAAGACTGTTCAGGTTATGGACAAGCAGACCAACGAAACTTATGATTTGGATGTTCCTGAAGATCTTTTAGGAAGCGTTGATTCCGGGAAAGATGCTGAAGTTCTTGAAGCTATGGGAAGAAAAAAAATGGAGAGGGTTAAATGAACGTTAATATTGTTTCAACTGTTGAAAATAAATTGTTGGGTCGAAAGGAAGTTACTGCTGAAATTTCTTTTGATGGTACTACTCCAAAGAGAGCTGAACTAAAGTCTGGTGTTTGCACGAAAGTTGCAGGCAATCCCGACAATTCTGCTCTAAGAAGAGTTTCAAGCAAATTTGGTAAAAAGTTGGTTTCTGTATTGCTTCATGTTTACCCTACAAAAGAATCTATGATGGCTACTGAGCCAGTTTATGTTAAGGTTAGAGAAGGTTTCATGGCAAAGCCAGAAAAGAAGAAGAAAAAGGCAGCCACTGCAGCAAAGAAGAAGTGATGACTAATGGCAGACGATAAAAAGAAAGCTCCGGCTCCAGCAGCAAAGAAAAAAGCTCAAAAAATAACCAAACCCTACAAGGCAGGAAAAAGCTGCCCCCGGTGCGGTTCTGGTGTAACTCTTGCAGATCACAAGGATCGAAGATCCTGTGGAAAATGCGGTTACTTTGAGAAGAAGTAATCCTTTCTGTTTTATTTTATTTTTGTGATTTTATTTATGAAACTTATGAAAAATCATTTTCTTTTTCTATTTGTTCTTTCTGCTATTCTATTCCCGATTCTATTTTTCATAATAAAAGATCCTTCCCTCTATCAAATTCCGATTCACAGTGCCATTTTCTCGCTTGGAATGTTCTTGGTTTGGAAATCTGATTTCCAATCTACGTTGTCTGATCTGGGGTTTCCCGGGTCCATAATGAACACTATTAAGTATGTTCTATTAGGGCTTGTACTCCTTTTCCTACTTATGATCGCAACTGGTCTTATTGCCTATTTTTTCGGCATTACGGATCAGACGAAAGTACAGGACAAAATCCGAAGTTTCTCCCCCCTTGTTATCGCTCTTGCAGTTTTCTTTGCCCCTCTAAGTGAAGAGATTTTGTTTCGTGGTTATCTTTCTAGAAAAATTGGCATTATCCCATCATCGATTGTTTTTGGTCTTTTGCATTTTGGCTATGGGTCTGTGATTGAGGTTTTGGGAGCTACTCTTATTGGTATTTTGCTCGCATGGTTATTTCAGAAATCCAAGAGTCTTACTCCTCCGCTTCTGCTCCATGTATTATATAATCTATTCTCAGTTGTCTTTATCCGGGTACTTTCATGATCGTTCTTGGTATCGAATCTACGGCTCATACTCTTTCGATAGGCATTGAAAAAAATGGTCATATCCTATCGAACGTCATAGATATGTTTCATGTCTCTAACGAAGGCATGATTCCCCGAAAATTGGCCGATCATCACTCGTCTGTTTTTTCTACTGTGTTTGCTACTGCTCTCTCTCAGGCCAATATTGCTTTTGAAGATGTCGATCTGATCGCGTTTTCGCAGGGTCCTGGTATTGGTGCTCCTCTTTCGTTCGGAGTCGGAATGGCCAAATTTCTTTCTCAAAAACATGATAAGGAAATAATCGGAGTCAATCATCCATATGCTCACGTTGAAATCAGTAAACATCTTACTGGTCTCTCCAACCCTCTGGTTCTCTATGTTTCTGGCGGGAACACACAGCTTCTTGTTCAAAATCATTTTTCCTATTCTGTTCTTGGAGAAACTCTCGACATAGGGATCGGAAACATGTTCGATAGTTTCGCTCGTGCCATAAAGATGGAACACTGTCATGGTTCTGCACTATCAAAGCTCGCTTCGGGTGGCTCTTATTTCCCTCTTCCCTATTCTGTAAAGGGCATGAATCTGGTTTTTTCAGGTTTGCAAACTGCCGCCGAACGTGCGGCGCAGATCCACGCACCTCGTGATGTCGCATACTCCCTCATGGAAACTGCATTTGCAATGACTGTGGAAGTGACTGAGCGTGCTTTGTTTTTGACTAAAAAGAAACAACTTGTCGTTTGCGGTGGTGTGGCTCAAAATCGTCGGCTACAGGAAATGCTTTCGCTTATGTGTAAGGAAGATTCTGTTAGGTTTGGTGTTGCTTCTGATGAATACAATCGAGATAATGGTGCTATGATTGCTTATGCTGGTTCTCTTCTCTATAAAAAATTCGGACCTATGAACCTGGACGATTGCAATCCAATAACCAACTATCGAATAGATCAAATGGTCAAATTATTTTCTTCCGGTTCTTATTAAATAAATAAAAATTAAAAATAAATAATTATTGTTCGTCTTCCTCTGTCGAGCTACTTTCCACTGTTTTTATCTCCGGTGCTTTTGTTTCTTTTGGTTTTATTGTTACAGTCCCTGAATTTTGTGGATTTTGACTCTTCATTTGCTCTTTTCGGGTTAGTTTTGTTACAAAGTCCTGTTTTATTCTTTCTCGTTTTTCTGTTTCTTCTTGAGCTTGGGCTTTGTTGTAGTATGTTCCTGCTACGAACATGATCAATGATGTTGCCAAAAAGAGCAGCGGAAGTCCTGCATAAAGAAACGGCAGAATTATTGTTGTTAAGTCCTGCTTTATCTTATCGAATTCCGGAGGCGTTGTTATCCCACATTGTCTTAATTTTGCATAATCGCTTGTAGTTACAAAATCTACGATCGATTTAAGCATGTCGCTTGCATATGCGGCTATCATATATGCACAACCCACTACGACTACCAATCCTAACAATATGAATATATAACTTAGAACTCTATTTCTATTCATATTTTCACCTCTCCACTTATTCTTTTGTGTCATTGTATTTATCAAGGATTATCATGTGTCCTGTGCGTCTATTTCTGTTCATTTTTGGAATCTAAGTTGAGTATCTCTGACAATTGGATTGTTTTGAATGTTTCCCCATTCGAAGAGATCTGTATGCGATCTGTACTAATCACAAAAAGATCTTTTCGACACTCGAACTTGAAACCGCGTAAGTCATTAAACTGCATTAGTTTTCCTTCTTCGATTATATAAATTTTATTTTTTTCATCCAAGACAAAAATTTTCTTGCCTATTTTTGCAATTGCACGTATCTGTTCTTTCGTGTCAAGGATTTTTGTCCATCTGTCTTTTGTCTGCTCAAAAACAGACCCTACGTATCCTGAAACATATCCCGGTTTTCCGACTATGTACATTTTGTCTCTGTCGATAATTTGCACTCCGACCAAATCCTGACTTGTGGGGCTTTGCATTTGCTGCCACTGCGCTCCGTCCCATCTGAAAATTGATCCCAGGTAGCCTACTGCTGTTGTTGTTCCCCTTTCTGCTCCATGCATTGCATATATCTGTTTGGGTAAGGAAATCTCCTTCCAACTATCTCCATTCCAATATGACATGTCTTTTAGTCCCCACACAAATGCTTCGTCTTTGTGTTTGCCCCATATGTCGAGGTAGTTTCCTTTTTGAGGAGTTACTGTCTTTGTCCAGACTCCCTCTGTATTTTGGAATTTGATGATTTGATTGGGAATAAAGATGTGGATTTCGTTGTTAGGAGAACACCAAATATTACCAAAGATTCCTTCAACTCTAAATAGTTGTGTTATTTGTCCATGGTCGTATACAAAGAAAAAAATCTCCATCGTTTCTGGATGTGGACGAATACCTGCCCAACGTCTAATTGCAAATGCAAAAAAATCGCTAGTTTCGCCACTCACATCACTAAAAACCCTTCTGTATCCCTTGAGTTTTTGCATGATAAAAAAGTGCTTTTAGTTTATAAAAAGTAATCGACGATTGATTTACTATGTCTCTCTGTTGTTCGTTTTATTCAAAAATAAGAAATTTGGGCCCGTTGAGATTTG
>JACRGD010000009.1 GCA_016212525.1 Microcaldota archaeon | reverse complement strand
TTTTTGTTATCTGCATTGATTTAAGAAGCATGCTTCATTTCTTTGAGAAATTTATCTCTTTTCTTTTTTTCTCCCAAAGAAAACATTTATATAAATTATCCTACAAAATCATCAGGATTTCAAGGGATTTATACAAGAATAAATTAGTCAGGATATAAACAAAATAATCTATCTGCTTAATCGTCTTCTTGACAGTCTATAAAAAGTGTGATTTAATTCGCTTAACATATAGTAGCAAGACCGCCAGCAGGGGACTTCTGGCGCTTCAGCCAGAAGAAGTATATCCGCATTGCGTATATACTTCTAAATTGGCGGTATAGACGCAATAATTGCGTATAGGAAGTAGTTAGCCGCGCATTGCAGGCAAGAGTGGTAAGTAAGAGATAGTAAATAAAAAATATATCTTATTTTGATTCGGCAGTAATAACTTAACAAATTTATTTTATTGTAGAAGGAGGATGAATCATGGCTGGTGGGTGGAGCGGTTCTATTCTTATCACAATAATATTAAGCCTAATGTCATTTGGAGGAATTTATTGGTTCAACACGCTATTTGATGATCGCATTAAACATATCCTAAAAATCCTTATCTTCACTGGTAGTTTTGGCGGTTTAATATTTGGTTTTTTTGAACGAGAAAAGCATTATGAATTATGCCAATACAATGGTAGCTTTAAAATAAACTTTGGTTCTTTAGCGGACATGCTGACGGGCATTGGTGCGGCCTATGCTGTTTTTTTTGCACTTGCTGGATCATTAAAAATAGATATCTTCGATGAATCAAACCTTGCTGTCAAAACAGAGAATACACTCAGATTAATCGGACTTGGTGTGCTTTCAGGTTTAGGTGGAAAGGCGCTTTTATTTCGCCTTCAAACAGGACTTATTAAACAGATAGGGGAGTTAGGACAAAAAGTAAAAAAGGTTAAGGAATCGGGAGAAAAAATATACTGGTACAACATTGGCGAATTATATCGCCTCCAAGGAAAATTTGAGAATTCAGAATATGCTTATGGAAATGCTATAGAACTCGATGGAAAGTATCACTCCGCTCGTATAGGCTTGGCTCTGACACTTGCAGGTAAAAGTAAACAAGCAGTATCAGATAAAGAGAGACTATCCCTTCTTCATCAGGCATTAGACATTTGTGATGCGGCAATAAAGGAGAAACCTGATTTTGCGCCTTTTTATCTTGCTCGCGCTGCAGTGCATTGCATTAGTGAACCTGTTTCAGGAGATGTTAAAACAGATTTAGAGAAAGTTATTAGTATAGATCCGATGATGAAGAAATTTATCAAAGAGGAAGATGAATTCAAGGTATTAAACGACCTTCAATGGTTCAAGGAAATCATAAAATAATTTTGGGAGGTGTTAACATGAAAAACAAAGATATTCCGCTGAGGGCATTAGAGAATGTAGTTCCAGCGCCATTCTATAGCAACTATCAAAGAACCGCTCACTCACCGGGGAAAAGTTTTGTCAATCATAATATAGAACCATACTCAGAAATTGAATCCCTTAACTGCAACTACTCAACTCGTCTATGCAGTCCATCTGGTGCTCCCAATCCCTACCCCGACGTTTGTTCCTTTAACAAAGAAGTAGATAATCAATGGGTTAATTCGCTTGACTTTTTGTGGCTTGAGCTTACCCCTAAGTGCAACCTTCAGTGCATCCACTGTTATGCTGATTCTGGCCTTTATGTACCATCAAAACAGATGATGTGTTATGAAGACTGGCGGAGCATTCTTGAAAATGCATTTGGACTTGGATGCAAAAAGGTTCAATTCATTGGTGGTGAGCCTACTTTGTATCCTTATTTATCTAATCTTATAGCGGATGCACGAAATATAGGCTATGAATTCATAGAAGTTTTTACTAACGGTACACTATTAAATAGTCTTCTTATGGAAACATTCCAAAAATTTCGTGTCAATCTCGCTTTTTCAGTATATGCTTCTAATGCGGACATTCATGACGCTATCACTCTTCAAAAGGGGAGCTTTTTGAAAACCATATCTGGTATACGCCAAGCTATTGACTATGGGCTCTCAATACGAGTAGGGATTATTGTAATGCAACTTAATTCCAACGATATTAAAAAAGCAGTTACCTATCTCAAAAACCTTGGAGTTTTATCAGTTGGTATCGACTGGGTCCGTGGTATCGGACGAGGAAATACTCTTTCACAAAGCAAGTCCCCTTTGGACAATTTCTGCAGTGCTTGCTGCCAAAACAAACTCTGCATTGATTCTTCTGGACAAGTTTTCCCCTGCATTTTTGCTCGGTTTTGCCAAGTTGGACATGTCAGTGAAGGTCTAAAGAAAATTCTGGAAGGGAAATTGCTACAAGATTTTAGACGCTCAATGTACGATGAGATAATAAGCCAAACTTAAAGATTAGGTAAAAAATTAGTCAAAATTGGTATATCTGATAGAAAAAAAGAAAAATGAGATATTCTATATAGGGGATAGAGGGACACTGAGCTTGTCTAAAAACTCCAAGAATGTCACCCTGAATTTATTTCAGGGTCTCATAACTCATTGATTTTTTTAGATGCTGAAACAAGTTCAGCATGACACAATACACTATTTTATGAGTTTTTAGACAGGCTCCACTTCCCATATCTTCTAAATGGAAACTGCCCGCAACGGCAGATAACAGAGTGATCGAGGTTAATACCCAAAGGCTACGCCCTCGGCAAGACACCAGCCCGTTAGCCGCTCATTACAGGCAGGGAGAAGGACGGGAAATACAACCGTCCCATTTAGCAAAATACAATTCTAAGGAGGTAAAAGTATGGCCAACAACAATTTCAAACAAGAAAAAAAGGTCACTTCGAAGCCTGTTGCATTGTTCATTGCCAAACAGGCCGAAGAACTTCAGGCTAGTGGCAGGTATTGCACAAGTACCGACACGTGGTCAAACAGAAACTACGACCTTACTGCAAGCAAGAAACACTGCGAGGATATGTAATCCTAAACAATGAGGATCGTTTGAAGAACAGAAGTGTTTTTATTATCACGAATCGAAAGGAGCAAGAGGTTGACGGTGTAATTGATTTTCTAAGGAATAAGGGAATTGACATAATACGATGGAACCTTTGTCGATTCCCTGAAAATGAATCTTACACCGTCAACCCTTTGACTTTGCTTTCTCCAAAGATTACTGGCAAAGATAGTTATCCTTCCGTGGGTTGGCTTCACCATTTTGGCCAATTCTCGATAGAAAAATCATTAACTGGAGTTGAAAGAGAAGTGTCTCTCAAAGAGACGCGAAGTTTTGTTAAAGGTGTGTTATCATCCTTAAAATGCACTTGGTTTAATCAGCTTTCAGCAATAGCCAGTGCATCAAACAAACTTTTTCAGCTAATTTCCGCAGATGAATTAAAAATACCTACACCTAATTTTATTATCAGTAATGATAAGCGGCAAGTAAAAGAGTTTTCCTCAAAATATAATTCCGTAATTTTAAAATCAATTTCTACAGGGTTCATTTCTTATGGTGACATTGGCTTTAAAGTTTATGCTATGAAGTTTAGTAAATTGCCAAATGCTATTTTATCGGCCTTGAAATATGGGCCTATAATCGTTCAGCAAGCAATAGAAAAAAAGAAAGAGTTTAGAATTACCGTTGTTGATAAAAAATGCTTCTCTGTTGAGATAGATTATAAAGACATTCCCCAAGCAACAGATGTGCGAGAGCTAATACAAGAAAATAATCGAGATTTATTTGCAAGAGCTGATAACATTCAGAAAATTGAGGAAATCTCAATAAAGCTAACTCAACACTTTGGCTTAAGTTATGCGGGTCTTGATTGGATACTCTCTAAAGAAGGTAATTATTATTTCTTAGAACTAAATCCGTTAGGCTCCTTCAAGTGGTATGAGCAGTGCGGAAATTACAAGATAACAGAAGAACTGGGGAAAGCCTTAATCAGAAGACTGTGAAGGATACACAATGGTCAATAATTACGTGAAAACTATCGAATCAAACTACAACCTGAGAGCCTCAATACTTTTTGACGGTGATACCTACGAAAAAACGTTGCTTAAGGATTTAAAACTAATTAATCAATTTTCAATAAGCTCATCACCTCTATTGGATGTTGGTTGCGGTTCAGGATGGCATTTAGAATATCTTTATAAGTCAGGATATACTGACCTTACAGGTATTGATGTCAGTGAATTATCTCTAAAGGATTTTAGGGCAAGATTAGATACAGGAGACATTACTCTCATAAAGGGAGACTTCTTTAATTACAATGTGTCTCAGAAATTCGATTGCATAATAAACTTTCATAGCTGTTTAGGACAATTTGGTTCTACAGGCGATGGAACATTTATTCAGAAACTCTTCAGCGTTCTTAGGGAGAAAGGCTACCTCATTTTGACTGTCTTCACTAAGAGTAAAATTCATCACCTCTTAGGCAATTTTGAAGTAAAATATTCGAAACGTTCTGACATGACTGTTCATAGCGCTTTGATGTTTAACGCTGAGACAAGTAATCTCAAAATCTTGCAGACTTTTTCAGGCAAGCTACTTCAAGAAAATATCCGACTCTATGATGAAGCTGAAATAGTCGTTTTACTAACTGAAGGGGGTTTTAATCAAGTTGATGTCATACAAGATCATTCGGACTATTGTTCGGTTTTCGTAGGCCAAAAACATATTTGATTTCGTCAATAAAAAGCTTGACGATATTTTTTGCGGCCACACTGTAGGAGGAAATGGGAAAATCGGCCGGTTATTTTTTCAAACTGCCTGTATCGGTCGGCGAATGAACAGGTCTTCAGCCAAAATAACGAAGACAATCATGCAAGTTTTTATTAATAGGATTGCAAAGCATCATTTCGGCTATCATGCGAATGAGCGGCTGAAGCCCAAATGCCCCTTCGGGGCACTTCGGCAAGCCGCGGCACCGATAGCCGCTCACTGCTGGTAGAGAAGCAGTTAATAGAACTATTAAAAGCCTGTACTTTTTAGTCCTCATGCGTGTCCTTAATTATTCAAACCAAGCAGCATGCAGGCTTTACAGATACGGTGGACTTTCTATAGTATAGTGAAAATGCTTATCCACTGGATTGTATTGGAGATATAGATGTCGAAGAGAAAAATTAAAAGAAAAGAATCAGATTTTGTACTTGACTTAGAGCATAATGCTTTAAGTTCACTTTTACATGGTATAAAACATTATGTGGACGCTCTTGCTTTACTTAACGCAAGATTTAGCATACCGCATAAACTGATAACCGATAATTTTAAATTTGCGATCATTCATGTTTTTCATTCGGTAGAATTATTTTTAAAAGCCAAATTGGCAGAGGCGCATCCACTTTTAATTTACTCAAAGCCTGAAAATGAAATAAATGAAGATGCTCATACGGTAGGATTTGAAGCACTTTTAGGACGGTTAAGTAATCTTGGTGTAAAATTCACAAAAGAAGACAGAGGGAATATTAATGCTTTACGAAAGATGCGAAATTCTATAGAACACCATAAGATACAAAAAGATATAGAAGATGTGAAGTTATATGTTGGGCGTGCAGCACGGTTTTTAGAAAAGTTTCTTGAAGGGGAGCTTGATATTACGCTTAAAGAAGAAATATTGGAAGAAGACAGTGAGGAGGGGGAGGAAACTTATAAAATTTTATCTGTGGCAATTCAGTCTTATGAAGAAAGGCTACAAAATGCTAAAGAGGAGATGGAGAGTTTTCTCCCAGTTGATATAAAAGACAGATTTACAGATTATGAAATTATTTCATGTGATACATGTGAGGAAGAAACAATAATTATTCCTGATGATAGATATGAAGACAATCGCACTAAGTGCTTTTTTTGTGGAGAAGAGTATTATTATGAACACTGTACTCGATGTGGGCTTCCAGTATTGTCATATAAACCATTAGAAGATGGAGATTGTAACCCTTGTTCTGATTGCTGGCATGAAATAATGAGCAGGGATTGAATATGAAATATGCCATTTAGAATTACTTATGATTGTCAACTCTTTTCTGAAGAAGGAAGGAAAATGGACGGATGTATTTAAAATCGCTAAAACACAGCCAGTATATAATTAAGGCTTTTATTTTGTTATGTCTTCTTTTTATCTTTTCTGATCCTGCTTTTTCACAGGAAACCGGGCAGGTTCAGAAGGTGTATGATGGCGATACGGTGCTGCTGTCAGATGGCCGAAAAGTAAGGTATCTGGGAATTAATACGCCGGAATGGCAGGAGCCCTTTTATTTAAAAGCAAAACGTCTTAACGAGTCATTAGTGATGGGG
>JACRGD010000008.1 GCA_016212525.1 Microcaldota archaeon | reverse complement strand
GGAAGTTGAGTTAAGCAGTGCTGGAGCAGTGCAAGTGAGACTACAAGTTGGAGGAGTTACTACTGGAGTGTAGCAGGAACAACTTGTGGAGTTGAGTAGTTGTGGAGAAGTGCAGGATAAGGAACAGATTGGTGGAGGTGGAGTCGTAACATTAGTACTGGTATTTGTGCTAGTAGCCAAAGAAACTGCTCCAACGAAAACATAGGATCCCCTAGACTGCTTTAGATAATCAGAAGAAACGAGATTTGACAAGACTCCAGACGGGACAGCGGGCGAAGTTGAGATGTCCCAAACGAAGTTGGGAATCGTGAATGTTTGAACCGAAGCCAGATTACCTCCAGAAACAGGCGCAAAATTACCATGTGCCGGATCGACTAATTGAGGCTGAATCGTATTTATTGCATTTTGAGAAAGAAGCTGAGCTGAATTGCAAGTAGGATTAGAATTAGTACAAACTTGAGAATCTTCAATACCAATTGGCATTGAGGAAGGACCATTCCAAATCACATTTCCTTTTATCTGAAGATTTCCATCCACAGTAGTTGGATTTGGAATATTGGTGCCAGATGCAGGCACGGAGGGGTTAGCGAATTGGAAATGCTGCCATTGACTTTGGAAACCGGATGGGTTGTATACTATATTATTATAGATATAGACGCTTCTGGCTGGGATATTCTGTGCGGCGGCGCCATTTCTTGGACCCCATCCCCCGGCAGCCTGATTAGAAGTACATCTATTTGGATAATCGGAATCACCATCGCAAGAGCGACTTCCGAAAACAACTTCTATAACATGGCTCCTCGAACCAACCCTGTAGAGCGTATTGTGTGCCAAGAGGACATCGTAGCCTCCATTTACACCCAAACCAGCACCAGCAGTATCGTGAATTACATTATTTATTGCGCGGATGCCATATGCTTCATAGTGTAACCAAGGTGAAACCATATATTCAAAACCAGTACCTTCACCTGCAGAGTAGCCACCAGTACCGCAGTCATAAATCTCGTTTGCTTCTACAAGGCCGTAAGCTGATCCGCCTTTAGTATAAACACACCAATCCTGACCGCGATGAATTCGATTATTAACTATTTGGAAATATTGGACAGCTACAAAGTCGATTGGATTTTGTTCAGCTCCGACAATTTCGGAATCTTCAACATAAACATACTGGGCTTGATTTACCTTAAGATTTTCGTGACTAGAAGAATAACTGCCTTGTAAGTTCATACCTTTAAGCAGAAGATGATTACCATAGGCATAATGAATCAGATCAGTCTGATCATGAACAATTGTGAAATTTATTAGGTAAATATAATTTACACCTGCAATATTGAAAGAGGAACCCTGAACGGTGACAGTACCCGGACCATCAGCAGACTTGAAAATAATTGGATGATTGGAAGATGGACCTGGAGCAGTCCAATAAGTGTAGGATACATAACCAGGCAAATCAAAGAACGAAGGAACAGAAGTGTAGGTACCGGGCAGCATCTCAATAGACCAGCCCCGAGAAGGATCGGAGCGAACAATCTCCCAAGCGCGACCAAGAGTAACTGGAGAGGACCTAACAGCCCCATCACCAATTGCAGAACCCGAAGGAGAAACATAAATGCCAACTACAGATGGATTTCCCATATCATAATAGGAAAAAGCGTGCATAGAAGTACAAAGAAACAGTAAAAACATGAACAAAAAGACATTAGTAAATCTAAATCTAAGATTAAGAGGGAACATGCTTTAATAAAAAGGACAACATTAATAAAGATATGTAAATGAGCTAAGAATCAGAGGTCAAATAAGCCAAAAAGAAGAATTAGGAAGACTCGACACACCTAGATCGAACACACATCAAACCGATTTTACAGTCATCATTCTCCAAACACGGACCATCAAGATCAGAACGAACAGCATTTGAGGTTATGTTAGAAAGCCGATCGCTCTGAGACTGGAAGTTTGAAGAAGATTCTTTGGCAGATGAGAGAAGCTGGATTGCCACGATCGCGATAAGACTTATTATAACTACAATTAGAATCATCATTTCTGCAGACAATTGACCTTTCATGATAAAAATAGTCCAAGAAGATTTATATTAACTGGTAAATCACTACAGAATATGAAATCAGATACCACAGGACTTATGCAAAAGAGAAGTGAATGACCCGGAACGAAAGGGAGATCTGGTGTTGGTGAATCAGATGAAAATAAGGCAGTAATTGAACAACAATGAGACGAGTTAAAAAGAGTACGGAAGAGCTTGAACGGTTAGACCCCCCAGAAAAAAGAGAGTTAGTAAAGATAAGTGGAGAATAGATAAATATGGGAAAAGAGACAAAAAATGAACCTGTTCAATCGATCAGCAATCTAAATGAGGAACAGATGGAAGTCGTCAAAAAAGCCAATGGGGCGGCACTAGTAATCGCAGGACCCGGATCGGGCAAAACTAGAACGCTCATACATAGAGTAGTTAATTTAATTGAAACTGGGGTGCCTCCAAATCAGATATTACTTCTAACATTTACAAACAAAGCCGCACGTGAGATGAAAGAAAGACTAATGAGAATCATAGGTGATAAATCAGGTCTGGTTTGGGCAGGGACATTTCATAGCTTTGCAAATAAAATACTACGGGCATACGGAAACAAAATAGGCCTACTGAGAAATTTCATAATATTGGATGAGGAAGATGGAAAGACGCTGATAAAAAGAATCATAAACAAAAAATTTGAAAAAGCAAAAAAAGGAATGGCAGAAACGATCCTTACACTCATCTCAAAGGCAAAACTCAAGGAACATGCAGTAGATGAAGAATTGGAAGGACCCGATTTCTTTCACCTAAGAAACTACACAAATGAAATAATAGAGATAGCAAAAGAGTATGAGCAGGAAAAAAGAAATCTGAACTTAGTAGATTTTGACGATCTGATTGTGTTTCTTGAGAAGATATTAAGCAAGGATTCTGAAGTAAGAAATCTGCTACAAAAAAGCTACCCGCACATTTTAGTCGATGAATTCCAAGACACAGACATAATACAAGAGAGAATACTTAGCAACCTATACAAAGAGGGAAACAACCTATTGGTCGTAGGAGACGATTGCCAGAGCATTTACTCATTTAGAGGCGCGCAGATAAAAAACATGCTCAATTTCAGAGATAAATACGCAGCGAAAATATTTTTTCTTACACGAAACTATCGAAGCAGCAGAAAAATAGTAGAATTAATAAATGACTGCATAAAAAAAGCAAGCGAAAAAATAGACAAGGAACTGAAGTGGGAAAAGGAAAACGAAACGGATCAAAAGCCACAATTAATCATAAGTCAGGAGCGACGTGAAGAGGCATACAAGATAGCTCAGGAGATAGAAGAGGATATCAAAGCCCACAGCTCAGTAGGAGTCTTATTTAGAGCAGCATACTGGGCGGCAGATTTGGAAATTGAATTAAGAAAACGTGGCATAGACTACGAATTTAGAGGAGGAATAAAGTTTTTTGAACAAAAACACATAAAGGACCTCATAGCCCTTGTTCGGGTACACACAAATCCAAGAGACATAACCAGTAGCTCACGACTTTTGAAGTTGTTTCCCAAAATAGGAGAAAAAAAAGTAGAAAAAATCATAAAAAATGCGACTACAACAGAGGAGATCATTAAACGACTTGAAGAAGAACTAGGAAAAGAGTCCGCGGCACCCCAGATCCTTCTAGAGATATATAGAGAGGAAAAAAATGCCGCTGCCATGCTTTCGAAATTTTATGAAAAATTTTACGAAACATACATGAAAGAGAATTTTGATGACGCTCAGGAAAGAAAAGAAGATGTGGATGCACTCATAAGTATGGCCGCAGGATACGAAAACACAGATGATTTCATGGCTGAGATAACTTTAGAGAGCAAAACGAAGGAGAAAACTGAGAAAAGAATAGTTCTTACAACAATACATCAGGCAAAGGGGCTAGAATGGGACAGTGTGTATGTGTTAGGAGTTGCAAATGGCATATTCCCATCTGCAAGAGCGGAAAACATAGAAGAAGAAAGACGATTGTTTTATGTTGCATGTTCAAGAGCGAAAAAGAAACTCGTACTCAGTTATCCGCAGACAAGCGGGCGATTTTATGACATACAATTACTTGAAAGATCAAAGTTTTTAGATGAATTGTCAGAAGAACACTATGAAACAAGGGTAAGGACAGATGGAGAAAAAGAAAACGAGGCCCAAAAGAGGCAGATGGAACAATGAAATTTGAACTTGAAGCACCATATAAGCCAGCTGGAGATCAGCCCCAGGCAATAGAAAAAATATGCAATGTAGGATCTAAAGGAGGCCTACAAACACTAATGGGAGTAACGGGTTCAGGAAAAACATTTACCATGGCAAATGTAATTGCCAAACTAAACAAACCGACAATAGTGCTATCCCATAACAAAACGCTTGCAGCGCAGTTATATGCAGAGTTTCAACAGTTTTTTCCAAAAAATAACGTAGGATATTTCATATCTTTTTATGATTACTATCAACCAGAAAGTTATCTCGTCCAAAGCGATACATATATAGAAAAAGAATCACAAAGAAACGAAAAACTAGAACAGTTTCGTCTGCAGGCTACAGCATATCTCTTATCAGGATTACCTACCGTAATTGTCGCTTCGGTGTCTTGCATATACGGCCTTGGCAATCCAGGAACATATGAAAGTTTGGGACTGGACTTTAGAGCAGGCAAAATCATAAAGAGAAAAGAACTGCTTGAATCATTAGTAAGAATGCAATATGAAAGAAACGACAAAGTATTGAGCGTCGGCTCATTTAGATTACGAGGAGATATGCTGGAAGTTTTCCCGCCTTTTATGGACCAGGCAATAAGAGTTAACTTTGAAAACGAGAAAGTAGAAAACATAGAAGCATTTGATTACATAAGCGGGAAGAAAAATAAACTGTCCAACTATTTGCTTTTGCCTGCACGACATTTTGTCGTTGCGGACGAAGAAAGATATGATGCAATAAAGACCATTGAAGCAGAACTTGAAGAACATGCCCCAAAGCTAAAACCACTTGAACGGGCTCGACTGGAGCAAAGAACCAAATACGATATTGAATTGATAAAAGAAATCGGGTATTGCTCGGGAATAGAAAACTACTCGCGACATTTTGACAAACGGGCTCCTGGAACCAAACCATACTGTCTTTTGGACTATTTCCCAAAGGACTTTTTGATGTTTATAGATGAATCACACGTAACGATACCTCAATTAAAGGCGATGTATCATGGAGATTACACGCGGAAAAAAGCACTTGTTGAAAACGGATTTAGACTTCCATGTGCATATGATAACCGACCACTTAAATTCGAGGAATTTGAAAAATACTTAAAAAATGCAGTTTTCGTTTCCGCAACACCTTCAGAATACGAAGAACAAAAATCGATACAAGTTACAGAGCAGATAGTTCGACCAACTGGATTGCTTGATCCGGAGATAGAAGTTCGAAAAACGAAAAATCAGCTCGATGACCTATCTGCCGAAATTGAGGCGAGGGCTAAGAAAAAACAGAGGACACTCATAACAACGCTCACAAAGAGAATGGCCGAAGACCTTGCAGATTACCTCCATGCAAAAGGAATTCGCGTACGATATCTTCATTCTGAAATAGAGACACTCGAGCGAACCAAAATAATACGCGCACTTAGAGCAGGTATGTTCGACTGCTTGATTGGAATAAACCTGCTTAGGGAGGGCTTAGACATACCAGAAGTATCACTAGTAGCAATTTTGGACGCGGACAAAACAGGATTCCTTCGATCAGAGAGTTCGCTGATACAGACAATAGGCAGGGCAGCCAGAAATTCAGATGGCCGGGTAATCATGTATGCAGATCAGATGAGCGATGCCATGAAGAGTGCGATACGAGAAACAGGAAGAAGAAGAAGAAAACAGCACGAATATAATGTGAAAAACAGCATAACACCAAAAACAATAGTAAAGCCAGTGCCAAAGGAAGATCCCCAAGAGTTGCAAATAGATACGATGGTGTCCAAGACACTAGGCAAAAAACAGAAGGAAGAACTAATTGAGGAACTGGAGGTCGAAATGAAGGCAGCTGCCGAAAAACTTGAGTTCGAAAGGGCGATAAAAATAAGGAATAAGATACGGGAGTTAAGAGAATAACACAATGCGAATCTATTGATCAGGATTTTTAGTTAAAATTCGATCCTTGTGAACCTGACCCCAGCGAGCCATCAACTCCAAAAGAGGATTGAGAGTTCTTCCGTATTCAGTAAGAGTGTATTCGACTTTGGGCGGAACAACTGGATAAACCTTACGACTAACAATGTGATCACGTTCAAGTTCTTTAAGCTGGGATGAGAGCATTTTTTCAGTTATGCTTGAGATGGATTTTCTTAATTCGCTAAAACGCTTGGGCGAATCCGAAAGATGATAAATTATCAGAAGCTTCCATTTTCCACCTAGAACGCGCAGGGTCAATTCCACAGGGCAGGTAGGAGAAGGATATGCCGATTTCTCACAAAACTCTTTTTTATTCATATAATCACTTACCAAAAAGACAGTACAATAAATAAAAATGGCAACAGATATTTAAATAGAAGACAGAATTCAAGTGAGGTCGTATTATGCAAGAAAAATGTAACGAAGGACATTCATGTGACTGCGAGGATTGCGAGATGGAAGAAGGAAGTTTCTTTGGAATGATATACCAAGAAGCAGAAATGGAAGTAATAAAAGAAAAGATAAAGCGAAAAATAGAGGGAGATACAAAATACGAGAGAGTTGCTCAAATGGTTTGCCAGGCAGCCGCAGAAAAGGATGAAGGCAGAAGGACAAAAATGCTCGAAGAAGCTGCAAAAATCCTAGAAGGTTAATTAATAGTCATTAATTTTCTTAAATTTCGCTAAACTGCTTTTGTTTTTGAGCTAATTAAAGAGACAGAGGGGTGGGAGTATTCAGGATAAAATAGTCATCAAGGGTGCAAGGGAGCACAATCTCAAGAATATAAGTGTCGAAATACCAAGAGACAAGATAACTGTAATAACAGGGCTTTCCGGATCGGGAAAATCCACATTGGCATTCGACACACTATATGCAGAGGGTCAAAGAAGGTATGTAGAGTCACTTTCAGCATATGCAAGACAATTTTTAGGAATGATGAATAAACCAGATGTCGATTCAATTGAAGGATTATCACCTGCAATCTCAATAGATCAAAAAACAACATCCAGAAATCCCAGATCTACAGTAGGAACAGTAACCGAAATATATGATTATATGAGACTGCTATTTGCCAGAGTAGGAAGGCCACACTGCCCCGTCTGCAAAAAACCCATTTCAAAGCAAGGTAGCGAAGAAATAACAAGCAATATACTAATGACGCTAAAGGAGAAGAAAATAGAGCTCCTCGCAGCCATCTCCAGAGGAGAAAAAGGAAGATTTGAAAAAGAATTTGAAGAACTAAAAAAAGCAGGAATATACAAGATATATGTAGACGGACAATTAACGGACATAAGTGAAGAAACACCAAAACTAGATAAGAACATAAAACATACGATACTTGCGATAATAGATAAAACAAGCGTGGACGAGGAAAATAGGCAGAGAATTAGTGAAGCGGTGGAAGCCGCATTGAAGGAAGGCAATGGAATAGCAGTAGTAAAATCAGACAAAGAAGAAAAGACATATTCACAAAAGAATGCGTGTCCGGAACACGGAATATCACTGGGCGAAATACAGCCGAGGGATTTTTCATTTAACTCACCATTTGGTGCATGTACCGAGTGTCATGGACTAGGGTTTAAGATGGAATTTGATCAGAACCTCATAATTCCAAATAAAAAAGAGTCGATTTTGGGGGGAGGTATAGTTTGTTATGGCAGGCTTATGGAAGGAGGCTGGAGACTCTCACAGATAAGGGAAGTTGCAATAAACTATGGAATCGAAGTCGATGAGCCAATAGAAAAAATACCCAAGGAAAAATTAGACCTGCTACTTCATGGAACTAAAGAAAAGATAAAATTCAAATATGAGAGTAAAAATACAGGATCTAAGTACGAATTTGAAAGCCAGTTCGAAGGAATAATCCCGCAATTGGAACGATTATATCATCAAACCGAATCAGAAGGAAGGAAAGAAGAGATAGCGAAATTCATGATCGAGAACAGATGTCCAAGATGTAAAGGAAAACGACTCAAAGACGAAATGCTCAGCGTATTGGTGGGAGAGAAAAACATAATGGACATCTGCGAATTGCCAATAGATCGGGCAAAGACGTACTTGGCCCAAATAAAGTTCAAAGAAAGCGAGGAAAAGATAGCCGGACCGATACTCAAAGAGATTCGCTCGAGATTAGAATTCCTTGAAAATGTCGGACTTAACTATCTCAACTTATCCAGAGAAAGTTCGACATTATCTGGAGGTGAGTCGCAACGAATCAGGCTCGCGACACAAATAGGATCGAACCTCACAGGAATAGTTTACGTTTTAGATGAACCATCAATCGGACTTCATCAAAGAGACAATACGAAACTACTTGGAACATTAAAACGCCTAAGAGATTTAGGAAACACATTGGTAATAGTAGAACATGACGAGGAAACAATTAGGGAAGCAGATTATGTCATAGATATGGGCCCGGGAGCAGGAAGACTAGGCGGAGAAATAATGGCAATGGGAACACCCAAAGAGATTTTGAAAGTTGAGAAATCAATAACCGCGCAGTACCTAAACGGCAAGAAAAAGATAATTACTCCAAAGACCAGAAGAAAGGAAACGGCTAAATTAACAATAAAAAAAGCAGGAGAAAACAATTTGAAAAATATAGATGTGAATCTGCCATTGGGAGTATTGACTGCAATAACAGGAGCATCTGGCTCGGGAAAATCATCACTAGTGTATGAGACAATCTATCCCGCACTCTCAAACCGGCTAAATGGTTCAAAGCTAAGAGAAGGAAAATATGGGGAAATAAAGGGGGTCGAAAATCTTGATAAGGTAATAACAGTCGATCAATCACCCATAGGAAGAACACCTAGATCTAATCCCGCAACTTATGTTGGCATGTTCACGCACATAAGAGACTTGTTTGCCAAAATACCGGCATCAAAAGAACGAGGATACGGACCGGGAAGGTTTTCGTTTAACGTGGCAGAGGGGAGATGTGAAAATTGTGAGGGGGACGGACTGATAAAAATAGAGATGCATTTTTTGGCAGATGTTTATGTACCCTGCGAAGTTTGCAAAGGCAAAAGATACAACTTACAAACACTTGAAATAGCGTACAAAGGAAAAACGATCGCGGATGTTCTGGACATGAGTGTAGAGGAAGCACTCGAATTTTTTGCCAATGTCCCATCAATAAGCAATAAGCTTGGGCTAATCGTAGACGTGGGACTTGGATATATAAAATTAGGCCAGCCGGCAACAACACTTTCGGGAGGAGAAGCACAACGAGTCAAACTGGCAAACGAACTTTCAAAAAGGGCCACCGGACAGACAATGTATCTTTTGGACGAACCAACAACGGGATTGCACTTTGAGGACGTAAATAAACTATTAGTAGTCTTACAAAGACTAGTCGAGAAGGGAAATACAATCGTAGTAATAGAACATAATTTAGACGTAATAAAGTCTGCAGACTGGATAATAGATCTTGGACCAGAAGGAGGAGAAGAAGGAGGCCAAATTGTAGCCCAAGGAACACCTGAAAAAGTAGCTGCTTCAAAAAGCTACACAGGCCAATATTTAGCTAAAGTACTCTAAAGCGTGTCAAAATGCCCATGAAATTTGAGAAAGAAAGATATCCACAGCTTCCTGGCGTATATATGATGTACGATGCGGAAGATCATATCATTTATGTAGGAAAGGCGAAGTCACTTAGAGAAAGATTAGGTCAATATTTTGGAAAAAATGATTCGCTAAAAACCAATATGCTCGTAGGACAAATAGAGAAAATAGAATTCCTGATAGTAGGAGATGAGAAAGAAGCACTAATTCTCGAATCAAATTTAATCAAAACACATCAACCAAAATACAACATGGTACTAAAAGATGCAAGGCATTACTCGTATTTGGCAATAACGGATGAGAAATTTCCAAGACTCCTAGTAGTGAGGAAAAATTCAGCAGGTATATTCAGAACTAAGGCAAAAAAGTATTACGGCCCGTTTGTAGAGGAACAAAAAAGATCCATTTCCGCGAGATACCTAAGAAAACTCTTCAAAATACGAATTTGTAATAAGCTTCCAAAAAAAGAATGCCTTCAATACCACCTAGGAAATTGCGACGCTCCATGCATAAACAAAACAACCCAAGAAGAATATAAAAAAAACATTGACGCATTAGAGGACGTACTTGGAGGAAAGAACGTAGCTAAGGGACTTGAAGAAAGACTGGGGGGAGAAATGAAGGAGGCGTCAGAAAAATTAGAATTTGAAGAGGCAACTAAGATACGAGATAAAATGCAGTCGTTAGACATCTTTTTCCAAAAGCAAAACGTAGAAAATTCAAAAAACCGAAACGAGGACTATTTGTGGTTTAGTAGAATTGACAAGGTACTATACATACAGATGCTAAAGAGTCGAAACGGAGTCATTGGAAGAACAGAACGTAGAAGAATAGACATAAATGAACAGGAAGATCCTGAAATTTCATTCATACTTCAGTATTATGTCGAGTTTCCCGAATCAATATATACGAATCTCACATCAGAACAAACGGAGCAACTAAATAGGACAATAAAGGGCAGCATTATCAAAACAGCTCATGGAGAAAGACTTAAAATCCTCGAAATAGCCAAAAACTCCCTCGAGTACGGAGAAAATGAACCCTCAGTGATGAAGTTAAAGGAAGAACTGGGACTAAAAAGTGCACCAGTAGTCATTGAAACATTTGATATTTCAACTCTATTTGGAACCAATACTGTTGCTTCAATGGTTCAGTTTGTAAATGGAAAACCGAGGAAAAACGAATATAGAAAATTCATAATAAAGGAGGTTGTTGGACAGGATGACTTTGCATCGATTAACGAGGTCGTTAAGCGCAGGTACTCGAGAATAAAAAGAGAAGGAGGAAAGTTTCCAGACCTGGTAGTAATAGACGGAGGAGTTGGACAGCTCCATGCCGCAATGAATGCTCTTAGAGAACTTGGGATAACGCTGTCGATTTGTAGCTTGGCAAAAGAAGAGGAAGAGATTTACCTGCCAGGGCGAACGCGACCGATCAGACTTGAGAGAACAAATATTGCACTCAAACTGATCCAGCAGACAAGAGACGAAGCACATCGATTTGGAGTTTCATTCCAAAGAAAAAGGCATGAAAAAAGCACGTTTAAATCAGAAGGCTAAATTCAGAAAATGCAACAGTAAAATCAAAAGCAAACCTGGAATGCCACCAAAGAGAACAACCAGAAAAGAAAGAACAGAGATGGGAATAGATAGACTGAATAAAAAGTTCACTAAAAATAGAAGCAAAAGCGCGCCAATTGAATGAATAACTAGGAAGAATAATCCCTTTATGAATCGATAGAAAAGATAGAGAAAAAGAAGCGAAAGCACCAAAGACAAGATCTCAAAAAAAATCATAAGCACACCTATTGACTTACTCGTTTACAAACACCCATGGCATCAGATGCATATTCTGGAGAATAGTTAGTACAAAAATAAGTTGGTGGACAACGAAAACCCGGAAATCCGCCGCAGACACACGAAGTACCATTCCAGTGACCACCATATTGATCACACATGCTTTGAGTTATAGCGTTTGAGACATCGACAGTTGAAAGATTGGAAGAAACCGGCTTTGAAACGCACCCAAATAGGAAGATCGAGACGAGCAAAAGACAGAGCAGATAGGATCTCATAGTAAAAGAATAGCCGCCAAAAAATAAAAAGAGGCCATACGAAAGGTTAATAAACAATCGCTACACGGTTAATATGTTAATAAATAAAAAATTCTGATTTTTGTCATCAGTCTAAATACTCCCAAAAAAAGAGAAATATAATTAGATAGATAATAGAAATCGAATTTTAAACAAGGCGAAAAAATGAAATTTAAAGAAATGAACTTAAGCGCCAGAACTATCTCTGCGCTTGATGAAATGGGATATGTAGAAGCAACAGAGGTTCAGGAAAAGGCAATACCACTAATGCTTCAAGGTAAAGACATAATCGTAAGAAGTCAAACCGGAACGGGTAAAACAGCCGCGTTCGGAATCGGATTGATAGAAAGGTTGGCAAAGGACAATACAAAAAAAGGATTGATTCTTGCGCCAACAAGAGAACTTGCACTCCAGATAACAAAGGAAATAAGATCAATAGCAAGTGATCAGCACCTTCATGTATTGGCAGTTTATGGAGGAACCGGCATGGGTGGACAGATCGGTGCACTCCGAAGAGGATTCGATATATTAGTCGCAACCCCTGGAAGACTTTTAGATCATGCTCAGCGGGGAACCGTCCGATTAGAACACGCAAACATAATAGTATTGGACGAAGCAGACCGAATGCTGGACATAGGCTTCAAGCACGACATAGATCGAATATTGGAATTGTCCAATAGAGAAAGACAAGTGTTGTTGTTCTCGGCAACAGTAGATTCGGGAATAAAAGGAATAGCCAGAGAGTACATGGATAGCCCCGAATTGATCGAAATAGGCCCAGTTGGAAAGGTAGGCAAAATAGAAGAAACATTCATAAAAATGACACGGGCAGAGAAACTGCAAAAACTCAGAGATATTCTTGCACAGGAACCAAACTCCAGAACAATTGTCTTTGTAGGATCCAAGAGAGACGTGGAATATGTTTGCCACAATCTTAATCGAAGTAACATCGAAGCCCAGTATTTGCACGGCGGAAAATCGCAGAATCAAAGAGAGCGAGTAGTTCGGGAATTCCAGGAAGGAAGATTTAGAATACTTATAGCTACAGATGTAGCAGCTCGTGGACTTCATGTCGATGATGTTAACCATGTCATTAACTATGACAAGGCAGATACAGAAGAAACACACACTCACAGAATTGGAAGAACCGGAAGAATGGGTAACATAGGAAAAGCAACAACATTTGTTGAACTCGACCCACTTCCCAAAAAGCCATTTAGACGAGGAGGAGGATTCGGATCCCGTGGCGGATATGGCTCACGTGGTGGATATGGCCAAAGATCCGAGGGCCGAAGCAATTATCAGGGCGGAGAAAGACGCACTGATGATCGAAGAAGCGCAGATTCGGGCGGATATCCAAGACGAGACCGAAGACCACGAAGATACTAATCGTTAATTTCTATTTTTATTTTAATTTATCTTAATTCACTAATCAACTAGCGAATTGACCGCATCGATAGTCTTTTTTGTGTATTTATGCAAATTATTCACCTGATTGGAAGTGAGAACAGTAACAGCAGTATCCCAATGAGTCGAAACAAAATCGCCGACTTTGGAGTTCTCTAAAAACCCAACCGAGATCTTTTTATTGCACCTTCCAAGAAGATAACGGCCATTGGACATAAGAAGAGGCACATAATCGAGCTCCAAATAACCAGGAGTTTGAGAAATTATTCTCCCCCACCCGATGCGGCATTTATCAAACGAATCAAGCGTTCTGGGAACGGAATCGCTTACAAACTGAATATAAAGAGTGTGAAAACTATGGTGTGCAGTAACACCCGATGGCATCTGTTTGGCCAGTTTTTCCGCACGCTCTTGTCTCATACCGGCATGAACCAGATCAGTACGGATGAGAGTTCTTAGTGCAGATTCTGGAACGCTATCCAACAGACCATTTCCGACCCACAAACTCTCGACAACCTCATAGGAATAGGGATCGGCAGATGCGTACTTTGCAATAAGTAACCGATAGGAAGTTGGAACCAGAAATTTCTCGAGCTCATGTTGTAGGACAGACTGATCAGATTCGCCCTTAAGATAAGACTCAAAAACAGCCGGGAAGGAATTAGTACCGCAGTAACCCAGTGAGCAAGGCGTATATGAGTAGCGGGCCTGAAGTTCAATCCCGTTCATGAGATTCCCTGAATTTTAATTTTGCCTGATCAGGCATCAAAGTTGGGAGCCGAACAATTGTAGTTAGAAGATCGCTAATGCCAATTACAAGAGCAACTCCAGTCACGATAAGCAAGAGGCCGATGACTTCATTGAAGGAGAAGACCTTGTTTGCAAATATGAGTTGAAGCAATGCGGTTATAGGCCCACCTAAAACAAAGATAGCACTGGCTTTTGAAAGAGAGGTATACTTTAATGTAGTATACCAGCTCAGAACGAAGGCGAACAAGAATAAAGAGGAAACAAGTGCCCAGGCATAACTTTCGGGTTTTGCAGAAACAAGCTGATCAAATTTTCCAGTTAAAGCAATAAAGCCAAGAAGGACTACTGATCCAATTGCCATACGACCAAATGCAAGTGTCATCGGCGAAATCGACTCAAGAGTTTTTCTTGAATATGCATACTCGATGGCCCAAAAAAGAGTTGCGAGTAAAACAAAAAATTCGCCCAAACCAAAAACAAAAATGTCTTTAAGCAGGAGAAGATTACCAAGGAAAATAATAATAGCGCCCAAGACATAGCGAAAATCGAAGTTTTCTTTTAGCCAGAATGTCCCAAGAATGGCAGAAACTATGAATAAAGAGCGATAGATGAACGAAGTGGAGCCGGCATTACCAATAGAAAGGCCATAAAAGAAGAGCAAAAAGGGAATTGCCCCACCAATGATTCCAATAATAGCCAAATCGGCCCGTTGCTTTGATGATAGTAGAGAGAGTTCTTTTAGTTTACCCAAAAGAAAGATGCAGGATAAGAGAAAAACGGCTACCAAACTATTTTTTACAGTAGTATAAACAAACGGATCGCCAAGAGAAACGCCAAAACTATTTATAAAAACAGAAATACCGCTGATAAGAGCAGTCAGTAGAGCAAATGAGAAACCTTTTTTCATAATATCACAACATACAAAGACACCTCAGACTTATAAGGCTAATCAGAGCAAAGGAGTCCATGGGGGAAAAACTTTCTATCGGCTGGTTTACATTTACATGCTGTGAGGATTCGAGCATTCTTTTTGTAGAGCTTTTAAACGATCATTTTTTTGAGTGGAAGAAAAAAATCGAGTTTAAGCACTGTAAAATGCTCAAAACAAAAAATGTGATGGGTCCGTTTGACGTTGCCTTTATTGAGGGTGCAATTTCGAATGATGAGGAAGCAAACGAAGCCAAAAAAATCAGATCCCTTTCGAAAAAAGTAATCGCAATAGGTTCGTGTGCCTGTAGTGGTTCGCCATCAAACCAGAGGAATTATTTTAGTCCCGAACAAAAAGCACGCATAGCACCACTCCTTGAAAAATTCAAATTGTTCGGGGAAGTCAAAAGACTCGATCAAGTCATAACAATAGATGGAAGAGTAGATGGCTGCCCAATGGACGAGAAAAAATTCCTAGAAGTACTTAACACACTACTTGAAGAGGTAAAGGAATGAGACCCATTAGTATAAGAACGCCAGGTCGAATCGCCAAAGGATCGAAACTAAAATCGGGATGCGTGCATTTATCACCAGGAGAATCGGTTGGCGAGCACTCAACGGAATCGGGGGAAGAGATAATAGTGATCCTAAAAGGCCAGGCGAGAGTAATTGCAAATGGGAATTCAATCGAACTTAAAGAGGAGGAATGTGTATTTTTAAGTCAGGAAACTAAACACAACGTTTCTAACATAGGCCCGAATAACCTAGTATATATCTACGTAGTAGGAGGGAAATAATGCACAAGGAAAATTTTGAGATCACACTTGAAAATATAAGTAAGATTGAAGGTCATGCTGATTTGGACATAAAAGTCAAGGAAGGTCTTGTCGAAGACGTACGATTAAGAATAACTGAAAATAAACGGTTCTTCACTGAAGCAGTAAGGGGTAAACCAGCAAAAGCAGTTCACCAGATCGTTTCCCGCATCTGCGGGACATGCAGCATTGCGCATCTGACGGCATGCATAGAAACCGTCGAGGATATTTATGGACATGAGCCGTCAGAGCAGACACTTCTTTTGAGACATTTGCTTCTCTATGGACTTAATATCAGAGACCATGCAATGCATCTCTACCTATTTTGTCTGCCGGATTTATTTGGAAAAGATTCAATTCTGGACTTTCCAGATGACGATTCATATGAACACGAATTAGTCCATCGAGCACTTGATGTGAAGAGCACAGGTAATAAATTAAGCATAATTGTAGGTGGACGGGCAGTGCATTCTCCATTTCCAGTAGTGGGGGGCTGGATAAAGGTACCCAAAAAAGAGGAATTGAAGGCGCTGATTCCTGAATTAAAAAAGGCAAGAACAGATGCGATGGAATTTGTAAAAATATTTTACGATTGTCAGTTTAAACTAGATAACCCAAATAACGAATACATTGCACTCAAAAATGACGATTTTAGCTACCTAGGAAAACAGCTGTGCTCAACAGAAAAATATTGCATCCCAAAAGAACAGTTCGTAAGTCATCTCGAACAAAAAGTCATTCCGTATTCTCAGGCACTAGGATTTCATTTTTCAGGAAAACCATACATAGTAGGCGCACTTGCACGAATGAATTTAAACGGAAACTCGATGCATGCACAAACCAGAAAAGATCTCGAAGAATACATGAAAGTTTTCCCCTCAAGCAACATATTTCATAATAATCTCGCACAAGCAATCGAGATCGTCAACTGCATAGATCGGGCAATAGAATTGATTGAAAAATACGAAGAAAAACCAGAAAAACCACCTGTACTCCTAAAACCAGTAAAGCAAGAAGGGATCGGAGTCATAGAAGCGCCACGTGGTACACTTTATTATCATTTGAAAGTGGATGAAATAGGAAAGATAACTTACGCAAATCTTGTGATCCCAACTGCACAAAATCAAATTATGATCGAGCGCAACTCAGGTCGGATTGTGCAGGCCTGTCTTGATCAGGAAAAGGGAAAGGAGATAATACAGCATGAAATCGAAAAACTCATCAGGGCATATGACCCGTGCATGAGTTGTGCCACGCACTTTTTGAAAATTAATTGGAAAGAGAGAGAATAACGTTTACGGTTTCGTTGTATGCCTTTTTTAGATCGTAACTAGTTGGAATTGCAATAATTTTTATTGAGTCGAGTTTTTTCATTTTTTTAAGTAATTTTAAAGTAAGAGCCAGATCAAAGTCATGCATCGAGTAGGATGGACTTTTTTCCAAAAACGAAAGGTCTTCTATGAGTTCAACTTTTTTGATGCCATCTGCCACATCCAAGATAACAAGATCTCGACCCTGATCTTCCAAGTTTTCTGCAGAATCAAATTCAATAAATTCAATAGCTGGAAACTTTTCTCTCAGTTGAGAAGTTAGATGTAGAGCAAGCGAATCTTTCTGGACAAGCGGATTTCCAAACACCAGTATTTCCATAGAAAACAACCAAATAAACAGTTTAAACACACAGCCACACAATCAATCTAACGTTGCACATTCATCTTTTCAAAACGTGGCCGAGTTTTGTGTGTATCGTAAATTATAGTCAAATCTTTTATAAGGCCAGATTTGGAAAATTTGAAGATATCGACACACTCGAAATTAACTTTGACTCCATCTGCCAAATACCACACATACCTAAAGTGAGCCGCAGCAGAATTTTTTCCTTTAAAGACAGCCAAAGGAGTGATTTTTGATTTAGAAGTATCAGCAAATAAATCTTGATAGAATTTAGTAGCTTTAATTTTGCCATAAAGCGGCGAATGTACGATTGCTCCTTTTGAAAATAACTTCATGATTGAGGAGTAATCTCCAAGTTCGAGTCCGTTTAGATATTGCCGGATTATCAGGTCTTCCATACTCGACCATTTGCACGTAAAGTTTTAAACGACCACTAAATAACTAAAAATTGTAGGTTGTCTCAGATTCATACGCACAGCCAGTTATAGGGTTTGGATATTGTTGAAGCGCTAAAAAATATTGGACAGATACGCATTTGAAGAAAGAGAGATACCAATTCACCAGCCGACTGAAGTCGACGGGATTATTGGCATATTCAAATAAAGAACAGGCTACTTACAGACTTCAGTAGCTGGGTTGATACAGACCGCACGGTCATCACACCACCTCATGCCAGGAGTCTTCATACAATCTTGTGCATTGCTTTTTCCAGTAACCGAATAATAGCAACTTTCCTCCCAGGATCGAATGCATTTTTGTCTTGCTTCGCACCACACATCACCAGCAGTACCAACGCAGCGACGTACATTATTACTATCAATAGCAACAGTAGTCGAAGAATTGCGTCTATTCCGGTAAATACGACCACCGACATCGATAGAGAGATCTGCATCTGCAGGAATCCTAGCCTGGCGATTCAGCGTACCGTTTTCATCCATACCAATTTCAGCATCAGTTCTCAGACTACCACGCCTTACAGTAACACTAGATCGATCAATTAGAACATCTGCGTTTTCCTTGATTTGGAGATGCACTACAGGCGCAAGGATGTAAACTCCATTTCCAGTCATATGAAGAGATTGATCTGCGAGGAAGTCAAACGCAACAACAGAAGTTGAATTTTGACTCACGTCAAAAGCACCAAGAATCCTTAAATCATTTGAAGGAAGTTTGGCAGTGTGATTTCCCGTGGAATCGGTCACAATTACATTTGAGATTAAGAGTCGAATTTGATTATACGTACCGTTACTGAGATTTACATCTGCCAACAAAGCCGAAATACCTGAGTTTTTAAGAGCAAGTAGATCAAACATTCGAGGAGTAGACGAAACCGTAATCCAATTAGACCCAGTACTTTGTATCATAACGCTATCAATAGTCACACTAACACCACTAACTAAACCCATATCAGCGGCTCTATCAGAGACAGTAAAAATAACGCGACCGCTTTCTTTTTGGACCATTTTTGACGCGTCCGTACTTTGGGAGGGTTGTTGTTGAGTACAGCCCGCAACAAGTAGCACAAATACCAAAGCAATAATTACAACGAACAATTTTTTCATTAAAATCACCTTCACCAATTATTTTCTATTTAGAATCCCAATCCCAAGAAGTGGATTAAGACAACCAATATAACTCCAGGAATACCGCCAATTGCAACGATTCCAACTGAAAAAAGATTGATGGGTATTCCAACCCCAAAGAGATTCAGAATAACAAATATCACAATACCCATTATCGAATTTGCTATCAGATACATTGGGTTTTTTAAAAACCTAAATATCAGATAGACGATCAAAAGAGCTACCAACAAGCCAACTAATCCAAACATAGATCACACCTCACACAAACGCTACTTTCATCAGCCTCAAAAGAATCACCAACACAAGACCCAGAACACCCCCCAGAGCGACAATCAAAATGGTGATTATGTTGATCGGAATACCCAAACTGAAAATTGCATTTAAGAGAAACAAAATCAAGATCGCCACAATAGAATTGATTAGCAGGGCAATAGGATTTTGTATGAAAATAAATAGCAACAACAGAACAACGAGAGCAATTCCAACACTTCCAATTTCAAGTTCAATGGCAGCAGGAATAGAAAACGCGTTCATGAGAATTAAAAAACCCCTGGAATTAGCCATAATAAGGACCTCGTTTATGATCGTGAGCTTTTTTTTCATAGTTTGGGGAGGGGCTCTTTTCTTGGATAATTTTTTAGTTTACAGGGGCCTGGGATTCGTAATTGTTGGTGCCCTAGTCGGAATAGTTGTCTTACTTTTTCTTAAGGAAAAATAGATTAATCAATAACGAAGTTTAAAACGAGAGAAATTCGGAGAGCGATCGTCTAATCTGCCTTGAGAATATAAAGGTAAGCTTGTCTTTTCTAAGGATGAGTTTAACATCGATTCTCGCTAAACAACAACCTCCAGATTCTGCTCGGTTCAAATGCACAAAAATCTCAGGAATATAAGGTAGAAGAAGTGCAGGGAGCAGGATTTTCAAGCATTTTTTTGGTGCAGCTTTTTAGGCATCCCAAAAAAGGTGCATTTGAACCTGCGCAGGCACTAAGCCACGGCGTCCTAAGCGCCGCACATTTGACCGGTCTCTGTCATCCCTGCATAGATAAATACGTAAAACGCGTTTATCTGATAAAGCCACGAAACGGATTTATCGCTAAATCGCACTAAAGCGCATAATCAGTTTAACTCTGTTTCGAACGGTTTTTATTTGTGCTTTCAAGATAAGACATTGCTTCATCTGGACCCTCAGAGAGATTATCAAACAAATCAGAGGGCGAAAATAGAGTCAGGCGATTTGAAGTACGCTTTGAGAGTTCGGAGAGGGCCAGATCACGAACTGATAGAGATTGGTTTCGAAGGACCTGAATTTTTTCGAGCTTTGCTGCAAGAGCTTGAGAGTCCAGATTATTATCGATAAAAACATCGGGATATTTGGATAGTGTAAAATCAGAACCCGAAACACCGGATCTTAGAGTTCCATTAAGTTTCATGGAAATAATACAATTTGGAAAAGTTAAACGAAGTTCGCTAACTTTAGAAGAAATGGCAGAATCCACATCAGACGGAGATGCTTGATCAAATACAAGTTCTTCATAGAAGAATTTTCTGCATGCAATAGGAATGAACTGGGAAGTTCTAGAAATAGTGTCATAAAGAAAATAACCCCGAGGAAGCATTTGATCTTTCTTTAATTGAGTAATTACAGTGCTCCCGGGAATGATAAAGCGACCGTTGAGCTTTACGACTTGTTCGTGTATATGCCCATTGACAATTAGATCAAAGGGAAGAGTTTCCAGATATTCTAAAGAGAGCTCTTCGGTTGAATCGGCGGGAAGAAGTTCTTTTATGGATTGATGAAGAATGATGATCTTAAACGCCTTTGTATCGGGCACAAACCGCTCCAGGGTCTTTTTCAGAGCAGGAACAACATAATCTTCAGGAATGCTTCCAAGTCCAAAAAACTGGACTTTTTCATTGTTTTTCTCAAAATCGAAGGTTTCGCCATGTAAAAGAATTATACCGGTGCTCGCAGCAAGAATTTGGGCAGGATTGACCAATTCTTTAGTTCGGCGTTCATGATTACCATGAATGGCAATTATCGGTACAGATGCTTTTTTGAAAATATCGATTGCCCGCTTTAGGGTTTCGAGCTTGGGAATTCTAATATCAAAGATATCTCCTGCGCAGATTATCAGGTCCGCCTTAGTAGAGGCATCAACGATCGCGTTTTCGGCTTGAACGTATGAATCCTCCTCGAAACGAGCGTAACCCAAATGAGGATCGGAAAAAATAGCGATTTTCATTAATATGTCTAGGTGGTGAAATCGTTTAAAAATAGAATGGTGAAAAGTACCTATATTCACATCTGGCTTAAATCGAATTAGATATTGTGGGCCCGTAGCTCAGCCAGGTGGAGCGCTCGACTGATAAACGGTTGAAGCGTACGAGCTATCCGTCGCGACCTAGAGGTCGCTTGGAGATCGAGAGGTCTTGAGTTCAAATCTCAACGGGCCCAAATTTCTTATTTTT
>JACRGD010000007.1 GCA_016212525.1 Microcaldota archaeon | reverse complement strand
TGCAGGGAGCAGGATTTTCAAGCATTTTTTTGGTGCAGCTTTTTAGGCATCCCAAAAAAGGTGCATTTGAACCTGCGAAGGCACTAAGCCATTGGACGTTTCCTACCGATTTGACCTTTCTGTTCTCTGGACTTTTGGGATTGAACCCTTTTGTCCGGGGAATTACAGAAGTCAAAAGGGTCACCTGAATCCAACACGTTTGACCGCTTCGCTATCCCTGCATTTTAACTATCTCAATTGAATTACGAATGCTTTTTATTTTAATAAGCTTTACTTTCTTCCCCAATGAGTTCAGTATTTTTGAAGTTCAAAAAATGATGGTCCTTGGTAAGTATGATTGCTCCTTCTTCATCTGCATGTGCCATTATTATACAATCTATTGTTGATATTCGAGGTTCTTTTTTCTTAAGCACATAATGTATGTGACCTGCTTTTTTAGCGATGCTTTTATTTAACTCCAGAACTGTGCTATTTTTTTCGATTATTTCAATCTTTTTTTCATCATAAATTTCGCTTCTTTTTAATTTACTAACCAGTTCACAAAGAACTATGGCAGGGACGAGATTTTGTGTATTGGGATCTGAGAAATGTTCTTTTACTGTTTCTCCTTCTCTGCTGCCTAAGAGCATTTCAATTATTGCTGATGTGTCAAAGAGTATTTTAGTCCCGGTCAACTCTATCCTCTCCACAGTTCCATTTTAATTTAGTGCCTTTAAGTGAACCAAACAGCCCTTCTATGTCTGCCTTATTTTTTTTCTTTCGTTTTTCAATTGTGGCAACAACTTCTTCATTTGGTCCTAGTTCAAGTCTCTTCTTGACTTCTAGAGGAATAAATATGGCAATTGAGTTTCCGACTTGTCTTGTTTTTGTGATGATTACGTTGTCCATTTTATCATCTTAGTTTAACGAATATAATTATACTTATAAAACTTTATAAATGTTCTGCCTTTTTATTAATGGAGATCTATTCGTTCGAATAAATGTCCTTTACCGTTTTTCCTTTTTGGTGATCTCGAGCTGTTGCTTGACAAACACATCTGAGTCCGAAGGTATGTTCTGATTTACTATAACGTTGGAATGAATCAGGCAATTCGATCCGACTATTTTTCCCGGCATTACGCAAGAAAGTACTCCGAACTTGGTCCCCTCACCAACGAACGCCCCGAGCTTGTTTCTTTTGCTCCCAATCAAGCCGCGTTCGGTGTGGACATTGATTTCTTTAGAATCAAATCGATAGTTAGCTATCTGTGATCCTGCTCCGAAATTAACGTTGCTTGCGATTATGCTATCTCCAATATATGTCAAATGTTTCGCGTTTACATGGTCGAATAATATGCTATTCTTGACGCTCGAACCAGGTCCAATATGACAGTCTTTTCCGATGCTCGTGTCTCCTCGTATGTATGCATTTGGACCGATCACCGAATTCTCGCCGATATAGACGTTTCCTTCAATGTAGCTGTTGATTATCCGGGCTCCTTTTTCCATTATGACTTTGCCCTTTATTGTCGAATTTTCGATTTTTTCGCGTTTCGCTTTCATGTTCTCTAACAATCTGGAATTGACTTCCAGTAGATCCCAGGGGAACCCGATGTCCTTCCAATATCCCTCAACTTCGATCGCTTTCGCTCCAATAAACAAATCGACTATCTCATATTCGCCCCGGACTGATTTTTTGAGTTTTCTGATCTTTTCAAAGACTGATGATCTAAAGCAATAGAGTGAAATGTTTGTGAGCTTGCCTCTTGGTTGTTTTGGTTTCTCTTCAAATTCTACAACCCGGCCGTCTTTGACTATTGCAATTCCATACTGGCTTGGGTCTTGGACTTCTTTGATCGCTATGCTGATTTCGCCTTCGCTTTCACGAATTAGTTGTTTGACCATGCCCGCGTCTATTATTCCATCGCCAGCAAGTGTGATGAAGTGTTCTTCTAAATTGGCGAATTCTGACTCCGCGGCTAGTATGGCTGATCCTGTTCCGCTTTCTTCTTTCTGCTCGATAAATGAGATTTTGACTCCTAATTCCTTCTGTCTATCTGAGAAATATTCAATTATCTGGTCCTTTAGGTGTCTCACCACTATTACGGCTTCTTTTATTCCTGCTTTCCTGAGTTCTAGAAGTATGTGGTGCAATATTGGCAAACCAGCTGCCCGTAGCATTACTTTAGGGGTATTCTCTGTGAATGGAGCAAGCCGTTTTCCCTCTCCTGCTGCCATGATGAGCGCTTTCATGAAAAAGACATGCTGCTAATTATTTTAATCTCTATGCAGTAATTTCCTTGTGCGTCTATGGATCGTTCTCTTCTCGCTTTATCCGTTTTTCTCGTTTTTCTGTTTCTTCTAGGCTGCACGGGTTCGAAATCTGATTCGCTTTCTGTCTCAGAGCAAACAAGTTCCTCTACTTCGGTTGTTCCGTCTCGTATTCCCGATTCGTCCTCCGCTCCAGTAACTCATGCTCTTCCTTCGAATTCATCTCCCGCTTATATGATGTCGG
Source organism: Microcaldota archaeon (assembly GCA_016212525.1). Taxonomy (GTDB): domain Archaea; phylum Micrarchaeota; class Micrarchaeia; order Anstonellales; family Bilamarchaeaceae; genus Bilamarchaeum. The sequence goes on along the minus strand of JACRGD010000007.1, from coordinate 375,060 downwards.
ATTTCCAGTTTCCAAAGCCGCCTGTATTTGATTTTGAAAATAAGACAAACTCTTCCGGTTCAATGCGGGTGCTCTTCTTCTACTCTCCCCTTTGTGAAGCTTCAAGAGCCACAGTTCCCCTAATAGAAACTCTAAACTCCAAATATCCTGGATTTGCCTATGAAGAATACAATATTGCGAGCCAGAACGGTTCGCTCGCTTATGTTTCCTTTGCCGATTCATATCATCTAAATAGTTCGCTTAGGATGGTCCCACAAATTCTAATTAATGGAACAATTCTGACCGATCGGTTCAATATCGCGGATCATCTTGAGCCTTATATTATTGCGCTAGAAAATTCCCGCTAACTTGAGTACTAAAACGAGTCCAAGCGATATCGCTGTGCTTACAAATATCGAATCCATGACTAATTTTTCTTTATTGAGCTTTAACGATTGTGAAATCGAGAAATTCGAGATTGCTACTGGCATTATTGCGAGAAATAGCGCTTCCTTTAGGTATGGACTATTGAAGAAAAAAACTATTGTTATTAGCGGCATAAGAACGATCTTACAAATCGTGAAGATGGCCAGCTCCTTTGTAATCTCAATTTTTATGTTCTGGGAAAAATAAATTCCCATGGCAATTATCGAGATCGGAGTTGTCATTGCAGATAAGTTTGTCAAATAGGGCAATGCGATATTAATGTCCAGTCTAAAAGCACTACTAATGACTCCTGCTATCGCTGCTATTACAACTGTGTTTTTAGCTATCCTCGAAAGACCTGATTTTACACTTGTCTTTTTATCTGCTCCAAAGAGGACTAGCAGAGGAAATAGAATTCCGAATATGAATGAGTTATGAATTGCTACAAAAATGCTCACTAATGGCAGGTTTGAATCTCCTAAAATCACTTGAGATAATGGGATTCCCAAAAAGATTATGTTTCCAAAAGTGCAACACATGTAAAATGCGTTGGTGAGTTTCGCTTCGAACTTCATTGCCTTGGCTATGATAAAAAGCGAGATGCTAAATGCAATCAGGCTCGCAATGAGTATCTCAAAAGAGTTCAGTATCTCGCTGGTTATGCTAAATGTTGCAAATGACACCAGAACCGAGCAGGGAAGAAATACGTAAAATGCCAGGTCTGCCAGTATTTTATAATCTTCTACCTTTGCAATTTTGAAGAGGCCGCTAAAGAGGCCTATTAGAAAGAAAATTAATAGTAAAATTAACTGATCCATATGCATTAATCATGCCGCTATTCTCTTTAACCCACCTACACGTTCTCTTATCTGGTGGCATGTGTTATCATCTCGTAATCTCGCTCTTTTCAAAAAATCTATTACGTTATCTTGATCTGGCATGTCTCGATGCGTTCTGGTTAGTCTGGCTGCTGCGGCAAGGTTTCCCATAAACAGGCTCAATGCCGGATCGTGGGTGCGTTCGTATGTTGGTAAAAATCCGCCGCTGAATGTGTCGCCTGCATTGGTTCTGAAGTTAACTTTCTCGAGTAAGAATGTTGGTACCCTGACCAATTGTGCATCTGGTGCGGCGAATGCTGCTTCTGTTTCTGAATGATATAATAACGAAACTTTGACACCTGCTCTGTCGGTCATCTTTCTGGCACAGTTTCTTCGATTGTGATTTTTTACTCCCATTTCTTTGGCGACATTGGCAAATTCAAGTTCGTTTGCTGCAATTACTATCTCTCGATCCGTTCGCCCTCTTTCTCTTTGTGCATCAAGAAATTGCGTGAGCAATTTCAATCCGGCCCGTTCCGTTCTATATCCCGAATCGAGGTAAATGTTTCCCGGAAGATTTACTGCAGGCATAATAACTGTAGGAGAAAAAGAGCAAAATGCAAGCCAGTCACTTTTATGTGTTCGTCTATCTCCCAGTTCTTCTCTGAATTTTTCTACTTCTTCTGCTGTATATCCATTTTTCGGAACTACTGCTACGGTGTATTCTCTTGCCTCTAATACCGGATTGATCCTGGTTTTACTAGGGATTATTGTTGTGGGAAGATTAGTGCCTCCTGGATACTCTTGAAGAAGATCATACTCCCATTTTCCCATAAATCCGAGAAATTCGATTCTTCTGTGTCCTAATGCGTGGGCAACCAGTGCTGCGTTTATCCCGCCTCCACCCAAATTCATCTCTTCTCCTGTGGCTTCGACCTTTGAAACCCGCTTACTAATTGCATCTGAAAGCTGGATCGGATCGTGTCCGATTGCACAGCTCAAATCTACTATGCCCTGATGCATCATAATCAGTCTGTCTGCTCCCTGCTTAATGGTCTTAAAAAGTACTTCCACTGATTTAAGTAATCCCTCGTGCCCCTTCATGGAAGGAGATCGTTTGCGCGCCATTTAAATGTTGTGGTTTATTCTGTTTTCTTTCGGCACTAATCGTAGTTTTCTATTTTCAAAGTCCTAATAAACTAAATCCTTCTACTAAATATCCGATGAAGGTCCATTTCTTTGATCCAAAGACGGGCGAGATGCGCCTGCAGATCGATACTCTCGATGATATGTGGCATTTGGAAAAGATAATTCTGCCCAATGATCTAGTGGAATCGAGGACCTTTAGGACATACAAAGTCGGAACAAAGGAAGAGAAAAAGCCAGTTATCATACGTATTAAGGTTGAAAATGCTGAATTTGCCAAGAATGCAAACCGTCTGCGTGTGCTTGGAGTCATCGTCTGGGGAGAGCCCGAAGAGTTCGTTCAGATGGGGCGCTATCACACGATCGAAGTTCCTGTTGGCGAGCAAATCCGGATAGTCAAGAGCTGGAAAAAATATGAACTCGAGCGTCTGCGCGAAGCTGAAAAAGAATCAAAGCGTGCACGGATCAGAATAATCGTTTTGGATGATGAAAAAGCCCTTAATGCCGAACTTAGGGCGTATGGGATAGCCTATGGTGCAGAATTCTATTCATCAGGTTCAAAGAATGATGATAATTACGACAAAACAATGAACAAATATTTCGATACTATTCTAAACGAAATAGATCGCCATGGTGAAAAATATATCGTCGCGGGTCCCGGATTTACTCGGGACAATCTTAAGAAATATATCGAGAAGAAAAAGCCCGAGCTACTAAAACGAATCGTTTTTGAAATCGTTTCTGATGCCGAGCGATCCGGAGTTAATGAACTGTTTACCAGAGGCGTAATTGAAAAGATCGCTGGAGAAGAACGAGCCAATTTGGAAATGAAACTCATGGAAGAATTCATGTCTCTGTTATATCGGGAAACTGGTTTAGTTGCCTATGGCCTTAAGGAAGTGGCGCGGGCAATGGAAAAATCAGCAGTTGATCGGTTACTTATTGTTGATGAGACGCTGCGTCTGGATCAGGATGCCCAGGCTCTGGTCGATCTGGCTGAGAAAAGCGGGACAAAAATATTCATACTTTCTCTTGAGGGTGATGCTGGTGCAAAACTTAAGGGCTTTGGAAAAATTGCTGCATTCTTAAGATATAAATTAGACTAAAAACTAGACCGAATCCGAATTCTAAGCCGCTCGTCTTCTTATTGTTCCTCTTCTGTTCTGTTGGGCTCGATCTGCTCTTAATAATATTCTCACTATTCGTCTTCTTTCCCTTCTTCGTACTCTTGATCTTTTTTCTTGCTCCTCTCGCGTGCGTGCGTCTCTTTGATTTCTGGCTCTGTTGGTTCTTTGGGCAGTTTGGGTTCTTTGATCTCTCCTTTGGGTTCTAGGTCGCCCCTCTTTGTGCTCTGGCGCCGTTTCATTTACTTTTTTCTCTAGTTGGGCTGTTTTCTGTGTTTTTCTGGCTTTTTCTAATCTGACTTTGTTGTGTCGCTGCTGTAATTTCTTGGGGTTTTTAGTGTTTCTTTTGGGAGTTGATTTTTGTTGATTTGTCTCATTTATCTTCTGTGCTTTAGTCCGAGTCTTTTTTTCCTTTTCCGCCTTTTGTATTCTTCTGGGTTTTCGTATTTGTGAATTTATGAGATCATTCAAAGGGACTGCAGATTTTATCTTTCCTCTACTGCTTCTTTTTTGCTCTGGTTCTTTTGGAACGTTCATTCTCTTTCGCTGAGCTCTTTCTATTCTTTTTTTGGCTATTTGTCTGGGTATTTTTTCTACTTCTTCCTTTCGCGTTTCTTCTGCTTTCTTTTCTTTTTTCTTATTTTTGTCCGTGAATGCCGCTTTAATTGGTTTTATCTTGGATCTGATTTTTGGAGTCTTTGCATTGTCATTTGCTGGCTTTGAATTTCGTATCTTCTCAATTGTCGTTGCATTTATTTCTGGAAGATTTTTGTTTTTGATTTCTTTAGTCTTATCGCCCTGCCGATTCATCGGAAATCTCAAAATCTTCACTATCCCAAAGTTACTGGCTCTGTTTCTTTTGATTTCCTCTTGTGCTACTGGAATTGTCTGATTGTGCTGCCCGACTGTCTGAATTTCAACTGGCCTTGTAGCTCCAACAATTATCCGATCCGTTATCTTGATTCTCTGGACTATTCCGGCTTCCGCAGTAGTGGGGTACGTTCTTTGATTGCTCATTGCATTTTGGTTTTGCGCAGGTACATCGAGCCAATTTGGTCGTGCTTTTGTAATCTCTCGGTGAATGTGACTCTCAGTCATTTGTGTTGTCTCTAGCCTGGTTTGTGGTTCAACTAATCTAAGTGGAGACGGTCTGATATCTATTGTCCTAATTATGGTTGGTGAATCAATTTTTTGACTTTCTGTTTTCATTATGCCCTCGGGCAATGGATCTGTGATTTTTATTATCGTTTGGGATATGTCTGCGATCTGAGTATTTGCTGTGATTGTAGGAGGAGACTGGTTAATTCCCGGAGATGAACTACTTGGTTGCGTTTGCGTCTGAACTGCCAGATTGTCTGCCACTTGAGCCGCACTTTTTGGATCAATAATGTCGTTATAATCTCCTTTTCGTAAGTCTTCTTCTGCTTGTTTGGTAGTTTCCTCCGGACATGGGGTTTTGCTTCTTGAAACCGCTCGATCAACTGCCGCCCCCATACTTTCTATTGGCACTCCAGCTAAGCGCAATCTAGCTTCCGTTTCTATCAGAGAATCTGCAGCTTCCGGATGTTTTCTTATTTTCTCGATTAAAATTTTTTGCATTTCCGGATCATCGAAAACGCCGGTTGGTATCCACTTGACTAATCTGGCTATTGTAAATACTATGAATGTATTGGTGCTTTTTCCAAATTCTTCGAGTACCTGTGTTACGAACGGGACTAGTTTTCTGTCTTCTGCCACCTGCCATAGTTTTTCTGTTTTTGTTCTTAATCTATCCGGTAGGACGTCATACATTCTTTTAAGTACGTCTGGCAAAAAACCCTTCAGATCTGGTTTTGGTTTCTGAGGTTCTGCCTTCGCAGTGCTAGTTCTAGGCATATGTCAAATCTCCCGCACTCATTTCTTGTTCCTAGCAGTTTAAATCCTATCGTTCGAACTTTCCAATCCACTTTCCTATCTCGTTGGCTAGCTCATTTTCTTTGCCGTTAAAAGAATGGAGCGTATCTCGAACTAGTTTCGTTTCGAATTTTTTATTGCTTCTGCGATAGAACTCGAGTATTTTCTTTGGTTCGATCGTTGCGTATTCGTCCTTTTCACCCATTATGAATAGTGTCGGAACATTGATTTTGGAAAGTACTTCTGTGTCCGGTTTCTCGCGGTAGTATTGGAACACATCTTCGCTCGAGCCCTCGGTGGCGAGCGATAGGAATCGTCTTGCACAGATTGGCCACTGCGCTGTCCTCTGTGGCATTAACCCTTCGCCCTTTTTGTCCCGCACAAGTTTCGCTGCAATTTTGAGCCATTTTCTATAGTTCTTTTCCTGCAGGAACATGGGAACATCGCTTACTGCTCCGCTTAATATCGCTCCTATGACTGATCTATGGGGCTTTTTTGAAAGATAGTATGCGACCTTGTTGGCTCCTGTGCTATGTCCAGCCAAGACAACTCGCACATATCCGTTTTCTTGTGTCAATCGCACCATTGCATCAATGTCAAAAATACATTCTTCGAATCGTTCGTAGCACATTCCTCCCGGAGCGTACGAATATCCTTTGCTTTTACTTTTATCTAGTTTTTTTACTCCATTTATCTGGCCGCTTCCACGCGTATTGAATATGAAAAATCCCACTTTTCGTTTTTCGCATTCTCGGGCTAGTAGTTTGACTTTTTCCGGATTCGAATGGAAATCTCCCCCAAGTCCGTGTATGTATATTAGTGCAGTCTTCTGGCCATTGATCATGCTAGAAATCCCCACAAGTACCATTGCGTCTTTTGTTATTGTTTGGACCAAATCGAACATTGCTCTTCACCTGCCTCTTTTAGCATTTTCTCAATTTCCGTATCTTTGATGTTTTTTGCAATTTCATTGTAACTTAGTTCGATCTGAGAAAGATCTTCTTCCAGTATCCGTTCTGCAAGTTCTCTGGTAAATATCGAAATGATTGGATTTGCATCCTCTTCGTCCTGTGCAACGATTCTTTTTAATAGTGGCTCTGCTTCTTTTGTGATTTTTAGTGTGACTGATCCACTAAGATCTATCTTTCTCTTTATCATCTGCTCTATCAAGTCCTTTTCTCCTTTAATGATGCATTTTGCCGCTATGCTAAGTCCTTGATTGTCGGGCTGATTTGGGTCTGCTCCATGATCAAGAAGCAACAAAAACGCGTCCCGATAGTTGTAGTTGAATGCTGCCTCAAGCGGACTTTGACCTAGCCTGTCTGTTTCGTTGGGATTAGCCTTGAATTTAAGTAAAAGCTCGAGTATCTCGATCCTATTATTCATGGCAGCAAGCATCAGGGGCGTTGTTAGATCTTCTGCCTTTGAATTTGGATCAAATCCGGCCTTTAGTTTCTCCTTTACCTCCTCCAGATCGTCGGTAAGAATATCTGACATGAGTTCTTCGATTTCTTCTATTTTTGACATGGTCTCTCTCATTGTGTCGCTCCATATTTTTTGAGCAGCTCTACTATCTCTCCTTCCTTGGCACACTGGGCCATTTTTAGCGCAGTAGTTTTTGTCTCTTTGAGGTTCTTTGCGACTATCTCCCTGGCTGTTTTTTCATCTATATAGACCTTCATCTCTTTTTTGTTGAATGCATCGTTCTTTATCATGACGCCCAGTATTTTTCTCATTTCATCCGAGATCTTCTGTGTATATACTTTGTTTGGATCTGCTCCTTTTTCCAAAAGCAGCTCTATAAAATCTACATCTCCGCTTACAACTGCAACGCACAGGATGCCAAGCCCGTCTTCATTGATTGCATCTACATCCGCTCCGTGTTCTATGAGTAATTGTGCTATCTCCATATTCTGATTGATTATTGCCCCATCAAGTGCGCTCTGTCCCATTTTGTTCTTTATTTTGACATCTGCCCCTTTCTGGATAAACAATTCGAGCAGTTCCAAATCTCCGTTAAACGCTATCTCTATGAAAAGTGGGTTTCCGTTTTCAAGTATCATATTGGGATCTGCGCCTGCATCGAAAGCCTCCTCTATCTGATTGATGTCTCCGCTGTTTATCGCTTCCAAAAGAACCGAATCGAGTTTCTTGCCGACCATGATTAAATAGTTGAGGATGGTAATAAAAATCTCATTCTTCTATTGCCGGAAGATAATCCCATTTGTGAACCTTAAAGACTGAAAGTGATTCGATTGCGCGGATGGTTTGGGGAAACGCTCGCCTAATTTCGAGGATGGCCGCAATATATTCTTCTGGAGAATGAACCTGGCAATGCAGTTCTATTGACCAGGGGCCAATTACGCTAGTTATGTTTGTGAAATTATTGTGCTCTTTTGCATATGCGAATAGTTTATTTTCCGTTTCTTTAGTGAGATTAGATACTGCTACCTTTGCTCTATATGAGACAATCCCGAGCAGATTCTCGTTTATCGAGATTGTATATCCTGTTATGATTCCGCTCTGTTCAAGAATTCTGATCTTTTTTGCAACTGTGTTTGGTGTGCATCCTGCCCTCTGGGCTATTTCTGCGTTTTTTAGTCTCGAATTTCCCGAAATCAGTTCTAGTATCTTTCTGTCCAATCTGTCAATTTTAAATTCATGATTATTTTTTCTTTGATTTGTTTTTTGCACGATTTTAGGTATGTCTATCTGAGCAAGAAAAGTTCTATTGGCATATTCGGATCGGGATTCCAGAACCACCACGTAACTTTCGATCAAATTCGGATTTTCATTTAGTATCTGACTGATTTTAGCACTAAAATCCTGTGGCGAGCTTGCAACTATCTCAAAGATATTGTCAAATTCTCCACCTAGGCTCGCAACCCAGGTTACCTGACTCTTTTGGTTTAGTGACAGGACGAATTTGTCATAATTTTTTGCAATCGAATCGTTCCTTAGCTTATTATAGACTCTAAAAACCATAAATCCTAATTTACTCTGATCAATCCTGGTCAGAAATTTGTCTATTATCTTGCATTTTACGAGCCGTTCGAGTCGATATGTGGCCCGTTCCCTGGATATGCCGATCTTTCTTGAAAGCGCTACTATGTTGATTCTTGAATTGGCATCTAGTATTCTGAGCATTTTTCGATCTATATCGTCTACCAACGATCTCTTTTTTTCCATTTTTCTCCCTTTTGTTATTTTATTTGCATTTTTAGTAAAAAATATTTCGATTAATTTTATATTTAATCCTATTTATTGACCTTTTGATGCATTTATGACTTTTAAATCTAGATCTGCCCGATCATCCACCTTAACTCGTCAATTTGTTCTTCCTGCCGTTATGGTTTCTTCGCTTATGGGGGCATGTGATGAGAAATCTGTTTCGCATCCTGCGGATCAGGCGCCACGAGGGCGCATATCACTTGATCAAACTGGTTCGAGCGTTGATTTTGTCCGAACTGGCAGAACTTCGTCCACACGAGTCTCGGATCGACATTTTCTTGTTTATTTTGAACCGGATGCAACTGCACAACAACGTGCATCGGCTGAGTCTGCCCTGAATGCTGCGGGAAGCCGAAAAGTAGGCGAAAACACCTACTCGAATATGGTCGAATTCAGTATTCCTTCGTTATCTTCACTCAATTCTCTTTTGGATTTGGCACAGGCAAGTCCGGGCGTTTTTACTGCTCTGCCCGATATAGAAATTCGAGGTCAAAGAGATCCCAATCCGGATGTTTCCTCAAGTGGAGGGGACTATTGGGTCGAGCTGGTAAATGCCCCAAGCGCATGGGGAATTTCAATTGGTTCTCCAGATGTTCCACTGGGAATTATCGATACTGCCGTCGATATCTCAAGAGGTTATTTTGCAAGAAATACGATCACTCGATATGCGATTTGTCATGATGAGACCGAAGGATCGTATTATTCTGCCATAAATCCAACGGTAAGTTTTCCCTCAAATTGTGAAGCCTTTCCGAATTCATTTACTGATTCATTGTTTCATGGAACGATGGTTACTGTATTTAGTAGTGCCAGCGGCGATGATGGAATTCCTTTTGTTGGCATGGCTTGGAGAAATCCGGTCTTATCCATCAATGATGCGAATCGCGACGGAACAATCTATACTGGACAGGCAGATGCTGCAATAGTCACTGCAATAAATGCCGGGGCAAAAGTAATCAACATGTCCCAAGCCGATCCACGAGCGGATCTGAGTGCGCAGTTTGAGATGAGGACTGCATTGAGAAATGCGATTTTGTATGCAAGAGCTCATGATGCGTTGGTGGTTTTTAGTATAAGGGAAGATTTAGGTGGTGGGCTCGGAGTTTCTGAAGATCGCATCTTTCCTGCTGAGGGGGGACCTTCTTCGTATCTAGCATATCAGACAAATGCTATTTTTGTTGGAGCTACGGGAGAAAATAATTGCAGAGTTACAAGCTCTAATTACGGACCTCTAGTGGGTGTATTCGCTCCCGGAAGAAGATTGACTACTCCCACTGCCGAGGGGGGAGTTAGTTTTTCGAGTGGAACTTCATTTGCTGCGCCTCTTGTTGCTGGAACTGCGGCATTAATGCGAAGCGTAAATCGTAGTCTTACTGCAGATCAAACGAGGCGAATTATTATCTCCAGCGCAAATCACTCAGGTCATGACTGTGCAGATGGACTTAACGGCCTTCCGGTTTTGGATGCGGGTGCTGCAGTTGCAGAAGCCCAAAGACGATTGTCTGCAACTGACCTGGGTGAAATATCCTGGAGGCAGGATTTCCCGTTTGCCCAGATTCAGGGAATAGAGCGACTCCGTGAAGGAGGACTCCTTATCTATGGTCCAAGCAGACGAAGCAGAGATGGTCAATTGAGTTTACTTTTGATCCATGTTTCTGATTACGGAGATCTTTTGTGGGAACACGAACTACCCGTTTCTGGAGTAACTCTAACCTCATCTCAACGTGCAGACCTCGGTGTCCAGCAAAGACCCTCTGGTGGCTTTTGGGCATTTGGATCAGTTGTTCGATCTGAGGCCACCCCAACTTCGCCGCAGGTCCGTTCAGATACCTTTGAAATTGATGTTAGTGCTGCTGGCGATTTGGTAGTTCGACGGGATTTGGGTTCCTTGAATTTCGATCATGTTCTAAGTTCAGATGCAACTGGAGTGTTGACTCAGAAATATGGCTATGATGCTGACACTTTTTATCGTTTTGATCCAAACTGGCATCTTCTATCGTCATCTGTTTTTGATGTTCGGACTATTGCGTCGAGTTTGTTGATTCCCCGTCTGCGTGCACGATTCGGTGCTGACGTTTCCCGTTTTGATGAACACTTGGGAATAACTACTGATGGCCGATCGTTTTTTGTTTCAACCTTTTCGTTCCAACCGGGCACATCTAACTATTTCGTTGCAAGCGCATCGTTTGATCAGCGCATATTAGTCCCTTCCGATTCCACAGCTCAAGTCCGAACTACTGCATCACAAACACCTTTGACGTTTAGCAGCCTTCAGCTTCCATTATCTGCTTCCGAAGTTGGTTTCGATCGCAGAATGGAAGCTCTTTCTGACAATTCAATAATTTACAGTTACCAAAGAGATGGAAATCTGAAATCCATCCGTGTTTCTCAGGAAGGTACGATTTTGTGGAATCGCACCTTTGCGACTTCTCGGTCCGCAATGTATGATCATTATTTTCTAAATTCCGATGGAACGGTTCTTTGGCAGAACTTCGATTGGACTAATACAACCTCGGTTCATTTTGAACGACTTAATGCTGATGGGACTGCTGCCGGAGTTGTTAGGGACATATCTCTTGGTGATACCTATTTCGGAGTCGGAACGATCTTGACTCCTGCAGGCATTTATGTTTGGGGTTCTAGGGTAGTTGGAACTGACTACCAGTCATTTGTCATAAAACTCGACCGAAACTGGAACTTAAGGTGAATCTATGAGACGCTATGTTCTTCATGGTCGGGATGTTTTTGGAGGAGGGCGTATCAAAGACCGAATTTCTCCTCCAAACAAGTTTCCCTCCGAGTCTGTCTCTTCTCAATTGTTCCGATCGATACTGCCTGAGAATGACCTAAGCACCTCTTTTGTCAAAATTCGCTCTGATGGTCCAAGTCCAACCCCTTACTTAACTACCATTGCAAAAAATTCGAATGGTTCTAATCCCAATAACTCTTCTGATTCAAAAGACAATCTTACTTATGATTCTTGTCGTTTTGAGCGAATCGGTACTTGTTGTCGGACAAATCATTCACCTTCGCTTTGGTCTGCCTCTAAACCAAAAATTAGATCACAGGGTTACGGTCCAGATTATATCCGTACAAAAACAAAAGCACCAAAAGTCGAATCGAAGTGTTCCGAGTTTCATCAACTTTGCACTGTTTTCGAGGCATCTAATCCATCTGTGTATCTCGAAGTTCTAACTTCTTTGCAGTTGTCATTTCCCTTCCTAAAATGAGTTATTTTCCAAGTTCCCTTGCCTTCTCCGTAGCAAATCGTATGGCATCGCAGATTGCTTTTTTCGCTCCCTTCTCTTCAAGCATTTTAAGTCCTGCTTCAGTAGTTCCGCCTGGACTTGCAACTGTTGAAATTATCTTATCTTCCGTCCAGCTACTAAGCATCATTTTACCTGTACCGACAAGTGTCTGAGCTACTACTTTTCTTGCCAACTCCCTATTTAGTCCCTGCTCGATCGCTTCGTCCATCATGGCCTTTGCAAAGAATGCGACGAACGCCGGCCCGGATCCAGATGCTGCGGTTATCGGGTCTAGTTGGGTTTCTTCTGTTTTGATGCAAAGTCCTAATGCGGAAAATGCCGCGAGGAAGATTTTTTCTTTCGATTCTGATTCTTGATGTAGCGAATATGCTATTACTGCCTCATAAACTTCGGCTGCAATGTTGGGCATTATCCGAATTACATTTTTTGCGCCCCATTTCTCGATCTTGCTTATTGGAACTCCTGCTGCAGGAGAAACTATCAGATTCGCGTCTTTTATCTGCTTTATTACCTCTTCCACCTGGGCTGGTTTTACTGCAGCTACTACAATATCGAATGTCAAAAAATCTTTTATGTTTTTTGTGGCAAGCGCGCCAGCATTAAGGCCGGCTTCTTTTGCCTTTTCGTAATCTTTGTCATATACCACGACTTCGTGATTTCTTGAAAATGCGCGTGCTAAGACAGAGCCTAATCTCCCGGTTCCAATAATGCCAATTCGCATGGTTTTAATTCTTCGGACAAACTAAAAATAGTTCCTATCTGTCTGCTGATAAATCAGAGCCCTATCGTTCTTTGCTTAGTTCGAGATATAGACACGCCAAAGAACAGATCGAACGTGGGTCAGTGTGTGTATCTACCAGATCTAATGATGATTTTCCAGATCCAAGCCGATCTACTGATTCTGCAATTTTACGCGCGGCTCCTTTGAGCTCGCCAAATTCATCAGGAATCCTGAGTCTGTCCTCTTTGAAATCTCCAAATATGAGCGCTTCTGCAACGCACACATCTGCTAAACGTCTGAACTCCTTTGCATTGAAAATCGTTGAAAACCCAAGTCCAAAATTAAATTGTGCTTCAGCGAAGTTTTCTCTTACTATCTGTCTTAATACGAGTTCCTCGACTAATCCCAATGTTCCGTTTGCATCTGGTCTGGAAAGTCGTTCTTTTGCTTCGCTCACTGTCGGGTCTGGAAGATCCACTATTTCTCTGTCTCTTGGTATCCAGGGAAACCGATCCACTGCCTTCAATAAAAATCCCTTTCTAAATTCAGGTTCTCTGCGATACTGAGCCAAGGTATTTTCCAGAGTTCTTAGTTCAAAAGGAAGAAGTGCATCGAGCTTTAAGGTTTTTGCTCCTAGTTTTTCCCTTAGTCGCGTATGTGAACCTCTGATAATTTCTGGACTGACTGCATATTTTTCAACAATCCGTCTCATTCGTTCTGTTGCTACCTGCATCCTTGCATCTTTTCGTTCTCTTTGACGCGACATAAAAATCCCTTTTGGATCGGAAGGTTTTAATTTTGGTCCAGATGTCCCAAAAGTGCATCTCTGAACTGGGTTGCGGTTATTCGTTCGCTGGGGTTTGGGTCAACTGCTAAGCCAACTAACAAAACCAGACTCATGGGTATTTCCTCGCCTCTGTCGTTTACTTCAGGTATCGGTGCTCGATTTCTGTGAAAATCTGCTATGGCTCGTGCACCTACTGCTTCTTTGGGCAAGATCAGTTCTTTTGCCCTGCAGCGGTCTTCAAGCATTCTTCCTAAGGCATAAACATCAAGTGATGGATCAAACGGCTGTTTTCTAAATGCTTCTGGCGGAACTATCTCCGGGGTGCCTCCTATGCGGTCTCTTTTTTCTCCTATTTCTCCCGAGAGCCCAAAGTCGATGGTTACTGGCCCTCTATCGGTTATTATTACGTTTTCCGACTTTAGATCCGCATGAACTATCCCTTTATTGTGAGCTGCTACGACTGAGTCTGCAACTATTGCGATCGTTTCAAGATAATCTTCGAGGCTCAATGTCCTAAAGAGACTGCTAAGTCTGATTCCCCGTAGTGCTTCCATGGCCAAAATCGGTGTCTCAGTGTGCGGGCAATATCCGAAGAATCTTACTAATCCCTTATGATCTGGCAATTGTCTGCTTATCCGTCCTTCTCGCTCTATTGTTTTACGATAGAGTTCGTCTTTTTTTCTTGGTTTTTTTACTGCAAATGTATCTCCGCTATCCTTACAATGTAGTCCTAGGACCTCTGCGCAACCGCCACTTCCCAATCGAGAAACATTATACTGTTTTGATGGTCCGCTAAGGGCTTCTCTGATCTCTTTTGAATCATGAGCCCGAGCCAGAACTAAGCGTCTTCTTTCCGGAGAAAGTCCGGCTAATAGTGATTTGTCTATAGCTGTGGCTCTAAGCATAATTTTATTGTGTCTAAAAGAGTTTAAAGCTGTTGATGAACTATGTAATTATCCTTGTTTTTTATCTGTTTTTTCCTCTCTTGGCCTCTGTCCTCTTCATTCATTGTGTTTTTTTGTTTGTTTTTCTTCTTTTTTTGGTAGTTTAGTTGAATTACAATTCTCTGTTTTTTATATGAGTCTGACCTGAATGTTTTAAAAAGAGTTCTTACGTGTAAATCTAACTGTGTCAGTTGCAAGAAAAATTATCCTTCATGGTAAAACTCATCAGGAAGATGAGCGGCGCAATGATTCTTGCCGTCTTGCGCAGGCTCTAAGTAAAGGCAATTCAAAGGGTGCAGTTAAACTATTTTATGAAGCTCATCTTGTCGATCAACCTCTAGAGCCACAGGAGCGAGCGCGGTTTACATTTCCTCCTTCTCCCCCTGAGCATTCCAGATTACTGGATCTTGCAGCAGCGCTGGGTCTATTACAACAGCTCGCAATTTATCCCGTCTTTTTCTGCCAGAGGGAAGTCCGAGCTAGGGGCGCTCGGGAAGCAAGGATTTTGGATGTTCTTGAGAGTAATTTCGACTCTGATTTGTATCGTATGAATTGGGTATTTTCCCTTAGGCGTTATGGTCATTATACTGATCGCGAAATTTCTGATTTTGAATCACAACTTCGCTCTGGTCATTATCCCTCTTTTGTCCGGCCTCATATGAAAAGAACAATCGATCGAACCGCCGGTTTAACTGATTTATCTGATTTAGTCCTGCAAATTCAAACCACATTTGCCAAATTTGAACTACCTTTTGAGCCCTCTATCTTGGGTGCGGACTGGTCTGCTATGCTCAGGGAACTGCGTTATGCCGAGCCAAAGGGAACGATGAATCCGATTCTGCTCTATGCAATGGCTTTGGATCTGTATTTGAAGCTCGATTATGTTCGGGAGGGATTCATTGCCAGTACTATGCTATCTACTGACTTTGATGTTGGTATCCTGAACATCGGAATCGCTCATGTCTGGCGGGGCAGGATCGAAACCTGGTTGAGGCAATCCGGAATTGAGGTCGAAAAGGATTCCAAAACAATCGCACTGCTATCCGAATACGGACCTAATGCGCTAACTGATGCTGCTGAAGAAGCAGAGCTCTTCACAATCCTTCGATCTTAACTCTCACTTTCCTGGGTGAATTGTCCGTATGTTATTTGGTTTCCTTTCTAGTACCTGATGATTTCCTGCTGATTGAAAATCTATTTGATGAATCTGCAAAATTTCTAATCAATTTCTTATCTGTCCGTTTCCGCTAACAACATATTTGTAAGTCGTCAGTTCCGCTAGTCCCATCGGCCCTCGGGCATGGAGCTTTTGGGTTGAGATTCCGACTTCCGCTCCAAATCCGTATTGTCCGCCATCAGTAAATCGAGTCGATGCGTTGACATTGATCGCAGCCGCGTCTATCAGCTTTGCGAACCGCTCTGCATTCTGGTAGTTGTTTGTCAGTATCGCTTCGGTGTGCTTGCTGTTGTACTTGTTTATGTGAGATATTGCTTCATTAACGTCCTGCACTATCTTGATTGCAATTATCAAGTCAAGATACTCAGTTCCCCAGTCTGCTTCTGTTGCTGGTTTTGCGTCCTGTAATATCATTCGTGTCAATGGACAGGCACGTAGTTCTACTCCTTTTTCTCTAAGTGCCTTTGCGATCATAGGTACAAATCTGTCCGCTACTTTCTTGTGGATGAGTAGTTTTTCTTCCGAATTACACGTTCCTGGTCGCTGACACTTGGAATTGATTATTATCTGGATCGCTTGCTCTAGGTCTGCCGATTCATCGACAAAAACGTGACAGTTGCCGGTTCCGGTTTCGATCACCGGAACTCTTGATTCTTCTACTGTTCGTCTGATTAGTCCAGCTCCGCCTCTGGGTATCAAAAGATCAAGTTTGCCCCGGGCTTTCATCATCAATTCGACTGCCGATCGATCTGATGTGTCTACAAACTGGACTGCGAACTGGGGGACTGCAATTTTAATTGCTTCCATGATGGCCCGGTTCGAATTAAGTGCATTGGACGAGCCACGAAGGACTGCGGCATTTCCACTCTTGATACATAGTGCTGCTATATCAGCAGTAACATTTGGTCTTGATTCATATATGGCTCCGATAACTCCAAATGGAACTCGGACCTTTCTGATTTTTAGTCCGTTAGAAACGGTCCAGCCCTCCTCGTCCCCAATCGGATCTTTCAAATCCGCAATGGTTCGTATGTCGTTTGCAATCGATTTAACTCGTTCTTTAGTGAGTCTAAGTCTGTCTAGTTCTGCCTCTGTCATTTTCGATTTGGCATCCTCTACGTCTTTGGAATTGGCCTCTATGATTGCCTTGGCATTCGAATCTATCGCATCAGCCATTTTATTTAATATGACATTTTTTTCCTCTGTATTTAGTAGCAGTAATTTTTGACTCGCTAGTTTTGCATTTGCGAATATTTCTTCCATGTATTTTTCGATGGACATAAGATCACGTTTCTTATTTTATTTTGTTGAGAACTCTTAAATTCCAGCTGTTTACTCGTCTATTATTCCTTCGCTTTCGATTAGTCCCATAATTCTGGATTTTAGTCCATCAAAAAGAGGTGGATTTTCTGTTCTAATTGATCGGACAAATGTTTCTAATTCTCTTAGTGCTTCTGCCCGTTTATCTGGAATTGCCAATTTTGTTTCAATTTGTGCCAGTACTCCATCTGCTTTTTTGTAAGCTGGAGTTTTGGCCAGTTTTGCCTCTTTTTCAACTGACTTCGGTACTTTGAATTTTGGCACTTTTACTGGTTTCCCATCTGTCCTCGTTCGTCCCTTCTGTTTTGTCATATTTATCTCCCTCTTATTAGTTCCACCAATGTTTCTGCTGCTCTTATTCTGTCTTTTGCCTCTATAAATCTGTCAAATCCATCATCATCGGGTGTTTTTCCAAGTGCCCTATTGAAAGCTGCTTTAAGCGGATCAAGGTCTCGCGTTAGGAATGCTCGTTCTATCACTTCCCGATCGTTTACTATGTCCATTATCGATTCAATTAATTTTACTTCTCCGCTATATCCTCCTGCAATATATGGTTGTTCCAGATCGTTCATTTGCAGTTTTGTGCTCCATTCGGTTAGGCCTTCCTCGAACCATTTTCTATATTCTCTGTATCTGCCTTCCAAAACATAACTTTGTTTTTTGCTATATGCCCGTCCGTTGGAAATCTGTTGTGCAAGAACATGGAAGAGTTCGTGCGTCATGATCTGGAATCTTTGGGCTACGCCAAGTTCTTTTTTTAGTATCACTAATGGTTCCTGCCCTTCTCGAAATTCTGCCCTTCCCAGTGGTTCGCCTACGACTCCGTCTTCAATTGCTCTTTTTAGTGTATCGTGTGCTTCGAGTTTTGGTGTTTTAAATGTTTTTTCAATTCCAAGTCTTCTTAGGAGTGGTTTTATTATCGTAAGTCTTATCTCATGTTCGGCATTCTTAAGTGTCTGAAGGTACCAATCCGCATAGTCCTTTGCAACTTGTGCTTGTGCTTTTAGCGGATCGGTTCCTATTGTTTGTGATACGTTAAAAAGCATTTTTGCACTGGGTTCATATCCATCAAATACGCCTAGTGCAGCTATCCTGAAGTTTATTGCAGCTGCAACATCCGTTTCTGCTATTTTTTCTCCGTATTGTAGCACCCGGTCGATTCTTTGTCTGCCCAACAGTTCTCCAATGTCTTTAACTAGTTGATCGTTCTTTTCTATGGTTTTTTCATCTATGTCGATTTTTATTAGTTTTATTATTCCAGATACTACTAATTCGTCTGTATGTGCGCCTGCACGCATGGCTAATCTTATTCCAGCTTTTATGCGATTCCTCTGTAGCTCCTCTTCTGCAGGTATCTCTGTTGCGACTATTGATCTACGACATGCTATCTCGTATTTGTGTTCATGAACATCTCGTTTTATCCTATTTGTTAATATCCGGTTCATTTCAGCTCGTGTATTTTCAACCAGCTCGATTTGGGAGGCTATTTTTTCATTTATTTTTATGTATTCTGATATGCTTTCTCCGTTTTCGTCCCGGTCTACTGCTTCCTTAAACACATCTGAAATCAGTCTGAAAATTCTATTCCTTATGTCTCTTGCAGCTAAGTTCGATTGTTCTATTTCCCGCTCCACCTGTTCAAAAGATTCTCTATTTGGGCCTTTGCCCGACCGATTCTCACATTCACAAACTTCGATAGAGATTGATAGTCTCTGGGGTCCTTGGCTAAGTGTTAGAGCCGTCTTATAGACTTCTGTTGCATTGTCGAAGTTTCCCAGTCGCCGTTCACATTCTGCGATTCTAAGTACCAGCGAAACCTCTCTCTTGGTTCCCTCTACTTGCATATAATTGTCTCTTGCCGATCTTAGATAATACGTTTCCATTTCTGCTGCATTTTCAACTATCGTTTCCCTGGTGATATTGGCACATTCGAGGTATAATTCTGCGGCTTCTCTGTGTTTGCCCTCTCTTTCTTTTGCTACTGCGTTCTTTGCTTTTGTAGTGATGAGATCTATTTTTTGGGTTCTCTCTTTTTCTTCCCGCTCTCTTACGAGACGTTCTACTTCCACGCCAAGTCCGGCTGCGGCTTTGTGTCTGCCAGTAGTTCCTGTTTTTGTGTGTTTGGACGTTCCGCCCTCTCGTCTAAATTCGATGGTTGCTGAAATGGCCTTTATTATCTCTTGCGACTGGGTAAGAATGTCCTGAAGACTTTCCTGTTTTTTCTGTTTCTGGAGTTTTTTGCAGATCTTTACTATGTGAGAAATATTTTCGATTTTATTTTTCGTTCCAATGTACTGGATCTGACTTTTTACTATTTTCTTTTTGAAATTGACTATTTTACGATGCAATTCGGGATGTGTTCTCTTTAATTTGTGTAATGGCATCTTTCCGAGTTCTATTGGAATTTGCATCTCTACTTCCTCCCCCTCCTGTCTTTTAATCGATTATGTCTGTGGTTAAGCCCCTCCACAATAAATTAGTGGTATTTTTCCACTTTCAAACAGTTCATCGCAGCGTTGGCACATCTCTTTTCTGGCATTTCCCAATTCCCTTACAAATTCTGCATGTGTGTATGCGCCTTCTAATATACATCCGACTGTTGAGCATGGTGGTTTGTTATCTGATGCTGTGAGCATTTTTCCAACTGCCCTAAGCAGTCCGTTTTCGATTAAAACATAAGTTGCCTCATCCGTTAGTCCATCTAATGACAACATTGCTCCTAGCGGTCTGTCATTTACTCGCGAACCAAGTGATGCAATCTGGATTTTCGGATCATAATCGAGAACTATTTTTTGTGAAGTTACAAATATTCCTAGTATCACTGATTCGTCAGGTCCTACATAAGCTCCAAATGGCCTTCCATCTGTTCTTATCATTTCCTCGGTGTTTTTCTCCCATCTCCGGAATTCATTTCCTGCTCTAATGTTTGCGCGTCCCAATTGGATGCTCGAGATTCTTTCAAACATAAGTCCATTTGATACGTGTTTTCTGGCAAGCGTTTGTACGACTTCTGCGAGTGGTTCTGCGCTTTTATGAACTACCACTACTATTGGTAATATTTCTCTTTGTCTTGCTGATATTGGTGCTCCCATTCTTTTGCCTCCAATTATGTTTATAGTGGTATGAAGTGTTTAAATATTGAATTTGCGGACTAATCTCCTCCAATCCTGATTTATTCAGTTAGAACCATGTCCGAACTGCTCACCGCGTCTTCGTATGCAAATCCCAATATTCTATAAATATCCTCTACATTCTTGCCCTTTACCTTTTCGATTTCGTGTGAAAAGTAGTTTGTTATTCCCTTGCAAATGATTTCTCCATCGTCTCCCGCAATATCGATTACGTCTCCTTTTTTGAATTCGCCCTCAACTTTATGTATGTCTGAGGGTGAGATCCCGCAGTCCTGGTTGATCGTACAGTGCATTGCCTTTTCATTTACGTATATCTTGCCTCTGCTCTCGGATGCGAACATGATCCAGTGCTTCTTGCGATTTAGTCGTAATGAGTTTACCGGGCTAAAAACCGTTCCGATTTCCTCTTTGAGTGCCGATATCAAAACGTCTTCCTTCTCTCCATCGCAGACAATTACTCGTATTCCTGCTTCTGTTGCGATCTTTGCAGCATTGACTTTCGAGAGCATTCCCCCGCGGCCGAGTTTACTCGTACCTGAGCACATAGAGATCTCACGCTCTGTCACACGCTCAACTTTTCGAATAAGTTTTGCGCCTTTTTCCGATGGCGGTTTGTCATAAAGTCCGTCTGTATTTGTAAGAATTATCAGGACGTCCGCTTCTATTGCTGCGGCGACATGTGCTGAGAGTGTATCGTTGTCTCCAAATGCGGCCTTTTTGATGTCCATGACTGTTACTGTATCGTTCTCGTTGATGATCGGAATAACTTTGTTAGAAAGAAGTGTGTTGAGCGTATTTCGTATATTTAGGTATCTCATCCGGTCCGAGAAATCCGGATTTGTCAATAAGACCTGAGCCAGGATTTTGCGATCTGAAAATGCCTCCTCATATGCGTCTATCAGGTTGCTCTGGCCAACTGCCGCAAGGGCTTGGAGTGTTGCGACATCTTTTGGTTTTTCAGTGTATTTGAGTTTCTTCATTCCAGTTGAAATGGCACCTGAAGTAACAATGGCAAAACCGTGCTCCTTCATTGAAACGATCTGGTTTGCAATGCTAGAGAGAAGTTTGGAATTGACCCCATTTTTCCCCCCATCTAAGAGTGAGCTTCCAAGTTTAATGACAATTCGCATGGTGGTTTAGATGTCGGTCGTGGTTTTAAATCTTAGCAATCGACGCGAAAGAGTTCGACAAAAATCGAAATTGTCTTGTTTCATGGCATAAATACCTGTTCTGGTTCCTCTGGACACATGAATCTTGGTCGGTCGAGTTTTCTTAATTCTGCAGTCTCGTAAATCATTCCTTCGAACCCTCCATCTGGGAGTTCTTCTTCTAACACCTGATGAATTCCAAATCTGGCCATAGAAAGACCAGAGTGCCTTGCCGAAGCCTGCCAGATCCGAAGTATTGAGTTAGGTACTTGTGGCATTTCAGGCATATGCCCTAGAAAATGTATTGATGCACTTGTCATTTCTCCACGTTCATTTGTATCGAATAAAATAGGTACTACTATTTGTGGTTTTTCTGGGTTATGTCCAAAATGACATCGAGCTGCAGTTGAATTTATGTAGCCCTGGCTTTCTGTGCCAAAATGCGCACCTAACTTAACCAGATGAAGAAGTGGCATGGCTCCGACAAATTGATCAGCCTTATCATAAAGCGTCCAGAAATCTGGTGCATCCGGGAATCGATCTATTATTTTGGCATATAAGTGCATCAATACTGTGAATGCGATGCTCGGAGCCACATTTGCAGAGTAAATGAAATCAAAATGTTGTGGATCTTCTCCTGTAGTAATCTCGCTCAGATTAAGTACCATTCCTGCTACTGATACGGCCTGTTCTGCGGATGTAGCATGATCGATTGCCCGCTCTGCGTCTTTGACTGCCTGCTCTACCGATCCATTAATGTCTACCTTTACGAGTCGTACTTTTGATCTAGTGGCAGAAGATACTTCTTCTAGTACTCTTTTGGGAGCTTCAATATCCAAATCAGAAATGACAATTCTTCCAAAATAATCTGCCATAAATGCCAGATCAAATTCGGTGCAGTTCCCAGCTCCAAGAATAAATGCAGATCCGCGGTTGCTTCTTCTTGCAACGTCCTCAACTCTCTTGCGATGATATGCAAGAAATTTGGCACTTGCTTTCGAGCCTGATTGCTCTCTTGCCGCTTCGTTAAGTCTTCGTGCAGTTTCGAATATATTTTGCGATCCCTTTAGTGTTACAACTGGATTTTGAGACATAAACATAATATTCCATATGATAACATTAATAACTACTTCAATTTTTGCTCTTTATCCGTTATCTTTCCAAAAATCCCAAATCTATAATAACTATAGGGCCTCATCTCTTATCATGGTAACGCCAGTTGCGCATGCTATAGATGTACGCGAACTTACAAAAGTAATAAACGAGCGTATCCTTGTCGATCGGATTTCTTTTTCGGTTACTGAGGGTGAGGTCTATGGTCTTCTTGGTTCATCAGGTTCTGGCAAGACCACTACGTTTCGGATGCTAACGGGGCTGCTTCCTCCTTCTTCAGGATCTATAAAATATTTTGGAGTTCCGTTTCCCTCTGATTCTCAGGCCCGATTAATTGGTTTTGTAACTCAGGATGATTCTATTTACCCAAGTCTTAGTGTAATGCAAAATATCGAATATTTCGCTTCAATCTATGGCGTTGAGGGCGCTCTGGTTAAGAAAAGAGCCAATACTATTTTGGAAAAAATGGACCTATTAGACCGTAAGAACTCTCTTGCGTCCGAGCTCTCAGGCGGGATGCGAAAGCGGCTCAATATCGCAGTCTCTATAATTCACGATCCAAAAATTATCTTCTTTGATGAACCTACTGTTGGTTTAGATCCGGCCATCCGAAAGAGTGTCTGGCAAATAATCGAAGAGCTCAACCAAAGCGGAAAAACCGTCATTCTCACCTCTCACTACATGGATGAGGTCGAGCGGCTCTGTAAAAAGGTCGGTATAATGTATCGGGGCAAAATGATGGCCAAGGGAACGGTTGATGAAATCAAAAAGAAGTATGGTATCAAGCAGATGGAAGATATATTTTCACAATTCAAAGCGGAGGAGATCTGATGTTATCTAGCCTAAAGAAGGAATTATTGGAAATCAAAAATGACCGGACTCTCCTTGCAATTGTTCTCATATTTCCTATTTTTGTTACTTTTTTCATGGGCAGTTCATTTAACAAACTTGGAATCAATGGTCTTCCGATTGGTGTGATTGGAAAAACCGATTCTAATCTTACTCTCGCGGTCCTTAGCGGACTGGATAATTCAGGTGCTTTCCATACGATCGATTTTGACAATCTGGACAACGCAACTGATGCGCTCAAAAATGGTCAGGTGCGCGCAATAATTGAACTTCCACCTGATTTTGAGTCATCAATCAGCCGCGGTTCCGGTGCAAACATAAAAATCACAGTTGACAATTCTGATCTTGCCGTGGAGCAATCCATTCTTGCCGTCCTTTCTTCAGTAATTCAGGCTTCTTCGACCAATATAACCCAATCATATGTCGGCTCAGCCTGGCATGATCTATATTCTCTAAATCAATCTGCTCAATCTGCCCTCACGCGTATCAAAGAAGGCAAGTTACGGCTGAATTCGACCTATGGCGAGCTGGTTGGTATTGAGGGTCGATTGGGTGAAATCCGGCCTGATGAACTCTCTGCATCTATTGATGGAGCCCAGCTCTCAATTAGTCGATTGCTTGAGCGTGCCAGAACTCAAAAAGATGAGATCAAACGCGGTAGTCAGAGTTCGGCTGATCTGCTTTTGGAGACAAGACTCTTCATTGATAACGCCACGGTTGCACTAGATCAGTCCTTAGATCTTATTGATAACACGAGCGCCCGGCTCGAGAGACAGCTGGTTGCACTAAATAATACTTATACTGCGCTCGATGCAACTCATCAGTCTTCAATTCTGCTTCGCTCCCAGATCGTGAATTCGAGCTGCAATATTCTCACCCCTACTGTTGATCTTCTGACGTTGAGCCTCGGTACTATGAAAAACAACACGCTCTCGCAAATCTCCGATGGCCACGCTCAATTAGTCGAATTGCGCAACCTGAATCAGACTCTTTTGGGCTTTAAATCGAATCTCAATTCCTATCGCTCGAGAGTCAATTCGTTCAACTCGACTTCTGATAATGCAACGATCGATGGTCAGTTCGCATCCCTTGAAAGCGAGATCGTCTCTCTCAACTCCACTCTTAATCAATCCAAGGATCAGGTCAACCGTATTTCAACTCTGCTTCTGGCCATGCGAGATACGATCAACCAGAGCAAGGTAACTCTCAACGATGCAATTTCCGGGTCTGATGCAATGGCTAACCTTATCGGTCAGATCAGCACTATTGTCAATGTACAAACTTCAAAAGACCCAACTAAAATCGCAACTCCGATCACCATCGAACTAAAGGACAAATATCAGAAGCAGGGCTTTGCCGATTTTGTTTTCCCTCAAGTCATTTCAGTAACTATTCTCTTCTCCTCATTGCTGCTTGGTGCGATCGGATTGGTTCGCGAGAAGACGAGAAACACTCTGATGCGTCTTGCCCTGGTCCCCAACGGAGTTCTTAGTTCTGTTTTAGGCAAGCTTGAAACATGTGCACTGCTATCTCTTTTCCAGGTTGCATTAATTCTTTCGATTGGTATTGTTTTCTTCGGGGTTTCTATCCCCTCGCGCTTAGACGGAATTGTTTTGGGTTCTCTTGTATCTGGTTTGGTCATATCTACAATCGGAATTCTTGTTGGTCTTTTTTCAAAGAGCGAATCTTCGGCAATTCAGTTCTCGCTTTTGATTGCGATTCCAATGCTCTTTCTTGGCAATGTTATTTTCTCATCTGACCTGCTGCCAAAGTTCACCCAGTTCATCCAGTTCTTCGTTCCTCTTTCACACATTACAAATATCTTTAAGACGAGCATGATCACTGGTGGTGATCCCTATCTGAGCATCCTCTCGCTCTTTTCATTTGAAATACTAGGAATGTTCGTTCTCCTGATAGTTTTGAAATACCGAAGATTGGACTAATTTCAGAATCGCGTCTCTTATCTGTCCAGCTCTTCTACTGTTCTTTCAAGGTTCTGCGGATCTGCACCTGGTCGAACTCCGATTACAGTTAGGCTGATCTGTTGAACTGAAAATCCCTTATCTGGCGTGTGATTAGTTGCTTTTATCTCTATTGTTGTTCCGGCAGTATCTCCTTTTTCCACTTTAGTGTGTCCTAGTTCGAGCGATTTTTGCATGGCTTTTGGTGGTGCTGGCTCTGCTGGTTTTGGAACTGGACGAAGATAAGGCACTTGAGTAGGAGATCGCATTCCATATCCACCCTCTCCTCTCATCGGCTCGTGGTATTCTCCAGGACTCATATACTCTCTTGTTGTTACTCCTTCTGTTGTTGCTTGTGTTCTCCGTATTAGTTCTTCGACATCTATTGACGAATGTGGCTGCGAATCATCACGCATCACCTCTTCAATGTTTCTCTGTGGCGGTTTAAGCGGTGCTTTGGTGAAATCTAATATCAACGGGATTATGTATTTGGAATAATCAAAGCTGCCTCGAAGTTCTCCATCGAGGGCCATTCGTGCCAATGCAATTTCTATTGTTCCGGCGGCAGCCCTGGTTGCGGCTACTTCCGCAGCAGTCATGTTCGCAAGCATTCGTGCCTTGAATAATCTAAGGCCCTCTGGGTCTGCGACAAAAATCAGATCACCCGCGGACCGTTCTCCTAAGACTACTCCCTTGCTTGTTCCGCCATCAAAAGCAGCTCTGCCTACAAAGTAATCGCTTGATTCTTTGAATTCACTTGATGGTATTCTGACTCTTACGAAAAATTGAGGATTAAATTGATGTTCTTCATCCGCTCCAACTTCAGGAAATGGTACGAATGCTACTATTCTAGCTACTGGTCTCCTGTTGGGTAGATGTCCAAAGCCCCACCTCATAGCGCCTGGCAAGTCTCTTGTTGGGGCAGCCCTGGCGAGCATTGGCATTGTTCCTAGGCTTTTAAGATCAGCATGTGGGAAAAAAGTCTGGACTGCCAGATGAACTTGTACGTCTAAAGACACCAAAGAAGTTACTCCACCTGGAAACTCTTCTTTCAAATCCAGTGGTCGGAATCTATCTTCCGCTGGCTGATCTGCCAGCGGTGCCCATTTAAGATTTCTAAAATCTCCTTTTCTGTCTCTTAGTTGTCTTACTGTTTCCATTGCTGCTCTTGATGCAGCAACTGCTTTACTCGCGCGTAATTTATCTGCTAATGAATGTGCTTCGCCTGACATATTGTTCGATTATGGGCACTAATGTTTATAATATTACACTAAATGCCACTAATATTTCGGTCTAGAAAAACAATTTCAATACCCAATAAACTCCGGCTGCGACAATCGCACTAAAGGGAATCGTAATAATCCATGCCATTACTATGTTGCGGCTTAGTCCCCAGCGGACACTCTTTGGACTTTTTGTTGAGCCGACTCCCATTATGGCTCCGGCTATTGCATGAGTCGTACTCACCGGGATCCCCATTGCAGCCATTTGTACCAACACAACGCCTCCTGCTGTTTCAGCACAGAATCCCTGATATGGTTTGAGTTCGGTTATCTTATGTGCCATAGTTTTTACTATTCTCCAGCCGCCTAACCATGTTCCAAGGCTGATTGCCACGTGGCATGCTAAAATGACCCAGAGCGGAATTTCGAATTGGGTGAGGTATCCGCCTGCTATGAGTAAAATTGTTATTATTCCCATTGTTTTTTGTGCATCGTTGGTTCCATGAGTTACTGAGTAAAAGAATGCCGAAATCAACTGGAGTTTTTTGAACCAGTCATTGACCTTATCTGGTGCGCTGTTTCTCAATAGTCGCATGACTAATAATGCCATTAAGAATGCACTTACAAATCCCAAAACGGGTGAAATGACTATGAATGCGAGGACCCTTCCGATTCCATCATACAAAAGAACGCTCGGACCGACTGCAACTAATGCCGCTCCAATAAGTCCGCCTATGAGTGCATGACTACTCGAGACAGGTATGCCAAAATACCATGTTAATATGTCCCATACGATCGCCCCAATTAATGCTGCAAGTATCATTATTACAAATGTTTCCTGAGGCAAGATCGTCTGGATTACTTTAGTATCTATAATTCCTTTTCCAATTGTCGCTGCGATAGCTGTGCTAAAAAACAGCGGACCTATGAGATTTCCTACTGCTGCCATCGAAACTGCCTGCATCGGAGTTAGAACTCGCGTCGCAACAACTGTTGAGATGGCATTGGCACTATCATGAAATCCATTCATGAAATCGAATGCGAGTGCCACCAAAATGGTGAGTATGATTAGTTCAATCATTTCAATCAGCTTACGAGTGCTTCATTACAATGTCTGAGATGTGCTGCGCTGTTTTGTCGACTTTATCTGTCGCGGCCTCTAATCTCTCTAAGATCTCTTTCTGTTTGACTATCTCAAGGGCATCCTCCTTGCCAAAGAGCTCTCCAAGTGATTTGTAGTAAATCTCATCTGCCCTGCTTTCGAGGCTCTTGATTCGGGTGCAATGTTTTGCTACTTCGCTATATGTTCGCGAATGATTTATTGCATCGACTGCTCCTTTGAGCTCTTCTGTCTGATCAACCAATATTCTGGCCATCTGTTCCATTGCTGGTGATGGTGCATTGATGCGGTATATTGGTAATAATGCCGCCACTTCATCTATTAGATCTATTATGTCGTCTAATGAACCTGCAAGTCCTGAAATGTCGCTATGATCTATGGGTACTATGAATGTTTTGTTTAGTGCGAGGTAGATGTCCCGCATCAGTTGATCTCCTTCGTGTTCGAGTTCTCTTATCTTAGATGCATGTTTCTCCAGATGCGCATGGTCTTTGAATAATTCCGAGAGCGCATTTGCACTTTTGTGTGCAACTACTGCCTGTTTTTGCATCAATTCGAAAAATCGGCCATCCTCAGGTACAAACAGACTTTTTAATTTTTTTAATGGCATTTGGACACCTTTGTTCTGATACTGTGTCGTTTTTGTTGTTTATATAGTTAGGGTATATACCGCATCTATCGGTCAATGGGTCTTTAGAAGTGGCTTTTAATCTTTCATATCATTTTCTAGTCTTATGGCAGATCAATTTACTGTTACGCCCTGGGAAGTCGTGGGCAGCATCGATTATGATAAACTAACTCGACAGTTCGGAACTAGCCGAATCTCAATCGAACTCAAAGAGCGAATGAAAAAAGATTTTGGAGAGCTACATCCGATGTTAAGGCGGGATTTCTTTTTCTCTCACCGGGATCTCGATCTGGTTCTAAAAGATCACGAGCAGGGAAAAGGATTCTTTCTCTATACTGGCAGAAAACCTAGTAAGGGAATGCACATCGGTCATTTGGTGCCTCTGGTATTTACTAAATGGCTTCAGAATCATTTCAAGACGAATCTCTACATCGAGATAACTGACGATGAAGGCTTTTTACATAAAAAAGAACGACAATGGGATGAAGTACAAGCGGCTGCATATGATAATATACTTGACATCATTGCCCTGGGTTTTGATCCTAATCGAACATTTATTTTCAAAAACACCGAATACGTCCGGAATGTCTACCCTCTGCTCCTTAAGGCTGCAAAGCGGGTAACTGGCTCAACCATGAAAGCTATTTTCGGTTTTGACGACTCGACCAATGTCGGAATTTCAATGTATCCTGTCTATCAAACGATACCGACATTCTTTGAAAAGAAAAGATGTCTTATTCCCTGTGCCATTGATCAGGATAATTATTGGAGACTGCAGAGGGATATTGCCGAAGGTCTTGGATATAATAAAACTGCGGCGATTCACAGTAAATTCCTCCCTCCACTTACTGGTGTAACTGGGAAAATGAGTTCAAGTGCCGCTGCAGAAACTGCAATCCTTCTTACTGATGATGAAAGGACTGTCAAGAACAAAGTCAATAAGTATGCCTTCTCGGGCGGTCGTGCAACTCTTGAAGAACATCGAAAACTCGGTGGCGATACGAGTATTGATGTTCCGTATCAATGGCTCTCAATCCTTTTCGAGCCGGATGATGCAAAGCTAAGACAGATCCACGATGATTATCGATCGGGCAAGATGCTCTCTGGAGAGATGAAGATGCTTTTGATTGAAAAAATTACCGCATTCCTAAAAACGCATCGGGAAAACAAAAAGAAAGCGGAAAGTCAGATCGAGATTTTTATGAAGAGCGGCAAGCTGGCCAAGGAAATGTGGACAAGGACTTATGAGTAACTCTTTTAGATCGTAATTCCGTTTTTCAGAGCTTCCGATGCAAGACCAATGCGTTTCTTTGCTTTTTCGAATTCGTCAGGTGAATAACAGAGAAAATCGACCGGATAGTCTAATTTCCAATAATCATAAAGTTCATGGCCTCGCTCTAGTGGCTTAACCTGTTTGAATTTTTTTGAAACTATGATGAGATCTACGTCGCTCCATTTGCCAGCGTTACCCGTGGCTCGACTGCCGAAAAAAATCATCCGTTCGACTGGGAGTTTTATTGAAACTGCTTTTTTGAATTCTTTAAGCTTCATTATCAGATTCTGGTTTTTGCCCATTTTAATATTCCTCTTGCGATTTCTATGCATTTTTCTGTGTCCTGTTTTGTGAAAAGTTCAGATGGAGTTTGAATTTCACTTGGATATCTTGCTTCAATATAAACTCTGGCCAGATATTTGCATCCCGTGAGAAATTCTGATGGTAATTCGACTTTCTTTGAAAGAAATACTAAGTCGTGTACTCTGGCTAACTCGTTGTGTTCTTTTATGTATATTGCCTTAAGTGCCTTCTCGACGCTTTGTTGAGAAAAGAAACAGGCGGCATAATAGATCTCACTGCGAAAGTTTGATTGGGCAGTCTTAAGATCGTCCGTTGCCTGTTTCATCCAAAGGTCAACGTCTTTATTCATAAGTAAAATTAGCATTCGTGATTTTAAATCCCCATCTCTAACGAGTAGCAGTGAATCCGAACATCTTCTTCCACAGTCGGGTTTCTCTGTCTTCTTATGCTGTCAATGGAGCCGCAGAATCCAGTCGTCCCTGGGCTGCGGCGGTCGAACCAGGAGATCTAAGGGACTTACTGAATTACTGAGTAATTCGTTAATCTGGATTTCTTTCATTCTCGCAGCGATCTATGTATCCCTCTGCACATGGACATGCCCGATATAGTTCGGTTAGGACTCTGGAAGTCCGAATGAAATACTGTTCTGATTCCTCACGTATTCTAAATGTGTATGCATGTGTCCAGACTGTTTGATCACAGGCTTCTCTAGAGAGTGATCTTCTGGCAAATACTGTTATTCCGCCTCCTGTTGCATCTTCAATTATAAATGGCGAATACATCCGATAGGCATTTTCTCTAAGTACATCAATGGTTTCTCCATTTTCCCCAGGTGCACGTTGCAATGAAATCGTAACTAGTGGATTGGAAGTTCGGCTTTCAATGTCATAAACATTCAATTTTGCCTCTAAGAGATGTCTTGTACCTTCTTGATTCCAATTAAGCGCATATAGACAAATCCGATTATCCAAACAAGGGACTATCGTCAGGGCTGTTCGATTTTGTTGATCTGGCATATTTGCCGTAAATGAGAATCTGTCATTTCTAAAGACATATATTTTGTTATTGTTTGCGACTGTTATGGCGCTATAGCCTGTTTGTTGTGCAGTGGCATACTGCGTTTCAAAAATGCGGCAGAACCCTCTGTGTGTAAGTCTACGTTTAAATTGATCAAATCGCGTTATTCCTGCTCTGGGATCTCGAATTGTGTCGGCTAATGGTTCAGCCAAATTGCAGGTTCTTGGAGGCGGTGCGAGTGGATATAGAACATCAAGTCTGACGTTGCAACTTAGAGTCGCGATCGTGGCAACCGTCAGGAACAACTTTTTAGTTGTCATATATGAATACTTATTCTAACTACACCTTTTAACTCTATTGTGCACATTTGAGAGGACTAAGCGACCTTGAGACTAGTTCACATTCCCATCTTAATATTTGGGGATACGCCGCTCATCATTTTTTCCATTTTCTTTCTAAAGCCGCGGTTGTGTTTGAACATCCCAACCATTTTCTCCATTTTCTCGAATTGGTTCAAAAATTCCTTTACTTCTTTTTCAGTGCAGCCCGAGCCGCGTGCGATTCGTCCTATGCGCGAGACATTGTTCTTAAGGAGTTTGGCATCTTTCTTCTCGGCCCGAGTCATCGATCCAATCATGGCCTCGAATTTCTTTAGTTTCTCTTCGGATTGCTGCGCATATTCTTTTGGAACATCATTTAGGCCCATCATCGACATGACATTGCCTAGCGGTCCGAGTTTTTTCATGGCCTTTAGCTGATCGTAAAATGTTTCGATCGTCAGCTCGTCACTCTCGATTTTTTTAAGATCATTTTCTTCCGAAATCTTCTTGATTTTCTCGAGAAGACCCTCGAAGTCAGGGACTCCCAAGAGCCTGCCGACAAATTTCTGTGCATTATATATCTCAAGGTCCGCTGGTTTTTCGCCAACTCCAATAAATGCAATTTTGGCATTTGATGCACCTACGGCCGAGAGTGCGCCTCCGCCCTTTCCAGATCCATCCATCTTGGTTACTATTACTCCTGAGAGTGGGACTGCACTGTTAAACTCGGTTGCCTGCTTGCCTGCAATCTGGCCTATGTCTGCACTTAGAACTAAAAATGTCTCGTCTTGTTTTAATTGGTCTGCGACCGCCTTCAACTCGCCTACTAATGCTTCGTCAAACGCACTTCGGCCTGCAGAATCTACAATCAAAACATCGTCTTTGGATTTTTCCATTGCCTCTTTTACTATTCTGGCCGGATTCTTCTCTTCTTTATTAGTATAATATGTAGCACCGACTGTTTTTGCGATCTGCTCTAGCTGTTCTCTGGCCGCTGGTCGGTCCGTATCTGCTCCAACTAAGCCGACACTTAATCCCTTGCTCCTATAAAAATGTGCGATCTTGCCGCAGCTTGTAGTCTTTCCAGATCCATAGAGTCCGCAAACCAGAATTTTGTGTCGATCGAGTCTTGGCGAATAGCTCTCGCCCATCATTAATGCAAGTTCGTCATAGACAACCTTCATCACATGCTCCTTGAGACTTAGGGCCGAAAGTTTTTCCGATTTTAACGCCCTCTCTTCGATTCGCTTTGAAATTGCTAAAACCAGTTTGACATTTACATCTGATGAAATGAGCGCCCGCTGGAGCTCCTTGACTAATAGTTTGACATCTTCCTCACTCACGTATGGTTTGTTTGTAAGTTTGGCAAGTGCTTCTCGCAGTTTTTGTCCTAGATCCATATTCTCAAACGATATTTGTACGGACGGTTTTTTATAGATTCGATGATCGCGCTCTAAATTGGTAATTGCCCGCTTGCCCAAATCAAAGCTCGCTCGAGCGGTCCCACTGTTTTGGCGTATTCAAGATATGTATGAGGTTTGTGGATATGTTCCATTGTTCTTGGAGGCACACTGGCAACTCTCTCGAACAATTCGTCTTCTCCCGTTTCTCGGGTCAGGAGTTCGAAGAAGCGTCTTCCTGCTATATATCTAACCTGATCTTCTGCTTTTATGTCGTATCCTCGGGCAGTATCTCCATAACTAAAAATCAGACATTCTTGTCGATTC
Source organism: Microcaldota archaeon (assembly GCA_016212525.1). Taxonomy (GTDB): domain Archaea; phylum Micrarchaeota; class Micrarchaeia; order Anstonellales; family Bilamarchaeaceae; genus Bilamarchaeum. The sequence continues at coordinate 342,412 of JACRGD010000007.1, read as the reverse complement.
ACTCTTTCGATTCTTAATCTTCCCTCGTCTCTAAGTTCTCTTAGTTTCTCGGCTATGACTAAGTCATTTGCATGTATTCCAAGTTCTACAAGTTTCTCTCCTAGTCTGGCAGTCTCGATTTCAAATGTTCTCATTGTATCTCGATCTGTAGAAAAGTAGTCTGCCGCCCCATCTAGATATGTCATTCTTACTGTTCTCTGGCCTCGCCAGGGCGAGAACTGTCCTGGATATCTCGAATGGTGTAGAACATGGACAAGTTCGTGTTCGTGAGTCATATCAACTTGTTGTGGGCTGAAAATGAAAATTAATCTGTGCTCTGGACGGAAGTATCCAAGATCGTTATTCGATTGAGCTTCCCAGACTTCCCGAGGTGGTTTTCTTCCAAATATTTCGGTTATCTGAGCTCGGGGTATTTCGCCTCTTGTAAAATTTTCCCTTGCTATTGTCTCGATTTTGCGATCTATTTCAGGCGTAATTCTTATGCCCTCTGCTTTTGCTACTAATAATAATTCGAACTTTACTCGCTCGATCTCCCCTAGTAAATAACTCTCAGGTTTTGCTGCCCATTTGGGTAATTTTATTCCACCCATCCGCTGACCAAGCCTTTTTCCAGAATCCTCTGCTCGCCTGGCTACGTCTCTGCGTAAGGAATCGTTTTCCCTGATTTGGGCCAGATGAAGCAGATTCATGTTTCTATTGTGTTAGAAAGAGCATATAACTGTTTATTTTTGTGAATCGATACACTGCATTGAGTCAAAATCGCTATTTTTATAAAATCTACTCTTTATCATATAGCTAACAAAAACTTATTTTAAAAACTAAAAAAACCAAAAGAAAAACGATTTTTATAGAGGTGTATGGATTATGTCTAAACAGGTAAGTGGAGAACAAGTTTATTATTTGCCAGAAGGATCTCAGAGAGTTCTTGGCAGCGATGCAATGCGAATGAATATCGCAATTTGTTATGCTATTGCCAACATAGTCAAGACTACTTTAGGTCCCCGTGGTATGGATAAGATGCTCGTTTCTGATTTGGGCGATATCGTCATTACAAACGACGGTGCGACTATCTTGGAAGAAATGAACGTTGACCACCCGGCAGCAAAACTGATGGTCGAAATCGCAAAAACTCAGGATAAAGAAGTTGGTGATGGAACTACTACCTCAGTTGTATTGGCAGGTAATTTACTTCGATCAGCTGGTCAATTGCTCGAGCAGAGAATTCACCCAACCGTCATCATTAAAGGTTACGAATTGGCAGTAAAGAAGGCCGAGAAGGTTCTCGAATCTGTCTCATCCCCAGTTACTCCAAAGGACACCGAGACGCTCAAAAAGATCGCACTTGTTTCCATGGGTTCAAAGGGAATCGGAAGCGAAGATGAAAAAATGAAAATTGGTCAGATCATTTCTGATGCAGTTATGCAGGTTTCTGAAAATAAGACCGGTAAATACAAGGTTGATTTGGATCTGATCAAAGTCGAAAAGAAAGCCGGTGGCGATGTTATGAACACTGAACTTATCCGCGGTGTTTTGATCGACAAGGAAATCGTTCACTCCGGAATGCCAAAATCCATTAAGGATGCAAAAGTCCTTCTTTTGGATGTTGCATTAGAGATCGAGAAAACCGAAACAGATGCAAAAATCGAGATCACTTCTCCTGACAAGATGGAAGCATTCTTGCACCAGGAAGAAAAAATGATGCGCGATATGGTCGATAAGATCCAAAAGACCGGTGCAACCGTTGTCTTCTGTCAAAAGGGTGTCGATGATTTGGTCCAGCACTTCTTGGCAAAGCGCGGCATTAGTGCAGTTCGAAGAGTCAAAAAGAGCGATATGGAAAAGCTCGCACGGGCAACTGGTGGTCAGGTTGCATCTTCTCTTGAAGACATCAAAGAATCCGAACTTGGTTATGCCGGTTCTGTCGAAGAGCGAAAAATCGGCGGCGAAGCAATGGTCTTTGTTGAAAAATGCAAGGATCCAAAGTCAGTTACTATCTTTGTCCGAGGAGGAACCGACCACGTCGTTTCCGAAGTCGAGCGCGCAGTTATCGATGCACGAGGCGCAGTTGCTTCTGCAATCGAAGATGGTAAATTCGTAGTTGGTGGCGGATCTGTCGAAATGGAAATCTCCAAACAACTCCACGAATACGCGATCCAGATCGGTGGCCGTGAACAATTGGCAATCCAGGCGTTCGCAGAAGCATTGGAATCGATTCCAAAAGCACTTGCTGAAAATGCGGGTATGGATGTAATCGATACCTTGGTTGCCCTAAGAAACAAGCACAAGGAAAAGGATGGAGTTGGCGTCGGTGTCGATGTTCTAAATTCCAAGGTTTCCGATCTTAAGGCTTCGGGTGTTTACGAACCAGCCAAAGTAAAGAGACAGGCAATGTCTGCAGCTACTGAAACCGCACGATTGATCTTGAGAATTGATGATATCATCAGCTCTCGAGGAAAGAGCGGTCCAGGTCCAGGCGGCCCAGGCGGAATGCCAGGCATGGACATGGGTGACTAGAGAATCGCATAACAATGCGGTTCGCTAATTTTCTTAATTTTTTAATTTCTCTTATTTTCTATTTCTTTCCGAAAATCTGGAATGATTTGATCTATTCTTTCCCAAAAGACGGAAACTTCTGATGAATTTTGTACTAAAAAATAGTAACAAACCATGTTTCTGGATGAGTAATCGTTTGCCTTGAGGTTCATCGATTAATGATCTTTATTTTGTGATTTCTAATTTTCAAAAAGAGTTCTTTTTACGCTATTTTAATTTGTCTGGTTTTTATTCATCTTCAATTTTCTTCAATTATTATTAGATTCGGTCTGGCTTTATTGAAAATCGTCTTTCTAAGAGGGCCATGTCCTTTCTTATCGATGGATCTCCATCTGCACCAATTCCCAGTTTGGGTTTTTTTCTTTGAGCCATGTACTGATCACACAATGTCTTCATGATTATCTTGCAGGCGAGCCCCTTTATAAACTTTTTGTAAATTGTATATATTGTGGTATGTATGATATATACCAATTGAGTTGAGTATTTATGGAAGATCAGAGGAAAATACAAATAACTGGAAGAAATACTTACATCATTTCGTTGCCCCATCAGTGGATCGAGAGAAATCAAATTAGCAAGGGTCAAGCAGTTCACACTCTCCAAAATGATGATGGAACAATTACTCTGAGCGTTCGGGAGAATTCACGAGAGTTAAAATCGGTTTCTATTGTCGCCTCCGATAGTTCTGAGTCTACTATGCGAAACATAGTTTCTGCATATGTCGCTGGAGCAGGAAGACTCATTCTAAGCGGAAAAAATATAAGCACCCTGGCTGAGGAAGCAAGGCGGGTTTTATCTGGTGTTGAGATAACTGACGAATCCGAAAAAGAACTTGTTTTGAGAATTCTTACTTCGGATGATCTCAATCTGGACTCTGTCATAAAGCGTGCTTATGCAGTTACTAATTCCATGTTCGCCCTGGTCTCGAACTCCTTTAAGGACGGGTCCGATGTGCATGTTGAGATCTCGCGAAAAGAGGACGATGTCGATCGGCTATATTTGCTTCTTTTGCGCCAGATATGCATTAGCGGGACAAACATGCGTATTGTTTTGTTTAAGGCAATGGCTGCAAAAAGCATCGAGAAGATAAGTGATCATCTGGAAGATTTGTCAACCAACCGTTCGCTTATAGGACAAAACAGGGAACTCTCGGAACTGATCTCTCTAGCCCAGAAAATATTTGTTCTTTCGTGTGATTCTCTTATAAACTCGAGAGCTGAGGGGTCTGACTATCTTAGGGCCCGTGAGCTGTTTCTTGTCAAATTCAAGTCCTTTGAAGAGGGTCTAAAGACCAAAAAAGATAAATCCGAAATCATTGCCCTTCGTTCATTGTCTGAAAAATGCATCAAACTCCTAAGATACTGCGAAGACATAATTGAGAGTAGTGGGGATCTGAGCTTTGCAGTGCATTAAGTATTCGGTCTGCTTATATTTTTTTCTCATTATCTTCATCTTATGATTATTTCTCGCGTTCGTATTTTCGTTATCGGAAAAGTCCAGGGCGTCTCATTTAGGTCAAATGTCAAGAGTGAGGCAGATAAATTGCAGTTGGTTGGTTTTGCAAGAAACACTCCTGATGGCAAAGCAGTGGAAGTTTATGCAGAGGGCGATTCTGATGCTCTGGGCGATTTGATTGCCTGGTGTACTAAAGGTCCAGAAGGTGCACAAGTCCGATCTATCGAATACTCATTTTTACCAGATCAGGAGCAGTCATGTGATTCTTTTGAGATTGTTGAAAATGAGGATACTGCTGAGTAATCCTGGTATTTGTTCAGTTCATCTGCCGTAATATATATTGATAAATTCATCTCGGGTCAATCCGGCTTGTTTAATTATGCTTAAGAGTGTGCCGGGGGCAAGTTCCTTATGTACTGGCACTACTGGTTTGAATTTCCGGCCTTGAGCTTCTTTAATTAGAATCACGTGACTTCCATGCTGGTCTAGCTGTCTAAATCCCAGCTTACCAAGAATTTTTATGACTTCAATGCCAGAAACGATTGGAAGTTTCATTAACCCACGGTTATGGTGGCAATTAAGGGAGCTTCATCATGGGCTGTTTTTAGGTGTTCCAGTTCATCCGAATCAGCATTTTTTACATATAGTTCTAGTGCTTCTTTTAGATTTGCCAGTGCTTCTTCAACTGTTTTGCCCTGACTAGTTATCTGTAGTTCCATACAATGGGCCACGTACCATTTTCCATCTTTCTCTACTGTTGCCGATAACTTGTACATCTCAAAGTTCACCAGATAATTAATCTCTTATTCACTTTTTAATGTATTTGTTGTGAGTCTGCTGCAGTAATTTTCACTCAAATGGTTTCCGGTTTCTTTTGTTCCATTTACGCTCATTTTTTACCTGATCAGGCGCAGTCCTGTGATTCTTTTGAGATTGTTGAAAGTGAAGATATTTAGAATTAAACTCACTTTTTTCTCCAAAATCCCACTCTTTTTAGATTTATATTTGCTAAAAAGTTCCTACTTTTTCGTTGTATATTACTATAGTGTATCTTTGCCTGGTCTTGTAGTTAAGTTTAAAACGCTCAATGTACTCAGTATTTTGTGGCAGATCAGACTTTGGCCTCCCTGCTGGGAGTTGATGGTGGTGTTAGTGAGAAAAATCTCGATCAGGTTGAGGAACTTGTAATTCAAAAAGTAAATCTGACTCTGACTTCTCTTTCTGGTGCTATTGCGATCTGGGAAGGTTCAAAGGAAAAAGAAAAATATGCAAATTCTTTTCAAAAACATAAGCGGTTTCTTTCTGATCTTGAACACTGGACCCGTCAGACTCTCATTCTTCGTAGTTCTAATGCTCCCTCTTATGAGCGCATTAAAAATTTGCAGGAGTTTGTAATTTTCTGCTATCAGAGTGTGAACTAAATGGTTGGACCAAATTTTCGTACTCCTGAACAATTGGCTGATCAACAAGCTGCCCAGGCTACCGATCATCTGCGTGAATCATTGGCTCCCCTTGTAGGTGCTCCCACAACCCGTCAGCCAACTGCATCCTCACCCCTCTCCGATGCGGCTGCCCGTGCAGACGCTGCCCGCGAATCAGTGCGGGATCTTGGACGGCAACTTGCAGGTACTTTGCCTCCGACTCCATCTTATGTCGAGCGTCTTGTCCGAAGTATGCTCGATGCCACTGCTGAGAGGGAGTTTAACCCTGAAATTAGTGCGCTTACTGGTCTTGCACAAACTTATGCGCGTTCGCCTACTCCTGCCGCGCGTGATGCCCTTAGGGCTGGCGTCGAAAATTTTGGATCTCTGGTCGAAACAGTCCAGCATATGCGCGAAGCTGGATTTGATCAAGCTGAGATTGCCGGGGTTCGAGCTGCTTTTGTTCGATCACTAAATCCTTCGACTCCAAATGCCGAGCTTCTAACCTCTACTCTCTCTTATGTGGGTCTTCTTCTGACTAATCATGATGTCTTATCTTTGGATCAGGCTGCGCTTCCTGAATATGGTTCCGTGTTTAGACATTTTTCAAATACCTCAGTAACAAATGAATTTTTACTTACTAACCTTCGCGCTTCAAATTCTTCTCTTTTAGAATATCTGACTCTTGCAAGGTCCAATACCGCAGAGCGGGTCGAGCGACTCATAGGTCATTGCGACGATCTGATGGAGCGGAATCTGGATCCTGCTCTCTCAAGGCAATTGGAGGCCGCCCGAGAACGGCTCGAGGCTATTCAAAATTCGCTTTCTTCGGGTCGATTACCAAATCGTGCAGGTCTTGAAACCCTCAGTTCAATTGGAGGTGCACTTGAAAGTGCAACTGAGATTTTATCCCAATCACCAAGACGCGATGTCATTTCTCTTTGCACACGATCGATCGAATTTTCCCTTGCAGGGCAATCTGAGCTGGCCCAGTTTATTTCTCTTAGTGCGAGAGCAATTTCACTTGGCCATCTTCCTGCCGATCGTAACTTTATCGCTGCCCTTCTTGGTCCAAATCCAGATATCCATTCTCTTACTCAAACTCTTTTAGCCGCAGTTCAGGTTCCCTCTGATGCAGTACTATCTGAACAATTCAGGCAGACCAGAGCTGCTCTCTTGCGACTCGATCCTACTTCTCAAAACATCCAGCGTATTTTTGGTTTTGTTGAAATTGCCCATGAAGTTGCGTCTGACCGCTCTGGAATTCCACGTAACTTTGGAGCAGAATCTCTTAGTGGATACAACCGCATAATTGCTAATTTATTTGCTCACATCGGCGCGGGCTCACCATTTGAACAAATCAGTTCTCTCTTTGGTGCTTCCCGTGCTTATCTTCATGGCGATCAACAATCCCGATCTGTCATTTTGGCTGCTGCCTCTGAGCAAAATCTCAATATGTCCCGCCTTTCAACTGTCACTGCACTTAGCGAATCCCGATATCGGCTTGAGGTCTTATGTAGAAACCGTCGTGCATGCGGTGAACTCTATCCTGCATATCAGAGGCTTTTGGGTCGTCTTAATGATGCCCTTTCTATTCTCAATAGGGGTGAAACAATTGCTGATTCAGAGCTGCAAAGACTACGTTTGGCTACTGCGCTTTTGTTTGGTAGTTCTGCCCAGATTCGGCATATTGCGATATCTGGTCCAGATCAATCTGCTCCAGTAATCGCTTCGTATTCATCTCAATTGGAAAATGCCCGCGAATCGCTTTCGCATGCACCGCCTGCTAATCGTGCAGATGCCGCCCGTTACTATGCAGCAGCACTTGATTCGATCTTCACTTCTGATTTGCCACATGCAGTTTCAGCTCTTCTATTTGCACAGGCATATTCTACCAATTCTCCGGATCGCTTGGAAATTGGTCGAAATATTAACAATCCAAATACCTATTCCAACGTAACTGAATCACTTAATGCAGCTCAGATCTATCTAAGCCGTGGCGCTCCTCTTGCTGCAATTACTGATCCGGCTGCACGTGCAATGTTTGGCCGCTTTACCCGACTTTCTCTATTAGAGGTTCAAAACGGCCAGGGCGCAAACATCGGAGTCCTTGGTGCAATGGCTGACAGTGTTACTCTTGCTGCAGCTAGTCATGATCCAACAATTGCAGCCCAATATGAACATGGTTTTACTACTTCCAGTGGAATCCAAATTCCTCCACTTGCTGAACTGGAGCGCCGCATGCGCTCTGGAGAAAGTTTCGGTGCAATTATTCTGTCACTTAATCCTTCTCTGAGCTATGAGGGCCAGCGTAGTTCATCAATGGTTCGTAATGAAAATGGCGAGCCTCATGTCTATTCCGAGGCTCTTTCTGCACAAATCCAGCTTTGTGAAATTTTAGAAGCCGATCTTTCCGCTTTGGAAATGCGGCTTGAGCACGCTCGTGCAGAATTGCGAACCCAGTCTATGGCTCTTGGAGCGACTTCCAGGGCTTATGCGCGTGAGTCTGCACGATTAAGAAGATTTTCTTCTGGTGCATCCAACCCCTCTCACATGCTTCTCTATTCCCGTGAAGCAGCTCTTATTGATCCAGTGCGTGCAAGCGAGCGGATGACTCATGCACAGGGTGCACTCGACCTGGCAGGGGCGAGATTTGCAGAAGCTGCTTTGTATCAGAGGGCAGCAATTACTCTAAGTGGCCCTGAATATGCTGCGGCAATAGAAACTGCAAGGAGGGAAACCGGCCATGATGATCAGGCCTTTGCGATCGAAATTTTGCGCAGGCATGCGCGGGATTTAACGGCCCAGGCAAATATGCTGCATCAGGCCAGTCTGGGTCTCTCTAATGCAACTTTCATGCTCCATCGGGACGTTGTAACTTCAGCCGGTTCAGTTCCCTCTACTGCAGGCCGATTCGCATTGGTTCGGGCTGCTGATAATTTCGAGCAAACTATTTCTGAAGTTGGATCCAGAACTGAACCTATGAGTTCGGGGTTTGTCCAATTGAATCAGGATCGGCTTCGCGATGCAGGACATGATTTTAGTTCCGGCTATGCTCAGGTAACCCGAATTATTGCGATTCGCAATATGGCTGCCCGGCTTGTGCGAACTGCGACTTCTGCTGATGGCAGTGTTACGGAACTTGTTGCCTCGGTTACTGATTCTTCAGGCAGAGTCATGCATGATCGGGAAGTAGTTCTTCATGGCGATGGCGGATATCATCTGGCCCCGACCACGACTGCAATTGTGGATGGTCAGGCTTTACATAATGATCTTGAGCGTGCAAGAGTCGAGGCCCGGTCTGGTCATTTGGCAGCTGCACAGCGATTAATAATGCGTGTAGCTGGTCGGGTTCGAGAGCGCAGTATCCGTGTCGGTCTATTTGGTGCTCATGATGTTCTGCTGGCACAGGCCAGTCCAGAGGAGCGTGAAGCTGGAAGCATGGCAGAATTTGACACTGCGTTCCTCTTGGGACAGGCCGGTCGGGCCCTACGTCAAATTGAGGCGGGTCATGTCCAGGCGGGCAACCTGCTTTTCGATGATCTTTCAACCAACATTATTCCCACTTATCAGGGGCGTCAGACGCTCTACAATATGGAGACGGCTAATCAAAGGACTGCCGATGCTCTTCGTGCTGCTGCCCGCCAATATGCAGGGGTGTATTATGATGTTGATGCGCATGGCCATCGGACTCTAAGTCCAAATGGTGCACAGGTTCGGCGCGATGCAAATCTGGATCAGGTTGCAGCCACTGCAACTGCTGATGCAAATGCAGCCGAGCAGCGAGCACATGCTCTTGCTGCTGCGCGGGAAAATCTTAACTCTGCAAGTGATATGGTTCCAATTGAGATCACACGAAGCATTGTAACTGAACTGGGCGACGCGGGTCCGACTCGTGGCCTTGGCGGAGTTGATCGTCAATACGCAGTTCACATGCACGCACTCGCCGATGCCCTTCAAACTGGTGGCGATACTGCTGTCATGGATTATCTTTTGCATCATCCTGATCTGCTTCGCCGTGGAACTGGTCTATTGCGAGCGCGGGGCGATCTTAGCGAAACTGCAGAGCGGTTCCTTTTGGTTCAGGCAGATCATGTTGATGGACTTAGACGTTTATCAGTAACTGAGACTGCACGTGACGTTGCACTTCATATGGCAAGCGAAGAATCAACTGTTCTTGCTGCTGCAGATCGGCTCTACGCTGCAGGTCGCTTAGATCCTCAAGGTGCCACGGTCATGCGAGATCGCGCGCATCAATTTGGTCTGCTTGGTGGCAGTGCAATTGCAGATCCAACTCACGTTGCCGCTTCCATTGAAGACGGTACCTTGCCTTCTCAATTTAGACAATTACGTGCCGATCAGTTGAATCAAAGGTATTCCCTACTTGGATTACCTGCACGTCTGACACTCACCGATGTCCATACTGCTGCTGTATTTGCTGATCTGGGCTTTGCCGCTATCCCAAATACTGATCCGACTGCGCGCGTTCATTATCGTCCGGTTTCATATACTGTTGATCAGAGACGTCATATCGATCGCATTCTTTCTATCAGTGAGCAGGTTGATGATGATTTCACAAATACAGTTGCGACTCTTACTCCGGGATTCAGTGCGACTAATTTGACTTTTAGGGGCTCTGTGTCTGCAAGGCAGGCTCAATCCTCATTCGATTCACTTACCAGATCATTCGGATTTTTGGGAACTGCGTTTGCCACAATTACACAAAGCCCCGGTGGCGTTCTTAGTCCCGGCCAGCTTATGACAATTGAAACCAACGTTGATAATGCAAGAACCCAGCGTTATGATTCAGCGGAGTTTGTCGAGCGCGGTGTTCGGCGCGAGCGGGTTTATTCAAATGTAGCTATGGCTGGAAGAATTCTTGGTGCAGGTTTTGCCTCTGCAACTGGTTTTGGTGTTCTTGTTGCGCCATTCTTCCTTGGCGAATCGACCTTCGGTTATTTCGATCAGGCCCGAGCTGTTGGCGGTGCAGAGAATCTCACTACTCTTCAGAGGGTTTTGGGACTTGGTGGGATTGCGCTTGCCGGCATTGGTGTAGTTAGTCATGGTTTAGGTGGACTGGCAACTGAACTTGGCGGCGAACTCGCACCTAGCGGGACTGCCCTAGTTGGCGAAGCCACCCTTCTCAATCTCCAACGAGTCAATACTGGTCTGGCCTATTTTATGGGCCTTGGCGGAGTTGCGATCGGTGTGGGCTCTGTTTATGAAACATGGCATAGTGATCCTGGAGCCGGTCTATTTGAATATGGCCTGATTTTCTTCAATGCTGCCCAGCCTGGCTTGATGCGCGGTTTCCAGCTTGTCGGTGAGGCCAATTCTTCATTGGTTTTCGGAACGAGTTTCCGTGCAAGAGCTTATCGATTTGCAATGGCTGGATTTTTCGGTGTCAATCGATACCAGGCCGCTCAAATGTACAATGCCCGACTTTCGGAGCGGGTCAGAACTCTTTCACAATCCCTCGATGCACAGACGCGCGAGAACTTCAATCGGGCAATGGCACTCTCAGGAGTTCCAGACAGTCTCGAATTACGTCATGATGTTTTGCGTATGATTTCTGGCGAGGGCAGTGCACTGGCCCGGGATCCGGTTGCTCTATCACATGCAATTGCTGCTTATGAGGCGCATGCAGATGCAATACTTGGTGCTCTTCCGGCTTCTAGTCAGGCAGCTCTTCGTTCAGTGGAGGCGACTTTGGGTCGCTATTTGAGCGCAGGCGAGCGGCTGTTCCTTGCGCATCATATTTCTGAATCCGAGACATTGCCAAATACCCAGGCACTCATAGGTACTTTGGAAGGCTACTCAAGTGTTACTCCCGAACTTACTGATTTCGTTTCTGCTGCAAGGGAAAACTTTGCGCGTACTAGAGAGCGTCTATTTTCCGGTTCAAATTCATCTGATCCTGTATTTGCAAACATGCCTCCGGCAGAGCGGGAAAATTTACGATCTGCAGTTGCTCTTGCAACTTCTTTGCATGAGCAGCGGGGTTCATCAACAGCAGTGGTAACCCGTGAGCAGGCTCAGCGTGCAGCTGGCCTGGCTGGTCTGCCTGCAGATGTCGGAACTCTCGCGCTCCTTTTGCTTTCGAATCCAGAATTTGTTTCTGGTCTTAATGGTACTTCTCCAACTACTGCCCGGGTCGCTCCACAGACTCGGGTTCTTGGCACTGCCAGGCAAGTTCCTGTTGCCATTCGTCCTCTTGAAGCTCCAGTTACAACTTCACCAACTCTCACGCCTGCAATGGCTGTAGTTGCACTGGCGATTCATGAAGTATATGCTCCAGTTATGCGAGCGAATAGTCGCACTTCTGAACTTGCTGCAGTAGCATATGCCAATGATTTTACTACAATTCCGATTTCAGATACTCAAACTGCTCAGGTTGTCCGTGCTGCTGCACTTGCAAGTAGTTCCGGTCCGGTTACTGAGCAGGTAGCATTTCGAAATCTGCGTGTTATGGATCCAGCTGCAAATTCCAATCCACTTGGTACTTTGAATACTGCTCGCGTTGTAGCCGAACTTTCTAATCGTCCTGAATTCCAGCGGGCTACTGATCCGGTGAGATTACGATTGACCCATGAGGCGCTTGTGAGGGCGGGAGTTCTGCCTGCGCCGGTTGCAGCTACTCCAGCGCCGCTTAGGCCGGTTGCTCCCGGTGTTACTTCTACAACTTCCGTTCCCCGCGCCGATCCGCTTGCCAGACTCAGGCGTGCTGAGCAAAGAAGAAGACATGAGTTTACTGTTCCATCTGAAATTCGCTCTGTTGAAGATCTTGCAGCACTGGCCCGTGCGGCAGTTCGTCGTGAGGGTAGTGTCGATCCACTTCTGGCAACTCTATCTTCCTCTGGGCAGGAAGCCGTTCGCTTGCTTACTTCCAACGAGGCATTTAGGGCCGCAGCTCGCGGAACACCTGCCCAATTCCAGGCTTATATGCGGGGCTTTGGAATCGGTACTGCTAGCGAACCGGGGTTGGTTTCTACTGCCTATGCCCGATTTAGTGAGCAGCCAGCTCCACGGATGCCACAGATGCCTAGACCCGAGACCGAATATGCAGAGCGTGCGGTTAATATGGCACATGCACTTTTGGATCCTCATGCTGCAGAAGGTCTTGCAACTCTCTCAGATCAGTATCTTCGCGCTCCAAACGGATCGATAAAGCAAGGAAGAGATCTGATTCGCTCTATCAATTCGCCTCAATTCGAAGCCCGGGCGATCGAACTATTGGGTCAAGAAACCGGAAGACTTGTGGTCGATTCATTGCGATCATTTTCTGGAAACCCGGTTCTTGCAAGAAGCCTTGCAGTTGGTCTTGCCGAACGAAATCCATTGCAACAACAGCGATTCTTCCACGACTGGGTTACTGCATTTAATGAAAGTGGCCGAGTGCGTACTAACCCTACAACTACTACTGAAAGCGAAAGAAGGGCTCAGCATTATTCTCCAAATGCAGCAGAATCTCTGAGAAATGGCTATGTTGATCGTGGCATTCCTGCGGTTGCCCCTCAACTGACGGCTTTGGGTTTTGATGTTCCTGCGCTCACTGAAGCACTAAGAACTTCCGGTTTTGCGGGTCTTAATACTAGTCTGGCTGATACTACAACTGCCTTAAATCATACTTTAGATCAGGCTGGTGCAACTGCTTCAGTTGATCAGATGCGGGCGCAAATGTCCTTTGCAGCAGAAGGTCATGGACCAATTAATCCAGAAATGCAAAGAATGCTTCTTAGGCAATATGCAGAAGGTGGTGCAGATGCAATAGCGACCGCACTAATTCACGAACCAGGTGCGAGAAGGGATGCCCTCAAAAACCAGCTGCGTGATGCCTTTTTATCAGGGGGAAATCTTGATGCTCTGGATGCACTTCTGACTTCTCATGGTGCAACCCCGGAACAATTTCAACAATTAAGAGCATCATTTGTTTCTTCAGGTACTGCGGCAATGAAGCACTCTGTAAATAATATCGCCCGATTAAATGTCCCGCAACGAATCGAGTTCGAGGGAATTTGTGGCTTTTTGGCTTCTCGTGGAATTACTTATCGTGAGCCTACTTCCCTTACTATGGCACAGGCTCTTGAGGGTGCCCGCGCATTTGCAGATTTGGTTGCCCTTGGCGGACTTGAACACAATATTCATACGATACCTGGATTTGAGAGGGCATCTATAACCGGGGTTAGTTATCGTGCAGGGCTTAGTGGTGCATATGCAGTTACTCTTGAAATTCCCGGGGAAAATGGTGCTCCATCAACTACTCGAAGAATATTTGTCAAAACTGAGGATCTACAGGCTGCCGCGCTGGGTGAAGAGTTGGCCCGTACACAAGGTATTCTTACTGCCCGTCATTATCATGGCTATACATTTGAAAATGGAAGAACCTATCAGAGTGGAAATCCCGAGCAGGTCAACTACGGAATTATGCAGGACATCCATGATTTAGTTGGAACCTGGCAGAATGTCCGAATGCCTGATGGGACAATAAGGGAAATGTATATCGATGGTCTTGCCCTCATGAGTGATGAGATAATTGACGAGCCATCTGTTGCATTGAATGATCCAAGATCAGCTCCGGCAGTTCGTGCTTTCTACGATGAGATGCGAACTGAAGAAGGTCGATCCGAATTTTTCAGAAGTCTTTATGATTATCATAATGCCGCAAGTGAAATTGCACTTGGCGATCGTCGTTCTGCCAACAGCGGTTATGCTGTAGGTCGATTAAGAGACGGCACGGTTGTACGAACTGCAGCGGTTGCGATTGATATGGATGGAGTCGCAATGCGCATCGAGCCGGTTATGCAAAACGGCCAGCAGGTCCGTGATGCAAATGGAAATCCTGTTCATGATGTTTCTGTGTTGCACCGGGACTTTGGAAATGCCTCTTCTGAGTTTTTGATAGGCGATGTTACTACTGGTCTGGATAATTACAATGCATCACATCCAGAGGATCCGGTTGCCGTTACTCCGGTTGAGGTTGCACATTCCGCCGCAGTTGCGTCTAGGGACGTTTCATCGACCCCACGTCCGGTTACTCCGGAAATGGCCGCAGCGCGTGCGCGTGTCCTTGCAGATCATGATGGAGGAGTTTATGGCCTTGCAACTGCAACTGGAGGTCTTGGAGCAGTTCCATCAGTTGCCAATCTCACCTATCAGGGAAACGTTGCCCCTCGTCCAATTGCACGTAATAATTATCGCTTCACAATGCATGCAGATGAAATGGCAAACCTGCAAAATGAAATGGGAACTCCCCAGGCACGAGCCCAGCACAATCAGCTCGAGCAGGGTGCTGCTGATGTTGCCCTTCTTCATTTAGGCATGCAGAGTGATCCAAACATTAGCGGAAACGATGTTCATAATATGTACGAAGTTGCAGCTGCTCTTTATCGGGCAAATACTGCTGGCCAGTGGGTTGGTTATGGAATTAATGACCCCAATCATCCCGAACTTGGTGTATCAAATCAGTTCGGCTATATGGTTCTTGAAGGTCGTCATACTACCCAGGAGCAGATGAACCATGATCTGGATGCGATGGTTACTGCCGGTACTATTACCGCTGAGCAACGAGCGAGTTATGGTTCGGGCTACCGTGAATATGTCCGTGCAAGATTAGATGTGGAAGTGTCTGCGGGCAGAGTTAGCCGGGAAAATGCAGATCGGTTCTTTACTACTGCAGACGAGCTTCGGGTACACACTGGTGTAGATTTGTTTGATGCTTCTGCACGACCGGGACCGCTTGCCGAATCGGCCAGGCATCAGGGACCAACCACAATCAATCCTCCCGGTTCTGAGCCGGAAGTTATCGAAGTTGATGAGTTGCCTACTGTTCCGCCAAATCAAAGACCCTCTCCACAAAGGCCTAATCGCGTTGAAACACGTGTTGCTCCAAGGATTCCTGTTCAGGAGGTGGCAGAACCTCTAGCTCAGCTCGCTGCCGGCGTCGCTGATGGCGAGAATCGCTCTGCCATGCCTGATGCCACAAGCACACGGACTCCTCAACCTCCAGTAATGTCTCGGACTGCTCCGGTTTCCCAGGCCTCATCGACTACTACAACCTCAACTTCCACCTCAAGTGCCGACTTTTTACTTGATCTTCCAGAATCTGCAGTTGTTGTTAGTGGCCGTGCAAGGAGTCCTGGCGCAGTTCTTGGGTCCGATCTAAGTCCTGGGGCTGTTCAGGTTACTGCTTCTGATGGTGCAGCCTATCGATTCGATGGCGCCGTTCAGGTAGGTGATGAAACATATGTTCGCTTTACTCTTAAGCGTGGAGAAGAAAAATCATCTATTTATGTCCGGTGTGTAGATCCCGCGTCTGTGTCTTCTGAAGAAAGGGCCTCCTATTATAGGGCGGGTATTTCCAGTGCCTTGGCTGCTCTGGATCAGAGAGCTTCTGCCAGGGCACCTCAAACCTCTGAACCAGTAGCTTCTATTGCTCCTCCATCTCCATCTGTTCGCGTGGTTGCTCAGTCTATTTTAGCAAATTCAACAAATGTTGATCTGGCAACTGTGGAAGCACTCGAGCGTGATGTTGTTCACAATATTGTCTCAAACGAGCAGGCCTGGGCCAGAGTGAGAAGTTTGCTCATGCCCCATCTAACCGATGATAATCGAACTGTAGGAATTTTTCTCTGGCGTCTGGTTGATGAAGTTCGTAGTGGTAATCTTACTATGCGGGAAGTTGAGCGCGTTCATCCTGACTATGCCGCTTCTGTAGGGCGCCTAAGAAATGTTCCTGAATCTTCATTGGGTCGCGAACTTTGTGCTCAAGCAGACCAAATAGTTGCTCAAAGAGGAGGGCCGCTTGTTATTGCAATGCGCGATCTGGTTCGAGATGCAGTTGCGCATGGTGTTGCTCCTGATGTTGCAGCTGCCCAGTATGCTCCTGCCCTGGAATTTTTTATATCTCATAGGTCAGATCCTATGTTTAGGGATATTGTTTTTGGTTACCCTAATGAAAGTTCCTCTTTGTCTTATACTGCACGTCTAATCCAAATTTCCGCTGATCTGGTGTCCCGGGCCCAGCAGATTCAGCAAGCCGCTTCAAATCCGCATGCGGATCCTGATTTGGCGGTTGGTGCCGCTCTGGCTATGAGATATGCTCAGGCGAGAGGTCATGTGCAGCCGACTTTGGCTGATTGTCTTGAGTCATCTATGATTTCTGCTTTGATCTCACGGGATATTGAACATGCCGTTGGTTTTAGCGGGCCTAATCGTAGTCGTATCGATAGTATCGTTGAGTCTGCCCGTTATATTGTCGAACACGTGCCTTTAGAGAGAATTAATTCTGTATATTCGGAATATTATGAGGCAATCAGGTATTCATATCGTGTGTGGAGTCAATACGAGTCTTTCGATGCCACTACTATTACGTCCGGTTCAGCCGATCTCTATTATGTTTGTGCCCGCCTGGCCGTTACAAATCCCGAATCCCTGAGCTCTCTTTTGGTAGGTAGTGCACTTGGATCTACTGATTCGCGCTTTGATCTATTTAGTCTGTTTCCAAGACCTCAAAATAATCTTGAACCAATTAATGGAGTCCTTTCTTTTTTTGCATCTAGCCTTAGATCAAGTCCTCCAGAGTCTCATGCTGCCCTTGGCAATATGTTTAGGATGGCACTTGAGGACGCATCCAGATTGCCAGAGGGTTTAAGATCAATCTATCTTGATTTGTGCGCTCGAAACTATTCGCATTCAGAAGAACTTCTTGGCCGGGTATCTGAATTAGATGCACAGGCAAGAGACAGTGGAGTTCTGGTTGTCGGTGCAAATCGGGATTTGCATCCAAGAAGGATTCGCAGACTCCCAATTCTAGGAGAGCTTATGCTGAGGAGTCCCCAGATTGGTTCGCAGACTTCAAATCCATTTAGGGTTTTTGATGTTAAGCTTATCAGACAGGCCATGCCAAACGATCGTGCGTATGCCGATTTTGCCCAGTTATTAATTAACTATGCTCGAGAGCGCTCTGAATATACAGATGCAAGTAATCAGGGTCTTATTGTAGAGGGGGTTCCTGCTTCTGCAACTCCCTTTACTCTTAGTCCAGAGTTAGCTACTATGCGGGTAGGTCATCATCCGCGTATCATGGCAGAACAAGTTGGTTATCGCTTTGATGGATATGTAAGGCATGATGCTCAGGAATATGCAACCTTTAGTGATCCTGCATCTTCACGAAGATTTATGGTTCGTCTTCTTGCTCCTGCCCGCTACACTCAAACATCTCTTGACTCTTATTATTCTGGTTTGCTTGGAATCGCACATTCCGATGCAATAAATCGGGTATTTGATTCTGTATCAGGTGAGCTAGGCCGGCTTAGGGGTTCTGGCAGGGTTGTCGATGATGCCCGGGCCGATTTCATAAACCGCAGGTTCCGCATGATAAACAGCATCTATGAGTTTTCACGCTCAGGTGCTATTTCTCCATTACGACTGAACGAATTTATTGCCAGTGTCTCTGCTCATCCGGATCAATTTATTGAAGCTGGTGTTCGCCTATTTAGGACTCTGGTTCCATCTGCAAATCTTACTGAAGAATGGCTAAGCTCCAATGTCGATCTTTTCCTTCAGTATGTAACTTATCGCAATACTCTCTCTGCTTTAGCTAATGGCGGGGCCGAGCGTATAGGTTCCCATACCTCCACTTCGGCTCAATTTACCCAGGCCATCGCAGTTCTTGATCGTGCACTCTCAGCCCATGCAAACGGAACTTTTAGGGACTTTAAATTCCCTCCTGAATTTAGGGCTGAACTTGATCGTGTCTGCTCTCATTCATCGGTTGATTCTGGTGCTCTCTGGAATATGTGGACCAACAACCATGATTTCTCGGTTAGTGTTTCTGATGGTTCCTCTACCCGACAATATCGTGTTAGCGAAACCGGAGATTTCGATCGTTCTTTCCGCTATGGTCTTGTGGCTGGTAATGAAGCCTGCCAGGTCCCGACAAACACACATCCTGTGGTTGGAGGAATAGTAGGTTCTGTTGCACAACCCTGGATCAGACAGATAATTATTCCAATTGAGGGATCTCCAAACACATTATACCGGCAAACTCTTAATCTTCTTATTGGCGATGATGGTCGGCCCATTATAATGGTCCAGCCTGCCTATGGTTTGAGAGATATTCCCTCTGAACAAAGACAACAACTTGAGGCCCAGATTCTTGCCAATCTCCGCTCTAGATATGAACCACTGGGTGTTGAAGTTCGCTCTTACGATCTTGATTCTCCTTCTCTTGTGCCTGACACCTCCGTTGAGCCAGTAATTTTATCTGGCGAAAGCAGAACTATGGCAAATGGCACTGTTCTTCCTGCGAACCGTCCACTTAATCAAGGCTACTCAACATTTACTCTTCGTGCACCTTTTGCATATATGGACAGCAATCGTCGTGCTATGCCTGATGGCGGAACAAATGGTTTCCACCCTGGAACAATGGGCGAAAGATTATTCTTTCCGCATCGTCATGGAGGATCTACTAGTGGTGATTAAATGGAATATTCCCAACTTACCCTGTTATTTGAAAAACTTCTTAGGACCGAATCGTTGTCCGACTCAGAGCAGTCTGCTTTGTCTTCTTTAGATCCTGACGTGAGCAAAGTTCATGATATTGCCAAAAAAATTCTTGAATTTGATGCTAATCCCAACCCTGGTGGCGCAGATGAGATTTTAGGGCTGATCTCAAATACTTCTTTTGATTCTTTTTGGCAAACTATTGCTACTTTTGCAACGTCTCATTTACTTTTAAAAGCATCCTCATCTACTTCGAGTTCACGTCGGACGTATCTTGATTTAACCGTGAAAATCGCCAGACGTTTTATCGATGACGGGATTCCTCTGCCTTCTTCTTTAGTTGCTGCTTTTAAATCCCTTAAACCCACTCATTCTCCCATTACTGATCTTTTAATGAGAAATCCACCTCCTCTGACCCCTGCTCTTCGTGTTCGTCAGATTACTCCACCGGAGCCTTTGCCTCCAAAAAGAGCTAGGAAATAGGCTTTTAAATTGTTATAATTAATTCATATTTATGTTTTGTTCCAGAAAGCCCCGCCTTGTCTTTTTCTTTGGCGAACATGCAGGTGCTATTGGTCCGGTTCCATATGGCCCAGATAAAAACTTTTTTGGAAAAATAGGCGAAAGAATTCTTGCTTCTAATCCTTCACAACGTCAAATTATTGTTCCTGAATTTTTTGCTACCCTTACCCCTTCTTCCCCTTCAAATGCCTTTGGTCAAATGAAAGATCATCTTTCTGCAGTAGATGATGTTGTTTATGATGGTTTTACTTCAAAAGTGAACGCGGGCATTGCTCCAAATGTTCATCGTGATTGGTTTGACTGGGGTTATCTTGATGCAGTTTTGGATAAAAATTCACATTCTCCCGGTTCTGTTTTAGTTGCTCCTGAAAAACTAAGCCTATCTGCCAACTGGCTTTATTTTTTGGCCCGAAATCGCCCTTCAAATCCCGTTTCTGACTTAAAATTATCCGCTGCAATCGCTTATGAACGGGATGTTGATCTTCGAACTCAGATTTTCCAACTGGTTTCTGACAATCCAGGTGCACAAATATACATCCCACGTGGCTATGCCCACTTGCCGATGCATGAGTTTTTCGATCGGGCTCTTTTTGATGTAGAAGTTTATTCTCATATGCGTGGAGCTCCAAGACCCTCTACCGACGTCATTCATGAATACTATGCCGGCCCGGTCTGCGAATCTCAATGGCGTGCATATGCATTCTATCAAAAAAGATATCTGGCTTATCTAACTGAGCTTCTTCCAAAATATGTGGCGCTGGGTTGTGTTTCCGGTTCTTTCGATGAGGCTGAATTTAGGAAAATAAGCGATGAGGCTAAACAGCTGGCATATTCGGCTTCATTGCCTTCAAACTTGGAAATCTATTAGTGATTAAGTGGACAAAGTTCAACAAAATCGTTTTGGTCGTCTGATTCTTTGTGTTTGGCGTGTTGGATCTGATGACTTTTTTGCCTATTTGATACTCGGGCCGATTATTTTATCAAAATGCAGTTTTCCTTCTTCTGTATATATTCCACCCACGTATGCACATCTTGGTTCGTGCCCAGTTCGAGGGTCATTGACTATAAAATAGACTTTGTTTCCCTCTCCGTAGATCGCAAGGAAATATTGATCTAAGTCCGGCTCTGATGCATTGTGTCCGACTATTCTT
Organism: Microcaldota archaeon; assembly: GCA_016212525.1. Taxonomy (GTDB): domain Archaea; phylum Micrarchaeota; class Micrarchaeia; order Anstonellales; family Bilamarchaeaceae; genus Bilamarchaeum. The sequence goes on along the minus strand of JACRGD010000007.1, from coordinate 321,807 downwards.
CCAAGTGCTCCCTCTGGCAAACCTTCGCTTCGTTCTGAAAAAACCATTTCAAAAGGAGACGCTCTGGAGGTAGCTTCCAGTCTATCTGGTATTCTAAGCATATCTATCGTTGTGTCGCTTATCTGCCCCATTTTTCTTAGGCCCTCGATTATTTGTGCCCTGGTTTTAGTTGAACTTACTGCCACTAAGAGTGCTTCAAAGTTTCCCTTATCCTGTCCTGGAGCTTTGGCTTCTGTATGACCTGGGGTTTGCCTTCTCCTGCTTGCCATAGTTAGCGTTAGCAGGGAACCTAATTAATGTTTTGCTATTTCGACGATAACGCTTGCTGCTTAACTATGCGAAGTTAGTGGCGCTATTGGAGCTATTATCTTCTCGATATCTTCCCATTTGAGCCCCAACCGGCCAAGTTCGTGGGTTTCTTTTAACAATTCGACTAACTTCTCCCGAGTTAGTCTTATCTGACCATTCTCATCCATTTTCTCACCTTTTTTCTCCCATTTATCAAGCTTCTTTTAGCTTTAAAAACACTTGCATCAGTTCAGATATTTCAGACATTTTTCTCCGTTTTGTGGTTTCTCCTCTACTGAACCAAGAAAGAAATTTCGATCCAAGAAAACCGTTTTCTATCGATGCTCAGCGTCCATGCGACCAAAGAAACCCTGAAAATTCTTTTGGAGGTGTATACTGATCCAAGTTAATTTTCTGGATTTGGAACTCCCAATTGGCTTTCATCCCTGGGGTTCCTAAGACTATGAGTGCTTGGAAAATAGTAAGAAAACCTAGAAATCAGGAGTCTGGAAGATTTTCTTGGAATGCTATAAGTGTTCTTTTATTTCGGTGTTCTATGTGCAGAACTTTATAAATAGTTCGATACATAGAACTCCTCTATGGAAATCAGGACTATTGAAGATTACTGCCGTTTTATCGATAAGCTCGATGGCGGCGAGGGTGTTCGTCCGATCGATCTCTCAAAATCACTTTCACTTTCGAAAAATACTGTTACTATGACTCTTCAGAAACTCTCGAGTGAGGGTTATGTTTCAATGAAAAAATATGGTAAGGTGCGGCTCACTCCAGATGGCCTAAAGATCGCCCAGAATATGCACTTTAAACATCGCGTGATCGAGACATTTCTGGTCGATTCTCTTGGCATGCCTCTGGCAAAAATACATGAAGAAGCCAATCGCATCGAGCATTCTGTGAGCAATGATTTTATCGAGAGGCTCTATCGGTTTTTGGGAAAACCAAAGAAAGATCCACATGGAAGGGATATTTAATGATCAATAATAACTATGCAGTTGCACTTTTAGTGATTATTTTAGTTGCCCTAATCATCGGCTACTTTGAATTTGTTCCAAAAACAAAAGAAATGCACGTCCAAGATTCTTCTTCCTCTAACTACTCGGTCGGTATGGCTGGCCATTTTGGAAGTGTCGGAAACTATTCAACTGCTGATTTTAATCCAGATGTTTATATGAAATCCTGGAACTTTAACGAGCTGCCCATCTCCGAGCGAAAGAATTATTACAAAGAAACGCCTCTCTTGGACAATACGACCCTAAGAGAATACTGGATCTATGCAGTAGATAAGAAAATTGAGGTTGCCCCCGGCGTATTTTTCGATGCTTGGGCTTATAATAATCAGGTTCCCGGGCCAACCATACGCGCTACTCAGGGAGATACAATAAAAATTTATTTCACAAATAATGGTTCCAAACCACACACTGTACATTTCCATGGATTTCATCCCGCAGATATGGATGGTTCGATGTCTCCTGATTTTGTTGATCCTGGAAAAAATTTCACTTATGAGTTTAAAGCTGAACCCGCAGGAGTTCATCTATTTCACTGTCATTCAACTCCTCTAAAAGATCACATCTCAAAAGGTCTTTATGGAATGTTTATTATCGATCCAAAAAATTCAAGAGAACCTGCAAATGAGTTAATCATGATAATGAATGCCTTTGATACGAATTATGATGGCGAAAATGAGATTTACGCAGTAAATACGCGAGCATTCTACTATCTGGAACGCCCGATTAAAGTCAAAAAAGACGAGCTGGTTAGAATTTATATTGGAAACATGGTCGAAAACGATCCAATCAATTCCATCCACATTCACGGGAACTTTTTTGACGAATATCGCACTGGAACGCGCAACGAATCAGATGCATTTACTGATATAATTGAACTGGGTCAGGGAGAACGTTCGATGCTTGAAATGCGATTTCCCTATTCTGGTAAATATATGTTTCATGCCCACCAGAGTGAATTTGCTGATAAGGGATGGATGAGTATGTTCGAGGTGGTGGAATGAATACCTTAGCAAAATATGCCTGGGCTATCTTACCTATTTTGCTTCTAGTTGCATTGGTAGGTGTTTTTCTTGCATACGGTCCATTAGGACTCTTAAAAACAGCTTTTCCTCCGATCGAAAGCGTTTCTTTTGAACGAGTTACTCTTGAGCAAGACGTTATACTCTTGGAAATAATTAATGACGGACCAGATCCGGTTACAATTTCACAGGTCCTGATTAATGATGCCTATAATCAATTTGAAATAGATCATCAAACTGTTAGCCATCTTGAGGGTGCAAAAATAAGGATGAACTATCCCTGGGCAGAGGGGATGCCACTTAAGATAACTCTTCTGACTGCTGACGGCCTCACATTTGATAAAGATATTGCAGTTGCAACCGAGAGTCCAAAATTTGGAATTACCCAACTTCTGACTTTTACTACTCTGGGAATATATGTTGGTGTTATGCCTGTTTTCCTGGGTCTTTTATGGTTGCCATTTCTAAAAACCTTAAATAAAAAATGGTATGATTTTTTCCTCTCTCTTACGATTGGCTTACTTGTATTTCTCTCAGCAGATGCAATTGAGGGCGCCATTGATCTATCAAAAGAAGTCGCAGTATCATTTCAGGGAGCAATGATTATCCCAATTGGTTTTCTCTTGTCCTTGCTATTGCTTATGGCTTTTGGGGAAACTGGAAGTGATATCGATGTGACAAAGACCGGAATTACAAAGCATCCTCTTAGGTTGTCATACCTCATTGCCCTAGGTATCGGTATTCACAATCTGGGAGAAGGGCTTGCGATTGGAAGTGCATATGCAATAGGTGAAATTGCACTTGGTTCTTTGCTTGTAATCGGTTTTATGATCCATAATCTCACTGAGGGAATTGCAATTGTTGCACCAATTGCAAAAGAGAATGAAAATCGTATAAATCATCTTTTACTTCTTGGATTATTGGCCGGCGGTCCAACTATAATTGGTACCTGGATTGGAGGATTTATATTCTCCAATTTATGGTCAGTATTCTTCCTTTCAATTGGTGCAGGTGCAATTGTCTATGTTGTCTTAGAGGTCTTTAAGCACATGAAAAGAGAAAATGCCGGATCGATCTATACCTTTACCAATATTTTCGGATTCTTTATGGGTCTTTTGATAATGTATGCTACCGGATTGTTTGTGGCGTGATAATATGTTAAAACCATTGATTTTGCTTACTGTTATCCTGGCATTTTTATTTTTGGGTTGTGTCTCAAATGGAAAGACAATAGAGATAACCAAAAACGGTTTTGTTCCAAAAATATTGAACATAACTGTGGGCGATACTGTTACTTTCATAAATAAAGATGATCGACCGCATTGGCCTGCTTCGGCTAACCACCCGACTCACGCACAATACCCAGAAGAAGGTGGGTGTATTGGGAGTAAATTTGATTCCTGCGGACCATTAAAATCAGGCGAAACGTTCTCCTTTACCTTTAACCAGCCCGGGCTTTGGGGTTATCATGATCATACTGATTCGAGCTTGACCGGAACTGTGATTGTAGAATAATCTTTGTTGGGACTAGATACGGATCTGATACTCATGACTTTTTTAGAACAATTCAAATCAAAAATCAAATCTCTGCCCTTTTTGGGAATATTTGCAAATCGTGCATTCTGGTCGTTTTTCGGAACTGGCCTTATTATCAGTGTAGCATATATGGATCCGGGAAACTGGGGCACTTCGATTAGTGGTGGAGCCGCGTTTCGTTACCAGTTGCTCTGGGCAATATGGTTCTCGAGCATTGCCGCTATGCTGTTTCAGTACATATCTGGAAAAATCGGAGTCGCGGGTTATTCAATTGGCGAGATAATCCGATCCCGCTGGAGCAAAAAACAGGTCTTCATATACTGGCTGCTCGCAGAAATCGTGATTCTGGCTACAGATCTGGCCGAATTCCTTGGGATAGTGGTTGCGCTAAATCTCTTACTTGGAATCCCGCTCATCTTTGGTGCATTGATTGCACTCTTCGATGTTATTTTGCTGCTCTACCTAACTGAAAAGCGCTTTCGCATCCTTGAATATGCATTTGTAATTTTCGTAGGCACAATTGGTCTGAGCTATCTTTATGAGATGTTAATAACTAAACCTGATCTGGGCGAGGTTCTCGCATACTCTCTCCAGCCCACCATAACTCCTCAGACAATTATGTTGATTGTCGGCATCATTGGCGCAACTGTCATGCCGCATGCACTGCTCGTTCATTCCTGGCTGATGAAAAATAAGGTGGTCGAACTAAACGGCAAATATGACAAGAAAAAACTCTTATCATTCCACAAAGCCGATATTGTCATTTCCCTTCTTATTGCCAGTCTCATTAACGCAGCCATTCTTACGATGGCAGCTGCTGCATTTTACGATCGGGGGATTCAGGTCGCTACAATCGAAGAGGCATATCTAACTCTTACTCCTCTTTTTGGTAAACTTGCTTCCGTTATTTTCGCAGTTGGCCTGCTTGCAGCGGGTATTTCCTCATCGATAACTGGTGCACTCTCGGGTCAGAGTATTATTGAAACTCTTACTGACTTCAAATTAAGCGTGAAGATGCGACGGATAATTACGCGATTTATCAATCTTGTCCCAACTCTTATTGCAATCCTTCTCAATCTGGAGCCTTTGACCTTACTGGTCTGGAGTCAGGTGATTTTGAGTCTTCTTATTCCGATGGCTCTTCTGCCAATTATTTACTATAGTTCCAAGCGAGAGATAATGGGCGAACTGGTTAATCGATCGATAACAACTTATGTCGCATACGCATTCGCAGCGATAATAATTGTCTTCAATCTCTATTTGCTGTACCAGACCTTTTTTGGAGGTGGCTAGTCACCAATTTAGGTTTACTATTTATAACTGATTTAGCCAATTTGTTCTTATGCGATCTAATTTGCTATCTGTCCTTTTGTTCGTGTCTCTGCTACTGATTGGTTGTACTCAATCAAACTCCAAAATAGAAAATAATCAAACTGTAAATCTAAACCAAGAAAATTTTTCGATCCAAACCGGATGTCTCTATCAAAATCCTGTCTGTAGTTCAAATCAACAATGCATAAACAATACATGTATTTCACTTAGTGTATCTAACCCACCTAATTTCACTCTACCTACTGACTATTGCAATTATTCGTGTGCCGGAAATGAAATCTGCTCTGATAATCGCTGCGTGACTTACTCTACTCAACCAAATCAGGGAAATCATTGTCCAGAAACAGATTCGCGGGTAGATGATCTACTTCAAAGCATTTCGATATCTAGGGTTGATGGGACAATGACTGATGCATGTGAGGTCGTTTCTTATCTTTTAAGCACCTATAATGGGTTTGATGACAACTCCCTAAAGGAACAAAGAATTAATTCTGTTCTTTCAAAATATGATTTTAGCAAGCTCGATGATGAAAGCCGTTTAACTATCCGGCAAAAACTAATTGTAATCACTAACAGTATATGGGTCGATAAAAATAATCTGGTTCCTTGGTCTCTTAAAGATTATTCGCAAGACCAGCTGGACTCTCTCTTTTATGTTGCTCCGGGCTGGGACGTTCCCAACGGCTTCCTTCTAAACAAACCAACTCTTCCGTTGGATGGATCTTACTACACTGGAGAATACTATGGCACCCCTCAAATCCGTGAGGATTCAGCGTACAAATTGACTAATTTAGCATACAAACTTCATAAGTCAAATCAAACAAGTACTATCACCTCAATCTTGAGCTGGCAGGAGCAGAATTTTTTCCATGCATATGTTGATGGTGATGAAAATTGGAGTTGGGATGTTTATTTGGATGGACGTCCATCTAGTCAAAGTTGGACTGATATGACTCCTCTTTCATTAGATCGTCTCTTTGAAGAAAGAATAACTGGGTGTCATGAGAATTCTCTGTTGTATAGTTCCCTGTTGAAATCGATAAATATTCCTGCAGAAGATATATCTGTCCAGGGACACGGAGTTGTTTACTTACCTACTTTAGATCGGTATGTGCATGGGGATCACATTGCCGATTTTGTCTTTGTTCCATCTGAAAAATTACTACTTCGAACTGATGAGATCATAAAAATATCTACTGGCGGACCTGCAGGCTACGATAGGGTTGTGGCAGACCAATATGAACGTCAACCATATCCTAGGTATCTTATTGGAAACCAGGGAGCTAAACATCGAAATAATAACAATTCACTTTTCCTAAAGGTTGATTATGTCAGAGATATGATTCCTTCCGAACAACTGACTCAGATGCAATCACAAGTGCCTCAGTTTAACCTACATTATGATGCACGGGAGGATGTCTTATATAGCGATCCACACGCAATACAACCTCTTTCTGAGCTCTCCAAATAGTTTATTTCTTAGTTTAAAGTAGTCCTTTGAGATCTTCGGGTGTTATGTGTGGTCGTTCTCTGGCAATTGCTTTTGAACAGGCGATATTGGCAATTTCAACCGCTTCGCGTGTGCTTCTTCCCTTTGCGATGGCAAGGCTGAACACTGCTACAAAAATGTCTCCGGCTCCTGAAACATTTACTACCTTTGTGGCCCTGCCTGGAACATCTATTACTTTTCCTTTTTGGACTATTGTTGCGCCCCGAGCGCTTCTTTTTACGACTACCTGTGTCTCAAGCGCATCTGAAAGTTTAAGTGCCATCTCGTGTATGGGTCCGTCTTCGTTTGTGGGTCTGATCCCATATGTAAGACATAACTCCTTTGCGTTGGGAACTATGAAATCGACTCCTGTGTAATGATACAGATTTTTCTTGGTATCTACGATGATTCGTTTCCCGTGCTTCTTTGCCAGATTCAGGATCATGGAGATTATTTTCTTCGTCAGCACGCCTTTATTATAGTCTGGAACAATTATCAGATCGCATTTTGGAATAAGTAGATTCAACTTTCGAATTATTTTTTCCTCATTCGAATTATCAATGTCTTCTTTGGTCTCGTAATCTAATCTCAAAAGATTCTGGAAAAAGGGGCGGGTTGCTACAAATCGTTTCTTTACTGTTGTTCTTCTTCCATTTTCGATGAGTATGTTGTCTTTAGGAAGGTTCATCTTGGTCATCATTCCAAGAGCATTTTTGCCTTCCTCATCATCTCCAACTACACTTAGAAATTCGACTTGCGTACCCAGCGAGCGAAGATTCGAAACTACCATACCCGCTCCGCCTGGAAAAATCGATTCTTTTTCCTCTTCCAAAATGGGTACTGGTGCTTCAGGGGATAAGCGTTCTACTGCACCATAGACATAATGATCTATCATGAAGTCTCCAATTATCAGAAAGCAGGGTTCCTTTGGCATTTTTTCATCTCCTTTTAGTGAGTTGTTCGTCTACCAGTTCGCAGATTATATGTAAAATGAGAAGATGGGCCTCTTGAATTCTTGCTGTATCTGTGGATTTGATGACTATCGAGCTGTTGCAAAGCGGAAGCAGAGGTCCGCCGCCTTTGCCTAATAATCCCATAACAACTACGCCCATCGAGTTCGCTTTCTTTGCTGCTTCAATTAAGTTAGGCGAGTTACCGCTTGTAGTAAGTAGAAATATGATGTCTCCCGAATCTGCGATTGCTTCAATCTGTCTTGAGAAGACTTTTTCATAACCATAATCGTTTCCTATTGCCGTTAGTGCTGAAGTATCTGTGTTGAGGCAGATTCCAGGGAGGCCCTCGCGTTCTTTTTTGTATCGACCGCAGAATTCGGCTGCAAAATGCTGGGCTTCGGCTGCGCTTCCGCCATTTCCGGCAAACATGATTTTTCCGCCATTTTTTATGGTGTCCACGCACTCCTGCGCAATGGCTATTATCTGCTCTTTTTGCGCTTCGAGCGACTTTATAACTTTATTGTGATCTTCAAGCGACTGATCGCAAATGCGTTTTTCCATACTCTTATACTCTAGTTTATTGGCTTTTTAAGATATCCGATATCGTGCTTTTATACTACTTCGAAGTCGTTTTGATCTTCTTAATTAGTCCAGTAACCGAGAATCCGTTTTTGAATGGAATTATTTTTACCGTTCCTCCGTATTCTTTTACTATTTTGGCCTCAGGTAGTTGATCTTCAGTATAATCGCCACCTTTGACATGAATGTCCGGTTTGAGCACTTTTATCAGCTCGATCGGCGTTGATTCGGAAAACGAAACTACAAAATTGACTGGCTTTAGGGCATCTAGGACAAACAAACGCTCGTCGAGTTTATTTATCGGTCGTTGGGGGCCCTTGAGTGCTCGCACTGAATCGTCGGTATTGACCCCGATAACTAAGACATCGCCTAGTTCCTTAGCCGCTTTGAGGTACTCTACGTGTCCGCTGTGAATGATATCAAAGACACCGTTTGTGAAAACGATTTTCTTGCCTTTTTTGCGAAGTTTTAGCAGTTCTTTTGAAAGATCTGATCGATCGGAGTAGATCATAGTTAAGACTCGCCTTTTGACTATTTATTGGTTTGGTGCCAAATGATAATCAAAAGTTCTATTTTCGTGCCCCGATAAATGGTACAACGTCCCAAACGTTTGTTTCGATCAGGCGAGGATCTTGTGCACCTGCCGCTATAACGGTTTCGCACTCGGCGTTCGCATTAGCAATGGCGGTTTGTATGATTGTTGATCGCTCCCCAAGCGCGATACCTTCAAGTCTTCCCTGATGTGCTGGCCTTAATTTCACAACTTCGCGAACTACCTGATCGCGTCCAGGTGTCACAAGGAACCCATCAACTCTTACTTCGCTAAAACCCGCAGCAAGAAATCGGGAGCTAAGATCGTTCATTGAAAGAGGCGGGTTGGCAGTAATTGGTTCTGGAGCTTTGCCTAAGATCTGCGCAGTTATTTTGGCTATTTGATCATAAACCATTTGGACAAATGGATGTTTATCTATAGAATATTCTGACTGTGTTTTACCCTCAACCCTCAGGTCTGGATCAAGCTGCACAAATGCAGTGCTGGTTCCGGAAATAAATACACCTCCAGCACTAAGCGCATTAGCAATGGCTTGGAGAATTTCTGGTTTTGGTGCACCTGTTGAATCTGCGTCTAACCAATGCAACAACTGGTAGCCTACCGCAGCATCCGCCAAAGGTAAAGCAGACCAATGCAATTCCTCAAATGACACACGGCCAGCGTGTGGAGCGCTATCTAATCTAAACGAATCAAGATAGCCCGCGGGCAATTCTCTTGAGATTTCTGCAACTTCTTTGAGTTCTACTTCTGTTGCAATGCCAAATTTCGTTTTGGCAAGTAATAATGCAAGCCGGTTGGCGGGTTCTTCTAGACCAATTACATGTGCATTTGGCAAGTGTTCAAGAACTCCTAGAGTTGTATCTCCGGCTCTAGCGCCAAGATCAAGAACTTTTGTTGCACCTTCTAATTGAACTCCTGCGGCTTTAAGCAAAGTTTGTATCCCTCTTCTTTGCATGAGTGTGGTAGCTTCGTAATGTTGTTGACTTACTCCTCCCCTAATCGCTGCTGGATAATTAGTTTTCATAAAATCCACCTAAGTACTATTTACTTCTTCAACCATTGTTCTATAATCGATAACTCTAATTCTCTCTGAGCGCGCATATGAAACAACTGCTTCTATGACTCTAAGCTCAGGATCAGTTTCCCCTCCATGGGCCCATGCATGGAACAATAGTGGCAAATACAAATCTTGGCTTGTGGTTTGGGCAATTTGTGCTGCATCTTTGACTCTTTGAACGTACTCTGCAGCTACTTCTTCTCTTGGCACTGTGTTGTCGTCTGCAGCTCCACTTAATAGCATTCTTGTTATAGAACATAATTTCCAAACATCTAATCCTGCGGCAGTAAGTAGGACTAATCCTCCTGAACTTATGGGTTGGGCTTGTATTAGTTCTGGGGATATGGGTTCTTTGCCAGATCTGAACTTACTTAAAACTCCCCGTATTCCTAACTTTGTAAGGCCTTCTTGATAGGTTTTCCAAGTGCTTAGGGAATCTATGTGTCTATCTCCCAAAGGTGCCAATAACACTTTCGAAGCTCCGGTTCCATTTATTGCACCTAGCTCTCTTCCTATAATTCCCTGTGCTGCTTCTATTTCTGCAAGGTAGTCTGCTGCTGTTTTAATGATTCCGGTTGCTCCAATAGCATATTTTGTCAGATCCTCAACTGATGATCTTTCTCCTGCGATATCTGGTGGCCCTCGGTGTCTATAACCATGAGTTTCTGGTACGATGGCGTTTGGACTAAAAGCATCTTTGAATTGAATGCCCTGATCGTTTGCAGCAACTACGAGTTCGGCATGTGTGAAAATAGATACTCTGCCTCCAATTTGACCCAACTGTTCTCCAGTTCTTCGTACTACCTCTAACATGTTTTGAAGTCTATTTGGAAACTCAGAATCCCCAAACGGGCCTTTTCGATCCTTATAATCATGGCCAAGCCATTTTCCCCAGGATGCTGCTCTTTCTTTTGGGTCATTTGAATTAAACTGCGTTCCTGGTGGTGGCATTTGAAGTGGTTTGATTCCTAGGGGTAGCGGCTTTGAAAGATTTACACCTAACACGACTGTGATGGGCTGGCTATGTTGCATGATTTTAATTTAGTACGCAAGCCTTTTTATGGTTACTTATTTATTAATGTGATTCTGATTTGTTTGACTCATAAACCATTATAATATTGATTTCCCAAATAGTTTCATTCTTCTTTGGAGTTGTTTCTATGATAACTGTAATTCTACAAGCACGAATGAGTTCAACGCGTTTGCCTGGAAAAACCCTCTCTCATATTCTTGGAAAACCAATGCTCTGGCACGTCATCCAACGACTCAAAAAATCCAAAAAAGCCAACAAGCTCGTTGTTGCAACTACCATAAATCGCACTGATGATCCAATCGAGCAGCTCTGCAAAACTGAAAATATTGTCTGTTTCAGGGGCAGCGAGAACGATGTCCTTGATCGCTATGTCCAGGCAATCCGAACCTTTGGTGGCGATGTGGTTGTGCGGGTGACTGCCGACTGCCCATTGCTCGATGCGGATGTCATGGATCTCGTAATAGATGATTTTCTTAAGGGCGGAGCCGATTTTGTATCCAACATTTTCCCTCCAACATATCCCGATGGTCTGGACGTTGAAGTATGTTCCAGATCTACGCTCGAAAAGGCCCACAAAGAAGCGAAACTCAGTTCCGAACGTGAGCATGTAATGCCATATATCTGGAAAAACAAGGATATCTTTACTCAAAGAAATGTTACTAATCCCGATGGCGATTTTTCCAAAATGCGCTGGACAGTAGATACTCCGGAAGATCTTGAATTCGTGCGCGCTGTTTATGAGTCGCTTGGCAGCAAAGGTCAAACTCATGACTTTACCACAAAAGATATTCTGGAGATTATTCGAGATTCTGATATCTCAAAAATCAATAGCAAATATACTCGCAATGAAGGTTATGCAAAATCTGTAAAAGAAGATGGTGTCTTTATGAACTCTGGTCAAGAACTCTGGAAAAAGGCAAAGAAATTAATCCCCGGCGGCTCGCAGTTGCTCTCTAAGAGATCGGAAATGTTTCTTCCTGATCAATGGCCTTCCTACTATTCTAGGGCTAAGGGAATCGAATTGTGGGGTCTTAATAATGAGAAATATACTGACATGTGCATCATGGGTATCGGTGCATGTATTCTGGGTTATGCTGACGATGATGTAAATAAGGCCGTAAAGCAAAGAATCGACAATGCAAACATGGCAACTCTGAACTGTCCCGAAGAAGTCGAGCTGGCAGAAAAATTACTTTCTTTAACTCCCTGGGCAGGTATGGTACGCTACACCCGAACAGGCGGTGAAACCATGTCCGTAGCCGTTCGCATTGCCCGGGCATATGCAAAGAAAGACAAGGTCGCGATGTGCGGCTATCATGGCTGGCATGATTGGTACCTTGCTACAAATCTCAAAGATCCAAATGGACTTAATGATCATTTACTTAAGGGTCTTGAACCGCGGGGTGTTCCATCAACTCTACAAGGTACGACCCTTCCCTTCCACTATAATAAAATTGAGGAGCTTGAAGCTCTGGTCGATAAAAACAAAGATATTGGAGTAATAGTTGTAGAAGCGATCCGAAGTCAAAAGCCCGAAAACAACTTCCTCCAGCGGGTCCGCAAGATCGCAGACGAAATCGGTGCAGTTCTTATTTTCGATGAAATCACATCTGCCTGGAGAACTACTGTTGGTGGTGCACACCTCTCATTAGGAGTCACTCCGGACATAGTTGCCTTTGGAAAGGCCATGAGTAATGGCTATGCCATGGGTGCGGTGGTTGGAAAGAGCGAAGTCATGGACACTGCGCAATCCAGTTTCATTAGTAGTACCTATTGGACTGAAGGCATTGGTCCTACTGCTGCCCTCGCAACCATCCGAAAGCTTGAGGAAAAGAAAGTCCCCCAGCATGTGACTAAGTTGGGTCAAAAGATGGGTGAGATCTGGCAAAAAGCAGGGGCGGAAAGCGGTGTTAAGGTAAAAGTAGATTTCGGATTCCTTCCAATAATGCATTTTGATTTCGAGTATGGAGATCAAAATCAGGTACTTGCAACTCTATTTACTCAGGAAATGCTAAGGCGTGGTTATCTGGCTTCACGTGGTTTCTATGTCTCTTATGCACATACTCCCGAGTCTCTGGATCGATACGCCCAGGCGGCGTCTGAGGTATTTGCTTCCATTAAAAAGGGCATAGATGAAGGCAATGTAGAAAAGATGCTAAAAGGCCCGGTTGCCCATAAAGGATTCCAGAGGCTAACTAACTAGGATTATTTTTTTCTCTTCGTTATCTATCTTTTTTCCATTTCTCGTTTATTTTTCCACAGATGAGATCGTCCACATATGTTCCGTTGTGGAGGAATTTTTGTTTTACATTTCCTTCTATTTTGTATCCTGCCTTTTCGAAGGCTTTTCTCGAGCCGATATTTGGTTCATAAAATCCGGCTATGAGTTTGTGAATATTTAGCTTCTCAAATGCATATTGAGTTGCCATAGTTATCGCGGCAGTTCCGTATCCTTTACCCCAAACCCCCCGTTCGCCTATGAGGATTCCTACTTCTGCGAAGTTATGATGTTTATTTACTGGCCCTACCTTTATGTTCCCTATGTGGCGATCTCCGTTTTTGAGCATTATGGCAAATAGATGATTGTCCGGATCTTCATACATATTCTTGACAAATTCTATCGTGCTTTCTTTCGTGTGCGGCCCGGCAAATCTGACTTCAAGGTACTGATTTATTGTTTTGTCATTAAGCCACTCTACATACTGAGAGGTTACCTGCTCCGGCTTAAGGTAACAGAGGTAAATTTCCCCGCTTTCCATTATCTTTCCGGCTGGTTTCATGTCAATTCCTCAACAGTTCGACCAGTTTTTTTTCTTTAAACTGGTTTATGTAGTTGAATACTGCAGTATAGTCCAATTCATGCAGTTCTGCAATGTCCAGGACTTTTGTTTTTCCATCAAAGTATCTTGGCATCCGATCCATCAGTTTATTCCACTGTATGTCGTTTTTGGTTATCTGTCGATTCAGAGACGGATCGACTGTTGGTTTATACAGATCATACTTTGGATTACTGAGTGCTATTAATCCCTTGAACTTTCTTTCAATTGCACAATTTGTATCAAGGATATTTAGGATCCCCATAACTGCCTTAACGCTTTCTTCGAGTTTCTCCTCAAATATTATGGATTCGTTATCGTAGCTGGTATGATATTCCCGATACGGAGCTCGGGACAATGAAATGGTGGGTATTTCATATCCTGGTGCTTCCCAAACTGTTTCGTCGTTTCCTATGATGTTTCTAAATTCGTCATGATGGAAATCTGGGTGATTGTGTGTAAGATAATTCATAGCTGCCCGATCTATCTCGCTCTTTCCAGTAAAGCTTTTTTGGAGTGCCAACCGGTTGTTGTTTCCGAGCATCTCGAGAAATATTCCGTATTTGAATTTTTTGCCTTCCTTCTCATCCAAGTTTGCCAGATAGAAAACTGTTCCAAAGTGCTCCGGAGCTATTATTATGCGATAGCTGTATCGGTTTTTCTTTTTCATAAGTCTCTTTGCGACCTCTATTGCGACTACAACTCCCGATATGTCATCATTAGCCTGTCCCCCGTGGCAGTTGTGTGCATTTAATATTATTGTCTCCTGGCTCTCACCCGGAATCAGAAGGTCTAGTGTTTTCATGGTTCCCTTAGCCGAGACTGTTTCGATCTGAACTTCGTATTCTCCGCTTTGGAGGTCTCTATATAGTGAATATGGCATTGAAAATCCCCAGTTCCTATTTTGGGGTTTGTAATACCAGTCGCAATGATAGCCTATGGCGTATGGAAGGTCCATTCTATATGAGAGATGTTTTTTCAACTCCTCTAGGCTCACCTTTCCTGAAAATGATTTGGAATAGCCCATCACCCCTAGCGGGTGCTGCATTCCATCATAGATTAGCTTGCCGTCCTTATGGATTGTTGCTTTTTTTGCGTGCCAGTTAAGTGGAACAATCCAACCATTGTGTTCGCTTAGCGTGGGATACTCATGCACCTTAAATGGAAGTTCTCCTATTGCCAGCCTGTTTACTTCGTCTGTTCCCGGCGAAACCGGTGCCATTGCGCATTTACACATTTTCTTTAGTAGTTCAAGCATGTTCATCAAAAACGCCTCGACTATTGACTAATTTATTTGTTCTTAATTCCTTTCGTATCGTATTCTATCTGAGTAAGCATCGCATCTTCAATGTATTTTTGAGGGGTGTAGAGACGTGAGCCTCGTTTTATCTGGTTTGTTATGTTTACTCCGTTTTCGTCTAAAATCTCTTTTATTACAATGCTCCCACTTCGCGTAGCAACGAAAACTGCATTGTTATGTATTCTATATATTATTCCTGCCTGGAACGGATGAAATTTTCCATCTATAAACTCACTATGTGCTTTCTTTATCCTTACTAACCTTCCATCTACGAATGTTGTCGCTCCGACGTACGGGTCATCAAATGCGCATATGAATCGTTCTATCTCATCTGTTTCCCAATTCCAGTTTACGAAACCGTGCTTTTTGGTGTTTAATCTGGGCATGTAGAGTGAAAATGACTCTTCCATAGTTACTGGTCTAAATTCCAGGCCTTTTTTTATCTCCTCTACGAACTCCAATATGAATCTCTTTTCTTCTAAGCCTGCTTCATTGAAGTAATCTAGTGGGGTTCGTGCACCTGCTGAAAAGAAAAATTCTTTTCTTTTGATTATTCTTCCCGAATCAAATGCTCCCGGAATCATTTCTGCATTTACTTCCTGTATATTGCAGCAGCCCATTCTGTTTTGTTGGAGCAGTTGCCATGTGTAGTGTGCGCCTCCTCTGAAGTGGGGAAGCCGTATGCCCATAAAATCGACCAATCGGCCATCAAATTTGTCTATTGTTTGTTTTGTAAATGTCCATGCCTCTCCAATTCCTATTGCAAGTGTTGATGGTGTTATCCTTTTTGTGAATTCTTTGCTGGTGTTTATGTCGTCCGCATAAAAATAGTCTATTTTGTTTTCTTCCAGGTACTTCTCGAGAGTTGTTCCCTTCGCGTCTAGTACTTCTTCGAGTTGTCTTTTACAGGTAAAAACTGCGATTTTCCAGTCTTTTTTTAGTTCGTGAGCAATTTCTGCCAATCTGGGCGAGCCGCCTAAAAGCATTATCTGGTCTATTTTCCCAAAATTCATACAATTACCTGTCTTATCAATGTGGCGCGGCAATTAAAAAAGCTGGGGTGTTTGCCCTGATTTTTATCGGATTTCCATGGACCGGACATCCAGTCCGGCCTCTCTCATGTATGTCCGCGCCTTTATTATGCTCTGATCTGTGAAATGGAAGATGCTTGCAGCAGAAACCGCCGAAGCACCTCCCTTCTTTATCCCATCGACCAGATCCTGCAGCGTTCCAACTCCTCCAGATGCGATCACCGGAACTTCTACTTCGTTCGTGATCGATCTAATGAGTTCGAGGTCGTATCCTTTTCGTGTGCCCTCGCGATCAATCGAGGTTAACAAAATTTCGCCTGCGCCCTGCTCCACTGCTTCTTTTGCCCATTTCACAGGATCAAGGCCCCTCGCCTTAGTTCCGCAGTCCGAATATACCTCGTATTTTCCATTTTCCTTTTGTTTCACGTCGATCGAGACGACTATACACTGATTCCCGAATATTTGGGCGGCTTCGTTTATGAATTCGGGTCGATCCAGTGCTGCGGTATTTATCGACACTTTGTCTGCTCCGACTAAGAGAAGTTTGCGTATGTCCTCTACTGTTCGAATCCCGCCGCCTACGCAAAGGGGCATAAAGCATTCGTCAGCAGTTCTTCCAACTACGTCAAAGAGAATGTTGCGCTTTTGGGTTGATGCGGTTATGTCTAGAAACAGCAGTTCATCGGCTCCCTGCGCATCGTATATTTTTGCGGCTGTTACTGGGTTTCCCGTATCCCTAAAGTTGCAAAACTGCGTGCCCTTTACACATCTGCCTTCTCTTAAGAGCAACGAGGGGATTAGTCTTATTTTGAGCATTTTTCTCACCTTATTAAGTTACCTCTTTAGATAATTCTCCAGTAACTTTAGTCCTGCTTCCTGGCTTTTTTCGGGATGGAACTGTGTTCCAAATATGTTGCCTTTGTTGACTGCAGAAGTAAACGTGTATCCGTATTCGGTTGTTCCTATTGCGTCTTTGGGTTCTTTGCAAATCAGATGATAGCTATGAACGAAATAGAAGCAACTTCCGCTTTTTATGCCCCTAAAAAGACCCTCTTCCTTAAACTTAACTTCGTTCCATCCTACATGTGGGACTTTTAGATTTCTCTCTCCCATATCGAATTTTTTTACCTCGCCCGCAACAAATCCAAGGCCTTTATTCTCGCCCCGCTCGTACCCCTTTTCTGCAAGCAGTTGCATTCCAAGACAGATTCCTAATAGTGGTTTTTTATTCACCATTACTTGAGAATGCATAAATTCAATTAAGCCCAGTTTTCGCAGGTTGTTCATCCCATCTCCAAAAGCTCCTACTCCCGGGAGAACTAATTTATCTGCTTTGACCAGTTCATTTGTATCGCCACTCACTATTACTTCTGCTCCAATTAGTTCAAATGCTTTTGAAACAGACCTCAAATTTCCCATTCCATAATCGATTATGCCTATCATTTTGTCCTATCCCACTGCGGCATGTCTGGAAGTGGTTCTCCCTTCTTTATTTTCTTGGGGTCATGCTTGTGAGGTGCTACGACATGGCTCATCGCGATTTTTTCGAATTCTTCTTCGCTCATGTCTAAGTAGTGTAATAGCAGGTCTAGGCTTGCAGGTCTTTTTCCGTCGTATTTGTCTATTAATTCTTGTGCTTTTTCTGGTGTTATTCGTCCATTTCTCAAATCCAGACTCGCTAGGTGCGCGGTTCTTCCAAACCCTCTTTTTACGTATTTCAAATAGTCTCGGACTCCCTGAACCATACACTCGACTTTCTCATAATCGTATTCTGGCGGAACTCCCTCTACAGGAGCACCCTTCCAGCCCAATTCTCGCTTGATTATTTCAGAGTTCTTCTTGGGATCCCATGGTATATAACTTCCGAGGCAGACTGATCTATAGTTGATGGCTTTTAGGTCTTTGAGTGCAGGGTATCTGAATGGTTCTAAATCTCGCATGTCGACGCCCTCGATCATACCAACCATGTCATCCGCCGTTATGCCTAAATTGATAAATCGATTGAAGCGTTTTTCATCTACTTCTTCTTTTTCATCATATCTATAGTAGCTGGTATATTCGGCGCTTGGTTCTCCCCAGAACAATAGTGGAATTTTGAATTTTACTGCAACCTGCATTGGATATGAGAATATTCCCGTGTGGCAATGCCAGCAGAAATCCCCTTTCCTTCTTAGGGATTCAGCCATGAGTTTCTTGACTACCTTCCAGTTTGGTGTAAATAGGTGATAGTCAACCCCTAACTGCTTCATGACGCTTTTAGTATTGGCCATTGTCTGAGGCCGATAAAATCCGTGATCGAAACTAACTACTAATGGTTTTACGTTATAATCTCTTACCAGCTTATAGACGGTATATGTGCTGTCTTTGCCTCCACTATATGGAATGATGCAGTCGTATTGATACCTACCTCGATACTCTTCTATTAGTTCACGTAGTTCCTTTTCTCGCTTTACCCAATCAATGCTCTCATTTTTGTATTCATGTTGTTTACAAACATTACAAACTCCCTGGTTGTCATAAGTTATTGTTTCTTGCGTTTCTGGAAGCAGGCATTTGGAACATCTTCTAACTTCATTTGGACCGACTATTCTGACTGTAGTAGACACTATACCACCCGATTATCTATTTTTACTTGTATGCTTATTTATATAAGATATTTACTATATGTAAATGTAACTCTTTAAGAAGCAAACTTGGTTTTTTCGTTGATTTTATGGCAGAAAACAAGGATTTGGACGATTCCATTACCTCTTCTTCCCAATCCCGCTCTTTTGGGGGTGTGAGTTTATTGGGGGAAGATAACTCCGGTATTTCTACCTACTCGAATCTTATTGCAAAAGGAAGCATTTGGAATTTGATCGGGCAATTCTTCTTCAAATTCTCATCTTTTCTATATGTCATCCTTATCGCACGAATGGCATCTCAGGATGATATTGGTATTTTCTATCTTTCTTTGAGTGTTATGACAATCCTTGCATTGTTTACTGAATTTGGTATTCTTGGATCAATTAGTCGTTATGTTCCTTTTTTTCATGGCAAGGGCATGTTGCGTAAGATTCATGACTTATTTTTCATCAGTCATATTTCTATTATTCTTTCTCTTATTGTTGCCTTTATTGTTTTCTTTAATGCTGATTTTCTTTCACAGCTCTACCGAACTCCTGTACTGGCTGATGGCCTTAGGTTTTTTAGTGTGTATCTGGTTCTTGGAGTTCTGTATCAATTAAATTACGCTCTAATTGGCTCTTTGGCCGACGTAAAAATGCAATCCTTGCTTCAAAATCTTCAGAACTTCGTGAAGCTGTTACTAACCTTCACCTTCTTTGTCTTTTTTGGTGCGTCTCTATTTACTCTTTGTGCGGGTTATATTCTTTCGTTTGTGCCTTCTTGGATATGGTCTGTTTTTGTTGTACGGAAACATTTTTCCTCTATTCCCAAACTCGGAGATCCTCTTTCTAAAGATCAGTTTTTACGGGAGATAATCCCATTCGGATTTATGCTCACTCTTCTCAACTCGTTCTATGCTATTGTTTCCTCAAGCGATCGATTGCTTCTTGGATATCTAATACCGCCAGATCAATCCTCTTCTATGATTGCTATGTATACTGTTGCTACTACATTTGTTTCTGTTATTGGAATAATTCCCTCTTCTGTAGGAGGTATTTTTTTCCCCATCATTTCCCGGCTGATTGCAAAAAATGATTCATCGAAAGTTGCTAAGCTTATGGAAACTTCGGAGCGCTGGATTCTACTTGCATCACTTCCCCTCTCGCTTGTTTTCATTTCTTTTTCCAGACATTTGTTGGTCCTCTTTTATGGTGGATCCTATGCTGATGCCAGTTTGGCAATGTCTATCTTTGGTATCGGTCTTGCAATTCAATATATCTCCTACATAATCTCTCTTATTCTTGCAAGTATGCGATTAGTTATGATCGAACTTAAGGTTCTTGTTTTTGGAGCTCTTGCAAATGTGGTCTTGGGATTTTTACTTATCCCCTCTTATGGTATGATTGGTGCAGCAATTTCCTCCGCAATAAGTTTTACCATAACTACCCTGCTTCTCGTTTTTTATGCAAAAAAATTGTTAAATTTCACCTACCCGAATCAGATTCTTAGGATTTATCTTTCCGGAGTGATCCTCCTTTTGATTCTACTCGTCCTGAATTATTTCTCCGATCCCGTTTTTGATGCCCTTTCTAATTTTGTATCAAGTCTTTCTTTTGGTTCTTACTCAGCTTATGTTATCAAAATTCTGAACCTCTCTATTCTCGGTCTTTTGGTTGGCATTTCCTCCATTCTTTTCTTCCTAATCTCGATATTTTTCAAATGTTTGCATTCTGAAGATGTTTCCCTTTTGAAGTCTATCTTAAGAAAAGGAAATCTTCCTCCAAACATATCCGGTTTTATCGAAAAAGTGGCTTTGATGGGTGTCTCTGATAACTGATCGCTCATACATATAACTCTTCATTGTGTTTCTATGGTTATGTCCAAGGATTTGCTTGCTATTCTGGCCGGAACCCACCCTGTTCATTTAAGGTATGTGGATGAGTTGGGATCCGACCGCTTTTTTCTTCCAAACCGGGCTCAAAAAAAGCAATTTTTGCCATTTAAGGCATTTTCATTTCTACAAAGTTCTTTTTCTATACCTGGAGGTTATCGTACTCTGTTTACCGAAAATTGTTATTTTTATCCTGCGCTAAAGAAACGATTCGGACTTCTCAAGAGTAAAATAATAAATCTCAATTCAGGCCCTCTTTTCTACAATATCCTCCATAATCATCTCTCATCTGCCGAATCCAGACTTCTGCTGAATCTTTGTTCTGAAGTTGATGGTTTTTTGGTCCAGGGTCGTTTTGGTCGTCGGATTATGGAACAGCTTGATATTCAAACCCCTCTTAGAATAACATATCCGTTTATACTCGATGGTATCTATTCAGAACTTACTGCTACCAATCCGCAATTAAATGGAGAGACACTAACAATCTTTGCCACAAATGATTTTTACTATAAGGGTATTGACATTTTGATGGATGCATTTTCTAAAGTCTGCAAAGCAAAACCCAATGTTAAACTAAATATCGGAGGAAACCTGAGCGCTCCGCTTTTACTTGATTTTGCAAATAAGTTTGGTATTCGTGGAAATTTAAATCTTCTGGGATTCGTACCTAATGTTTCCTCTTTCCTGGGTGCGTCATCCCTATACGTTCAGCCCTCTAGGGGTGAAACTTTTGGTGTTGCTGTTTTAGAGGCAATGGCTGCAGGAGTTCCTGCAATTGTTTCTCAAGATGCTGGTGTTAGTGAAGTTGTGGAATCTGTTGATTCAACACTGATCTCTTCTTTAGATTCTGATACGTTGGCCAAGAAAATTCTAGACTATCTGGATCTTTCTGATTCAAAAAAGCAGTCTCTTTCAAAAAAATCCCGTTTGGCTGCTGCTACTTTCAGAGAGAAACCAATGTGTGCTGATTTTAAGAAACAATTTTTGAGTCTTCTTGATTAGTTTTGACTATTATTGAGTGTGCTTGGATTTCCTTAAATATTTTTTTGACTTTGGATTTTACTCCCAATTCCATGTGGAGCGTAAATAAAAATGCCGCTACTAGCCCTAATCCTGTACTTCCAAGTGTGATTAATATTTTTATCCTATCAATAATTGAAAATTTGTGGTGATGCCAGTTTTTTCCGTCCCTAAATGCTACGCTTCTGGTCAGCAGTCCATAATACATCAGATCGTAGAATGGGCATATGTTGACTATGATATCTTTTGAGGCAATTTTTGTCGAAATTTTTATGTACTCTAAAAGCAAATTCATAACTCCCTGTTTGTCTCTCTTTAGGTAAATCAGCTCGTTTGGTTTATTCTTGAGCTCTGTCATTTTTTCATATATGTTCTCGACTGGCGAATTTGGAAAATTTGTTTTTATTATGCCTATTTTCGGATTTACTTTCTCAACTCCCCCTTCAAAATAGTTCCAATTTAGATTTTCTATCTCTATTTTCCACATTTTCCGATCATAGAAATCCTTGACTGCTCGTTCGATTCCGATTCTGCCGGGATCATTACTTAGTCTCATGAAAACATATGGGTGAATGATTCTTAGAAAAACGAATAGAAATTGGCTCAAGAAATTTCCGTGTATACAATTGGTGTATAGTACGTTTCTTGTGAAGTAATAATATTTGAATGTGTTCATTGTAATAGGGCTTCGAATAGGATGAATAACATAATTTTCTATTTCCTGTCTTTTTGCATATTTTTCCAGTCTTCTTTCCAATTCTGTGTCATCAGCACCGAAATAAAACGGATAAAACGTCAGCCCCAATCGTTCGAATGTCTTTGCAGTTATTGCAGCATATCTATGAATTCCCCGCTCTCTTAAGTCCCACATTTCATTATATGAAATAGGTATGGCTACTTCTGATTCTCCTGTTTTTTTGATCAGATTTTCGATTAATTCTCGATCTTGTGGCATGGCATCTGATTCAGTGCGAATTATGAGTTTATATCCTTCATTAAGTGCATATTTTTCTCCAAGATAAAACCCACCCGAAGAGCCGATATCTCCCTTTCTCATCACATGTAATATGTTAAAGTCCGTGGTGCTCTCTATCTTTTCGTCAGTTGGTCCATATATTATTATGATGTCAAAATCTCTTATTGTCTGTTTTCTGAGTAATTCAAGCATTTCTAATACTAACTGATTCGTTTTATTTGTTAGTATTATGATGGTGTTGTCGCTATTTCTTTTCCCCCCTTTGCGCTCATCGTATATTTTGCTTATTATCTGCTCTATCGAAGGTGGAGGAGGGGTGTTTTCCATCTAATTCACTGCTCTTGTGGTTGTCGATCTAAAAGAACTTAAATCTTTCCAGTTTGGGCACGCATTGTTATTTTGTGCAATGACCGTTTATGCTTGCGACCCCGTCCTTTATTATATCTACCACGCTAAGGGTTGGTTTCCAATTCGTTTTTTCGACAAATTTGGAGTTGTCTCCTATGAATCCATCAAAAAGGCATTCTCCTCTTTCGTAGGGTCTAAGAAACGCTTTATCTATGAACACCTTGATTTTTTTATCCAGTTCAAATGTTTGCAATGCTAATTTTACGTAGTCTCCTGTAGCAATTCCTTTTCCGGAGCATATATTGTAAGCTTCTCCCCGATTACATCTCTCGATTGCCATTATCTGCGCCCTTGCGCTGTCGTGTACGTGGGTAAAATCTCTAACTGAATTAGGATTGCCCATTACAATTTTGTCTGCTTTGCCCTCTAGGACTGCAGATATTTGGTTCGCTATTCTGGCTGTAAAGAACTGCGGCCCTCTTCTGGGTCCTTCTTGATTGAATGTGCGCGTCATTATTGTTGGAGTTTTATACATATAGAAGTATGCTCTGCCTAAATATTCCGTAAACACCTTAGTTGCTGCGTATGTGGATGTTGGCCTAAGCTCATGCGTTTCTTTTACTGGTAGTTCTTCTAAGTTGTTTATGAATCCATATTCTTCTGAAGAGCATGCCAGCTGTATGCCCTCTAGTGATTTGTCGTCTCTAGTTGCCGCTTCGAGCAAATTGACTGTGCTTACACAATTATTTTCTACTACGTGGCTTGGTTGTTTGATGCTGGTTGGTATGAATGATTCTGCAGCCTGATGAAAAATTGCGTGTGGTTCGATCTGTTTCATCAGCTCGACCACTCGTCCATAATCTCTTAAGTCTACTTCGTGAGTTTTTATTCTTCCGTCTGCAATCTGCGCATTTATGTTTGGGTAATGAGGTACTGCGTGCCTCTTTACTGTTCCATATACTTCTGCACCCATTTCGACCAGTATGTCTGCAATGGTACTACCTACCATTCCAGCAGTGCCTGTTATCAGAATTCTTTTATCCTTCCAGAAAGCTCCATTTGGTTTTTCTGATCGATTCCGGTCTATTTCCTGTCTATACTCTACAAGTGCTTCTATATCTATCAAATATTTGGATTTTTTGAGTTCCTTGAATCGTTCATGGTCAAAGACTTCTTCAAATGAAAGTAGTTGTGTCTCTTGATTTGTCATGTTTTCACCTGATATTACAATCTTTTTATCACATCTGTTCTGAAAAATGCTTCTAAGTCTTCAGGTGTTCCAAGTCCGTGCATTTGGTCTGCTTTTATTGGATAAATTTTAACTTTCAGCTTATTCCCAATAATCTCATTATATACTGGACAAACGTAGAATTCATTGTTGACTCTTATATTTTTCATTATCATTTGTTGGGCTGCCTTTACGAATTCCCTGCCTTTCTTGAAATAATATATTCCCACTGTTGCATTGTTACTTATTGGATTTTTTTCTGCAACTTCTACAACCTGACCTGTTTCATCTGTCTTTGCATATGACCATTTTGGATGATACGCCGGGAATGTGAGTATTGATCCATCCGTTCCTGTTTTTTCTGCATCCATGACAAATTCGTTTATGTCCATATCTACAAACTGGTCTGAGTTGGCAATTATTAATTCATCATCGTTATCGAAGTATTCTTTTGCCAAAAGAACTGTGCAAACTGCGCCTTCTGTTACTCCATCTATTATCTTTATTTCGCAGCCAGGCGCTAAGTTATTTAGGACTGTTTTAAGCGAATATTTATCGTAGTGTTCCCTCTGGCAGATAAATACAAATCTGTGTGGTCTTTTGAGCTTTAGATTATTTATGACAACCTGGATCATTGGCATTTTTTTTACTTCGATTAGTGGTTTTGGAAATGCATATCCTTTTTCTGCAAATCTGGATCCCTTGCCTGCCATTGGAACTACAATATTTATCATAAGTCATCCCTTCCTGCTTATTTTATCGTAATGTTCTATTGCCTCGCGAACGTTCTTATAAGTTACTTCGTGGAAATTTTTAACTCCCATTATTCTGGCTCCTGATGCCTTCGCCGCTTGGATTCCCAGTGGTGAGTCCTCTATTATGAGGCATTCTGTGGGATCCAGTTCTAGTTTTTTTATTGCTTTTATATATATCTCTGGAGATGGTTTTGGATATTCAACATCTTCATTACTTAGATAGAAAAGACAGTACTCCAGTAGTCCTGAATTTTTTAACATTATCTGGACACTTGATCTTATTGCATTTGAGCAGACTATTATTTTGTAATGCTGGGCCCCAAAAGATCTTAGCATTTTTATTTTTTCTAAATCAGGTCTGCATTGTTTTTCTATTTCTTCTGCAGTATATTTTTGTTTTAATTCATTGATTAATGTATGTAGTGATTTTGGGAGCCCTTTTTCTTCAGTTAGCATTTGCAATTTGACTTTCGTGGGTCTTCCGTTATATCTTCCTAAGTGTTCTTCTCTAGTTATTGTATATCCAAACAATCGAAGTGCCCTATTAAGTGCTTCGTAGTGCCATTCCGTTGCATCAACAAGAACCCCGTCCATGTCGAATATCAATGCTCTTATCACTAGAACTCACTCCTTCTTGCGCTGTTTTTGCTATTTTATCTATGTTTGGGGGATTTTAAAAGGATAGATTTTATCCTTCTTCTCGTTGTAGGTTTCTCTACTAGCTATTTTTCTCATTCTTTGTAATCTGTACTCGTGTGCATTCTGATAACTCCTTGGCTACCTTTGTTGTGTCATTTTCTGTTAGTTCGATCGTTGCACCTATCTTACCTTCTAAAAATATGGAATGATTGTAATAGTCTGAAAGTAACTCTTTTCTTGCCTGCAAATCATAAGTTTTCCCAGGATTCTTTATGCAGTTATTTATTGCACTAGGAAGTTCCTTGTTATCTCTTATTACTATGGATGCGCCTGGTCTTTCGTACATATCATGGCCAAACACAATTAGTGGTTTTCCTAATGCTATCGCTTCCATGCCAGAAGTAGAATTGATTATTATCACTCCAATCGAGTTTCTAATTATCCTATATGGATTTTCATCGTGCGGCACCACTACTATTTTTTTGTTTTTCTTGGCTTTGGCCAAATTCGTCAATTCTATGTCAGAACCGCACCAGTGCGGGTGTGGTTTTACTATAAGTTTCACATTTTCTGGAAGTGACCATGCTATTGCCTCTATTATATTATATTGATTTAGGAATGTCTCCTTTATTGACAATGTTGATTCTTCTACAAAATGAAGCGGGAAGAAGAAATATCTCTCCTTCTCGAACTCAAATTTTCTGGTGTAGAAAAACTGGCTTAGTAGCATGCGTATTCTTTTATCAAAAATCCTCCTTGGTACTCTGTCCCAGGCAGTTGCATATCTTAGGTTGTCGGTTTTATGTGCTCTATCGTGATTTGCATATTCCTTAATTAGATTTCTTATGACCCTTAATCCAGATTTCTTTTGAGAAAAATCTTTTAAGACCTGATCTGCCTCTGGTTCCTTGCGATTCGAATATCTGTTTACGAAATAGTTGTAATATTGTTCGATTTTATCTGGGGGTGTTTTCTTCCAAAACAGTGGAGACCAGTCTGAGTTATATATCATCATGGTGTTCGTTATTCTTCCACAAACTAGATTAGATATCTTGATGCCCAATCGTTGCGCTACTGCATTTCCTGTTGTTTCTACTACTTTTGGTTCTAAAAACCCAGTAAATGCCTCTATTTTGTTTTTCTCAAAAAAATTCTTCCATGCGTTTACGTGTTCTGCTATATATTGATATATTCGAGATTCGAATTCGATATTGTTCATTTTATCTCTATATCTTCGGTCCGAGTACCTATGAACGTATTTTGCAATGAGTAAAAAAGGTATTCCGAGCCAATTTTCCAATTCTTCCATTTGCTCCTTTTTAAGATCCTTTTGATAATATTCTTCTGAATATATCCAATGGCTTATGACCTGTTCATCATCGATCCCCTGGATCTCCTCTTTTTTATAGTATGATATTAAGTGAACTTCGAAGTCTTGTGGCATTTTGTTTGCTATGGATATTGTATACTTATCTTCCTGAGGTACAAATCCGGTTCCGTGAAATATTGCATATTTGATTTTTTCTTTCATTTGATCACTTTATTTATCCTTTCTTTTATCTTACTGACAAATTTTGATGTGGAAAACTCCGCGGCTCTCTTTTGACACACGCCTGCTGTTTCGCTATCTATTTTCAACTCCTTGATCGCCTTCTCTAAATTTTCTACATAGGGTTCGTTAATCAAAATTCCGCTTTTCCCATTTATTATCGTCTCCTTAAATCCACCTTCGTTAACTGCTATGCATATTTTACCGCAAGCCATTGCTTCAAGTGGTATAAGTCCCAAATCCTCATCAAATGCGGTTTGAATTACTGCCTTACAATTAGCAAGCAAATTTATCTTCTCCTCTTGAGATACTGCCCCTAAAAATTCTACGTTTTTGGGTGCGTTTTCTTTTAATTTTCTAAAATACTGCGTATTGTCCGGAGGACCAATGATCAATAGTCTTTCTTTAGGTAGATTTCTAAATGCCTCAATTTGAATTTCCACCCTCTTCTCAGGGGCAAGCCGTTGAATTGATAAAAAATAATCTCCTGTTTTTCCTATTTTATATCTTTCGAGTTCTGCGGGGGGATATATGACCTCTGCATCGATTCCATAATATTTTTTTATCCTATTTTGTACGTTTTTCGAAATGCAAATATAATTTTTTATCTTAGTTGATGCCTCTATGTCTCTTTTTCTTACCTCATTTGCCCACGCTACAAAAAACCCTTTGCTTACTGGGTTGAGTCTCTTTTCTACGGTGTCTTTTAGGTCAAAAAGAAATCGAGGAGGCGTACACTCGTAGTGTATAACTTTTCTATTGCGCGGATTCATTACTATCTGCTTTGCCCAGTTTCCAATGCTTATAATCGCATCATATTTTTCGAGATTTAGTCTTCTAAATTTTATGATCGCTTCGCTTTGTATAAATGGACTTTTCTTTATCAGGCATCCTAGTTGCATTACCCTAAGTTGTTTAAATTCAGCATAACTCGTTTTTTCATCGTAGATTAATGTGTATATGTCTGCACCTAGTGATTTTGCAAGCTCAAGCACTACTTTTTCTGCCCCTCCTTTGGTTGTAAGGTATTCGTAACAAATGGCTATTTTCATGTGCTGTCTATCCTCTCTTTTCGTGCTCTAAAAATTCCCTTATTTGTTTTTGAGTAAATCTATATCCCGTTGACTCGTTGTTAAAATGTTCGTATACTTTTCTGACAAATAGCAGATCTTTCTCTTCATCTATGCTTCCATGGATCTCTGCAAAAAACGGATCGTTTGCTATGTGTGTTGTCCTTTGCGTTCTGATTATGTGTGGAGTTACGTGTTCTCTGTCCTCTGGTGCCTGGGCGTTTTCATTGGCCATCTCAAGTGCTTCTTTGCTAAACACTTCAACATCAAATCCATCTGCAAGGGGTATTTCACCATTACTAACGTAGTTATATGTCCCGTTTACGAACTTATCGATCGTTTGATCTATTATTTCCGGGTCGATCAATGGACAATCTCCAGTGATTCTAACTATTATATCTGCATTATGTGCCTGGGCAGCCTTTTGGTATCTCTGGAGAACATTTTCAAGGCTCCCTCTAAATACATTCAATCCGTTTTCCTTTGCAAATTTTTCTAGAGGGTCATCTGTCTTATCTGTGCTAATTGCGAGTACTATTTCGTTTGCCTCCTTGGCCATCTTTGCTCGATTTATTACGTGCCAAATAACGGGTTTTCCACATATGTCCATGAGCGATTTTCCAGCGAGTCGTTTTGAGCTCATTCTTGCCTGAACTATTATGACTGTTTTTAAGTTTTTTGATCTTACTGTTCTGCCCGATGCTGCAGATCGCTGTGCATCTAACGCCAATCTGAGGCTTTTGAGTCCTTCTTCTGCATTTACTAGCGGACTCCGATTCGTTTTGATGCTCTCTAGGAAGTTTCTGGTTTCTCTCAAATATGTTTCGTTATGGTCTTCTTTGATGTCCCAGCTTTCTTTCTCAGGTGTTTCTGCTTTTATTAGAGTCACTCGTTCTCCGAATACGAATTCAATTGTACCTTTTTCTCCTACTATCTCACATTCTCTTTTGTAGTTTCGTCTTACAAAATCCAAATGAATGTTTGCAACTGCTCCTCCTTTGAATTCGTAAATTATGTCAGCGTTATCCTCTGTTTCTACTTCCAGGCTGCTTATTTTTCTTGCTACACAACTTATGTTTTGTACCTCTCCAAGTAGCCATCTTATGTAATCTATTTCGTGAGATCCATCTAGGATTATCCCACCGCCCATGCTTTTCTTGGCAGTATAACTTTCTTTATAATTCTGCCAGGGTCTCCAATCCGGAAGATACTGTCCAAAAACTGCTCGTGCTGATATAATCTTTCCTATTGTTCCCGAGTCTAGGAGTTCCTTTACTTTTAAGATTCCCTTATTAAATCGAAGGTTATACCCCACTGCCATTTTGAGCTTTTGTTCGTCTGCATATTGTACTAGTTCTCTAATACCTTCTGTTCTGTCTGAAATTGGTTTTTCTATAAATACATGGATCTTTTTTTCCAGTAATTTTTTCGCTATTATTATGTGGGAGCTTGGCGGTGTGCAGATCCAGCCAACTTCTATTGATTCAAGTAATATCGCTTCCTGCATATCTGAATATGTTTTGATCTTAAGGTTTTCCTCGACCCATTTTCGATTTTCCTCACTCAGGTCTGCTGCAAATACCTGATGACCTAGTGAAACGAGATTTTTTATGTGTCGCCTACCAATTGATCCACATCCAATGACCAGGATATTCATGTATGCACCTGATCTTTAGAGCCACCCTTCTTTTTTCAAAAGTTTTATTATTTCTTCTTTGTTGAGCCACCAATCATTATTATCGCTAGAATATGAGAATCCTTCGGTTAGTGGTTTTGCCTGTGAGTGATTTTTTGTTTCCCAGAACGGCTGCTCCGGCTCTATTACGTATGTGTCATCGAGTCTTCTTGTGTGTCTGGCTTCTTCTTCAGTAAGTAATATTTCATGAAGTTTTTCTCCCGGTCTTATTCCTATGGTCTTTCTTTTTGCATTTGGTGCTATCGCATCAACCAGATCTGTTATTTTGGTACTTGGGATTCGAGGTACAAGTATTTCGCCTCCATGCATGATTTCGAATGCTTTTGTTACGAGTTTCACTCCCCCCTCCAAGGTGATCCAAAATCGCGTCATTCTTTCATCCGTTATTGTAACTTCTCCCTTTTCGGCCTGTCTCTTAAATAGCGGAATCACACTGCCGCTGCTTCCTATTACATTTCCATACCGAACACAGGAGAATCTGGTTTTTCGCGTTCCTACGTACGAGTTTGCCTGAACGAATAGTTTTTCCGAAACCATTTTTGTGGCGCCATACAAATTTGCCGGCTCGACAGCCTTATCTGTACTTATTGCAACTACCTTTGAGACTCCATTATCTATTGCAGCGTCTATTATGCTCTCGGCTCCCATTATGTTCGTTTTCATGGCTTCGATGGGATTATATTCGCAAATTGGTACATGTTTCATTGCAGCTGCATGGACAACAAAATCCACTCCATTCATAGCACGCGAAACTCGTTGTTTATCTCTTACATCTCCTATGAAGAATCTTAGTGCTCTCTGAGCTTTTTCGTTCCCCGCAAATCTTCTTTCTAGTTCAAGTTGTTTGAGTTCGTTTCTTGAATAAACTCGTATTGCTTTTGGATTATGTTCCCTTAACATGACTTCTATGAATTTTGAACCAAAAGACCCAGTTCCACCTGTGAGTAGTATTGTTTTATCTTCAAAAATGTCTGACATAAAAACACCTTTAGAACTAATTTCACGACTATTGATCTATTGTGAATTCTGCATAAAAACCTTCTCTATTTTTCGTATTTTTAGCTCCTCTTAGTATTATACACAAAATTTAACTAATAAAAACAATTAAATAGGTTTTCCTTTGTATATTATTCATGGCTATTTCTAACCCCAAGGTTCTTTTTGTTGCCTCTATGAATGGTGGTGCTGAAGCAATTGCTCCTTTGGCAAGACGGGCTATTGCTAAATGGGGTCCAGCTGCTGTTTCCGTTTATGCATATGGCGAATCCATAGTACAAACATTTCGTGGTATGGGCGTTACTCGGGTTTCGAGCAGGTCTTTTGGTTCGATGAAAGATTTGACTGGTCTGATGGCCGATTTTTCTGATCGTCCGTATACCCATATAATTACCGGAACCCAGCTACAATCTCCTGACCTGGGTCTTACTCCTGAGCAGGCTTCCTGGATTCTTGGAAAGTTAACCCGAGCCTGCACATTGGCTGTTGTAGATACTTGGGCTAATTATGTAGAGCGATTTAGCGACCTTAATTTAGCCACTATTCCTCCTTCTGTAGAATTTCCGCTAACCCTTTTGCCTCAAATGATTGCCGTTATCGATGATCGTATGAAGGCTGATATGTCTGCACTGGGTTTTGATCCAGGTATGCTTCAGGTAACTGGGAATCCTTATTTTGAATTTGCAGCTGCCGAGTTCGCAAGACAAAGTCCAACCGCACGCGAAAATCTCCTGAGCAGACCTGTTTTTATCGATGCTGGTTTTACTCCTAATGCGAAGACGGTTGTGTTCTTTAGCGATTCTTTCAAAACTTTACCAAAGATCGGATTTACGGAAGCGTCCGTACTTTCAGATTTCCTCACTACTCTTGATGCTTTGGCTGCCCAAACTGGTATGGCTATACAAGTCATTGTTCGACCTCACCCAAAGCGCGGGGATGATGCCAAAGCGGCATTTGATGCAGTTGAAACCAGAAATCTTCGAAAGGTTCTTCATCATCCATCTACTCCAGTAGGTCAAGATCCTCGAAACACTGATCCGACAAACAGCTATTCACTTACTGACCTTCTTGCTCTCGATCTGGTTGCAGGTACCCTAAACAATCCCCTTCTTACTGCTGCAGTTGTCGGATCGGGTCCTCGAGTACAGGTGCTTCCGAATTTGGGTGAACCTGGGAATTGTTATGCGCACTTGGTCGAGTCTGGGGTCTTAGCAGAAGTCCGATCGGTCGATTCACTTATGACTGTTTTGGAAGATGCTCTTTCTGGTAAGTTGAAACAATCTCAATTAGGAGATATGTCAGCTGGAGCAACAGATCGAATTCTTGGTCTTTTAGATTTGATTTAATTCGACTAACAATCAATTCGATTCTTTAATTTTTTTATCTATCTTCTATAGATTAAATGTGGAATCTTATAATTTACATGCCGGCATACAATGTCGAATCTACGATAGTTACATTACTCCTACGTCTTAATGCTGTTGTTATTGAGCTCAAAAAACAAAATGTTTCGATGGTTTCTTTGATAGTTGTTGATGACGGAAGCACTGATAAAACTGTCTCTCTAGTCTCTTCAACCAAGGCCTCCCTGAATTTCGATCTTGTGTATGTGAGAAAAACTAAAAATGAAGGTCCTATTCGTGCCATTCGAGATGGCCTTGGGCGATCCGTTGAAATCACATCTTCAAAGCGGCTTGATCCCCTAAAGACCATCATTCTTCGTATGGATAGTGATCTTGAGCACCAACCCGAAGATATTCCTACTGCCATTAAACCTCTGATTCAGAATAAATCCGATGCAGTTGTTGGGATTATGCCGATCGATCTGAGAAATGGCATTGGTTTCTATTTATTTAACCAGATCATTGGCCGAATCGAGAGTCATAAATACCTGGGTCTGGAAATACCTCAGTTCTGCCCTGGTTTTTTGGCTCTGAGATTTGATGTTCTCTCTGAAATAGTACCTCGTCTGAGTTCCAGGGCAGATAAATTTTATTCGATTTATCAAAAAGATATGCTTGGCTGGGACTTTATTATTCTCTGTCTTTTACGTAATTCCAGGAGACGTCTTACTCTTTTTCGATTGCTACCTATCGAATCTCAATTTATAAAAAAACAACGTTGGGACAAGATCCTAAATTACTATTCTTATCATAAACTGACTTGCGAATTTCTAGATAAAGAGCTACTCTCTTAACCTAGGTGTTCGTCTTTTTTTATGTTGTTCTTTTTTATGAATTCAGCTGCCTCTACGTCTTCTTCGTTTTCAAAGCTAACTTTGATTAACTCAAGTTCTCCATCGCCTGTTTTCACAAATACCTTCTCATCTGACTGAGTAATTGTTCCAGGCATTATCTTTTGGTCCGAATTTCTATTGGCTATTTTGGCTTTCCATATAAGGAGTTTTTTGTTTTGATAAAACGTAAATGCTCCTGGATATGGGTGTGTTAAGCCTCGTATCCAGTTGTACAGATAAATCGACATGACATTCCAATCTATTATGCCGTCTTCGGGTCTTCTTTTTGGCCATTTTGATGATCTCTCTGGATTCTGAGGACTGGTTTTGAGCGTATTTCTGTTCATTTGTTCTATCATTTTGTGCATTATCTCTACTGTCTTTTTTGTGATTTTTTCGTAGAGTGTTGATGCATCATCTTCAAATTCAACTTCGAATTCTCCTGAAGCTACTATGTCGCCCGAGTCTATTTCTTCTTTTAGATAAAAAAATGTTATTCCACTTCTTTTGAGTCCGTTTATTAGAGTCCATGGAATTGGTGCATTTCCTCTGTGCTTTGGTAGTAGTGTTGGGTGATGCCCTACCGTGCCATATTTGGGTAATTTTAGTAGTTCATTGGGAATTAAGAACGAATATCCAATCACCAATATTAGGTCTGGTTTTAGACTTTCTATCTGTTTGATTACTATCGGATCTTTTATGTCTCCTTTTATTATGGGCATTTTCGGATTTTTCTTCTGGAGCAAACCAAAATCAACATATCCTGATCTCTTGGCATGAATCTCTGGATAAGTAACTATCCCACAAATTTCTTGCCCTTGATCTATTAATGAAGTTACGCAATCGTATCCAAGTTTTACTCCGCTAACAAACAAAATTTTCATCTGACTAGTTCCCTCACTAATACAAATGCTTCTGCTGCTTTGGTACTTATTGTCAGTCCCCTCATTCTGGCAAGATATTCATTGCCCTCTGTTGATCGGGGGTGTGGATATTCCCTCATTTCTCCTTTGTAGTGTGCAAGTGCATCTAATTTTTTCTTTAATGTTTGACTAACGTCAACAAAGTAATTTGGCATAAATGCATTGTTTGGATTCTGAGCATTCCATTCGCTTGAAGATGTAACTTCAAAACAGAGTATTTTTTTGACTGAACATGAAAGCATGGGCCTGGTCGCAGTCATGACTGCACTGAATGTCATGCGATGATCGATATTCATGTCTCCCCAATGGTGAGTGTATATGATCTCTGGTTTTTTCCTATCAATTACTTTTTCGATTGTCTTTACAATCTCCAGCAGATCCACTGAATCAAATCTATTATCTGGAAAATCGAAAAATTCAACCTCCTTTACTCCTAATTCTCCAAGCGCTTTTTTCGAGTCTTCTCGGAGTTTTAACATCTCTCTGGAGATATCTGAGTTCTTATCTTCGTTTCTTGAGGCTAGTCCCGTGCCAAGTATTATTACTGAAACGCTGTCCCCTTCTTTTATATGACGTGCCATTGTCGCTCCAGCTCCGAGGGTTTCGTCATCCGGGTGCGCAGCTACAACCAATATTTTTTTCATATTATATCGTCTCTTTGAATATTTTTAATACGTATTTTTTACCTTTAATTACAAAATAGGCAGGGTATCGTTCATTATCGACTGTTCTAAGTAGGTTAATTTGTTCTCTAATCGTTTTGTCTATATCGAGTTCGCTATCCTTGGGGCCTCTCTTATTGTAGAACGTGGACTTACCCTCCTGCTTCTTACCTTCAATTTTTGGATACTCCTGGAGGAATCGATCTATCAATTCAAATGTCTTTTTAGCTTGTTTTTCTCTCATTTCATCTATGAGTTCTGTTCCATCTAATTTTATGCTGTCTTTTAGGTAGATGTTGCCCGAATCTACCTGGGAAGCTGCCTCAAAAAGAGTTATCGGTATTTCGTTTTTTCCCTCAAGAATCTGCCAGGTCAGTGGAGACCAACCCTTTCCCAAAGGAAGGTCGCTTTCATGTACTACTAGGTTGTGTTTACTTTTTTTAAGAATCTCATTGCCTACTATTTTCTGACAGCTTAGGAATACCGTTATTTCGCAACCCTCGCTTATGTCCGAATAATCATGGGTAAATTTGATATCTAGGCCCTTGGCAGATTGGTTTGCCACATACTCCTTAGCATATCTGATCATCCAGCTGGAGGGAGTATCAACAACTATTGTGATTTTAGTGTTTCTCAAATTCATTTTTATTCCACCAAATTCCAGTCTAACGGGGTCCCTCTCTTTATTTCAGATCTGGCCTTTGATCCTAAGATTTTTGGTAGATGTCGGGGGTGCATTCCAGAACCTGGTCTAATGACTCTAACATTTTCTAAGCTGAATTTTTCGCCTTTTTTCATGTCCTTTACTACAAAAAGCGATCTCATGAAGAATTTGTGTTCCTCAACCTCTTTTGATGATGAATATGTTACCTTTCCAAGTGCTTCCTGGGATTCGTGTACTGAATTCACAAGTTGTTTTAGTTCATTTGGCTCAATGGAAAACTTCGCGTCAGGTCCGCCCATACTTCGCTTTAGTATGAAGTGCTTCTCTATTGCAACTGCTCCTTTTGCAACTGCGGCTATTGCCACATTGTTGCTCATTGTGTGGTCTGAGAGGCCTACCAAAACTCCAAATGTTTCTGCGAGATTTGGAATCGTATTGAGATTTGCACTTGATACTGGTGCAGGGTATGAACTCGTACACTTCATTATCATTATCTGGTCGTTTTTGTTTTCTCGTATTGTGTCTACTGCGAGTTCTATGTCCGACAATGTTGCAACTCCAGTTGAGAAAATTATCGGTTTGCCTTTTTTTGCAACATGTGCTAATAATGGAAGGTGATTTATCTCAAAAGATGCGATTTTGTATATCTGCGCACCTAATTTTTCCAGAAGATCTGCTGCTGTTTCATCAAATGGAGTTGAAAAAAATTCTATCCCTTCTTCTCTTGCACAATCTCTTAACTCCTCAAACCAATTCCACGGAGTGTATGCTTCTTTATATAGGTCGTAGAGAGTTTTTCCCTCCCAAATAGTCCCCTTTATCAAAAAGGGCTCTCCTTTGGAGTCTATTGTCATTGTGTCTGGTGTGTATGTCTGAAATTTGACTGCATCTGCTCCCGCTGCCTTTGCCTCTGCTATGAGTTTTAGTGCATATTCTTTCTTTTGCAGATGATTGCAGGAAATCTCGGCTATAATAAAACAAGGGTGTCCTAGTCCGACCTTTCTTTTGCCTATTTTGAATTCTTTCATGATTTGGCCTCTTTGATACATTCTCCCAAGCTACGAACTACGAACTCTATGTCTTCGTCGTTTAAATCATAATATATCGGAAGAGATAACAGTCCGGCGTATACTCTTTCAGTATTTGGATAATCCTTATCCTCTATTTTGAAATTTGTCCGATAGTAGCTAAATTTGTATGTGGGTATGTAGTGTACATTTACCAGAATTCCTTTCTTTCTCATCAAATTGAATACTTTGTCTCGATTTGGAACCAGAACTACAAAAAGATGCCATGCGCTCTCGCGATCATCGGGTATGTGTTGAATTCGAACTTGTGGAAGAAACTCACGCAGGAGTTTTGTGTATTTGCGGGCAATCTCCTTTCTTCTTTGGAGGAACCTATCTATTTTTTTCATTTGTGAAATTCCAAGTGCGCACTGAATGTCCGTTATTCGGTAGTTTCGCCCTAGCATTTTCATATCATATGCATAACCCGCATCCGGCCCGAATCTTTCTCTTGCCGATCGATCTATGCCGTGTGTTCTTAGGAGTCGTAGTTTCTGTGCGATCTCTTCATTTTCGGTTGTCAGTGCCCCTCCTTCACCTGTTGTTATGTGTTTTACCGGATGAAACGAGAACTCGGTTATGTCGGCAAAAGTCCCGGTTCTTTTTCTATTATATTCTGCTCCTAGGGCATGAGCTGCATCTTCGATAAGATATATGTCTTTTGAGTCTGCGATTTCTCTTAACTGTTTTATGTCGCAAGGCAGTCCTGCATAATCTACGTAGATGATCGCCTTTGTCTTCTTGTTGATTTTTTTCTCGATCTCTGTGGGGTCAATATTGAATGTGTCTGCCTGTATGTCTGCAAATATCGGAACACAGTTATTATATAGTGCACAATTTGCCGATGCTGCAAATGTAAGCGGAGTAGTTATTATCTCGCTTTTAGCTGGCAGCTCAAGTGCGGCTACTGCAATATCTAGTGCGCTTGTTCCGGAATTCACTGCTATTGCATTTTTGGATCCTATATATTGGTTTAGTGTCTTTTCAAATTCTTCGATTTTTGGGCCTGTAGTTAGCCAGTCGCTTTTGAGTACTTCGACTACTGCATCTATGTCCTGCTGGTCCAAATGATGTCGTCCATATGGTATGTTTTTCAAGATCTAACACCCGCGCATCTGACTAAGTTCCCTCTTCCCATCCCGAGAGATAT
Organism: Microcaldota archaeon; assembly: GCA_016212525.1. GTDB lineage: Archaea > Micrarchaeota > Micrarchaeia > Anstonellales > Bilamarchaeaceae > Bilamarchaeum. The sequence continues at coordinate 284,316 of JACRGD010000007.1, read as the reverse complement.
TTCTTCTGATCTGCAGTAAGCTGATCGATTTCGATTCCCATCGCTTCGATCTGCAATTTGGCTATCTGATCGTCTATCTGTTCTGGAAGAGTTATGACTTTGGTTCCTAGTTTTCCTTTGTTTTTAATTAGGTATTCGCATGAAAGTGCCTGACCTGCAAATGAGGTTGCCATGACTTCGCTTGGGTGACCCTCAGCTGCGGCAAGGTTGACTAGTCTTCCTTCTCCACAGAGGTATATTTTCTTTTCATCCAGTACGTATTCATCCAAAAACGGTCTGATTTTTCTCTTTTTTGCCTTTGCTTCGAGCGCAGAGACGTCGATTTCAATGTCAAAATGTCCAGCATTTGCCAGTATTGCACCATTTTTCATTTGCTTGATGTGTTCGAGTCTTATGATTCCTTTATTGCCAGTGACTGTTAGGAAGATGTCTCCTTTTGCTGCTGCTTTGGTCATCGGCATAACCACAAAACCATCTAAGCTCGCTTGAAGCGCCCTGAATGGGTGGACTTCGGTTACTATTACATTTGCTCCCATTCCCTTTGCGATTTTTGCGACTCCCTTTCCGCAATCTCCATAGCCACATACTACGAACTGTTTGCCTGCAACGAGTGTGTTTGTTGCCCGGATGATTCCGTCTATCGAAGACTGTCCCGTGCCGTAATAGTTGTCAAGCAGATGCTTTGTTTTGTTATCGTTAACTGCGACCACTGGGTATTTCAAAACGCCGTCCTTTTCCATCGCATGAAGTCTTATGACTCCAGTTGTCGTTTCTTCGCATCCTCCGATTATCGTTGGTATGAGGCCCTTTCTTTTTGTGTGTATTATATTTACCAGGTCGCATCCATCGTCTATCGTTATGTTCGGCTTTTGATCGAGCACGTGGTTTAGGAATTCATAATACTGTTCCTTTGTTTCGCCTTTGATAGCATAGACGCATACCCCTTCTTTTGCAAGTGCTGCTGCCACATCGTCCTGTGTAGAAAGAGGATTGCAGCTTGCAAGCGCAACTTTGGCTCCGCCTGCGATTAAAGTGCGAACAAGTACTGCGGTCTCCTTTGTTACGTGCAATGCCATTGCGATCGTCATGCCTCTAAATGGCTGTTCCTTTTTGAATCGATCGCGGATGGAAAGTAATGCTGGCATATTTAGCTCTGCATACTCTATGTTGAGTTTACCCTGATCCGCCAAAGTAATATCTTTAACGCAATAATTCCTTGTCATCAGACAATTTATGCAAGAGACTGTTTTAATCATTTCTCTTAGATGATTCTATGTTTTGATCTAATCCGAGCTGATCTTTATGCCTTCTCCGATTACTTGTGCCGGTTCAATTGCCCTTGATACTACTGAAACTCCGTTTAAGAAAGTCGAGATGGTTTTGGGCGGCGCTGCCAGCTATTTTTCGATCTCCTCCGCTTTCTTTGCCCCGACCTTTGTTTCAAGCATAGTTGGCGGGGATTTTCCCTCTTCTTATCGGGAGTTGCTTTCCAAAAGGGCAGACCTGGGAAGCGTTATTGTAAAGAAAGAAGGCAAGACGTTCCATTTTGATTCCTCTTTTTCTTATGATCTCTATCACCGTCATGCAAATAAGACTGAATTGAATGTTCTTGCAGAATTTGACCCGCAATTTTCCTCTGATGCGCAGCAGAGCTCCTTCCTCTATCTTGCAACTATGCCTCCACAAAAACAGATAGAAGCGATTTCGAGAATGAAAAATGCGAAGCTGATTTTCATGGACACGATCGAACACTATGTCAAAACTGAACTCGAGACGATCAAAAAAGTGTTTGCAAAAGTCAATGGTGTTGTTCTCAACGATGCTGAAGTTCGTATGCTAACTGGCGAGCACAATCTGGTAAAGTGCGGACTCAAAATCAAATCGATGGGTCCAAAGATTGTAATTATCAAAAAGGGCGAGCACGGTAGTCTCCTCTTTTTCAATGAGCATATTGTTCCGTTTCCGGCGTTTCCACTTGAAGACATTGTCGATCCTACTGGTGCGGGTGATTCCTTTGCGGGTGGTCTTGTTGGTTATTTGGCCTCAGTCAATGCGATTTCTCCAACTCTACTCCAACTCAAGTCTGCCATGGCCTATGCGAATGTAATGGGCTCTTTGGCTGTTGGTGACTTTTCGGTGGATCGATTGGTCAAAAGCTCCAAGAAAGAAATCGATTCGCTCTATGGGAAATATTGTGAACTGATGCGAATCTGAATTGACATCCCAATTCCTCACTCACTATCTAAATCCTTTGTACGCTCCCAATCTGCTCGATTTTCCGTAATGGTTGTTTGTTATCTCGAGTAACCGGTCTGCGATTGTTGGATCTAAACACGCAATGGCAATATGGCAACCTGGTTGGGGTTCTTTTGCGTCCAAATCCATGAATCGTCCACCAAATTCTCTTATTATGGGAATTCCGCTCAAGTCGAAATGTCCCCCTATTGCATCAGTTAATTGTATGTCTCCCTGTCCATTGGCCAGTTTTAAGGAATAGTCGATGTTGCTTCCGCCGCTGCGTACATTCTGTGCCAGTTCGGATATGTCTGTCAACCAGCCTCCCTTGCGTTGACTTGTTTTATCGTTGAATAAACCATCAATCCAGACAAATCGTTCGTTTGGCTTGCTCATTATTCGTCTTTCGAGTCTTCTTGGATCTGAATTTGTGTAAAATCGTCCATCTGCTTCTACGGCTAAATCAACTGAGAATGCGCCCTCTCCAACTGCCGCATAAGTCATTAACATTTCAAATGGTTGTACTATCACTCCAAGAACCGTTCGCACAGTTCCATCTGTTTGCGGTTCAGTAACACATATGCCAAGTGTCGACATTTTGAGTCGTATTGCCGCATTGCTGGTGCCATCAAATGGATCTATCCAAACACGCCCAGATATGCCAGAAGTCACCGCTCCTGCTTCTTCTGCACTGATTGCGTATCCTTTGAATGATGCCGCATTGTGGAGAACCTTTAGTATTGCTCCCTCGGATTCTCGATCTATGATCGTTCGGGGTGTATCTCCGTCTTTAGGTTTGTACTCTACACCCAACTCAGTCATGCTTCTTCCAAAGAGAGTTCGAACGTGTCTTGCACCTGCTAATAGGGCTTTCTGAGCGGTTTCTATTTGATTTTTTCTTAATGACGTGGATGCCATTATCAGCTGTACGTTTGTTCCTATTTATAAACACTTTATGTTCGGTCGATTCCAGCTATTGTTCTTTTACGACGTTTTCGAATCGATGGTATTTTCACGAAAGCTTTATTGAGATTGTTTTTTTCAAAATTCAAGAGCTTATTTGGAAAGGTTGAGGGTGAGGAAGAGAACTCAATGAGGAATTTATGCTCAAAATCTGGATTTATGAGACTAATAGCGCTCGAGCTCAGTTTTGTATTTTGTTGTTTGTTTAGTCGAATGAATTGTAGGATGATCTACACAAAAACTCATAAACGATCATTTAATATCTTTTTAGTCGCATTTAACTTATTTGTTTTATATGGCTAAAGCTAAATTGAGAGTTGGTATTGCCGGTTATGGTTTTATTGGTTCAATCCATGCTAGAGCTGTGGCCTCTAACGATAATGTAACTCTAGTTGCCATCGCCGAGCCAGACCGGAGTAAAACCGAATCGGTTGGTAGGATAAATACATTCGCCTCATTTGAAAATTTACTTGATAAAAAACGGATCGACGCATTGATAATTGCACTTCCCACTGCACAACATTTGGAGTGTGCAGCTGGCGCTGCAAGTCGTGGAATACCTGTTTTATTGGAGAAACCCATGGCGACAACTTTGGCTGATGCACATAAGATACGAGACGCATTCTTGGGAAAAACTCCCCTTATGGTCGGAATGAGTGGACATTATCATCCTGAATTTGTTGGTGCAGCTCAAGTAATTAGAAACGGTGATTTAGGGAGAATTCTTTCTGTTGAGGAGGTTTTTCAATTTGGTAGTGCTGCGTTTCCTCTCCAGTATCTAGATCGAAAAAATTTTGGACGCGGTATAACCCTCACAAACGGTATTCATGGTTTAGATCGTCTTGATACTCTTTTTGGTATCGATCAGGTTTTAGATGCAATCATTATGCAAAGAAACTTCTCTACTGGAGCGGATGATGAATCCGAATTAACTGTCCGCTTGAGAAATGGTCTAAATGCGAAACTTGGATATCTTTGGGCATCTTCAGATCTATTCAATGCACATTTTCGGGTTATTGGAACTGATGCATCTTTGGAGGTATTGCCATTTAGATGCTGTACTCTTAGGGATTCCGATGGAGACCATGTCATATATCGACATTCTTCATCTGACTTTGCATCAGCTCATCTTCCGGGAATATCTGCCGAGTTAAGTGACTTTATAGAATTAGTTAGGCATGAACGTGAACCCCGAGTAACTCTTGTACAAGCTATTCGGGCCCAAGAACTTGTTGAAAGTGCCTATGAAAAATCGGGATTTGAACCACACTCATATACTGACCCAAGTTAATTTTCTGGATTTGGAACTCCCAATCGGCTTTCATCCCTGGGGTTTCCTAAGACGATGACTGCTTGGAAAATAGTAAGAAAACCTAGAAAACTGAAGTCGGAAAGATCTTGGAAGGCTATATTCCAGCTTCAGCTCTTAGTTTTTCTGCCATATCTATTTTTTCCCAGCTGAATTCCGGCTCTTCCCTGCCAAAGTGTCCATATGCTGCGGTCTTTCGATAGATTGGCCGCAACAAATCTAGCTTTTTTATCATATCTGCTGGTTTAAATGAGAAGTTATCTGCGACAATCTGCTCGATCTTTTCGATCGGGACTTTGTTTGTGCCTTGAGCATCGACATATACTGAGACAGGTTTTGCAACTCCAATGACGTAACCAATCTGGACTGTACACGTGTCTGCCAGACCTGCCGCAACGACGTTCTTTGCAACATATCTAGCCATGTATGCACCCGAGCGGTCCACCTTAGATGGATCTTTACCAGAAAAACATCCTCCTCCATGATGTCCCCTTCCGCCATATGTATCGAGAATTATCTTCCTGCCGGTGACTCCAGTGTCTGCCGCTGGTCCACCGATAACGAATCGTCCTGTCCCGTTAATGAAGACCTTGGTATCCTTATCGATTAGGTCCTTACAAACTGGTTCGATTACGTGGGCTTTGATCTCCTTGCTTATTTTATCACTGGTTATTCCCTCGTCGTGTTGTGCGGCGATAACTACTGTATGAATTCTTTTTGGAATTCCATCCACATACTCCATAGTAACCTGGGTTTTTCCATCAGGTCGCAGGTATGGAAGCGTTCCGTTTTTTCGCACTTGAGCGAGTTTTCTTGCGAGTTTGTGTGCAAGCATAATCGAAATTGGCATAAGTTCTTTAGTTTCGCGTGTTGCATAACCGAAAGTAATTCCCTGATCTCCTGCACCCTGCTCATGCGTACTCGATTCATTGACTCCCATTGCGATATCTGGTGACTGTGCAGTTATTGAAGCTAAAACTCCGCAAGTTCGATAGTCAAATAAGTATTCTGGTTTGGTATATCCTATGTCTTTTATGACGTCTCGAACCAGCTTCTGGAACTCCACGTATCCTTTGGTTGTGATCTCTCCCATTACTGCGATAAGTCCTGCCGTCGTTGCAGTTTCTACTGCCACTCTGGATTTTGGATCTTGTTTCAAAAGTTCGTCTAGAATGGCATCCGAAACCTGATCGCATATCTTATCTGGATGTCCTTCGGTTACTGATTCGGATGAAAATAGGTGTTTTCTGCTCATAATCATATTCTTCCTCAGGTGTATTTAAAAAAATCTGTTAATCTTATTCCAATCGGAATACTTGTTTTGTGTGTTCGATTAGTTGTTTGATGATAGGCTTTTTAGTCTTCACTTCCATTTTTTCGTATTGCTGTGATCTCTTTGTCTCTGGCCATCGATCGTTTTGTTGAAAAAAATCTTCTTCCTTTTGTCTGTTTTGTGCTTGGTATTTTCAAAACAAGACAACCTCCATCTTCTTCAACTCAAATTATGAAAAAGTCATTTAAGAAAATTCTTGTCATCCGCTTTTGGGCAGTGGGCGAAAGTATATTGGTTTTACCGACTCTAAAAAGTCTCAAGAATTCATTTCCTGATAGCGAACTTACGCTGCTTTGCACTCCTAAAAACAAGGACGTTTTTCTTAATCAAATCTTCATAGATCGAATCGAATCTGTAACTGGAGGTTCCTTGTTCTTTTTTATGCTCAAAAATCTTTGGAAATATGACTTGTGCATCGATACAGAACCCCATTTTGCAGTTTCTGCAATAACTGCTTTTTTCTGCTCCAAATTTTCAATTGGTTACTCGTTTGGTGATCGCTCTAGACTATATGACCTTGCGATTTCTTATAATGATAAACAACATGCCACTTTATCTATTTTCGATCTAATCTCGCCACTAGGAATATCTGTATGGCCCTCCATGCTGGTGTCTCTAAAATATTCTCCCTCTGACGTTGCTGCTATAGATTCTAAGTTTTCTGATCTGGGTATTTCATCTGATCTTCCGATAATTGGAATTCATGCCTTCTGTGGGCCAACTGCGAATAATCGTGCATGGCCAAAGGAAAATTTTGCAAAACTGATCGATCGCATAAAAGAAAAAAGAGACTGCATAGTCATTCTTACTGGGTTTGGAAAAGAGGCTCAGGGTAATCTCGAAATTATCTCGATGTTAAAGAACAAATCAAACGTTTTCTCGATCTTTGGCATCTCGCAAGGTTCTCTCTTCTATCTAACTTCAAAATATTCCCTGATGATTTCGAACGATACTGGGCCAATGCATGTTTCTGCTGCAATGGGAACGCGTACTATTGGTCTGTTTGGTCCAAATACTCCTGTTCGCTTTGGACCTTTCCCTCCTCAAAAGCATTTTGCCCTCTATAAGGCAGTGCATCCTCCATCTATCAATGTTCATCTAAATCAGTTCGATTCATATCCCTGCGATGGTGAGTGTATGCGGGCAATAACCGTTGATGAGGTTTTTGCTCTTGTGATGGGGATTCTTAGTTCCTGATCACTACTTCCAATTTACTTGGAGCTTGGGTCTCCCTTTTAAACTCTTTTAGTTTCAACTATCTATTGTCGTATTGGTGCCTATATGTTAGAACAAATATTATTCGGTAAATTGGCCCTTCCCGGTGAATTAGTAAGAATTGTCGTTGCCATCTTGGGAACTGCAGTGGCCTCTTATTATGATGTTTTTAATAAAAAAAACGTTCCGGACCGGTTGCTTTATGCGTTTTTGGGAATAGCGTTCTTAGTCAATTTGTTCTTTTTTGAGGAAAACCTATTCTGGTTCTCGGTTGCACTTGCAGCCATCGTTGGCGGAATCGGCTATATTTTCTACCGAGTTGGTCAATTAGGCGGGGCAGACGTGTTTGTCTTAGTAGCACTGATACTTTTATTGCCAATACATCCATCTTTCCTAAATCTACCATTCAATTTTCCATTTATCTTCTCGCTGCTTATCTTTTCTGGCGTTGTATTCTCTATTTATGCGCTTCTCTACTTCGGCTGGAAACTTTACAAGCTTGAGGCCAAACCAAAACTTGCTTACGCCCTTTTACTAATCCCTTATGGGGTTTTTGCTTACTTGTATGTCAACTCCTTTATTTTCTCTCCTCTGTATTTCGTTTTCATAAGTATTTTGCTTCTCTCGTCGTTTTTCTTTCTTATGTTCCGGGATTCACTCACGCGTGCCCTTTCCGAAGAATTGCCGGTTTCGCAGCTTGAGCCTGAAGATGTAGTTGCGATTGAATTGATGAATAAGGACCTCATGTCTAAATACAAAATCCCCCGCGTGCTTAAGGAATCAGACATAAAAAATCTTCAGGATGCAAAGGTTGGTGAAGTCTGGGTCTATACAAAACTCCTGCCGTTCCTCCCATTCGTTCTGATTGGACTGGTTCTGTCTATGGTCTTTGCCAGAGGTTTAATCCTCATCTAAAGCCAGGGTTTGGTTATGGAAATTTCCCTAGTCCTGACATATCTGACAACTTTTTTCTCCTTATTTGTCCTATATGTCTTTCTGGTTACTTTTTTTAAGTACTGGAAGAGCTACTATTCAGATCCACCTGCCTCAAAGTCGTATCCGTATATTTCAATTGTAATTCCCGCCTATAATGAGGGCCTCTATCTTCGGGAATGTCTTGAGAGTATCCTGGCTGTTGATTACCCAAAGGAGAAACTTGAAATAATTGTCGTTGACGATGGCTCTACTGATAATACTTATGAAATTGCAAAGAGTTTTTCCACCTTGGGTGTTATTGCTCTTACAAAACCAAACGGCGGGGGTAAAAAAGCATCTCCACTGAATTTCGGTCTCAAGTTTGCAAAAGGAGAATTCATAGCGACCATGGATGCAGATTCCTACCTTACTAAAAATACCATAACTGAGATGTTAAAGCTTTTTTCTGATCCTGATGTAATGGCAGTTTCTCCTGCCGTAAAGATTCGACCCAGCAACTGTTTCATTAAGGAAATCCAGCGAATCGAATATCTTATGATTCTTTTCTCTCGTCGTATTCTGAGTTTTATGGATAGTGTTCCTGTAACTCCAGGTCCCTTTTCCATGTTTAGGACTAAGGTTTTTTCAATTGTCGGAAACTTTGATGAAAAAAACTTAGTTGAAGATCAGGAGATCGCACTTCGTATTCAATCCCATAACTTTAAGATAAAAAGTTCTGTAACTGCTGAGGTCTACACTGAGCCTCCCTCTAAAATGGGCGACCTTGTTACTCAGAGAGTCCGCTGGCAACGGGGTGGAATGAGAAACTACTGGCGTTATAGTTCCATGATAAAACCCAGTTATGGCGACTTTGGGATGTACTTTATTCCGCTAAATTTCCTTAGTATAATTGCATTCTTCACAATTCTCAGTCTTACTCTCTACTCTTTTGTTTCTACTCCATATTATCTCAAATATATCTGGCTGGACAGTCTTGGATTGGGTGTTGGTACGTTTACTTTTATCTGGGCATTTCTCTTTATCGTGGGGACCTTTTTCACTTATCTTTCTATCAAGAGTTTTGATGATGAAAAAGTGAAATTACGTTACATCCTTTCCTTTCTGTTTGTTTACTGGTATCTTATGGTTTGTTACAATTTACTCTGGCTTTTTAAAGAACTAAAGCGAGAACCAACTTCCTGGTAGGTCTGTTCAATGGAACGAAAAATATCTTATGAAGTCTATGCAATTGCATTTGTGCTCTCAGCTTTTACTTTTTTGATCGGAATCTTTTTGGGGGGATTGACTACAAATTCAAATTTTTCGGGCATTTCAACCGAGCTTTCCAACGTTTCTTCCAGGGTAGATTCTCTAAAGGTTCTGTTGCTTTTCGATGGCAATTCCAGTTCATTCTGCCCTTTGTACATTTCTGAATTATCAGATCTGAATTCCGAAATCGAGCGCGTAGGTTACAAATTAACCTATATTGAAGATGTAAAACAAGCACAGGATATCGAACTCAAGAAGAAGTATTTTCTTCTCGAAGCCGAATCATATCTTCTTTCTCAAAAAGCCAAGAATTTCTGCTCTGATAAGAGTATTCTTTTGATTAATTTCTATTCTAACAAAGCTTGCGAAAGTTGTAAGCAGCAGGGATCCGATATCCTGCGGGTTCGTGATGAGTTACACAACCAAAATATCTCTCTAAAACTATTCTCTTTTGATGGGGATCTGGGAAGTTCTGTTGCTGATGCATTTGCGCGGGAGTATGGTGTAAACTCTTATCCAAGCGTTGTTATAAACGGAAAAACCTACTCCGGGCCGATAGCTCCGGATCGCCTAGGTTCTCTTGTTCGAAGTGCGTATTATGAAAATCGAAGTTCGGGTAACTCCTAATTCAAAGAAAGTTCGGATCTTGCGAGAAGAAGGATATCTCAAAATCAATCTCAAATCTCCTGCACAAAATAACCGTGCAAACCGGGAACTTCTGGACCTTCTTTCCGACTTTTTCGGAGCTTCTGTAATCCTGCTCTCTGGTCATTTGTCAAAACGCAAGAAGCTTGAGGTTGCCATTCAAGAAGATGTTTTTTTAGCACGTCTGTCTTCACTAGAAGTTCAATAACCCTTAAAAACCAGCGATGTTTATTCCTTCTAGGTGTAAAAAATGGCAGCATTAGATCTTATACTCGCAGCAGTTTGCATTTTGGTTCCTCTAGGTGTTCTGGCATTGATTGCCATAGGTATCTTCAATCGTATGGTTTCCCTTAAGAATCGTGTCGATAATGCCTGGGCGCAGATCGATGTTCAGCTCAAAAGAAGATATGATCTTATTCCTAATTTGGTCGAAACCGTAAAGGGTTACGCAAAACATGAGAAAGAAGTTCTCGAGAATGTAACCAAATACCGATCCATGATCACTTCTGGCGGAGCAGAACAGAGGGCTGCGGCAGACAATATGCTAACTTCAACCTTAAAGTCCGTTTTCGCCCTGGCAGAAAGCTATCCTCAACTTAAGGCAGATGCAAATTTCAGAATGCTTCAGGAAGAATTGGCAGGAACTGAGAACAAGATCTCTTACATTCGAACTGCATACAACGATGCGGTTTTGGAATTCAATACTGCAATCGCAATGTTCCCTCAGAACGTAATCGCTCCGATGCTTGGATTTAAAGCGGCCGAATATTTCAAGGCAGCCGAAACCGAAAAGATAGCTCCAAAAGTACAATTCTAATGATTTTGCGAGGGGTTGGAATTGGGTGAACGAGTTAGTTTCTTTGATGCTATCGATGCAAATAAGAGAAATTCTCTCATTCTTTTAATTTTACTTTTCGGTCTTTTTTTCGCGCTCATACTATTTCTATCATATACTTTTGATCTTGGTGTCTGTGGTCCGATTCTTGGGTTTGGATTCCTTCTGGTCTATTCAGTAGTGTCCTTCTATGCTGGCGACAAGATCATCCTCACTATGAGCGGCGCGAAGTCAATTACCAAAGCAGAATATCCATATATTTTCAATGTTGTGGAGGGTCTTTCTCTGGCTTCTGGAGTTCCGATGCCTCAGATTTATCTGGTAAATGATCCTGCTCCCAACGCATTTGCAACCGGCCGAGATCCTCAACATTCTGCTCTTGCGGTGACTTCGGGTTTGCTTGAAATAATGAACCGTGAAGAATTGGAAGGGGTTCTGGCTCATGAGATGTCGCACATTGCAAATTACGATATTCGCTTCACTATGATTGCAGTTGTTTTTGCGGGTGCTATTGCCATCGTCGGAGATATGGGCTGGCGAATGATGTTCTATGGTGGTGGGTCGAGGCGTGATCGCGGCGGAGGCGGAGTATTGATTCTCCTTGCCCTGGTTTTTGCAATCCTTGCACCTATCTTTGCCGAATTGGTTAAACTTGCCATTTCCAGACAAAGAGAATATCTGGCAGATGCAAACGGTGTGCGGTTAACCCGTTATCCTGACGGTCTGGCAAAGGCACTTGAAAAAATAAAGGCTAAATCGATGCCTACTCAGTCAGCTTCTAGTGCCACTGCCTCGCTTTACCTTTTCGATCCATTTCCCAACAAATTGCTTAATCTATTTGCGACGCATCCACCGATTGATGACCGGATCAAGAGATTACGATCTATGTAGTCCTACTTTTTCGAGCATCGGACTATGCATTTAGTAAGTCTCTCCTTCATCTCCCATTTTATCTCACTTTCTTTCAAAAGCTTTAATAAGTTCATCTTTTTTGTCTACTCATGTTCGCTAAATTTACTAACAAATCTACTTTTGGATTTGTGTTTTTGGGTCTTTTGGTTCTTCTTTCCTTGATGTCTTCTTCGTATTCAACTAATTACACTCTTTATGGTAAGATACAAAATTCGACATTTTCAAATGTTTCTGCAAATGTTTCGCTTTATCTGGTAAATAGAACTGGTATGCGGGGTGAAGCCATTTCTCTGGTATCTTCAAACAATTCCAATTCGACCACTGGCATATTTAGTCTAACCTATGATGATCCAGGAACTCCGGGTCTTAATTATCGGCTCCGTGTTTATGTTTATAACGAGTCAAATAGTTCCCTTAATGTTCTTGAGGCAGGTCCCTTCTTCCCAGAATTTCCGATGCAGATGCTTGCCTCTGCTCTAAATTCAAGCGCTTCTGAACTGACCACGATTACGACCTCACCAGCCGCAATCATAAATATCACTGCATTTAATTCAACTGCTGATGTTGCTTTTAGCGGAATTCTTTTTGATAATGGGATCGGATCTCCCATTGATCAATTCTTTAATAGCTATGTTACTAATCGGTTGATTCCCGTTCCAACAGGTAAAAATTATACTATTGTTCTGATGATGAATGATTCGGGAGGCGAGCAGAGCATGACTCGTTCTCCACCTATCAGTTTCTCAGTTACTGATGCAAATATTTCAGATAATGCTGGTGGTTACTTCAATGCTCGTGTAAATGCCACGACCCTTGTTGTACTGGTTAATGGTACACTTGGTGCAACAACCAATAGCACGGCTCTTAACTTTTCGCGAATTTATCTATATCCTCTTGTAGGAGGTCGTGTTCCTCTAATGATGCCCCCTATGTCAAATCGGGGAGTTCCTGAATTTAACAACACTGTCTATAATCTCAATTCAGAAACTGGTTTCTATAATATGTCTGTAGTTGGTGTTTCTTCAGGCCTTGGCTATCTTATGTTAGCTTTGGCATCGAACAATAGCGTTGAGACGACTTCGGGTACTGAATACTTTGGATGTTTCCAAAATATCACTATTTCCACCTCAAATATTTCTGATCTTAATTGTACTATGCAGCGTCTGGGTGGAAACTATGTGGCTGGCAGCGATATGTCTGCAATAAATACGTCCTTAGTTTCTATCCGCCTTATGGATACTTTCCAGGGTCAAGGTGAGGGCCCCAAGGGAGGTATGTCTGAGATCGTGTTCAATTATAGCTTTTACAACTGGACACAGTATACCTTTTTTGCAGCTCCAAACCAATCTGGTTATGTGAATATTCCTATGCTAAATGGAACAAACGGTACCTTGAGAATATATAACTCTCAGTTTGCTCCTCGTGAATACACCTTCAATTCTTCGGGTCTTAGTGTAAATCTTACTAACTTCAGGCCGCGCGATCCGCAAAATCTTTCAAGAGTAAATACTGGTATAGATATTCATCTGTTTGTTCACAATTCCACTTGTGATCTTCCCCAACCAGACACTTCCTTTGTTTGGAATGGTGGTTGTAGGCTCAGGTCTCTTAATACTGGTGATGATGGGGGGTCTTTCAATCCTCTTACTATCGCGACTTCGGCTCGAACAAATGTTCTTATTCGGGATAGTACTAGCGGTGTTTCCGTTTACTATGTAGGCGTAGATATGTCTGCTTCGGGTCCTCCAGATTCGGACTTCTCGACTAATGACAATTCCACTATTAATTCAACTAGCTTTAGAAGAAACTTCCGATTTGGAGGTGCCATACCCTCTACCGTGTATGAGAGATTGTATGTTGAAATGGCTTACAACGATTCACTGAACGATTCGGCCGGTGTCAATGTAAGTATGACTGAGGTCTTTAATGATGACTGGGGAAGTCTGTGGAACTCCACTACATATCCTGACGGAACAGGTGTTCCATCTGCATTTGCAGACTACAATCAGTCGCTCTTTAATACGACTGCTGGAGGTCTTGCGTGTTCTATGACTAATCGTAGTTCGACCTGCTTTGTAAATACAAGCACAAACCGAATATGGTTGAGTCTGCCCCATTTCTCGGGTTCGAGTCCAACTGTCTTTGGTGGTGCCTCCAGTTTATCTAGTGCATCTTCAAGTTCTTCCTCTGGTTCAAGTTCTTCCAGGCGATCTTTGAGTATTGATACTAGTAAGCTCTGTCCAGATAATCAATTGGAAGTTACTACAACTTCTTCTGGTTCTGCTGTCTCTGGTATAACTATTCGTATTCTGGAAGTTGATCCTTATGTAGGTCAGATTGATTCTAAATCGACTGATGAAAATGGAAAAGCAACATTTGTAATTCCTCAAACTGCAAAATATGAAGTTTGGTCTCAATCCAATACCTATGCAAGAGTATCTCCGCTTTCGATTTCATGGGAAATGTGTGTATTGCCTAGTACTACACCTTCGATCGGAACGCCTGCTCCCTCCGAGGTGGTAGTTCAGATCCAGCCGCCTCCGCCTGCTCCAGAGCCCCAGACACCAGCTCCGGATCCGATTGCCGCTGCCAGGGCAGATGCAACTGCATCGCTTGATAGTCTCAGGTCCGAACTCTCTATGGCTGTTCGTGCGGGTAAGAATGTTTCTTCTGCCCAATCTATCTATGAGATTGCACTTGCATCGTTTAACTCGGGCGATTATGAGACTGCAAAGGTGATGTCTGAGCGTGCACGATCAGAGATTCGCTCTGCAACCGTTCCGGCTGCTCCGGCTCCTGCACCAAAACCAGTCCCTCTAGTCCAACCGACTCCTGCACCCCCACAATCTTCTGGTTCATCATTGCCTTTGATCTTGGGAGTTATTGTGTTACTTTTGATTGGTGCTGGGGCATATTTCTTATTTGGTCGATCAAAGACCAATTCAAGAAAGTAACTTATTTTTTATTTTATCTTATCTTTTTTATCGTTTCCTTTTTCATCCCACTTCGTCCTCTCTTCTTCCATCGCCTTTATAAATTCCCTCGTGTAATTTCAAATAACAACAAAATCTATTCTTAATTATCGAGGTGAAATTTAATGTACGGAGTATCCCCCCAAGCATACGATCGAGCAATTACTGTTTTCTCTCCAGATGGAAGACTTTTCCAGGTGGAGTATGCCAAGGAAGCAGTCAAGAGAGGCGCAACTGCCATCGGTATCTGCGCTAAAGATGGTGTGGCCCTAGTTGCCTATAAGTCTATTCATTCGAAGCTGGTTGTTCCCTCTTCTCTTAAGAAAATTTTCCAGGTCGATTCTCACATTGCAGTAACTGCAAGTGGTCTTATTGCCGATGCACGAAGACTGGTTGATGGCGCCCGTGTCGATGCTCAAAAGCACAGGATTACTTACAATGAGCCTCCGGATGTCGATCTGATCGCGCGAAGCGTCTGCGACACTATGCAGGTCTACACCCAATATGGCGGAATCCGACCATTTGGTGTTTCTCTTCTTATTGCCGGTGTCGATTCGACTGGTCCAAAGCTCTTTGAAGCCGAGCCAAGCGGTGCAATGACTGCATTTAAGGCAGATTCAATTGGTGCAAACAAGAAAGAAGTTGATGAGATACTCGAGAAGAGCTACAAGGACACAATAACTGTCGAAGATGCGATCAAACTCGCTATCGATGCGATAAAAGGCTCTCACGAAGAGAAAATCTCAGCTGAAAATATAGAAATCTCGTATATCAGCTCAAAAACAAAGAAATCGGTGTCCCTTTCCGACAAGGAGATCACCAAATATCTCAAGGGCTAATTCTTTTCTTAATTTATTTATCTTACTTTCTTCTTATTTCAATGGCCTATTTTCCTGTTCTATTTTACTACCGTTCCCTCGTGTGTTTTGCCTTCTATCGCTGCCTTTATCCCATTTAGGTCTTTTCCAGCGACAAAGTGCGTCTCGATCTTGGATCGTGCGATTAGTTTGCATGCGAGCAAGTCGAAAACGAAATTGGTTCCGGCCATTCTCTTGTCGCTGGCTGTTGCAAGGCTTATAAGTTCCTCGTAAGTCATCTTCGAAAATCGCTTGGCTTTGGGGTTTTTACGAGGATCTGAGTCATAAATCGCATCGACGTTGCTCAAGTTAAGTAATCTTTTGGCTCCCATGGATTCGGCCAGAAGAACTGCGTCTGTATCCGTAGTTATTCCGGGTATCGTTCCGCCCATAACAACTACTTTTTTGCCCGTTCGCTTTGCATCATCGAAATTGTCAAAGACTTTGTTCTCGACCTCGACTCCTCCGTTGAGCAGGGCAGCTACCAGGATCGCTGCGTTTTGCTTGGTGGAGATGATAGCTATATTGTCCGAATCGTACTCGCTAGCGCCAAGTTCCCGTGCTGCATTCGCGTATGCGCGTGCCACGATTCCGCCGCCACAGAGAATTCCAAATTCATGTTTTGATTCCTTTATTATCTTTGTTATTTCCCTAAGAAATGTGACATCCGGTTTTCCGTCCGGGTTGATCATGCTTCCGCCAACTGAGAGTACAATTTTCATGATCTTAATCTATCGCTGATGTTTTTATTTCTAGCGTCTTTTTTCAAATGGCTAGTATCTCTGTCTTCCTCATCTGTACATTCTGTCTATAAAAAGAATAGACATCAATTCCCGTAAATTACAAATGTTTATTAATGTTGTAAACGATTGATTTTGCAGTATGTCTTTTCTTGCTACCAAACCTGAACTCTATCAGTTTGTGTCAAGGGTACGCGAGACTAAATGTCTCTTTAGGGGAACTGCTCGTTACAATCCCCAGCTCGACCTCTCTACTCTTGGTTCGGGCTCTGGAGTTTTAGTTTCGCCTCTGGATCGGCTTTCATTCTTTCGTCTTGCTTCTTTTGGCAATCCTACGACTATTGCATATGCCCTTAGATTAAAGCGCAAGCTTCCAGAAGATGTATTTTCTCACCTTCTTACCTGTCTTGATTTTTACTTTCGGACTGGTGCCATTCCCGATGCATGGCGCTTCTTTTTTTCTGGTGCCTCGCTTTCACCCGACCAGCAACGGCGCTTTGATTCACTTTTCTCTGATGATTACTTATCTCCTACTTTAGCTCCTTCTGCACTTGCTATCGTCAACGAAACTTGCCGTGTTGCTGAATTTTGTGATACAATTTATTCTCCATATGATCTGGTTCGTGCTTTGTTAAACTATCAATTCAAACCATTCAATCATCTGATCGTATCCGGGTCCTATCTAGCTGCTCTGGATCGTCATGTCGAGGTTCTAGGAAATTGGCCTGGTTCTGATGACCCATCATGTTTTTCGTTCACTTCTCAGTCACTTGCTCTTTTGGAATCTGCTGTCTTGGCAGGGGTCATCTCTCTCGATCGGTCTCTTTTGGAGTCTCTTATTTCTATTTTTGAGCCGCATGTTTGGGCAAATGCCCGTAGTGCTTTTTCAAATGTGCACCTGATCCCCCCTCCGTTTTTTGAGGAGCGTGTGGAAACATATCTTTCTCCAGGTTTGCACTATCGGGATGCTGTAATTTCGAATTCGTTTTGATCCGGCTCTCTTTTTTTATTCTTCCATTCTAATATCCATATATGTCTGCTAATTCTCAAACTCTCAAGGTTAAAAAAGCCTATTTTCTCGATGCCGGCTACACCGTTAAGGGAGGTAAAACTTACATAACTCTTGTAGTAAAGGGCAAAAAAACAGTTCGTCTTTACATTCAGCACGATCCTTATTTCCTGGTTGATGCGGCTGAATCTGACATACCAAACTTACTTGCTCTAACCGGAATTCGCAAAGATGGTTCGATCTCAAAGCCAAAACGTGCAGAGATGATCGAAAAGAAAGTTGGTCTTAAGAAAAAATCCCTCATTAAGCTTTATTGCGAGCAGCCCTCCGATGTTCCAATCATAAAGTCCAAAATCGGCTTTACCTGCTTCGAATATAACATTCCATTTGCACGTCGTTTTGTTTTCGATATGCAATTAACTCCGCTTCATGTAATTCACTATGAACGTGAGGGCCGTGAAATAAAGAAGATACTGTCTGTGACTACTGGTGATCCGACCCTCTCTTTGATGTCTTTCGACATTGAAACTTACAATCCAACCGGTATTCCTAATGAAGAGAAAGATCCGGCAGTCATGATTAGTTATGTAGGAGAAAACTCCAAGGGAGTTATAACCTACAAACCCTGCTCCAAAGATTTCGTTCAGGTAGTCAAAACTGAAAAGGAAATGCTCGAGGCGCTCACTACTGCTATAAAGAAGGAAAATCCAGATTTACTTTTGGGTTATAACTCCTCGAATTTCGATCTGCCTTATCTTAAGATGCGGGCTCAGAAAACAAATGCAAATTTCAACATGGGTAGATTTGGCAAATCAATCAAGTTCGTCAATAAGGGCAACATAAAGGGCATGCGGTTAGATGGCCGAATCCACGTGGACCTGTTTCCTATAGTCAAGTTCTTTTCCTTCATCGGTCTGATAAAAGCACAGAGCATGTCTCTGGATTCGGTTTCCGAGGACGTACTTAAGCGCAAAAAAGTCAAAATGAAAAAGGATGAGATCTGGAAAATCTGGGACAGCAATGACATCGATTTGCTTTGTGAATATTCGCTTATCGATTCTGATCTGACGCTGGAACTAGGCAAACGGTTTGTTCCGATTCAGGCCGAGCTTTCGAGCGTTGCAAAAATGCCTCTCTATGAAACTACTCTCTCGACAAGTGGGCAACTGGTCGAAAACCTGCTGATGTACAATGCATCCGATTGGAATCAATTGATTCCCTCTAAGCCCGGAGGCGACACGATTAGTGAGCGGCTCGAAGCTCCGATTCAGGGTGCGTTTGTCAAATTGCCCGAGCCTGGAATTTACGAAAATATGGCAGTTCTGGATTTTCGTGGTCTGTATCCCTCGATTATAATCTCATATAATATAGATCCAGGGACACTTCTTAGCGATCCAGCTGATGCTTCAACTGAAAGTGAATATTTCAAATCTCCAACTGATGCCAAATTCTCAAAGAAGGAAAAGGGTCTTGTTCCCCATGTGCTCGATTACCTAGTCGAGATGCGAGGAAAAATCAAAGATGAACTTAAGACTGTCGATAAATCCACTGACCTTTACACACGTCTAAGCGCTCGATCTCACGCCCTTAAAATTCTTGCAAACTCTTTCTACGGTTATCTTGGTTATGCCCGATCCCGTTGGTATTCTCGGCCGTGTGCCGAGAGCGTTACTGCCTGGGGCAGAATGCATATTGCCGAAACAATCGCCCGGGCGGAGGCGTCTGGTTTCCAGGTGCTCTATGCAGACACCGATTCGGTTTTTCTCATCTACAAAAATAAGGACGATGTCATCAAATTCATGAATGATGTGAACGATCACCTTCCCGATAAGATGGAGCTGGAACTCGAAGGTTTCTATCCTCGGGGCGTGTTTGTAAGCAAAAAAAATTCCGACGATGATGGTACTGGTGCAAAGAAAAAATACGCTCTTTTAGGTGAAGACGGCAGGACCAAGATCCGTGGTTTCGAATTGGTTCGGCGCGATTGGTCTGCAGTTGCAAAAGAAACTCAGCTAAAGGTCCTCGAGGCAATTCTCAAGGAAGGTAGTAAGGAGAAGGCTGCAAAAATAATTAAAGATACTATTAACGAGTTGCGCAGCGGAAAAGTTCCTCTTGAGAGGCTTGCAATTAGCACCCAGATAACCAAAGATCTTGCCGGCTATGATATAATAAGTCCAGAAACAACTGCGGCAAAGAAACTTGCAGCAACCGGAACAGTAGTAACTAAGGGAACTATTATTTCATATGTCATCGGAAAGAGCGGAAAAACGATTTCCGATAAGGCAGTTCCCCTTGAGATGGCCAAAGATTATGATGTCGATTACTATCTCGATAATCAGTTGATGCCTGCGGTCATGAAAATCATGAAAGAACTGGGTTATGATGAATATAGCCTAAAGGTTGGCGGAAAGCAGCAGAGCCTCGATAGTTTTTTCTAATTCCTTTATGAGATGTTTCCTATGCCCGTTTCAAATCTTTCTGAAATCCTGAAAAATCTCGATCCCAAGCTCGATTCGCAGAAGTATTATTTTGCAACTGTGAATCAGGATGCACTCTTTACTCTTGCCAACTATATGCAATATATTGTCTGTGTGTTTAGAGAAAATGAGGGCATGACAATTGTTTTTTATGAACCACTTAAATCGATTGTCGAGCCATATTCGCTCAAGCAGGTTGCAGGTCCATTTGCCAAACTAACTCTTAATGTGAATTCAGATATGATGTCTGTCGGTCTTTTTTCCAAAGTTACGGGTGCACTTGCAGCAAAGGAAATCGTTGTTAATGCCTTTAGCGGATATTTTCACGATCATTTGTTTGTTCCTTTTGAAAAGAAAGATGCTGCGTTGGAAGCTCTAAGAAAATTGTCTTAACGAAAGGATTAAATAATTAAATAT
This sequence comes from Microcaldota archaeon, assembly GCA_016212525.1. Lineage (GTDB taxonomy): Archaea > Micrarchaeota > Micrarchaeia > Anstonellales > Bilamarchaeaceae > Bilamarchaeum. The sequence goes on along the minus strand of JACRGD010000007.1, from coordinate 264,213 downwards.
GACTATTATATTCTATTATATGTGATTATATGAATACTACTATTTCCATAACCTCTGAGACGCGCGAACTGCTCAAGCAGTTTGGAACCAAAGGTTCTACCTATGAAGATATACTGAAGAACCTGATGGAGATCGCTCGTTATCATGGATTTTTAGAACAACAAAAATGGATTTTACAGAATGAAAAATTTCACTCTGTTGACACCTTATGACTCTCTGGTCTATACTTATTTCCGAGTCTGCACGAAAAGACTTCTACAATCTGGATAACCAAACTCAGAAGCGATTCAAGAATGCATTTGAGCAGTTAACTAAAGATCCCTATCAATCGAGAAGTGGTGCGGATATAAAGAAACTCGAAGGTAGTTTCGATCCGCCTCTTTATCGTGTAAGGGTGGGTGATTACCGTGCCATTTATCATATAGGGACATCTGAGGTGAAAATAACTTCAATTCTCCATCGGAGCAAGGGATACAAATGGCTCGATTAGCTGATTGTTTTTCTCTTTGGGAGGTAAGAATATGAGACGCCGAGTTCCAACTTTTACTGCAGTTCCAAAGGCCCTTGCCGTCGGAGCACTGGAAGATGGAAATCGTTATCTCTTTCTCATTCGTCGAGATCATATGGGATTCGAGCGTCTTGAGTTACCCTGTATTTTGGTTCCATCTGGTCGAAGTCCTTTTGCAGAAATCTCTAGTGAGTTTGTTAGACAAACCGGAATCGATGCCCAAGTTCACGAGCCTATTTACGAGTCCCGCTATAATGTCGGGACAAAAAGACGTAAGGCATTTGTGCCGGTTCTTGTCTTTAAGATCACAGCACGCGAGCGCTTTGCAAAGCCCGCGCCTGAATTTGCCGGATTCAAGTGGTTAACTCTCGATGATGCAAAGCGGGAAAAGCTAACTAAAAACTGCGAATGGTTAATTCGACCAGCTCCGCCTCCTTATGTAAAAAAATAGGTGCTCATTATGGATCGCGATCAATGGTATACGAGCAATCGACCCAGGGCCGTTCTTGTTGCCAAGGTTACTAATAAAGATGGAAAGATCCTGACGCTATGCAGGAAAGTTTCCTCCAAACTCGTTTGTGATCTGCCATTTGTCCTTCCGAGCAATCGGAGCGAGCCGATAAATCAAATTCTTAGTGGTTTGCACGCACAGACTGGACTTTCTGGAGACGTTTTGACCACCCGCGAGACGGGTACTCGCTTGATAGTCTGGAACGAAGAAGAATTGATGCTCCCAGTTTACGAATTTGAGATAAAAATAAAAGAAGAAAAAATATTTCTCGCTAAGGGTTTTGAAAGTTTTGAATGGGTAAAAGAAAAGAAGATTTGATCTGTCTCTATATTAGGTAAAAGTCACCCGCTGACAGATTGTATTTTATGTTTAACTGTGGATTAACTATATACATATGTCTTTAGTTCACACAATTCATTCGAGAAACTCAAAACCCCCGTTGCCCGCAAGCGCTAAGGCAGCCTGGCAGCTTCTCCCTCTTGAAGGAGCAGATTCAGTTTTTCCCTATTCGGCTCACCCGGTTCTGATGGAAAAAGTGAAGGGTCTCATTTCGGCTTCTGTCGGACACGTAGGAATCGTAGGGGGATTTAGAGGGGCATTAAGATCTCATCTTTTTAGAGTGGGTCTAACTGCGAGCGTACTTGATATAAGAGAAATGGGAGAGTTTGAAGTATTTTGCCCTTTTTTTCAAGGCGATATGGAAGAGTCCCTTCCGGGAGGGTTATTTGATAGGAATAATGGTAGGACAATGCTCATTTATCCATTTTCAATAGAATACACTGATATTGGCAGGTCCACCGCACAAGCAGCCAATCAACTTTTACCTGGAGAAGAGATTCTTCTGATTTGCCACTCTAATCACTCACCAATTGTCGTAGACCTTGCAAGATGCGGAGAAATGATAGAACTAATTATTGACATACTAAAGAACCTTAGTGCAGAAGATGCTGGAAATTTGCTCGAGGCAGCAGAGCGTTTAGATAAAGGAATAGTACGAATATATGATAATCCAAACAAACGTCCGAATTATGATCCTAGAGTGGTCTGTTCTAATGGGACTAATGAAATAGTGCCTGACGGGAGCAGAAGATCAAATGCACATTTGGCCGTAATGTTCTTGCAAAGATCTGCAGCAGGTGAACTATCGAGGCCGTTTGCAATTAACTACCTTGAAGATCTTCTGAGGCAATTTGTTTTGACTAGTGAGGCCGCGGCACCCGTACTAGAGCGCAGACCAAAGATTCTTGAGTATCGAGACCTTGTTTCTTTTGTAGATAAACGTTTTGTTCTAACTTCTGGTTTTGATTATGGTAAAATGTCCGAGGGAGTTGAAAAACCCTTTGCCGTTTGTGCCCGGTTTGAGAGAGCAACATGAACCCGATCTAAATTGCTCCGATTAATTTTCGTTAGCTACTAATCAAACTAATAAAAAAATAAGACTGATAATCTGGCTAGCCAACAAGTTTGAACTTAAATCCGTAGTGAATGAGTCCTTCTGGATCTTCACTCTGAATCTTTCTAAAGACCTTCTCAACTTTCGAGCCTATCTTCACGTCAGTTCCACGGGCATCTACGATCTGTGCTGTAAGTCGTGCCCCCTCGTCCAGTTCGATTATTGCCAAAACATATGGTGTCTGATCTTCAAATCCTTCTGGCGGTGCAGAAACTTCTGTAAATGATATGACCTTTCCCTTTCCTGCGAATTTGATCTCATTTAATTTTCCCTTTCTTCGACAGGTCGGGCAAACATTTCTCTTTGGGAAGTACGTTGTCTTGCAGGTGTCGCACTTGACTCCAAGTATTCTGTATCGTTCAGGAATTCGTCTCCAGGTTAATGGAATGGATTGTCTCATGATTATCAATTGTTGCTTGTCAAAATGTCTTATTAAAGCATTCGGATTGCGATTCGACATCCGCCGATATGCTTCTTTGTAATCCAAACCCGTTCATTTATATATTTTCATTCTGAGAAATTCTCATGAATAAGGGCCTTATCGCAACTCTATTGCTCTTTCTAATTTCACTCTCAAGTGCACAATTCATACTAGAACGTGCCGATGTTATTGTGAATAATATTCAGGAAGACGGAAGTGCCCGTGTCCATGAGAGTATAAAATTCGCGGTTTTGGGAAATTATTCGTACTCTCTTTATGATAGTGCCATTAGTAAGAACGATCTGGCCTACTGGTACAATTCAACCAATCTTAACGATATTAAATTTCATGTGAACCTGGCAAAAGTAAATATCCGGGATTTTCGTCTTCGTCCCCAGCCCCGAACCCGTTGCAATACGCTTCAGGGTATCTGTCATGGTGAACTGATTCTAGATTATGAGGTAACTCCTCTTGTTCTGGAAAATGAATCCGATCGCCCTATCCCTGGCACTGGTCTTTTTACTACTTACACCTACAAACCAAGAACCAGGAGATACTTGCTAAATCCCTCTTCTCTTTCATTTGTCTCTAGTGGTGATAATTTACTTCTTGAAAACAAGGTTTTTTTGACCTTTGAGCTGCCTCAGAACGCCGTCATAACTGATGTTAATCCAAAGCCAACCGATCCATCTTCTTTAACCTGGAACGACATCGTTCTTGTCAAATATTCACTTCTTTTTGAGGTCGAAGACAATCTGGACAAGGAAGTTGCAGATTTCTTCTCTCAAAACATGCGATTTATCGGTTCTACAATTACCGGTCCATCCGGAATCTGGATAATCGGTCTAATTGTAATGGTTTTAGTTTCTTCGCTTTACATAGCTACTTCTAAACGTAAAGGAGGAGAATAAATGTACAAAGGAGAATGGGAAATTTATCAGTTCGTTTCTAAGAATAAAACTGCTACTATTGATGCCATTGCTCAGGCGCTCAATCTCTCGCCTGATACGGTTCGGCGTGCTATCGAATCTCTAAAAGCTGGGGGATATGTAACTACGTCTCAGTCATCTGGGTCCCGTTGGAATGCAACCTCCAAACTCGCAGGCTATCTCAAAGACGATACTTTGCCCCCATATCTCATTTTTATTAAGGCCGAAAACGGTATGAGCATTTCAGATCTTACTCCTGAGGAACAGCCTTATTTCAAATGGGCAAAAGATCGAAAATTCGTGAGTGTTGGTTCTGGGGGAAAACTACTCCCAGCAAAGCCAAGCGATGTGGTCCAAGGAGAACTTTCATCCTTGCTTCGTGTTGCCCGTTTGGTTGCATCTGAACCTAAAGCATATTCTCCTGTTGATTCTGATCTTGCTATCTGTAATGAGCTTAGAAAATACGAATTAATAGAACTTGAAAACAAGGCATTTACTTCAGTTTCCTTTACTGGAAAAACAATGGAAGAACCCGCAGATGAATTTGACATCTCTGCTCCTGCTGCTGATGCTCCTGTTGCAAAGGCGCATCCGATTTCTGCCCTTTCAGAAAAAATCCGCAAAATTATGTCCGAACTTGGCTTTGAAGAAATGGAAGGGGATATTGTCGAAAGTTCGTTCTGGAATTTCGATGCCCTTTTCCAACCCCAGGACCATCCGGCACGTGAGCTGGCAGATACTTTCTATCTAAATGGTTCGATGCCGCTTCCAAATGACCGGAAACTGGTCGAGCGAATCAAGAATGCCCATGAAGAGGGTTGGAAATATCAATGGAGTGAAAAAGAAGCCACAAAAATGGTTCTTCGAACTCATACAACTGCCCTCTCGGCCCGCTACCTTTCCGAGGCAAAGGATAAAAAGCCCAGAAAATATTTTGCCGTGGGCCGGGTCTTTAGAAATGAAGCCACTGATTACAAACACCTCGCAGAATTTCATCAGGTCGAGGGTATAATAGCCTGGGAAGGCGCAACGTTCACCGATCTTCTTGGTATCCTAAAAGAATTCTATCGAAAACTGGGCTTTGAAAAAATCCGATTTAGGCCAAGTTTCTTCCCCTACACTGAACCGAGTCTGGAAATTGAAGTTTATTTCGAACCAAGAAAACAATGGCTCGAATTAGGCGGCGCAGGTATCTTTAGGCCAGAAGTCAGCATTCCGCTAGCTGGTGTCTATCCTGTTTTGGCCTGGGGACTTAGTCTTGAGCGTCCATTAATGCTCAGTCTGGGTCTTGAAGATATAAGGTCCTTCTATAAGAACGATGTGGAATTCCTCAAGAAATCAAGGTTAGATTTATGAATTTGAGAACTATCGCACTTGGGATCGTAGGGGTTCTTATCTGCGTAGTTCTTATTTTCCTTGGGTTTTTCATCTATTCAACTTCTTCCTCCGGTTCTTCCCCCCCTCCCTCTGAATTTTCGGTTCTTTCTTCTGATGTTGCCGGATCCGAGGCTTATATTGTCTATAATTATTGGGGATCTGGTAATCTGACTCTGTTATCCTCAGATCTTGAGCCTCAAAAGACTGTTGTTGTACTATCACGTTCTGATTCAATTTCCGATCTTTCTGCTTCAAAAATTTACGATCAACTAAAGTCTCTTGAGTCCTATGGTTATGTGATCTCTATTTCCAATAGTTCTGTTTTGCCCCGTGACTCGATTGTTATCGTCCCTACTGGCGCAATGCCCCAAAATCTTCTTTTGCAATTCCAAACACGGCCTAAGAATGTAAGTCTTGTTTACTTTGGAGATCCCAATCTTCTCATCAGTTCTGGTGGTACAGTCCGGAAAAACTGGTTTGATTCTCTTAACTCCTCTCTCAAACCTCAGATTTCTGTGTTTTCTGAAGACTCATTTACGAACCAGAACTTTTCCCTCCCCTTATTTTTGCTCTATCAAAACTGGTCTCTTAGAAATTCAAAGACCTTGACTCTGCTTTCAAATAAAAAAGACACCTCTTCTCTTGAGTTCTTAGGTGGAAGATACCTGAGGGTTATCTACTCATTTACTGATGGTAAAAAGGGTATTTATGATTCAAAACAACTTCGGGTTGTTTCTCCTTCCATCTCCTTTGATCCATCAAGCATCTATCCAAACGAAAAAACTTCCCTCTCTTTTGCCTTAAATAAGTCGGTTGGAATTCCACGCATCTCTGTTTCAAAGGAAGGTTCAGAAATATTTACCGAGGCTCTCTCTCCGGTTACCGAGGAAAACGTTGTCGTAAAACGTCTTGATTTTCCCGATGCCGGATCTTACGTTGTGCGAGTTTTCGATTCTTCGGGTGTGCTCTATAGCGGCATTTTACATGTTAATAATCTAGAAGTACGCCATATTGGACAGAATGGTATCGCCTACAAATTCCTTATCCTTCGGGATGGTGTTCCCCTCGAGAGTTCTGAAGTATTTGTTTCACTTGATAATTCGACTTCTCCAAAGAAATTCTATGTTTCCGGTGGAGTTCTTACTGTCGATGCTCAACTGCCAAAAGGAAAAACCTCATTTAACTTCCAGATCGGCAGGCAGTCTGTTAGCGTGGAAGTTGAAAACAATTCCGAGCCTCTACTGGATTTCTATCTAAAATACGGCCTTCCTGTCGGTTTGATCGTGCTTCTTGTCTATCTTGCAGCACGACTTTCAAAATCCCCCTCATATCGTCTTCGATTTGTCGATTCGATTACATATGTCCGCAAAGAACAGCCTATTTCCTCGAGCGAAGCTATCACGGCATTCAACAACGCCCGCAAAGATATGAAACTCGATTCATTTCCGATAACTCCCTCCGAATTTTCCTTTGGCCTAAAGAGGCATGTTACTGGTGGTGCAGACGTTACTGATGGAAATGTCGAGGCCCTCCTAAAAGATCTTGTGCAAAAGGGTCTTCTTCAGACTTATCGCAATTACTATCAGCTAAAGACCGAGGGTTCAGTTCGACAAAATGTCCTGCTCCGTTTGGTTCGGGAAAAACTAATCGAAAATGGTATTTCCTTCCAGGAGCGTTTGGGTGTTTTTGTAACTCCTAACTATGATCTGAGTTTTGGCAATATCAAATCTTCCAAAAAAGTGCTGGTTGTGATCGAAGACAAGCGGGACATACATTCTGCCTATAGCGGACTTTCTTCTAAAGAAACTGCACTTTTGAACCTAAAAATTCAAAATGGCCTTTTGAGTTTTGTTCCTATTGACGAACTGGATGATTATCTCTGATTGATATGTCCGGTATTTTTCGTTTTCTTTCTTTGAGATCGATTTTCCTCATTATTTTTGTTGCAAATGCTATTTCATTTTCAATTGATCCATCTTCAGAAATATCTGCTGTTTCTTCCCACAATCTCGCTTTGTCTTCTTCGCTTTCGAATTCCTTTTTCAATTCCTCTTCATCGAGCGTGATAATGTCGATCCTGTTGGGTTCGCGTTCGATTCAGCTTAATCAGAGTGCCAGTGGTTATGTCTTGGGGCCCAGTCTTCTTCTTGACAATCTGACGCATTCGCGATCTGATCTTTCTATTCTAATTGCCACCGGAACGAACTTAGGTCATCTCTCTGCGTCTGACGGTTCTGGTAAAATCTGCGATGCTGGTTATGGGCCTACTGCGGGAGTTGAATGTGATCTTGATCTGGATAGTTGTCTTGAATACGAAACCTCCAGTTCAGTCAACTACTCTCTTAATCTATCCCTGACTTTTCGCAATGTCTCGCGAATTGTGCCCGTTAATTCTCCGATTGTTTTGGTTCCTCCCGAGTTGCTCTCTGAAATGGAAACCTCTTCGGGTCTTGAGCCTCTAATTGTCAACTTATCTGGCAATGCAACAATAATCTATGAGGTAAACGATCGCGAGTTTGATGGGCTAGGATGCAACAATAATCTTGAGCTCTATTCTGTCTCAGTTCCCATAAATTCCACCCGCAATTTCTCTGTTGCCGGAAGACAAAAACTGGTTTTTCTTCTCTCGCCCATTTTGCCTGAACAATGGTATCGAAATAACCGGTTCGATCTGGTGGTGCTTAGTCAGTCTCCTCTATATAATATAGATAATTATGTCAATGGTAATCTGTCCCAAAGGCGAACTCTTAGGTCTTTTGATGCAGTCTCTCAAAATCAATCTGATGCGGGCGGTCCATCAAATCTGGATTATCAGATTCTTTGGTCCCATCCAACTGAAGCTACCGGAGTCGCAGAATTTGAAAATCTCACGCTTCCGATTCCGCTCGAGCGTCAAAACTACTCATATTCATTTATCTACCATGTTAATTTTTCTTATGGCGGTCCTGGATACCTAGGTCCAAATGTTCTTTCTGTAAATTTGACTGATTCTTTTGCCGATAACTTTTCATTTAGTCGCCTTATTTATAGTCGCATGCTCAGTTATGGAAATAATTCTGATGATGGTCGATCAATTCTTCAAAAAGATCAATACCTGCTGAGGGAAAATTCTATCGATTCATATTTTGGGAACACTGAATTTTTGGCATCGTCTTTCCTCTATCTCCTGCCATTGGGATTTATTCTGGTTGTTTTTCTTTTGCGTGCTATACGAAAATAGATTTACAGCGAACCGTAATTGTTTTGCGATTCGCTAAGGTAGCACACTACGACTTAGGACTGAATGAGAAAGACTCAGAATCCGTCGTATTGGTTTCGTGGTGTGCTATAGTTACTGCTTTTTTCACGCAGTGTGTTCTGTATATTTATCTTTCGCACCTATTATTCTGCTTATGGAGCTCTCAAAATATCTTACAAAATCCAATGTTCTCTATCTTCTCGGGGCACTTTTTATTCTCTATCTTCACTACAATCTGGTCTCAAAATTCCAAAGCCTTCCCTCGCCCATTTATGGTGGTGACTATTATAATGGTCTTGGGGGAGTCATGCATATCTTCGAAGGCGGTAATCCTCTTTCGAGCGCCCAGATGAGCGATGAAGTTCCCTGGGTTCCCTGGTTTTATCATCTTAGTGTTTCACTATTCTCCAAACTTTTGGGCTTGGATCCGATGCAGGGTCTTATCTTATTTAGTATTTTGATAGCGGTGCTGGTTCTTGTTGTAATTTATCTGATCTGCCTCCGATTCTTTGGTGATTTGACATTCGCTCCGATTTTAGCATTGTTCTATTTTGCTTCTGGTTTTCCTATTTTCAAATACAGTCCTTTTGCAGCTTATCTGCTAGTTCCTGCATTTGTTTTATGTATCTATGAATTTATTCGCTCTCCAGATATGAAACGGGCTATTTTAACTGCCCTGCTTTTGGGCCTTTGTGCTCTTTCAAATACACAGGCATTCTTCATTAGTTTCCTTATCTTTGGGGCATCGGCAATAGTTTTCCTTTTGCCTCTTTTCATAACTGATTTTTCTGCTCTTACTACCATTACTATATCAAAAGAAGGAATGGATAAATTAAAGCTCTGGGCAGGAGTATTTATTTTGGGTTTTCTGATCTCTCTTTTGTTCTGGTACAAGCCCCTATTTGTCTACCACGGAAGCACTCCTAATGATATCCAGAATATAACAGTTCCTGATATGCATGTTTCAGCATATCTTTGGGGAGGTATAATTGATCTTATTTCGGCTGTTCTATTTCCACTTAAATCTGGCCTAGGTCCATTGTTTTCTATAATCTATCTGTTTGGCCTTTACCATCTGGTTTCGAATCGAAATGAACTTAAGGAAAAATTCGTCCTTGTTTTGTTTGTCCTCTGGCTGCTCGTTATTATTCATCCAGCCATAACTGTGCCTCTGTTTAATTTCCATCTGGTCAATTTCATGATGTCGGATCAAATATATCCGATAGTCCTTATGCTGACGTTCTACTTCGGTCTGATCTCGATCGATCGAAAGTATGGTCAGGGGGGCAATCTATCGATCGTCTTGCTTATTGCTATTCTTCTATTTTCAGCCTATTATCTTAATTCCCAGTGGACGCGTATGCAGGAGAAAGATCAGTATCTCCAGCATGCAATCAATCCATTGCCTCCTCCGATTGCCGATCTAAGAGCTTACCTTAGATCCAATACTGATGTCAATGATATCATACTAACCGATAATGAAGACGGTTTTATGATGAATGCGGTTGCTGGAAGAAAAGTGCTATCTTATCGTCGTGCGCATGCAAGTCCATACATTGATATGCATCAGCGCATGGCCGACCAGGCAGTGATCGTATATGGAAACAATGATCTTATGCGAAGTCAGTTGCTGGTAAAATATCATGTCAAATATCTGCTTTGGTCGAACCGGTGGATACCAAACGAATTCCAATTCGATGAGCAAGGCAAGGTTGCCGGATTTTTCGATCCGCTAAGCGTTCCTAACACTCCTGATTATTCGCGTTATTGGATTGCAAACGGTGTTAAGTTTGGAAATGCAAAGAGTTCGCTCGATCCTGCTCCTCGTGAGGGTGCGCCCATATATGATCTGTTGATTGCAACTCCCTATCAGATGAGTCTCGAGCCGCTAAGCCCCGACCTCTATAACCACTTTACCCTTGAGAAAACCTTTTCATATGGAGGTACTGATTACTTTAGGCTCTATAAGATCAAGGAATTTTGACTTCTATTTTATTTCCAGTCCTACACAAGAATGCATATAAATATTGGCGGCGTCCTTATGATTCAGAGCTATCTATCGCTAATGTCAATAAGTTGTGTTAGCTATCGCTTGTGATATCATGGTTCAGATTTCAGTGATTTTGCCAACCCGAAACGAAGCAGAATGCATCAAAACTTCTCTCTCCACTCTCACTTCAGAGCTAAAGTCCGATTCTTTGGATTACGAAATCCTTATTGTCGATGACGGAAGTAATGATGGTACCCAGCAGGCAGTTTTGGATTTTTCAAAATCAGATCCACGGGTAAAATTAATCGCCAGATCGCCTCCATATGGATTTGGAATTTCGATTCGAGAGGGTATTGCAAAGGCAAACGGCGAACTAACTGTCATAATGATGGCCGATCTTTCTGATGATCCTCGCTTCATTAGACCCATGTGGGAAAAATTCCAGCAGGGTTATGATGTGATTGTCGGCTCAAGGTTCATGAGCGGTTCGAAAGTCATCGACTATCCAATTCTCAAAAACATCTGTAATCGGCTCTTTAACTACTCCGTTATGCTAATGTTCTGGACCTCTATTAATGACACTTCAAATAATTTTAAGGCCTTTAGATCTTCTAAGGTCAAAACTATCGGAGCCGATTCCAATGGTTTTGAAGTCGGTGCAGAACTGATGGTTCGTATGCTGCTTGCCAAATACAAGGTAGTTCAAATTCCAGTAAGCTGGCAGGACCGGACTGCAGGGACTGCAAAATTTAAGCTCTCTAAAACATTCGACCGGTACTTTAGTTTATTTCTAAAGATGATCAAACTTGCATATTTACGCTAATAATTTTAATCTACTAGAACATAACAACTACAACCTACGGTGAAATCATGAAAGCATGTGTTATTGGAATCGGACGGGTGGGCCTTCCATTAGCAATTTACTTTGCTAGCAAAGGTATCCCGACCTACGGAATTGACATCGACGCGAAAAAGATCGACCTCATTAACGGCGGCAAAATGCCATTTAAGGAAGAAGGTGCTCAGGCAGAACTTCAGAAAGTTATAAACAAGACGTTCTGGGCGACTACTGACTTTTCTAAAATTTCAGAGGTCGATGTTATCGTCATGACTCTGGGAACTCCTGTTGACGAGTATCTAAATCCAGTTTTCTCACAGATACATGGATCATTAGACGCAATGATTCCTCATTTGAGAGAGGGTCAGACTCTTATCCTGCGAAGCACTGTCTCTCCTGGTTCCACCGAGCACGTCAAGAACTACATAGAGCAAAAACGAAATTTTAAGGTCGGAGAAAATTTATTTGTTGCATTTTGCCCCGAACGAATTGCCGAGGGAAAAGCAATGGTGGAATTAGACAAGCTCCCAGAAATCGTAGGTGGAATTGATCCAAAGAGCACCGAAAAAGCAGTTGCGTTCTTCAAAAAAATGAAGACTGAGGTTTATCCGACTTCTGCCATCAACGCCGAATTGCTAAAGCTCTTTACCAACATGTATCGATACATCAACTTTGCAATTGCCAACGAATTCCTGGTTATTTCTGAAGAATGGGGTGCGAATGCGTACGAGATAGTCGAACTGTCAAACAAAAACTATTCTCGTGGCGGTCCAAAAATTCCTGGTTTTGCTGCTGGTCCATGTCTCTTTAAGGACGGTTTCTTTTTGATGGAGAAAATTCCTTTTGCTGACTTGATTTCAACCTCCTGGAAGATCAACGAAACTTTGCCTGCATACTTAATTCAGAAAGCAAAGGCACTTAAGCCACCTAAAGGAAAGAAATGTGTGATTTTAGGCCTTGCATTTAAGGCAAATATTGATGATGATCGGGCATCTCTTTCACACAAGGTCAAAAAACTCTTCCAAAAGGAGCTTGCAGATGTTCATGTCCATGATGTCTACTTCCATGGAAAGGAGTATGAGTCTCTTCTAAAGGATGCGGATTTCGTTGTTATTGCGACCGCCCATGATGAATATAAGAAACCTTTGGACTATTATCTAAAGTACATCAAAAAAGACGCAGTAGTTATTGATGTATGGAATGTCTTTGGAAAAAAGTCTTCTGTGTTTAGGGTAAATGATTCATGATTTTTATTTTGTAATTATTTTGTAACTATCTGAAACATGTCTGGTGTTCTTATGTCTAATGTACTTGTAACTGGTGGCGCGGGATTTATCGGAAGTAATGTAGTTCGACAATTGGTCGAAGCAGGGCATGATGTAACTGTTGCTGACAATTTAAGTAAGGGCGAAATTACAAATCTCGATTTCAAAAAAGTCAAATTCAAGCAGGTTGATCTCTGCGATGCCAAGGCTGTTGCGGGTCTTCTGACGGATGTTGAATATTGTTTCCATTTCGCAGCGCGCATTGGTGGAATTGGTTATTTCCACAAATATCCTGCTGAGATTCTTAGAGACAACACTCTCATGTACTCGAACCTCTTAGACGAGGCGCGCAAAGCAAGGGCATTTGAGAAGATGATCTATATTTCCTCGTCCATGGTGTTCGAGCGAACCGAGAAATTCCCCTCGCGCGAAGAGGATATTTTCACTGCTCCTCCTCCGATTAGTCACTATGGATTTTCCAAACTTGTCGGTGAATACTACTCAACTGCATTCCATGATCAATATGGCATGAAATACACGACCTTTAGGCCGTTTAATGCATACGGTCCAGGTGAAGTTCCTCACAACGAACCTGGTATGGCACATGTCATTCCAGACTTGATCAAAAAGGTCTACTATGATAAGCAGGATCCAGTAGAGATCTTTGGCGCTGGAACTCAGGTTCGGGCGTATACTTATGTAACTGATCTTGCCAATGCCGTTGCGACCCTTTCGTTCGATAAGCGAACCGATAACAACGACTATAATGTTGCCCATCCCGATGCGCTTTCAGTTATGGATCTTCTCGAGCGTATCTGGAAAATGTGCGGTCCTTCAGGGAAGCCGCTCCGAACTAAGAGTGTTAAGGCCTATAAGGACGACGTCCAAAAACGCATTCCAAGCGTCGATAAGGTTCTTGCACTTGGATGGAAGCCCAAAGTTTCGATCGATCAGGGTCTTACAAATACGTTCGAATGGATAAAGGCAAAACACAAATCAAACTAATTTTTTCTTTCCATTTGTATTCTATTTTTTCCTTTTGCGTATCTTTTTAATCTTCTCTTTCTATCTTTCAATATGGTAAACACTCACCGAGTTCGGGAAGAAGAACAACCTCCAAAATCTGATTTTTCAACTACTGTGCCACGACGTCCAGTTGCCTCGGGCTCTATGCTGGCCCAGACGGTTCCAACTATCACTACTCCTGTTGCGGTTCAAAGCAGCGTTACTGTTCAGCAATTTGTCGATGCCATCTTTAGCCGCGATGCAAATCAGATTGCTGCTATGATTCAATCTCTTCGTGAGAATCCAATCGAGTGCGGTGGGGAAGCAACTGCTCGTGCCAGATATAGATTCCATCAGCAGGCGATGACGGCACTACAAAGAAGATTAGAACATCCCGTCGATCCTACTCATCCAATGGTCCAGCTTTATGCCACCTATCGAGCACATCTGGGGCGAACTCATAGTGGCGAGACTGGTGGCAATGTTCAGGAATTCCTAAATGCCCTCATGGGTGCGCCGCATACTGATCAAACAATAACTGCATCACGCGATAGTCGAAGTCCTACTGCCCAGGTTCTGGGAGCTGCGGATTCTGCTTCGTTACAACCCTCGAGCAACCCTCGAATGATCCGTCTTACTGACCAGATGAATCGGGGTTACTCAAGCGGGATCGCATGTCCTACCGACACTGATTTTGCGCGTGATGTAGCTCATATAGCCGGTTCAAGAAGAAACACGAGTCTTTTCATGGAATTTCGTGAGCAGGCCCGCTTTGCAATTCTGGGTGTACGTCAGGCCGATCTAGCTGCTGGTCGTCTGGATCCTCTTCCTCCAGGTCGGGGAACTAATCAGGCCCAGTGGCGAGCTCCAAATACTTATTTCCAATGGTACTTTACTAGAGCCCCGGGAACAGCGCAGCCAGATCGGGAAACTTTGGTTTGTTTTGGTGTGCTTGCCCACATTCTTGCCACTGGTCTTCCAAGAGAGCCTCCTCCTTTAACTGGCTACAATCTAGGCGGTCCACAATCAACCAATCCCGGTTCAGAAATCCTGCCTCGCGCAGTTCCCGCCTGGTTTAGATAGTCTCTGATTTTTCCTTTATCTCCACATTTTTTCTTTTTTTGTATCCTTTTTTTGCCCTCTATCCCAACGAATTTTCCTTCTAAATTAAAAAGTGTCCTTAAGTACAAATTTTCTTTATGTTAGGCTGGCATGTTCGTGGTTCTGCACAGTATGATCTGCGCTTGCCGCCTCTTAGTGAAGATGAGGAAAAACTTATCTGTCAAATTGAAGAGGCAGCCAAGAAGGAAAGCCGGGATAAAGATCCATCTATGCGCGAGCAGATAATTTCTGATCTGATCCGATCAAGTGCCCAGCAGTCGAGCGTCTATCTGGATCAATCACAAAAGGAATATCTCCATTCGTATGCGCTTTCACATATTTTTGGAAATGCATTTATCGACTTTCTGCTTGAAGACCCATCTATCGAAGAGATCAGTATAATTGGCCCAAACAAACCTGCGTATGTTTACCTTCGTGATCTTGGCTGGCAGCAGACAAACGCGCAGTTTGAAACGTTGCAGATGATAACTGACGTGGTAAACAAACTTGGTCGGAATCTTGGTCGTCACATTACTCTCCAGAATCCTCGACTCGATGCGGTTCTCTCTGATGGCTCAAGACTCCATGCCTCTCTGCCTCCGCTTTCGAGCGGTGAAATAACCATCAGAAAATTCCGCGACCGGCCGTTTTCACCTCGCGAGCTGGTCGATCACGAGTTGTGTGATTTTGAAACGCTCGCCCTTCTTTCGCTCATTATGCAATGCGACTGTTCGCTTTTGATCGCCGGAAATACTGCGAGCGGTAAGACCACCACGCTCAATTCGCTCTTTTCCTTTGTTCCTAAATCCGAGCGCATTCTTATCATCGAGGAAACGCCTGAAGTCAATCTTCCCCATGAACACCTTTTGCGGCTTGTTTCGAATAAGCAAATGGGTATCGGACTTACTGATCTGGTTTATGATTCACTTCGTATGCGGCCTGATCGGATGGTCGTTGGCGAGATTAGAAGCTCTCTTGAAGCAACTGCACTGATGGAGGTTTTGCTTGCGGGTCAGGCCAGAGGTAGCTATGCGACCATGCATGCCAAATCGGCCAAAGAAGCAATTTTGCGTCTTGGGGGTTTTGGTGTTTTGGAGCAGGATTTAGAGGCGATCGATGCCATTCTGGTCCAGCGCAGGCTCATGATCTATGATTCATCTTCGAAAAAACTCACCGAAATCCGGAGAATCGTTGAATTGTCAGAATTCCATAGTTCAAAAGTTCATCCTCTGATTCAAAATGGCGTGTTGTCTTCTGATTCGCGAATAGTTCAAAAGCTTCTTGACTCACTAAAAATTTCAAAGTCTGAGCTGGATGAGCAGCTAACAAAACGCATTCAGTTTCTCAAGGCAGCTCCCTTGGATTATCGATCTTTTTTTGATTCATACCAGCAGGAATTCTTCGATTTTGTTCCATCTATTCGCGAGGATGATGATGAGTGATTTCTCCAGATAAATTCCCTGCCAATTCCGATTCACTTCTTCCCTCTTTAGTGGATCTTATGCCCCAATTTCCCATGGCGCTTCCATATTCGATAACTCGAGGCGAGTTCGATCGGTACAGATATGCATCATTTCTTGTTCTTGGTTCGGTAGTTTGTTCACTTCTGGCCTTTCTCATTTTCAACTTCCAAATTTGGATTGGTCTTTTGGCATTGGTTCTTAGTTCACTTCTGATCCTTTCTCTGCCCTATCTGCGTTGGAAAAACAAAGTTCTTGCGATCGAAAACGAGCTGCCTCTTTTCCTCTCTTTATTTTCGACTTATCTGGAGTTGGGTCTTGATTTTAATGGCGCTCTCGAGCGATGTGCGGATGAATTTGCAATAATCGGGCCCATGATGAATTCACTTCTTAATCAGTCCAAGGCCGGCATATCAATCCGGCCTCTTCTGGCCAAATGGGCACTTACTTTCGATTCCTATCTGATAAAGAGGGCAACCGGAGTTCTGCTTTCTGCCTACGAGAGTGGGAGTATGAGCCTTGCCATAAAAAAGATTGCTTCTGATATGATGTCCGTCCAGTCCGTGCGAATGCGGGAAGCCGCATCCAAAGTCTCTATTTTCACCTTGATTTTCGTTTGCGTTTTAGCTATCGTACCTACCTTCCTGCTAATCTACTCGCTTCTTGGTTTTGCAAAAGTTGGCAAATTAGAAATCGAGCTCTCGTTCCTTCTTGTTTTTCCGCTTGTGGGTGTTGTGCTTCTTTTAGTCAGTCGTTCACTCATACCAAAAACGATTCTCTCATCATCCACTTCCTCCGGCTTCAATGGCTATCTTCTGCTTGCACCTCTGCTGGTTCTGGTTTTTCACTTCCTTCTGCCTTCATTTCTATTAGTTGGCATCGTTGTGGCAATTCTTATTCCTCTGATCCTTTCCCACTCTGACTTTTTTGAAAGTCGAAAAATAGAAGAGATGGAACGATTTCTACCTGATGCTCTTCTTTCGATTTCCGCCCTGCCTAAAGGTTCGAAGCTCGAATCGATCTTTGTCTCGATGAGTCAATCCGGCTTTGGAGTTCTTTCTATCGAATCCAAGCGCTCGTTAAGTCAGCTTCAGTCCAATCTCAAGGCGCAGAGTGTTCTTGATGATTTCTATGCGCGCAATCCATCGCCGACAATCGGCCTTGCGCTAAAGAGTCTCTCGCAAATGCTCTCGCTGGGGAATTTCGATCGGGTTTCTCTTGTAGCGCGGGATATTTTGGAAATCGAGCAGCTAAAGAAAGAGCGATCCTCTCTTCTCTCGATGCAGAAATACACTATAGTTCTTGGTGCAGTTCTTATCCCATTGATAATGAAGACTGTCCTTGGTCTTTTTTCCAATACAACAAATTCCGTTCTATTTGATGGAGCATCCTCGTCCGTTTCGCTTGTGGCCAGTCTCCTTCCTTCGTATTTTGTCATCTATGGCGCTATCTCTGCCTTGGCAATCTCGTCGTTTGAAGAGCGGCGTTCGCTCTCACCACTTTATTTTGCTTTTCTGTCTCTTCTTTCTCTTCTGACGTTCTATCTGGTTCCTGCGTGAACTTCCAAATCCATCCATTATCTCTTTAATCACTTTGGCTGGATTTGTATTGATGGATCTTATAACCAAAGACATCTATGGCTTCTATATCCCTTTAGTCTCAGAGTTCGGTCATTGGATAAATAATCCATTTACCTACTCTCTTTTACTTTTGGGTCTGGTCTTTTTTTTCGAGCGCCGTGGCATCAAGCGATTCAAGTTAATTTGTGTGCTTTTTGCCACCCTGATCGTTTGCCTATCTGTCAAGGAGATGCTTCCTATTGACAGGCCTTGTAAAGGTACCCTCTCATACTGCCCTCCAGATAGTTCTTTTCCCAGTATACACGCAGCCACTGCATTCGCTCTGATGCTGGCCTTTCTTAACAAAAAAGAGTTCTGGGTTTTCTTCTTGTTTGCGTTTATCGTTGCTTTTTCGCGTGTGAATATAGGTGTTCATACTTTCGAGGATGTTTCTGCATCACTCGCTATTGGATTGTTGGTTTTTTATCTCACTCATGTCATTTTTGAGAAGGTGGAAAAATGGATCGGGAAACAAAACGTCAGCTATTCCACATCCTAATCGGATTCTGTGCCCTTTCTGCCCTCCTGCTCCTGGGCAGGAAATACCTAATCGCCGCAGACTTTGTCATAATTCTTATCGGCACAATTCTGATCAATCAGCGGCTGCTAGGCAAATCAATTTTCTGGGTCGAATGGTTCGAATCCCAATTCGAGCGACCCGATGTTCTCTTTCCTGGTTGGGGTTCTGCATGTTATGCTGCGGGGATTTTGATCTGTGCCACCTTCCTTACTTCCGTTCCTCAGATAGCTGCAGTAATAACTGTTTTGGCTCTTGGTGATTCTCTATCTACTCTAATTGGCCGCTATGGCGGATTTGGCAAAATTCGTCTATTTTATAATCCAAAAAAATCGCTTCTTGGAAGCGCTGCGTTCTTCTTCGCTTCGCTTGCAAGTTATTTCTTTCTGGGAGATATCTATTTGACCCTCGCTCTTTCGCTCGTTTGTACAATCGTAGAGAGTCTTCCCATCCCATTTGATGATAATATTACTATTCCCATCGCTGCAACTATTTTCTTTCTGGTGATTATTTGATCCTTCTTTTTACGAAACATAATCCTGCAAGTGCCAATATTGCAAAATGCCTTATTGAGGAACACGGATTTACTCCTGATCCATCGCACCCGTTACACTGGTCTCGAAACGGCGTCCTCCTGATAGATACTCAGGCGCCCTCAGTTCTCGAAGTTCCAACTGACTTTCCTGCTGATGAAACCTTAGTTGTTCTTAGTACTCATCGAAGCAAAATCGAAGAAAAAATATTCACTATTCATTATCCGGGTAATTGGTCAAAGGCTGATCTTGGGGGATCTCCAAAATGCCTAAATGTCGCTCCGGCAAGCCTTATGAAATCCCTTTCGATCGAACTTGAGCGATCCGGCCACTCTATCGGCTACAAATTCTCTCTTGAAGCCGATCATCATGGGCCAACATGCAATCTGCCTATTATCTTTGTCGAATTGGGAAGCACCGAATCAGAATGGAACGACAAGAATGCTGCTTCTCTAATAGCCGCATCTATCGTCCGTGTTCTAGATGCCAAACCCAAAACCTACAAAACCTTCTTTGGTGTTGGTGGCGGGCACTATCCCAAACTGTTTAACAAAATCCAACTCGACGAATCCGAGGGTCTGGCAGTGGGACACATTGCCCCTAAATTCGTTCTTGATGAACTAGATGAGGATTTATTTAGGCAGGCAATCGAGAAGAGCGTCGAGAAGGTTGAGCTGGTTATTATTTCCAAAGACGAAGTCAATGCGAAACACCGGGAGAAAATGATTGGTTTTGCAGCTAAGTTTGGAATCGAAGTACGGTTGGTCTAAGATATATTAGATTTCATCTTTTCTTTTTCTATGGTCTGTTTTATCTTTTCTCTTATTTCCCTTAGGCTTCCAATCTTCAAAAACGCAATCTCTCCTTGCTCGTTCGTCTGTGCAATTTCCAGCGAGAGCTCGATCGATCCAAGACACTCTATTCCCAGCCGTTTTTCGATCTCTGCTGATTTAGTTCCAAATATCGAGCCAGACATGTTCTCTACAAATCCAAGAATCTGAATTCCAAGTTTCTGAGCCATGTTTTTTGCCCTGGCCGTGTCGAGTATCGCTTCTTTGGTTGGTGTTGTGATAAGAATCAAAGCATCTAGGGCCGAGAGCTGCATTGCCGAGAGCGGAACATCTGCAGTTCCAGGTGGCAAGTCAATTATGAGATAGTCCAATTCGCCCCAGTTGGTCGAACTAAGAAAGTTCACGAGCATGTTGTGTTTGATCGGTCCCCGGATGATTATTGGCGCTTCGCTCTGCGGGTTTAGCAGGGCAGTAGATATTATTTTGACTCCGTTGCTCAAGACCGGCTCGATCATTGTCATCGCCTGATTTTTAGTCGCTATTTTTCCTTCGATTCCCAAAAACTTGGCCACATTTGGGCAATCTATGTCTGCATCGAGCAGTCCAACCCGATAGCCCGCATCTGCAAGGCTGTATGCAATATTGACTGAAAGAAAAGTTTTTCCGACTCCGCCCTTGCCGCTATGCACTCCTATCCGAACGTACTTGCGATTTGAAATCCGGGTTTTCTGATCCTCGAACGGATTGACTGGAAGTTCTTGCTTGGGTTTGTCATTGTTCATTTCTTTGCCCCGTTTATGGCGCTTTGCCCTCGACCATCGGTGGTGGCAGGTCTTTTGGTTTATTATCTTCCAGTTTAGCTGCCTCCACTGCTGCAGCTTCGACTGTTTCCTTGGCAACTACTGCGAACGTGGCAACTATCTCACCTTCATCGAGCCGGATGATTCTAACTCCCAGTGTATTTCTTCCAATTACCGAGACGTCTCTGACCGGCGTTCTAATTGCCTGGCCTTTGGAGCTGATGGCGATGAATTCATCATCATCGACTACGTTTCGTACGCCGACAACGTTGCCGTTTCTTCCTTCGACCTTGATGTTTATGACTCCGGTTCCGCCTCGGCCCTGAACCCTATACTCATCGATGTGGGTTCGCTTTCCGAATCCGTTTTCCGTGATCGTCAGTATCGTTGGAAGTTTGGTCGTGGTTATTCCGACGACTTCGTCCTTTTCTTCGCTAAATCTGATTCCAATTACTCCCTGTCCGGTTCGTCCAAGTTCGCGGGCTTCTTCTTCCTTGAACCGAATTGCCTGGCCTTTCTTGGTTGCGATTATGACTTCCTGTTTTCCGTCAGTCTTTATGACTTCGATCAGGCCGTCTCCTTCTTTGAGGGTTATGGCGATTATGCCTGATTTTCGAACGTTGCTAAAGTTATCGAGCGCGGTTCTCTTGACGATTCCGTTTCGGGTAACCATCATCAAGAATTCGCCGCTGTCGAATCGATCTACGCTGATCCATGAGGTAACTTTTTCTTCCTGCAAATTGAGCAGGCTTACGAGTGTCTTTCCTGTTGCATACCTGGAGCTCTCTGGAATCTGGTATGCTTTTAGCCAGAATATTCTTCCCTTATCGGTAAAGAGCAAAAGGTAGTTGTGATTCTTTGTTACGATGACATCCTGAACCGTGTCTTCTTCTTTTGTTTCAGTTCCGATTACTCCCTTTCCGCCGCGGTGCTGCGATCGATACTCGCCCAGCTCCACGCGTTTGACATATCCGCGGGTGCTGACCATGACTACGATGTCTTTGTTTGGAATCAGATCTTCAATTGTCTGATCTCCATCATCGTCTATGATCTGGGTTTTTCGATCATCACCATATTTGTCTTTTATCTCGGTTAATTCCTTCTTGATGATTTCAAGTACCTTCTTCTCATCTGAAAGAATGCTCTTAAGATTGGTTATGAGTGCTAACAATTCCTTGTATTCGGCTTCGATTTTTGCCCGTTCAAGTGAGATTAATTTGGACAATCTCATCTCCAGAATTGCGTTTGCCTGTATTTCTGAAAATGAGTAGTCTTTCATAAGTCCGTTTCTTGCTTCTTCTAAATCTTTTGACTTTCTTAAAAATGCAACGATCGGATCTATGTTTTCAAGGGCCTTTGTAAGTCCTTCTAAAACGTGCGCGCGTGCTGCGGCTTCTTTAAGTTCGAACTCGGATCTCTTTCGTACGATGTGTTGTCTAAATGCGAGGAATTCCCTAATGAGTTCTGTTAATGGGAGTACCTTTGGCTGCTTATTAACTAATGCCAAATTGATAATTCCAAATGTACCCTGTAACTGCGTGTGAGCGAACAACTGGTTCTGAACAACGTCTATATCATGGCCTTTTTTGACATCAATTATTATTTCCATGCCGTCTTTGTCCGATCGGTCATGGACTCCTGAAATGCCCTCTATTTTCTTGTTCTTTACTGCTTCGACTATTGATTCTATGACTGCGGTTTTTGTAATCTGGTACGGAATCTCGCTTACAACTATCGTATGTTTTTTCTCATCTTTCTGGGTTTTTGATCTTAATTTTATGATACCTCGACCGGTTCTCTGGGCGCTAATAATTCCCGCACGACCAACTATTATTCCGCCAGTTGGAAAATCCGGGCCGCTAACCTTGGACATAATGCCCTCATCACTATCTCCTTCAATTGCTCCTATTGTAGCTTCGATTACTTCGCGAAGGTTATGTGGTGGCATGTTTGTTGCCATTCCAACTGCGATTCCTGATGATCCATTAATCAGAAGATTCGGGATTTTTGCCGGAAGAACTGTTGGTTCCTTTAATGTACCATCGAAATTGTCTGTACTATCGATCGTTTCCTTTTCAATGTCGACAAGCATGGTTTCTGCAATCGATTCGAGTTTGCATTCTGTATATCTATATGCTGCTGGATTATCTCCATCTTGGCTACCAAAATTTCCCTGACCTTTTACGAGCGTATATCTAAGCGAGAATCCCTGGGCCATTCTTACTAATGAATCATAAACTGCCATATCTCCGTGCGGGTGGTATCTACCAAGCACGTTTCCAACGACCGTTGCACATTTTTTGAATTTAGTATTCGAGCGCAGGCCGCTTTCCCACATCGAATAAAGAATCCTGCGGTGGACTGGCTTTAGGCCATCTCGTATGTCTGGAATTGCCCTGCCGACTATGACAGACATCGCGTAATCAAGGTAGCTTTCTTTCATATCAGATTCGATTGTTCGGTTGACAATATTCTCGGTCATAGTATCCCTGTTAAGTAGTAGTTTTTGTATTTTTTTAATGCGTATTTCTATCTCAGATAACTAATAAAAAGGGGACGTTTTAGATTCTTCTTTTTGTTCCGTTTTTTCTTATGTCACTTTCTGTTCTTTAGTGCATCTTTGAGGATTTTTTTGTGATCTGATGCTAACTTTGGTAATTTGTCCAAATCGAACCAGCGGGCTTCTTTTGCATCATCGCCCGCCCTAATTCCGCCGCCAATTTGCTTTACTAAAAATGCTGCAGATATGACTTTTCGAGGATCTCTCTTTGGATCAGAATAAATTCCAACCAGTTTCACAATCTTTACCTTGACTCCGGTTTCCTCTTCCATCTCTCTTACTGTTCCCTGCTCTGCGGTTTCGTTCTGTTCGATAAATCCGCCTGGAAATGCCCATCTTCCTTTAAATGGTGCATTGCCTCGCTTTATGAGAAGTATTTTTCTCCGTTCTATAAGTAGATTATCGCAAGCAAATGGGCGATTTTTGTAAGTTTGCAATCGATCACAAATCTGATGTTACGGGAGTGCTTTTGCTTCCCAGACATATTTGCTTCTGGTGGGTATAGAATCTACATTAATTCTGATTTTGTAGTTCCTCTGCGCAATAACGTCCCGGAGTTTTAGTATTATTGATTCATCTACCGGATCGGTATTTACCCACGAGCAAGAACCCCTGGTTACAATAACATCTGCAATAACCATTGCATCATCGTTAGTAAGTCCTGCCCCTCTTAGATCAGTGAGGATCTGATCGACATTATAACTGGCCATGCTCGAAATATTGCAGGTGAAGATTTAAATTTTTCCGCTTTGTTGCACTCAAAACATGTATCTTGATTCATCCTGGCTCCTTTGTTAGTTCGTCAGAAATCGTATTTTAATCTCCTCTGACTCAAGCTTTAAAAAGCGGAAATCTTATCAACATACTTCAAAAGTGATCCTATGAGTGGCATTGTTGGTTATGGCGTTTACATTCCAGTCTATCGAATTAAATCTTCTGAAATTGCCCGCGTCTGGGGCGAAGAACAGGAACGAATCGAAGGTGGCCTTGGAATATTTGAAAAGGCAGTTGGCGGAATCGATGAAGATACAACTACAATTTCCGTCGAAGCTGGCCGAAACGCCCTCGCACGCGCAAGAATCGATCCCAAAAAAATCGGTGCTCTTTACGTTGGAAGCGAATCGCACCCATACGCAGTAAAACCAACTGCGACTATGGTTGCTGAAGCGCTTGATGCGACTCCAAATCTGACCGCGGCTGATCTTGAATTCGCCTGCAAAGCTGGAACTGCGGGTTTGCAGATGGTTCTTGCAATGGTCGATTCAAAAATGATCCAATACGGTCTTGCAATCGGTGCAGATACTGCACAGGGAAGGCCCGCAGATGCGCTCGAATACTCTGCAGCTTCAGGTGGCGCGGCATTCATAACCGGCTCAGATAAGGAGTCCGTTGCAGTTTGCGAAGCTACGTTCTCATATACTACTGATACTCCTGATTTCTGGAGAAGACAACATGCACAATATCCCTCACATGCCGGCCGTTTCACTGGAAAGCCTGCATATTTCAAACACGTTACTGGAGCGACAAAAGGCATTTTGGAGAGAACAGGAATGAAAATGTCCGATTTCAAATATGTTGTTTTCCACCAGCCCAACGGTAAGTTCCCGGTTGAAGCTGGAAAAGCACTTGGTGCAACTTCTGAGCAACTTAAACCCGGGCTACTTTCTCCGATTATAGGAAATACTTATTCAGGTGCATCGCCTCTTGGTTTTGCTGCGGTTCTGGATATTGCAAAACCCGAGGACAAGATACTTGTTACTTCCTATGGTTCCGGCTCTGGTAGCGACTCGTTCATCTTTGAAGTTACTGATAAGATTGAGTCAGTCCAGAACCTCGCTCCAAAAACTCATGATTATATAGCTAAGAAAAAGTATATTGACTATGCCACCTATATAAAATACCGCGGAAAACTTAATATGTGATTTTTCTCTGAGTTGGGTTCTTCCCTTCGTTTGGCCTTTGTTTTTTGGTGTCTTAATTTTTCTTAGGTGCTGTGGGACTTAATGTTAAAAGATATATTTAAATATTCTTCTCGATAATTTAATGTCCTATGCATGCTACTGGTTCTTCCAGATCTTCTAAACTTACGAATCCTAATCTTGTCCCGCGTGTTATTGGGTCTTCTCCAGAGACAAAACCAAGAAACCCCTATGGTGTTAGGACCGAGCCACCAATGATCGTTTGTGCATCTCCTGTCAGACTTGATACTCATAACCCCCAAATCCCATTGCATGGCATCCCCATTCCTTCAAATCCACACCAGTATCTTATGCTCGACAAAAATCGTTCTGAGCGGCCAAGGGTTTCTGGTAAATTCATTATTGCTGCCAGAGATCGAAAGAGTTCTGAAGTTCGTTTATTTGCATTATTAACTTCTAATGTTCGTTTGGATCTTGCGGACTGGGAAACTGTTGGGACTCTGGGCCGGGCAGCTACTCATCGTATCACTCGAGCTACTCGTTATGCCAGCTGTATAGTTCATGAAAATCTACTGCCTCTTCTGTCTTTGCTTACCCAAACCGAACTGCATTTTAATGAGGTTCTAGGTGGTGGCATAATTACTTTTGATCCTGATGCAAGATCTCTTCAGGTTGGCTTTGCCAGCAGCCGCTATGGTGCAGTGTGCCCCAGTGTTCTTGTCGATTGTCTTGTTCCGTACTTTAGTGGCACTGCAGTTTCCCTTCATGGATTCCCAGACGAATTAGTTGCAGGAGGATCTTTGAGAGACGTCTCCATTCCTCCCCGGGGCGATCTTGAAGAAACTCAGTGGTATCATCGGCGGGGAATTCAGACTCTGCTCGATCTTCGTGCTGCGCTTGCGGTTCGCAATTCCCAAAATTTGTCCGCATCCACCTAATCCTAGCAAACTACGATTATTTTGCGAGAAGACGTGCGCGTGTTTTCTCTCCCGCTTTGCGACTTTAGTGCGTGAGCTAAAGATCATTTCGCGACTGCATTGTATGTGCGGTTCACTATATTTTTATCCTTTCTCTTCCTATATAGTTTCACTTTACGACTCTCTAATGTGATGTGAAACTATGGTAAACTTACTAGCACCCGGCCCAGTTCCTGTTTTGAAAGAAATTTCCGAGGCACAAACCAGGGAAATGATAACTCATCGAAGCGAAGAGTTCTCTGTCTTATATAAGGATCTGGTTATGCGGCTTAGAAAATATTTCAATGCTCACGAAGCATATGTTATAACCGGTTCAGGTGCACTTGGTCTTGAAACGCTGGTTCTAAATCTCTTGACTAAAGAGGACAAGGTTGTCTGTTTTCCAAATGGTGAATTTGGCGATCATCAAGCTACGACTGTTGGCGTCTATGCTAATGCAATCGTTCATCGGGGCGAAGATGGCAAGGGCTGGAATCTCGAGCGGGTCAAATCGCAAATCGATCAGAGCAATGCACGGGCAATCGCTATTGTCTATAATGAAACTAGTATGGGCGTAAAGAACCAGATCAAGGATATCTGCAAGTACGCCAAATCCAAAGGCATGCTCACTATCGTCGATGGTATTTCAGCGTGGCCGGGAACAGAATTCGATATGAAAGAATATCACGTTGATGCATTTGTTACCGGAAGTCAAAAAGGTATTGCCGCTCCTCCCGGAATGGCATTAATTGGTCTTTCCCAGGAAGCAGTCGAAGTGTTCTCAAAACGGACTACTATTCCGAGCTACTACTGCGATCTAAGACGTCACAAAAAGCGATTCGAGAAGGATTGTCAGACTCCAAACACGCCTGCGGTTTCCCTGTTTTGGGCATTGCAAAAGGCATTTGATGTTCTGGATCAAAAAGGCGGTGTTTCTGGTGCGGTAAAGCGACATCATGAGGCATCCGAACACACTCGCTCTAGGCTTGCGAAAATGGGCTTTGAGATGATTGCCGAGAAGGGTTTCGAATCAAACACTGTAACCGGCTTTGTCGCAAAATCCGAGGAGCAGGCTAAAACCATCAAATCGCGGCTATCTAAGGAATTCGGAATCAAGATAGTTGGTGCCCGAGGCAAATTCGAGAAAACCGGTCTGCGAATCGCTCATATGGGCAATTTCGAACTCAAAAATATTGATGCCGCGCTGGATGCGATCGAGAAAATAATTAAATAACTTGTCCTGCTTACTCCCCTAGCGGTGGGTCTATGGAATCATTGTCTGAACAAATAAACATCAACAAACTCATTTCCCTCACCTTCGATGAGAGTCCTGAAGTTAGGAAACATGCTGCAAAATCACTTGGAACAATCGACGACCCGGGTGCCATCTTTGCACTTGTCGAATTAAGTTATGACAAAGAACCATCTGTCCGTGATGTTGCCCTTGAAATTCTCGAGAAGCGTAAACAGACTGAAGCCGAAGTTATGTCCTTTGCAGAGATGTTCTCTGATAAATCACAATCAACTCCTCCAGCGCCAGATGTTCCTGGTACTCCTGCTCTAAGCGCTCATGATGCAAAAGAGAAAGTGCTCCAGCCAATTACAAAATTGTTCGAGAAGCACCTTGGTAAAGAGCGTGCTGCCGCAGTCCGAAGCAAGATGATGCCTACTATCGAGAAGATTTATCTTAAGACTGTTACTAACTCAAATACTCCACAATCTGCTCATGGAACTCTTGACCAGCAGCAGGAAGCAGGACGAAAAGTCATGCAGGAATTCCTCACTAGCTATCTCGAAGTTATTTCGGGCCTTGATCAGGTCGGGAGCGTCGATTCATCAATTTCTGTCCAGACTACGCTGGACGTTCCAAAAGAACCGGTCTCTACTTCTGGAATTGTGGTCTCCTCTCCGGTTGAAGTAGTGTCTCAAATTGATTCTCCTCCGGGCCATAAGAAGACTCATCAACTTGTTCCTGCTTCCGAGATTTCACAAAAGCCCTCAGAGAAGGATTATCACCAACAGCTTCTTGATGTGGAAGATTATCAGTTTGTAGCTGAGCTAAAAGAAGAACAGGGGATTTCTAAGCTACCTGACACCTTCTTCAAGAAGGCCTATGAAGTGATGATGCAGTCCGATGGCGACGAGGATGTAATGAAGAAAGAAATGAAACACATGGTCAATGAAGCTCAGAGAGAAATCGGACTGGCGTTCAAATTCGCACGAAAGAAGTTCAAGGAAATCAATCTTACCAATATCGCCAAGATCAAAGACGGTATGCGCAACATCAATACTGATGTTCTTACTGTCAAATCTGTAGGTTCTGTGGAATATAAGAAGACTAAAAAGGAAACAGGTTCTCTAATCCGACTTCTTTTACTCGATCCATCTGAAAATGAAGGAGTGGTCTATCTTTTTGAGGACCGGATCAATCTTGACGTCCTTAGGCCTGGTCTAAAAGTCAAACTTGCGGGTGCAATGGCCAAGTCCTATGATGCCACTGGTGAAACTGTTATGCTTCTTGGCAAAAAGGGAAATATTTATATTATCTTGTAGTGAAGAGTATTATCTGCGAATTTTAGCGTTATTGGTGGCTTTTAATGGAATTAACTAAATACGAACTTGCAAGAATCATCGGAGCCCGGGCACTACAGCTTTCTATGGGTGCTCCTGCGCTTATTAAAGTTACTGCCGAGCGGATGGGATTTGTAGAAATAGCCTATGCGGAAGTTCAAAAAGGCGTAGTTCCTCTAACCGTCCTTAGAGAAAAAGATATCTCTGTGGTTTAATCTTCTTTTTATCCATTTTAATCTCTTACGTGTTTCGTTTCTGATGTCTACTTATTGTGTTGGTATTTCTAATCATTAAATCTGATTCCAGTAGCATTTACCAGTTCTATTGTGTACTCCGGGCCCTGCATTTTTAGAAGTATTCTAAAGTCCTGATCTATCCATTCGTATTCTGGATTGGCTCCATCTATGCTCTCTTCCACAAAATATGCCATTCTTCCCCGATATGGTTCTTTACGTACTACTCTGTAATTTATTCTGCTTATTTCATCAGTAACTGTCGGATATTCCATGGTTATGTTCGCTTCCCACTTCCAGTTGTCCTTTAGTGCAAGCATCCATGGTTTGAACATGATTATCGAGGGGTTGCTATATGTCGTATTGGATCCGTTTTGTTCTGTCCCATCTTTCCTTATGCATATCTCGTCGCTATTATTGCTGCTTCCAAATATCCTAATTGCCGTGCATTGTGATTTGCTATAAACTCCGTACGTAATTGGCAATGGTGTGCTTTTATTATATATAAATACGTACTGAAAAATCTGCCCATTTTTTATCTGCAGCTCTTTATTTTTTATTAGCGGTTGTTCGTATATTGTGAATTTGACTTTGTCCAGTTGTGGCATATATACTACTGCTGCCACAAGTACAATTATGACAAATGCGGCAATGCTTATGTAAATTAGAGAATTGTTTTTCTTAACTGTGCCTTTATCTTCCATTTTTTCACTGTTTCCTTGCAATCTGTCCGAATTTTGCATACGGTTTTTTGGTGTTTGTTTTGAGTTGTTCGAATAGGACCTGAGATATTCTCATGCCGCTATGTATTTTTATTGGGAATGGAGCCAGGTTTACTATTTCCAAAACCTGGTGGTTGCTGCTTCCTGGTTGAACAAGTGCACTTGTTATGTGGATTATAAGGCCCATTCTTGCGAATCTGCTACGACCTTCGAGTTTCCCCATTATGTCCCCTGCAAGTGTTATCTTCTCGACTGTTTTTGCAAGGCACATCTGCTGTGGCATGAGTTCGATTGTTTTTGCTTTTTTCATCTCGAAAGCTTCCTGAAATGGGACTTTTGAGAGATCAACTGCCTTTTTTCCAAGATACTTGTTTTTGAAGAAATACCACTGATCGCTTAATGTAAGATCAACACTGGCCCCTCCAATCTGATCATCTTCGAGCGGCTCTATTTTTATTTTGCCCTTTTTCATCATCTCTCGCATGTCCTGGTCAGAAAGTATCATGGTCATTTCTTTCCTTTGGGCCTTTAAATTCTTCCTCTTATTATCATCTCGATGATAGACAAATTTGACTCTCTTGCTGATCAAATTCGAAAGGGTCAGAGCGTGTTGGCGTCGAAAATTGCTTCAATTAAGGCATCTAAATCGGTTCCCTTATTTCCCCTTACTAAGACTCCTCTGTCTGTTTCGGTAGCTGCGGTCGACGGCGGAATCATTTCTTATCGTATGCATGGTTTTGATTTGGCTATCGTTCGCTCGGTTGGTGTAACTTTTAAATATGCTAATGGTTCTCTTGAATCATATTCTTATGTTCCATCGAAATACGCAGCCCCTGATTTCGATGCCCGCTCTGCATTAGATGAGCACGAAGCAGCTACTTTCAAATCTTTGATTCGACTTAAGTCCGAGCTGTCGGTAGCGATTCAGACGCTCGAGAAATTTAAGCCATCGCTGCTTCTTTTAGATGGTTCTCTGATTCCCGTTCCCTCAGATCGGCCTCCCTCTGATTCTTCCCTATCCAAAGATTATCTGGAAGTCCTTTCTCTTTATCAAAAACTCTATGATCGCTGCCGGTCCATCTCGTGCATCCCCTGCGGCATAATCAAGGATTCACGTTCTCGTAAACTTTCTGCTTCATTTGATCTTGAGTGTTCTGATGGCGTTATGTGCGACTATCTTCTAGATGAGGGATTTAGGACAGACATTTTTCCCTATTCTGAGAAAAATACTCTTCCAAAAGAGCTCTCTGAAGTTGCAAAAAGCCTTTCCTTCTTTTATCTAAAGCCGGCGAAAGAGGATCTTGCGCTGCGAGTCGAATTTTTTTCTGACCTATCTCCTATTTCAGACCTTGCATCGATTATTTATTCGCTCTGCTCCATTAGTGATCGCTTTGCATATCCAGCAGTCTTGATCGAGGCGGATATGTGCGCCAGTATCGATCCAAAGGAAATTGCCCATTTGGAAAATCGCTTTAAAATGCTAGATCTCAAATCGCTTCGTCGGAATAATCGTCCATTTCGATAAATCTTATCTATTTTTTTAATTTTCCCCGCAATATCCTGTTTATGGGAATTTTTGATAATATCCTCAATCAGGTTACTAGTCGGCTCAAGAACGATATCGAATACAAAACCAGTTCTGGCATTTCAAATACTATTGATCAGGGTGCCAAAAAAGTGCTCGAAGGGGACAAGACTCCCAGGTGTCCCAAATGCAAAAAGCCAATCGAACATGGTATGAAATTCTGCTCCGGTTGCGGTGTAAAACTCGTTGTCAGCTGTACAAAATGCAATCTGGAATTTCCTCTAGGGACTCGGTTCTGCTCTGGCTGTGGCGGAAAGATTCAATGATCTGTTAGCAGTGGGTTTCTATTCTATTCCTTTTTTTCCAAATTCTCTCTTTAACGCCTTTATGAATTCATGTCTTAGCTGGAAACTGTCCATGTACTCTTCTGCCATTAGTACTATTGTAAAGTGAACTTTAGCATCTTCAAAGTTGTCGTATCTTAAAATCGGTTCAAAAGATTTCACTGCGCCTTTTGTATTTTGCTGAAGATTTTTAGCAACCTCCAATGTTATCTTTTCCACCTGGTCCAGGTCTGATTTGTTTGACACCTTACAGTCGATTGAGACTGTGATGTCTTTTTCTGGTAATGAGGTATTGATTACAACTGACTGCGAGATTTTTGTGTTGGGCAGAACTATGAGTGTATTGTCAAGGGTTCTGACCTTTGTTTCTCTCCAGTTTATGTCCTCTACATATCCACTTACTTTTTCCGAGGTTATCTCGATATAATCTCCTACTCTTATGGGGCTTGATGAAACTAGATAAAGCCCTGCAAAAAGATTTGCAACGCTGTCCTGAAGTGAAAGACTCACCGCCAGACCTAAGATTCCCAGTGCTGCTATAAGTGGAGTTATATCTACGCTAAAATGGCCTAATATTACTAATATTGCCATTAGGTAGACTATTGTAACTAATATTTTGTCTACTATTTTTGGGGACCTTGAGTAGCGTGTATTTCTGACCGGAAATATACGCGAGATAAAATTCGAAATTATATTGCTTACAAATCCTGCTGCTATTAAAGTTACTAGAATAAACAGTATGTTTGTCATATTTTCTTTTTGCTCAAAAAGGCTACGTAGTGAAGTTGACGCAACATAAATGGTAACTATCGATATTAGCGTTTCAAGAGGTTTCTCGAGAGATTTTAGGAGAAGATATTCTGTATTTGCTGTACTTATTTTTGCTATTATTTTTAGTCTATTCTGAATAAGGAACTGGGCTGATTTGCCGATTAAAAATCCCAATAATAAAATTCCAACTGCTACTAATATATCTGGTGCTCCGGCAAATATCTCACTTGGGTCGTCTAAAATAAAATCCATACTTATTTGCATGAACTTCGATCTAATTTAATTCTTACTATTCTTTTTTTGCTTAATTTTTCTCTTGTGTCGACCTCGAGCGTATGTTTCGATTCATGTCTGCTATGTTGGCAATGTTTTTTGTAGCGAGATCCTAAGGCATAACTCGTTTGGCGGCTATCACCTTAAAAAATTTGCCAGAAACGAGTTGTTATGGACGAACGACTTATATCTCAGATCCTTGAAGATTCTAAAACTGACAAAACTCCATTTCTCGATGCAATAAGACAACTTCGAAATCTTGGCGTTTGGGGCTATCGTGTGGATGTAAACTCACATTCTCTGATTGTTTTTGATCAGAATGCCTCATTCATTCAAATAAGGACTCAAAATGTGCTAATTCAGAGACAATTTATTAGACAAAAGATTATCGATGCTATTAGGTTTCGTCAAAATCTCAAGCTGAGCTACAAAGAATTCATGATTCAGATTGGTGAATCTGGAGTTTTCGACTACGTTGTCGATATTGCAGGTAAAAAAGTCATCTATCGTGGCCTGTTTGAGCAATATGAAGAAAAAATGGTTGTCTAGATAAGAAAACTCTCAATAGATTTAAACTCTAAAGGTATTACTTTTCCAATGAATGAGAGGGCAAGTTGGCTAAATCGAACCGTGCTTGGCGCATCACTTACGAGTTTCCTTTCTGACTTTAGTCATGAAACAGTTACTGTAATGCTTCCCTCGTTCCTTGCAATCCTTGGCGCTCCGGCTTATGCTCTTGGTTTGATTGAGGGTGTAAGCGATGGCCTTTCGAGCTTTGCAAAGCTGTTTTCCGGTTACTATTCGGATAAACTCGGAAAACGAAAGGAACTTGCAGTTCTGGGTTATCTGGCGACTGGAATGTTTCCTGCATTTGTTGCCCTCTCGAGCACTTGGCCGATGGTGCTATTTTCCCGTGCTTTTGCCTGGATTGGCAGGGGTATACGTGGGCCACCAAAAGATGCAATTCTTTCGAGTTCAGTTGAAGAAAAGGATCTGGGAAAGGCATTTGGATTTCATCGTACTGCCGATACTCTCGGAGCAATTATGGGTCCGCTTCTGGGCTATGTTCTTCTATCCTATTTTGACATTCGACAGATTTTCTTTTTTGCAGTTATCCCAGGAATGTTTGCTGCGATCGTGTTTTGGTTTAGCGTTAAAGATTCCAAAGTTGCCCCCTCGAATAACAAAAAGGGCATTGTGTTGTCGCTAACCGAGCTTCCAGATCGATTTCGAAGTTTTCTTTATGCCGTGTTCTTTTTTGGAGCAGCTGATTTTTCCCATACTTTACTCATATTTTTTGCAGTAGCTCAACTGACTCCGAGTCTGGGTTTTGTTGCTGCCAGTGCAACATCCGTTTTGCTCTTTGGCATACGCAACGTTGCCTATGCCCTTATGTGTTATCCGTTTGGTGTTTTGGGCGATAAATTTGGAAAAAAGAAAATACTCGTTGTCGGCTATGCACTTGCAGTTGTGACTTTTGTCGGCTTCATAGTTTGTCCAATCGACCCGATCCTCTATGGTGTTTTGTTCGCTCTTTCCGGTGCGTTTATAGCAGCTGAAGATACGCTCGAGGGCGCGGTTGCTGGGGAACTTGTCGAAAAGGAAAGGCGAGCCCTTGGATACGGGGCGCTGGCGACTGTTAATGGTGTTGGGGATTTTATTTCGAGTCTAGTTGTCGGAGTGCTTTGGTCTATCTTTGGTTTTGGTGCTGGATTCATGTTTAGTGCAATTGTTGGATTGATCGGAACGCTGATGCTTTTAAGAACGAATCATGTCGAGTGATCTAACTTAGTCCTCTTTCACCTCAATGAATGTTCCTGTTTCAAGGTCTTTTTCAACATCTGAGCCCAGGTTAAACATCGCATCCGAGTTCGGATCTATAAATGGAATCATAGAACCTGTTAGTACAACTGTTTTATTTTTGATTTTCTCCCCGAGGTATCTGGCCGTCTCTGCCATCGTAAACGTTCCGTGAGTTATGATTATCGATTTTTCTGGAGCATTCCTGCACGCTTGGACGAGCTTCTTTCGGTCTTCTTCAGTTATTTGTCTGCTATCTTTCTGACAAATCGATTCGACTGTTACTGGGATCGTGACTCTTGCTTCTTTGAGCATTCTTGGAATATATGTTTCTGGTCTTGAATCGGATCTGGATGGCGATCGTCAATCGTTCCACCTGTTAGGAGAATTCTGATCTTAGTAACTGTCATGATGATCAGTATTGTCTCGCCGCATACAGATAGATCGTTGCATGAGCTCCACAGCTAATGCACTTCTCGCTCTTTGGAACTTCGTCGCTTCCAAACTTAGATCCGCGAACGTTTGCCTGACATTTCTCCTTAATCAGATCAGCGCATTTCTCGCCCTGCATTTCATCAGTGCAAAATGGAACTTTTACAAAGCCAGGATTCTTTTCCAATATGTCATTTAGTTCATCCATTTTAGTTGCACTTGAAAGTCGTGTGGCAAACCATGTGTCCGCCTTTGAAAGGAGATTCTTATCGATAGCTTGAGCGATTTCATCCAGTTTTGCATCTAATTCAGCAAATGGGATCTTCATCTTCTCGCCCGTATCCCGTCTCGCTACGACTGCAATCCCAGCATCGATATCCCGCATGCCAAGTTCAATTCGAATCGGAACTCCTTTCATCTCCCATTCATTGAATTTGAAGCCTGGAGTTTTATCAGAATCATCGATCTTGACTACAAAGCAGCATTCAAGTGCTTTCTTGATCTCTTTGCACTTTTCCAAGACCTTTGCTTTGGTTTCTTCCTTGAGAATCGGGACTATCACGACCTGAGTCGGAGCCAGCCGAACTGGCAAGACCAGTCCTTTATCATCTCCGTGTGTGGCAATGAGGGCTGCATAAATTCTCGAAATAGCTGGGCCATAGCATGTCTGCCAAACGTATTCTGATTTGCCCGCTTCATCGGTATATTTGATGTCAAATGCTTTGGAGAAATGCTGGCCGAGCATGTGAGTTGAGGGAAGTTGTAATGTTCTTCCATCTGGCATTAACGAGTCAGCTGCAAATGTGTTTTCTGCTCCAGCAAATTTGTCCCACTGCGGTCTCTTAAAGAAAATAAACGGAATGCAGAATTTTCCATGGATGATTTCTTGGGCCATCTCCATATCTTCATAGACCTGCGCCATGGCCTGCTCGCGGGTTGCGAAGCAGTTGTGGGCTTCGATCCAATGGAACTCACGCGATCGGATGAATGGTTTAGTTGCCTTGGTTTCGTATCGCCAGACCTGACAGCGCTGATAAATCTTAAGTGGCAGATCCCGAGTTCCATGAATCCAAAGTGAATACATAGAATACATTGCCGTCTCAGAAGTTGGTCGCATGGCATAGCGCTCTTCAGTCTTGTTTAATCCTGCTTCTGTTACCCAAAAGACTTCAGGAACAAAACCCTTGACATGATCGCTTTCCCGCGTCAGATATGACTCGGGGATCAGTGCTGGAAATAGTGCTGGCAAATGATCGCGTCGCTCGAGCGCATCTTCATACATCGCGTACATCCTATTCATCGACATTACTGCCCATGGCATAAAGACTACAAATCCCTTGATGCCATATCTGATGTCGCATAGCTGCGCATCTTTAGTTATTGAGTTGTACCATTCTGAAAAGTTCGATTTTGGAATGTTCATGTTCGTCACTTCTTAAGAAATACTGTCTGTCTTTTGACTAATGATTAATAGATAAAACGGAGAAAATAAAAACGGCACTAAAGATAATGTTTTAGCGTGGCAGCAACTGTTTATTATCCTTTTATTCGTAAGGCAATAGACTCCAGGGGACTCCCTTCGATAGATACTCCTATTTCCAAACCAAAACCGACAAACCTTCCTCTAATCGATGCCAATACAGCCTCTAAAGGTTCGTGGGTTTCTGCATTGGCGATTTCACACGGTGAGTATCGCTTAACTCCTAAAGGCATTGCGATTCTTGGTATGGGTGGTGGGATCAAAAGGGCAAGGAGCGCTGCGCGAAAATCATTTTCTGATCCAGCTGTCGGTCCGGCTGCTCTTCTTTCTTCCGGTTGCATCGAAGTTAAGGAACGCATAGCCTGGGGTAAGAAACCCGCACTTTTGGTTGCAGTTGTAACTCGACTGGTTGCTGAAAACGGAAATGACCCTCGAAGGGTAACTACTGAGTCGGTTGAGGCTAATCATTTGGAAGGTATGGTTGCAGCTGCCGGTTCGATTTATGGTGCGCTTGTTGAAGCAGGCTTTGCCTATTCTGGCTCTGATATAAAGAAACACTTCAAAGCTGCTACTTTTTCGGATGAAAAAGCATATCCCTGGGAACTAACTAAAGTAAGCAACTCTTTTTGGGATGATCGAGCGATGGTCCGCGCTGCATTGGGATGGATTATGTATAAAACCGGTAAGTCTGCAGTTGAATTAGACAAGGATGACTTTCGAATTCATGGTCTTGCGGGCATGGTTGCAGCTAAATACAAGGGTTCTTTTGTACTGGCACTCTACAAAAATGGATATATCAAAAAACCAAAACCTTCTGAGGCTGTCGATGAAGTAATTCGCAGAAGAGCACCATATCTCAAGGAGCGTAGATTTTGCAAAGATTCAGTCGACCATATTCTAACGGTTAAACAAATCAAACCCGTTCAAATTACCACTGCCCATTTTGATGAGTTGGGTTTGGGTCCGCTTTTGCAGCGCTATGATCGAAATCTAAATCGGATTCTTGTTGCCGCAGGATATGCATACTCCCTTGATGATGCAGCTAAACACGCTCAAAACAATCGGTTTATGAATGACCGAATATATCCTTGGGAAATAGACTCGCATGTAGGAAACGATTTCTGGGATCCAGATTCGACTAAAGCTGTCGCATTCAAATGGATGCTTCATAAACGCAGTGTGGATGGTGTTCCTAAAGACCCATGTGAAATCGTTACTGCTGATTTTAGGGAAACTGGACTTAGTGGTCTTTATGCTGCTGGAGGAAATTCAGTATACCTTGTGGAAGTTTGCTGCGGATTTGCCTATTCGCACCGGGAAATTTTAATACAGGTCCGAAACGCTCGATTCGATGGCCAAAAAATTTATCCATGGCAGCTTAACAAACTTGCCAATGGTTTTTGGAAAAATACTGTCAATCGCGGATGTGCGCTCATATGGCTCTCTCATTCATTTCCTGATGGTTCAAAGAAAGTTTCTGATCTTGTGCTTTTGGATTTCAAACTATCTGGTCTGGCCAGTCTTTATCAGTTCTATCGCGGAAATGCGACAAAAATGTCTGCTGACGCATCAGATGCCCGTTCTGTCGCTGCCCGGCTTTCTATCTAGTACTTCCTGGTTATGCTACGTTTCTAATTATCGGGCCAAGCAGACTAAACAAATCAAATGTATTGAGTACTTGATCTTTCATTGCAATTGTCATTAGCACCAGAGTAATTGCCAGAACTATTCCAACTGCAACATTTCCTCTTTTGAGTTCTGCAAGTTCATCAAGCGTTGGCGTCAATCGATCAACTAATGTCAAAGAGATGAAAATCAAAAAGGTTGAAATTCCTAGCGTGAGCAGGAAATTTAATAATCCGACAAACAAAATCACCGCTGCACTGATTCCGTTTGTGTACTGATCTGCAACCAGTACTAGTAGCATGTCTATACGCGGAAGCATGATCATGAATACGGATACTACTATTGCGACAAAGAAAACTCCTACTGAGAGATTGCCTTTTTTTATCTCTTCCCATTCTTCAATTCCTTTTGTGAGACTGTCGAACAGCTTTAGTGAAGAGTAAATTGTAAATGCCGAAAAAACCATTGCAATTAGAATTCTTACCAAACCCAGAACAAAGTTTGCGAGTATTTCCTGTGCCATAAAAAGAGAACTACGAACTCTGTTTTAATCCTTACTTTTCCAATGTATGACTGATGGCACTCTTTTCACTCAAAATTTTGGAAGATACTTACTCTGCTTTCTATGCTTCTAATCCATCAAATCCAAAACCCGAAAATATGCTTTTTTTAAAGCAATTGATCTCTGGCCCTATGTTAATTATTACTTCAGGCTAATTAACGATCAAAAGGGAAATTTTGGCATGGTTGTTTTCGAAATAACTGGTAATTATTCTGCTTCTGTAAAAAAGGTTAGGATCATAAAAACGCGTCTGATTTCTGATTCCGATTTGCTCAAATTGATTCAATCTAATTTCGATCTGGATAATTCGTTCTGATCCTACTCTCTCAGTTCAGTTCCAATTGTCAAATAAATTCTTTGTTCTATTAAATAACTAGTTTATTATGATTGCACGTGATGAATCTGCATTTTTGGAAAGTGCCAAAGAAGGCAAGCGCCTTGCGTACTCTTTTTTTGATCCTTTAGTTGTCCATCACTACGATGCCGATGGGATTAGTTCCGGCTCAATCGCTATCGGCGCCCTAAAGTCCGTTGGCAAAAAAGCCCGCTCGCTCTGCGTCAAAAAGCTCGATGATCAGGTTATTGATCAGATCTTATGTGAAAAGGAAGTGATTTTTGTCGATCTGGGCTCGGGCAACAAACGTGTCAACGAGCTTCGGGATGTTCTGGTAATTGATCATCACCAGATCCAGGGCGTCGAAAAATTCCAGGTCAATCCTCTCCTGCACGGGATCGATGGCAGTTTCGAGATTAGTGCAGCTGGAGTTGCATATTGTGTTTTTGGCCAAAATGTCGAATTGGCCATCGTTGGCGCGGTGGGCGATATGCAACACCCGTTGGTTGGGTTCAATCGGAAAATCCTTTCTGACGGTATTGCCCAGTCTCGGATTAAGATTGAAAACGACTTGCGATTCTACGGTCGCTATTCACGGGCTCTGATACAATTCCTTGCGTTTGCGGACGATCCGATCCTGCCCGGCTTGGCATACTCAGAAGAGAAGGCAAGGGAATTCCTCCTGCGCCAAAATATTCCATTTGAGAAAGACGGCGCTCCGTTGTCATATGGTCGTCTTGAATCGAATGATAAACGTCGCCTTGTTTCTGCTATCGAATCTTTGCTTAGTCCGGTTCAACTTCGCAAAAAGCCTCTGATTGGTGAAAATTATGTGTTTCCCAACAATCCTCTAAACGAGACGTATGAGGCTAATGATTTTAGCACTCTGCTTAATGCCTGTGGCAGACATGGCAAGGGCGAGCTGGGAGTTCGTGTTTGCCTCAAAGATGAATCGAGTTATCCTTTGGCTCACGAGTTGCTTCTTTATCATAAGAAGACTCTGCGCGAGGGAATAATGTACGCTTCAACAAAGGTTCAGGATCTGGGGCCGTTTTACTTCCTTGATGCCCGTGGAATTGTCGATGAAGGGATCGTTGGAATCGTTTGCGGTATGGTTCTGCGGCAGGACTGGACAAAACCTATTTTCGGCCTTGCACTTGCAGAGGATGGTTCGATCAAAATCTCCGGCCGATCGCCACGGTACCTTGTTGATGAGGGTCTTAATCTTGGGGCATTGCTTGGCGAGACCTCTAGGTCCGTTGGTGGTTTTGGTGGCGGGCATAAGATCGCGGCCGGGGCTGGAATCCCAAAAGATAAGATAAACGAGTTCCTCGTGGCTGTGGGCGAATTCCTAAAACGAAATCCACCAGGAGCTCAAAAATAAGACAGGAAACGTACTGCCGTTCGATAGATTTATATAGAAAACGGCTATTTATCTGATGTAAATGAGACCGCTTAATCTTAGAACTTTGGTTTTGTGTGCTTCACTCTCTACAACTCCTACTCCTATCCATGCTCAGGTTACTCATAGTATTACAAAAATCCCTCGATCTACTGCTCTTACCGAGAGCATTGTAAAGTCGCACGAGACCCATGTTGTCTCGGATTCAACTACTTCTTTCGAATCGTTTTCTGGCTCTGGTCATTTTGGACATTTCGGATTCACTGTCTATAGCGGTCCTCGTACTTTCGTTAGTGGTCGCAGCCTCCAGAATGGCTATGGATGGACAAAAACTCCCCGTTGGCGTTCTCGTTCTGGATTTAGTAATGAAACTGCAGTTACCGGGGCTCGCTGGAACTATTACCGCCTAAGTGGAAAAGTTCTTGTTCATATAGATCCGTTATCTCTTATCGATCGGAATCCTTTCTTTGCGAACTTATCTCATCCCATCTCCGCAATGGCACCTGTACCTGATCGTCTTCGTGTTAGGTCTTCTTCATCGCATTCTGCTAATTTAGAGTTGGATCATTCATCTCCGACCCATCATGGTCCTCTGTTTTGTCCGGGATCCATGGCTCCTTCGACCAGTGCAGTTTCTGGAACTTCTCTTGCAAAACTAGAACTGCCCGATTTGGAATTTGAAGAATCCGGGCTTATCTCGGTTTCTCTTTGCGTTCCTCCCGCATTACCTGCATCATTGCCCCTCCCCCTATTGCAACTTTCTCAAACTCCTTCCTCTGGATTATCTCCTTTTGTTCCTCTTTCTCTCGAAGAACCCGAACCCTCACCGGTTGTTTCTATTCCTCTGGTTCATCCTTCAAATTCGTTAACCTTGGGTTCTCTTCCCTTTGCTAGTTTTCCATCGTCTACTGTTCCGGCTGATGAAGAATTTGAACTTCCATCATACGGCGTAGTTCCGGTCGCTATTCCTCAATTATCTTTCAATCAGGCTCTTGGCACTTTGGCAATTTCGCTATCCGTTTTATCTCCGATTTCTACATCCCAACCTACTTCTCAAGTTCCCTCTATTGAAGAAGAATCCGGGGCCGTTTCGTTATCTTCTTCCTTTGCTGCAAACCCAGACTCAGCATCTCTGTCCTCTGGAACTTCATTGCATCATTCCGCTTCTAAATCTCATTCTAAGGCTAAATCAAATTCTTCCAGCTCTCATGGTTCGAAATCCAGATCGACTGGCCCTCATACTCTTTTATCTATATCTGCCCAGGCAGCTGCGGTTGTCCTGGCTCTGAGCAGTTCTATTGGAGGCTCGATGCATGCTTCAACTGCGAGCCGGTCTTCTGCTCCTCTTTCGATGTATCATGTACTCTCAAGCGCTCCGATTCGCTCCGCTAGACTAATTCAGACCTCTGCAGGAATTTCACTTCCGCCTGGTGAATAAACTATTAAATTAAATAATAAAACTAGTGGGCTATTTTCGATCTATTTCTTTCTTGCCGCTTTTATGAATTCGACAAACAATGGAGATGGGTTCTCAAGTCTGCTCGTCAATTCAATGTGTGGCTGAGTTGCGACTCCAAAGCTTTCTTTCCATTCTGCGATCTCAACTATCTCATTTTTCGGATGAATTCCGGAAATGACTAACCCTTTTTCAGAAAGCAGGGAAACATAACTTGGATTTATCTCGTATCTGTGTCTGTGTCGCTCGAGTACCATGTCTTTTCCATATGCCTTATGAGCGACTGTTCCTTTTTTGAGCGAGCACTCATACGCGCCCAGTCTCATGGTTCCTCCAAGGCGTGATATCCTTTTTTGCTCTGGTAAAAAGTCTACTACTGGATTTGTAGTGGTCTTGTTGAATTCAGTAGAATTGGCATCTTTTAGTCCGCAAACATGCCTTGCATATTCGACAACCATCAACTGCAATCCAAGGCACAATCCGATAAATGGAATTTTGTTTTCCCGTGCGAATTTGATTGCACGTATTTTACCCTCGATTCCCCGCTCGCCAAAGCCGCCTGGAACCAAAATTCCATCATAGTGCGAGAGCGCCTCTGCAACATCATAAAGTTTTTCCAGATCGCTCGCTTCGACCCATCCGATCTCAAGGCCTACATTCTGTGCAGCAGCAGCATGAACAAGGGCTTCCTTGACACTCACATAAGCATCTTTAACTGCAGTATATTTTCCGACTATCGCAATTTTGAGTGGCTTTTCTTTTGGATGCGCTATATTATGTACTAATTTTTCCCAGCCTTTGAGCTCGGGCTTTCGATCTTCGGGCATTTTCAGCTTCCTGGCTATCTGCTCATAGAAATTCTGCTTTTCAAGAACCAGCGGCAGTTCATAGACCGTATGCAGATTCGGGTCATCGAATACACATTCTTCGGCAACATTGCAATAAATCGCAAGCTTCTTTTTGGATTCCTCATTTAGCGGTTCGCTCTCGCGGCACAAAATTATGTCTGGCTGGATTCCGATGCTCTGGAGCAATCGTGTCGCATGCTGAGTTGGCTTTGTTTTTTGCTCGCCTGGATTTACTGCGGGTATGTATGTGAGCTGTATGAATGAGACATGCTCCTCTTCGAACTTAAGTTGTCTCATGGCCTCAAGGAAATAGCCGTTCTCAAGATCCCCCACTGTTCCGCCGACTTCGATTATTACGATTTCTGCCTTGGATTCTTTGGCGACATTTCGTACCCAGTCTTTTATCTCGTCTGTTAGATGGGGCACGAACTGGACGTCTCTACCTAGATACTCGCCCTTTCGCTCTCT
The DNA here is from genome assembly GCA_016212525.1 of Microcaldota archaeon. GTDB lineage: Archaea > Micrarchaeota > Micrarchaeia > Anstonellales > Bilamarchaeaceae > Bilamarchaeum. The sequence continues at coordinate 221,575 of JACRGD010000007.1, read as the reverse complement.
CTCGATTATTCTCTGGAAAAGCTTTCCGCCGGTTATCGATGATCTTCCGCTTAATGACTGGTTTAGAAAACGCTCGTAAGTTCCAAAATCCATATCGACTTCTGTTCCATCCTCTAAGACGAACACTTCACCATGTCTAAATGGATTCATAGTTCCGCAATCGACATTTAGATAGCCGTCGAATTTTATGGGAACAACTTTGAAGTTTCTCACTTGGAGAAGTTTTGAGATGGCTGATGAAACAATTCCCTTGCCCAAGCCTGACATTATTGAACCAGTGATCACAATAAAACGAGTCTTTTGTTGCATAGGACTAATTTGCAGGATTCATTTTTTAAACACTTGACTCATGACTATGAAATAAAAGGGATTTCTGCTTTTTCCAAATGGTATTTATGCTTTAGTGTAGAATTGTAAGTAAAGATTTGTATCAATTTCTAACGCTGATTTATATGGAACTTCCCAATATCTACAAAGGCAACTACCGAATTTTTGCTATACCCGCGTTGCTTATGATTGCGATTTCTCTTTTTTTCATACCTCAGATAAAGCTGGGTGTTGATTTTCAGGGAGGTACCCTGCTTACCTTGAGCGTCGATAAGAAAATCGATCCGACTGCTCTTTCGCAACAACTCCACGAAGATGGTCTTTCTGCGGATGTCAAGGCTTTTGATACTGCTATTGGTCATAGGCTTGAAATCGAAATCCCTCAGAGTTCCGATCTTGTTAGAGCGGAAGATCTAAATTCCCAATTTAGTCTGATTTTCCCCAAACTCTCCCAGCTGGAAATTCAGTCTTTCCAGAATGGATCTACCTCTCCAGAATATATCGAGCTTCGTGCACAGGCAACTTCAATGACAAGTCAGATGCTAATTTTATCAGGAACCCCAAAGCAAGATTCAGAGCTTAATTCTATGAGTCTTAATTTGCTCCAGAAGCAGTTCTCTGATGCATATTCTGCAGTTTTCAAAAATTATCAGACAAAAATATCTCAGACGATCGATAAGCACGTTGCCTATTCTTCGATTTCTGTTCAGACTGTAAGTCCACTACTTTCGACCAAGTTCATTCAGCAGGCTCTAGGCGTCGTTGTAATGTCTGCAATCCTAAGCATTGTACTGGTCTTCCTTTTCTTTAGAAGCATTACTCCAAGCATTGCAGTTCTTGCTGGTGCGCTTGCTGATGTGCTAATTGCAATGGGTGCAATGGGTGCATTTGGTATTCCCTTTACCCTCCACTCATTTGCTGCACTTTTGATGCTCATAGGTTTCTCACTTGACACTGACATTCTTCTTACGACCCGGATTCTCAAACGAAAAGGCGAGCCTCATCAAAACGCGTATGAGGCAATGAAAACTGGTATGACTATGAGTTTCCTGGCAATCGTTTCGTTCGGGATTCTTTTTGTACTTGCAACCTTGACACATATTTCTGTTTTCTATGAGATTTCTGCAGTTGCTCTTGCCGGCCTTGTTGGTGATATATTTGCCACATGGGGTATAAATGCCATAATCGTTTTGCATGATGTCGAGAAGAAACCAAAATCCCAAACTCAGGAGGCGGACTAAATGGAAATTCCCAAAGATTCAAAATCGGTTACTGTTGCCATTGTTTTTGCTATTTTCGCCGCTCTTACTTTACTATATCCTTCGTTTGCGGGTTTATTGTTAATCACGGCACTTCTGACCTTTGGTTCATTTTCTCTATTCTGGAAGGAATCAAGAGTAAAAATTCTAAGTATGATATTGCTGGTTTTACTTGCACTGACCAACATTGCCTTTAATGGGCTCAAGTTCGGTATTGACTTTAGCGGTGGTACAAGAATTCCGATAATCCTTGAGCGATCTGTAGATCAGCCAACCATGAGTGAACTTATCAATACAATAAAAACCAGAGTCAGCGTCCTTGGTCTTACCGAGATCAAGGTGCGAGCCGTAGGCGATAATGAAATCAATGTCGAAATGCCCACCAGCAATGAAAATACAATTCGATTTATTGAAGAAACTCTCTCGAAACAGGGGGTTTATCAGGGTATTGTGGATGGAAAGCTGGCTGTTTCGGGCGAGCACATCTATAGTACAAGTATCCGTTCTCTTGGTATTTCCGAACTTCAGCGCACCGGTGCTGACTGGGGAGTCGGATTCTCAGTTGACAAAGAAGGCGGGGATATGTTTGCCAATGCGGCACGGAACAAGAATGACTATCCTGTTTACATGTTCCTGGATCGTCCAAAGGATGCGGTTTTGTTCTATACTAATTCATCACTAAAATCATTCCTGTTTCAGGATGCATCAGAGCGTGAGACTCTCAGAGCACTTAATCGTGCACTTGCCTTTAATGAAGGAAATATTTCCGTCTATCTTCTTGATGGTAATCTATCTGGCATCTCGCCAAAAACCAATCAAACTAAAGCCATCGTTTCTTCAGAAGTTTCAGAATCACAACTCTCCTTGCTACGTTCAAAGGGATTCCAGATTGTCTCTATGAATGATTCAAAGATGATTCCTGTATTTACCCGCAGCCGTGGTGGTGAACTTCTGGTTACTCACTTGGAAGCTGTTGGTCTTCTTTCGGGTCCTTTACTTGGTCCTGAAGTTACCTCCGGAATTGCCAGTTATGGTTATGTTATCACCGGAAGCGTTGCAAATGTTGCAGATCCGACTCTTCGTTCAAAGGCAGCTTCGGATGAAGTCAAGAGTATCCAGTCCATCCTTAAGGGCGGAGCATTGCCGGTTAAAATTTCGGTAGGGTCCCGAACTGTTCTTCCTGCTTCGCTAGGGGAAGAATTCCTGCGATTGAGTCTTATAGCAATTGCAGCATCCCTTGCAATCATTTCTCTGCTTATTGGTATTCGATATCGGACTCTTAAGGCGTCTATTCCAATTCTACTAATAAGCCTTGGTGAACTGGTAATCCTGATCTCGATTCTGGGTTCGTTTACTATTGACCTTGCGGCAGTTGCGGGAATTCTTGCAGCAATAGGTGTGGGTGTCGATGCACAGATCGTTATTACTGATGAACTGACAAAGCGCGATGAAGATGATGAGCACCATGATGCACATGAGAAAGTCAATCTTGCATTTGGGATTATTAGAACAAATGCAATCGTGGCCATCTTCTCCATGCTGCCTCTTCTGTTCTCAGGCCTTGTAGAAGTCATAGGATTTGCGATCTCAACCATACTTGGTGCTCTTTTGGGTTATCTTCTTACCCGTCCAACTTATGCAGCAATAATAGAAGAGACGCTGGGCAAGGAAAAGGAAGCCAAAAAGAGTTAATTAAGTAGTCTTTTCTTTCGTTTTTTATCTTTATTATTTTCTTTTAGTGTCCTCTACCTGTTTTTAAACATTGTTGTAGTAATTATATGCCTGTGAATAAACAATGAGTTCTACTAAAAAACTTCACGAGCCAACGGCAACTTCCAAAAAAAAGAGACATTCAAAACCAATCGATAGAATTAATCGTGCTAAATTCGAGCTATCTAGGGCTCTTAGGGCAACTAAGCTAAGACTCGAAAAAAAACCTGACGATCTATCTACTCGTGCCAAAGCCCGCACTGCCCTGATTCTAATCTGTAAGGCGAATCTCGATCCTCTTCTGAGTCTTAGTGCTGCCGATCTGGCAGTAAAACACAGAATTTTTGGACATCTGGATGATCTTCTTAAGATAATTGGTGAAGGTGCAAATCCAGATGTAGCCAAAATATGTGCAAGAGAGGTACTTCGTTTATCTCGCGAAATCAGTCCAGCCGTCCTTTCTTCATATGCTCCTGGCAGATTCGAGGTTCTTGCATCCGCCCTGCTCATAGTCGATAATCTTCTTTCTGATGTCGAGCTCCGGTTTATCAGATCTAACGGCGCTCCTCTTACTCAGGCGAGAGCCGATCTGCTCTTATCTGCCCGGCTTCGAATGCGCTCTGGTGATGAGGATGAAATCGAATTCTAATCATTAATCGAACTTCCGTTTGCAAGGATTTAAAAAATTCAGATGTTTAGCACCCTCATGTGTAACTTATATTTAGAGGGAACAAGAGCCATAGTCGATCTTGCAAAATGTCCTTACGAATTTGCTTCTCCTGAATTTCTCAATCTCCACCTAAAAGACCTCTCAACAACCGAAGCACCCATCAAAACCATCCGATATGAAGAAGAAATAGTAGTCGAACTTGATGAAGAAAAAACCTCAATGCTTACTGAATATGCAGCATTCATACGACAGTTGGAGAGCATTCTTCTTCGTGGGGATATTTACGGAATAAAACAGGACCCGGAATACGAAACACGTCGAGCTGCGATGAAGCGCTTTTACGAATATGTTTTTCTCAACCCTGTTCTGGCATCGCGGGAACTTTCCGAGTATCACGAGCCAGATCCGGAAAAATCCATTTATATGCAGGGTTATCAGACATACAAATCCTGGATTGCAGGAATTCTTAAACGTTATTGTGCAACAAGGCTTTATCTGCTTGTTCAGAGCGTTGGTGATCTGCGAGCTGCCTTTCTAAATCTTGTGAATCTTAAGACGCTCTACTTCGTTCCGTCGCTGGTTCTTGATATTCCAAAAAATGCAATTCCTATCGATGCACCTGATGCTCACTATTCCCTTCCATTTGGAATCGAGGTCCAGATTTACGAAATTCCCGGTGCTGATTCTTATCTATATGTCCAGCGTAACAAAATTATCGAGTCCCTTAGGCCTGAACTTGGTAAACTTCTTAAGACTACTATTAATGAGCAGTTCAAAGAACAGTTCAACTCTGTTGACTGGGACATTCTGCTTAATCTCAAAACACGTGAATTCCGTCAGTTCTTCATAGACCGTGCGATAATTGATGGTGTAACAATCAGTCCTCAGGAAGCAATGGCTATGGGCCGTGAGTGTGCTGCCTGGGTTGTGGGTGCCGGAGCGCACATAGAAAATCTTGCGCTGGATAAAGACAATATTACTGATCTATATATAGACAGTGAAAATTCACCGATTTATGTGGAGCATACCAAATACGGTGTTTGTCATACACTCTATCGATATAATCGGGACCTGTTGGAGCGGGCATTCAAAAATATAGTTTATTCTTCAAAGGGAAATGCAAAGTTTGACGAATCAAATCCGATTATCGATGTTGTTGTGAAACGCCTCTCAATGAGAAGCCACCTCCAGAGGCCACCTGCTACCTTCGGTGAATTGCAAGGTGCACTTCGTATCATGAAGGAGCAGCCCTTCACATATGCACAGTATCTCAACTTCCATTCATTCACTCCATTTTTCTGCGGCTATGATGATGTGATGGTTACTCTTGGTTGCTCAGAAGCTGTTCTGGGTCTTAAGGGTGTTGGTAAGACGGCATTTACTGCAGCAAAGATAACTTCTATTGGTACAAGAAGAAGAATCATTCCAGTTCAGGATATCGAAGAAATTCCTGTTCGCGCGTTTAGAAAACGTGGTTTCCACATTGGTGCTGCGCGAGTTCAGGGTTCGGATATGGAATCGGCAAGTGGCCAGACAATTGCCACTACTGGCCTTGATCTGGTTTCGATGGCAAATGCCCTTTTGCGTATGGGTGATGCCGCACTTATAATCAACGAAGTCCGATCGCGAACTGCGGTTCAGGGTATTATTAACCTCTTAAACACTCAGCCCGGTGTCTTCCTTCTTTACAACCTGCACGCAGAATCGCTCCGGGATGTTCAGGACCGGCTCGAATTGGTCTTTGGTGTTCCCTCGGCGAGTATGTATGCTACAGACAGATACACTTTCCTAAAGAAAATCCGATTTGGCCGAAAAGGTAGGATTTATCGTGTTCTTGGTTATGAATATGAGAGTGACATCGATGAAAAGAAGTTCGTCGAGATTTTCCGGTTCAAACGTGGCGATTCGATCGATCAGTGCAGTTATGAAGCAAAGTTCATACGAAATCCCGAGGCTAATGAATGGGACTTTGATAAGGTCGATCTAAAGAAACTCGAAAAGAATCTCGACATCCAGTTTATCCCGCCAGCCCTCGCCCGCCGAAGTGAAGAGTCGGGTATAGCTCCGGAGCAGTACATTATGCAGGCGTTCTTCAAGGGTAAGGTTTACTACCAGATATATAAGACTGCAAAAGAACTCAAGAACCCTCTTTTACTTGAGCTCGATTTCGTTCTTTCTGTCAATAGCGCAGCCAACCGGCTCATGATAGAACTAGAAAAAGAAGAAGGTCAGATCGATTTCGATCGTGCCTGGAAGGAGTTCGATCCAATCTATAAAGGCCTCTTGCGCGACGAACTGGCAGCGACTCGAAACATCTCTGGTGTGGCAGCCGCAGCTTCTGCAGCCGCAGCTTCGGCATCCTTATTCCAAAAGGGTCTTCCTCAGACTGCAGTTCCTGCTGCTCCTGCTAGCAATCCCGATGATCAGGAACCCTCAGATGAGGACGAGCCTCCTCCTGAAGATGAGGATCCCGAACCACGGCCGACTCCAAAGAAACCCGATGTTCCTTCTGCTCCTGCCGGAGGCAAGTCTTTGTTAGAGAAGCTTAAGGAGAAGAAAAAGGCGATCAAGAAATGATCTCTACTCTCGCTCTGGTTATTCTTTATAAAACTGAAGGGTGAATGTTGTCCATGGTTATGGCTCAGGCGCAAAGGCGTGATCTCGCAGGTGAATTTCAATCTACTTTGCGCGAGATCTTCTCATTGGCTATGGAGACCAGAAAACCATTTTCGCCCGAACTGGTTGCTGAATTTGAAGAAGAAGGTCAGAAGAGTCGCCACACTAGAACTGGCGCTTCTTCTGAGTCTTCGCCCTTAAGAAATCTCATATTCAGACGGTCAAGTAATGATCCATTTAGGCAAGTGCCAGTTGCGTCTGCCCAAGCGGAGCAGGCTGCGTCTGGTCTTATTCGATTATTGGATGGCCCGGTCAATTCTGTTAATTTCCGTTCTTGGATTACTGGAGGAAGATAATATGGTTTCATTGGATTTAGTGGATGATTCGACAAAAATGCAGATTCTAAGTACTTGGAAAAACATGTCTGAACTAGATAAATCGCATTTCATTAATCAGGTTGCCCTGGCTATGAGTATCTGGGGCAGCGATGAGCAGGGGAAATTACTTGTCGTCGATGTGCTAAAGCTTCTTTCGCAGGAAGGCTGCGGGACTTTGGCAGATTTCGGTCTTTATATCGACTCTCTCTTTAGCTACAATCTTCCTCCTGATACAAAAGACATGGTTCAGCGGGCTGCTGTAGTGGTCGAGGGTTATCGCATCAAGAACTCTTTGCCTTCTGTTCCGCATAAGGATATTGGAATCTGATTCTCTCGATTTGAATATCGGGACTTCTTTATCTAAAATTCTAACCCTTCATAGCGATCTCAAACAATGCTCTTCTGCTGACCTTTGATAAAGATTTCAACCTATTTTGCGAATATGGTCTTAGAATGCGGCTTTTGTAGATTAGTGTTTTGGTAACTTCAATCTTGTTGGATTTTCCTTAAATGGATAATAGTCTAGTTTGTGCTGCTTTGTAATTTGCAACACTTCAATGTCCCGAACCTCACTCTGAAATGTATTCTTAATGTCTCTAATGAGTTTATCAAGTTCTTCATACTCAAGTGTTTCTACTTCCAGCTCGATGTCCTGATTTCCGATTATATTTACATAATATATTACGTTTGGATGAAAACTGCAAAATTTCTCAATTTTTCTTCTCATGTCAACGGACGCATTGGAAAGATTGATTGACAAAATGAAAAACAGAATCCCAAATTTTGAATAATCCAAAGTTAACTTATGACCTTTAATTATCTCCTTTTTTTCAAGTTTTTCGATCCTCGAACTCACTGTTTCCGGATTGGAATTGACCTTTTTTGAAAGTTCAGTTATCCGTGCTCGTGAATTTTTTGCAAGTTCCTTGAGTATCTGATGATCCAAATCATCAATCAAGTTGTTCTCGCTTGCTCCTCCGTAAATTGCACTATTGGATTTGGTTCCTTTATCTAAATAATCTCTTGTTGAAAAAATTACATTTCTTATCGTTACTATGTTCTTGCTATGAATGTTTTTTTGAAAATCTCCCAGGATTGAACTAAAATCAGTTGAAAATTGTTCTACGTCTGTGGCATACATGCTCACTATCAGGTCCCATTTTCCGCGTGTAGTTATTACCCAGCTCGTGTACTGGTTTGATCGGAATCTTTCTATGAGTTCATTTTCGGACTTCGAATCCAGACCCTGAGTTTTAATATAGATCCTAAAGTACATCATGCCTAGCTTGACTGTATTGACTAGAGTATAACATTTCTCAATTATCCCTTCTTTTTCAAGTCGCTCAAGCCGATATCGTAATAGTTGTTTTGTTATTTTGCAAATCTTGGCTATTCCTGTATTTGGAGTTCGACTATTGAAATCCAGCGCACCGATTATTCGTCGATCAAGCTCATCCATTTTTTACTTATCTATGATTTAGTTTTAATTTCTTTAGTTTTAGTAAAATTTTCTCTTATTAAGTTTTTAATTTTACTTATTTCACGTTCATTTTATGGCAATTTGGGAAGATTTTACTAAACTTGATGTTCGAGTAGGTACAATAATTGATATCCAGGAATTTCCAGAAGCTCAAGTTCCTGCATACAAACTCAGGATTGATTTTGGCCCATCTATTGGAATAAAACGCTCTTCGGCCAGGATTGTAAAAAATTACTCTAAGGAAACTCTGATGGAGCGGCAGGTCGTCTGTATTGTCAATTTTCCCAAAAAGCAGATTGGAAATTTCTTTTCCGATGTTTTGGTTATGGGAATTTACAACGAATCTGCTGACGATGTCATTCTCCTAAAACCCGAGCGATATGTTAAGAACGGGACTAAGATTGGCTAATCAGTATTTTTGGATTGATTTTCTTCTATTTTTAAATCGTTCAACTCATTGTTAATTTCGTTATATTATTTCTGGAGATGAACTAATGCAGCTTTGCGACTTTTGTAAAGGAAACTACTCTATTTCAAACACCACAACTCAAGTTCCACCCATCTCGTCTTCGAATTCTTGCTATCTCTGCAGGGATTATTTACTTCCCTCTAAGCTAGATTTGCTTATCGCTTCTGCAAAGACCTCGTTTCCTTCTGGAATCAAAACGTTTTCTGTTTCAACCAAAATTCCCAAAGACTGGCTGGTTCGCGAGGAAGCCCTTTGGGATCGATCCTCCAAGATCACATGTTCGATAAAGAGCTATCTAAATGCGTATCTGGTTAGGCGGCTTTCCGATCTGATCGATGCAGAATCGAGTTCCGATGGTCAAGTCCGGGTAGTTTTCGATTTTAGTTCCAAATCCGTTTCCTTAGAATTCGAGGATCTTTTCATATTCGGTCGATACAAAAAACTCATTCCCGGTCTGAGCCAGAGTCGCTGGTCCTGTTGGGATTGTCAGGGCCGGGGCTGCAAAGAATGCGAGGGCAAGGGCAAAAATTATGTTTCTATCGAGGAAATTATGGGTGAAATTTTCAAAGCAGCTTCTGGTGCAGACAACTATTTCCTTCATGCCTCAGGACGCGAAGATGTCGATGTGACTAATAGTGCCGGAAGACCATTTGTATTGGAATTAAAAGCTGCGAAAACCCACAACCTCGATCTATCTGCACTGTCCAACTCCGTAGCATCTGGAGGACAAATCTTGATCGAGGATCTTCTATTTGTCAGACGCTCGGACGTGGAACTAGTTAGTGAATCCCACTTCGATAAGACATATCTTGTCAAATGCGAAACTGAAGGCCATTTCTCCTCAACCGATCTGGAAAAAATACTGAGCCTCGATGGCAAAATGATTGCACAGGAAACTCCCAACCGGGTGGTTCATCGCCGCGCAGATTTGACTCGCTTTAGGAGAGTTCGCAAAATCTCAGTTGTCAAGACCGACGCTAATGAACTTTCGCTTTTGGTCAATGCCGAAGCAGGAACATACATCAAAGAACTTGTTTCTTCTGATTCAGGTCGTACAAAGCCAAGCATTAGTCAACTGATCGGTCGTCCTGCCAAATGCACCGGACTGGAAGTCGTTGAAATCGATGATCAATTCCTCGATTTTATTCTTCTTGGCAGATCCAAGCTCTGATTACAATTCGTCCCAGAAAGTCATGCAATGATTTATAATTGTGCTGTTGGTAGTTTAGGTTGGCGATCTGATGAAAGCTATGAAACATAAACTCAGCTTGGCTTCTGGAAATAAGCATTCTGGGCAATCTTCATTTAAGGGAAAATCTGTTTTACTAGATTCAAAGAAAAAGGCAGTTGTAAAATCTCTGTTAATATCTCCTGCCAAAAAGAAACCCCAAAAGAAATCTTCACGGCTATCTACCATTACTAGTGCAGTTGCTCCGGTACATTCGGTTAAGAAAAATCATCTGCCTGAACAGCTACAACAAACTCTGGCCGATAAGCTCTATGAAGCCTATAGATCAGATGTCAGTGCTAAGAACAATACAGCCTATTCCATGTGGGGTGTAGGTTTCATGCTTCCTGCTGCTTTTGAGGTTGCAGGAGTTGCAACTGGTATTTCCATTCCTGATGTTAAGACATTCCTTCTTGCTAATCTTGCATTTGCAGGAGTTTTCCGATTTACTTTGGGTAACGAGGCACTAAAGGGTCACAACGGAAAAAGCAGCGAGAAACAAAGGCGCGCTGTTGATCTGATCAAAAGTGGCAAGATGACTTCTCATAAGGCTCAGCATACTCTTTCAAAGATGGTTCCATCCTCTCATGCTTCTGAAGTTCTTTCAAATCAACACCTTACTGATGAATCAGCACAGCTTGAAATTCTTACAAGTCATGCAAAATCCATTGACGACAAAGGATTAGCTGCACTCGAAGGCAACTCTCACCTGGGTAAAAAAGCCAAAGAAAAAATCAAATCCATTTTGCAATGGAGAAAAGGTCGAATTGATATCTTTGGCAAGCCACTAAAGAAATAAATTAAATCGTTTTACTTAATTTTATTTGATTCTTCTTTCTTTTAGTCTACTAAATTGTTAAAACAAGAAACCTCTTTTGGGAAATTATGTGGTTTCTTTGATCTTCCACTGAGGAATACTCAGATAGAATTTACGATACGATAAGAAAAAGATTATTGATGATTATCAAAGAAAAATCTCGATGCTCGAGCCGGATGGGTTTCTAAGTCTGGCACTTCGTTTGTGCTGACGATGTCATGGGTCTAAACTATCTACCATTTCTTTACGCCGTTCTTGAGCATGTACTCTTGATATGCCTTGTACGTTCTCTCGCTCACATATGCTTTGCCATCGACCGGAGTGGCTTTGAGGTGTTTGAATATGTCGTCGATCGTTACGATTGCATGGACTGGAACTCCGGTATCTTCTGTAAATTCTTCGAGTGCACTGTTTCTGCGTCCGATCTCCATCCGATCGACCGCGATTACTATTCCGACAACTTCTGCTTTAAGTGATTTTTCGAGTCTGCTTATTGCTTCTACTTTAGTCTGCCCGGTCGTCATTACATCGTCCAATATGACTACCTTGGCGCCGCTGTCAATCCCATATCCACCAACGAACATTGTATTGGCATCTGCACCATGAAGCTTGACTTCCTTTCGGTCGTAGAGCCAGCGCTTATTTATCCCGCTGTTGTTGAGCGCGATTGTTGCACTGATCGCCAGCGGGATTGCCTTGTATGCAGGGCCAAATACTATGTCATATCGATCTGCAAATTTCTCAGTTATCTTGGTTGCGTAATGTTTTCCCAGTTCGTTTACAGTTGCACCTGTGCTCAAAATTCCCATGTCTATGAAGTAGGGTGACTGCCTTCCGCTTTTGAGTGTAAATTCTCCAAATCTGATCGCGTTATTCCGGGCTAGAAATTCGATGAATGAAGTGTTCATAAAAAAACCTGATCTTCAATAGATTCTAATTATTAAAAACCCTCCAGTGAAGAAATCGTTGGTCTTTAGAGCGAAGGCGAATCCACTGTTTTTGTAGTAGTCCCCTGGAAATGACTTCTCTCCAAAGGCGTATATATGGGAGAAAATGACTTTAGTTGTGGAATTACAAAAGACCCTGAAGATCAGGTTGGTTCATTGTCAAAAAATGTCCGTTGCTAAAATGAAAATCCGCATTGCACCTGAGTGTCTTGGAGGCCAATCGTTTATGGCTGGGATGAGTATCAAAAGGTCTTTTAGTCTATCTGTACCTAAGCTAACTGATGGGAAAAAAACTCGACGCAGCTCTTTTTTCAGTTGGAGTAAATATTCTCCTACTTGTAAGTAAAATTATTGTTGCCTTTCTTACTGGTAGCATCAGTCTCTACGCTGAATCCGCTCATTCTATGTTTGATCTTGTGTCTTCTATCCTGGCCTATGTCGGAATAAAAAAAGCACAGGAACCATCCGATGATACTCACCATTTTGGCCATGAGAAATTTGAAAATCTTTCTTCTTTGGCACAGACTCTTCTGCTTGCCGGGACTGGTTGTATTGTTATCTTTGAATCCTATCAAAAAATACTCGCTCCAACTCCGATCGAATCGCCTTCGTTGGCATTGGGCCTAATGATCGTTTCTATTCCGATAACTTACTTCACTTCACGCTACCTCGCAGATCATGCAAAGGAGGAGCACAGCTCTGCACTGGAGGCAGATTCAACTCATTTTCTTACTGATAGCATCAGTTCGATTGCAGTTTTGATCGGTCTTGCATTTGCTCATTTTGGCTATTCTCTGGGCGATCCTCTGGCTGCATTTGCAGTTGGACTCATAATGTTGTATCTCTCGATCGATCTTGGCTCCCATTCCTTTAGGGTCTTTATGGATTTTAGTCCTGATGAAAAAACCCTTTCTAAGATCGAATCTGCAGTGAATTCGGAAAAACGCATAACTCGTTTCCATAAACTCCGGGCGAGGCTAGCTGGAAAAAGAATTTTAGTCGAGGTTCATATTCAGGTTCCTCATGATATGGATATCATTACTGCTCATAATATCTCACATGATGTCGAAAAAGCAATAATTGCACAAGTTCCTCTGGTTAAGGAAGTTACTGTACACATTGAGCCTGATTGAGACCACAAAATCGCCCTTATAAATGTTCCTTCTGATCTCAAATAGATTTATCTGATTCTATTGGTCTGATAAATTGGTAACTGGTTGAGTATGCTAACCATTGGACAAAAAATTCCAGATTTTTCGATCGAGGCTTGTTGTCTTACTAATGTTAAAACGGTTAATCAATCTGATTTTAATGGAAAATGGCTGGTTGTTGTTTTTTATCCGGCAGACTTTACATTTGTCTGTCCTACTGAATTGGAAGAATTTTCAGTTAAGTATGATGAATTTACTTCTCTAGGGGCAGAGATTCTATCTATTAGCCAAGACAGTATTTCAGATCATAAAAAATGGCAAAAGTCTGCACTCGAAATTGCCAAAATCAAATATCCTATGGGAGCCGATCCTTCTGGTTCTGTCTATCGTTCGTTTGGGATTTATGCTGAAGATAGAAGTTCTTCAGTTCGAGCAACCTTTATTTTTGATCCAAGCGGAATTCTAATGGAAATGAATATTCATGACAATCGGGTAGGGAGAAATGTTTCCGAGATCTTAAGAAAATTAACTGCGCTTAAATATGTCTCTGAACATCCTGATGAACTATGCCCGGAAAACTGGAACCCCGGGAAACAAACTATAAATGTGAAGACTGGATTGAAAAATATTTCCCGAATTCCAACTGGTATTGTTGGTTTGGATAAGTTACTTGCCGGTGGTTTGGAAGAAAAAAATGTCTATCTCGTGGCAGGTGAAAGCGGAAGCGGAAAAACTGTTTTATCTCTGCAGTTTATCTACGCGGGGTTGACTCGAGGCGATAATGCAATCTATGTTGCAGTTCACGAATCTCCTCGCGAAATTATAGATGATGCCGCCTCTTTTGGCTGGGATATAAGAGATTACCTAAAAAACAAAAATCTGACTATTTTGGACCTTTCTCCATATGTTTCTAAGGTGAATGAAGGAGAAACTCTTAGTGTGGGGCAGATGATGGCCGATTTGGCCAAACAGGTTCGCCAAAACAATGCAAAACTGATCGTTCTGGATTCTATTGATTTCATTGCCCGCCATGTTACAAAATCCGATCGAGATATAGGGGAGTATATTAGAGAAATAATTCTTGCAATAGGTCATGATCTTGGTTGCACCACTATACTAACATCACATATTCTTCCAGGTGATCGAAACTTAAGTCTTTCTGGTGTGGAAGAGCATATGGTGACTGGTGTAATTATTCTGGGAGTGGATAAGTCTGGTACTCACCGGCTGATGAAAATAAAAAAAATGAGGCAAACTCACGTTGGCCTATTACAATATTCATATCATATAGATCCAAAAAAGGGCATTGTTATTACGGGTGAAGATTCGTAGGTCAACTTCATGCTCGATTTGGAAGAAAAACAACGTGTTCGGATTGGACTAGGAAGACGTCTGGCATTTCCCCTTGTACTGGCAACTGTGATAATCGTCTTTGCATCTATATATCTGATTATTAGAGCAAGTACTCTTTTCTCATCTGATTATGGGGTCTTCGAACGACTCTGGGCCATGATATTTTTAGTCTCCGAATTATTTATCTTCCTAAATATCCTGGGTTTTCTTTTAAGCATCCTAAAAAGTACTGCAAATTACAAAACTGTGACTGAAAGCTACTTTGCACCCTATAGTAACGAATCGGTTTCGTGTTTTATCTGCTCATACAATGAACCCCTTGAAATTCTCGAGGAAACGATTTTATCCGTACTAAATGTTAACTATGAGAATAAGGAGCTAATTCTTTTGGATGATTCAACTGGTGAATTAGCGGAACTTGTTAGGTCTCTTGGAAAAAAATACTCTCTGCGGGTTATACAAAGGTATGGTCGTCCTGGTTTCAAGGCTGGGGCATTAAATAACGGATTAAAATATGTCAATTCCAAGTATATTGCTGTTTTTGATACAGATCAAAAACCTACTTCTAATTTTCTAAAAGATCTCGTTTATCTATTGGAACGGGATGAAAAGATGGCTTTGATCCAAACGCCGCAATTTTATGTTAATACTCAAAATCCAATTGCGCTGGCAGCCTGGAATCGACAACGTGTTTTTTATGAGTATATTTGTGAGGGGAAATCAACTAGCAATGCGATGTTTTGTTGCGGTTCAAACTTCATCGCCAGACGTAGGGCAATCGATGATGTGGGTGGTTTTGATGCGACTACCGTTACGGAAGATTTTGCAACTACCTTTAATCTTCATAAGAAAGGATGGAAAACTCTTTACTATAATCTTGTTTATGTGCGTGGTCTTGGGCCAGAAACGCTACCTGCCTATTTTGCGCAGCAGTATCGGTGGGCTCATGGCACTGTTACTGTTTTCAAACGAGTCATCATTTCGTTCATTAAAAACCCCTTTCAAATGAAGCCCCAGCAGTGGTGGGAATATTTTCTCTCTAGTACCTATTTCTTTACTGGCTGGAGTAACTTTGTCTTCATGCTTGCGCCTATGGCCTTTCTTATTTTCGGAATTCGGCCTCTCATGGGTGATGCAGTTATCTACCTGGTTTCATTTATCCCCTATTTCGTATTGTCTCTATTGCTCTTTGTCTACTCTATGGGAAAAAGGGGATATGGACTAAGGGACATACTTCTTTCCCAGTCAATTGCCCTAACTACCTTCAATGTTTATATGGTTGCTGATGTCGAGGCACTTGTTGGCCTGCCTGCAATATTTAATACAACTCATAGGGGAGTTAATGATACATTATCCCTGCGTCTTATCTGGCCACAAATGAGCATGATTCTGCTATCCATTGTTGCCTTGATGGTCGGTCTTCTAAGTAGCGGGGGTCTTGTTGTGTGGATAAATATGTTTTGGGCATTTTATCATTTAATTCTTCTATCTTATCTGTTCCTTTCAACTAGAAAAATATTATAAAAAAGTCGGCGTTGATATACCAAAACAGACGAACCAATCCATATGTTCGTTTGCGATTCAATTCCTCTCTTCCCTGGTGCTTGGCTGAACCTAATTACTGCAACGCTTTTTCGTATGATTTGTAAAAAGAAGTTACTGTGTGTCTTGTGCCTGACTAAATGTTCAGCCTACTAGGATCTGACCTACCTATGTTTTCTAAGTATGCAATGTCTCTGATTCTCTCTCTTATTTCATTTGCTCTCTGACCACTTATGCTACCATTTTGTTCGGCTTGATTTACCTGAGCTAATGCTATCTGGGGAACATCGTTTGTAGGTGCACTTCGAATTGCATTTTCTATAGATTGTCCAAGATCTATTGTGCCTATATTCCCGGCAACTGCGGCAATTGAGCCTGTTATTCCAGATGCAGTCCCTCCGGTTGCCCTATTGTAAGCTGCAAGTTCGCTATTTTCGATGTTTGCTCTTATTGTACTAAATGTGTCTCCGGTGGGTCCTAGCCCTCTCTCCGGATGTTCGGTAACTGATCGTCTCATGGCGCGCACAAATACCAAGTTTCCCTCTGTTTCTGTAAATGGTCTTCCAATTCCAGCATTCACCCGTCCGACTTCTTCAAGAGTTGCGGCTGCATGTTCCGGACTGGCAACCATTAGTGCTACGCCTATGCTGGTGTTGGTATGATGAGATTGTGTGTGTACTCCCATTCTTTCTAGTTCATGTCTCTCTATATTATGGACTGCTTCATTGAGTCTTGCGTCTCGTCTTTCGGTGTGCCCACCAAATGCATTTCCTACATCCCTCATTCTTCCAATTGCGCGTATTGCCTCTGCTGCCAACTGATTTTCTGAAGCTCCTCCATGGTTTTGCATATAAAAGTTGCATGCTCCCATTACCGTGGCCTGTTCTGCTGGATTTAATGCCCCTAACTGACGTCTGACATTTCCTAATGCCTGCTGTTGCTCGTTTTGTTGTATTCTAAGATCTCTTGGGTCCAGTTCGAATGGTCCAACCATTTTATCTTCCCTTAGCCCCATCTCTAACTGCCTTTACCATTTCCTTTATTTTAGAAACAGAGCCGTCTTTCTCGAATGCAGTTCCGACTTGAATGATGTCTGCTCCGGCTTTAATGACGTTTTTGGCCTGCTCGTTCGTTCGGATCCCGCCTGCGACTATATATGGAATAGAAATGCAGCTTTTTACTACCTTAACCATCTCGAGCGGTATGTGTCCTTCTGCCGGGTTACTTCCGGCATCTGTAACTAAGAATCTAAATCCCATTGCTTCTGCCGCCATTCCATAAGCTGCAGCGATCTTTGGTTTGGTTCGTGGAATGCATTTGGCGTCTCCAATCCAACCAACTGTCCCGCCTGGTTCGACTACGACATATGCAGTTGGCAGCGGTTCGATCTTGTATTGTTTGAGCATCGGTGCGGCAAGTAACTGTGCTCCACTTATCCAGTATGGATTTCGGGAATTAAGCATTGACATAAAATAAACCGCATCCGCATGCTTTGTGAGTGTTCCTATATTTCCTGGAAAGAGAATGACTGGAACCGAGCTCGCTGATTTGATCTCTTTTGCGACCAAGTCGAGCGCGTCGCCCTGAACTCCGGTCGAGCCTCCAATGAGTATCGCATCAACTCCTGCTTCGTTGGCATTTTTAGCTGTCTTTGCAGCCTGCTCAAGAGATGAATAATCCATCGGATCAATTACTGAAAACAAAAGCCCTTTTTTCGATTCGAGTTCAGCTAATATCTGCTTCTCAATTTTGCCGATCATGACTATTGATTGCTTGGTAGAATTAAAAAGCCCGATCCATGTCTCGCTTTTTTATTCTTTTTGCAACTGATAACTCTAACATGAAAACAGTATTCCATGCCCGTTCTGCTAAACCTACACCAAAGACCGAACCAACTGGCCCTGCCCCTACGCCTGCAGTTCTTGTAGATCGTTCTCCTGCACATCCACCTGCGGTTTCTTCCCCTCCAATTCTGGCTGCTTTGGACGCAACACTTACTCTGGCAAATTTTCCAAATCCGTTCAGGCTTCATTCTGATTTTGGTGGGTTAAAGAAAGTCCATCTTGATCAGATTGCTCTGCTTACAGGACTTGGACCAGACTCTCTTTATCCGCATCGGAGGTATCTTGGCGAACGGGTTGTTGCTCTTCGAGTATGTGCGGTAGTAGAATACTTAGATAAAAACCCCGAAGCAACCTGCGATGAAGTAGCTCACCATTTCGGGCATCCTTCCTCATGTATGACTAAACTTGGACGCGATAATGGCATTTTATTTGGACACGCTCCTTCATCTCCTAAATCCTCGCGTGCTAATTCTGCATCTGTTACTACTCATAGCCCGGCTACGATTGCAGCGTTCGAGCGATTTTTCGATTCTATGTCAACTCTCCTCTTTTTCACTGCCCGTGAGATTCTGAGAACTGGCGTTTATAAGGCTCCTCAATTAGGTGATTCGTCGGGGGTTCTTGCCCGAGCTAAGGCAGCTGGAATCGATACTGATAGTCAAATCCGATCACGACAACTTCTTGCTCTTCATGTTGCACGGGCGCTGGGCTCAGCAGATATATCAGCTACGCTTGCATCTGAAAGTCGTGCTGGTATTAGTTTATCTAATCTTTGTGAGCGTTTTGGTTTTTCTTTTGATGTTTCTCCAGATCCAACCTCCTTCACACTAGATCAGGTTCTTGGTTCTCTTGAGAGTGCCCCCCGTCCGTTTGTTCTTGGCCCTGATCGCCTACTTGTTCTATCTCTACCGACGTGGCATTTGCTATCTTCTACTTTAGGTTCATCTCCGCAAGACTTCGCTGGCATTTGTGCTGTAGTTAAATCCAACCCTTCTGCAGTTCTGGCTAAGATCGTAGAAACTAAGAAATCTGTACTAAACCTGGCTCACGAAAAAGGTATTCGTTACCATGCGGCACTTGCGCATTTTGGGCTTGAACCAAGGGTTTTTGATCATGTTCTTTCCGAATGCGGATTTACGAGCCAGACCTTTGGTAAGGCAGGTTCTATCCTCCCGGAAGAAATCGATCGGGTATTGGATTTTGCAATCTCAGAGGCAGTACGAACCAATCACTTATTCAAAATTTCCGTTATCTCTGGCCATCTGACTACTGGTGGTTTGGACGAATTGGCACAATTAGCACTGGTGGATGTTTCTGTCCTTTCAGATTATTCTCAAGAACTGCTCGAGCGCTTAACCTCTAAACGCAAAGAAGCCGTTGCTGCTGCTCTGGCTGGTCAAACTTCTACTCTGGCTGTGGTCGCCAAAGTTTGCCGAAGCTTAGGAATCCGCGAAGATCAATTCGATGCATATTCATGATTTTCAATTCTGATTTTGCTTCCCGTTCAACTCCTTCGCTTCTATGTCATTTTTATGTTTTTTGCAATATATTAGTGTGCCATGTACAAAAAACATGGTCCTTCTGCAGAGACAAACCCTCGTCTTTGCGCTCTATTTGCCGCAACTAATTCTGCTGCTACTGCTTTTAAGATTCGACTTGATCAGGCTGTTGTTACTGAGGGTCCTATCGCATTGATTGGTCCACATGGTTCCTGCTCTCTTGATCTGGCCCAGCACATTCATGTTAGCAGAAGGCGTCCGGGAAGTTTCTTAAGCCTGCGATCTTCTGTGCTCACAACTTCATTGGATCTTCGTTTTGTTGATTCTGCCAAAGAAGGTACTCTGTTCGTGGGTGATTTTCAATCTGTTCCAGCACCAGCGCGATCAAAGTTCCTTGGTCGTCTAAATGGTGCTGGTGCAAATCTTCTTTTGGGAATTAGTTTGGATGAATCCGAATCAGTACTTGCCCAGATTAGGGACCTTTCCGATGTTCCTTATGTGGCCATACCCAGATTCAGTGAACTTCATACAGATGCTCTTGATATCGCCCGTGCATTTTTTACTTCACTTGGTTGTTCAGTGGATCCTGAGGCTACTTCTGTTCTTTTGACAAGCTCGCTTAAGTTTAGCAATGGTATTGAAGATTTTTTGGATCTGTTGAGCGTTGCCGCGGCACTATCTCCGGGCCGTGTGGTGCGTGCTTCTAATCCTGCTCTTTTAGACCCCTCTTCTGCTGCTGTACTTTTTGTAGATGAATGTCGTTTGTCTGCTGAGGCGGACCCTAAGGTTGCTGAACTCGAAGCACGGTTGCTAAAAGTCATCGAAGATTTTCCCAAGCCTTTCGATTTAGGTATAAACAACCGTTCCCTTGGCGGCCCTAAACCTCCAACTCTCGAAACTTTGGCAAATGCTTTGGGTTTGGCTCATTGGTCCGAGCTTTCCCGTTTCAAATCTTTGATTGTCGAATCGGTTCACAAAAGAAGAAAGGCCCTTTTAGTCCCTCTACTTGGTTCTAATAATACTAATCAAATTGCAAAACTACTCGATGTTTCTTATATCAATATACAACAGGAGCTTAATTATCATAAGTTAACTGCGTGTTCTACTGCTCGGGCACCCCGTTCACCGGACAAGTCCGATAGTGTTCGTCATAGGGCCCCTCCTTCCACTACCCCAACAATCGTTTTTGATGATGCACTAAAGGCTAAAATATCTGGCTATTTGAATAGTTTGGGAGCCAGAATTCTCCTTACTACTTCTGCTGATCTTCAAAGACTTAATGGGCCTAGCACTTCGCCTTCAAAAGCCCAGTTTAGGGCGGCAGTGTGTTCAGGTTTCGATCTTGGCAGAGAAATCGCAACTCGTCAGAGAGCATATCTGGCAGATGCGCGGGAGCGGGGCCTTTCACTTGAGGCTATTGCTAGGGAAGTGCCCACTTCCTCGAAAAATCTTTCCCGAGTGCTAACTGCTTTGGGTGTAGCTCTAGTTGATGATGTACCAGCAGTTCTCACTAGTGCCACATTGGATCTGGTCCTTCTTGCCATCGCCTCTGTTGCTCAGCCATTACGTTTGACTATTGCATCTGCCCGATCTGATTCCTCCCCAAAACTTACTGCGTCTGCTTTGGCGCTTATCGCAAATGCCGGAGGTCTTGATCCTTTAAGCGTCGCTGCGATCTGCCATAATCCCGAAAATGTTGCCCTTGTGCACGGCCGGGTTTTTGCAGCACAGAAGGCTGCGGTTCTGGTCCTCCATGATGATGGTTTGATTCCATCGGTTGCTGCAGATAAAAGCGGTGTGACTTATTTGCAATTTAGGTCTGCCCTTGCCCTTACGGATCTTACTCTGGAGAGTTTTGGTCGAAAAGAGGGTAATGCAGCTCATGAGGAGACTCTCTCTACCCTTTCGCGTGCACTTGGATCGATGACTGCGGCACAACTGTTTGCAATTCCCGTGGATCCGGCATGTAAAACCATCTCAGAATCAGCTCTTTCTTCACTCTCAGAATCTGTCCACCCTCACAGTGCTGTGGCGGCAAGGGAATTGACGCATGCATTACTTCCTGATGCTGCCATTGTTGCGCAAATGGTTCGTCTTGCGCGCAAGGCGGTAATTGATTTACATTTAGCTCGGGGCGAGTCTTGCGAATCCATCCTACGAACCCTTCGTCTAACTCTTCGAACATATAAACTTACTCTGGGTGAAGATGACGACTGGTAGCTAGATTCCCACAATGCTTCTTATTGAGTGCAAAAGGAATTGCGGTTTTATCATTCTGGTCGGGCGATCCATGTGCCCATGCTCAGACAAGTAGGTATGCAATCCGATTTTTTTCAGGTTTGATCCCAACCTATTCATCTGCTCCAGATTCAATGTTCCAAGATAATCATGTACTGTTTTATGCGCCCGTAAATCTAGTTCATATCTGAGTCGCCATTCTATTTCGTACCTCTTTGGGGAATTTGCAAATTTACCTGCGAGTATTCCACAATTTCCTCCAAAAATTACGCCTCCTCCTGTTGTTGCCTTGACCTGCCCTGCAGCGTCTCCGACCAAAATTACTTTATGGTTGTTTCGGTTTAATGAGGTTCTTTTTCTGACTGATACTGGAATAACCCAGCCCGAGGGCTTGGTTTTTATCTGATTCTGCTCGATTTTTTTTAATTTAAGTAATTGTGCAAATGCATCTGCTCCCTTATTTGGCATTTTGGCTCCTACTCCAATTTCGGCGTTTTCTTCATCATGCGGGATTATCCATGCGAAGAATCCTGGAAATTTCTCATTAGATAGGTAGACTTCAACTGCATGCGGATCAGCGACCTTGTATCTGACCCTAGCCTGCATTGTCGATACGAATTCTTCGATTTTCGGAAAGCCGAAATGATTTGCCACGTGGCTTGTTGGCCCATCTGCTCCAATGATATTTTTTGACCAAAATTCCCCATTTACTCTTTTTCCATATGTAAATCTTGCTCCTTCCTGCTCTGCTTTGGCAGCGAGGGCCTGGTCGAATTCACAGCGGCTCGAAACGAATGCAACTGGTTCCCTCGTTCTCACTGGTATTTTTTCATCTCCCAGGTATATGTCCGCTCCGTAAATGGGATTTTTTATGTGTTTTTTGTAATCTACAAAATCCTTTAATGATTCTAGGCCGTCTTTGGAAAATAGGCCCGAGCAATTCTCTGGTTCGCCACATTTTATGTGCTCCTCTGATACTACTGCATCATAGCCATTTCTTATTGCACTTATGGCCGCTACTGACCCTGAGGGTCCTGCTCCTACTATGTGTACCTTCATTCTAATCTGTATCTTCTTTGCTTTGAAACTTTAAAAAACAGGGCTATCGAAAATAATCCAAGTATGGCGCTCATAGGGCATATTTTTTGAATGTCCAACTGGCCAATTTCAGATTCCTGAAGTTCTTTCTCTTTTGGCAAATCCAATCTAAGTTCTTTATTTTCTCCCTTATCGTTAAACTGGGCTTTTATCTTCAGAAGATATGTGAACCCTTTTGGGAGCATAGTCTGATTTATCTGTTCGATCAGGATTCTCTTTTCATATGGTGCAAGAAGTATTATTTCTGATCGAAGTACGTCGTGTGCGGTGTAACTGTAGCTTCCGAACTTATATATTCCCTCATTGTTTGTGATTGTAATATTTGCCCTCTGTTTTTGAGAATCGTATGCTATATCGAGATCGACTTTTGGGTCTGATTTTTCGCTCTCGAGAATCGTTATTTTTTCCTTTGTTCTATTTATAGTGGCATCATTGTAGGAAAGCAAGCTGTCATATATGTCACTCTGGTCTCTCGCGCTTCCGATTGCTATGTGTGTATTATCCAGAGTTCCTATTTCTCCAAATGTAGGATCGACCATTATCCATTCTCCGGTTGGTAGTTTGACCTCTGCCCACGCATGAGGCTGCCAGATCTGGGATTTTACATACCCTGATATGTATCTTGTTTCATACCCCTCACTCTCTAGCATCGAGATCAAAAGATGTGTATATTCGACGCATACTCCTTTTTTGATCTGATAAACTTTCTGTGCACTTAGGCTCTTTCCCCAGTATTCTATATCGTACTGGACGTACTTATTGACATAATCGGTTATGTTTCTTATCGTATTTAATGAGGAATTTTCGATCCTAAGGTCATGGGCTGTTTCTGCTATCTGCGAATCCGGAATTATCAGCTCCCGTTCGTTATCTAGCTTTACTGGAAGTGGGGGTGCTGGCGAGTCTTGGAATATTTTGGGTTCGTATTTTATTTCCACTATTGAATCAGTGTCATATCTGTTCTCGCCTTCCTTTATCTCGCCCAAATACGTGAACTTTAGTTCGCCTGTTTGCGGATCCTGAGCTAGAACCCATCTTGTATCTAGGGTTAAATTTAATATTTTCTGATTCTCACTTTCGCTGATGAGTGTTCCGTTTAATTCGACCTGGCCCGGACTTTGGCTTCCAATTATCCATCCGCGCTCGATCGATATCTTTGACTGCCCATAATAGTTCCCTGTCCCGCTTATTGAGCTTACAACAAGAAAGATGATCGCGAGTATCAAAACGATCGGTTTCATCAGGACCGGATTCTCCGCATGTGATCGATTCGCTTTTGAACTAGTTTTTTGGTTCCTATGTCCTTTCGATGCCAGATTGGTCCTTTTCCAAATCCACAGCCTTCTTCTGCGATCCGCTCTGCTTCATCAAGCGTTTTTCCTCTTCCTAGGATTCCAAACGTTCGCGATCCGCCAAGATATGTCTTATTGTCTTTCTCATATACTGATGCGAAATAGATTTCTGCGCCCTGTTTTTTTGCTGCCGCTTCGTCTATTTTGACTTCCTGGTCCTTTAGTGGTTTGTCCGGGTATCCATTTGGAACGAGATATTTTACGACTGTTGCGTCGTTTGAGAATTTTGCCTTGATTAATTTGCCCTCTGCGATGCTCATGAGTATCTGGCTAAGCGAGCCCTCAAGTAATGCGAGGACATTCATGGATTCCGGGTCTGCAAATCTGGCATTGAATTCGATTATCCTTATGCCTTTTTTTGTTGCCATAAACTGGCCATAGAGAACTCCCTTAAACGGTGTCCCTTCGTTTGCCATAGCATCTATTGTCCTTTGCAATATTTCGTGTGCTTCGTCTATGTCGCTCTGCTCCAGAAACGGAAGAATCGCTCCAGTTGAGTAACTGCCCATTCCCCCTGTATTGGGTCCAGTGTCCGCTAAAAACGCCCTTTTATGATCCTGAACTGGAGGCATGGGCGCAATTGTTTTTCCATCGCTAAAACACATGAGTGAAAACTCTTCACCCTCTACTTTTTCTTCTATAAGTGCGATTTTATCTTTCTGGAGGAGTGAGTGAACATACTCCATCCCTTCCTCGATTCTCTGGAAATGATCTCCACTTACTTTGACTCCCTTTCCGCCGGTTAGTCCAAGGGGTTTTATTGCAACTTCACCGAACTCCTCAATGGTCTCTCTTGCTTCCTTTTCTGTTTTTACGAGTCGGAATTTTATCCTGCCTTTGATCGAGTATTTTTCAGTTAGCTTGCGCATGTGACTCTTGTCCCATTCGATCCGGGCTGCTGCTTTTGTCGGGGATGCGACTTTGATTCCCTCATGAATTAGAGCGTCGCTTACTCCTGCTGCCAATACTGCATCTGGGCTTGCGAACGCCAGATCGAATGTTTCGCCTTTAATGGCATCTGTTACTGCCAGGGGGTTTTCTATGTCTGCAAGAAATATCTTTTTGCAAAGCTTTACTATGCCCGGGTTTTTCTTAGGCATTACACAGTAAACTTGTGAATCTTGCGCGAGTCTCTTTATGATCGCATGCTCTCTGGCTCCTGATCCAATAATTAGAATCTTCATTTTATCCCTCATTTAGTGTGAATCTTGTCGGTCTCTATCTCTTCTTTAAGAATATTTCAAAGAGGAAATCAGTCATTGTTGTCTTTAGGGGTTTTTGGATTAAATATCTTCTTTCAGAATTGAGTTTTTTTACTATTTCAAACTCGTATCTGTCTTCGTTTTTCCCTCGAGTCTTCTCACTTTCACCTGCCATTATGTTCGCCTTCTTATTATGCCGTTTCCAATGAGCATGTTGAGTCCTTCTTCGACCCGTCCAAAGGGTACTTGATTGGCTTTTGAGAACTCGCGTACGTCTATTGAACCGCCATGAATTCTAATCCAGTCATATAACATTTCGCGCAGGCTCTCATCGCTTACCTTCCGTAGCTGCGTGATGCGCTTTTCAAGTTCCTCGTTTTTGTGTTCGTATTCAAGGAGTATGCGACTATTCGCCTCGCTTGAGCGGACCAAATCTTCGTATTTATTCTTAAGGTCCTGGTGGCGCTCTCCAAGTTCCGAGAGCTGTGCTGAGAATTCAATGGCTTCGCGATCGACCATTTTTGTAAGTTCTTTTATGATGATGCTAATCTCCTGGAAGATTGCAAATGGCTTAAGTTCATAATTGTCTTCAAGTAGGTTGAGTATGTCTAGAAATGGAGGTAAGACTTCCAGGACTCTTGATAGTTTCGTTCGTCCCTCATATACTATATATGTAAGTACTACTGATTCGTTTTTCAGCTCGACCCTATAATCAAGGAGCGGTTTGCCCTTTAGGTCTTCGCCCTTGAGCTTTTGTATCGTGACTGATTCTCCTTTGGTTTCGATGCTGCTGTAGCCCAGGTCTTGCAGAAGTGCAACTATGTTTTTCAAATCTTTGCGCCGTTTGGCTTCAACTCTTATTTTTCCCTCCTTCATCTTAAAACCAGGTTTACTACGCCTTTTGTAGCTTTTCGCATCTTTAGCAGCGAAAAGACTCTGATGAGATTCTTCTCATCTATGCCTAATTGCCTAAGGAACGATATGATCGAAGATCTCGAGTAGCCAAACTTCTCTAAAACAGCTACGAGCGCCTCGCCATCCAATGTTCCGTCTTTCTTTTCGAATTCAGTTTTTACTATGCTCAGCTGGCTCTCATTGAGGCCCAGTTCATAGAGCATTCGGACAAACTGCTCCCGTTCGATTTCAACATCCATCTCTCCACCTTTAATAGTATATGTAAATAATGGCTCCTCGCCATCGATCTTGTCCATAAGAAATGTCATGACCTTTGCCTGTCTTTGGGCAAATATCATGTTTATCGCTGCATCTCCGACACCGAAGCGTGATATTTCATCATCGATAAATTCCGAATATCCGATCGAATTTCGGACATAATCCCTAAACTCCTTGAGCACAAGTCTTAGAACAAAGACTGTTCCAATATTGCTAAATATCGTCTTATGCATGTCTGTGGGGTTCTGCGTGGCTATGACGAGCGAAAAGTTGTATTTACGTCCTTCTCGAACTATTGTAATGACATCGCTTCGTTCATCCTGGGCGATTTTCCATGCTTCATCCAAAACGACGAACAGCCGAACTTTGCTATTATCCTTTTTCATGCCCTCAAGGCGCATGAGTTCTTTGATGTACTGGAGTATTGTCAGTCCTGCAAGGCTTCGCATCTCTTCTGTCGGTAGTTCATGCAAGTCAATACAGACAAGACCACTAGTCGTGAGCTTCTTTATGTCCATTGTAGTTGTTCCTGAGAAGAAGTCTGTTCCCTCGGTTGTGAATCGCCGGAGCAGTCTTGCAGCTTTCTTTTTGTTTCTGCTCTCAAGCAGCTCGGCGACTTCCTTAAGTGTCTTTTTGCCGTCATAGTTCTCGTAGATTTGCTCAAGCGCCTCTTCAATCTCATCCCGTTCGTTCGGATAGCTCTTAAGATCGGCCAGAATATCAAGCGCAGAGACTATCTGCTTAATCCTGCTGGTTTTTGGAAGGCCGACTAAATCAAGTATGTTCAATCGTTCTTTGGCCAGATTGATGACTCGTCCGCCTGCCTGTTTGACCCATTTTTCGTACTCCCCAACCCAGTCGATTATGATCGCGTTGCTGTTCCAGATAAGCGAGGCTCTAGTTAGGAATGTTTTGACCAGATAACTCTTACCCGATCCGGTAATGCCCATTATCGCAACATGTGGATTGATTAGTTTGGTTGGGTTCCAGAAAACAGGGGTTCTAAGAAATCTGGTCTTGCCGATATAGACTCCCTCGGACGGAGGACTAATTAGCATTTCCTTTCGTGGTTCTGGCGGATGGACAAGTATCATTCGTCGCGCCAGTTCCTTTGAAAGTAGATAATCAAGCTTCATTTTTCCCGCAGATATGTCTTTTCTCCAGAATATATAAAACTATAGTAAATCAGAATCCTATTCGAGATTTTGTTTTCATGTGGTAATTGTCTTTTTATTATGTGCTCTCTATTGAAATTATAATGAAAAGCGTTCATTTTGTTCATCCAAGAGACTTGGCAGTACATCCTGGTCAGGATCCTAGAAGATGGGTTCGAAATCCCGGTCCTGCCAAAGTACTCGAAGCTGATTTGGATCGATTATTTCCTGGTTTTTCTTCTGTCGCTCCTCTTACCTCTTCTGCTCTAACACCTCATATTAGGGGCGATACGAATCCAGGTAATTTAGATTTCTTATTACGAGTTGCAGCCTGGCTTGAGCCTGCGCTTAGTGTTGAAATCGGGACATTTAGGGGTCGATCTACAATTGCTCTGGCCCAAGCCACCGGCGCTCCGGTGATAACTTGTGATTATCCCTCTGATCTGGTACGAAAATCTCCTAATTCTGGTCCTGATTATGAATACTTGCGAACTCGCGACCAAATCGGCGAGTTATTTCACGGCCGGGAAGCTGAGCTTGGAATCACGCAGACTTATGCAGATTGTACCAGTCCGCAGATGCTTCGAGCCCGGTTACGCAAAGCACTCGCGGGTCGTCTGGTTGATTTTGCCTATGTTGATGCTGCACACACAACTGAAGGTATTTTGGTACCCTTTCGTACTCTCCTGCCACTAATGGCAGAGGGTGGTATAATTGCATTTGATGATTATATGAAAGATGGATTCCCTGGTATCGTTCATGCTCTAGTTGAACTTAGCAGGGAAGGCTATGTCTTCTATCATCAGGCGTTTAACAATCCGACTTTTGGTACGACCTCGACTGTGCTCTTTCTTAATCTGCCCGACTGCACGCACCGCCAGTGGCGAACCGAACAATTTTGAGCGATTCGGCTAGAATGTCTCGTCCTTTATTTCTTCCTGGCTTGTTGGGTTGAAGAATTCCCATTCAAAGCAGCGAATCATGTCCAGGTCTTTTAATTCATTTATGTCGCATCCAAGCGAGCTCGAAAGAATTGTCTTAAGCTCCTTGGCCTGTCTGCTTGCTCTTGAAAGCGCTTCTTCTCGTGTTAGTCCGTTTGCTGTAGTTGCAGCAAATGCAATGACTTCGACTGGTCGGTCGCCCGAACTAATGCGATCAAGAAGTCGATTCCAGTATGCCAGTTCGCGATCCATTCTCATTTTCTCATCATCGCTGATCTTTCCTTCTTTTGATTTCTTGGCTTCTACTGAACCTCGCTTTGTCTTTATTTCTTCAATGTGTGATGAGAGTTCGAGCGTGCTGATCATGAGACTAATCCGGACAATATATTTGAGCGAACTGATGGCCTTTTCGAACGAGTCAAAGAGTATTTTTTTCTCTTCATTTTCCTTGTCCATCGAACTCTCGTAGAACCTGACTTCAAGATATTTTGTTACATAATATCCGCTTTGGGTTTTTTTGACAATGTAGTCTCGGGTTGGCGGGATTTCAAAGCCGTTTCGGACCTCTATTATATTGGTTGCTTTTGTTAATGGCGGAATCAATAGATATCCGTATTTCCAGATTGCGATGCTTAGGCAAAAGAAAAATGCACTAATTGCTATGAGGAATCCGCTGGAAAAAAGAATCGATAAAATAATGCAAAAGGCTCCGCCGATTATGGCTGCCGCAGTTACTGCCCGATTTAGGAACATGATTGCATTTCTTGAGTGATTTATATATTACTTCTGTTCGTAGGTACGTTGTGATTTTTGTATTTTAATCCAAGTTTTTTCTTTAACTGTATGTGGGTAATTCCAAATCCTGCTTCAATGTCTTTTCTTGCGAGACCTATTTCTTCCTTGGTCCTCCGATTTATTTTTTCATCATTACGTTTCATCTAGTTACCCTTCTCAAAATCTTCTGCCATCTGCCTTGCCTGTGCATCTTTGAATTGCTTTGGCGGATGCTTCATCAGCCAGGCACTCGGACCAATCAGTGGCCCTCCTATTTTCCGATCAAGTGCAATTTTGCAGTATCGAATCGCATCGATGACAATTCCAGCTGAATTTGCCTTATCATCGACTTCCAATCTTACTTCCATGTTATATGGAATATTTGCCCACATGCGTCCCTCTATTCTCATGAACATCAATTTCGTGTTGCTAAGGAAGGGTATGAAGTCGCTCGGGCCTACATATATGTTCTCATCCGGCAATCTTTGGGAAAGTTGTGATTGTACTGATTCAGTTTTTGAAATCTTTTTCGATTGCAATCTGTCCTGTTCTTTCATAGATAAGAAGTCCGTATTGCCTCCAACGTTGATCTGGTATGTTTTTTCGATTTTCGTTCCTCTTTGATCGCAGAGGTTGGCGAGTGTGCGATGAACTATCGTCGCTCCGACTTGTCCTTTTATGTCGTCGCCAATTATGGGAATTTGTGATTCTTCAAACTTCTTTGCCCATTCCGGTACTGAAGCAATGAACGAGGGCATACAATTGACAAATCCAATTTTTGCATCCAGGCAAACCTGAGCCCAGAATTTGGTTGCCGCTTCGGATCCAACTGGCAAGTACGAAACCAGAATTTCAACTTTCTTGTCTTTTAATTCCCTTATTGCCTCTTTTCTCAAATCTTCAATTGGTTTTTGCGGAACTGGCATCACGACCTTTTCGACATAATGACCTACTCCATCTAACTGGGGAGATTGCATGACCGTTACATCCTGCATAGTCGATAGCTCCGGAACCCACTTTACTTTGTTTGGTTCTGCATAAACCGCATCGCTTAGTTTCGTTCCGACTTTTTTCGAATCGACATCGAACGCTGCGACAAAATCAATATCATGAATAGAATAGTTGCCCATTACTGGGTGCATGACTCCGATTACCTGCTGCTCTGGATGCTGCTTGTAATATTCAATTCCCTGGACTAACCCGGCAAAGCAATTTCCGACTCCGACAACAGCACATTTGATTTTTCCCATTTTGGCACCATATTTACTGTGCAGCAACTATTTTATAAATGTTAAATAGTTTTTCATATCTCATAACACACCTATAAAAACCCCTCTCTATACATCTATCTTGCTTGTAACTAATGGTTACTAGGCTAGACTCTCCTATTGATCTAATTGCAATAGGCGAATGACGGAGGTTTCTTTATGTACTATATAAGAACAATTCAGGATCGGATTCGTTTACCCCCATCATCTTTTGCCAGCGAGGCAAGTGATGCAGTTTTGCGTATTTTGCGGGAGCGATACGAAAGCCGCATTTTCAAGGAAATGGGAATAATTCTGTCTATTAACAACGCCGAGCTTTTGGGTGATGGTATTGTCATTCCAGGTGATGGCGGTGCATACTACACTGTACAATTCGAGGCACTCACATTCCTGCCAGTAGTTAATGAAGTTTTCCCTGCTGAAATCAAGGAAATTCTGGAGTTCGGTGCATTTGCATCGATCGGTCCATTCCAGGGTTTACTACACATCTCACAGATCGGAAAGGACAAATATTTCTTTGATAAAAAATCCCGTGGTCTTAATACTAAGACTCCAAACCGGAACATCAAGAGAAGCGATGGTATTTTGGTCAAGGTTTCGACTGTTAGTCTCAAATACACTTCATCTGATACCAAGATCGGACTTACCATGCGACCTGATGGACTAGGTAAGATGGACTGGATTTCTGAGAAGAAACCAGCTCCAATTAAGAAGGAAAAAGAATCAAAAGAGGTAACTAAATGAGAGCATGCAAATCCTGTAGATATATTACTTACCAAAACGATAAAGTCTGTCCAAAGTGCCAACAGGGCGAACTAACCGATAGATTTTCCGGTATGGTGCTCATTTTGGATGCCGAGCGATCTGAAGTTGCAAAGTATGTCCAGCTTAACGCTCCTGGCAGCTATGCTCTAAAACTCAAGAATTAGCGATGGATACTTACAAAGGTCAGCTTTCACTTGATTTTTTATTTTCCCTTTCTATTTCCTTAATTGTCGTTTCCCTTTTTTCCGTTGCTCTTTATAAGAACCTGGATTCTTCAAAGTCTCTTTCTGATCAGATCGATTACCTCCAAAAGCAAAATTCGTTTGCCCGTACTTACGAACTTTATTTAGTTTCGGGACTTGGTATTCCCTCCGAGTTTGTTTCTTCAAATCTTTCGAGTCGCATCGAGCACGGGGTTCTTCTTTCTGATTCATCAGGTAGACTAATTCAGGTTGGAGGTGTTTTCTATGCGGATACACGCAAACCAATATAGGGGACTTATGAATCTCGATCTTCTATTTTCCCTTCTTCCAATCGTCTTAATTTCACTTCTGGCTCTACAGTTGTATTCTTCCTTTCGTCTTCACGCAATTTCTAATGTCGATGATCGGATCACCCGCGAAAAACTTGGTTCTGTTGGCGAATTTTTGGTCAAAAGTAGACTTGCTATCTCTCAGAAAGATTTGCGAATTTTGAATTTGATCGATTCAGGATCGTTTGATGACTCTTTATTATCTGAACTTCAATCCCGATCCGATTTAACTCGCCTCTCTGTAGCTTTTGACGAGCGTGGCTCTGGAAATAATTGCGTTTCCCGGCTTGCCGTTTCTAAACCCGACTATAAAGTCGTTTTGCTTTCGGTCTGTGGTGATTAATTGCAGACGGTCGAAGCGATTATCTCCTTATTGTTTTTCCTATCTCTCGTGTCTGCTATTGTTTCTATTTCTGATTTTACTGCTTCCTCCTCTGTTTTCTCACTGGATACTGTTCGTCTATATGATGACGTCTGGCGGGTTCTCTATCTTAAGGGCTATTTTCAGGATGTTGTTTCTCAAAACCATGACTCCCTGATCGATTCTCATCTGAACACTGGCCTTGCTGAAGTTGGTTCGAAAGTTTCCTTCTGTGTCTTTATCGAGGGTGTGCGCTTTACGAACTGTCGTGGTGGAGATTCTCATGAGCTGTTCTTCTCAACAGAAAAAACACTTGTAATCGATGGAAAATTAAAAAAAGTAGTTTTCTCGGTTGGAAAATAGCTTTCTATGTCTTGGTTTATTTTCATTTATCCATATTTTTACCTTTTTTAAAACCTTTTTAAATCCTTTGAACTCTATTCTTTTTCATGCTCCGGCAAACCTCTTCCAAACCCAAAAGAGTTCCGTGGAAAAGGAAATTAGGGTCTAATGATGTACTTACTGAAGCTTCGCTTATAGGTATTGTTCTTAATGAATACCGTCCGGGTATGGTGAGTTGGAAACCTCTGGCTTCTCCTAAACTCTTGGCATTGGCAAGACATATTGCACTTAAACACAGTTTACGCTCTTGGCAGCAATTTTCGGAATCTGTGCCATCTGTGGCAGTTGAAATCGAAAAACGCCGTATTCGTGCAGAACTTGACTTAAAACATTTAGTTCGAAAAGGTCGAAATATTGGTGAATATAATTCATCAAGTCTTGATCGTACAATTCCTTTTATTAGGACTGCGATGTTGTATTCTCCTGAGCTTGCCCAAACTCCTATTCCCCAAGGTCCTTCTGGTCGTCGGCTTTTTGAAGCCGTGTCAGATCAGCACTTATTTTCTCTTGCCCTTAGAATGCTACGCGAAACGCCTCATCTGACGAATCTTTCCCGGCTGGAGGAAGCGGATTCTTCACTTGTTCGTGCACTTAATCGTCGGAACATTTCTCAGTATCTTCCTTTTTCTGAACCTGGCCGTCCAAAGGTTTCCTGGAAGGGCAAATCAAAAGACGAAATTCGAGAAGCGATACAGTCTTATGTGGATGAGAATCACGTGACAGGTGTTCTTCATCTACGAAGTTTACATTCTGGTCTTTGCAAGCTGATGCATGATAATCAACTAAGTCAGGCGATTGTTTTTCATCCTAAAATTAAGACTGGCAGAGCGAGACTGACTTTATATGAAGACGATTCGGATTAAATTTGGCTTTATTTAGGATGGACTGTATCTGGAGCAGCTGTGGAAAATCCTGCCTTAAATTCGGCTGCCTTTTCTGCTAACCATCTGGCTGTTTTTTTGAAAATATCATTTTCATTTGGAATTAGATAGAATGCTAATGTAGCCGCTATGCTATCGATAAGTTTTCTCAAATGCTCATTGCTGTCTGTAGAAAAATATTTTTGTGCCTGATATATTACAGCTCCTACTGCCATCATTCTTAGGGCCGTTGATATGTTGTTAGCGGCTTCTTTGTTACGATCTATGATTCCTTCCATCGTAGGTTTCATCTTTTTCCCAATCGTCATTCCCAGGACTCCCAATCCCTGAAGTGGTGCCATGAAAAATATTGAAACCGCTAAATCCACTGCCATCGTTTTCGGGCTTTGATGGTATGCTATTATTGGTCCGGTTACTTGTCCGATCATGATTGTTCCTAATGCCATCTTGATTTTCTGTTCGTCTGTTTTTGCGCCCAGTTTTTCCGCTGCCTTTTGGATTCCATGGTGTAGTGCTCCATCTAACAATAATACTGTTCCTAGCGGTGTAAATCGTGGTTCTGGCGGTTTGTTATGTCTATTATATCGAAGCGTCATGTTACTCTCTCTTCATAATTGTTATTAAATCTGTTTCTTTTTGTCAATTCAAATCGTCTTTCGCCGAAGTCGCCTACGAATAGAATTTAAATCAACCTCTTCAATCTCAAGCAGGTGAGCTTTTTGTCAGTTGAACCCTCAAGTAAAAGTGATTTGGTTTCATACCCAATTAGAGACATTGTTCAGGAAGCAAAGAAGATTGAAAACTCCGGCACCAAAATGCTTTATCTTAATGTTGGCGATCCGGCTCCATTTGGCTTTAGGCCGCCTAAACATATCCTAGATGCCGCGGCCGATGCGCTAAGACAAGATTATTCTGGTTATGCTCCTTCTGCAGGCGATCCGGAATTACGACAAACAATTGCAAAATTCGAAAAAGTTTCCGATGATGATGTTTTTGTTACTGCGGGCCTCAGTGAAGGTATCGATTTACTTTATCAGGCAATGCTTGACCCGGGTAGAAACATTCTGCTCCCTTCTCCATCCTATCCGCTCTACATAACAAAAGAGCGCATGGGTTATGGTACTATGGACTTTTACGA
Organism: Microcaldota archaeon; assembly: GCA_016212525.1. GTDB lineage: Archaea > Micrarchaeota > Micrarchaeia > Anstonellales > Bilamarchaeaceae > Bilamarchaeum. Next base: position 187,007 of record JACRGD010000007.1, on the reverse strand, counting down.
TTGCGACGAGAATTACGAACCTGACTTGGAGAACATGCGAAAAAACATTAACAAATATACGAAAGCAATTCTTGTAATCAATCCGAACAATCCGACTGGTGCAGTGTATTCGCGAAAAACACTTCAGGGCATTGTCGATCTGGCCGGAGAATACAAACTCCCGATCATAAGTGATGATGTCTATGATCAGATGGTCTTTGAAGGCGATATCACTCACATGCGAGACCTATCTAAAGATGTTCCGGTTGTCTGTGGAAACAGCCTTTCAAAGAACTACATTTATCCAGGTGCACGTGCCGGATATATCGCATTCCATGGCGAGGGATGGGGTAATATTAAAGATGCGATCCAGCGCTTATGCAACCAGCGCCTCTCGGTTAACTGGGAAATGCAGCGGGCATATATCGCGGCGCTAAAAGGTTCGCACGATCACATCCACCAGTTCAACAAGGAACTCAAAGTCCGAAAGGATATTCTTATGAAGCGAGTCAATGATATCGATGGTCTTTCTGTTGCTGCGCCTCGCGGAGCTTTCTACTCCTTTATCAAGATTGAGAGTACAAAATGGAAATCTGATTCAGAATTCGTCCGTGGTCTTCTCAAATACGGAGTAGTTGTTGTTCCTGGTTCTGGTTTTGCACCTAATCTAAATGGCAAATATTTCCGATTGGTTTTCCTTGCCAAACCCGATCAGCTCAACTACGCATTTGATCAGATCGAGAAATACATGAAAGCCTGATTTTTTCTTTCCTTTTTTGATTTGTAGCGCTACCTGCTGGCCAAATATTGAGTAGGATTCTACGAGCTTATTTCTTCTCCTATTTTTCTTGTTTTTGAGTTTCTTTTTGCTTTGTATTTTTCGTGCTCTTGTGAATCGATATATATCTGACGATCCATCTTATCGTTATTATGGTATCATACCATTTGTATATGATCTGATAACTCTAACCTCTGCTGATTTATCCACTCCCAGAACGACTCTCGTTGGTATTCAATAAAAAAAGTTAATCTTATTAATTCCGTGCTGCCTTTCCATCTTATGCTTCGATTTCCAAAAGGTCGATCTGCCAAGACCGGTTTTGAACCAGGAACTCCGTTTTTTATCGGCACCAAAAATGATTCAAAGACTACTCTAAGTATTTTTGCATATGATTCCAAATCCTTTACTGAGCTTTCTTCTCTTTCGCAAGTTTTGCGTTTTCTTAACGAGGGTAAAAAAATCTGGATTAATGTTGATAGTCTTAATGATCTCTCAGTGCTTCGTTCTATTTGTGATATGTTCAATGTACACTCACTGGTGCTAGAGGATATTCTCAATACTCAACAAAGACCAAAAGCCGAATCCTATGATGATTATGTTTATTTTGTCCTAAGAATGATAAATCTTAGCGATTCTGAGACTGAATTCGAGCAGCTGAGCATGGTTTTTTCCAAAAACTTCCTTTTGACTTTCCAGGAAAGTCCGGGTGATTGTTTCGGTCCGGTTCGTGATCGTTTGCGCAAGGGAGATTCAAAAATCCGTAATCTGGGTTGCGATTTTCTGGCCTACTCTCTTATCGATCTGACTGTTGACACGTATTTTTCGACTTTGGAACTTATCGGTGAAGAAATAGAGGATATTGAATCGGTCTTGCTCAAAAATCCGGACGAGAATACACTTCGCTCCGTGCATTCTATGAAAATGGAGTTGATCTTCCTTAGGCGCGCAGTCTGGCCTCTTAGGGAAGCATTAAACTCTCTCGAGCGATTCGATGCGCGCGTAGTTAGTTCTGAGACAAAACTCTTTTTGCGCGATGCCTATGATCATTGTGTCTATGTAATTGATTCTCTAGAGACCTATCGCGACGTTGTTTCTGGTATGCTCGACATCTATCTCTCGAGTGTAAATAATCGTATCAATGAAGTCATGAAAGTCCTTACTGTGATAACTACGATCTTCATGCCTCTTTCATTTATCGCAGGAGTTTATGGTATGAATTTCAAGTTTATGCCTGAACTGGATTCTCCTTTTGGTTATCCGGCAATTCTGGCCTTGATGGTTATTATAGGAATTTCAATGTTACTATACTTCAGAAATCGCAAATGGATATAATCTTTCGCTTCCTCAAAATTTCATGAAAGCCCGTTCTCATCCCAAAGCAAGTAAAAAATCAGATTCGTATTTTCTGCGGACTGCGATTCTTATGGCCCTTGATGGCGTAGAAAAAGGTAATTCTCCCTTTGGTGCATGCATTGTCGATTCCTTTGGTGAAGTTATTGCCGTTGGTCATAACACCGTGCTTACAAAAAACAACCCTACCCATCATGCTGAGATAAATTGCATTTCTCATGCCTGCAAGAGGCTTGGTTCGTGGGATCTTTCAGGTTGCACTATATACTCTACTACCGAACCCTGTCCGATGTGTTTTTCGGCGATTCACTGGGCCCGTATAAAACGTGTAGTTTATGGTACTAATATTTCCGATGTCCGAAATTTAGGTTTCTCGGAACTTTCTATAAGTAACAAAAAAATGAAGGATTTGGGTAAATCGAAGGTGCGAATTACTTCTGATTTCCTGCGCCCTGAATGTCTTGAACTACTCTTATTTTGGAAAAGTAAAGATTCCAAGACCTACTAGGCAGGTCTAATGTTTTTCTCTGGCAATTTTTTCATACTCTCTAGTTAGATCTTTAGCTTTTTGGAGTATTTTTGCTTCGGCAAATATACGTATGTAGTTTTCAGTTCCGCTTGCCCTTACTATAACCCATGAATCTGGAAAGTCAATCCGAACTCCGTCTATTGTGCTGTATTTCAACTTGTTCTTTTTTGCATGATTTATGACGTTCTGAACCATTTTCTTTTTTTCTTCATTTCGATCTGCCTTAATTTTTATTTTTACGTTTTCGTATTTTGGTATCTGAGCTAGCCATTGTGAAAGGGGTGCTTTTGAGAGTGCCTCGTATAATTTGGCTGCAGTAAAAAATCCATCTTTGGCAAGCGAAATCTGAGGCCATATGACTCCACCTACCTCCTCGCCTCCAATGGCACCCGGATTCTTACTCATTTCTTCTGATAAATAAGGCGCTCCGATTGCTGTGAGTCTCACTCGCATCCCTAGGTTTTCTGCGGCATCCGTTGCGGCACGGCTAGTTGCGACTGTTGTTATTAAATCGCCTTTTTGATTCTCCCTTTGCCATATTACACAGAGTGCAAGCACACGATCTCCTATTATGTACTCTCCTTTTTCATCGACGAATATGACCCGATCACCATCACCATCCCACGCTATCCCGGCGTCTGCTTTGTTCGCTATGACCGCATCGATCAGATCCTTTACATTTTCTTCTGTAGGCTCCGATGGTCTGCCGGGGAATCTACCGTCCGGATGTGAATTGATCGTAATAATTTCTGCTCCTAAACGTCTGAACATCAATGGTGCGATGATGCTTGCAGTTCCATTTGCACAATCGAGGATAATTTTTTTCTTCTGTAATTTTGTTCGGTTCAGATTCGATTCGATTTTTTCTATGTGATCACTTATCGAACGATCATAGTTTGTTATTTTCCCTACTCTGTCCCAGTTTGTGAGTTTTATCTTTCCGAGTAATTTTTCTATTTCCTCTCCCCGTTCTTTGGAAATGCCGATTCCTTTTCCATCGACAACTTTGAGTGCATTCCACTCTGGCGGGTTGTGTGATGCAGTTATTATAATGAGTGCGTCTGCGTTTAGCTGCTTAATCATGAGTTCTGCTGTCGGTGAACTGATCTCCCCCAAATCCACGACCTCTACGCCTACGCTGGCAAGTCCGCTTAATACTGCATTTTTTAGAAGTTCGCCCGTAAGCCGATAGTCACGAGCTACAAGTATCTTCGTTCTGCCATCGTTTTTTTTGAAATATGTTCCTATCGCGCCTGCGAGTTTGAGTGCGAGTTCGGGTGTAAGCTGATCGAAAGTTCCTCGAACTCCGTTAGTGCCGAAGTATTTTGCCATGACTTGCATTTCGTTTTTAACTTTAAAAAACATCGCATCCGGTCGTTTCTCAATTACTTCGCTCAGCGTCGTCGTCCTTTGGGGCGACTTGTAGTAGCTTCGCAGACCTTCGCTCTGTTCAGGTCTGCTCGCGTCGCAAAGCTGATGTTTTACTCTGCTTCGCCTCCTTTTGGTCGGCTCGCGGCTGCTCGTCGCTACGCTCCGATCGCATCGCAAAGTTAGCGCTTTGCTTAGCTTCGCCTCCCGTTGGTCGGCTCGCGCTTCCGCGGAAATGAGGTGTCTCTCAAAGTTTAAATACCCCAAGATCCCCTAAGGCTTCCTATATAGTAGTATATTCTAATGGGGTGTCGAAATGAAGGAATCGAGCGTAAAAATTGATGATCATGAAAACTTCGAAGAAGTTACTGGCGATGAAAAACCTACCGATACATCGGGCCAGAATGCTCAATTTGGTTCTGGTAACAAACCTGACTTTCGGGTAGTTCAGGCAGATCGGGACAAAAATGGGAATGTGATCTATCTGAGCGTGGGTGGGATGTGGAAGAACGTTTCCAAAAACGGGAATGATTTTTATACTCTTAAAATCGGCAATTTGAAGTTGCTGGTTTTTCCTAATAATAAATGAACGAACTAATTGACTAATGATTGTAAGGTGTTAAAATGGCTGAAGAAAAAGATAAGAAAAAGAAATATTACAAGGAATTAGAAGACCTGCCGGGAGTTGGTGAAGTTACTGCCGAAAAGTTGCGAGCATCTGGTTATGGCGAATTTTCCGCTCTTGCTGCGGCAATGCCACACGAATTAGCTGAAATTGCGGGTATGAGTGTAGAAGCTGCCAAGAAAGCAATCGAAGCTGCAAAAAGCATGGTTGAAATCGGATTCGAGACTGCAGATGCTGTTTATGAGAGAAGAAAAAGCATCACCCGAATCAAGACTGGTTCTTCTTCTCTAGATGATCTTTTAGGTGGCGGGATAGAAACCATGGCCATTACCGAAATGTATGGTAAATTTTCAAGTGGAAAATCCCAGCTTGGATTCCAGCTCTGTGTCAATGTTCAAAAAACTGTTGAAAAAGGTGGTCTTGCGGGAGGTGTACTCTTTATCGATACTGAGGCAACCTTTAGGCCAGAACGCATTGTTCAACTGGCAGAAGCTCAGGATATGGATGCTCAAAGTGTTCTCAAAAACATTACTGTTGCCCGTGCAGAGAACAGTGATCATCAGATAATTCTGGCAGAGCGTGCTGATGAGATAATTGAGAAGAACAACATAAAGCTCGTCATTATCGATTCACTTACGTCTCACTTTAGGTCTGATTATTTGGGTCGTGGTGCGCTTAGCGAAAGACAGCAGAAGCTCAACAAGCATGTTCACACTCTCCAGAAACTGGCGGAAAAATTCAATCTTGCAGTCTATGTAACCAATCAGGTTATGGATAATCCGGGTATTCTTTTTGGAGATCCGACTACTCCAATTGGTGGACACGTACTTGCACATATGTCGACCTACCGTTTGTATGTTCGAAAGAGCAAGGAAGACAAGCGAATTGCCCGACTGGTTGATTCACCAAACATGCCTGAGGGCGAAGCAGTCTTTAGGGTAACTCCAAAAGGACTCGATGACTGAAGTCGAATCCGTATTTTTTCATTTTTCTTTCTGGTGTATTTTCGATAGCTTTATTAATTTGTAATACAACTATTGTATTATGGATGTTGTAATATCTGCAAGGGTTCCTGATGAGGCGATTAAGATTCTAAGGGAAAATAAAATCAGCATAACTGAAGTTGTTCGAACTAGTATCATTGCTGCAGCCGAGAATCAAAAACTAAAAAAATCCCAAATTGCCATTGCTAAATTGGCTTCTGTATTGAGAAAAATTCCTCGAGATCAGTTTATTGCTTCAATAAGAGAGGATAGAGATGAAACTCATTGATACAAGTTATTTTTATGATCAATTAATTGCTGAGGATTCATCGCTCCAATTCGATTCATGCATTTTGGATCTTACTCTTTATGAGCTTGGAAATGTGCTCCTGAAACATTACAAAAAACTTAAGACTATTTCTTATGATGACTATGCTCAGTTTCAAAATTATCTCCTAGATCTGAATCTAAATATTATTCGTGTGGATCAGGCTGACTTTGCAGGCATTTCTAAAACTGCAGAAAATTTAGGCCTTACTTTTTATGATGCGTCTTATGCCTACTATGCGAAGAAATTCAATATTGAACTAATGACCTCTGATAAATCTCTTCTTGAAGCGTTCAAGAAATTATAATGTCCTGTTTTCATGGTCCTGTGCATTCTGAGTTTCAATACTTTTTCTATCCCTGTTTATAATCTTTTCCATTAATATTCATCTTCTATGACTTCTACTACTAAAGGTCCAAAAAAACTTCATGAAATTCCACCTACTTCTTTTCAAACTGATGGTAGTACTAGACCGTCCAAACTTTTCACTTTGCCCTCAGTTGAGAATCTTAGAGCTATGGACGAAGGTCTGCCTGGTTTTTTGTTTAAAGACCTGACTAAAGGCGATAGAATCGTTGTTGGAACTACTACAATTGTGGGTCGTATTGGTCTTCATGAAATGGGTACTTCTCCAACCTTCGTTGTGCGTTTTGGTGATTTGGGATTTGATCATCCAGATCCGGGTGATCGATTTATTTCTGATGATGGAGTTGTTTTCAAAATTGATCGATCTGTTTCATATAGTGCTAATCGAGATATCGTTCTAAGCGTTATTGGTCGAGTCGATCCAGAAAGTTTACCCACTCTCGTAGCCAGTTCGGATGTTGGCGTAATCGGAAAGCGTCAAATTGGGGCCAAAACTCAATTCTTTAGTAGGTCTAATCCTTCTCTTAGGCATGTGCCTTTGTCCAATGGCTTTGAAGTAGGCGATGGGGCATGTCTGGCTTTGACATCGCGCATATCTCTTGAAACTCTCGAGGGTACTGTTTACTATAATATTCGTGGGCCTCAGATCGTAACTTCAGATCAAAGAGTCAGATATGAGCGAGATTTCCCTCATCATCTTGAACTACCCTCTCTTAAGGCAGCAACTCAAATAACAATTGCAGATCGGGTACTTACTTTGGTTACTGAAATTTCACGAGATCTGGGTGTAATGTTGGCAACCTATCTTGGATAGTTTGGCTTTCCTTCTCTATTTTTCTTTTCTGGATATAATAAAAACCCTATCATTCTCTTTTCTATTTGAGTGAGGTGCAGATGGATCACGCTATCGCCACGCCCGCTTTGGCGGTCGTAGCTAGTGAGGAAGTTCTGTCCTCTTTTAGACATCTTTGCTTAAGGCAAAATGAAACGGAACAGAAACGATACTGCCCTGCAGTTGAAACGGCCGTTTCTGATGTCGTTTGAAGGAGCAAGGCCATTTCTGGCCGCTTAGTCCAATTCCATCTTAAAAAACAAAAGACAGACTATGCTCCTCACTCCTCTTTATATTGCTCGACAGGCTCCATATCTGCAGCTGTATCCGCTGGGACATGTCTTATAATCGACCTTCACATTCTGCTGATCGCAGCTGTATTCGATTACTGTGCTGTCGCTTAGGCAGTCATCTGTCTGTTCGCTCTTTACTCCTTCTCTGTTGATTCTTATAACCGACGATTGCGAATATGCGTCCCGGCTTCCGGAATCTAGATCATAGCACGAATTTGGTGTTGGAGTTATACAATCACTGCTCGAACAAATATCACCGCTTGTACATCTTAGCGCATCTGTTATGAATTCACCATCTATGCAGCTAACCTGTCTTAGCGTTCTGCTATCTGCACACGAACTGGTTCTCTGCTCTATTATTTTTCCGTCATAGATTAGTTGTGCAACTGACCCTTCATTAATACAGGTAAGTTCGTTTCTGTTAATGCATCTTCCGTTATTACATGCACCATCGCACGTGATCTGTCTGTTCGTTGGGGTTGTTCCATCACAGCTCCATTCAAGGAGAGTTTTTTGGTCCTGACACAAGTCGTTGTATGTTTCGTTTCTTACTCGTACGTACGAATTGACGTTCTGTTGATTTTGGCCCTGATCATAATCTGTGCAAATGTTCTGACACATTCCCGAACTACAGTATTTTCCCGTTCCACAATTCACTGTTCTATTGCTCATTTGCGTTCCGTCGCAGTAGAATTCTAAATTGCTCAAACCATCAAGGCATCTATCCGATTCCCGATTCACTACTATGCCCCCACCATAGATCGTTGTCTGACCGTATGAATCCTGATCGTTTGCATCTGTTTCGCTGCATGTGCGTTCGAGTTCTGTGCACGCTCCGTTTAGGCATCTTGATCCTGTTGGACAGTGTAAGTTGGCTTGTTTTTGTTCTCCGTTTTGACAGTAATATTCAAGTATGTCGTATGCTCCCTGACAAACATCTGAATATATTCGATTCTGAACACGGACCGTTCCGCTTTGATAAATGTTATTTCCGTTATCTGTTTCGCTGCATCCTGCTTCAGTTATTGGTTGGACTGTTGTCTGATTTTGAACATTTGCTACTGCTACACAGGCCCCGTTTTGACATATTTTTCCTCTGTCACAGGATATTTCCTGCACCGCAACTTTATCTTCTCTGGTGCAATATCCTTCGGCAACAACGCTCTCATTGACGCAGCTATCTGTAGCCTTCTGTCTATTATCAATGGCAAAACCATTTGCATTCTCGTCAAGTCCGCCATCGCTATCCTCACATTGTTTTAATGAAGTCGCGGTACGCGAACTTTTGTTGCTGATTTTTTGTGTGTCGTTGTTACTCTGAGCGCAGCCAAAAATGAGTAATCCAATAATCAAAAAGGCGATGATCTGCAATTTCATGTTCTGATTATGTATCTACGATTTTATATTGGATTATTATTTTGGATTAAATAGTCCCGGGCGGATTCGAACCGCCGTCCCAAGGTCCAAAGCCTTGTATCCTTGACCGCTAGACCACGGGACTAAACAATCAATTCTAATCCGCACTCTCCATCTACTCTATTTCCAAAACGTTATAAAAACCTATTCAAAATCCTTGTCCCGAATCGAATAACCTTTGCTCTCTTTCTTTTTGAAAATTTTGTCTTTCCCAGCCCAGATTGTTCCCAGGATTATGATCGCTATTATTGCTCCAAGAATCAACGGCTTTCTGATTATGTTTGCGGGTTCATTGGATTTCGCTACTGTAATTTCGTATGTGTTTTTGATCTCTTCTTTTGGATTATTTCCAATAATGGTCTTGAGCGTTTCAATAGCTTTTTCATATTCATTGTTTTCTAAATCTTCTAGTGCCTGGGCATATGTTGCAAGATTTTGATTCTGTATGTTTTTCCCTCCTGCGCTTTCACTGCTTTTTACTATTATGGCAGCTCCTATTGCGTTTTTGGAATCGGTTAATGCGAATCCGATCTCATCTCCCTCCTCATTTAATATGATCGATCCGCCTGCGATGTCTCTGTCCAATGTTATTGTGCTATTTTCAATTCTGGAAATAATTGCCTTTTCGGTTGTCTGATTATGTCCGACTACGTATGCGGTATCTCCGGGTTGTATGGATGCGTTGCTAAAATTCGCGCAAAAAATATTGCTGGTATTTCCTGTTTTTAGTATTACGATTTGGCTTTGGTTACTCTGGTTTATTTTAATTATCTCTTGGGGTTTTTCATTACTTGATATTATTCGTATATCTTCTGATTGTTTTTCTAGTTTTATTTTGCCCGATGAATGCCGATCTCCCATTCTTCCATAAGCAGCTTGGAAATATCCTATGTATTTTTGATTTTGCGTTTCTGTACTCTCATCTCCGTATTTCTTTATGTGTTCTATTCGGGCGTAGTCTCCGACTATTTTGGCTTCGATTGCCTCTATCGCTTCCTTTTCCCAAGTCTCTTCTGAGGGTTCGTTTTCAGTTAGTATGTCTCCATTTTCATTTAGATGAATTCCATTTATGATGTGGCTCAGTTCGATCATGTATTGTCTTCCTGTTATTTCGGAAAGTTCCGGTATTATTGTTTCGTTTATTGTTAGTTGATACGTTCGAGTTACGTTTATCTGGACGTATGTGCTTCTGGCCAATTTCGCCTGATTTTCGATTGTTAGTGCATGGGCTAGTGCAATCGCTAATATTAATGTGAGCAGGAGTCTTTTTAGTATTCTCATCCCTCATTCTCTTTTCTGCTATCTATTTATTACTTTTCTACCATCTCTTTGAAATAGGCGTTGAGACTTCGCGAGTTAAAGCTCGCTCATTCTTCAGGCTTGAGCTTCGCTTTCGCTCAACTCAACACTTCGCGGCCTTAACAGGCCGTTTGTGGAACGCAAGGACTGCTCGTTCTTGCTTGCATTCGCGACCTCTTTGAGAGGTCGTTCTTCAGAATCGAGTTTCACTTCGTTCAACTCAATTCCGGGCTCGTAGTCGAATGGTTAAGACGTCCGCTTCACACAAACTTTTTAGTAAAAAGTTTCATCAAAAACTTGCTGAAAAGTTTGGAAAGTGCGGAAGATCCGCGGTTCGATTCCGCGCGGGCCCATTGAGCCCTTTTAGCTTCGTGAGCTAAAGCTCACTCGGTGGAAAAAGGGTTTCACCCCAAAATACGCCTATTCGTTAGATTAAAGTAAATTGGTTGGTCAAAGTCCTGTTGATTTCTTGTCTTAAACTCCATTCGTAATCTTTCTTTGAAGTTGGACTGTGATCTGACTAGTGGGTGTTGCTCATTTTTCATTCACTGTCGTCCTAGCAAGTCTTTAGTATTGTAGATCTTAATTCGATTCTGATCCTTCAGTTTTCGTTCGTTAGTCCATATTGCCGAATCCAGTCTGAGTGCAAGTGCAAAATAGATTGAATCATTGGGATCTGGAGATATTTTCGATGCTTCTTCTAAAAATCCTTCAAATTCTTCTTTTGGGATTACTGTGATCTTAAGTTTTAGTATTTCAAAAATTTCGTTAAATTCCTTCTGGCTTCTGTTTGTTTTCTTGAGGATCTCAATCATATGTTTCTCTATCTCTTCAAAAAGGAATTCTGGTGCAAATAGGTGGATTTCTGGCTCCAGCAAAAGATCTATTGTGGTGCCATCTTTAACCAAAGCAGCAAAGAAAATGTTTGCATCTACTACCAAATCCATTCTTTTAGCTCCTTTCTCTCGTGTATTTTTTTGCTAGTGCTTTATTTACTTCCCTTCCCAATCGTAATGCTTCCTCTTCATTTAGTGTGCTGCTTTCTGTAAATTCTCTGAACTTTTTAAGAAGTATGATCTTCTGTTTTATTGCTTCCCGTGCTACTGCCGACCAGTTTATATCCGGAAATTTGTCCATATCTGTTTTCAGTTCTGCAGGAACTGCTAATGTTATACTGACCATTTTTTCACCTTTATATGTATGTTACGTGCATTACGTATTTAAACGTTTTTATTTTTAGAATTTATTCCTCTTAAAAGCCTCTTTGTTCTGTTCCAACTGATTTCAATTTATGAGTGGCAACTTATTTGGTTGTAATTTGAAGCTGATATGGGTGTACTTAGGAACTTCATAATCCGTGCGGGCCCATATACATTACTTTGCATCGCTTCGCTCGGGTCGCGTCCCTTTGGTCGGCTTGCGAGTAAATTGGTTGGTCAAAGTCTTGAGCTGTGGCTTGTACTTGGATCGAAAGATATATTAACCACTTTATCCACTATTTATAACATATGAGCGCCTACAAGGTCGATTTCCTTAGGGCAACTATGCGAGATCGAATAAAACCTCAATTTCCTGATGCTCCATTAGAAACACCTGTGCAATTCCAAAAAGCAACTGAAGCTATGTTTGCGTTGAAAGAGTTTCAAAGATTGCGAAATCCCCGCTATGGAGTTTCGATGAGTGCTGCCCTTACGGTTCTGGGTCTTAAGCCTTTGGGACTGATGGAAATTTGTCGATGTTCTACTACTGAAGTTAATCATGTTGTCTTAGACAATGTCGGTCCAGAGAACTATTTTGCCCCTCTTTTAGAAAAATCGTCCGTTTTCGAGGCTGCCGGATTAAAATTGAGGCTTCGAAAAGAGGTAGGAAAAAATGCTAAAGATCTGCCCTGTCATAGCGGCCTTGAAATATATGATCCAAATCGATCTTCGGTAATTCTAAGCAGTATGCTTGGTTCAACTGTCTCACCTTCTGATGTTTCTGAGGCACTAGGCCAGATAAGTTATGGTCAGTTTGGCAGTCATCTTCTTCTTGGATATCCTGAATATCTAACTCGAGGGGGAAATGGGAAGATCCAAACAGTTCATTTCAATCCAGATGAGTCATTTTATGCAGCCTCTGTCTTTGGCGTTTTTGACATCTCTAAACACACTGCCTCGCTAGAAGCTCGTGCAGTCGCGGCAACATTGGTTCTTGAAATGCTCGAAGCTAGCTTGTCTGTAAGTGCTCAGGTTCTGGCAATTGAGGGCGATCTTAATGCTGCTCATCAGATAAAAAGAAATTCCGATAAACCTGGCGACTGGTCCGAAATCGCTGTTCCGATGCGCGCGCCAGAACGCGGTTTTTTCGATGGATTTTTAGCGGTTTTGAATGATCTGTTCTAATTGTTTCTCAAGTCTAACCGGCTTCATATGTCTTTTTTCTCTATGCGGCGTTTATTATTTCTTCTAACATTCTCTCCGCATTAGTTCTCCTTCCGATTACAAATGGTATTTCTTTGGATCTGGCTGCTGCGAGTGCAATCCCGTTTTTGCTATGGCCGATGTGAGATGCATCTATGACTATCACATCTCCTTCTCGCACTAGTCCGGCTGCATATTTTTTTGTGATTCGGTCGTTTCCTACTAGCACTACCTTTGTTTTACTGATTGCTTCCAACTTATGTGCGATGTTTGGTCCATGGATTGAATCTGAAAAAATAACTATCCTTTTGAAATATATTGGCTGAGTCTCACCCTCTGTCGTATTGCGACTCTCATGTGTCTCTTTGGGTGGTTGGGTATGTGATATCTCCCGAATCTCACTTATCCGTGAATCTTGTCCTGTTGCAGAATCTATTAATGCAAATGCTCTTTCCTGAGAGTCTGCTTGCTTGCGATCGTTTATGGTGTCTACTGCTTCTTCCAGTTGTTCTAAGAATCCTCTTTCTATCATCTCGAGCGCCACTGCCCAACGCTCGTGCGTAACTAGAATTGGCATCGCAAGCACCAATTTATTTCTTAGTTCGTCGCTCATTTTGGCCTCTTCATCTACTCGTTTAAGTCGATCAAAGACTTTCTCTTCTTTCTCATCCTTGATGGTGGCAAATTGGAGGAATGCCATGAATTTGACCCCACTTATCTGGGGTTTGTTGCCTGCTATTTTTCTGCTATAAAATTCTGCAATTTCCGGTTCGGCTGCAATTTTTTCAACCAACCAGTGTATGTATTTGCTTCGTTTACCGGTTAATATTTTTATTGTGGTTTTTAGTTCAGATGTTAACCGTCGGTCCAAGTTGATCTGCTCTATATTATCTTGTAATCTGCCAAGTTTTTGGGCATTTAATTGAGCCATATCATATGCATTTATTGCCTCGATCATGATTTCCAGGTTCTCCCTGGTCCCTATTCTTCTTGCTTCTTTTGCCAAACTCCTAATTGTTTCGCTTCCTACAAACGCTACTGCAGGATAGGCTGATGCATCAGTTGCCAAATCGTTCAGATCTGTCTTATTATGCATTTTAGGTTCGTCTAGTAGTTCATGTCCGCTGATGCTCATTCTAAACACCGCTCGCAAGAAAAGTTCTGCCTGTTTCCATGCTATTGCATCTGCGTTTCCTCTTCCCGTACCTGCAAATGTTCGTAATTCGTCTGCTATTGCCAAAAGTGAAGTCTCGACTTCTTTCAAAATCTCATCGCGTCTATAATCGTACAATATTTCGAGCGCATCGAAATCTGCTGCTATGTCATATGCCGCTTCTGCCCGTTTGTCTCTGAGTTTTGTCATCCTTTGAAGTTCATCTGGTTCCGGGGGGATTTTTATCCGTTGCGCGGCTTCGCGAACTAGTTCGAAAACTTCTTTGAATTCCGGTGCATCTACTATTTCAAGTTTTTTGGCAATGCTTTTTAGGGTGTTCTCCAAAATTGCAGGTATTGTGTTGGTATTGCCTCTATTTCCCCCCAATATCTTATATGCTACTTTGTAATCCTCTATTATGCCTACTGCGGCCTCTATGCTTTTATCAAAAATTTTCTTCTGCTGTGTACTAAATCCGTATTCCTCGGTGTGTTCGTATGTGTCTTCGTGTAGTGTGGGTGTTACTGATCGGTCTCTTTTGCCCCCAACATCGTATCTTTGCTGTTTTTTTTGTCTCATTGTATTCTATATAGTTTACACTAGTGTATATAAATAGTAACATTTGCCACGTCTGTCAGCTATTTCCAACTCTGCAATTATCCGGCTGCGCAATTTGCTAATCTATTCCAAACCAGCTTTTTACGGTATCAAAGAATCCTTTCTTCTCTTCTTTTGGTTCTATTTTTCTTTGCTCTGTTGGTTTTGCCTTTGTCTTTGCTGTTTCCGTTTTGGACTGTTTTTTTTGGCCTGTAGATTTTGATTTCATATTTTTCTTTGTGCTTTCCTGCATCTTACTATTACTTTTTGATTTTATTTCTGGCTTTTTGTTTTTCTCCTGATTCATTTTGATATTTTCCCAAACCTTGTTTTTTATTTCCCCATATGCAATCTCTCTTGCACCCTCTTCGAGTTCAATAACTTCGCCCAATTCAGCATATTCATCAAAGAAATCGTTATGTAGTGATGCAAGTACGGGAGTGTTACTTTCGAGTATGTTATCTAGGGCATCTGAAAATTTTCTGCTCTTTAGTTCCATTACTCCTATCTCATCTATGACTATCAGATCGTATTTTTTTGGGCTCTTGAGGATTGGAAGCACCAGGTCCTCAAACGATTGCACATCAATATAATATTTGTTTACCTTCGGGCCCGAGCCCTTTGTATCTGCGAGTCTTGCTATTTTGCCATTTTCAATATTCATTACGTGAAAGCCGGATGTGGCGCCATGACTCTTGTCGGCTGGAGAAATAAATCCTCCGATCTTTACTCCTTTTTGCTTGAGCTCTGATATCATTCTGTGCAAGAGGGTTGTTTTTCCTGCTTTTGGTATTCCGCTTATGAACAGATTCGATGGCATATTTAAAGCCACAAAAACTAGGTTTAAATAGGTTTGTTGTTATATTTAATTGTATAATCTGTTTTAGTGATGGTTGAACTATGGCTCCGATTTTATCGAATTTTGCTCGATCTACCTCTACTCATACTCGCTCAGTATCACTTGCACTGGCTCTTTCTGTCTTTAGTCCGGCTCTCGAATCTTTGGTTCATGACAATTCTGCATTTGCACAGCCAAACCGGCCACGTCCTACTCGAAGAACTTCCAGAGTCACCGTTTCGTATTCGACCTCAACGAATCCATTCGAAGCGAACGAGCGCATAACTCAGATCGCAACTGATGCTTTCAATTCCTCTACTAGTGATCGAGTTCGGCTTGAAAATCTTATAGCTCAACTGAGGGTTCGAGGTCCAGCAGGACTTTTATTTCGTGATGATCGAAATCCACAGACAGCCATCCAGACAATTGAACGCGGTGGCGGAGATTGCAGTTCTCTTATGAACCTTGCAGTCTCGGGTATTTTGGTTATGAATTCGCTTGGTGCCGGTATCGAAGGCGGGGTGTATAGTATTCATTTCAATTCAAGTCAAAATACAATTGACCACGCTGTTCCTTATGTTATTGTTGACGGTGCGCCTATGCTTTTTGATCTTCAACTGGGTCGTATTGTTGCTTCTTACTCAGAATCTCATTCGATACTTCAAACCTATCCTGATTTTCCTTCTGCCAGATCAATCTATCATCGGGAAATGGGTGATTGGTTATCTGATCGAAATCGTTATGCTGATTCTATTTCGGCATATACCATTGCTGTTTCTTTTTTCCCAAATGATCCTTACGTTCTATCAAATCTTGCGGCCTCTTACAATAATTCTGGTGATATTCCTGCGGCAGTTCGCGCTTATGAGCAGGCTGCTGCTCTGGATCCTTCCGAGGCGTCGCATTTGCCCATGGCATATCGCAATCTTTGTCTTTACTATGATCGCCTTGCTCGTGCTGCCTTTGGGCGTAGAGACTGGACAGTTGCAGAGGAAAACTATGCCCATTCTCGCGATGTAATTAATCAATATCATCCATATTCTCCTGAAGTTGAAGCTCAAAAACTTTCTAATCTTGAGCACAATATTTCTGCCTGCCAGCACAACGCGCAGCTTCAGAATGCCCGTCCCTGATCATCGGAAAAATTCAAACTCTTTATAAATTCCCTTATTTGAGATATTATCGATAACTTATGTTCCAAATCACTTTCATAGGGACTTCTGGCGGTGTTCCCTCAGTTGATCGTGGCCAGCCCGCAATTGCATTAAAATACGAAAATCAGCTTTTACTCTGGGACTGTGGCGAGGGAACGCAGCGTCAGATGATGAAGTACCGGGTGGGGTACGGCAGTATCGATGCGATTTTCATAACACATCCGCATCTGGATCACTATCTAGGGCTTTTCGGTTTGCTCGAAACGCTCAAGCTCTCGAGCGCAAGTCCAAGGCCGCTCTCGCTCTATGTACCCTCTGAACTGGCAGAGAATTTCGAACGATATTCTTTCATAAAAACATCGAAACTCCGCTCGGGTGTCTTATATAAGACAAAGGACTTTGCAGTTTCGGCCTTTAGAGTTAAACATGTAAAAAATTCCTTCGGCTTTATTTTTGCGGAAAATGACAAAGTTCGTTTCTACGAGGAAAAGGCTCATTCGCTCGGACTTAAGGGGCCAATGTTCAAAGAAATCCAGAAGAAAGGTTCGATCAAAACTCCATCTGGTCTAGTGAGGCTCGAAGACATAACTTATCCACAGCCCGGCAGAAAGATCGTCTATACTGGCGACTGCTCGCCAGATCAAAATCTCATCGATGCTGCGAGCGGCGCCGATCTCCTGATTCATGAGGCAACCTTTGATAGCTCACTCAAAGAGGAGGCAAAAGAAAGATTCCACAGTACGCTGGATGATGCGATCGAAGTGGCAAAACGTGCCAAAGTAAAGCGACTCATCCTAACTCATATAAGTCCCCGTTATTCCGATCAGGTAGCTCTTGAAACTACTGCCAAATCTCTATTCTCAATGGCAACTGTTGCTTCTGATGGTCTTAATATTTCTTTATAGCTAATGTATGGTTAATGTAATAGTCAATGAATGTTATTGAAAAATACTTCTAAACTATCTGGATTTTGCTGTTTTGGATGATTTTATGGTGTCTTTTTCACGTCGTGAGGTCCTTTATTTTACCTCGTTGGTTGAACCTTCAAGTTCTCTCGAAAATACGCTTATTCACGTACCTATGTTACGCTTATTGTCTTGTTTAGAACTCCACTTTATAAACTGGACTTTAGGTATGGTGATAACCTTTTTAAATATATTGAAAGACAGACTGTGTAAGTTAACCCGAAGGAGTACTCTTCTTCGGATATTTTGGGCCTAAAAAAACGCCGTCAATAATCATTTAAGAAAGGCCCGTTGGGCGGCGAGTAAAAAAATTGAGGTGAAGGAATGAAAGTAAATTTGAAGAAATTGGGCGCAATTGTTGCAGGCGCAACCATTTTGGCTAGCTCTGCAGCATTTGCTGGATTGATGTTTGGAAGCACACAGCTTGTTGATAACAACGGTGCTCCAGTAGCAAAGGTAGTAGTTGGTTCTAAAGCAAACCCATCTGATGGTGTTGCAGCAGCTTTGATTGCTGGAAAACTTGTGAGTGAAACTTACAAGAGCCAGACTTTGACTGCTCAGTACTCTGGTTCTGCTTCTTGCAGACCTGGTGGAAACGCAACCGGTACTGGTGGAACTTGTTCTATCAGCAACGAAACAGTAAAGTTGGAAATCAACGTACCTGGTTCAGTTGCTTTGGGTACCTGGCAAGGAACTAACTTGATCGGCGACTTCTTGAACCGAGAATTGAACGACAGAAAACCAAACAACGATACAACCGATACGGACATGTCATATCCATACTCGACTGACACTTCCGATACTGCAAACCCAAGTACCAATGGTGGTTCATCTACCTTCAGTGGTGCTCCAGGTCAGCAATATCTGTACCGCGTCGCTGGTTTTACTCCATTTGCATCTCAGACTTTGACTGACTCTGCTTCGGGTAACACCTATGTTGAAAAACAAGATCTTTGGATTAAGGGTGACAATCACTTTTCCAGCTCTAAGGCAAGCATGATCGGTAAAGTAGATTTCTTGATCTACTCCTTGAAGTTCAATGGTCCAGGTGGAAAGGAAGTCGGTGTTCCTGAATGTACAAATGCAAACAGCACTGACTATGCATATTGTAGCACTACAAGTGCAACCAATTCTCAGTATGCGACTGTAACTCACAAATTGAGAGTTTGGTTCTTGGGTGAACAATGGATAATCAGTGATATGACTCCTCCATCATCTGGTTCTGCAACCACAGAAAATACTGTTCTTGGTGGCGGTGAAATCAAATTGGCAAAAGAATCTGTTGCACAGATCTTGAACCAGGGTGAAAGTCTAGTTTCCGAAGGAGTTAAATTCCAGTTGGATGATCTTGAAGCCCACGGCGACACAACCTCTGCAATAGTATCTATCTACAATGCAAATGGTGAATTGGTCGTTAAGGACAAGGTTACCGAAGGCGGAACTTTGGAAAAGACAATCAATGGCAAGAAATTCAGATTCCACGTCTACAAAGTAGCTCCAGGTTATACCTTTGGTGCAAAATGGGCAGATGTTGCAATCTTCTCTGATGAGTTGAAATTGACCAGCGGTCAGAAACTCGACCAGGACAACAACACCAACGATGGTTGGGAAGTTGCATTGGGATGGAAGAACTTGGAAGCCTCTGCTACGGTAACAAACCCAGATGCATTGAGAACCATAGTTCTCTTCTCGTCTGATACTGCAAAGATCTCTTCTGCAGGCGGTTCAACTGAAGATCTGTTGCCTGGCCAGTATGTTAAATTGGTTCAGAGCCCAGAGAAATGGAGATTGGCATTCAAGGGATTGGATCTCGTGTCTTCTGACATGTCTTCTTTGACCTTTGATTTGGTCACTGATGATTTCCAACAATTCTCCAGTTCTTCAGGTCCATTGAACACAAGTAACAGTGTACAGGTTGCTGCGACAATCGTTCCACCATTTGTACATGTAACTTCAGGTTCAACTGGCTCTGTTTTCGAAGCTTCATCTCGATCTGATGTTTCGGGCAGTTTGTCTGGTAAGGAATTCTACATTGCAATGAATTTCGGAAACCACTCTAAACTTAGAGAATTGTCTGTTGGTGGTGCACAAACTCCGTACTACCGAGGTGCAGTAGTTGACTTCAACGGTGATGGTACTGTAGGTAACTCTGGCGATCAGTTCTTGATGGCTGGTACTGTGTTTATGCCAGTATCGTCTAACTCTGATGACTTTGGTTATCAGAACGTTACTGTCGAAGGTGCAGCTCCAGGATACAACTCAGTAAGATACACTAAGGTTGCAGATGGATCCAATGGATTCGATTCTCCAAACGGTGGTACTATCTGGGTTGAATTCGGAAACTACTCTAACACCACACACTCTTCTGGTATCGTCTCTATGATGAGATCTGCTAGCTTGGGTTGTGCATCTGGTACTGATGATTCATGTTTCGATACAAACATGGACACTGCTGCCAGCGCAGACGCATGGTTCGGTATTTCTGAAAAAGCAGGTTCTGGTAGGTCAAATGCCTATATCGATTATTTCGTATTCGGTGTAGATAAAATAAACGCAACCAATGCTGGTGACGCGAACTTCCAGTTCACGGATTCAGATTCGGCAAGCGTTGGAATAAACGACAACGACAACCAGATCCTCTATGGTAGAGCAACTGGAAACGTAGGTCCAAATTACTACAATGGTACTTTGACCTCTGGTCCAGTTGATACTGCTGAACTTGCTCTTGTAAAAGAGGGTTTCACTTCAGAAAGAGGTTCCGTGTTCGAGACTTTGGATACTGACAGAGTGTCATTCTCTATGGCACACAAGTTGGGTCACGCAGTCTGGTCATTGGCTCCAGCAAGCAACACCACTTCGTCCTCTACATCAACTGTAGTTACTTTGGCTGAAGGTCAAACTTCTCCATCTATTAACGGTGTAACCGTTAAGGTATTACAGATCGATGAGGTAGTTGGTGCATGCAGTGCTGCAGGCGCAGCATCTAGCTGTGTTGCAGACATGTCTGGTGTTTCGGCAGTAATTATGCCAAACAACGCACCATCCGTAACAGTTGCAATGCCATATGCATACGGCAACTACGGAAACTTGGTCGTCCTTGATAGCGATGCAGTCGGTGTTAACACTTTGGTCTCCGTCGGTGGTGACAAGGTTAACTCTATGACCGCAAGCTTGGTACAGGGTGCCAATGTAGACTGGTCTCAAAAAGTCGTGAGAGAATTCGGTGTCGGCAAGATCGTAGTTGCTGGTGCAGAAAAAGAAGATACCATGGCAGCAGCCCAGGACTTCATCTCTCAGTTGCAGAGAACCAATTAGTCGAATGAACTTCAGTTCATGAAGACTTTAAATTTAATTTTTTCTTTTATTCTTTTTTCTTAATCTATTTTTCTAAGTCTTCTTACGCTCAAGTCTGCTCGTTTTCAATTTATGACTTTCTGATCTATAAATTTCTCAAAAGTCGCAAACCTGATCTTTCTTAGATGCGTTTTCTTACTGATAGTCTGGTTTGTGTTGTTTACTCTTTATTGATGGTGTCGTTCTCTGGTTCTAATTTTTTGTGATTTTTCCTCGTCGATTGTAGCTAGTCTATTTAAATCTTCAGGTTTTCTTATTTATATGGGTTTTTTAACTCCTTTACAAATAACAGGTTCACCTACACTTCGTATTCCTCTTTCTACCTATCACGAGGTTCCGCCTTCGTCTATTCCTACTTCTTATGTAGTTCGAGATCCGAGCAATGCTATTATTGATGTCAATATCGTCGTTCAAAGTGGTTCGACTTATCTCGTAGGTTCGGTGGGTTTGGCTGCCGCAACAACTCTTAGGCGTGCATTTGAGATGATTGATGGTCTTACTGATACAACTGTCTTACGTCAGCGGCTCTCTGCATTGGATTCGGGAATTCAACCCCAGACTAACATTGAGGGCTTAAGAACGCAGGTTAAGCGTGCTCTTTTTTCACAATGGTATTTCCAAAATCAGCAAAATATTCTTCTCTATCATGACTCGGCTATGCTAAGTGGTTCTACTGATAATACGTTTCCGCCTGTTTCTGCTCAGGATGTTCTTGGCACACGCTCTGATCCATCTCTTGCCCCACTTCCGCCACCGCCCACATCTAACACAGCTTTCGCTCCACCCCGGTCTCCTTGGGGACCGTCCCAAGTGCTTGCGCCACCTCCGGTTCTTACTCCTCCAGTTGCCACTCCACCACCTATCCCCGTTCCTCCAACTCCTGTAACCCTTCCAGCTGTTAGTGGTTCTTCTTCTACTTCTATTGCGCCTACTGCTATTAGACGACTTACTCCTGCTGAGCTTGACGACGTTAGTAATATTCTTAGTCATCCTGCAAATTCAGAGCACTTTGAATCTGATCAGGTTTTACAAATACGTCGGATTCTTACTAACCTTTCTGCGGCTACTAATTTTCGAGCTAACTGGAATGTGCCTTTATTCACTTCAAATGCCCGTATTTCGCGCACTGAGGTTTTAGATTATCTTGATCGGCGACTCTTGGCAAATGTTACTCTCACTACTCCTGAGCATGATGCAATTGCTCGTGATATCTCTGCTCTACGAACTGCAATTGCCATTCCTGTTCCT
Organism: Microcaldota archaeon; assembly: GCA_016212525.1. Lineage (GTDB taxonomy): Archaea > Micrarchaeota > Micrarchaeia > Anstonellales > Bilamarchaeaceae > Bilamarchaeum. The sequence continues at coordinate 165,147 of JACRGD010000007.1, read as the reverse complement.
ATTGTACCCTCTGTTCGCCCTGCTCCGACGGGTTCAACTACTTCAGCGTTTACTCCTGTTGCAACTTTCACTTTTATGGATCGGGATATTAGTGCTACTCCCCTAATCACTTCGAGTCAAAGTCTTGCTTTACCAAATCAGCCCAACTATCTGGGTTTTGTGGCCAATTCAGTTTTGCCAAATCAGTCGGGTTCCTCTAATCGCTGGGGAACTAGCGGAAATCAGTTGGTTCTTACTGTCCCTGTTTATCGGAACTCAGGCTATTCCGGTCGACAAAACGGTGAAGTTTTAGGATTAAGCCAGCGTTTCATGGTTCCTGGATCTCCTCAAGTCTACTGTCAATTGGCTTTTGTTTATGTGAATTCTGAGCCTCCGACTGGTTATCCTAGCGATCCTGCCGCTCTTGCGCAATCGGTTGTTATGGCTCTTAGAACAAACATTCCTCAAAATAATCCTTTCTATTCCAGTTTCCAGCATCCTCCGGCTACTGATCTGTCTGCTTTTGAATCGAACCTTAGAAACTATGTCGGAACTGCAATAATGCGTCATTTTAATATTGCATCAATTTCAGATTCACCTAACTTTGTTGCTTATCCTTATGCACGATCGCTCTATGGAACTTACGCACCTCCAACACAAGAACAACAACCCCAATCGATTCGGGATCCAGCCGAGGCAAGAAGAGTGGAGCAATTGATTAATGCCCGGGTTCCTGGCATTAGACGCACTCAACGCCAGATAGATCTGGATATTGGTGAGATACCTAGAGAGCTCAATGCAATAGATGATCTGATTCGTACTGCCTCCCCAACAAATCTGGCCTTGGCAAGAACTCGGCTAGCAGCAATTCACAACCGTATCGGAACCAGGGACGCTAATGGAGTCGTAACGCAATCTGGTACAATTGGATCTGCACTTGAAACAAATAGGAGCACTATTGCAGGTGTAATCACTCAGCTTGATGGGTTGCATGCAACTGATGCAGAAAAAACTCCTCTAACTAATCTGGAGGGAGAACGTCAGTTGCGTTTAGTTACATTAAACGGATATAGGGATCGGGCAAGAGAACTAGATATCAGAGCTGCACCTGCAGATGCTGCTGCAATACTTAGAGCTGCTAATCTAGCGGGTCCGGAGAATCTGGGTGGAGGTGCTCCTCACAACACTACTAATGGGGGTTGGGCAGCTGCAGCTCAAGAAGCAGAAAATCTCAGACAAAGGCAAGCGGAAGAACAGGAGATACGCAGAGCTATAGGTCGTGGTGTTCCAAGTACAGACATAGATCCAATAATACAAGAGTTAATTGATGCAAAACATAGGGTTGAAGCACGTAATAGTACTTTGAATGCACTATGTCAGCGCATCAATCAGATTTACCAGGGCAATTTGACCAGACCGATAGTTGCACGACTAGCCCTGTATCGATCAGAAATTCGTACCTATGTGAATCGGATTGAAAATCCTCCTCCGCCTAGACCGTAATTCTGTTATTCGTTGGCGTGCTGATTCGCTGTGACTGTTAATTCATGCCTGACGATTTCTTTTTAACCCTCCTCTTCCAAGTGAACTGTTATGGAAAATTCCTGCTCCCGATGTGGCTCTAAACGAGAATTAGAATTCGCATCGGACGGATTGGGCTACTGCTCATCCTGCATTTTCTATGGCAATAACGAGCAGTGCTACCGGTGCAGGATGTACATTCCCCGAACCGAACTCCAACAATACCGGGGTCAGTTCTACTGTCCATATTGTGTTCAGGATCTTCGCGAAACTACTAGAAAAGAAGATTCACACGAATCTCATCACGAACAAGTCATTGTAAAAAACGAACAGTGCGAGCGCTGCGGCAAAGAACTCAAAGAAGTTTTCATCTGGAACGGCAAACGATTCTGTCGAAGATGTTATGATGATGGAAAAGCGCTTTGGGACACGATCGGAAGTCCGCCGGATAAGGGCGGAGCAACAGTTCCCTATGAGGCAATTGAGCAGAAGAAAAAAGAATCGTTCGTTCAATCTATCATTTCCCGCGTTTCTGGTGATAAAAAAGCAGAGGCAAAACGTAAATCGCCCGAAATCGTGGCAATGTCTCCTGGCGGTGCGATGCTCGCCCGACCATCTGAGAAATCCGAAAAATCAGAAAAGAATTCCGAATCAGAGAAAAAAGAAGCTCCAGCTAAACGCACTACGCCCATCGTCAAATCTTCTGCAGGTTCTGCTCAAGACAAAGAGTTCGGGCCAGAAATTGAGGGGCTTATGAGAGACCCTAAAAATCCCAAATCCAGACGCAAACTTGTAGATTGAGTTTTTTTGTGGTTATCAATTCATCGAGAGCAATGCTCTAGGTATAAATTTTCCCGTGTACGATCTATTGCGGGGGGTTAAATGACTACTTATGCTCAAATACGTGACATTCAAAAGCGGGAGCTCGAATCTTCGGCCATAGTTTCGCTTCCAGAAGATTTTTATCAGACTCTCTCAACATTCCTTGCTCTTAAAAAACAGGAAGCAATAAATTCAAAGTCTCTTGTTACTATAAAGGAGTACGAGAATCTGCGCAAGATCGTTCTTGGTGTCCAGTCAAAGCGCGAAGAGAAATTGGTGCTTTTGGCCCTTCGCGGAGATTTCGCTCTCGAGGGTATCACAAAAGAGGAAAAGGAACTATTAAAAGAGCTCTCCTTAATAATAGATAAATCACGTCAGTCAATTCGATCCTCGTGGGATAATGAATCCAGCACGCCAGATGATTCCTTGCGTGTTAAATTGGTTCAGGACGTAGCTCAATATAAAGGCCTTGACAATTCCGTCTACGGTCCGTATTCAGCAGGTTCTGAACAGGTCCTTCCAAAGGTCGAAGCTGAATGGCTGCTTAAGGCAAAACTTGCCCAATTAATCTGAATGGTGATATGAGATGAAATTTCCAAAGGAAATAAATGCGTATTGTCCTTATTGCAAATCCCACCAACTTCATAAGGTGAAAAACTCCAGTAAGGGAAGAGCAAGAACTCTTGCGATCGGTACTCGTTCACACGAGCGAAGCCTTTTTGGCCACGGTAGCAAAAGATCTGGTAAGAAGTCTGTTAAGAAACAGGGTAAACGAGTTAAGGTTCTTTTACACTGCTCTAAGTGCAACAAAAAGCAGGACCGAACTATCGGTGGAAGAACAACTAAGAAGCTTGAATTCAAGCAGTAATTTTATCTTAAAATAGGGGTAATGAAAAATGACACAAGGAAAATTTTTATTGGTAGAAACCGAAAGCGGAGAACAGAAAGTAGTTTACAGCCACGCATCTTCTCCAGTTAAGGATTCAAAGGGTCAGACCTTTGTATTTCCAACTGGCGGACGGGCAATAATAAAGGGCAAGATCGTCAAGGAGATGGAGTAATTTCTCCTAGGTGAATACGATCGCTTCTCCTCCTCCGACTCCTCCTGCGGCTCCGGCTACAACTGTAAAACCAGTTCCGATTTCTCTTCCTGATGAAAACGAGCTGGTAATCGCAATAATCAAAAAAATTATGCCCTATGGGGCGTTCTGTACTCTTCCTGAATATGGAAACTTAGAAGCATTTCTTCATGTTTCCGAAGTTGCTCCAAGATGGATTAAAAATATTCATGAATTTATTTCCGAGGGTCAGCAACACGTAGTTAAGGTTCACCATGTCGATCGGGAAAAGAATCAGGTCGATGTCTCGATCAAGCGTGTTAATGAAGAAGAAAAAAAACTCAAGCTCGAATTCGTCCAGAATGAAAAGCGCGGCAAGAAACTCTTTGAACTTGCAGTTAAGGAATCGGGCCTTAAGCTCGATCCTAAGTGGCAAAGTTCAATCGAAGCTGAATATGGTGATGTTTACTCATTCTTTAAGGACCTAAGTGCTAAGGGCGAAAAAAGTGCTGAGAAACTGGGTCTTCCAGCCAAGTTCGTTGCTGCTGCACTTGAACTGGCAAAAAAGAGTATCAAAAAAGCATCTGTTACTATCGAATCTTCTATTACAATAACCTGTTATGGTCCAAAGGGCATTGACGAAATTAAAAATGCTCTTTCGATTGAAGGTGTTTCGATTCACTACCTTGGCGCTCCACGATACAAGCTTTCTCTTACTGCTCCTGACTACAAGAGTGGCGAGAAGAAAATGAATCAGATTGTCCAGAAAATCCAGGATTCGCTTGATTCAAAGACCTGCGATTTCACTTCTGATCGGGAGAAATAATCCTTCTCTCCTGGTTCTTCTGTTTCTTTGTTTGCTCCACTCCTCTGATGATAATGGATGCTCAGAATATGGAAAAATATCGAAACCAAAAAATATAGAACCTTTGGTCAGAAATAATCTGGTGCTGCCTATATGAAAAAGATTCGCTTTTGCAAGATTTGTAAAAAATATACTCTTCTTGAAATTCACTGCGATCAGATGTCTGTCTCTGCCCATCCTCCAAAATACAATCCGAACGACCGGTTCGCAGAGATTAGACGAAAGATAAACTATCCGGATGCTTTCTAGTATTCTTTCTTCCGATTAAATACCTTTATATATCCCCTAAAATCATAACTACTAACCACAGGTGCCTCCCTATGAAAGAAACAGTAATTCTTGAAAAACTTAAAGAAAAGAAACTAAAAAATCCTATTCTAATTACGGGTCTTCCCGGAATCGGTCTTATCGGTCAGGTTGTCGGAAGATACCTGGTTGAAGAACTCAAAGCCCCGAAACTCGCAAGTTTAATCTCTCCTCATTTTCCACATCAGGTTTTCATGACCAAAAAGGGAAAAATCAGACTCATAAAAAACAGTTTTTTCCTCTTTAAGGGAAAGAAGCGCGATGTCATAATTCTTGTTGGCGACGTTCAGGCCATCAATTCTGTTGGCCAATACGAAGTAGCCGGTAAAATGCTAGACTATCTCCAGAAATGGGGAGTTACCGAAATTCTTACTGTCGGTGGATATAGCACTGGAAAAATCTCAGATAATCGCCGGATTTTCGCAGTTACTACTTCCGAGCAGCTTCGCGCAAAATTCGAGAAAATGGGTGTCATTTTCGGTGAGGCAAAAGGCTCTATTGTAGGGGCTGCTGGTCTTCTTCCTGCTCTTGGTTCATTGCGCGGAATTCCAGGCTCATGCATAATGGGCGAAACTCATGGCGGATATGTTGATAGTGTTTCTGCAAGGGGAATCGTTCAGCTCTTAGCTAAATATCTCGATCTTACGATCAACCTCAAGCGACTCGATGAAAAAGCCGAAGAGAGCAAAAAGGTCATAAAAAAGGTCGAAGCAGATCTCAAAAAGAGCATCGAAACTCAGTATGACAGCTCTGCCAAAGGCGCGACATCATACATCCGATAATTCGGTGTTCTGATGAAGGGCCAACTGACCCTCGAATTTCTTTTTCTTTCTTTAATTTCTGTTTCCTTTCTTATCCTTTCTATCTACTCGCTCGGAAGTCTCAAATCGACTTCCAATGATATGATCGGCCAGGCTTCTTTTGAAAAAGATGCATCGACTTTGTTTACTGCTCTTTCGACCGTTTGTGCTGGCGGCAGTCTATCACGACAAACTGTTTATCTGTCAGCTCCCATTTCGTTGGTTTCTTCCTCCACTGATCGAATCGTTTCTCTTCGTCTTAAATCCGATCAAAGTGTCCGCCAGACCCGGGAGTTAGCCTGCGCTATTTCTCCAGATTCGCTTGATCTTAATTCCGGGAAAGTAATTGTTGAAAATGAGGCTGGTGTAGTTTCAATTAGCCAATGATCGTTTGTCGGAGTTTATTTGTCTCCTGGTTTTATTACTTTTTGTTCTTAACTAGCTGAGGGTACAAAATGCGTATTTGGTTGGTTGGTTTGTTTCTAGTAACATTTATTCTCCTTAGTGGCTGTGTCAAAGAATCTATCCCTCCCAGTTATAACGTATCTGCCCCTAGCGTGTCGCAGATAAATCAATCGGTTCCGATTATTATGACTAATCTCTCGACTGGTTGTGCTTATGATAATCCGTCATGTGATACTAATTTCACCTGTGTAAACAATTCCTGCGTTCTAAGTCAGGGCTGTCAGTTCAATAATCCTTCTTGCTCTGGCGGATTTGAATGTAGGGCTAATCATTGTGTCGCATTAAAATCCTGCGAAAAGTCACGAACTTTTAATATGCTAGTATTTATGGATGATAATTCTTATTCCGTAACTGATGGTGAACTTTATGCCTATTTTAATCAAGCTGGCGATCTGCTTTTCAATATTACCTGCACGAATATAAACGTCATAAAAATCTGGCACATTTCACTCTCGAAAATCGAGGATCTCGACACTATAACTGGTACATTGCTTAAAGAGAATTCCGAATTAACAAATTCTGCAAATGGATTTGTTTTCTTTTCTCATTTGCCCGATTGCGCAAAGAACAATGGGGGGTGTGCTTGGAGTATTGCACCTGGTCTTTATGATGTTACAAATTATTGCAACTCCTTTTCATACAAAGAACAGTCTAATCTTATTTATGGGAGTTTAGTGGATTGGAATCATAAATTTGGGGCCTGCGGTTATGATTCGAATGGAAATCATACGAGCGATACGTCCCTCGGTGGGGAATGCAGGAATCAGCCGGATACTCCATGCGTAGCGCGAAATGGCTATTATATGTGCAAAAATCTGATTGATGATTACTATGCTTCTGATAATTCGATCTTTACGATTACGACTATAATTCACGAGATTATGCATCATTTCGGGGACAATGGGAATATGGATCATTTTGGAACTTCTACTTGTGAGTCACATGGTTCCTATGTTCGAGATTTTTACTGTCCTACAACTGATGATTTTGAATGCTATGCTGGAATGTGCCCATATACGTATGATAATTTTGAAAACTCGAAAAATATTTGTTAATATTGATAAATGAAAGAATGAATAAAGATCAGTTTTTGGAGCTGATCTGTGATTTTTTCAGAGAACTGTGAGTTTTCCGAATTTGCCGGTAGTTAGCTGTGGTTTGTTCTGCCATTCACTTACGTATCCGTTTTCGATCTTGATTTTGTCTCCTGCTTTTATGGTACCTACGTCTTTATTCCACAAAACAAGGGTTATTTCACCAGAATCATCTTTGACTGTAGCATTTGCTACTTTAAGTGTTCTGCCCATTTTATTGATCTCTCTTGGTTCTTCTACTGAGACTACTTCTAATTCCAGCGTAACGCTTCCAGTTCCTGCGGTAAGTTCACTAACATTCATATTTTCACCATTAACGGAAAATGAGTTTTGAGAATACTTTGATCTATTTTGTTTTTATGGCTTTGCTCTTATTTATTCGTGCCTTAGGGTGATGATTAGTCTCTTTTATATACTTATTGCGACTAATATTTCTGTCATGGTCTTTGCGGCTTCTGGCACTAATGGAAAGTGCACTAAAGATACACCTCTTAAGCTTCCGGCGGTTCTAGTTGGTCATAGTCCTGCCATCGAAGGATTAAGAAGACTTGTTTGTGAGGTTGCAAAGTCCCGTCTTTCAATTGTTATTTTTGGTGAAACGGGGACTGGTAAGACTCATCTGGCCCGATTTATTCATAATGAGAGTGAGCGTGCGGGTTCTTTTGTATCAGTTACCTGTGGATCTCTTACTGATTCCCTTGCCTCTGGCGAACTTTTTGGCGTGGTAAAGGGTTCATATACTGGAGCTACTACTGATCGGCCCGGCCTTTTCCATGCTGCTAATGAGGGAACGCTTTTTCTTGATGAATTAGGAGACCTTTCTTGCGAAACCCAGGCCCGTATAATTACTGCTGTTGAAACCCGGCGCGTCCGGCGTGTTGGTGCAACAACCGAAGATGAGCTGGACGTTCGTTTTCTCTGTGCTACCAATCGCCCGGTAGATACTCCTTCGGGTGGTTTTAGGTTCGATTTACTTCGCCGCCTTGCAGATTTGAGAATTCGCATGCCTTCGCTCAAAGATCGGCCCGAGGACGTTCCTGATTTGGTAAATCATTTTCTTTCAAGTGATCCACGTTCGAGGTTTGAGCCTATTGGGATTTCGGATTCTGCACTCGCTTATTTAGTTGCGCATTGCGATTTGCTTAAGGGCAATGTGGGTCAGCTTGCCTCTGTAGTATCTGTTGCTGCCCAGATTGCCCGCTCAAGAGGAGGTATAATCGAAACCAACAATCCTGCGCTTACTAATGAGTTCCTCTCTACTTCTGAACTTAGTTTTGTGCCCTCTAGATGCATAAAACCCAGGGTTGATGCTCTTTGCGATTCTATCTCATCTGCTCTTTTGAAGCTCCCTCCAAAAGAACTTTTTGCGCTTCCCGTAAAAAATAATAGCAATGCGTTTGTGCCTGTGCTGTGCAAACTTGCCTCCATATCTGACCCGGACGATATTTCTCTGCTCATTGGTCGCAAGTCTGAGTTACGGTCCAGGGTTCTTTCAATTAGGAACGATGTTTTACTTAGGCTCTATGGTGATTCTGGAGATTATGCGGCTGTTGCTGCTGTGGTCGGGCTTTGCACTCTCTATGTTCGGAATCTGATTCGTGCTGCTCGCCCCCAATTATGATGGTTGCTGTCCTTGGGTGATACTTATTACTCCCAATTCCCCCTTAATGTTCTCGATTTTTTGTATCTTTGCGATTTCCTTAAGTTCCGCCAATAATTCTTCGTCTAACAATTCTGGAGTTGAAATGCGGACACTCTCAAGCGGGGCGTTCTGAGCAAGTTTGCCCTTTGCCTTCTGTTGTCTTATCTGCGAAACTATTTCATTAAATGGTGCAAGTTTTGCGCACTCCTGTTCATACGTGTCTCCTGCTTTGGGATATGTTTCATGATGGACCGATTTGATTTCTCCAAACCCTGCCTGAGATATCTCTTCGCACAGGTGCGGGGTTATGGGTGCAAGAAGCAGCATGGTCTGTCTTAGGACGTGTCTAAGGGTATAGAGCGCCGCTGTTTGTGTGTTTCCAGTGCCATATGCCCGGTGTTTTACATATTCTATGTAATTATCACAGAAATCAGACCAGAAAAATCTCTGGATTTTTGTAATGGCATAATGGAATTCAAATTTCTCCATGTGCGCATCGACCTCACTTATGGTTTGGTTGAGTCGTCCAATGATCCATTTATCGATCGTGGTTAATTCAGGTGGGCTTTTTGCTTCTGATCTATCTATTTTCTCTCCTGTTTTTGCAGCTTCCTCCTTTTGCTTTGCGACTATGTTTTCAATGAGTCTGGCTGCGTTCCAGATTTTGTTAATGAAATTTTTGGCATATTTTATGTCTTCGTAGCTAAATGGTCGATCCTTTGCCATTGCTCCTGACATTGCGGCCCATTGTCGAATAGAATCTGCCGGATAGTCTTTGAGCAGCTCTGTTGGCGAGATGACATTGCCAAGCGATTTACTCATCTTCTTGCCATCTGGTGCGAGCACATTGCCGTTAAGCAAGATCGATTTAAATGGCGGTAAATGGGTCAGCAGTCCGCTGCGGTGAATTGTATAAAATGCCCAGGTTCGGACTATTTCGACTCCCTGAGGCCGAAGCGATGCCGGATACAACCTGGAAAATCTTTCCATATTGTCTGGCCAGCCGGCAATGATCATGGGTGTGATGCTTGAATCCACCCAGCAGTCACAGGTGCTCGTTTCAGGAGTCATCGGTTCTCCGCATTCGCACTTTTTACCCTTGGCTTTCTCTGGGTAAAATGGCAGTTCCAGATCGTCCACTGAGTTTGTATTGCCGCATTTTTGACAAACATAAAACGGTAATGGTGTTCCAAAGACCCGCTGTCTTGAAATGACCCAGTCCCACTCGGCATTCTCCACCCAGTCTATGAGATATGAAATTCCAAAATCAGGAATCCAGGTTATCTTTTGGGCAAGTTCCTTGATTCGCTTTGCCGTGCTTCGAATATCTGCGAACCACTGATATGATGCGAGCAGTTCCACTGGTGTTTTGCACCGATCGTGAACCTTTACTGTCTGCGATGTCTGCTCTTTCTTTACTACTTTATCTCCAAGAAGTTCGAGTATTTTCTTGCGTGCCTCTTCGATCTTAAGGCCATTTAATTCCCCTGCATTTTGCATCTTGCCGTGGTGATCGATAAGTTCAATCAATGGTAATTTGTGCCGGTGCTGCCATATGACATCCATCTTATCTCCGTATGTGCAGACCATCAAAAGCCCCGTTCCAAATTCTTTTTCCACATCCTTATCTGCAATAAGCGGAACTTCCTTTCCAAGTGCGGTCGTGATCATTTTTCCTTCTAACTTTGTGTATCTCTCGTCCGTCGGGTTATACAGAACCGCAACACACGCTGGCATAAGTTCCGGTCGTGTTGTTGCTATTATGAGATCCTTGCCTGCTCCTGTGAATTTTATGTAATTGAGATTGCCGTTTTTCGGCTCGTCTTCAAGTTCTGATTTTGCAACTGCACTCGAGCACCGGGGACAGAAGAAAACCGGATATTTGCCTCGATAAATCAGTTTATCCTTATACATTGTAGTTAATGAGAGCTGAATTTTGCGGTGATAATCCGGCTTCATTGTTATATACTGATGATTCCAGTCTGCACTAAATCCCATCTGCTGCATCTGTGTGCGCATACGTTCGATCATTTCATTTGTCCATTCTACGCATTTTTCCCTAAACTGAACTGGCGGTAATCTGCCGTATTTCTTTTCGACCCTAACTTCAGTTGGGAATCCCTGGCTGTCCCATCCTTGTGGATAAAAGACGTTGAATCCCTTCATCCTCTTGTACCGGGCTGTGAAGTCGATGAAGCTGTATGAGAGAACGTGGCCCATGTGCAGCTCGCCTGATGTAAACGGCGGCGGGGTATCTATCGAATAGACTGGTTTTTTAGTGTCCTTTTCATCGAACTTATATGTTTGCTTCTCGTCCCAGTTCTTTTGCCATTTTTCCTCGATTGTCTTATCATATCTTTGGTTAAGCATAAAATCAGAATTCTATTTGTTGTTTAGTTTTTATAAACTGACGTAACTTGTAGTTCTCGACCTCTCAACTCTTTTCGTTGACTTTAAATACGCATCTGTCTATATTAAACAACTATTTCTAGACTCTCAAACATAAAAAGGTTGAAAAAATGACTCCAGATAAATCTGATCCTATTGCGTTACTTGTTACTCAGACCTATTCTGAACTAACTGGTCAATATGGTGCCATTTCGGCACAGAGAATTTTTATCGATAATACTCTCGGTGCGCTAGTTCGTCTCTTGTCATATGTGCCTCCCAAACCTGCAGAATTTTCTCCGTTGGATTTTGGACATCTGAATCGTGGTGATGGTCATGTGCAACCTGAAGCCCATGCGGTTTCTATTGGCCTCCTTGCCAAAGCGCTTTTGAGTGAGGCCTTTGTTTCGAACGATCTTTTTGACAAAGACACCTCTGACCGAATTAGAGATGTGGCTACTAAAGGCCTCGGATCTCTGGCCCAGAGTTCCATAAGTGTATTTGCTTCAAAGGCAAAAGACGCTCTTTCTCTTCTCGAATCTGCATCCGATCGAACTACTGGTGTGATTCTTAGGTCTCAGACTCCATCTGGAGTTAGAATCAGAAATCCCGATCCTACTGAACGTGCACTTCCTGCTTTTACAGCTACAATCCCGAGAAAGGCAAAATAATCTTCATTTTCTTCTTTTCTACACAAAGCGATTTAAAATACAAAATCCTATTCTAAGTATATGGTTCGAGTTATCAAACAAAACGATAAGTGTTATCTGGAGCTGCCGCCAGATTTAATCTCGTTCGAAGAACTCGAACTCTTTAAATTGAAAGATGGTTTTTATCTCATCTCTCTTCCTCTTGCGGCTAAAACGGTTTCTACTGTCCCAAAATCTGTTTCTGCTCCTGTTAAACCCCCGACAATCTCCACTCAGATGTCTGATCAACAGCGTGCTGTTCTTAAGAAACTCATGTCGATCCGTTTTGAGAATCGAACTCCTGAGCAGGTTTCCAAATCACTAACTGATGAAGAAAAGTTAATCTTAAAAGAAATCGAGCGCCGTGGTTTTGTCAATATATTCAAGGGGATCAAGTACAGGGATGGCGTCTATAACATCAATGACTCTGCGTATTCTCAAATGGTGCAGATTCCCTCCGGCACGTCTGCGGTTAGAGTTGCAACCAACGGTTCCTCTTCGTCATCTTCTCCAGTTTCTGCCAGCTCGGCGACTGCGCCCGAAGTTCTTCTGCGGTCTAAGGGTTTTGTAGTTATTGTGGATAAAAATGAGGCCCGGGTCGTTTCCGATAAACTCGCTTCCGAGCTCAAAAGTGGCCATGTTGTTGGCATTAAGGGTTTTGACGGGAAAGTTTACCTCGTAACAAGAACTTATTTCGAAAACGGTCGCATGAGCATCAACAAGATTCTAAAGGAGGATATGGATGTTGCCTCTATTGCAGTTGCCTCCAAACTTGATGTCGATGGTGCGAGTGCTATCCTGCATTTAATGGCTGAAAGCGGTGAGATTCTCGAAAAGCGAAAGGGAATTTTCTGTTCTGTCTGATCTTGAAGATTTCAGTTCAAGAACAAGATTGTTTTTTGCCTCATTTATTTCCGTAGTTGAATTCATTTACTGTCCCAGCAATATGGGAGCAATTCCTTTAGTTTCACTACTTTGTCTTTTCCAATGATTACTAAAGTGTTCATGTTTTCTTCATGAATCTGGGATATGAATTCTCGACATCTTCCGCAGGGAGGTACAATTCCATACTCAGAAACTGCGACTATTTTCTTTATCTTTTGCTCTCCTGCAGTAACCATTGCTGCAATCGCACTGTGTTCGGCACAAAATCCAATTCCACAAACAATCTCCATGCATACGCCAAGATAGATCGTTCCACTATCACTCAATAGTGCACATCCGACATCCCCAATCGTCATGTTATGTCTGATCTTTCTTGGCTTTAAGATTGCTTTTGCCCTTTCAATCAGTTGAGCGTCTGTTATCTGCATGAATTAATCTTATCCTGAAAGATTTTAATTAATCTCACGTATGCATTGTCTATAAAATTAGTAGTCCCGGGCGGATTCGAACCACCGTCAGAGGGTCCAGAACCCCCTATCCTTGACCACTAGACGACGGGACTATTTTAGAAACCTATCTGGATCTCTTATGATTTTACTATGTTCTTGTGGAAAAAGAAATAAAAAGGCGTTCTTTTAGATTCGATTAAGGACATCCTTGATGGCTTCGACGCTCGTGTTGGTTATTATGAGTGGAATGCGCTCTTTTTCGGATATCTTAACTGCCAGTTTATCGACACTTGAGGCATCGATGTTGTGAAGTACAATTGCGGATGGTTTTGATGAACTTACTCTAACCACGACCAGCGGGCTTCGTCCTGTGCTTACTCCTGTGAAGATAAAGACGCGTTCGTTAACATTACCATAAAGATTCTGGAAATATGAAAATGGCATTTCCAATATGACCTTTATACTGTCGATCAGTGTGTAGCCATAGATCTTTTTCGATTCGATCATGTCGTGGTGTGTTATGACCTCACCACCAATTAATTTTACAAAATCCTTAAGCGAAATCGATCTTGCAAATTCATGAACTTCGAAATATTCGCTTACTGGTTTTTGTTTTTCCGTTAATTTCTGAGTTATGCTGCCTCCTTTGATCTTATCTATATCAAAGATGGCATCCACGAATCTTTTTATGACTGCGGTTCCTGGTGATTTTCTCCGGTTTCCCTCATAATCACTAATTGTCGATACTGTTATGCCTAGGTGGCGTGATAATTCGACCTGGGAAATACTAAAGATCTCACGCCATTTGCGCATTGTTCCTCCCGGATCAGCAGACAGCGCTATCTCTCCAGCTATTTCCATTTTCACTTTTTCCATGCCTTTATAAATTTCGCTAACTGTTTAAATGGGTTTCGTCTATTGACTGTTATCTCTCGTAGTTTGGGTTCTCTATTTTTAATTATAAAGTCATTATTCATCCTTATGGATCTGTTTCAAGCGGCATTCTCGTTTATTAATACAGTCAACTACTTCTATTTTTTCGTCTTTTATTTGGTCTCTTTTGCGATCTGGCAGCTTATTCTTCGTTCCAATTTTGTAAAAGAGAATGAATATTTTGGGGATTACACTGCTCAAAATACAAAGGCACTTATTTACGTTTTCTTTAGTATTGGCCTTCTATCAATACTTTATCCATTACTTACTAATAAGCTTCAACTTATTTTGTCCTTTGTTATCTCTCCTGGCATTCTATTCCTCTTTCTTCTTGAGTCAAGTTCCCTGATCCTACTCCTTCTGATTCTGTTTAGTCAAAAAGTTGTGAGTAAGTTAAATAATTCTCAGTTTAGCAAGGAGCTGGTTACTTTTCTGTTTTTGGAGTTTCTAAAGTACTTATTTTTGTGCCTTCTTGGCCTTTTGGTATCGCCTATCTGTTTTAGTATTATATTTGCTCGGCCGTTTTAGGTCTTTTATCTCCTGTTTTTACGCCTTTTTTGTACATATAATATATAAATGTTTCCTTCGAGAATAATACCGACCAGGTGATTAAATAGTATCCCCCAAGAAGAAAAAACTTTCTACGCAACAAAAGGAGAAGGTTTTGAGTTCCGGCTCAAAATCGTGCGTGTGCGGCCACGGCTGTCACGAGAAGCATTCCCATCTACCAGGATATCTTCTGATGTCTTTTGGTTTGTTGGCAATTCCAGTCCAATTAAATCTTTTAAGTGGTGTGGATTTGAGGATGGCAGTTCCATTATTGCTTCTTATGACCGGATTGGTTTTTGTAATAAAAACTAGTTTGTGTCGAATTCAATTGAGGAAGTCCCCCTCCTCAAAGAAGTAACTTGCTCCTTAATTTCTATTTCCTTTTCTGTTTTTCTCTTTATCGTGTTCTGTTTTCTTGCTCTTATAATTTAACTGGGTAATAATTTTGTTTCAACTGCTCCTGCTGTGAGTTTATTCAACTTATCATAGAATTCTCCCTGTAGTCCCCCGAATATCTCCACTACTACCATAAGATCGCCCTTTGACCCCCATTCTTCCTTCTGTATTCCGTAATTCTTGAGTGTTCCGTAGCATTTGTGCGAAAATTCTGCAGGTATCTTTATTGCTATTCTGACCTTTTGGAATTTAAGCGGTATTATTGGTCGAAGTTCCTTTATCACATCGTCCAACTGTTCTCTGGGATCTTTGAATGGATCGACATGTATCCCTGCCTGTTCCATTGCGTTTTCGATTCTCTGGGGCGGGTGCGGTGCATTTGTTCGCGGGTCGATAGATTCACGGGCTATTATTGTTATTATCTGTTTCCATTTTTCCTCGACCTTCTTCCTTTTCTGTTCCGTCGTCAGTTGTACCTGCCCGTTTCTTAATATAAATTCGAGGATCTTCATTATGTCGCTTGTTCCAAATATCTTCTGAACGTCTGATGCCTTTGCCTTTTCTCCTTTACGCGCATCTGCGTACAATTCCTCGGAAACAAGTATGTTTTTTATGTCCGGTTTTCTTTTTTCCACGTATGCATATGCGTTATCCGGATCTACATAAAGTTCGAATCGCAATCCTGCTTTTTCATAGAATGCAATTATTGCTTTATCTAATGATGTCATGTCTCAATTTCTCCTTCTTTCTATTAATTTTTTGCTTTTCTGTGCTTTATCTGATCGTTTTTTCTATTTTTCCTGTTCCATAGTCTTTTAAACTGTTATAGAAAATATTACTTTATGACTACTCGTAGGTCTATAGCTGCTTCACTCATCGAGCTTCGGTATGCTAATGTTACGTTCCAGTCTAAGACAGGATCTTATCATACTGGCACTTTTTTGGGCGGAGGAGGATATTCGGTAGTTCATCAAGCCAGAAACATTGACACAGGTGAGCAGGTTGCCCTGAAAATATGTGTTGGTCCCAAATCTTCGAAGTATTTTTATCACGAGGCGCAGGTACTACTCGAGCTCGGTGCTATTGATGATTCCAAGCCTCGTCGATTTGTGCCTCTTATGGATTTTGATGCGTCTAATGATCCTGTATTTTTGGTTTTCCCATTGATGCGTTATCCTACTCTTGATGAAGTTCTTGACGATCCGGCTTTTCGGGGATTTAGTCCTCCAAAAATTGCACGTCTTGGTGCTCGGCTGGCTCAGGCAGCCGCCTCTTTCGAAAAAGCAGGAATTCATCATCGGGATCTAAAGCCTGCAAATATTTTCATGGTTCCTGGATTGGGGCCTGTTATTTTTGATTTTAATATTGCGCGTCTTCTTAGTTCCAGGGACGATATTTCAAATCCACACTTCCTTCCAGAATCTTCAAGGCTGGTTCTAGGATCTCCTACCTATATGGCTCCTGAGGTTGTAGATGGTAATCCTTCTTCTGTTCGTTCAGAAATCCACACTCTCGCATTTATTCTGGCGGTTGTCATGCATGGCGGTTCTTCTTTTTTTGATACTGAACTCGGCCGTCATCTGAGCGCTCCACAAGTGATGATTAAAAAACGCAATGTTCCGGTTTCTTTGCCTTTAAATCTCTCGCCTATTTTGGCACCTGTAGTTGCCAAGGCCCTTGAACCAGATCCAGAGCGACGATTCGATGGTTTTGATTCATTCATAGAGGCGCTTACTAAGGCTGAAGCTGCACTTTCGGTATATCGTAATACTTTCTTCATTTCTCGCTGATTCAGGTGGATTTGGGCTTTACCTCTGTATTTCCAAAGATTTAAATAAGAAAAACCCTATTGTTAAATGGTCTATATCTAATTGAGGTGATATTTTGGAAAACAATAGTGGCAGTGCTACTGTCAGCAAAGATGTATTTTACGGAACAATTATTGCGTTTTTGGCGATTCTGCTTGTAGTTTCGGTGTTTACTTCGGGCTTTGGAATTGTTAAGCCGGCAGTTACGACTGCTCCGGTTGTTACTGCTCCGACTCCTAGTAACCCAACTCCATCAAATCCAACTCCAACTAACCCAACTCCATCGGCTCCACAAACCCTGACTGTTTCTAAGGGTGTGCTTCCGGTTTTGGGCCAGGAAAGTGCTCCGGTTACGATCGTTGAATTCTCAGACTTCCAGTGTCCATTCTGTGGTGCCGCTGAAGGAACTAACCAGGCAGCAGTTGCCTATCTTAAGGGCAGAGATCCATCCTATGCTCCTGCAGTTCCAAAGATTGAAACTGATTATGTGAATACTGGAAAAGTAAAATTGTACTTTAGGGACTTCCCACTTGTTCAATTACATCCAAATGCTCCTCTTGCAGCAGTTGCAGGAAGATGTGCAAATGATCAGGGTAAATTCTGGCTAATGCAAAAGAAATTGTTTGCAACTCAGGAAGCCTGGTCCGATTCATCAGATCCGCATGCTACCTTCACTGGTTATGCAACTGAAATCGGTTTGAACAATGCTACCTTTGCAACCTGTTTGAACTCGACTCGATTCGACAGTGCAATCTCCAGCGACATTTCTGAAGGAAGATCTTATGGTGTTCAGGGAACTCCAGGTTTCTTTGTAATCATTCCAAAGAACAAGATCTCATCTTCTGTTTTGAACTCGGTTGTCTCTGCGAATCAATTTGAGCTCTTTGAGAACTCAAATGAGTACGTCGTCTTTATTGCAGGTGCATATTCATATCCTGCATTCAATGACTTGTTGAGCAAGGTAACCTACTAGAGTTAAAATTATTTTTTATTATTTTTTTGTTTATTTTATTATTCTATTTTCTTTTGATTCTGATTTTTTCTATTTCGTTGCTTATTGTTCTGGCCCCGATAATCAGTCTTGGTCCAGGCCGATTCAGAAGCGAATCGTCCAGTATGACTATTTTGTCATTTTTTACTGCGTTTAGTTCTCGCCAACTCTTTCTCTTTGTAATCAGTTCCTTAGATACCCTGTTTCCAAGTCCGCAGATGGAGACAAAAATCAGCTCTGGATCGAACTTCTGTATTTCTTCATCGTTAATTTCCCTACTTCTCTCGCCTGCTTTGATCGGGAAGTACTCTCCGCCAGCGATCTGGACTAACTCCCCAACCCAGTTCCCGCTCCCAAATGGTGGTTTGTGCCACTCTTCGACATATATCCGTGGTCTTGTTTCTCGTTCTTGATTGGCAAGTCGTATTTGTGCTAGTTGGAGAAGGAATTCTGCTGTGAGTTTTTTGGCCTCCTCTTCCTTTGATATGAGCGCTCCTATTTTGGCAAAACTCTGAATTACTCCTGAGAGCCGATCTACTTCGATATGTATCGCTGGGAGTTTATGGTCTTCTTCCAGTTCGATGGCTAATTTTTTCTGAACTATTGTTGAGGTTAGGATCAGGTCTGGTTTGAGTGCCTTGATTTTACTTATGTCTGGTTTTGTCCAGTCTCCAACCTTCCCTATGTTCTTTGTCGCACTAGGAAAATCACAATATGCTGTGCGACCGACAAGTTCATCTCCAGAGCCAAGTGCAAATATTATCTCTGTGTTTGACGGAGCAAGTGAAATTATTCTCATGCTTCCTTATCTTAGCTGAAATTTTTGAATCTCGCGGTATTCATATCTGTCTATCCTGGGTATGCTTTCCATTAGTACAAATTCCTTAACTTCAAACTCTCCAAAAAACTCGTTTTTGTTCTTATTGAGAAATTCCATTATTTTTTTGTTCTGCTGATTTGTTCGCGTTCTCGCAATGGTTATATGAGGTACGAATTTCTCTTCCTTTTGGCTTTCTTTTTCTACGATGCTATTTTCTATGTCTTGTACTAATGTTTGTAATTCATTGTTGTTCTCTAACCCTATCCAGATTACCCTAACTCGCTTTGTATCTGGGAAAGCTCCGAACCCAGCGATCCTTAGTGAGAATCTGGTTCGTTTAATCTGTTCGAGTTGTTTGCATATTCTCTGAGTTTCCTGTTCGTTTACCTCTTTGATGAATTTGAGTGTAATGTGGAGTTTGTCTTTACTTGTTCTTCGTAGTCCATTTCTTCCTAACTCTTCTGATTTTTGACTGATTTTCTCTTTTATCTCTTCTGGCAGCTCTATCGCCACAAATATCCTCATCGGTTTTAAATCAGCACCCCCAATTAAAACCATGCTTGAAAAGGAAACCTATTTCTCCAGCTCTGACGGTCTTGCTCTAAGCTACACTGGCGGTGAACTTAAGACTAAAGAGATCGAAAAGAGTTCTGGCTATGGCCTGCGGATTTTGGAAAATTCACGGCTTGGTTTCTCATATTGTCAGAATGAAAAAGATATCCCTATTGCCATTTCGACTGCGCGAAAGTCTGCAAAACTTTCAGGTCCAACTCGTTTTTCTTTTTCGCCAAAACGATCGAGCACAAGACTTTCTCTTTTTGACAAATCCCTCGATCTGGATTCACCCTCACTTTATAGGGATCTACTTATGGAAGCACGCGATTCTGCTTTGAAGAAAGGTGTCAATGTCCGGGTATTTCTTAGTGCGGGCTTTGATTTTTTGAGGCTCGAGAACTCAAGCGGTTTCTTTGGGCAATACAAAAAATCTTATTTTTCTTTTTTTGTCGAAGCGCTCTACAAAAACGGTTCTGGTTATTCCCAGTATTCCTCTTTTACTGCACCAAAAGAAGTTTCAAGAATGGGTCGGCATGCTCTAAAGATGGCAATTGATATGAATGATGCAAAGAAGCCAAAATCCGGTTCCTACTCTGTTGTTTTTAATGCCAGATCGATAGACAGTCTTCTTGATATTCTTCTTCCTTCTTTTTCAGGAGATTGGAAGCGTCGATCGATAACTCGTCTCAAATCTGGCGAAGATCTATTTAGCTCAAACTTCAGTCTTTATGAGGATCCCTTCTCATCTGGAGTAAATAGTCGTCCTTTTGACGATGAGGGTGTGCCTTCACAAAAACGCTCTTTAGTAACTAAAGGTAGGATCGATTCGTTCCTATATGATCGCGAGACGGCTGCCCTCGAGGGTATATCTGCTGAGGGAAATTGCAGTCGTAATTCCTATGAAAATCCTCCTGCTATTGGCAATTCAAATCTTCATATTGCTCCTGGTAATCTTTCTGATGTTGGCGAACTGGGCGAGTATATTGAAGTTGAATCCGCCCATGGCTCACATACTGCAAATCCGACCAACGGCGATTTTGGTCTTGAGGTAACTACTGCATATCATGTCGATCGATTGGGCATTCGTTTGCCCGTACGCGGTTTTATGGTAAGTGGAAATGTTTTTGATCTATTCAAAAATATCGCAGGTTGCGAGAAACGCGTTTCGATTGAAGGTTCCATTTCCTCTCCCAAGGTGGCTTTTTCAAATGTTCAGATCGTCAGCTGACCAAAAACAATATTAATACTGTATTTGAGTGTGTTATTAGAGTGTTTTCATGGCTATAAATTTCAAGACTACTGCGGATATTAAAATCCCGCAAATGCTTATTGACCAGGTTATTGGCCAGGAGAGGGCCGTTGAGATTGTTAAAAAAGCAGCAAAGCAAAAACGACATGTTTTACTCATCGGAACTCCCGGAACCGGAAAAAGTATGCTTGCCCAGGCAATGGCACAGCTTATGCAAAAGGAAGAGCTAGAGGATGTGCTCTCCTATCCAAATCCAAAAAATGAAAATCAGCCCCTGATCCGGGTAGTTAAGACTTTTCCTGATTATGACTATATAAAGTTAAACGGCCTTTTCAAATATTTTTCACCTGCTGAAATCGAGCAAATCCGAAAAGCCAAACCAGAAGATCTGCCATCGCTAATCAAAGTTGGTGTTGGTCGAAGGATCGCCAATTTCAAATCTGAAGATGAAGAGAAGGGAATCTCTCCCATTTTGCCTATCGCAATTATCGCAGTGATTCTTGGTTATGTCCTTTTTGTAACTGACTTATCAGAAAATCTCAAATGGCTCATACTCGCTGCGACACTTGGCCTTGGACTTTTGTTTGTGATCTCGAATGCGACCGCGGGTCTTGGTAAGCGGCTCGCTCCAAAAGAATCCAGTGGTCCAAAGCTCATAATTGACAATACTGACCGTCCGACTGCGCCATTTATCGATGCCACTGGTTCGCGTGCGGGTTCGCTTCTTGGTGATGTTAAACACGATCCACTTCAAAGTGGTGGTCTTGGAACTCCTGCCCACCTTAGGGTTGAAGCTGGAGCAATCCATCAATCTAGCAAGGGTGTCCTGTTCATAGATGAAATAGCTTCACTAAAAATCAATTGGCAGCAGGAAATTCTTACTGCCATGCAGGAAAAGCGATATCCAATTACCGGCCAGAGTGAGATGAGTTCTGGTGCTCTTGTCAAGACTCAGCAAGTTCCAACTGATTTTGTTCTTGTAGCTGCAGGAAACCTGCCGGACATGCAGCATGTACACCCGGCACTTCGTTCTAGAATCCGTGGCGCGGGATACGAAGTTTACGTTGAAGATACTCTTGATGATACTCCTGAGAATGAGGATAAGATGATAATCTGGGTAGCTCAGGAGGTAAGAAAGGATGGTAAGACTCCTCCATTTGATAAGGATGCTGTGATGGAAATTGTAGAGGAGGCTCGCATTGCAGCTGGTCGAAAGAAAAAGTTCACTCTGAATCTGCGTGAATTGGGCGGTCTGATCCGTGCTGCAGGTGATGTGGCCCGTGAAAAAGGTCTTTCTGTTGTTACTCCTGCTGAAATTACTGAAGCCAAGAAAAGCTTTAGGACAATCGAATCTCAGGTGATATCGAGAACTGTTGAGCACCGCAAAGAATACCAGGCAGTCTCAAATACTGGACAGGAAATCGGCCGTGTAAATGGCCTTGCTGTTTTGGGCGATGCCCGTTCTGGTCTGGTTCTGCCAATTGCTGCACAGGCAGCTCCCTCTGCTTCAAAAAGTGAGGGTCATGTAATTGCTACTGGTAAACTTGGTACTATTGCTAAAGAGGCAGTTGAAAATGTATCTGCTATCTTCAAGAAATACGTTGGAAATGAGATCTCAAAGACTGATCTGCATATTCAGTTCCTTCAGACATACGACGGTGTCGAGGGAGATTCCGCATCGATTTCGATTGCCGTTGCAGTAATTTCTGCCATTGCCAATGTTCCTGTTGTCCAGTCTGTTGCAATGACTGGCTCGCTTGATGTGCGCGGCAAGGTTCTTCCAGTTGGTGGAATCAATGGTAAAATCAAAGCCGCAATAGATGCTGGAATGAAAAAAGTCCTAATTCCAAAGGCAAATGAGCAGGATGTCTATCTTCCAAAGGCCATTTTGGAAAAGATCGAAATCGTTACTGTTTCTGATTTGGCGCAGGTCCTAACCCACGCGCTCTTTGAAGGGCCAGATAAGGACAAGTTGCTAAAGAAAATGAGTAATCTGGCCTAATCTTTTTCCTTATTTTTTGTTTATTTTTCTTCTTAGTTCATCGTTTGGTAACCTATTTCTTTTTAATGCGATTCACTTCCAATAATTTCCATGCGTTCTATTATCGGTATTTTTTTGCTCGCTCTCGGATTGGTTTTGGTCGGTTGTACTTCTCAACTACCTTCTGAAGTTACTAAATGCAAACTCAATTCAACTGAATTTTATGGTGTTGATGGTGATTGCGTGGCCACTGTGGCTGCAGAAAAACACGATTCCTCGCTTTGCGAGCGAACATTCAATCGCAACTCTAATGGTGTCGATAATTGCCTGGTGAAATATGGGACTCTAACCAACGATTCATCCGTTTGTACTCGGGTTTCTTCAGCTGGTGCTTCCACCTACTGTTATCAAGCGTTCAACAAGACTCCTCCGGCCGGTTCAAGCATGGGGATCATTCAGGATGTAGTTTCCGCCTTTATAAAAAACGAAAACACTCTTCCTCCTGCGCCAACCTCACTACCTACTGACGCAAAAATCTCGTTTTTTGGCGTTAGTTTGGGTCCGACTCCTGATCTTAGCGATACTCAATACTCTACAACCTTTGCAATACGCGATAATAATGGCAATGGAAAATATCTCAACCCATCCGGTTCTGGTACCTTGGCTATTTTTGATCAATCTAGAAAGTTATTTGAAACTCAATTTCCCCTTAGGAGTGACTCTTATTCTATACTCGCAGGCAATATCTATTATTCGCAGAATCTTTCTATAACCAAAAATCAGATTAGACAACTTACTAATGCACGCAGCGTAACTGTTACTGTTACGTATGTTGGCTTTGGCAGGACTTTGACCTCCTCCGACACTCTGAATCTAAACTGATTTGTCGATTATAGTTAATCCTATCCCATCCGATGAACGAGGACGGCGGGCCATAGGAAAAACTTTTTTATGGGGCGTGCGGCTGAGGATGCTCGTCTTAGGTTCACTGGAGTAGAACTTCAGTTGACCGAGCATCCAATTGTTTAGAAAACGATTTTATAGATTATCCATTGCCTTGATTTATGATTCTCCGATCAAAACAGCGAACAACTAATTCCTCAGACTGATTATATCTAGTTTTGTTATCTTTTTGGTGGCTCGGCTTCTCTTAACTTTGTCATCCTTTTTCAGAAATACCTCTTTATCCTCATCGCCGATTGATACTCCCACTTGTTTAATAAATACCTATGCGTTTATGTTAAATTAGGGATAATTGATGAGTAGGCCTATTCTGATAATCTGCATAGATCGGGACAACGACGTCTACGAAAAGGCAGGTTTTAATGGTCCAATTATCGGTCGCGAAAACAATCTTAAGGCAGCCATCGGCCTCTCATTAAGCGATCCGGAAGATCCAGATTCAAATTCGATGTTCTATGCCATCAAAACTTACGATCAACTATGCAAGGACGGCATCAATGTCGAAGTAGTTACCTTGACCGGAGATAAGGAACTGGGCTTTAAGGCCGATCGGAACATAAGTGCTCAGCTCGAGCGAATAATTACTGAATTAAGTCCGGCCTCGAGCATTCTCATCTCTGATGGCCCGGCAGATGAAGAAATTCTTCCGATAATTAAGTCCCGCCTTAAGGTCGATTCAACAAGGGTCGTCTTCATAAAACAGGCCAAGGAACTCGAAAAGACTTATTTTGTCCTACTTGAAAAATTGAAGGATCCATATTATGCCCGTATTATGATTGGCATTCCCGCTCTTCTTATCCTGCTCACTTCGCTCTCGAGTTATCTTGGGCTCGGATGGCAGCCTGTTGGTATTCTTATCGGCCTATATTTGCTTATGAAAATCTCTGGTCTTGAGAATTTGATTTTTTCATTCCTTAAAGACTTTAGAGTTTCACTGGACCGGACCAGTTGGGTTGGATACCTTGCTTCTCTTGCTATATTTCTAACTGGTATTTTTGTGGCATACCAATCTCTGCATCATGCATTTTCTGCCAACCTCCGTGTTGAAAAAGTAGTCTTTTACGCCATTGGTAATACTGTCTGGATATTTTTCATCGGATTCATATTTCTTATTATTTCAAAGATTCTTGATGCTCTTAATGAAAAGAAACGCTACGAGGCGGCTAAATACCTTTTATATTTTTCCATGACTGCTATCTCGACTTTTGTACTTTTCATCTCGAGTCTCTGGATTGTTAATCTTTCTGAACCTTATGTCGATTTTGGAACTTTCCTTGTTGCAATGATTCTTGCAATTGTTGTGGGGTATCTAAGTTCTCGTCTTGTTCACTGGTATCGCTCACAAATACTCAAGGATATGAAACTCGAAGGCAAGGAAGTAATTTCCAATCATGGCAGCTACATCGGTAAAATCGTGGGCTTTGATTCTAAGCGGGGTCAATTTTTCATACAGACTATGTTTGATAAGCGACTCTCGGTAGCCGTTTCAGAGGTTCTGTCTATTGACGATCGGATGATAATAAAGAGCGAAATATGATTCTCCGCAGCCAATAAAAAACGAATCAGTCAACATCTCCTTATGATCGTAATTATCGATAATGGCTCTCAATATACTCATTTAATTAAGCGAACTGCCCGGGATATGGATTTTGAATCGCAAATTATCAACTCCCGTTCATCTGAAAAAGAATTCGATGATCTTCTAAATTCTGGTGCAAAGCGAATCGTTCTCTCAGGTGGTCCAAGCAGTGTCTATACCGATCCACCTAATTTGAGTTCTTATGCATGTAAAAAAGTCAAAGAGGGCCTTATATCTTTGCCTCTTTTGGGAATCTGCTATGGTCATCAGATGATTGGCCATTGTTTTGGTGCGCAGGTTGCAAAAGGCAAGAGTGCTGAATATGGTGTCTGCGAGATAACTGTTCAAAAGCAGGAAGCTATGTTCAAAGACGTAGTTCCAAAGTTTCGGGCCTGGGTTTCTCATTTTGACGAGGTAAAAAATCTCCCCTCGGGCTTTGTTGGCCTTGCCCGGTCTGATTCCTGCTCTCTTGAAGCAATGTGTCATGTTTCGCGACCCATCTGGAGCGTTCAGTTCCACCCTGAAGTCTGGCACACTGAGCATGGCGAGCAGATATTAAAGAATTTCTTTGAACTCTAGTGATGTTTGTTTATTTTGGATCTATCTCTATACTGGTGAAAAAATGGTTTGCAAAGTTTTTATTGTTAGACATTGTCAGAGCGTTGCTAATATTGATCGTATCTATAACTGTCGTGCTCATGAGGATGAAGGCTTAAGCGAGCTGGGATTTAAACAGGCAAACGAACTTGGACTGATTCTTGCCGCCCATAAAATAACTAAAATTTATTCAAGTCCCTTTAAGCGTACTCTTCAGACTGCCCAGCATATTGCCGATGCATCTGGAGCTACAATCGAGGTGGTTGATGCATTTGGCGAGCTTGATTGTGGTGAATGGGACAAGCGAAGCGAACTCGAAATTAAGGACGAATTTCCCGATGCCTGGAAAGGATGGCATTACGACCCGCAAAATAATCCAATTCCCGGGGGCGAAAGTCTTATCCAAGTGCAGGCAAGAGTCTTACCAATGTTCGAAAAACTCGTCAAGAAAAACGGGAACGATGTGATTTGCATTGTTACTCACTATTGTGTGCTTAACGTTCTTCTATGTTCCTTGGTTTCAAGCCTTGCCAGTTTCCGGAGTTTTGACACCCAAAACGGGACGATCGCAGAGTTAAATCTGGAAAATGTTCCCCGGTTGGTTCGATATTCTACCGAAATTTCAGGGCGAATAAAGTAAGAGATATAAAGCGAATCTGCAATTACCTCACATGCTTGCAGTAATTTCAGGAACCGGATTTTATACTCTTGGAAAGGAAAAGGAAGATTTGCGCGTCTCTACTAAACATGGAGTCGCAAATGCTTCGCTTGTGACATTTGCAAATGAAGAAATCGTTTTCCTTCCGCGTCATGGCAAAAGCCACCTGATTCCGTCTCACAAGATAAACTACCGGGCCAACGCTGCGGCAATGCGGCAGCTGGATGTAACTGGCATTCTTGCTATCTATGATTGCGGAATCGTTTCTTCTAAATACAAAATCGAGGATCTGGCCCTGGTTGATGATTTCATGAACCTTACTGGAGCACCTGCTACTTTTTACGATGATTTTTCGCTCGGAATTCACCAGAAGGATTTTACACATCCATTTGATGAGCGAATAGTAGATACTATTGCGGCAGTTTCAAGATCCAAAAAAATCGGTATTAAAGATGGTGCGGTAATTGGAACCACTATTGGTCCAAGACGAGAAACCCGCTCCGAAGTCAAGGCACTAGAAAAGCTCGGTGCCAATCTGGTTTCCAATTCTGCCGGATTTGAGATGGCACTTTTGGGCGAAGGCGAGATCGATTTCGCTGCAGTTGCTGTTGCCTCTTATTATTGTGCCGGCCTTGAACCAAATCCAAAGAAAAAGAAGATCAAACACGATGATAGTTTGACTGTAATGAAGAATGCGACTCCCAAGCTCGAGAACCTGATTGCAGGCTTGGCTAGCGAGCTGCATTGATCTGTGATTTCTGTGATGTCGGAGCCGATTTTTCCCGATAAAAAAGTTCTTCTTCAAAAAGACCTTGAAAAAACTCACAATTTACTTCATATTACTCCTTTTAACGACCGGAATTTTTCTTTTTCGATACTGATTCCAAAAGCCTGGCGTATGACTAAAGATCTGGGAGAACAAAAGCTTGAGTCGCTAAGACCTGTTGTTTTGGGTGGTTTCTATGAAAAAGAATCTTCTGATGGTGTTTCTATAAGTGTAACTTTTACTCCCATTCCCCTGGAAATCTCATTACGCGATTATTTGGTTCATTTCAATTTAGCGAATCATATTACTACAATTCATTTGAATGAGTGGTTTGATGAACGTCCTTTTGTGGATGTTGGTGGAACATTTATATCCCAGATCGATGGAAAAACTCCCTACGTGGTTCGTACTGTTGCATTTTTTGATGGCAAGGGAATTTATCTAATAAGTGCATCTGTTCCAAAAAGCAGGTATGTAGCTCCTGATGGAAAATCGATGACCAATATCGTAATTGCCGAATTTTCCTTTAAACTATTGAACCCTCTGGGGTACGGTCCATTAGAAAAATTTATAGAAACAAAAGTTCCTGATTTAAAATACTCATTTACTCATCCTCTCAATTGGAATGTTCGTGTCCTGGAAAGCAAGCTCAAGGGAAAAAGTGCAGTTGATCTTCTGCTCATGCATGAAAATGAGCTTATAAGCTACCTTAGGATCAAGGCTATTGATCCAAGTTTAGCTGGAGTTGATGATGTAAGCGCTCTTCTTCAAACTTCAAAAGCAGAAATGGCCGATTCACAAGTGATTCTTCAAGACGACTGGAAATCTGACTCTGATCTGCATTACAAATCCATCCAAAATGTCCAGGGTACTTATCTGGCAGATGGAATCATAAACAATACTCTTGTGCAGCTTAGGTGTGGTATTGTTAAACGTGGAAAACTTGTTTTTGTACTAATTTTAATGTCTCCGAAAAATGAAGGAAACCCAATCGTCGAGATGCATGCTCGCATGATTTATGAAATCGTTCTAAATACTGTGGCTTGAACTAATAGTAATAATAATTAATCCTTCCATTTTTTGCCCATGGACTGTCCACTCCACGAACCCTCATTACAATTTAGAAAATATCAATCTGATGTACTAGCACAGGCCAATCTAAGCAATAAGGAAATGCTTATTGTCGCACCTCCGGGTTCAGGAAAAACTATTATTGGTCTTGAACTAATTAGACGAATAGGAAAACCTGCAATTGTTTTTGCACCCACGACTATCATTGCCCGTCAGTGGAAAGACAAGTTGTCTTATTTTTGCAATAATTCCGATGATGCAGCTTCGCTTGATTCGGATGTTAGTGCATTTCTTAATATAGTCACCTATCAACGAATTTCGACGCGATCCGAAGCAAGTGCATCTCTTGAAAAAATGGCCCGGGATGCCTGGATATCTGAACTTTGTAAAACAATTCCTCAAGAGGAAGCCCTCTTAGAGCTGGGTCGAATTGAAAAATTGAATAAGGAAAATTATGACAAGCGAATCGCCTCGTATGTCTCAAAGCTTAGACGCGAAGCGGATCGTTCAGTTATCGCAAAAGGACTCCATAAAAATGCACTTGAGCTGGTCGCACGAATGAAGGCGGCTGGGGTAAAAGTTATAATTCTCGACGAATGTCATCACCTTCTTGACTATTGGGGATTGGTGATCGCATACCTTAAACTCGAACTTGATGCCCAAGTGATCGGACTGACGGCGACATATCCAATTGCCGAAGAGAAAGACGTGTTTTTCGATTTGTTGCCAAATGTTAACTATGAAGTCTCGACTCCTGCAGTTGTCAAGGAGGGCTTTCTTGCGCCGTACCGGGAACTAGCGTATTTTGTTTCGCCTACTTCGAGCGAACTTGAACTTATTCAATCGCAGATCAAAAGGACTTCCAATGTATTTCGGGCACTTCTTATGCATCCTATGTATCCTGAGTTTGTCAAATCGATAGTCGAGGGCGATTCATACAAGGATGATTATGCACTCTATTCGTTGGTTGTTAGCGGAAAGTCAGCTGTTGAACCAGATGGCTATGATGAGTGTCTATTGTTGATAAAGGGATTTCTTGATTATGCTTATCCTATAATGCCCGAAGAAGACCAGAAGAAGGCGTTTCATCTTCTAAAGACCAACGGTTTCACTTATTCAAACAAGGTTTTGCGGGTTGCTGATACTGTCGAAAAACAGGCTCTTTCATATTCTGAAAATCGCGTTCTAGGTGCAATTAGTATTTTGCGAAAAGAATCGGACGCAATGAAAACAAATCTTCGGGCATTGATAATGGTCGATTTTGACACTCATGTGCCTTCTGCGTCTGTCTCTGGTATGAAAGCTATGGGAAGTGCAGCATTCGTTTTCATTCGTTTGCTAAAAGATCTTGATGAGCTTGATCCGGTTTTAGTTACCGGGACCAGGTTGTATTGTGATGATGATTTGGCAGAGCGATTTCGGGAAGAATTGCTTGTACTTGCCAAAGAGAAAAAATTCGATATTTCGATTACTTTTAAGCATATGGACGGATATGCGATACTCGAGGGCGAAGGAAAAGACTGGAGGCCCTCTACATATACTATTCTGGTAACCTCTTTGTTTTCAAAAGGCTTAACGAGGCTGCTAATTGGAACCAAAGCCCTTTTTGGAGAAGGTTGGGACTCGCTTAAATTAAATACGATGGTCGATCTAACTGCTATCTCGTTTGGAACCAGTGTTCAGCAAATTCGGGGACGCGCATTGCGTATCGATCCAGAAGATCCATTAAAAGTTTCAAACAACTGGGACATCGTGTGCGTTTATCCGGGAATGTTTAGCCAGCTTTCCAAGATGCGCAAAAAACACGGTCTCCTCTATTCTGTTGACGATCAAGGACGAATTATGAAGGGAGTCGATCATCTTGAGGGCGGGCTTTGGAGATTGTGGACAGGAACTCGTGATTCGATTGCGTTTAGATCCGATATGCAAATTCTCAATGATCGAATGATTAATCGAGCCATTAGTCGTAATAAAACCCGTGAACTTTGGGGCATAGGCTCAATTTACGAGGATTCTGAAACCGGTGCAGTAGAAGTTAAAATGGAGCAAAAAGTAGTTCCGGTTAGCACTCTTAGATTTCTTTATCTTGCCATGTATGCCTTCTTAGTTATGAGTGTACTTTCGGCACTCTATTCTTCTCTCACTAGAGGCGGAATTCAGAGCTGCATTACTATATTGGTTTTCTGGTTTGTTTTCTTTTTCGGAGTTTCTGCTGCGATATTTGTGCACACTCTTAGAAATCCGGTTCCTGATGATAAAATTGTTTGTCAGATGGCAAAGGCAGTTCTTGCAACCCTTAAGATGATTGGACTTAGTGACGACTCTTCAACCCTCAAAATCACTCCCACTCCCGTTGGAACTGTGGAAATTGCATTATCTGGTAAGGGAAGCAGGGAATTTGCCAATGCTATGGGTGAATTACTCTCCCGTCCCATAAATCCAAGATATGTCATATTATACGATGTCGTTGAACCTTTGCACTGGTTACTTGGAATTTACGGTCTGTTTTCACATCTAGCTGATAAACTCGGAATTCGAAAAAGATATTTTGCTGTTCCTGCATTATTTGCTGCAAATAAGAAAAATACGGAAATTTTCTCCATGCAATGGCGTAATCATGTCGGAGGAGGAACGTTTATTTACACCCGAACTGTTGAGGGCGTAAAACTTCTATCTTCATTGGTTAAATCCAATGTTCCAACCTGGGTTGCAGAAATTTCCGAAAAAATATATTGGGATTATATTGGAAGCAGTGCAAAAAATTCAAGAAATGTTTATTGATGCTTTCCTGAGGCAATCATCTTGTTATGTCCTTGATTTGGAGCTGCTCGAGATATTGTTTGTTCTTCTCGAAATACTCGCGTGATGGTTTAAGCAATACTGAAAGCTCGTTGGCTACTGCGGTCTTAAGATCCATCGGATGGAGTTTTCCCTCCAGATAGATTTGCTTGAGTTCCTCTGGCGTTCCAATATCGAGATCTCCACCGAATTTCGCAGGTCTAGTTATGGAGAGTCTCTTCTCCCTCATTACTAGGTATTGTGCGTATTCGATAATGGGATTTCCCTCGACCACTTTCTCGGGGCAGTATGCTTTCTTTATTTTGCTTTTAATCTGTTCTTCTGAGTCATGAATAAATATCGCCGAATCTGGTTTGGATTTGCTCATTTTTGCATCCATTTCCTCTTCTACCTTCTCGTCGACTTCTGCTTTGGCAGGGCCGCTGGTTACTCCAGGTGCATTCATTCTGCCTGGTCCCTGCAATCCAGGGAGCAGGTGTCCATGCACTGCGACAAAGTCTTTCTTGTAATGGTGAGACAGTTCCCGTGCGAGCATGTGAATTTTCCTTTGGTCCATTCCTGCATGCGCGATTTGGACGTTTAGTTTGAATATATCTGCTGCCTGCATTGCCGGATAGACTACCCCTGCGCAGGATGTATTTTCTGATTCTTTTCTTCCCATGATTGTCAGGCAGCGCATCATTCTCTTGAGCGTGGTGTCCTTGGATATCTGTAAGACATATTTCCAATAATCCCGATCATAAATTTCGCTAGCTAGGACATAATCAACCTTTGAGTCGTCAAGTCCGAGCGAGACGAATGCGTGCTTGAAGTAACCAAGCGCTACTTTCTGTATCTTTTCCAGATCGCCACCAAGCTTTTCATTTATGTATGAATGGTAATCTGCAAGGAAAATTGTTGGCTTGATTCCTGCGGCTATAAAATCCTGAATTTTTAATGTGGTGCAAAGTCCCGAGCCGATATGGAGCATTCCCGAGATCTCAAATCCGATGTAGTGTCGTGGATGGGCATAGTTTTCAAAGACTTTTTTGAGGTCTGCTTCTGTGACTATCTCTTCGACTGGAGATCTTCTGACTAGGTCTATTTTAGTTTGAATGTCCATGTCTAGCTATTTGTCGAATTAAATTAAAAACGGTGTTCATACAGCTGCAATTCAATCCCTGCAGATCTTCGGATAGCTAAAGCATCACATATCGCCTCAAAACTACGTATGCTTCCTATTTCGTTCGAACGAAACTGGCCCTTGTTTGGTTCAGTTGCAAGCTTCTCTCTAACTAATGATTTGGCTTTTTGGCTTAGTCTGAATGTTGAAATTGAATCAGGTTCAAGTCTATGTGTGGTTGCGATTGCCTTTATGACGTCTCCAAGCGGTTTTGCCTTGCCAGGACTCAAGTGAATAAGAATATCCGTTTTGGTTGGACCGTACGTCTTAAGCAAAAAACGTTTGAGGCAAGGCAAAGTAGACATTCTTAAATAAGCATAAAGAAGCCAATTTAAACACTTTCATAAAGATTAATTCTATTAACGCCTCTGTAGCTCAGTGGCCCATTACTTTGAAGCCAGCATTTCTTAGGGCAAAGTAAAGGGGTTGGTCAAAGCCATGAGGAAGCATTCGAAAAATTTTCGAAATAGTTACGCCTCTGTAGCTCAGTGGTAGAGCGGTTCTCTTGTAAGTCGTTACTTTTGACTCCTATTTTCGTAGGACAAAAGTAAGGACCTTGGTCAAAAGTCCTGAGGAGAAATCGGGATTGTTGAACGAGAATAATATAAAAAAACAAGATAGGAACAGGCCGGGGGTTCAATCCCCTCCGGAGGCTTTTTGTCTACTGCTTTTTCATGCCATCTGCCTTCGCATGCTAAGCATGCTCGGCGAAACCCTGGAAAAAGGCCCGAGGTTATCTAGAATTTTTCATTCCTCATTTACAATTCAAAACTCACAGAAACCATTGCATTCTCGTTTAGTGCAGTTCCATCGCGAAGGTTTCGAACGTGGTTAATTTGAGTCCTGATCACTACTCCTGATCCGCAATCGATATCTGCTCTTATCCAGCCTCCAAGTCCCTCGAATCCTTCCTCTGAAAATAGGAAAGAAACTTGAGGAGTAAGAGTAATCCGAGAACCTAATCGAATGGCATAATTTGCGAAAGCCCCGCCCCAGTTTGGTCTCTCCCATTCTGCGGATATGTGGAGATTTCGCCATAAATTAAATGTTCCTCCGACTCCCAGCTCGACATTTAGTAGCGCGTCATTATAGATGTATCCTGTGAATGAAAGCGGTCCGATTCGTGGGGTATTTATTTCCAGTTCAGCATTTCCGAGTCGAACCTTTCTTCCATCAGACCTAACTGAAAATGTCGTATCGATACTCCAAGTCCTTCCAAGATCGAATCTTCTCGAAATACCCACACCTACATCGACTTCTTGCCCATGATCAAATAGGCCAACAAATCCGCGTGTTCGAGTTTGTGCGATTGCAGGTTCGCTTACCATTAACGAACTAGCAAATGACATCGCTGCCGGGAGCATCTGATTTACTATTTTTCTCCGGTCTGATGATACCCTAATCTGCTTCACGATTGCTCACCTCTGCACAGTTCAAAAATGACAAAATCGCTGATCTTGCGGCCTTGGTTCGTTTCATATTCAGAAGTGAAATGAAGTTCTTTTCGCACTAATCCGATTGCATCCAAGGCGCCATTATACCATCCAATAGGGCGATGCAGTTCTTCTATCTGGTAACTCCCTTCCTTTTTTGTCTTTGTGTATCGGTGATTCTCTTCATATCCTTTGCCAGTTGCAGCTCTAAGATCAATGAGTGATTCTGGAATATCAAAGAGTCTGGGGTTGCAAAATCCCAGATATGCAGTGCCCTCTTTGGCTAAGCTGCGTTGAATATTGCGCATAATACGAATGACCTCTTGCTCCGGGACGATGCAGACTACCAGATTGCAGGTCACTATGCCGAATCGAGCCTCTGGGATTTGGTCATTCGCAGTGTAAATATTATCAAAGCCGATCTTTGTTGCTGTTGCGCCTAACATCTCTTTTGATATGTCAAATGCCTTGATTCTGGCGCCTGCTTTAGCTGCCCGATTTGCAATTACTCCAGGTCCGCAGCCATAATCAAGAACTTCCTTTCCTTTGAGCTCTCCAAGCAGTTCGAATAATTTGTTATCGTAAATCTTTTGCTTCAGATCCTCGCCGTCTAGTTCAAGTGCTACTTTAGCCCAGTCATTCATTTTGCCTACAAACTTCTGGTTGTGATTTGCCCTGGTTTTTCTCATATTAATCATCAAACTACAACTCTTAGCTTGATTATTTATTATATTTCAAAAAAATTTGCAAGAAAACTAAAACTTTATATATTATTCTTAAGTAAATTAGCAATTAATGAAGCTCGACAAAAAGGACAGGGAGCTACTAACCTTGCTCTATTTGGACTCTCGGGCATCCTTCACCTCTATGGGAAAGAAACTTTCTCTAAGCAGCAGCTCGGTGGAAAGGAGGCTCCGGCAGCTAAAAGAAGCCGGAGTCATTTCTCTCCTATTTGCCGATGTTAATCTCTCGAAACTTGGTTTGAAGGCCTATAGGATCTACTTAAGGTTTGATGTCTTTGATGAAAAAACCCAAATTGACGTTCTCGCTCTTTTTGAATCCTACTCTCGCACGCTTTGGGGCACGGTTTGTCAGGGCGAATATGATGTTCTCTGGCGCATCGTTGCAAAAGACGAACTTGAAGTTGAAGAGGCGGTAAACAAAGTGATCGAACGATTCGGAATCAAGATTGTGGAAAAAACAGTTGCAACTACTACCTATCAAACATATCTCTCATGGAATCGGGCATTTGGTGGAGAGCGGCATCCTGAATTTCCCCTTGAACGGGTAGTTCCAAGTGAAAAAGTAGACAAAATTGATTTGCAAATCCTTTCGTTGCTCTATGCCAATGCACGTGAGAGTGCAATCAATATTGCCAATAAAGTCGGTATAACTCCTGAGGCAGTACAATACCGGATTCAAAGGCTTACCAAAGATGGTTTTATTCTTGGTTATACTGCCTGGTTCAATTCCAAAAATATTGGTTTTGAATACTACAAATTACTCATAAGTTTTAGGGGAATGACGCATCAGAAAGAAACCAAGTTTCTCAACTTTTGTCTTGAGCAGGACAATGTTGTTTTTTTGAATAAAACTATTGGTAGTTGGGATCTTGAAGTCGATCTTATCGTAGAAAACACTCAAGAATTACACAATTTTCTAACTGAGATTAAGACAAAATTTGGGCACATTATCGGTTCGCATCACCACCTAGCCGTGATCCAAGAGAGGATGCTTAATCCGATTCGGGAATTTTTGCTCTAACTTCATTGTGTCCTTTCCACTGTCTATAAATATTCAATACTCGAAAACTGCTTGATGATAAAAGAAATCCTTATTTTTCTTCTGGGCCTGGTAGTTGGTTCGGTTGCAGTTATCCTAATCGGATCTTTTCTAATCCCTCCAGTTATTCAGCCTTCATTATCTTTTGTGCAGGCTAACAGTTCGATCCGGCCTGTGTTCTCACCTGATGATGGAAATCAGATAATTCATGAGATCGATCTGGCCCAGCACTCTATCGATATCGAAATGTTTGTTTTCACCTCAAAAGAAACAATCGCAGCGATCGAGGCTGCAGAGGCTCGTGGTGTCCAGGTCCGGCTCATAATCGAAAAGCGCGACAGTGGTGAAGGAAACGAGGCTACTGCGGCAGAGCTAAAAAAACACGGAGTCGATGTAAAATATGCCAGTACTACTTACAAACTAACTCATGCCAAGTTCCTAATTATCGATGGCAAGGAAATAATTGTCGGATCGCATAACCTCAGTTTTTCGGCGCTAAACAAAAATCGGGAGGCCTCGTTAATCGTGATCGATCAAAGCATAACCCGACAATTTGAATCTGTATTTGAAACCGACTGGGGCATAGCTACTTCAACATCTTAATTACGTATCTTCCAAAGAGATTGCAGAATATGGAATATTTACCTCGACTAACCCTCAAAATCACTCCTCGCGTGCAGAGTCTGTCTATGAGACTGGTTGTCTGGCCAAGAGGCCTGCCCAGTTCTCTTGAAATCTCAGATACTGGTTTTCCTCCAGGTGAGCGGGCAAGCGAAAGCAGAATCGTTCGCTCACTAGCTGGGATTTCATCATATAACCTGGCAAACCAGTCTCTTGCTAGAAATGTAATGATTGATGATTGATATGCAAGATAATGGCCTTTTGTTATGATCTTGTCATTAGGGCGCATATGGTCATACAAAAACCAGCAGATCGACTTGAATACCCGGGGGTTCGAGTTTGCATCCTCCAGAATGGCTGACACACATTCATGACCCATTTTCAGTGTCGATTTTTTGAGTGCAGTTTCTACAAGTTCACTAGCCTCGGAATTTGAAAACCCTGCAAGAGTCAGATTAATGCAATCTTCCTCCTCTAGTGGCTTGAGTGAACTGAACACTAATCCCAAGGGGTGATGGGAATTGAGTTTTCTCTCAAACTGGATTAGTTCATCTACTATCGAATTCGCTCTCGAATGTGTGTTTAGATTGTCAACAAATATTATTACTCCAAAATCTTCTTTGTGCAGGTTTGCAAGTATTCTGGAAATACCTTCTGATAAGCTGGTCAATTTAGCTGTATGTGAAAAGATATCTTCGTATCTAGGCGGTAAATCCAGCAGCAATTTTTTAATTATCGAATCCTGAGAATCATGAGTGGAAAGTGAAATTGTCAGGCACAAAATGCCCTGCTTCTGGGCATCATGAATAAATCTGGACATTAAAAATGATTTTCCAGATCCTATGGATCCGGAAACTGCCATTATAGCAAGTTGTCTAGAGAGCACCTTTTTACAAAAAGATTCAAAAGTCCGTATTTCCTCCTTTCTCGAGACTATTGTAAGCGGATTTTCGCCCCAGATTACAAATGGATTTGTGCCTTCCATAGTTCCACTCTCGTTCTTTTATTAAAACAATTAAACTACAGAATTCGTAGCTTTTGTAGTTTTTAATACTTTGCCAATCTGAGGCATTTATAAAGAAAAAAAAGTGCGTATTAGTCATGTCATTTATGAAAAAAGCATTCTGGATGTTTGCGATTGCACTCATACTAGTTTCAGCACTTACCTTTGCAGTTGACGAACCAAAACAAACTCGTGTGATTATACTACCCGTTTACGATGGTTCCACCTTAGTTAGCGATACAATAGATATCAGTGTGTTGGCTTTTAATCCAGGCATCCAGACTCCTATCGCTTCCCAAACAGGGCGCGGTGCAGAGGGTATCGCCCAGGCGTGCAATGGACAAAATGACTGTATAATTCAGAGAAGCGTTGCAGGTACTTCTCAACTAACTGGCGGACGGATAAATGCAGATCAGGTCGAATCTGTCCAGAATGCTCATTTCGAATATTACCGATACGATCAGGCAAGTGGTCGTTTCGTACTTCTTACTACTCCTGGTGAGGGTTGTCTTGATGCAGCCACAAGAACTTCAAGTTCCGGTTCTCTTCCAAGCAGCACCGGAAATGATATTCCCTTTACTTACTACTATGTCCGATGTAAACTTGCCCCAGATGTCTTTTCCAGCGCACAGCGAACCCAGCTAAGAATTGATTTCGTACCAACTTCAACTCAAAATTATGTTCACTCTACCGAATATTACACAATACAAAATCCCAATCCGATCGATCCTATGGCCGCTATAAGAACACAGATCGCTCAGATTCTAAGCGGTCAGGGCGCTGGTGGAAATCTTAACACTGGTTTCAATACGGTTCCATGTATAGCAATATTCCTCCTGGGCAGTCTGCTTCTTGCAGGTATGTACTTTAGTGGAAAGAGTCCACTATCTTTACTTGACATTACTACTCCAAGACTACCAGCTCCAAAGGGAGTTGCTGCAGGCGGGCAGATAATGCTCCCCTGGGGTTATGCTGAATTCAAGGCAGTTACAAAAAAACAACTGGGTGCTACAGCCGGACTTATAGGTTCGATAACTTCGAGAATCGAGCGTGAAGGCCGAAACAGCGATTCTGAATATCGCCGACTTAGCGGTAACATAAACAATCTCGCAGTTAACGAAGTAGATCGCATTGCAGGTGATTCAGGAACAAACAAACAGATTGCAAGGGGTCTTGTGGCACTGGGCCGGGAACTTGGTTTCTCCGGGGATCGGCTTGCAGAACTTACTACTGCGCTTCCAAGAAATTACAATGATGCCCAGCACAGATTAGTCCGGGAAATACTCAACGCAGCCAATGCAAGAGGCGGCAGATTCAAGCTTGCACACGATGCATTTAACATGCACTTCACTGCAGATAAGAACCTCGATACATTACTCAAACTTACTGGCCACGATGAGGGGCGCAGCAGATACTTCTACCTGACCAATCTTATGGGTAAGATGCTCGGTCCGGCAAAATATGCAATCGCACTCAATTCGATTCCTTCAACTGTGGATTCGGGAGTAAGAAGCGGTCGAATAGTTCAGCGTGGTGTGGTCGGATTTGCAAAGGCCATTCCGGAATTCGGACGAGATATCGTCTCGGGTGTTAAGGAAATAGGAAAGACCCAGAGCGAGATCCGGGCTATTAGAAGAAACCAGCCCCGCCAGAGATCCAAGGCAGGAACTCCGGGTGCAGAACACTTCGGTGATGCTAGCAATACTGCTGCAATAATGGGGCGGGTATTTAGAACCCAAAGAACCGAAGCATACCGGGACGCAACCAGTTATGTTATCGCACAAATACTTAAGACTCAGGGGCTCGATCTAAATGTAACTCATGAGCAGATCAGAGATATGGGATGGAGACTCATAGATACCACTAAAGGCTTCAACGGAAGCGCCCGACTTGCCTCTATTGAGAGTGAAATGATTGAGATATTGCGAAGAAATACAAGTGAGCGCGACAAATTCGATGCATTAAGAAACATGGCCAGAAGATACGCTGCTAGAATTGATGAAAACGCATCAACAATGCTACATCGATTGGATGAGATACAAAGCGGTCGGGGAACTGATTATGACAAATACATGCTCGCACAGCATGTTTTCGATGATCAGCATGGTAAGATCAGAGAAGCAGTATCTCAGAGTGCAAGACAGGCTGATGCATATGTCTGCAATGTCGGAGGCGCAATGGATCACGACCGAATCTGGATGGCCTCTGTTGGTGGCCGATTCCAGAGGGCTGTTGCAGAGGGCACTCTTCATCCAACTGCGCACGACGGTGAGCACTTCCTCATGTTGATAGATCAGGAAACTATCAGATGGAGGAATTCAACTACTACCTTAACTCCAACTGCACAGGTCGATGGACTTCCTGCATGGATGAGAAATGTTGCCGACCTAAGAATGGTTGAAGAGGATACCCGAAACAGAATGATTCGAAGCGTATTTACCCTGGATGCAGAAGCAGCCTTCGAGCAGGCAAGAGGTAAATCTCTTAGGTCTGCTTCTCTAAGCGAACTGGTCGAGTTCCTTCAAAAGGGAGCAAATCCTGTTGCTGGCCTTGACCAATACGAAAGCAGACTTCCGGGCAATTTCACTCATGCCGGCTTTAGGACTTTAGTTGAAGCTCCAGATAAACGAACTGATGTTGCAAGCTGGACTCAGATGGTATTTAGTGAAGGCGCAGCGACTATCTGGTCTCCAACTGTGGAAGCTGAACTAAACCGAAGACTCGGTGCAAACCGAAGCGGAGTTAGTATCGAAGCTCAGAGCCAGATGGCCAGAGAAATAATGATGGACGAAAAGATCGTTCATGTTGCAGAAGCAAACATGTCTGCTGCCTTCAAGGCCTACAATGCATATGGTGATCGTGGAACTACCAAGCTCAACCGAAATGTCATGGGAATCTGCGCTGGATATATGGCAGCTGTGCTTGAGGAGAAGGGGCTTTCAGAAATGGATCCTGATCGTGCATTTGTTGAGAGTATGAACATCAACAACCCCGCCCACATAGAGCGGCTGCGGGCACTTATTGAAAAGCACCGAACCGATTTCGAATCCATTCAGACTCGTCAACTTACCTTTGATGATGTTAAGCGTTCGGATCGTGTCTATGTCATGCTTCAGGAAGGTGGCATTGTTCCATGGCATAAGGCAATGCTCATTAGCGACTTCGATCGAATCCTAAATGGAGTTCCTGCAATCTGGAAAAACGGATATCCAGTTGAATTCAAGGTTGACGAAGTACATGTCAAGTTCGATGGTGCAGATCATCTCTATCAGGGCTATGCAGATGTTCGAAACTCCAAGAATTATGATCAATGGGTGCCATTCATACAGAGCGTCAAGAACTGGGCTCGCGCGGGAACATACGATGCTGCAAAAGAAGAAATCTTTGCAAAGATCGTCTGGGAATGCGGAGTTGCAACTGCCCGATACGAGGACTTCTGGGACCAGACTGCACTGACAATGGTTCCAAGAAAGGACAAGGTTTCTGGATTCTGGGCTGCAGCTAATGCAGTTGGAGTACAGAGCGAAACCGCAGATCGTTACATGAGCGGTGTTGAAAGAATAGTTCACAACATGGGTGAAACATTTACCGGAGTCATAATGCATGCAGGAGGCAATGTAGCTCGTGAATCAAACAACATCGCATTCACCTGGGAAACTCAAAGACAGGAATATCTCTCCTTCCAGCAGAATATGCAAAGTGGTGGGTACACAATTGGTACTAACTCCTACAATAGAATGGGTGTAGCTGAAGAAAAGGCCGCATATGCTGCAATGAAGCCCTTCCTAGGGGTCATGAGCATTGGTCTTTGGGCAATAGATCGTGCGCCTGGAAAACTGTCCACTGATCCAGGTATGGGTAATGTATATACTAACAAGTTCCACGAAGGTCCAGGTTACAACCGAGATCCAAAGGAAATGTATGCAGGTTATTTCGATTCGATGTCGGAATTCTCATTCAACACATTCTACGGATTTTCGATGGGTTTAACCCGAAGACTATCTGACTTCTGGACTCCTGCATTTAGAAAAGCCCAGCAGAGCTTCCATGATACTGCAATGAGACCTGACATAAACCCAGATCCAATGAAGCACATGGAAGGAAGAGGAACCATGAATCAGCTAGCTGGTCTTAGATCTGTATTTAGTATGGGAACTTACTGGGAACCAGAAAGCACCG
Organism: Microcaldota archaeon; assembly: GCA_016212525.1. Classification (GTDB taxonomy): domain Archaea; phylum Micrarchaeota; class Micrarchaeia; order Anstonellales; family Bilamarchaeaceae; genus Bilamarchaeum. Next base: position 124,289 of record JACRGD010000007.1, on the reverse strand, counting down.
TTGGAAAATGGATCCACAGTATTCTGGTATGGGACCGTGATGAAGGTCGATATCGAAGCTTCCGTGGTGAGCACGACAGCCTTCTTGATAATCCCTTAAGATTGCACGAAGCGTCTATGGCAAGAAGAGCCAATGCTAACCCTGGTAGCGGAAGTATTGATCAGGAACTTAACTACACTCTTGCGGGTCCAGGAAGGGTCTTAAATTCGGATCCATTCCATAAGAACCTCGAATCGGTTTCTGATGCTACCTTGCGTGTTGATAATGTTCGGGATGTTAGTGCTCTGGCCAAGTCGATAAGAACTGGTCAGCAATGGCAGCAGTATGGATGGTTTAGCAATCCACAGGCTGGAATTGCCTCTGGTTTTGTTGGAACTGTTCTTCATGCTGGTGGGCTTACTGACAGCACTCCGATCTCTTATATACAGAGAACTGCGACTGCAGTTAGGGTTGGTGAACCAGTACCTAATCCGGTGGATGATGTTCTTGAATCGTTCTCCAATGCCACTGGCAGAATCGGAAAGGCCATAACTGCCGAGCGAAGTTCAGAAGTAGTTACCTGTGGTTCATGCCGCAAACAGGTACCCCGGACCGGAAGCGCAGGTCGATGCAGCTGTGGAGGATATCTCTACAAGTAATTAATTTTTCTTATTTTTCATTAAGGGTTTACTACTTTAGTGCGCGAGCTGATCAGTTCTTCTTTCTGAATTCTTGCGACGCTTGGGGTCTACTGGAAACTTTTTATTATCCATCTGCCTATCTAATATGCTGATCCGATGCTAAACTCCATTATCTCTATCAAATCTAACACGAAATCCATTACTTTGATCTTTTTATCTTTGGCAATTTTGACTTTTTTCCTATTTGGCTGTACTGGAATTTCTGATGGTGCTGGCGGATATCGGGATCAGTATCTGCGGGGTCTAAAATCCGTCTCTATAAATCACACAAATGAGGAGATGTGTGTTAATGGTAATTGCACCTGCCTTGTATGCTCCAACGGATCTGCATTTTTCGGTTTCCTAACTTCGATGGCAGGTGGATCGTGCCATTTCGAGACTCAATGCAATGAGCAAACCTTCCAAACATTAAGTACTCTTACTCCCACTTCGACTGCTACATTGCGTCAGTTTATGATTGGTCAGGGAACTGATTTTGGAGATTTTGCAGCTGCAAATACCTATTGTTCTAATCGTCTTAGTATGGCTGTCCAGTGGCTTGTGGGTGGTGATGGGATAAGTTATAAGTTGCCTGATGCATCGCGTGCCCTGTGCATGCTCGATCGGGGTACTATGCCAATATATGTACTCTATAGTGAAGGAAAAAACCTCGAGCCATCGCGCGTGGGACAGATCGCACATGTACTGGGTTATGAGGGAGGTTCAGTTTCGCGGGGATTCACTTCCGATGGTCATGTTGGCCCAGTAATCATTACTACTGAAATAGACTTTACTGCAAGTAATGCAAGCAATCCGATCTTTAGACAACAGCTCATCGATCAGATAAATCAAATCGATGCCAACTGTCAGAACGATCGAACTTCAAGCCCTCCCAAAATCAACTGTTTTATTGCTCTTGCACCTCGCATGGGTGATCAGGAAGCGCTCGACATAATGATGCGTCAGCCCGGTGTTAGTACAAAAGTCGATTTAGTGGCATTTGGAATGAATATTCACAAGTCCAAAGGTTGTAATCCCTGGGGACTTCTTGACGAGGCGCGGGACTTCGCATCATATTCGCTCTACACTTATCGAAAACCGACTGTAATTCCGTACATCCTTTTTGATGCCGCAGGAACTGATAATGAGAGTAGTTGCCAGCTAAACGAGGACAATCTTAGGTCTGGATATCGGATGTTTTTTGAAACCGGCGGGGCTATGGAATTGTCACAAAAGGGAGTCATAGGAATTGCTCCTTATACCTTCTATGGTGGTCATAGTATCTTTACAAATCCTCTTCACTGCCAGGATTGTGATCTTGGAAAAACAGATCTTCGACGACGATCCTGGTTTGCTGGCTGTGCGGCATATACAAAAGTCAATGGTACTGCAGCAGCTGGAGGAGGGAGCCGTGCTTCGCCTGGTGCACCAATATTATTTTCCGATTCGCCAGCTGGAATCTGTGATTATGGATCACAGCTCGATTATCTCTTTAGGCGACTTCAGTATCAGGATACTGGAGCAGGACGTGATTTTTCAGCTCCAACTATATCTGGAACAGATGCTCCAGAAGCTCCTCTTATGAGTTGCAGTGCGTGCATACAACGAACGCTTAATCCCGGTCGTCCAATTGACTTTGGAACTGGAGGTCCTGGTGATATGCAGAGGGCGTGTACTTCATTTCCACAAATTGAAAGATGGGCATCTTCACGGGATCTGGATCCTCTATTAGTCCGGGCTGCAATACAGACTGAAAGTGGATTTAACACCTGTAGTGCCCAGAAGGTCTGCTCACACGAATATAAACAATTGGTCCAGCGCGGAGTTCTGCCTCCTGCGCCTGCAGAGTTCCCCTGTTTCGGAGGTCCAACTACTGCAATAGATGATGAATGTTTTGGAATTGCTTATGATCGGATTTCTGATGCTCCAGGAGGAGATTGTGCCTCTCTTTTGGATCCATCAATCAATGCACCTGGTACCAATCCTGGCGAAACCCTTCCATCAAACTCGGGTGGCCGGCCTTATTGGAGATGGTGTGCATTCGGGCTTATGCAATCGCTCGAGCCAACCTATACCTATTGGCCTGCACGATATCGAAGTGATGCTACAGATCAGCCCAACGCCCCAATATTCCAGGATGCATACGATCGGGGAATGAGTGGTGGTATAGATATGCGTGGTGCCCGGGAATGCAATCCAGATACTTTCAATCCGTTCAACCCTGATGATGGCCTTTGCATAGGAACAATAAAACTTGGAAACCGGATGCAGGAAGCCCGTGTGGAGGTTGCCAGATATCATCGTTATCGTTGGGATGATGGATCAACACAGGATCTTCTGGGCTGGGCCGGATCTTCCGGAGCGAGCGAGAAAGACGAACTTATGGCTGCCTATATTGCAAGTAGCCGATACAGTGGCTTCTGGGCTTCTCGTTTTAGTAGTAATCCTGAATGTCGTGGTTATTCTGATGGGGAATGCTGGGTTAGGGAATTTTACAAGAGCAGGATCACCACATGTGCCGCCGGACCTGGAGGTATAGGTGGAGCCTGTCGTGGCGAGAACGATCCAATTCGCGACTGGCCTACATGTGCCGGATATACGGATGTGGCTTTTTTCATTCGCGATTGTCAGATGCGTGAGGAATGGATGTCTGCTGCAATAGGTCCAATTGTCAACCACCGCATCAAGGATCGTGGAGCTGCAAAGATGGCAATCTACTATTCGCTGCGAGAGAACTGCGGTGCCAGTAATACCTGTCCTGACTGGGGCCCGTTATATCGAAATCTCCAGAGTGCTGGCTATGGTCGTCTTCAATCGATCCCGACAAGCGGAGATATCTATTATAGAAATCCGTCTTCGACAACTTCCAGCGGATCGCGTTAGGGTGAATCAATGAATCAAATCAAAAAACCCAAAATTCGTCTAATTAGTCTAAATTCTGCATTTTTTATTTTTTTACTATTTATCTTTATCAGCAGTACTTTTGCACAAAATATTCAAATAGGAACCTATATTATAAATGCCGGGAAATTCGATCAGCAGACTGGTAGCTATAGTGTCGATTTTTATCTCTCTCTAAAATGTGATGTCAATTGTTCTACTGATTTTGAATTTGTAAATGGCCGGGCTATTTCCGTAGATAAAATAATAGACAAACCCGATGAAAAATTTTATCGAATCCTGGCGACCCTTCAGAATCCCGTTGACTTTAGAAAATATCCATTTGATTCTCACGAACTTACTATCGAAATAGAAGATAAGACAAATACAAAAGACAAAGTAACCTATGTTGTTGATGGAAAACAAACGGGACTTGAGCCAAATATACAGTTTATTGGTTGGAAATTGGTTGGATCAAAAGCATCAATAGAAGATCACTATTATCCGCCCTACGATGAAACATATTCAAAATATAAATTTTCGATTAATCTTGAGCGGGAGAAGGTAAGTGCATTTCTCAAAATATTCGTTCCTGTATTAATCATAATGTTGCTCAATTTCTTCGCACATTTTCCAGACCCAGATAAGATCACAACCCGAATACTTATGCACTCAACTTTTCTCACTGCGGCAGTGATGTTCCATGTCGCAATAGGAAACCAGTTGCCTCCCCTGGGATATCTGAACGTAGCGGACAAATTCATGTTCGCTTGTTATATTTCATTGGGATTTAGTCTGACTTCTGCGATTGCCGTCTTGGAGTTAAGCGAAGAAAAACGAGTTGAACTGGTTAAAAAGGTCCATAGAAGTTCAGGTCTTGCAAGTTTTGTGCTCTGGATCATTTCTATTGCTTTTGTATTACTGACAATGTAGGGGGAAATTGGCAAATGGATACGCAGACTCAGATTGAACTAACAAGACAATTTGTCGAGCAATTTCTTGAGGGAGAATCCTCTGGTCATGACTATTGGCATATCCATCGGGTCTGGCAAATGGCAAAGAAAATTGTCAGCGAGGAAAAAATTCCCTGCGATTTATTTGTAGTTGAGATGGCTGCTCTTCTTCATGATATAGCCGATCAAAAACTCCATCATGGCGATGAGGAGAAGGGTCGAATTCTGGTAGTGCAGTGGCTAGATAAGATTAATGTATCCTCTGAAAATTCACATCACATAATGGAGATTATCCAAACTCTTTCTTTTAAGGGTTCGAACGTTCGGACTGATATGGAAACTATTGAGGGAAAAATTGTTCAGGATGCAGATCGATTAGATGCAATCGGAGCGATCGGAATAGCGAGGGCATTCGCATATGGTGGAAGTCGTGGGCGTCCACTTTATGACCCTAAAATCAAGCCTCAAAAGCATGATAATTATGAGCAGTACAAAAGCAGTTACGGGCCTACGGTCAATCACTTTTACGAAAAACTCCTTCTGCTCAAAGACCGGATGAATACCGAGACTGCCAAAAAGATCGCTATTCATCGGCACAAATTTATGGAAAAATATCTTTCTGAATTCTATGGCCAATGGGATGGAAAAAAATAATTTGATACTTATAGATGGTAAAGTCCTGGATTTCTACAGTTCATTGTTGCTGTTGCTCCTCCATCTGCCACATCAAGACAACATAAACTAAGTGAAACATTCCAGTTTTGACTAGGTTCACATACATCTCCTTCTGGTGGTGTTCTGGTGCAATTGTTTGTAAGCAGGAATGTTGTTCCTCGTGTTGCTGTGGCCCCACTACATCCTCCCAATGGGATTTGCATGCTTGGATATGAGATTAGTGTTGCAGTGGCTGCTAAGCTTAATCTTGGGTCAGGAAGTCCTGCCTCAGGCACCGAAGAATCACAATAGACTCTAAAAACATAACCCCTAACTCCTCCATCTGGATTGAGGCTTTCTGTCATACAGACTGTTAGTCCGGTTGGATTACCATCATCTTGTGAATATCGATGGCAGCTATTTGGAGAAATATTAAAATTCCGATCTCTTGTTCCACCTGTTGTTGTTATCGAACAACTTGCTGGGGGTCTAACGGAACTGTCTGTTCCAGCATCCCCCTCGACTCGCTCGTCAGTTGCATCGATACCTGGAGCATCCGTTACACCTGCATCGTCTGCGTCTGATACTGGGGTCCGGTCTGCAGTGGCATCCATTGCATCTACTGCTGCATCTGCAGCGTCTGAGATATCACCTGCATCAGTTCGTGGTCTGTCTTCGCTAGCATCTGCTGCGTCTTGGACATCGTTTGCATCTGCTACTGGACGATCTTCTGCATCGTTCTGTGCATCTGAGATTGGTCCATCCCGTTCATCGGCTGCATCCTGGGCGTCTAATCCGCCATCAGCTCCGGCTTCGATTCCACTGTCCATTCCTGTGTCTGCTTGAGCATCCATTCCTGTTTCAGATTCATCTTGGGCGGCATCTGTTTTTGGTCTATCCTGAGCTGGTCCTAGATCTGAAGCATCAACTCTAGCGTCTTGGCCAAAATCAAGGTCATATCCTACTGTTTTGGCACATGCCGAAATTGCCATTGTTGCTGCAAGAAGCAAAATCTTTCCCCTGGTTCTTAGTCGGTCTAAAACTGATCTTCTTGGTGCTGTTGCTGTTCCAGCTCGAGCAGTTTCCTCGTTAGTGTTTGGTTGTGTTTTTGGTTCTGTGCATTTATTTGAAGTTATTACTGAGGAATTAGGAGCGCATACTGCTGATGCTGCTGGAGAAATAGAGCTGGTTTCGTGAGAATCTAGTAGGCCTGGTTTTTTAGCAATCGGACATCTGGACTCGATCGATCCAGATCCCTCAGTTATCCTGGAATTTCTAGAATGACCTGATCCGTTAGTAGAATATCGTAAAGCTTTCATCTAAACACACAATCTACTATAATTGGTAACAGCTATTTAAAAGACTATCTTTGCTCCTAAAAAGAAAAATACGAGAGAAAAAGAATGCTCTAGTTACTCTTTGTGAAGCCACTCGCAAAGCACGCTTGCCACAATCGCCCCGATTATCGGACCTATTATGTAGATTGGTAAATCTGAAAATAGACCCGAGACGACTGCAGGGCCAAATGCTCTTGCAGGATTCATAGCAGCACCTGTTATGTTTCCGCCCATCATGATGTCAAGAGCAACGCTTGATCCAATGGCAAAACCAAAGACTCCCGGAACTGCTTTTTTTGAAACTGCTGTTCCATATATAACAAAGACCAGGAAGAATGTCAGTACTGCTTCAAGAGCGATGCCTGTTGCGAGACTAATTCCGATTGGAAAGCCATAGAGCTGAGCGCTCGTTGCCACCGGGAAGATCAGTTTGAGTAAAAATGCTGCTACGCTTGCACCAAGAAGCTGAGATACTATATACAGTGCCGCTTTTTTCACATCGATCCGCTTGTTAATTAGCATGGCAAGCGTGACTGCCGGATTGAAATGAGCGCCGCTGATTGAGCCCATAGAATATATCATGGCCATCAAAATTAGCCCGTGCGCAAATGCAATGCCAACAAGCCCGACCGAGCCGCCAGTTAGGCCATTGACCAAGACTGCACCAGCACCGATAAATACAAGTCCGAAAGTTCCAAGAAACTCGGATACATATAATTTGAGATCCTTCATAATATTATTTATGAAAAACTGATTTTATAATAACGTTGGAGCGCCAGATGTCTATCCGATCATCTAGTTCTCTGAATGCCCTCTATATATTAAGCTTTTTAAATATTATTATTAATAGTTAATAATAATTTAGTTGATTATTATGAAAAGCTCTGCTCCATACTATAAACTCCTCGTTGCCTTTGGTTTTGCAGTTTTACTTCTTTTCGGTTGTACGACCTCAACAAATCGTTCTTCTAACAATTCCACCTCTTCCGATGGCAAGTTGTTGTTTGTTGCTTCATTTTATCCGATTGAGCAAATTGTCAGTGGCGTAGCTGGCGAGCGGGCAGTTGTTTATTCGCTTGTTCCTGCCGGAACCGAACCGCACGATTACGAACCTACAAGTGCGGATGTAAGGAAACTCTCAGCTGCAGATGCTTATTTTGCACTTGGAAGCGGATTTTCAGCATTTGAAGAACAGGCTAAAAATGCGCTTTCAGGTCAGACGCCCTCATTTGATCTTTCAACAAACATAACTCATCTTACTACAAATGGAAAGATCGATCCCCACATCTGGGTTTCTCCAAGACTGATGAAGCAGATGACCGAAGTTGTGTACTTGGATTTGATCCATATCGATCCGACTAATGCCCAATCGTATCGGGCTAATGCCGATGGGTTTGAGGCCAAACTCGATCAGCTCGATTCAGATTTCGCTACTGGTCTGTCTCACTGCAACAAATCAATAATTCTAACTAGCCACGCGGCATTTGGTTATCTGGCACTTGATTACAATCTTACTCAGGTCGGTGTCTCTGGCTTAGATCCAGAGTCCGAGCCGACTCCAAGTCAGATTCGAGAACTGATAGATCTGACACGACAACACAATATGAAATACCTTTTCTACGAAGAACTGGTCGATCCCCGCGTCTCGCAAACAATTGCCAATGAAGCAGGAGCCAAAACACTCGAACTCAATCCTCTTGAGGGGTCGAAAAATAAACAAAACTATTTCCAGATCCAGCGAAGAAACCTTCAAAACCTTAGGCTTGCATTAGAATGCTCGTGATAATTTGATCCACATAAAAAATCTTTCTTTTTCCTACGTTTCCGATAATCCTATCTTAGAGAACGTCTCGTTCGATATTGAAAAGGGCGAGTTTGTTGCGATACTTGGGCCCAACGGTTCTGGTAAAACGACTCTCATAAAGCTGCTTTTAGGAGTCATAAAACCCAACACGGGAACTATCGAGGTCTGCTCCGATAAAACTTCCAAAACCGGATATATTCCTCAAAAACAGGAGCTCGATCGATTCTTTCCCGGGACTGTTCGGGAAATTCTCGAGGCAAAATCCAAAGACTATCTTAAGACTTGCGAATATCTTTCGATCACTGATAGGCTTGATACTAGATTTTCGATGCTCTCAGGTGGTTTGCAGCAGCGGGTCATGATGGCATTTTCGCTTCTTGATAATCCAGATCTTCTGATTCTTGATGAACCAACTGTTGGAGTAGATATCCGATCAATGCAGGAATTCTATGCCTTGTTAGTTAAGCTAAAAATTGAGAAGAAAATAACTATTGTCCTGGTTACTCACGATGTCGGTGTCATTTCCCGATATGTAAGCAAAGTTATCTGCATTAAGGGTAGCATGACCTGTGTTGGAACTCCCGAGGAAACCCCCCGATTGCTTGCCAATCTGTATGGCGAGCACTTCGACATACATCTGCACGACCAATTCGAACCGAATCAGGAACACAAACACCAAAAGAGGCACTAACTTATGTTCGAAATACTTGGCTACGGATTTGTTATTAAAGCCCTCATTGGCGGTGTGTTAATCGGGATTGCGTGTTCATTAATTGGAATATTTTTGGTACTCAAAAGACTTTCGCTCTTTGGAGATGGCTTGGCACATGTGGCTTTTGGAGGGGTGGCATTGGGCTTCCTGCTCGGGATCGATCCATTTATCTCGGCTTTGGCATTTACTGCAATCGGTGCGGTTTCGGTTCAGAAACTACTTGATCGGGCCAAGCTTTATGGTGATGCAGCAACTGCGATCATTTTGAGTGTGGGGATGAGTCTTGCTGTCTTGATTATCGGATACGTTCGAGGTTTTAATGTTAATTTATTTAGTTTTCTTTTCGGAAGTATTCTTACTCTTTCGAACTCTGATCTAATAGTCATATTCGGAGTCGTTGCGATCGTTTGTGCTTATGTGGCGCTTAATTTCAGGAATTTACTTTTGTTCGCCTTCAATTCTGAATTGCTCTCACTTACAAGCAAAAAGGATTCGGAAGTTTCCTTTTATCTCTCGATCCTTACTGCCATGACTGTAGTAATAACTATGCGTGCAGTTGGGATTCTCTTGGTTTCGGCGCTCATAGTTATGCCCGCAATGTCTGCGCTAACAATCGCCCGCTCTTTCAAACAATCTCTCGTCTTTGCAATGTTATTTGCAGTGATCTCGGTAATCGTTGGTATTATCATCTCGGCTATGTTTGATTTGCCTTCTGGCGCGACGATCGTACTTACCTGCTTCCTGATTTTCGTTGGTGCTTCTATTTTCAAAAATGGTTCGAAATAATTATTGTAATCTACTACTGTGGTCAGAACTCAAGATCGACGAGCGGAGTTTATCTCCGCGAAGTCACGAGCCAAGTGAGTGAAACGAACGACGCGAGTCTCTGCGATGTTTTTCCTGTTTTTCTAGTAGTATTTTGTTTGGTCAGAACTCAAGATCTCCTTCATTGAAGCTTTTAGTAAAAGCTTCACCAAAACTTAGATACATTTTTGATGAAACTTTTTCCTAAAAAGTTTCTCAGCGGTATTGCATTTTCTTCATCCCATTGGATTTTATGTTTGTTAGCGATTAAAAGTTTGCTCTTTCGAGTCTTTTGACTATTTCATTATATCTGTTCATTGTTCCAATATGGCTTAGCAAAATTACGTTTGAAGCTCCATCTACTCCGACTGGCAGCAGGCTCTGCCCCTGCTCGATTTTGACTCCCATGTCTGACAATAAATTTGCCATCCTGCATTCCAAATCATCTGCGTCGTGTGGAAAATTAACTGCAACCGGATCCGCTCGCATGCCTCTGCCAAGTTCATCTTTTATTGTCTGGTCGTCCGAGCACATTTCGATGTGCTTGTTTGGAACTGGAAGGTTGTCCAATATGTATGTGTTAAATCTTGTCCAAACTGGAGGAATTTCGACTACTTTGGTGTCGAATTGTCGTCTTGGTGGTATTATTGGCATTACATATCCCCGTTCAGCTAAAAGTTCCCTGAATATCTCATGAAGTCCTGGCGATAGGACTTCCAGGTGCCTCATCTGTCTCATTAGATTAAGTATTCTGATTCGGGCCTTTACTGGATCCAGATACTCATCTGAAACCAGATTATCTAAGGCATCAATCATTTTTCCCAAAAATGCCTTGGCTTTGAGTTCGGAAGTTACTCTGGGATTTTTTGTATTTAGTATGTTTCTAAATTGGGCTGTAAGTCTCATCTCATAAATCTCCCTTGCCAATTGCGGATCTTCAGATCTGGCTGTCCAGATTTCTGGTCGGTCTATGGGAAAGAGGAACCGAATTCCGTCTTCATCTTCGCTTACTTTTGGCTTTGTAAGTAGTTTCACCAAGATGGCCATTCTTTCTCCGCCGCACTGCTCTATCACTCCAAATGGTGTTTTACAATCTTCTGGTGTATCGTGTGCCAATCCCGCTCCGATTACTTCGTCTTTTCCACCTAGCACTGCAATAATTGCGGCAACTCTTGTAGAATGTGCAAATATCGGGGTAGTTCCATCTTTTCTAGTTGGACTGCATCTCTTCTCTTTTGCAGCTCTTTCAAATTCTGCTCTTGCCGCAGCGTAACATTTCCTTACCTTACACGTTTTGTCCATTCCGTAAATTAGATGTCCTTCTAAGACTTCATCAAGAGTTAGTTCCCGCCCTTTTATCCCCAGGACTCGCTTTACGTCGTTCTTTAGTGTTGCTTCCTTTGGAAATCTCAATCTTTCTGTCATTTGCTACCCAAGTAAAGCTATTTATACCGAAAACCTTTATTATCTTATTAAATGATGAAAGTTCGACAGACTAAGGAACGGCTCTGCTGTTTCCGATGAAGAATACAATTACTTTCTGATAAAAATTTTGTCTTAGGATGTTCTTAGGACCAAAATTTCATTAAAAGTCCCCAGGACAAATAAGAAAAATTAGAAAATAAATAAACTGGATTATCTCAGTTATCGATGCTTGGAAGCTGAGCTTCTCCATGTTCCATTACTGATGTAACTTCCATGCCTAATGGTCCTAATATTTCCATAAGTCTCTGTGTAAGAACTGATTTTCCTGGGCTGTATCTGTATGCTCCTGCTCTTCCTCGTAATGTTAGTCCGTTAGAATCATCGTGTAATTCGCAGCCACCTGTTCTGTCAAGACCCACTTCTTCCTTCAGGCTCTTTTTTCTGCGGTCAAAAACTATGTCGTAGGTTCCTGCTGGCATTGCTACTATGCCTTCTCCCTTTGGGCCTCTAATCCTCACAAGTTTTGTTGCAGTATCTCCTACTAATGGCACTTCAAGATGTACTACTAATTTTGGTGCTCCTCTAAGGATTGCAGTTATCCTGGCAATTGTTCCATCTCGCTCTACTTTCACGTCATCTTTTCTTCCTATCGGAGTCCAAAATCCCATTCTTCCCTCTACTGAAAGTACCTCGTTCAATACTGCTCGTAGGCTTCGATCTCCGTTTGGTGGAGGTAATGTAAATTGTTCTCGTTCTCTGCTTCCTGCTTTGCCAACTAAAATCACTCTTCGTCCAGAACTAGTTGTTTCTGTGCTCATAGAAATCAAAAAGAAAGGATGGCAGCAAGTGATTAAAAGAGTTTTGAATTTGGATGGTGACTGTTAGAATAGTAGAAATAAAAAATTAGAAAATAAGTAAAAATTAACCTAGAGGTTGACTTTCAGTCCCAGTTCTTTCTTGAGTTCGCGGTATCTGTTTCTGATAGTAACTTCAGTTACACCTGCGACATCAGCGACCTCTTTCTGTGTTTTCTTTTCGCCGTGCATTGCAGATGCGATGTAGACTGCTGCTGCAGCAACTCCAGTTGGACCGCGTCCGGAAATCAAACCTTTCTTGAGTGCTTTCTTGATCAGTTTGACTGCTTCTTCCTGAACTTCTCCGCCCAGCTTTAGTGCTGTTGCGAATTTAGGTACATACTGAGCCGGATCTGTAAGTGGAACATCGACTTTCAATTCGGTCTTAAGGAATCGATATGCTCGTCCGATTTCTTTCTTCTCTATTCCCGAAGCTCGTGATATTTCATCAAGAGTTCTTGGAATTCCCTGCATTCTGCAGATTCCATAGACTACTGCGGCAACGACACTTTCGATTAGTCTTCCTCTAATTAGTTCTTCCTTGACTGCCTTTCTATATAATAGTGCGGCACTTTCCTTTATGTTTTCTGGAAGTCCCAATGAAGATGCGACTCGGTCGAGTTCTGCAAGTGCAATGACCAGGTTTCGCTCCATCGAAGTGGCAATCGAAATTCTCTTGTGCCATTTTCTCATACGATATAGCTGAGCCTGTTTCTTTGGCGAGATTTTTCCGCCTCGAATATCTTTGTTATATTGATCGATCTCGGTTACAAGTCCCTTATTGGGTTTCATGTACTTGATCGGTGCTCCGCCACGTGCTTTCTTTTCTTTCTGCTCTGCATCAAACGCACGCCATTCAGGACCCAAATCCTGTATGTTCTCTGCGATTATTAAACCGCAGCTTCCGCACAATAATTCTCCCTTTTCATAGTCTCTAATTATCCTTTCGCTCTTACACTCAGGACATTTTGTTGCTGTAGATCCCATTAACTAACCTCCCGATTTATAATAACCTTTTAAAAGCTTGCGTTAAATTAATGAGCATATGCATTTAAGTATGTTTGCCTTTTTTAAGGGTTACTTCGTAACATATCTCCGTCGATAAACCACTTTTTCCCGCTTTTTCCTATTTTGTTCTGTCTTTCTTGGGTTTTCTCCGAAACATTTTAATCTCTTTTAAAACTTTCTGCTTTATGATCTTTGTATGTCAGAAGAGCGGATAACGTTGGACCGAAAGAGCTTCGAAGCTCTTGCTGGCGAAACTCGAGTTAAAATTCTCAAAACTCTACTTTCACGAAGGAAAACACTCACTGAAATCTCAGAAGAACTTTCGCTTTCGATTTCTTCGATCAAAGAACAACTAGAGACTCTTGAATCTGCTGAATTTGTAACAAAAATAGACGACGGACACAAATGGAAATATTATCAACTTACAAAAAAGGCAAAAGATGTTCTTGAACCGCGTGAGCTTCGAGTCATGGTTCTTCTTGGTATGTCTCTTCTTGCATTGTTCTTGGCAGTTTTCTTCCTTCTTCCTACTTTGATGCCCTCTGCTTCATTATCCAATTCTATGGTTACTGATAAATCTTCAGCTCCTTTGGCATCTGGGTCTTTGGAGTCGTCCTATTCTGCTCCTTCTCCAGTGCCCTCGACTGCGTCTTCTCTTCCGAATCAGGATGGGTCTGCTGCGATCGTTATCACTGCAACAAATCCCAACTCAAGCGATCTCAACTATCGTATCGTCAATAACGATAGCAATTATACTAATCGTACGATTGTAACAAATTCGTCTAACTAATTTCTATTTTGTTTCTGATTCTTTTTTTACTTCCATTATCCTCTGCGCAATTGTTAGGCTCGAGAGTGTGCATACTGTCACGAGGCCATATACAAAATAGGTCATGTTGTTCAGATAAATTCCTGCTAGCGTTGATGCGACAAATATCACAATTCGCTCCGAGCGCTCGCAAATTCCGCCCATTTTTTTGGCTTTTTCTTTGCTCATGACTTCATTGTGATCCGCATATGCCCGTATGAATGAGGGCATGTATGTTCCCAATATTAGCGTGAGTGCAATCCAGATTTTACTGTCAAATAAAACCTCGCTTGGCAGCGGATAGAACATGAATGAAATTAGAAAAATCGACTCGACTATCCGATCCACGACTCCATCTAAAAATCCTCCGAATTTGCTTGATTGGTTCCTATATCTGGCGACCGCTCCGTCGATCATATCTAAGAATCCGCCAAATGCGAAAAGCACAAGACCTACAATCAAATTTCCCGTTGTGATCTCAATTCCTGCAACAATTGCGCATATGAGTGAAATTATCGTCCATTGGTTTGCGGAAATTGGAAGTATAGCAAACATTGAGCCGATCTGCGTTTGGACCTTTCTTAGTCCTTCGTTTTGTTTTAACATTCGCGATCCCTAAAGATGCATCGAGTCATATTCGGCAAGTTTTGAATCGTCATTTTTTATCTGACTGCCGTATATTCCTTTCATCATCGTAGCTACTGTCAACTCGAGCGAGCGAAATATTGCATGCGCAGTTGCAAATGAAACCTTGTTCGTATCAAAACCGACCGTCTGATTTACGATCTTCATTTCGCCCTTGCTGGTTTTATGCCCATCCGTGTAGACAACTACCGCCTGATATTGCATTCCCTGCAGTTCCCGATCCATAAATTCCCGTAATTTCTTTTCAAATTCCGTGGCTTCCATTTCTCTCAATCTCGTTTGACATCTTCTCTTTAGCTTTTCTTTGCTCTCTATATTTTTATTCTAATTACTATATTTATCATTATATGTCGAGTTTCAAAGCCCTGCTTTTTGATCTGGACAATACTCTATTGGATTTTCTGTCCTTTAAGATTGAAACGGCCAAGGCTGCGGCCAAGGAAATGGTAAGAAATGGTTTGCCCTGCACCGAGCTTGCGGCTTATGGTAAAATCTTTTCTGTTTATGAGGAAAAAGGAATCGAATATCAGAAGACCTTTCACGATGTCATTGTTCCTTTTGGTCTTGATGCAAACGCTTCCGAGCGGATACAGCAGGCCGCAATTTTGGCATATCTGAAAAAGAAGTTTGAGATCCTGCGGCCCTACACCTCCGTACGCTCTACTCTTATCCGGCTTCATACTCGCTACTCTCTGGGCATTGTTACCGATGCGCCTCGCAATAAAGCCTGGCAACGCCTGATTCTAAGCGGCCTTGAGCGTGAATTTGATTTTGTCATCACTCACGACGATACACTAAACAAAAAGCCTCATCCCTCTCCCTTTACTCTGGCACTTTCAAAGCTCGAATGCCTTCCATCTTCTGTCCTTTTTGTCGGAGATAATCTGGAGCGGGATATTTTAGGGGCTAAGAATTCAGGCATGGTAACGTGTTGGGCCAAATACGGATCGAATCGCAAAGCAAAACACGATTCTATATCTCCTGATTTTGAAATTGAGAAATTCGAGGATTTGCTAAAGATCGTTCAGTTTTGACGCACAAACGCATATATTTTCTTATGGCGATTAACTGCTAATGCTTCTTACTCAAAAATATTCTCCAAAAAAATTAGACGAAGTTCTTGGTAGCCCTGAGAATATAGAATTTATACGCCAGTGGATACTACAATGGAAAAACGGCAAGCAGCGGCGACCACTTCTCATCTACGGTCCAAGCGGGGTTGGAAAAACCTGCGTTGCTGCTGCTCTTGCAAATGAATATGATTTGCAGTTGCTCGAACTAAATGCCAGCGAGTTGCGCAATCGCGAAAAGGTCGAGCGAATAACCGGCCCTGCATCACTTGGAGGTACACTTTTTGGCAACATGCGCCTGGTGCTTATAGATGATGTTGATATTTTCGCAGGCCGCTCAGACAGCGGTGGTTCGAGTGCCATATCTGCATTTCTTAAGGAGTGTCCATGCCCGATTCTGCTTACTGCAACTGATATCTGGGATAAAAAACTCTCTGGCATTCGTACTGATTGCGAAACGATCGAATTCAAGCGAATTTCAAAGCCAACGATCCGCAGGATTCTTGGTGATATTGCAAAAAGCGAGCAGATTGCGGTTCCTCCAGAACTAATTAATCAAATCTCAGAAAATTCAAATGGTGATGTCCGATCTGCAATAAACGATCTTTCTGCAGGAAAAACAACCTCGCGCGACCGGGACAAGGATCTCTTCGATTTGGTGCGCAGGATTTTCAAATCCGAAAAATACTCTGACATAAAAGAAGCTCTAAAGGGTGATTTCGATTATGAGATCCTAAAACTATGGATCGATGAGAATATTGCAGCTGAGTATGAAAAGCCCCTTGAGATCGCAACTGCCTATGATTATCTATCTCTTGCAGATCGGTTTGATGGTCGTATTCGTAAGAGTTACTGGCAATATCTCAAATACTCGATCGATCTTTCTACTGCAGGCGTCTGTCTTTCAAAGGCAGTTCCATATCGTAAATTCACTAAATATAATTTCCCCGTTTATCTAAAGAATATGTCCCGAACCGTTTCCCTTAGGGCCACGCGAAAGGGCATTGGCCAGAAGATCGGAAAGAAGGTCCATGCAAGCTGGCGGGCGTCTCTTTTGTATCTTCCCCTTCTATGCGAGCTGGCAAAAAAAGATTCTGATAAGCTTGCCCTTTATTTCGAATTTGATGATGAACAGCTGGCGTTTTTGCTTAATACCAGCGTTTCGAAGGTTCGCAAAAAGGAATGACTTGAAAACCACGATTCACCATCCATCAGTAATATTAATGTATCTTTCTAAATCACTCTAGATCTCCCGGCGATAAAATGAATGAAACTCCGATAACTATTCCACCGCTTACTCGGGTTCCAACCGGAATTCCGGGCTTAGATTCTCTTATTGCCGGTGGTTTTGTCAAAAATAGCGTCGTCCTTGTTCAGGGAGACACAGGAACTACAAAAACCCTTTTTTGTCTTCAATATCTTTATCACGGTATCGTCGATCATGATGAGCCGGGTATTTTCATCAGTTTTTCCGAATCTGAATCCGCAATTTTTCAGCATGCCAAGCTCTTTGGCTGGAATATAGACAAACTAATCGATGAAAAAAAATTCGCGGTTATACGGTATGCTCCTCATGAGGTTGCAAACGTCATTGGAGAAGGCGGCGGTTCTATTCGTGATACTATTGAATATCTGGGTGCAAAAAGGCTTGTCATAGATTCACTCACTGCATACGCCCTATTCTTCCAAAGCAAGTACAAGGCAACCGAATCCATCCTGGATTTGTTTGAGATGCTCCGCAAATGGAATACTACTTCTCTTGTAACTGCAGAAGTTTCGATTGACATGAATCGCCACAAAGAAAACAATCTTGGTTTTTTGACTGATGGCATAATCAATCTTTATCATACGCGCGTCGAAACTGATGCTGTTCGTGCAATTGAAATTGTCAAGATGCGAGACACTTCTCACGATGAGAAAATTAATACTCTTGTGATTGATAACGACGGTTTACACGTTAGTCCTGCGGGGGATATATCTGAAAAAATCGAAAAACTCGACAAGTCAAGAAAGAAAAAATGACTCATCGGTTACATCTGATTCGGATTCGGGATCTTCTGGGCCTTCGTCTAGCGGGTTTAGTTTTGGCCAAACCAGTGTGGAATTCCTTGTTATTCTGGCAATCGCCGTTTTCATATTACTTATCGGAATTACTCTTTCAGCTGGTCAGCAGTCTCTTGTGATCTCACAGAAAGAAGTTTCTGATACTAGAAATAGTTTATATGATTTAAGCTCTGCTGCAAAAGAAGTTTATGCTCAGGGCGAGGGATCAAAAAAACACGTCTTCGTCCAGTTGCCCAGCAGTTATGATGCCAGTGCTTCTCGTGTTGGTAATAATTCTATCCGTCTGAGGGTTGCAGGGAGTGATTATGCTTCCTTGGAAAACTTCAATGTCCATGGTTATTTGCCTAACTCTCCAGGTGGCCATTGGGTCTGGGTTGTTTCAGAAGGCAATCGCGTTCGTATTGGCGACGCTATGATGCAACTTGATAAAAATCGGATATATATAGTTATGAACAGCAACTCTTCTGCATCCACCTCTTTTTTGGTCCAGAATGTCTGGATTCGGGATATTAATGTTACGACCACTGTTGTCTGGTCCAATCCTCCTGTTTCTATGCTCGGAGTTCCTTCTGCATTTTCTCTAAATACAAATTCTTCAACCTCAATTGGCCTTGATTTTGCTTCAAGTGATACTGCCAGTGGGGTTTACACTGGTCAGATAACTCTCCGTGCAGTAGATTCTGCCGGTATTAGTGAAACTATTGATGTTCCGGTTACTGTTCAGGTGATTCCTCCTGGAAGTACGCTTCCGGCTCCTGACCTTTTGGGTCCTATAGTTGTTGGAATATACAATACTCCTTCTCCAGTTCTTAAGCTCCAGCTCACGTCTCTCTATGTAAATGTTACTGATTCTCTTACTGGTAATCACACTATTAGTGGCTGTTTAATTGCTGCCGATAACTCTGCCAACTGGTCTACAATGCTTCCTGTAGATGGTGCTTACGATCAGGTTACTGAACTTGCAGAATATAATTACACTAGTGGTTTTGCTCTTGGTCCACATACTTTTAGGGTTGAGTGTGCAGATTCTCTAAATAATACCGGTCCTACTGCTTATTACTATTTCAATGTCAGCGAATCGGATACCCTAGGACCGATAATAATTTCGCTCTATCATCCGGCTGGCGCTACAACTCTTTCCAATATTACTGTGGGAGGTATAGCTACTGAGGCCTACACTGGAAACAACAATATCGCAGGCTGCAATCTCAAGATCGATTCTTCAGGTTCCTGGATTCCGGTTACTCCTGATGATGGTGCCTGGGATTCGCCAACGGAAAACTTTTCCTATACTACTGCTCCGCTGGGAGTAGGTTCTCACACTCTCTTCTATCAATGCACTGATTCAATTGGTAATCTAGGGGGCATTTACAATGATACTGTGGGTATTGTTGATGTTGATCTTATGCTGGTATTGGATCGATCCGGATCTATGGCTGAAACTGTTACCTATGCAGTCAAAAATAATGTTGTTTCAGCTTCCAGCACTGGCTGGTCCTGGGTTAAAAATCTAACTGTTAATCAAACCAACGGAAATCTTGCAAATCTTAGTACGCAAATCAAAGCCAGCAGTTCTGGTTGTACTGTCTTCTATAATGCAACTATTAACGGTCTTACTGTTGCCAATGGTAGTAGAACTTCAACAAGTTATGGTACTATCGTAGTGAGCATACCTGTATCCAATTATTCTATTCCTTACACTGTTGATCTTTGGCTAAAACGTGATTTGGCTGGCTGTACCGCTTCAAATCAGCTCTTCTCCCTTACTCAACAGCCCACTAAATTAGTTGCAGCCAAAGATTCATCGAGCTTGTTTGTCGATATTGCAGGTAATAATGTTCAGTTGGGCATGACTTCGTTTAGTAGTACTGCAACTTTGGATAGGCAGCTGTTACTTATGACCTCTCTAAATCAGGACGCACTTAAAACCGCAATAAATGCACTTGTTGCTTCTGGCGGTACATGTATTCAATGTGGTATTCAAAATGCAGCAGATGAACTGACTTCTGTGCGTGCCCGTCCCAACGCAACTAAAATTATAATTCTATTGACTGATGGAGTAAGCACTTCCGGTAATTCAGTTACTGGTGCCGTGTATGCTCGAGATCGAAATATAACTGTCCATACCATTGGTTTTGGCGATTCTGTAGATGAAACCGAGCTTACAAATATTGCATTATTGACATATGGTGACTATTACTTTGCTCCAAATGCACAGACGCTCACAAATATATTTGAGAACATAGGCAGGCATTGATCTTATGCTGCGAGCGCAAGTTTCCTTCGAGTTCATGGTTGTTTATGCAATCCTCATGGCTGTTTTTCTTTTTGTATTTGCAATCTATTTTGATGGTACATTAAATCTTTTTCAAAATCAGGATGGTGCTGTTTCAAGGGCAAATTCCCAATCTATTGCAGCGGCATTAAATTATGTCTATCTTTCAGGGGACGGTGCAAGTTACAATTTTACTCTCTCTGGTATTGCGAACGCTGAAAATCTCACTGTTTCTGATTTTGCAGTTACTTCAGCGCGGTCTCATGGATATGCAAGTGCTCCTCTTTTGGATTCGCAGACTAATGTCACTTCTCTTGGCCGGGGATCGGTACTAATTACAAACACTGGAGGTCTAATCAATGTCCGCTAGGCTAAAGGGTCAGATCTGGGCCGTTGATTTTCTTAGTGGTTTTCTGGCAATGTGCTTTATTCTGCTCATCTATCTATTACTCTGGAATTCCATCCCTCTTCGCTGGGCTCTTGTTTCTGCTCATGATTCAATGGAGTCTAGTGCTTATTTCGCTTCAGAATCCTTACTTGCGACTTCTGGAGAGCCAGAAAGCTGGGAAATGTTGCCAAACATTGATGGCAATGTCAGTGCGATCGGTCTTGTAAATGGCCGTAATGAGTTAAGCCGAATAAAGCTAGACAAACTTATTTCAGAGAATGCAACTGCATATTCTACAATAAAGGCACGACTTGGGATGCAGCGCTATGACTTTGGTATGCGCATTACTGATCTTAATGGAAATGTAGTTCACTATGAGTTTGGCCGGTTTTCTGGTGGAGGTCTTAACAATTCGCTTAGTTTTGATCGCCTGGCCATATTGGATCAGACTCCGGTTATTGTTCATTTGGAGGTTTGGGGTAAATGAAGGGAATGATAATTACGTTCGATTCTATGATCGCTCTCACATTTGTCCTGATCGCGATGCTACTTATCTCAAGTCAAAGCTATCATCCACGGGCTCCCGGGACAATTTACCTCAAACAATTATCGCTTGATACCATAACTGTTCTTGATAAAACCGGCCGGTTTAATCAGCTCTTAGATGGAAATTCAAGTGGTGTTGAGCAGGTTCTGGAAGCTACCCCCAACCTTGCATGTATGGATATCTCGCTCATAAATATTACTGGTTCTATTGTTGGCTCAGTGACCAAAAGCGATTGCAACTACACTTCTGATCTGGATGTCCAGGTTACTTCCGGTTCTACCAAATACCTTGGTGGTGATTATATTGTTCGTGCAGAGTCCTGGCTCAAAAAGGAGGGTGGATAATGACTTCCAAACGCGGTTTTATTATAACTATTATGTCTGTGAGTCTTGTTATGATGCTGGTTATACTTACTCTTTCACTTAGAAATAATCAGCTTCGAACTGAGCGCGCATTAGTAGAGCCTCTTCCGCTAATCTACTCCTCATTTCTCATTGATAATGTGGCCTCCGGCCTCAATTCGATTGTCGGTCCCGATCTTGGTATAAATCAAACCAATCAAAGCGTCATTGTTTCGATTTCGGATACTATTCAAAGCTACAATTACTCTGACGATCTGCTTTCTTATCATTCCTTTCTTACTGGTGAGCTTGCTTCACGCACTACAAGTAATATAAGCGTGAACTTCACCAACATCAGCTATGGTGTTAACCGGCTTTCAATAGATGAAGACTATCGCTATACTAACGATCATCTGAATCGGGAAATATTCTTTACAAAAAGCGAAGGCACCAACGCGACTTCCTATGCAGTCAATTTCCTCGTAACTGCGATTCGCTCGAACGTGAGTTCGATGGTGTTTAATGAAAACGGTACTCTAAATGTTAGCATCCAGTATACTGATCTTAATGGTACTACTACTGTCTCAGGTGCAGTTTTCCCTGATCAGTCAAACCAGATGACTGTTGATTACGCCGGTGGCTGCCGGATGACTATTAGTGTGGGTTTCAATTCAGCTGATTCGGGTTCGCTTCTTATGCGCACCAATACCTGCGATGCTCTTGTTGGTTTTACTGTCGTTTTACCTGCGATAAACGAAACCAAGAAATTGGGCTATTCATACGATGCTACTCTTGACTATATTCAGGGAAATGTTAGGAAAAACACCCGAATCGGAAAATGATTAAACCGTGCGATATAAGTAAGAAAGATATAAAAATCAAATTAGTGATTGCAGTTCATGCTTAAGACAAAGATTGACCTCCTTTTAGAACTTCTTAAATCCAAAGGCAGGCTTTCTTACAATCTGATTTCAAAAGAACTTTCCTGGAATGTAAGCTCTATAGAAAAAGTCGCGCTTATTCTGGAGAATGAGGGTTTTGTCAAGACCCACTATCCGGTTACCTTTATCCAGCCTCCATATCTTACTCTTGCATCAGCCACCCCCCCTTCGCTAGAAACTGAGGTTTCAACTGAAAATGTCCTTGATTATTATGAACTTGCTCAGCAGAGTGACGTTCATGTAAAGGGTAAGGTTTTCATCCAGAACTCACTTGAAGAAAAAAGATCCGTCTATAGACTTTATCTGGATATAGTTTCCCCCGCATCGCGTGCATATCTGAATTCGATAAAAGTTCAGGTTGCATCAAGGCTTCCTGTTTCTGGTGCAGAGTCCAACAAGGAAGAAAATGCCAAGTTACTCGATCTTAGGGTCAAGGAAATCTCATCTTTGATAAAAAAGGATCTTGAAGTCGATGTCGATGAACTCGAGCGGCTCTCGAGCGTAGTTCTCAACGAGATGTATGGTCTTGGAAAACTCGAAGCCTTAATTGGTGATGAGCGTCTGGAGGAAATCGTAATCAACTCTTCAAGAATTCCAGTTCTTGTCTATCATCGTCAATATGGCTGGCTTAAGACAAACGTTCATCTTTCCGACGAATTTGAAATCGAAAATTATGCCGAGCAGATCGCACGCAGGGTCGGACGTCAGATCAGCCTTCTTAACCCAATTCTGGATGCCCATCTTAGTACGGGCGACCGTGTTAATGCAACTCTATATCCGATCTCCGCTCACGGGAACACGATCACTCTGCGTCTTTTTGCAAGAAATCCCTGGACAATGGTTAGCTATCTGCGACCCCAGAGCAATTCCATGTCCTATGAAATGGCTGCTCTGCTGTGGCAGGGTATGCAGTATGAAATGAACATCATAATTGCCGGTGGAACTGCAAGCGGAAAGACAAGTGCGCTAAATGGTCTTTTGGCCCTTGTCCAGCCATTCCAGCGTATCGTTACGATCGAAGATACCCGCGAACTTGTGCTTCCAAGTTTCCAGTGGAACTGGGTCCCTCTTGTAACCCGCCAACCAAACCCCGAGGGCGCAGGCGAAGTTACGATGCTGGATCTGGTTGTCAATGCATTACGTATGAGACCCGATCGAATAGTTATGGGAGAAATCCGGCGTAAGAAGGAAGCTGAAGTCATGTTCGAAGCTATGCACACCGGACACAGTGTGTATTCCACAATCCACGCTGATACTGGCGCACAGGTCATAAAGCGCCTTACTGAACCTCCAATTGATCTGCCGCCAGCGCAGGTTGAAGATGTTCATCTCTTAGTCGTTCAGTACCGGGACCGCAGGCGCAACCTCCGACGAACGCTTGAGCTCTCCGAAATCCTTCCGGGTGAGGGCAAACCAGATATCAATCGGCTCTATAACTGGAGGCCCAGAACTGATACCTTCCAGCCTGTCAAGCCTCCCCGGCGTTATGTCGAGCAGCTTAACCTGCATACTGGTATGACTGAATCAGAAATCGAGCAGGATCAAAAGGATAAAATTGAAATTCTGCACTGGATGGTTAAAAACAACCTCGATCAGGTCGAACCTGTTGGCCGGGTCATGAAGGTCTATTATTCCGATCCCAATGCCATTTTGGATGCGGCAAAGAAAGATCTTCTTCCAAATAAGGTGCTCTGATGAGACAACGTGCAGTCCGAATTCCTATTCTTCTTTTCCAGCCCTCTGACTGCGATTATCTTAGCCGGAGATTTAGGTTTCTGGGCAAATTCGTTTCTATGTTAATGCCTCCCCTAAAAGAGGTTCTGCCAAAACTCGGAGTTCCAATGGATCTTAATTCCTATTGCGTTGGGTCCTTTTTTTCCTCTCTAATCTATGGTATCATTTTCTCACTCATTTTCTTTTTGGTTCTGAGTTTTAGAGAGTTAGAAAATCCGGTTGGTCAATCTATTGCATTCGGTCTTATCTTTTGGTTTATGTTTCTAATTTTGCATCTCTTCTACCCTAGAATTTTACTTAAGAAGATCGCAATGTCTGAAACCAAAGATCTACTCTTTGCCCTGCGCGAAGTTATGATGGATATTGATAGTGGTGTTCCGCTTTTTGATTCGATGAAAAATGTTTCAACTGCCAATTATGGATATATTTCAAGTGACTTTGAGCGGGTTACCCGCCAGATTGAAGGCGGTGTGCCAGAGCGAACTGCGCTAAAAAACCTGGCTCTTAGCACTGAGAGTGAATATCTTAAGCGTGCCATCTGGCAGCTTGTCAATGCACTCGAATCCGGTGCGGGAACAAATAATGCACTTTCGGCAATTGTTCAGTCTCTCGAGGGTAACCTATATCGTGAAATTAAAAATTACTCATCAACGTTGAACTTTATGATGCTCATTTATATGCTAGCATCTGCAGCTTTACCTTCATTGGGAATTACACTCTTAGTCCTACTTTCAGCCTTTGGAGGCCTGGGTGTGAGCTTTGAAACTCTCGTAATGCTTGTTGGTTCGTCTTCAGTGATGCAGATAATTCTCATTGGCTATATGTCTTCTACAAGGCCGGAGATTTTCGGAGGATAAGGCGATAAAAATGGCAAATCAGACCTGGACCTCGGATGCTCTTAAGAATCGGCCTCTTCGTCGCCTTAGTTATCTTTATCCAGAAGGTTTCATAGCATCTTTTTCAAAAAAACTAGTTTATGCCGGAGTATCTGAAGATCCTCGTGTGTATGTTGGACGTAGAACTCTTTTCGGGTTTCTCATGTCATTAGTCTTGCTTCTGATTCTTGATGCATATCTGTATCTGAACTATCCTTATGCTTCTTTTAGTGTGATTTTCAACAAATTTTCACTTTACATATTTGGTCTTTTCTTCCTTGGGATTTTTGGTACTCTTGCCCTTACTTATCTTGAAATCTATTTCAAAATCGTTGATCGTGCGACGTATGTAGAGAAATTGATGCCCGATTTCCTTTCTCTTGTAGTCTCTAATCTTCGTGCTGGTATGCCTCCATTTACTGCATTTATCAGCTCTGCACGGCCAGAGTTTGGTGATTTTTCAAAAGTTGTTCTTATTGCAACAGCAAATGCTTCCGGTTCACAATCTCTATCTGATTCATTTTCACAAATAACTCAGTCCTTTGAGTCTCCAATTCTTGATCGCGTTGTGAGTCTTTTTGTAAAGGGAGTTAAATCTGGCGCTCATCTCTCAAAACTTCTTGTGGCCAGTGCCGATGAAATTAGGCATATTCAGGATCTACGGTCTGAACTTGCCACCTCAACTCGAACCTACACTATCTTCCTGGCATTCATTGTCATTATTGTCATGCCGTTTCTGCTTTCCGTTTCAAATCAGTTCATTATAGTTTTTCTTTCTATTAATCCTGCAGGTGATTCTGGTTTTGACCCCCAACTTCTCGCAAATATGCCTAGTTTTTCTGGTGCCATTTCCGTTTCTCCTGATCAGATGTTTATGATTTCCATCTCTGCGCTTCTACTAACAAATGTCTTTGTTGCCATTCTTATTGGTCTTATTGGCAGGGGTCGGGTACTCTACGGTCTTAAATATTTCCCCTTCTTTTCTGGGGCCTCAATAGTGATGTTCTTCATTACAAAGTCTATAATTGGAAGTATGTTCTCATCCTTTGCCATTTGATAACACTAAGACAAGCTAAGATTTTTAATATATTTCTGAAATCTCTACGCAGGTGATATTTTATATGTCTAAGAACGTAAAGGGTCAGGTTTCGACTGAATACCTGGTCATATTAGCAGTAGTTTTGGTAGTCGCTCTTGTAGTTGTCTATCTTGTAGGAGGCTTCTCTGGTTTGGGTGCAAGTTCTCTTGAAACTCAGAGTAAGAACTATTGGGCAGGTGCATCTCCCTTTGCTATAAAGACTGTTAAGGCAACCGGAACTACGTTGACTTTACAAATGGCCAACAATGATCTTGAACAGTTGACCTTAACCGACGTTTCTGTAGCTGGTGCTTCTGTATTTTCAACAAGTACTACCTATAACAGTGGTGAAGAAAAATCAGTGGATGCAACTTTGGGAACTGCCTGTGGCAATGCCGGTGCTCCATACCAATACGCGAATGTTACAATTACTTATACTAAAGGTACCATAACTGGCCTTAAACAAGTCGGTGTCAAGCCATTAGTTGGTAAGTGCTCGTAATTTTCTCTTATTTTTTATTTTAAATTTCTTTTTCTTAATCTTCGGTACCTTTTTAATGATCTGATTACCAAACTAATTTATGAAATATTCGAAGAGTTTGTGGTCTTATGCTGCCTCATTCATTTTTATCGCTTTGATTATTTGGGGAGTTTGGTTTTTCGGATGGTTTCTCTTGGGGGTTATTAATCTTTCATTTTCGAATCCAACAAAACCCGGAATTTTTGATTTCACTGGATTTTTGGTGTTAGGTTCTGTGCCGCTTCTATTGCTACTGGGTTGTCTTTTTTTATTATTTTTCATACTTCTTGGTTTCCTAAAGGCTCCTAGGTCTATAGAAATAACAAAGAATCAGATTCAGTTTCTGTCTTTGGCGGGCCCAACATTAACCCTCAATGTATCTGATATTGAAAAATTGGTTTATGTTGAAGTTGATAATGGGGAATCAATAACTACTGAACTTAGGCTTTATTATCGGGAAAAGACTCATCGGATGCGTCTTCCTGATACTCGCGAAAAGATCCAGCTTATTGCTATGCCAGAATCCTTTAACAACTATAAATCATTCTATTCTGAACTAGAGTCAGTAACTGGACTAAAAATTGAAAAAACAAAGGAGCGAGCGACTCTATTTGGTCGTAAAACGATCACTCCAGATGCGAAAAAGTTGGCGGCCTAAAAATCAGTCATCTTCAGTTGTCCCTGCCTCTTATCCTTCTTTTCCTCTTTTTCTTTTTTCTCTTCGTCTTTATTATCCTCAGTTTTCTTCTTTGCAGTCTTATCTTCTTTCTGTTTCTGCATCGTTCCAATTATGCTCTTCATCTTCTTTTCCCGGTTCATCGATGCATGGTGATAAAACTCATCCCGCGTGCCTCGTGTAAGAAGAACCATTACTTTGCCCTCCTTGAGTCTTGCCGCCCGGCCGCGTCGCTGGATGCTTCGTATCTCGCTTGGTACTGGTTCATAGAAAATTACGGTATCTACTGCCGGAATGTCCAGGCCCTCTTCGCCTATGGACGAGGCCACAAGGACCTCGAACTCTCCGGCTCTGAACTGGGCGATCGTCTCCTCTTGTATCTTTCGTGTAACTCCGTCTTTTTTGCCAACAAATCGTTTTGCACGAATTCCATTGTGATTTAAGACCTCTTCAATTCTGGAGATTTGCGAGCGATACTGGACAAAGACGATCACGCGCTGTTCCTTTATTTTTTTGAGTTCCCGAACAAGGATTTCGAGTTTGGGATGGTCCTCTTCTTTTTTGATCATCTGCTCGATCCTGCCTAGTCCCTCTTCACGAAGTAGTATGCCTGCGGATTTGCTGTCTTTTTCCTTTAACTTTGCAATGTATTCCCGAAGCGGATACACGCCCTGGGTTTCAAGCAGTTCGGTCATGTGAAGAAGGTGCAGGAGTATGGAGTATTGGACCAGAGCCTGATATTTTATACTGCTTTCGATATTGAGAATTCGGGCTCGCATTTGCATGAATCGGCCCTTGTGTTTTAGCGGTGGCGGGAATCCCAGTGCTGAGAGTTTTTGGGCATATCTGCCAGTCATCGAATCCAGCTCGGCCTTTATGGCCTTAAAATGATCCGAGAGCATTACCGGAACCCATGTTATATCGCTCTTTTGGACATACGGAGCTACGTCCGGGTCGCTGTGTGTTCGTATCTCTATATTTCCAATATGAAGGGCGTCAAGCACTTCTTTTATTCTTGCTTTATCTCCGCCGGGTGATGCAGTAAGTCCGACTATAAGTGCCTTGTTTTCGAATGCTTTGTCTGCTACCTCTGTATATGCATAATTTCCAATTGCGCGATGGCACTCATCGACTATTACAAGTGCAAATTTCGGCTCTAATATTCCTTTTTTAAAATCGTTTTTGATAGTCTGGGGTGTACTGATTATGATGTTTCTGTCATAGAGCTCCTTTCGTATCTCCTTTTTTATCTCGCCATTAACTAATGCAACCTGGTTTTCCTCGAGTTCAAGGGTTTTAATGATCGAATCATAGTGCTGTTTTGCAAGTGGTTTAGTCGGGGTCAAGAACAGGCATCGACCCTCTTTCATCTTATCTACAATTAGCATTAGTGCGATCAGAGTCTTGCCAAGTCCTGTGGGCAGAACAACTAGCGTATTACCATTTTTCATTATCGATTCGTATATCGCCTGCTGATATGGACGTGGAGTTAGCTGCATTGTTCTATTCTCACTACTAAATTGTTTTAATCTATGTTGTTTGGCATGCCGCCTTATTGGTAGTGAGCTTTGCTAGTTCGGTTTCCAGCGTTTCATAGACACTCGGACTATCCAGTTCGCTAGTCATACTTCTGAGTCTGAGTATCTGGGAATTGGGATGATCTAAAAATTTCCGGATGCTCCTCTCAATTTTTTCCATTTCTTGTCGCTCGTTCTGTTTTATTGCCAAACGTGCCTTTCCGATGAGCATTCTTGCGGATAACTCTATTTTTCTCTCCTGCTCCTCTCTCCTCTTTCGGATGCCTCCGATCAATTCTTTGACTGGTCGCGTTTTTTCTCTTAATAACAAGTTACTCCCTTTCCGCTGCTTTCTTTAGAAAATGTTCATGAAATTTACTAGATGTCATCTCAGGATGGAAGCAACATGCAAGTAGGTACTGGCTCTGTGTTTCTTCTTCGCATGCTATTATTTCTCCTTTTCGATCTGCAAGAATTCTGACATTCGAACCAACCTGTTTTATCCTTGGAGCTCTTATGAAGATTGCATTCATCCTTCCCAATGTTGTTTCTATCTCCTCTTCAAATGAGTCTGCCTGTCTGCCATATGCATTGCGATCGATTTGGATGTCCATTAGTTCGAGTATTTTTTGGTCTTTGTCTGCATGTTCTATTTTTTTGGCAAGCATTATGGCCCCAGCACATGTTCCAAAAATAGCTGCTATTTTCTTCATCTCTTGGAACATTCCTTCGCGTTCACAGAGTTTGTGCATTACTGTGCTCTCGCCGCCTGGTATTATGAGTCCTTTGCAGCCTTTGAGGTCTTTTTTCGTTCTTACTTCTGCCAGTTCGATATTTATGCTTAGGTTCGCAGCTGCTTTTTTTGTTGCTTCCAGGTGTTCGATGACATCACCCTGAAAAGCCAGAACGCCTATCTTCATGCGGATCAATTCTATCAATTTCTTTAGTTTGATTGTTTCAGTTCTTTTTCGCAGTTACTTTGATCAAATGATATCCGAATTTGGTCTTAACTGGTGCCGATACTTTTCCGACCTCTAATGAAAATGCAGCCTTTTCGAATTCTGCAACCATTCTTCCTTTACCGAAGAATCCTAGATCTCCGCCTTTTTCCTTACTTGGACAGGTAGAATATTTCTTTGCCAAATTTGCAAAGTCTCCTCCTGCGTCGAGTTCTGATTTGACTCTTCTCGCAGTTGCTTCATCCTTAACCAAAATATGACTTGCTTTTACTTCCATGTTTTCACCGTTCTTCTGATTTTTAGTGTCCTCTCTCAGCCATTTTAGTCTCAAGCTTTCCGATCTCAAGACCTGCCATGGCATCTCCGATTCCTTCGCTTACCTTTGCCAAAACCGACGCGTCTTTATAGTGTGCAACTGCATCGACTATTGCCTTTGCTCTCTTTGCCGGGTCTGTGCTTTTGAATATTCCAGATCCGACAAATACGCCATCTACTCCCATTTGCATACAGAGTGCTGCGTCTGCAGGAGTTGCGATTCCACCTGCTGCGAAATTCACTACTGGCAGTCTGCCTGCGTTTGCAGTTTCCATGACTACTTCGATCGGGACCCTGCACTCTTTGGCTATTTTTTCAAGTTCTCCAATATCTTTTCTCTGATGGAACATTTTTATTTTCTCGACTCCGTCATTAACCGCTCGAATGTGTCTAATTGCCTCGACAATATTGCCTGTTCCTGCTTCTCCTTTGGTGCGCATCATAGCAGCGCCCTCAGAAATTCGGCGCAGAGCTTCGCCAATGTTTCGTGCTCCACAAACAAATGGCACCTTGAATTTCCATTTGTCAACGTGGAATTGCTCATCTGCTGGTGTTAGTACCTCGCTCTCATCAATGAAATCGACTTTTAATGCTTCGAGTATTTGCGCTTCGACAAAATGGCCAATTCGACATTTTGCCATTACAGGAATCGTTACTGCTTCCTGTATCTCCTTTATTTTCTTTGGATCTGACATCCTAGCTACCCCGCCATGCGCCCGTATGTCGGATGGTACTCGCTCAAGCGCCATAACTGCGACTGCACCTGCTTCCTGTGCGATCCTGGCCTGCTCGGCGTTTGTTACGTCCATTATGACTCCGCCCTTTAGCATCTGGGCTAGTCCTGATTTTAATACAAAAGTGCCTTTTTCAGTCATAAAATGACCTCGATTGCTATTTGATAACTAGGGTTTTTAATGCGCTATGAGATCAATACCAGTCGACTAGCTTCTTCTTGGTATTACTCCAAGCGGTACTGCTCCTGCATGCAATTGTGTCAAAAGGTTTTGATCCCAGACGCGCTGAATCAGATCTTCCTCGATTCGGGCAACCGGAGTCCCGTTTGCCATCTCCTCTAGCATCAGGTTCGCTCTCTCGCGGCCTACAATCGGAGCCATCTGATTAAGGAATCGGGTTTCTGCGCTCTCTAAATCCCGCTGCTTTGCCAAATCTTCCAGACTCATGCCTCTCATTCGATCTAATTGGTCTGAGAGTCGATCTACTGCTTCTCTGCCTGAGCGCAAAAGGTTCTGCATGGTCATCTGGTCCAGTGGAGTGCGCGTGGAAAATTCAGCGTTTCTTCTTTCTACTTCAAAACTAGCAGCCAATATTTCCTGCGCGTTATAGCCCGCATTGACTGCCGCTGCAAACACTATTCTGTTTTGTCTGGGGTTTAGCCCTTCACTTAGCCGAACAAGTTCCTCGCGCTCGCCCATTATTCCTTCAAATCCGTAATGAGTTCCAAGTTCGCGTAGCGTCCTGTTGGATATCATTGCCCGCTCGAGTTCGGTCTGGTTTCCCCGATGCGCTGCTTCCCTTTCACTCTCGAAGTTAAGTCCAAATCTGGACTGACTAAACCAGCTTATCGCAACTTGTGCAGCATCGGTTACCAACGGACTATCTCGTTCCAAATTGAGTCTTCTTGAAATTGTTTCCTGATATTGTGTTTCAAGCGCAGAGTAATCTCGTGGCCGATCCGGATTCTGCGCTAACCAATTGGTTCCTATTCTGCTAAGATCAAAAACAAGTTCATTTCTCTTTTGCGGATCCATCAGACTAAGTAAAAAATCTCTTCTTTGTGTCTCGTCCATACCCGAGATTCTCTGGGGGTTTCCTATTTGGCCTACAAATGCTGAATTATAACTCGAATTCATTCGCTGGGCTGTTAAGACGCTGTTCGGTTCTCTTTCCTGTTCTGGGATTATCTCTGATCTAAACTGGAAAACCAGCATACTGGTCTATTCTATCTTATGTTTAAATGTATTTCGTGTTATTTCTGCGGGCTCAAGACGTTTTAGTTGATTGCCAGTACTGCTGTGTTTTGTTGAACTGTCCCACCGATCATGTCTATTTGGAATCTTACTCCCAAGTAGGCCCTTCCGTGGTTCGTTTGTACTGCCACTGCCGTTCCATTGGAATCTGCAAGTAATACGTAAATGTTTATCATCTGGCAATTAAATGGGTTATTTCTGCAGCTCCTTTCAGGTTCGATTTGTCGCATACCTGGTCTATAATCGCTCAGGGGTCTTACCTGTCCTTCTGTATATGAGAGTACTTCCAGACCAGGTGCGTTTGTTCCTGCAGCTCCAGCAATTTCTCTTAATCTGCTTACTCCAGTCCAGACTTGAGAAACGGTTACGTTGCTTTGACCGTCTCTCCCTGCAAATAACCATCCGTTTAATGTGACTCGGGGACCTGTTCTTAGGTCCTGACTGATGCTTAAGTTGCCCCTATTTCCATTCAAACGCCCAAGTGAGGTATGTGGTCCGTCCTGCCCGCTATTCATAAAAAGCCCGGCGCGAGCCCCCATTTGCATTCGCAAATTTTCTGCCCTGAGCAGGTCCATTCCGCTTGGAGGTAGTACATCTATCGCTCTATCTAATATCAATTCTAACACTACTGGTGTGGTATGTCTTACTGGAAGTGCTAATATTTCTGCTGCAATGGGATCCATGGGTCTTACTACTCGAGGTTGCTCAGTCGGAGTTGGTGGGGTTGGAGTTACTACTGTTGCAGGTACCTCTGGAGTGGGTCTTATTTGGGTTGGTGGTTCTACTATTGGCGATGTTCTTACTGTCTCTACTCTATCGTGATGTCTGCGTGGTGGATTTCGGGCTTCTGTTGATGCAGTTGCAAATACAATCGCAGCTCCTACTAATATTTTTCTATTGTGTAAACTCATGAACCTCACTTCCGCTATACACAACTTACCACCAAAGTCTATTTAAACCGTTGCATTTTACTGAAAGTGAGTTTTTATGTGTGTTTTTATCACATGGTTTTTTCTTCCTGATCCTGATTTTTTCTTTTAATGAAGTTCATACTGTTACTTTTAGCTGGTCTGTTGCAGCTATTGTTTTTACTCCTGTTTCGTCTTCTATTTTTTGGGCTTCCTTTTCTGGTTTTGAGCTCTGCATTTTCATACCCAGATGAGTTAAGATACATCTTTTTGGTTTTGCCTTTTTTACTATGTCGATTACGTTTTCTGTTGTCAGGTGGCCATCATGTCCGTCGTTTTTGGGTTTTAGGCAGTTTACAATCAAGACATCGCAGTTTCTGTACTCCGAACCATACTGTTCACGATATTCGGTGTCTGAAATATATCCGATTGCATGGCCATCAATTTTCATCTTAAATCCTATTGTGGATGGCTCTTCATGCTTATGTGCAAAAAATTCTATTTCAAATGATCCGTTTTCTGTTTTTATGCTCTTTTTTTCTCCCGGATTTCCAACAATTACATGTTCTAATTTGTTCTGGTGATAAATCTGAACTGCCCGGTCTCTATATTCGTCGCCCTCTATTGCCTGTCTGCTCCCAATCAGGATTCCCCTTCTCTTCCATGTTTTCTGGGCCATTGCTTCGATCAGTACCATCGCATCCGAAAAATGATCGATGTGTTTATGCGAGATGATGATGATGTCGATCTGCTTGGGGTCGAGTTTTCGCTCTATCGATTTTAGAAGTGCACCTGGACCTGGGTCAACATGAATATTGGCGGTTTTTGTCATGATTCTAAATCCGCCTGTTCCTCGCTGCTGATTGACTAGATTTACTCTGCCGCCACCACTGCCAAGAAAAATTATCTCCATGCTCTCCTTTCGATGGCAAGGTTGTAAATCCTTTTTCCCCGTTCTTCAATTTCTCCTGATAAGTTTAATGGTTTTGCAATATTGGCAAAGTCCTGCAGTTGAGCACGGCTCGCCACAGCTGGTGCAGACTTCGAGTTTGGCATTTAATGAGAATTTACCTCTTAGTGCGTCTTCCATCGAAAAGAAGCTATTGACTATCTTGAATTTTGTCCCTGGATATTTTTCTTCTGTCTTATTTAGCATCTCGCGAACATACCCCCGAAATGCCCATCTGGCATAGGGACAGTCCATTCGTTCTAGTTCGATTTCTTTGAGCAGGGCATAGATCGCTACTTCCCGCTCCGGTGTCCACTGAAGTGGTCTGATCCGCTCTACAAATCGGTCGTTCTTGAGCATGGGTTCGTTTAGTCTTGCAAGTCGGGATGGTTCGTTTCTCATAATGTTCATGAAAACTGTCTGGGCCATGTCATCTAGGTTATGACCCACAGCAAGCTTGTCTGCTCCGACTTCCCGGGCGCTCTTATTTAGAAGATATCTTCGGAGCACTCCACAATGGCTGCACGGAATGTCCTCTGGATTTTCCTCCACAATTTCATCCATCGTTTTTCCGGCTTCTTTTTCGTAACTATAGACTACGTGTTCGACTCCGAGTTTTTTGCATTCGTTTTTTGCGATTTCCAATGTCCGGTTACGATAGCCTTTGATTCCCTCATCGATTGTTACTGCGACTAGTTCGTATGGCAAGTCTTTCTGTATTTCATGGAGTGAATGCAGCATGACTATGCTGTCTTTCCCGCCCGAAAGTCCGACCGCAACCCGGTCTCCTTTTTTGAGCATTTTTCCTTCGCGTACTGTTTTCCTGATTCGCTTATCGAACATGTGGACGAAGTGCTGCTGACATAAATTTTTGTTGCAGTACTGAAGGGTTACTACTGATTCATTTTTGCATTCTACACATTTGTTGTCTGCTTCTTTTTTCGATTCTGTCGCGTTCGATTTTTTATCTTTCAATCTATCCACCAAAGACTACCTTTATGATCTCTACGCTGTCGCTTGGCCCTACTACTTTAGAATCAGGAGCCAGTTTTCCATTTACCTTTACTACTACTTCTTCACGCATCAGGTTCATCTTTTTTAAGAGCGCGCTTAGGTTTCCGGAAAATTCGGTTTCTGTTTTTTGATTATCTATTATTAGTTGCATCTTTCTATCCCTGCAATTATTGTCGCTATTAGTTAATATAAATGCTAGTCTTGGAGGAATTTCTCTATCAGTTCTTTGCTCGAAGCACAGATGTAATCTGTTTTGGTTTTTAGTTCTGTGAAGTTTGTTATCTGTTGTATCTTCCCATCGAATGAAATCCCTCCAGCTTCCCGAAGTATAAGATCCGCAGCAGCATAATCGACAGTCTTTAGGCAGACTTTCTCTGGGTGTATGTGCGAAAACAAAGTTGCCTTTCCTGCTGCGACATAGCAAATCTCCAATGCTGCCGCTCCAAAAATTCTAATTCCTTCTGCTTTTTGGGCTTTTTTGACAAAGAATTCAAAATCCCTGCCTCTCTGAGGAGCTCCAAATACGACCATTTTCAATTCGTCTTCTTTTCGTACTTCTATTTTCTCTCCATTAAGGAAAGCACCCTCGCCTTCTATCGCTGTGTATATTTCTCCATTATAGAGATCCCGTACGACTCCTATTATTGGTTTGCCGCTTTTGAGGACTGCGATCGAGACTGCATGGACTGGCAGGTTTCGTTTTCCGTTTTTGGTTCCATCAATCGGATCTATTACAAATGTCAGATCGCTGTCTTTTCCAAATTCCTTTTCGCCCAATTCTTCGCTGATTATTGTGCAGTCATATTTCTTTGAGATTTCGCTAACAAGAAAATCCTCGGCAGTTTTGTCAAGTATTGTTGTATTATCTCCGCCTGCGCCCTGAGATATTTCTCTAG
This sequence comes from Microcaldota archaeon, assembly GCA_016212525.1. Lineage (GTDB taxonomy): Archaea > Micrarchaeota > Micrarchaeia > Anstonellales > Bilamarchaeaceae > Bilamarchaeum. Next base: position 88,691 of record JACRGD010000007.1, on the reverse strand, counting down.
AGGGATCAATACCGCTTCTATGTAGCTGATCCAATCTTTCCTTTAATTTTGAGCTCAGTTCGATTAAGAAGTTGCAAATATTCCGTTCCATGTTCTATCGTATTGGAATTTGATCTTAAATAGTCTGCGTATTTTACTCAATCTTATCCTCTACTATATGAAGTCCTAGAAAATCCGGATCTGGCCAAATTGTCTGTTTTCGTGGAGCTTGAGGTGTTTCTTTTCTTTGTTCCTGTGCCGGTCCTTTTGGTATGACAAGTTCTACGACTCCCTCTCCTATTTTTTTTACTTCAAATGGAGCTACTATTGGTTTTGTTGGTGCTGATGATCGTATTGATTGGGGTTGTGTTCGACCTGTATCGTTGGGTACTGCTGGCGGGAGCGGTCTTGTTCCTGATAGGGTAGGTGCAAATGATCCACAGTGTCCGTTACTATCGTTTTTCCTTGGTGCATCTCCTTTTCTTGGTCCGCCTCTTAAACTTCCGTCTCCAGAAAGGTCTACTCGCCTTGTTGTTGATGGTCTGGGTGTTTTTCTTCCGACCAGTTCAATACTCAAACCCTGAGGATTCGTTTCCTTGTCTGTTATTTTTCCCATCAGTTCTTCTGTACTTGGTTGAAATGCAATACCTGTTCTATTTCGGTAAGTGGTTGCTTCACCCGACATTCTATTGGTCCATTGTGCTGTGAACCTGACTGGTTTTGGAAAACTCATGATTATCACTATTTTTGATATATCTACTTCTGGTCGAAACTTTATTTAAACATATGTTACCTTAATCTATAACTTTACGTATGGTATTTTTTAACGCCTTTTTCGCTTCTGGCTAATGCAGTGTACTTCTGGTTTGCGTTTTCTCCCTAATCTTCTCTATTTTCGTTCGTATTTTTGGGTTTATTTAACAGTGAATCTGATGTGTGCATCTGATTCGCTACGGTATTTATTTGTTATCTGCAATAGCCTGAGCATGAAGATCATTTCAGTTATTGCCAGGGAGATTTTGGATTCTCGTGGAAATCCAACTGTTGAAGTTGAAGTAATTACCGAAAGCGGATTTGGTAGTGCTATTGCTCCAAGCGGTGCATCTACCGGAATACACGAAGCGCTCGAATTGCGCGATGGTGGCGCACGTTTCCATGGCAAGGGTGTTTTGCAGGCAGTTAAAAATGTAAACGAGATCATTGCACCTGGTCTTCTTGGGATGGATGTTTCCGATCAGGATCTGATCGATAAAAAACTTCTCGAACTTGATGGTACTAAAAACAAAGGCAAATTGGGTGCGAATGCAACTGTTGCAACCTCTATGGCCGTTTTGCGTGCTGCCGCATCCTCATCTTCTGTTCCTCTATACGAATATCTGGGTGGAACTACCCTTCCCCGAGCAATGTTCAACATAGTTAATGGCGGAAAGCATGCTGGCGGTAAACTGGCAGTTCAGGAATTCATGATCGTTCCAGAAGATAAACTCTTTTCAAAGCGCCTTCAGATGGCAAGTGAAATTTATCATACTCTGGGCCAGACTCTTTCGAAAAAATTCGGTCCTGCAGCACGAAATGTAGGCGATGAGGGTGGCTTTGCCCCTCCTATTGACAACACCTACAAAGCTTTTGATGAGATCGTCGCCGCTATTGAAGAGTCGGGCTATTCCGGTTCTTGCTTCCTTGCGCTCGACTGTGCAGCGTCTTCGTTCTTTGAAAAGGATGCATATTCGATAGATGGAAAATCTCTTTCTGCATCTGATATGATTGAATATTATAAGGATCTGGTGAAGACTTATCCAATTAGAAGCATCGAAGATCCATTTGCGGAGGATGACTTCGCATCTTTTGCTGCGCTTACCAGTTCTCTTTCAGGAATTCAGGTTGTAGGTGATGATCTATTGGTTACAAATCCCTCCCGCATAAAAGAGGCGATCTCAAAGAAAGCCTGCAATGCTCTTTTGCTCAAGGTAAATCAGATCGGAACTGTTACTGAGGCAATCGAAGCTTCGAACATGTGCAAAAAAGCGGGAATGAATGTGATCGTAAGCCACCGCTCAGGTGAGTCAGAAGACACCTTCATTGCTGATTTTGCAGTTGGTTTGGATGCCGGTCAGATTAAAACTGGTGCTCCTGCCCGAAGCGAGCGAACTGCCAAATACAACCAGCTTCTTCGCATTGAGGACTGGATATTTGTAAAAGAAGAGCTCTCGAAATTGGGAACTCAGTAACTGGCTCTTACCTTCCTTTTCTTTCTCTATTTCTTCAATTTAATATTCCCGTGCAACTGGTTCAAACCTGGTTATTTTGACTGCTCTGTATTTTAGCGTCGGGCCGCTTTCCGACTTATTGCAGACTATGTGCTTTAGCCAGTTTGTATCATCTCTTTTTGGATAATCTGTTCTGGTATGTGCGCCTCTGCTTTCTTTGCGCTCTAGTGCCGATTCTATTGTGCAACTTGCCAAATCCAGCATGAAATCAAGTTCGAACGCATTGACTAACTCTGCATTGAAAATTTTTCCATGTTCGCTGACTCCGATTTTCTCCTTTCGTAATTTTTGTACTCTGTCTCTGGCTTCTTTGAGCATTTCCTTATTTCTAAAGGGTCCGACCATTTCGTCCATCACATGGCCTAGTTCGTTTCTGATGGTTCGCGGTGTTCTCTCGTCCTTTTCGCCCATCCAGGTCTTGGCTTTATTTTCTATTTCCCTGATTTCTTTATCTCCAACTGCACCAAAATTCTTTCCCTTTATGTGGTTTAGTGCACTCTCTCCTGCCTGCCTTCCGAACACCAGTGTTTCCATAAGCGAATTTCCGCCAAGTCGGTTTGCCCCATGGACACTTACACAGGCACATTCACCTGCGGCAAATAATCCAGACAATTCGGTTCTGCATTCTATATCTGTCATTATTCCGCCCATTGTGTAATGCTGACCTGGTTGGACCGGAACCGGGCTTTTTGTTATGTCTATTCCCACTAGTTCGAGTGCGTTTCTTTTGATGTCGGGAAGGCGAGTTGCTATCACTTCCGGATCCAGGTGTCTAAAATCAAGATAAACCGAGTCGCCAAGGACTCCTCGACCTTCTTTGATTTCAGTGGCTTCTGCGCGTGTTACCACATCACGCGATGCCAATTCCATCTTGTGCGGGGCGTATTTTTTCATGAACCTTTCGCCCGATGAATTGATCAGATAGGCTCCTTCTCCACGCGCGGCTTCGCTCAAAAGCTTATTCGATCCCTTAAGCGTTGTCGGGTGGAACTGGACTATTTCCATGTCCATTATTCCAGCGCCTGCCCGGTATGCCATTGCAATGCCATCGCCCGTGTTTGCGGGGTTAGTTGTTTTTCCATAAACTCTTCCGGCGCCGCCACTAGCCATTATTACTGCTTTTGCGGCTATCGGGATAATTTCGCCGTTTGCAAGATTCATGACTGTCGCACCAGCTACTCTATCTCCCTCGACAATAAGTGAAGTTACAAAATGTTCATTGTAGATTTGGACTCCTAATTCGATTGCCTTTTTATAGACTGTGTGTAGCAATGCATGGCCTGTCCGGTCTGCTGCATATGCTGTTCGGATAAATCGTTGTGCTCCAAATGGTCTTTGGGCTATATTGCCTTTTTCATCTTTACTAAAGCAGACTCCGAATTCCTCCATCTCCTTTATGACTCGTGGTGCATCAGAGCAAAGCTTTTCGACCGCATCCTGGTCGTTTAGAAAATCCCCGCCTAGCGCAGTATCGTATGCATGATCCACCCAGTTATCTGACGGATTGATGGCTGCATTTATCCCGCCCTGAGCTTCGCTTGAGTGTGCCTGATTTGGATATGTCTTACAAATAATTGCAACGTCTGCCTTTCCTTTTATTTCTATTGCAGCTCGCAATCCTGCAAGTCCTCCTCCGATGATGAGAATGTCGTGCTTTAGCATGGACTGCTATTGCTTTTTGGATTTAAATTCCTAGTGCCTTGGAGTTTTTTCTATGATTGTGGCACATATGTGGTCCTCCGGGGTCACAAGCCCGGTTATGCTAATAGTTATCCCTCTCCACGTCTTTTCCTCTCCTACTTTCATTGGTAGGTTCATGGCACCACACCATCCGCTATCACCTATTGCTATCTCTACTTCTCCTTTTGTCTCTGGCGCAGGAAGTTTACTTATGTAAATTGCCCATCTCATTTCACCTGATCTAATCTCATATACAGGTCCCTCTGATAATGGTGCTTTGATATCGAATCGTTCAGTTTGAATGCGTACTACTCCTCTTACTTCAGGCCCTTCAAATATCCTCACTACTCTGGTTCCTATCCTTCGTGCTGGATCGTATCCGTGGGATCCTGCTGTCCAATCTTCCGATTTCCAAGATCGACGACGGTTTCCTTCTTCTGTATCTATTCTAAACGTTGCACTGTCTCTTCCTTCGAAAGTTCCTACTCCATCCATCATCACTGTCCGAAGTAGCGGATCTCCTCTGATTTCAAAGCGTTCTCCTGCTCTGGCTATTACTATTAATCGTTCGCCTAGCGGATCTTCTCCCCAGTCTCCCATCATTGGCCGGCTAATTGCTAGTTTTGCCGCTTTTCCTTCACCTTCTCTTCCAATTCTAACGGCATTAATGCTATCTCTTTTTAGTAGTTGAAAAGTTGGTCCAGACATATTTATCCCACTTTGTTGCTGTTTGGTAGGATTTAAATCACAATTAGCTCGAGCGTAATGCTTTATTAGTGGGAGGCACAAAATTCTCTTGATATTCATGAAACTTACTCCTAAGGGAATGCGGGACATTTCTCCAGAAGACATGTATTTGCGCAAGGAAGTCATAGCTACTATCGAATCTATTTTTAGGCTCTACGGATTTAGACCTCTAGAAACTCCGGCACTCGAATACCTCTCGACTCTAAAGACAAAGGCGGGTGATGAAGTTACCAACCAAATTTTCGTTATCGATGGTAACGAATACGGCCTGCGCTTCGATCTTACGGTTCCACTTGCCCGCTATGCCAGCGCTACCGATGCTCCAAAACCATTCAAGCGCTATGCAATCGATCGTGTCTGGCGAAAAGAAGAGCCTCAGCGCGGACGCTTTCGCGAATTCTATCAGGCCGATGTAGATATCGTCGGCAGCAGTTCCATGCGATGTGAAATTGAACTGCTGACACTAGCAAAATCGGTCTGTGCTGCGTTTGGCTTTGATTCTCCGCGCGTGCTTCTAAACAACCGCAAAATCCTCGATGCAATTTCTAACCAGTTAAATCTCACTCCCTTTGAGAAGGACCGGGTCTTTAGAATACTCGATAAGCTCGATAAAATTGGTCAGGCTGAAGTTCAAAAACTTCTGGAGCAAGAGATTCCCAATCGTTCTTCTAAACTCATGGAGTTTATGACTTTTAGCGGCTCAAACCAGGAAAAATTAGCTCTTGCGACTGACCTTAGCAAAGAAGGTGCAGATGAACTCCGAACGATCGTTGAGTCATGCCCATTTGTAGAAATCGATTTCTCGCTTGTTCGGGGTCTTGGTTACTACACTGGTCCAATTTATGAAGTGAAATTAAGTTCCGGTATGGGTACTGTTTTGGCCGGAGGACGATACGACGAACTTCTAGGTGTCTATGGCCAGAGCGCTGCGGCTGTTGGGATTTCAGTTGGAGTCGAGCGGTTAATCACTCTGCTTGGAGAGCAGAATCCAACAAAGAAAAAATCCGAAACGGTTGTATTTGTAGCATCTCTTAAACCCGAACTTTATGGATATGCAACTTCAGTGTGTGCCCAGTTTAGGTCTGCTGGCATCTGTGCCGAGTCCGATCTTAATGAACGCAGTTTCAGAAAACAATTTGACTATACAAACGCCCTATCGATACCTTATCTTGTGATCCTTGGCGAAAAAGAAGTCTCTCAAAAAATGCTGACTCTTAAGAATCTGACTTCTGGCAAAGAAGAACTGGTTTCGATTGAAACTGCGATAAATGCCCTTCGTGCATTCGTTGCCAAAGAACCGGTGTCAAACTCGAAATTGATGTGATGTTTTGTTGGAAGTTCCTATCCTTGTAATAAAAGACAAACAGGCCTTCTCTACGGATGGTCGTGTTATTGGCAACCCTGTTTTTGTGGCCCGCAGATTTTTCGATGATGGCGCAAAGTTGATTCACATTATCGATCGGGATGCTCTAATGGGTCTTTCTACCAATATGGATATCTATGACAAACTGACTTATTTTGTAAATGTTCAGGTCGAATGTGCTCAAAATCTACCTCTTATTCATAAACTCCTCTCGTTCAAGTGCCGTGTCGTTATCCGGTCTCCATTTTCTCTGGATTTCTCTGCACTTGAGGAGAAAAAGCTTTTGGTTTTGATGATCTCTAACCCAGCCGATCTCAAAGTATCTGGTGATTTTTTCGATCTTATTCTGGCGGACTATTCTCCTGATCTTTTTGAGTCTGCTCTTAAACTGAAAAAGCGTATTATGGTTTTTGGCAAAGACCTGGAAAACGTTCCAGAGAAATATCAAAAAAAGATTTTTGGAGTCATTTCAGATTTCAGTGACTAATAGCTAACCAGAAGAAAAACGTATCTGTTTTGCCGCATTATTTTTCTGGTTTGTTGATCTACTTACTTTTTTGTTAGTCCGACGTGCCCGCTTCTCACTGCTTTTAATCTGTATGTTATGTAATTTCTTCATGCTCCCCAATATTTATGCTGCTTTATCTGCAGTGGCATCTGGAGCTGAAAACACCTTACACCGATACATTCTGACCCAGGAAGATAGCAATGATAGTCTCACATATGCATTTACCTGGCAGGTTCTCTCAGCATTAGTTTTTCTCCCCTTTTTTCTAGTTCAATATAAATCCCCCTCTGATCCTTTCGCCTATATCCTTGTTGGCCTGGCTTCCCTATGCTATGCCTTATTTACCTATCTTATCTTTGAAACTCATGCCAATTTGGAACTATCCATAAGTACTCCTATTAGAAGATTGGTTTTGGTCTTTACTCTGATTCTTTCGATATTTGTGTTAAAAGAAACATTGACTGCTCAAAAGATTGCGGGAACTCTTCTGATCTTTTTAGGGTTGGTTTTTCTAACTTCTGGCGGTGCGAATTTTTCCCTTTCAAATAAAAAAGGTATCGTTTTGGCAATATTGACGGCACTTATCGCTTCATTTTCTTTTATGATCGACAAACTGGCCCTCAATTTCTTTACTCCAGCTACGTTTTCTTTCCTGGTCTATTTTATTCCTGCAATGATTCTATTTCCTTTTGTAAAAAATAAGCGTGTCAGTGTTATTGCATTAGTGAAAAATAAACCTCTTCCTCTTTTTGGCACTGTTATTCTTGGATGCAGTTCATACTACTTTTTGCTTACTGCTTTTCTATCTATAGATACTAGTACTGTAATTCCTATTTATGAGCTTAATGGGCTTGTTGCTGTTCTAGGCGGAATCATCTTTTTGAAAGAGCGGCAGAAAATGAAAGAAAAGCTTCTTGCTGCACTTGTTGTACTTGTGGGTGCACTCTTAATTCTGCTTTAGCTTCATTTTAATCTGTCTGATTCTATTTTTTGCTTAGCAATTTTGTTCTAACTGCCATAAGCTTCTTTTTTAGTGCTGCAATGTTTTCTTTTTGTTCGCTTTCTTTGGCTTCTGCCTTTTCTTTCTTTAGTGCAGCTGGACCTAAAATCAGCTTTTTGACTGCTGGTTTTTCTTCTTTTTCCGGTTTCTGTTTTGTTGGACTACTTGGAGCTGGGACGGCCGCCGGAGTTGTGTTGGTACGTGTCTCTCCTATCGAAATTCCATTTTCATCTATTTTTACCATGTGCGCTTTGGTGGAATGAACTGATCCTTTCATTTTCACTACTTCAATGTATTTGGTTCTTTCCATTGTTTTTTCATCGAACTTATAGAAGAAGTTTATCCAGCCGTCCGTGAATGTTTCGATGCCGTGGCTGCTTCTCTGTTTGTTGTCTTCGGCATCTTGTGTTAGTAGTAATGTTGTAACGTTCCATCTGCGCAGGTTTTCTATGAATTTTACGAATCCGCGCTTTCGGTCATCATCGTTTGCAAAATATAGTGCGACCGGCATTATCGAGTCGATTACCACTCGCTTTGCTCCTGTGCTGCTTATAATTCCCTGAACTGCGCTGTTCTGGCTAAGTATCTGATCTACTTCATGAACCGGGTAGTCGAGAAATATGAGTTTTCGTTCTTTTTCGAGTTTTCCTAGGTCCCATTTATAACCGCTCATATGGAAAAGAAAATCTCCTCGTGTCTCTTCGATGGAAATGTAAAGCCCGGGTTCATTTTCTTCCATGGCTCCCTTGTAAATAAACTGCATTCCAAGTGTGCTCTTTCCCGAGCCCGTTGGTCCGCTGACTGTTACGATTGAATTTTCTATTACTCCGCCACCAAGAATCGAATCAAGACCCGGTATCCCGCTTTTGATGTAATTTCTTTCCATCGTTATACCCCAACTTACTTACCCTCGTTCTTTTTCTCGAGTATCTTCTTTCCCATCTCTGCTCTTCTTTTTAAGTCCTCCTGCATCTGCGCGATATCCTCTTTTTTGGCAACTTTGGTTATTATGTATCTTTTATATTCGCCTGTAGTTGCGGACATAAGCGCCAGCAGTTCATGAACCCGCCCGATTGGCATTTTTAGTTCAGCCGGTCTAAGTATGTCTACTTCGTATGGACTGTGGTCAAGTGTAATCGAGCTTAAAACTATGAAATCCGCTGTAAGGATTTTTACTGCGACTGAGCTCGACCAGTTCTGCCCGCTTTCGCCCTCTATTGGATCGTCTATTTCCCCCATTGCCAAAACCACTCCTGGTCTTTTTATGAGAGTGTTCACAAAGCCAGATCCCAGCTGTTCCACTGCTTCCTTGGTTTTTGCATGAATATCAAAATACATCATGGCGAATATGCCGCCTTTTTCTACTGTTTCCTTGACTATTCTTTCGACTTCGTTGGCCATTTTGTTCTCCCTCTATGTTGTTTTCCCGTTTGTCTTTAAATGGTTTTTACTCCCCCCGTTGTGTATTCGATTGTTCATTCTCATCTGCATTGTTTCTCTTGTGAATCTGATTGGTTGATGTACGAAACTAATATTTGTCCCTTTTTTAATCCAAATTGAATCTATTTTGGCACTAAAAAGTAACAAATATAAACATTTGGATGTAATAAGAGCATATGGACATTGAAGAACTTGAAAAGACCCAAATTAGGCTCCTGGAATCAGTTAAACAATTACGATCACGACCAATAGTAGGTAACATAATTAGCGAACTCGTAAGTGAACCTAGGATAAAGCTTCTTAGGGGTTTGAGGGGCGTTGGAAAAACAACAATAATGCTACAACTTCTTAATAAAGTCTCTCAGAAAGCATTTTATTTTAGTGCTGATTCCCCATTGGTTACTGAAGATGGAATATATAAAACATCCAAGGAACTAATCTCTCGTGGTTATGAGATTCTATTTATAGATGAAGTACATACTCACCCAAACTGGCGTAATGATCTAAAATCCCTCTATGATGAATTTCCCAAAATTGCACTGATCTGTTCTGGAAGTGCACCTCTGGCTTTGATACCCGAGCGACGGGAAAAAGAATACACTATCCTGCCTATGACTCTAAGAGAATTTTTGTATATTAAATACGCAAAAGAGCAAGAGGCCAAAAATCTTTGGATCGATCGGGACAAATCACTTGAGTTTGTTGCAAAAAACGATGATGTTGAACGTGCCTATAAAGAGTATGTTGAAATCGGTGGGTTTCCTGTTTCTTTAAATTATAATAAAGACGATGCACTCAATTCTATTTTCAATACAATTCGTAAATCTGTAAGGGAAGATAGTGTTTCCATAACAAAATTATCGTTAGAAAAAACTCATGCCATGGAATCGCTCTTAATACGACTTGCAACTTCGCCGCCAGGTGAACTAAGTCTTTCCTCTTTATCAAATAATCTGCGTATTTCAAAAACATCTGTGGCAGAAATTGTGAAAGTTTTGGAAGAAATGAAAGTGATCCGGTTAATTCTTCCATATGCCAGGGGGGCAAAACTTATCCGTGCAGAACCTAAAATATTATTTACTCATCCTAATTTGAGGGTTGCCATATGCAGGCAATTGCACGTTCCTTTTGATATCGGAAGCATACGGGAAGAATCAGTTTTATTTGGTTTAGAATCGATAGGTGGAGTGGTTAATACTCTAAAGGGAGCTAAAAAATCTCCCGACTATATAGTCAATATTAATGGAGAGAAAATTGTGATTGAAATTGGAGGAAATTCAAAGACAAAAATTCAATTGAGCGAATTTAATCAGTTTGAAACTATCTTAATTGGTGATTATCAGATAAAAACTCTTCTTTTGGAATAATTTGTCCCTTTTTTAATCCAAATTGAATCTATTTTGGCACTAAAAAGTAACAAATATTTTTATTCACCTAAATTTTCCGTCTTTTGAGCTTCCCATCGTCTGAGACTATGTATTTAATCGTTTCCTGCGCTATCGTGGTCGAGCACATCCCTTAATAAACACTTTCCATAACTTACTATTAATATAAACAGAATGGGGGATGGGTGGAAGATTGTTGAAGCATACTAGTCCTTATGGTCGGCTTTATCGAAGTCTTAACATTTCCGGTGCTGGTATTGCTGACACTCCTGCAATCTGTGCTTATAGGGCTTATTGGAGAACCAGAAAAGACGCGAAGCCCAAAATTACAAATTCTAAAATCAATCCCTATGCTGATCATCTAAATAAAATAGAACCTACTTACCGATCGGGTCAAACTATTGATCGAGTTTCCAACGCCTCCCGTATTTATGTCATAGGAGATGTCCAGGGAGACGCAAAAGAGTTAGTTCGCGAACTTATGGAAGCCGGTGTCATCGTGGCCAATCTGGGATCTGACCCCACTGCCCCCTATTTCGAGCGATATTCTTTGAATACTGATCTGCCCAAAGGAACCCAAATCGTCTTTGCGGGCGATTATGTTGATCGCGGGACAGAAGGCATGGACGTATTAGACTTTGTACAGGATCTCCAATGTCAGGCTGATGAAACCGATGGCAAAATTCGCATTCATACTCTTCGGGGAAATCACGAGGCAATGTTCCTGCGCTTAGTCGAACTCCTTAGGACAACTCCACTTGATAAGGTCCGCGAAATCTTTGCAAATGCTGATGATTTTTCATATCTACTTCGCGTTGTTTTGGATCTAAGTCATCTCAATTCCGCCTGGAAGGAATTCAAATTATTTGGTCCTGCTGATAAAGCTATAAACGATTCTGGTATCGGAAAGCTTTTCGATTCCAATACGCTGGATTCAATTCTTCGCTCGTATGAGAAAAAATTCAAAGATGCCTATGATGAAGATAAAGCGGCATGTGATCGAACCCGCGCTTTGATCGGTTATGATCCTCGTTCGCTAGCAAACTTTCTCCTTCGTGAGCGATCCTCTTTTTCATACCTTGTTGATCATGGCGAGATGGACCTCTGGAGATTTGCATGCGAGGAAATGGAGAGGGATGGAACATTGGATTTTGTTCGCTCTACCAAGGCAGCAATACGGATCGATGACGCTCTCTTTATCCACGGAGGGCCGGTACTTTCTGTCGATTCTATTGATGCATTAGATGATTATTTTGCAAACTTGCTTGGCGATTCTAAAGGTACAACTGCACTTTTCTGTTCCTGGGCTGATATAGATGTGTCTTCTAAAACCCGTTCTCATGCTCTGGCTGTAACTAAGAGGGACTATTCGATGATGTATCACAGTGAACCCGTTCAACTACCGGGAAAACTTCCTGCTGCATGGTCTCTTGATTCTGCTCTTTCATCGTGGCTCACCCAAATGGGTTCATATACTTTTTATGTTGGCCATAGAAGAGCGCGAAAGATTCTTGATGTTCATGAAGGCCGAACCGATCGCACTCGCGGCCGGGTAATTTGCGTTGATGGCGGGCTGGCGACACTCTATACCAATTCAGTGGGTGGAATTTTAGTTATCGATCCGCTTGGCTCAGATGATGAGCATTTGCGCTATGTAGTTGGCGAGAGAGGTGCAGCAGACACGCGCGACATGTCCTGTAATCTTCGTCGAATTGATATCCTTAGAAACGCATATTCTACTGCAACTGCCCTCTCACGGGGCGAAGTTACTGCCCCTGCTCCAATTAGGGAATTCGAGTTGCCTTTGACTGTTTCTAATTCACTCCAGATTGGTACTTCCAAATCTAAAGGAAACTATGGGTACCTTGCTACTAGTTCTTCTGATCTATCCTTCGAGGCTTTTATAGTCCAGGAGTTTTACCCCAACGGTCGCTTCAACGGTCCCTTCTGCGCTGTTGCGTCTGTTATCGCCCGAGATCTTTTCAGCTATGCGACTTCTGCTGATGCATATCCACAGATTTATGAACCATATATGCCCCTTATTCGTGGTAAAACCGGATCTGATTTACATACTGCTCTTTTCCGGGCTACAGTTTCACTTGCCTACCTAAGCGGGTTAGCGCCTGGAGGTACAACTGTTTCTCTTTGGGATATTTTTGGTTCAATTCCAGCTCCATCTGATTTAGAAACCTCTCTTCCCTCTGGAACTGACCGCGTGTTGTTCCGGACGCTCTATTATCTTTCTTCCTACTATAAAGGAGATTTACTTTTACTTCCTCCAGAACTTTTACTTCCAGTTTGTGACATCCGCTCAATGTATGATTCTGCTAATCCCTCATCAATTTCCGATCAGATACAAAGACAAATTCGGAAAATTTCTGAGAGGTCCAATCGGTGATATTTATGGTTAGATATAGAAATAGTCGTGATGTAAGGTATGGTCATCCACTCAATCCATTTAGAGCTGCAACTGATTCTTTTGTTCGTCAGATTCGCTCTGCAAAGGCAGCTTCTCTGCATGAAGCAAACCCTCCCTCTACTGCGCCAGTTCCCGTTTCCCCTACTCCTCAAGAAACTCGAGGACCGCCGCCTCTTCCTGTTGATCTGGGTCCTGATGATGTTACTGCGGTTGATGATGCTGCTCGTGCTTCTTTAGTTCCTCCAGCATCTTCATTATCTCCAGCTGGGCCTATAAGTCCCAATTCCGGACTTGGGCTTGTCATGGGTCTTGTCGGGTTTTCACAACCAAATCGTGCGGCAACTCCATCTGATCCTTATGTCGTTCGTCCTCCAATTCCATTTACTCCTCCGTTTTCAGCTGAGCAACCTCCGGTTCTAGATGAACCTGCCAGCCCAGGCGTTTCTCTTCTTCGTGTGGATCGAGTTCCTGGTGCTCCGGTAATTCCCGGAGAAGGACTTCCAGTCCGCGTTGTTCGGGATGATGAAGCTACTGATGTGCGAAGACGAAGACCTGGTTCGGAACCTGCAGCTGAGCCCGATACTTTAGTTGATGATGCAGCTACTACAGGTTCATTACATCCAGTTTCCGCTTCTAATTCTGGTTCTATTGTCGTTCCTTCCGGGTCTGGTTCGTTTGCGCCTGCATCTCCTCCCGAAGTCATCGATTTCGAGCAACCTACTCTGCCTGCTGCTCCTAGATCTCCGTCTCCTGCCCCACCTGGTGTTGATGTTTTGCATCCTCCGACTGGATTCGTTTCTCCCGCGCCAGCTCCGGTTTCTCCAGCTCCCGTAGCACCCGCTCCAGCTCCAGTTGCCCGTCCTGCTCATAAACCAGTAGCTGCAACCCCTATTACTCCAGAGCAAATGACAACTTCTGCCGCGAGAAATTTCCTTGGTTTCAAACTCACAAAGCGAGCTTCCGATGGATCGCTTCTTTCTGAACCCGGGTATGTAGTTGCTGAAAGTACTAGTGGTCGTGCTGTTAATTTCGATCTGGCTGTTTTTGCTTCCGCAGTAGTTGCTTCTCTTGATGCTCATATGCGAGGTCAACATCGGTTTACCTCAAACGCTACTGACAACGTTGCGAATAATGTACTTCACCGAAGATATCCCAGTTCGGGATCGCTTTCTGAAAAATTAGAATGTGTTATTTCTATTTTAGTTAATGATGGAACAACCCCGGTCGCTGATGGTTATGCCAGTGCCCGTTCTGATATTCGTACTAATATAACTCGGTTATCTCCAGATCAGGCAAAACTCAAAGCCGCTCTTACTCAAAAAGCCAAAGAGCTTGCTGCTGCAACAGTTCCAATTGTCGAGTCGCAACACTTTAGATCTAACTTCCTTCTTAATGGTGCGGCGAATGAGGATTCTCTTGATGTTATTGATTTCGTAAGGACTCATTTTACTGCGCCTGAATCCAAGCCATTTGTCGACCGGTTCGTTGCGGCCGTTGAAGCATACGAAGAAGCTGCACTGGCTGTAAATCGGGTAGATCGCCTTTCGGCAGATGCAGCAGCAGAAGCAATTCCAAACTCTCCTGCCTACACTCAACTATGTGCCATTATTCATGATTACAATCCAATTGCTCGTACTACCCCATCCAGCTTTGATTTGAAATTGAGAAATTCCGTTTTCAGGCAGACTAATTTTGGTCTTGCTGCTGAATTCATGGCCAAGGCAACTGGTGCAGATTATTTAGTTGCATTTAAGATGCTAGAATCCCAGACTCCAAATACGGGTGCAGTTCGCTCTGCTCTTGATGCGACCTATAAACAGGCGCGTGCAGGGGTAGCTCAGAGATTCTCAATTCTTATGCATGCTGACTTTGGAGAAACTCCTGCAGATGGCGGCTGGAGGTCTGGTGAAGAGGCAAAACTTGCAACTTTAGCAACCCAAAATGCAGACTGCTTTACCTTTGATTCTAATAATGACCTCTCTGTCAACGGTAAAACTGTTTCAATAGGAAAACCTTTGGTTATGATTCTTCCAAACGGAACTAAGGTTCCAGTTGTTCCGGTTCGGGTAGTAAAACCCAAAACCGATTCTAAATCCGCAAAAGTTTACTCTTTTGTTGCTTATCGTTATGAAGATAAATGGTATCGACACGCGGGAACAATCGGAACAATGACTCCTTCAGCTGTTTATGAGGGCTGGGCAACTGGTATTGTTGGGCCCACTGAGCATTCTCTTGCCGATGCAGAATTTAATTCCGATATTTCAGCACTGCTTTCTGCCAGTGTTCGCATCAATGCTGGTTTCGATAAATTGCATGCTTATGATGTTTCTGCTTTCGGACTTGACTATGCCCAGAATCCGCGATACGCACTGGCTATTGCAATGAATAATGAAGCGATCGTTAAGAATCCTGATCTTGCGGGCGTCTTTAACAAACCTCTGCTTGGGGTTGCTGCTAAAACTAAACGCCTTGCCTATAGAACTAGACTGGATGCTGCAGTTTCCTCGTTCGATTCACTTTTAGGCGATCTGGAAGCTCCCTATGCTGGTGGAAAAGTCCTTACTAGCTCAGCTGCGGTTCATCTTCCAGTTCGTGCCGATAGTGCCCGATCTATTATGAATATTGTTGCCCGTCTTGCTGGCGTAACTGATGGATCATTCCCTCCTTCCTCTGCAGTGGCCTATGTTTTTGCTCCGATGTCCGAGTCTCGTGAGGTTAATCGTGCACAAACCCTCTCAAGACGCTATGTTGCCGCCTTAAAAGATGGCTATGTACGTGGGAGACCTAGTCTAACTGGTCCATATTATAGTTCTACTATGGATGCGATGTATGTTCTTGCAAACGTTGCAGCTAGTGTGCCTACCGAGCGATTCGATTCTACTTTATCCGAGCTTGCCCTTGCAATAGTTCGAAGAAAGACTCCAGAGCGAATGATTGCTGAAATGTCTGTATCTGAAAAGGATTTGATTGCAGTTGTTCTGGCTACAAACAAAGGTGAATCTGCTTCGGGAGCTTCTTCGGATGTTTCAGCGGCTCAAATTCAGGAATTCCTAGATATGCCTCCGGCAAAGCGTGAATTTCTTCTTAGTCTTGTATCAGCAAAGCGAATCCGTAGTGGTGATGCGAGTGTTCCTGCGGCTACCCGATATGAGCGAGCCCGCTTGGCAAAAGAAAGACTGTATTCCTTATGTGCGCTTGATGAACCAAGTCTCGCAGAGAAGCTTGCCTTCTTAAAGAGCTCTGAATTTGCTTCGTATAAGACTGGCTATCAGGATGTGTTTTTGACTGGTATTGCAAATTATGCACCTTCTCTTAACCCGGTCGATGCTGGGTTCGAGTTAATTAAAGCAAATTCTTCCAGTGTTACTGCTGCCCTTACCAAAGTCAGATATGAGAATAATGTTTCTGTTGCTGGTGCAGCAGCATCTGAGCTCGAACTCATTTGTCTTTTGGAATTTATGGGCTATGTCCCAGTCGAGCGAGTTGGATTCTCCACCACTCCAAGAAATTCTTCTGCCGACTTTGATAATTCACCCTTCAAAGATCGTTCGCGTCTTTCGTTGACTATTGATGCCCTTCCTGTTATCAATCTGGACTTAGTGGTGCACGCATCATCTGGACAACCCGATAGTGTTTTCTGTGCACAGACTGTAGGAATGATAAAATCTTCATTTGAAATGGCTGCAACATTGGGCTGGGTGGGATCAATGAACGATGTCATTGGTATAGTTGGTCTTGCAGACCGACAGCTTAACGAGCTCAACGCTAAACTCTGGCGTTCTGATCCAGTGACTGTAAGCATTGCGGTTTCCTTTATTCAGGGTGGTGTTCTTCAGACTCTAACCTGCGGTGCGGGTAGAGTCGGAGTTAACGAATCGGATGTTGCAACTAAACTTAGCTTGTATGGTATGACCGGTTCTGAAGGTGGTGTATTTGTATATTCCAACCATCTGGGTATGGGTTCCTTTAACCCTTCGGTCAATACATTTGTCCGTGCGAGTGATAATGCACTATATGCTTCGGGCGTATGCCCTGATGTAGCAAACAAGCATGTTCAATTGAGTATGGAGTTTGGAACTGGTGGGCGTCTTAACTTCGAATTTAGGCACTTCTAAGGTGTTAGAAAGGTTTAAATAGAGGATTACACATATTTATACTGATAATAACAATAATGTTTATGTTGCGAGCCCCGATAAACGTCGTGGTTCGCTAAGTATTGAGGTGGGATGAGTGTCAGAAAAAAATACGTCTATGGTTTTGAAAGGTCCGTCGTCTGCTGTTAAATATGTTCCTAGGGGTTCAGGCGCAAAGCTAAATGAACATTTAACTGGTCTTTTGGAAGATGGTGTTCGTCTTGGTGCCATGGCTGCAGCTGCTGAATTGGCAGCTAGACTAAGCCCCGCAATCAATTCCGTTTTGGCCGTTAGAGAACAACTTCCCGAAGGCGTTCCAAAACCCACAACTCCAATACGTTCTGTTTCATCAGGTCCTGTGGAGGTAGACACTGATCTATTCAATGCAGATAGACTTCCCGGCCTTGTTGCTGCTGCTATCGATGCTACTTTTGTACTGAATGTTGAGGGAAGTTCCCAACCTCAGTCTATTTCCGGCACGGCTCTCTCTGATTTAGGTTCTGAAATTTTTACTTCTGCCACTGCGACTCTTCATGCTTTGATCGCTGCTGAATCTTCACTTGCAAGAGAAAGAGAAACTGTTTCTGCTGCTTATGAAAAAGATCGTGATGCTCTTGATGCTCGAAGATTAGAACTCGATGGCGAGGTTAGTGAGTTAAAGAAAAGACTTGTTGGCGAAGTTGCTGCTGCCATAAAAAAAACTGATACTGTTCGTAGAAGATTAGAGGCTCAACTCGCTGCATCTGCTGCTGCTGTAGCTGCTTTAGATGGTGCCACCTCTTCAATTAAGGATGTTTCTGACTTGCTCAACAATCCACTTACCGGATCAGAAATACCATTACCTGCTGGCAATTATCCAGATGTAGTTTCTCCTGTTGAGTTTTTGGCTTCTCTTCCATCTGCGGCTCCTTTGCCAAGTTCAGAATCAGTACGTTCTGATGCAGTTGTATCTGCGGTGATGGCAATTGAAGTTACATCTATTGACATGCCATTGGATGTTTCTCAGATGCTTGCTCCAGTTGAGATACCTCAAAAACCAAAACCTCCACGTGCTCCATTAAGACCTTCAACTGCTCTTACTTCTGAGGTTGCTAGTTTGGAAGGCAAACGTGATGCTCTTAAGGCTGAAGTCGAAAATTTAGAAAGAACGTTACTTGAAGGTCGAACATCAGATGCTGCTCTCGGGCTTGCACTTGGTGAAAAACGATCTGCTTTGTCTGCTGTTACTGCTAAAATTGATGAAGCGAATGAGAGTTTGACTCAAATGAGTGGTCTTGCTTCTGCTGCAGAGTTAAGACGAAGTGCTGCTCAAGCTGAAGCCGATGAACAGGAAGGAAGAAAGACTGCTGCAGTTGAAGCTGCTAATTCGGCTGATGCAAGAAAATCTGCTGCTCTAACTGCTGCTTCTGAAGCTGAAGCTCGATTAGAAGCTGCTAACCAAAGATTGGGCGCATTGGATAAGCGAGAGCGAGCTCTTAGTGAGGCCGAAGCTGACTTACAGCGTCGAATCCAAGAATTCGAAGCACGAGTTGCAGCGGTACGAACTCCAGCTCCATCTGAATTAGCAGCACCTCCAGTTGCTCCTGCTCGGGTTGAAGCAAGAGCCGAAGCTGCAAGAGCACCCGAACCTGCTAAGTCAGCTGTTGCTCCGGCCGCTGTTAAAGCGCCATCTGGTCCTGTAATAACGACCGAACCATCTACTTGCGAAATGGTCTTCGATGTTGCTTCTGCTTCCAGATCTGACTGGGTTCGTTTGGCCATTCCTGGACGTGCTGATTTGTCTTTGGAAGTAAAATCCAAGGATTTTGATCCTGCCGGTGTACTTACTGCATTAGGTTATACTTATGCCAAGACAAATGGCAGTTCTTTTGATCCAACTGCGCGAACCGAGCGAGTTGGTAAAACCCAGAACTCGCTTGTAGTTGGTGAGTCTCACACTTTCGAAACTGGTGGTTACACAAAACGAACCGTAAAAGTCACTTATCTGGGAACTTCTGAATCAAACAAACCACGTTTCAAAGTTGAAGTTACTGGAGATCAGTTGGTTTCAGATCCTTCTGTAAAAGCCGCTCCGGCTCCAGTTGTCGATATGACTCCGGTAACTGCATTAGCAACTGCAGTTGATGGGTTCTTTACTTCTGCTCGATTGGCTAAGATCTTATCCAATTCCAGTTCAGGTGGAAGAACAGAAATTCCTGCTGCACTGATTACCGAACTCCAAAAACCAACCAATGGTGGTAGTCCGGTCGATGGATTATTTGGCAAATTGAGGGCATTTGGTCAAGTTGCAACTTCTCACGGGGATATTGATGCTGCCCAGGTTGCTACGCGTATGACTGGTCTGGAGGGTTCTAAATCCGATCCTGCTGCATTTGCAACTGCGTTTAGGACTGTTTTTGTTGCCTTTGGTGAAGCAATCTTTGTCAATTCAGAGGCATTAACTGAAACTGATCTTGATAAAATAAAATCTGTATAGGGGGGATGAAATATGAGTGCTACTACAACAAAACCGGTTATTACGAATCCGAAGGAAATAGGTAAGTTCAACGATGCTCTAAAATTAGTAAAGACATTTGCTCGAGCTGCAGGAGATGTTCGTGGTTCAGATTCTATTGATGCAGATGATAAATCTGTTCCAAGCATGAGAGGTGTTCTTGCCTCTAGTGTAATTTCTCTCACTGTTTCTGCAGCTACTCGTTTGGTTGGTGCTACTGATCTTTCTGAGGATGAACGAAGTGTTCGTAGTACTTTGGGCGCTGCTCTATTTGCCATTGCAAGAACCGGAGTCGCTGCTATGCGAGCACCAGCTGAGGAGCGAACTGAAGAAGCAATAACAGCAAGATCTGTATTTGGCGAGTTTGTAAATGACGTCGTAGTTCCTAAAGTTCCTGTTGCCGTAACTCAGGCAGTTTCTCGTGTTTCCGATATAGCAGCTCGTGTCGATACTCTTAGTACCGCACTTACGAGAACTGAAGCTGTTGCTCGTGATGGAGCTTCAAAAAGTCGTTTGGCTGTTGTAGCAAAGGCTGTTCGAGAAGTAGTTGCTCGTGTCGATAAACACGATGCTCTAGTAACCCAAGTCGCAGATCTTAAGGCTCAGGTTGCTGCTTCTGAAAGAAAATTGGCTTTGGCCCAAGCTCTCGATCCACACGTTCCTGTGTTTCTTGGTATGAATCCGGCAGATCCAAATTATTCTGACCAGTTGCAATATCATGTTAATTTATGTGCTGTTGCTTCTTATATGAATCTAGATAGAGCGGTTTCAATTATCCTTGATCCTGCATTTGCTGTTGATGTTCATCGATACGTCTCAACTGCTGTTGCTCCTGCTGCATATGATAGTGCCGCGGCTGCAATTACTTCCGGATCAGTTGGCGATCTGCAGACTCTTTATGATCAGCTTTCAACCACAACCGTTGCACATGTTATGGCCATTGCAGCTAGGTTTGTAACTCCTCAAATGGTTCATGAGTATCCACATCTTTCTGATTTAGAGTTACATCGCCAACTGGTAGAAATCGCACTTGATGATGGTAGAGGTCGTTCTCATGGAGATCAGTTCCAAGACTTTTTATCTAATCATCCAGATTCCGGACTGGCAGCTGCAAGAAGTTTGACCTATGGTAATTCTGCATCTATGATGAGAATTGCAGCTTTGGTTGTGGGATCTTATGGGGATGCTTTGTTCGTTCCATCTGATAATGTTCCTAATCCAAGGAAGACAGATGAACTTCTTCCAGTTGAACATGTTCAGATTCCCCATGTTCTTAAGCCTGATGCAATGGCTGATCTGGCTGCTAGTATTCGTGATGCATACGAGACACTTATATCTATAGTTCCTAAAGAGGGTGCTTAACTATGGCAAAAAAATTAATAGGTGCAAGAATTGCTTCTGAAGTTCCAGCGCATGTTACTGGTGGTAATGTGGCATTGCCTCCGCCTCTAGCTGCTGCTGCTCGTGCAGCTGGTCCAGAAACAACTCGCAAATCCTTGGAAGTAAAAGAATACTGTACTTTGCCGGGTGATTTGAAGCTTGTTTGTTCTAATGTCACTTCATCTGGAGTCGGATCTGTAGAACTTCGTGATTCTGCCAATAATTATGTACCTTTTTACCTGAAGAATCTAGATGATCTAATTCCAAGAACCGAACTTGATGTTAACTCTAATAATGATTCAGCGTCTATTCTTGTTCGTCATGGTAATACTGGTTTTGATGCCACGCTTACTGTTAAGAATGGTGAACTTAGTGTCGATGTTACTCGAACTGTTCATCGATACGGTCCGGCCGAAATTGTTCCTGACTCTAACATATATACAAATGGAGTTCGATTGCCTTTGGGTATCTATGTTGATACTTCTGGGTCTGATGTGACTATAACTGAATTAGACGGGGATTTCCTTGCTTCTGTTCCTGATCATCCGGCCGTATTTGAAGCTAAACTTGCTTCCTATGTTCCTCCGGCCATGGCTGCAGGTGTTGATGCGTATGTTTTGGGATGGGAAAACTCCGGTACTCGTTATTATTCGGTCTGGACAGAAAATGAACTTCCTCCTGCTTTACCTACTGCATCTACGGTAACTCCTGTACGCGATGGTAGGGCAGCATCTCCTTCGGGATATGTTGATTTGGTCTATACTGGTAGTGGCGACCATCACTTTGATGTTTCAGACACTCCCGGCGGTTCTGTTCAATATGATGTAGCTGGTTTGGCTCTTTTAAGAGGGGTTGTCTATACTTCTGAATATGTTGATTCGCAGGGTTCATACTGTCTAGTTGAGCGGCCAAACAAATCTGATTTGGTTGTTGGTGAATCTAGGAATTTTGGTCCTGCTTTGAACGTTTATTTCTCAAATGCCCATGAAGTTCAGGTCTGTGCTTTAGGCTCTCCTGACCAGTTGGTATCCATTGACTTCCAAGAAGTTCGATATGCAAAACTATCTTTGATGGGTAACGATTATGCAGTTGAGGTTTCACGACGTCTTCCTGATAAGGTTTCAGTTCGTCTTCTAAATTTGGAAGAAGTAGCAGAGAAATCAGGTTGTCCTTCTGTTTATGAATGCAAATTAGAAGATACCAATACTGTAGTTGCTCTTTCTGCTAGTCTCAATCTGGTTAGGTATGGTTCTAATGAGTTTGTTGTTTTCTCTGGAGGCAGGGTCGATGCTTTTTTGAAGGTCGAAATTGGCGAAACTAAATATGCCAAAGTTGGTTCTGATGTGGTTCGAGTTACTAACTCAGATGAGGGTTCAAATATCGAATTTCTTAGGGGTGCGCAAGTAGTCAATGCAACTAAATCCATGGCTGATATTGCTCCAAATGTTCCCTATGTGCTTTCTGATTCTACTGGTGCTCGGGTTGTGATAGCCACTGATTCTGACGTAGTTACTTATGGGCATGATTCAACTCCCTTCCATTTGAACTATATTACCGGACGTTCGGATATGTTTAACGTTACTGATAAACTATCTGGTCAGGTTTTAGTGGGTCCTGGAAGACTTCTAAGGTTAAATCTTTTCAATTCAAATGAGGCAGCTGTTCCAGTGCTTCGTGAACCTCCATCACCAAGTGGTACGCTGATGATGGGTGGTGCCTTTGGTTCTGAGCCTCCAGCAAGGGCTCCTGCTCCGATTCCTGTTGCATCAGATACTGCAACTAGACGCGGTCCAGGTGGTGTTCTTCCGGGTCCTGCATCCGTGAGCGGTCCGCACGCTCCGGTTAGTCCACCCACAACTCGTGCATCCCCTAAGGCTGGTCCTTGGGATGATGAGGTCTTTGCTGTAGGTGCTCCCTCGAGAGCTGTTCGTGGCACATCTAATACTGGTTCGGAACCGGTTGCCCAAAGACCTAGCCCACGAGACGGGACTACTTTGAGGGCTGATTTCTCACCATCAGCTCCCGCCGACCCTATAGTCGATCCAGAAAGCACTGTCGAGGTTGATCCATCCGCGTTGCCATCCAGACCAAGAACCTTTAAAGCCTGGGTAGCTGCTGTGGTTGTTGGAATACTTGGCGGTGGTGTTTTCGGTATTTGGTGGAAATCTACAAGAACTCCGCAAACACATCCAACTCCGGCAGTTGTTGAATCTGCTCCGCGTAGATCTGTTCCCTTGGGCGCTCCAATAGGTGCACCTTTGCCAAGCGCAGATGCATCGGTACAAGTAGATTCTTCAGTTCCTGCTGATACCACAGTTCCTGCAGTTGTTGCGCCTCCGGTAGTGGTTCCAGCTCCTGTAGTTGTTCCAGTGGCGGCAGTTCCTGCCCCAGTACCTTCTGATGCAGGAGCACGAAGACCACGTTCTCCAAGACAGACTGGCACAGGATACACTCCAACTATCTTTGTCGAGTCCAATCAATAGAGTTTATTAATTTCTTTCTTTCTATTTTTTCATGATAAAAAATATCTTCTTCGATATCGATGATACCCTCTTTCCGACTACTGATTTTAGTTCCTTGGCCAGAAAAAACGCAATTAATGCAATGATTGGCATGGGTTTAGATGCAACCTATTCCGATCTCGAGCATTCTCTTTCAAAAATAATCCAAAAAAAGGGTTCAAATTACACTCATCATTTTGATGATTTGTGCAAATCCCTAAAAATCAAAAAAAGTGCTAAATTCGTTTCTGCTGCTATCGCTGCTTATCACGATACCAAGACAACAATCGCCCCCTATCCTCAGGTTCCAAGCACTCTTCTTAATCTGCGTCAAAAGGGTTACAATTTATATGTCGCTACAAACGGTACGTCGATTAAACAATGGGATAAACTCATTCGATTAAGTATAGCACTTTTTTTCGATGATGTTTTTGTTTCAGAAGATGTCGGTCGCTCCAAAGATGAACTCTTTTTCACGCGCATTCTCTCGAATCTAAGGGCCAAGCCAACAGAGTCGCTAATGATTGGTGATCGAGAAGATGCCGACATAATTCCAGCTAAGAAAGCCGGCATGAAAACTATTCGCATACTTTCTGGAAAATATGCAAATAGTCGCTCGTCCAAAGCAGATGCGACTATTTCCGATTTTGGAATGCTTCTTGCAACCCTTGATCGCTGGAGACGCCTCTAGTTTCGTATTTTAACTGAATAACTCTCTCTTAATATCGCGTATTTGGAGTTCAAATGTTTCGCAACCCCCGATCGATTGCGGGAGCTTTAAAAAACATTGGCCGGAAATATCTCCTTTATGAGATTACTTATATTAGCTGCTCTTTTGGCGTCAATATTTATTTTTGGATGTATTAACACTGCTCCTTCATGCAGTGCAGATAAGGATTGTCGGCCATGGCAGTCATGCAATCTTGGTACAAAAACATGCATGAAACTACCTGGCTACTGCGAGTCTCCTGCAGACTGCGGCAATAATACTGGCAATGCTTCTCTTTTGACCTGTGATGTGGGCAAATCCTACAAATGTATCTATACTGCCGGTCGATGTGGTACTAATGTCGATTGTCAAAGCTGGCAGGTGTGTGATTCCTCAAAATATTGCAGACCCGGTCCAGGTTTCTGCGATGGCGATACTCAATGCCAGCCTGTAGTCGAGTATTGTAGTCCTAGTACTCACCGATGCGGTCCTGCTCCCGGCTTCTGCGTAAAAGACACTGATTGTGATTCATGGAAACGCTGCGATCAGCAATCGAGTAAATGTGTCTATCTTCCAGATCGATGCGACTTTGATGGAGACTGCACAACCTGGCAGACTTGCGAACCAAAGACTCACCAATGCAAACCAAAGGCCGGTTTCTGCATAAACGATAATAACTGCGATAAGACCTGGGCCAAGTGCGATGGACGAACAAACAAATGCGTCGCAAAGGTTGGTTTCTGCGGTGTTGACAATGAATGTACTGACTGGGAATACTGCTCGACCTCAACTCACCGATGCACTCCCAGCGCAGGTAAATGTGCGACAACTGCAGATTGTGATGCATCCTATCAGATTTGCGAGTCTCATGCATGCACTCCCAAGGTCGGATTCTGCAATGATAATCAGAACTGCAATGTAGGTGAAGTCTGCAACCAGAACACCCATCTTTGCCAATAATTCTTTCTTTTCTATTTTTTCAATCCCAAGCCTAATTCTTTATATTTTTGTCCTTCGTTTAGTCTTTGATGCTGCTTATCGAATATCTTGATGATGCCTCTATCAAAATTGCTAAAATGCAGGATGAAATCCATTCAATAAAACAACAATTTCTCAAAATAAGTGATTCTGATCTGCGGCGTGATCTCTCAAGAAAGAAAGTAGAACTCAAGAAATTTTCTGCGACTATCAAAGAATATCTGCTGGTCCATCTTGACGAGTTGCGTTATCTTCGCAAATACTACCCCGATCTTCTCATCTCATTCCAATCCGATCCTAATATTGGTCCAATACTCGAGACGCGTCTGTGGCTTTTGGATTTTAAGGAACTTCCTGCATCTGAAGCCTCTTTTTTGCTTGGCCAGTTACGGCGCCAGAGACAGGGAATTAAGGAAGTTCGGCTCGTGTTACGAGGTTCGCATGGTAAAATCGATCTTACTTCCATTCTTAAGCAATATCCTTTTCTTCGGGGTCGATTGCGAGAAAACATGGTACGTGAAGATGCATTTGTAGCTCTGGATCAATTTGATCGTATTTTGCTTCGGGAAGGCTGGTTGCTTCTCCTCACTAAAACACTTATCAAGATTCCCCTCTCAAAATATCTTGATAAGCTCAGTCACTATGGCTATCGTTTGATTCTTGCAACAAAAGAATCCCATAAAGCTTCTGGTCGCGGAACTGTCATGGAGACTGCCGCTCTTAAACGAATTGAGAAGTTAAAACAGAAAATTATGCATTATGAGAAATTCACCCATCAGATCCTATTGGCTAATCCATCTTTTCTTATGAGTATAAAAACAAAGGACAAATGGCTTTCGCATGAGCGTAAAACTATTCTGGATAAGTTGGCCCGGACAATTACGCCTGTTCTTGTGCGCGAGCGAATTTGGTTAAATCAGATGCAAAAGAAGCTTAGTGATCTGGAGTGATGACTGAATGATTTTTGATTTTATCTTCGGGTCTCTCGTAAATGGTTGTTTTTTTCGCAACCTATTAAAGCTTGAATGTAAAAATACCATTCTGCGGGTGAATAATTTATGTTATTTGAGGATGTGATGTCCAAACGAACTATTTTTAGAAATCCGAGTGTTCTCTCGCCTCATTATGTTCCAAAAGATTTGCCCTTTAGGGACCATCAGATCAACCAGATCGTTTCAGTTCTTTCACCCGCCCTAAGATCACAAAAACCAAGAAATATCATACTTTATGGTAAAACCGGAACTGGAAAAACCTGCTGCATGAAGCGCATAATGGAGGATTTTGAAAATTCCACCAAAGGCTCGGGCGATACAAAGGCGCTAATTCAGTATGTCAACTGCAGGATTTACAATTCCCGATATCGGATTCTCCAGAAAATACTCAAGAATTACTGCCCAGAAGCCGATAAATCCGGTTTTGGCCTTCCTTTCTTTTATGAAAAACTTCTCGAACTCGTTTCCGATGGCAAGCAGATGATTATCGTCCTAGATGAGATCGATATGATAAAGGATCTGGACGAACTCGTCTACACTCTTACCCGATCGAACGATGAACTGAGCTATGGTGGAGTAAGTATTGTTGGTATTTCAAACAAACTCTCTTTCAAAGATACTCTTGACCCCCGAAGCAAGAGCAGTCTCTATGAAACGGAGATGGTATTTCCACCTTACACAGCAGAGCAAATTCAGCGCATCTTATCTGAGCGATCAAAAGAAGGATTTGCCCCAGAATCTGTTGATTCCTCGGCAATAAATCTGGCCGCGGCCATTACCTCCCAGGAGACTGGTGATGCCCGATATGCCCTAAAACTCATAAACAAAGCCGGTGAGATTGCCGATTTTGAAAAACGAAACAAGATAACTGACCGAGATGTCGAATCTGCACGCAAACGCGTCGAAATAGATCTTACAAAAGAGACGATCGTTACTCTTCCCGAGATGCATCAACTCACGCTCTATTCGATAGCTTCTCTGGCAGTTAAGGGCAGCAAATACTCACGCTTGTCATTAGAAAACAATTCCGAGCAAAATGGTTATTCTGCTCCTTGCTATCTGTTTTCCGGTGAGGCCTATGAAGAGTATGAGCGCGTCTGTAATAAGGTCGGAAAGCGTGCAAGGAGTCTTAGATGGTATAAGGAATATCTCTCTGAATTGGAGGTTTTAGGTCTTATTGCAACTAAACCCAGCGGCAAAGGAATCCGCGGTCAGACGACCCTTATCCAGATTGGTCAGAATGCAAAAGACATACAAACTGTTTTGGATTCTGTCCTGTTTTTGAAAGTGAACTAAACCTCTGGTTTGTTTTTGTCGCTAGTATTTACCTTGTATCTATTGGTATTATTCCGTAATATATTCCAGAATAATCATCTATTTTACGTATTACCTTACTCTATATAAATCTTTTTACCGTATTATTATACTATGATCAATAAAGAAATTCTCATTCGGGTCATTAGAGAACAGAAGAAAGAACTGGTGACTGGTGTTGGAGAAATCGATCGCGATCTAAGAGATTCTGTTTCTCTAAATGTTGGCGGAACAGCAATTATAATCAAGGGTGTTAGGCGTTCTGGTAAAAGTACCTTTGCTAAGCAGCTCCTTAGAAAAATCGTCAATCTTAATTATCTAAATTTTGATGATGACCGGATCGCTAATTTTAGTGTGGATGATTTCCAGCTGCTCATGGAGGCATTTTTACTTGAGAATGGAGAAAATACGACTTCTTATCTTTTTGATGAAATACAGAATATTTCGGGCTGGGAATTATTCATAAATCGTCTTCTTCGTTCAAACAACTTAATCCTCATTACTGGTTCTAATGCCGATCTTCTTAGTGTTGAACTGGGTACTCATTTAACTGGAAGACACGTGGATTTCGAACTATTTCCCTTCTCCTTTAGGGAATTTTTGTCACTCAAAAAACCCAATTTCAATCAGTCCGATCATATAAGTACCTCTTCACGGGTGGCTCTTTTGGAAGCCTTTAAGGAATATTTGCTCTCTGGAGGCTTTCCAGATGTTCTTAAGTATACCAATCCTGATCTGTTGGCTCAGCTCCTAGGTGATATTGTACAAAAAGACATAATAAAGCGGTATCAGATAAGAAAACCAGATGAACTTCTAACTGTGATCAAATTCCTCATACGCAATACTGCACGTAAGATCACCTATTCAGGTGTTTCAAAAAATTTTGCAATTAAGAGCGAAAAAACCATTCAAAAATATCTTAATTATCTACAGGATACTTATCTTTTATTTCAGGTAAATAAATATGAGAAAAAGGCTAAGTTATTTGACAAAAATCCAAAGAAACTATACTGTATTGATAATGGTCTTGTCCTCCGATATAGTGATACTGCAGTTCAACCTCTTGGTGTTCTGCTCGAAAATTTTGTCGCCATAGAACTTTTCCGAAGAGGCAAAAAATTTTACTACTATGTAAACTCAGACGGAACGGAAACTGATTTTGTGGTTGTGGCTCAAAACAGTCCGAAAATTGAACTAGCTATCCAGGTTTGCCTTGAACTGACTGATATCGAAACAAGAACACGAGAAGAAGGTGGTTTATTTAAGACTCTTAAGGCAAATGATCTGGAAGAAGGACTTATATTAACTCTCGATCACGAGGAGGAAAAAGTGTTGGCACAGAGAAAAATCCGTTATGTTCCAATCTGGAAATGGGTTCTTTCTGAATTTTAGTTCCATTTAATTTTGTATATTGTTTAAGTTCCTGTTGGTTGCAATTATTCTGTTAGGGTATTGTTTATGAAAAAGGTCATTGTTCTGGCGGTGTTATTGGTTTTCATAATTGGATTTGGTTGTGTTTCTCAAAATTCAGGCTCAAAGAATATCTCGCCTACAAATCCAAACTCATCACTTTCTAATCTAAATTCTTCTCCTAATCCCTCTGCTGTGGGAGTTGTTCCGATTTCTCAATTTGGTCCAAATATAAACGTCAGCGAGCTTATCAGGGGAGACATGCGTATGGGTAATGCATCTGCTCCTGTGGTTCTGGTTGAGTTCTCCGATTATCAATGCCCCTTTTGTCGAAGATTCACGACTTTGGTTCTGCCAAATTTAACTGCTGATTATGTCAACAAAGGTAAACTAGAACTGGTCTATCGTAATTTCCCCTATACTAATATTCATCCAGGTGCAATGGGTGCCGCTCAGGCTGTTGAATGTGCAAAGTTGCAGGGCAAGCAATGGCAGATGCATAATATCATTTACGATAAGCAGGCTCAATTGGGCCTTAGTACCTATCCGATAACTGTCAATGACTTTAAGGTTTGGGCGAGCGAAATAGGTCTAAATCGGAGTGTCTTTGACATCTGTATTAACTCAGAAGATGGGATATCTAAGATCCAGTCCGATATTAATTACGGCAAATCGATCGGAGTCGATGGGACTCCCTATTTCTTTATTGCCCGCAGAGATGGCAGGGATGTCGTTCCAATTATCGGAGCACAGCCGATCGGGACAATGCGGGCGACAATTGATCAACTACTCGAGCGATAAGTTTCGTTTCATACTGCTCCCTCTTACCCCGATCGGGATTGGTGCTTCTATTTTACTGACCATAAGACTGCATAACCTGGCGCGGTTAGGTTTAGTGACTTAGACGTCTTCGTCTTAGTTCCTTCAAGACATCCCCAAATTCAACCTCGCGATTCTCAAAATAAACTAGCGTAAAGTAGAGAAGATCAGCCGCCTCCCAGATCAGATCCTTCTTTTCTTTAGCTTCGATCAATTCCTCGCATTCTTCACGTAGCTTTTCGATTGCGAGCTCCCGATTTGAAACTACCTTTGCGGTGTATGAATTTTGATTTGAGTCTTGATTTTGTCTTCGGTCTTTTATTATGAGTGCAAGTTCAGAAAGCATATCTGCTACCTCTTCAGATCCAAAACATGAAACCGTACTCAGGTGGCATGCAGGTCCTTCAGGTAATACTCGAACTAGCAGAGCATCTTTGTCACAGTCTAAATCGATTGAAACGATCCTCTGAACGTTCCCGCTTTCTTCTCCTTTTTGCATTATTTTTTTCTTCGAGCGACTATAGCGCCAGACAAAACCAGTTTCCTGCATCCGGCAGACTGCATCCGAATTGGCATAGACGAGTGAGAGCACTACTCCTGTATTTGCATCCTGAACTATAATTGGAACTAATCCATCGTTATCGAACTTGATTTGATCGACCCTACTTTTATCCTTTTGAATGTCTTTGTCAAAATTATTGTTTTCAGATTTCACGAATATCAACTCCCGCTAATTTTAATTCTTTTTTTAGGCCACCAATTGTTATTTTTCCATAGTGGAAAATTCCGGCTGCAAGTGCTGCCGAAACGTTTGTTTTTTGAAAAACATTAATGAAGTCATCGACTTTTCCGCCACCGCCTGACGCAATAACTGGAACGTTCACAGCCTTAACAATCGCACGAGTTAGCTCGATGTCGAATCCACTTTGAGTTCCATCTCTATCCATGCTTGTTAGAAGAACTTCTCCGGCTCCTAGAGAAACTGCCTTTTTTGCCCATTCCATGGCATTAAAGTTAGTGTCAATGCACCCGCCCATTTTGTAAACATTCCAACTCCCTGATTCGTTTTGTTTGGCATCGATTGCAATGACGATGGCCTGATTTCCGAATTCACAAGCCGCATCTGTTAGCAGTTTGGGATTAACTATTGCGGCCGTATTGATGGAAACTTTATCTGCTCCTGCCTTAAGTAGCGCTTCAATATCTTTGATAGTTCGAATGCCCCCACCGATAGTAAACGGAATGAAGACTTCCTGCGCAACTGCTTTAGCTAGTTCAACTACCGTGTTTCGACCTTCACTACTAGCAGTAATATCAAGAAAAACCAGCTCGTCTGCCCCGTCTTCGTAATATTTCCTTGCAAGTTCGATCGGATCTCCGGCATCTTTAAGACCAACAAAATTAGTGCCTTTAACTACCCGACCGTTTTTGACATCAAGACAGGGAATAATCCGTTTACAAAGTGGCGATTTAGAAGTCCTAATTTTTGTGAAGTATATCCTTTTCCATTTTTACAACCTTAACATAATTAGTTATCTTTCCCACTATAAATAAATTTGTGACCGGAAGAGAACTTAAGCTGAGTGTCGGGTTTCACGATTTCCAACTTTAAGCACTCGATACATTTTTGATCTTCCTTGATATTAGGAACTACGCGAAACTTTCCTACTCAAAGCGATACGCACTTATGCAGTAGTTAAAAGTCATTTATTTTTTTGAGCCAAAATGATTTAAACTATGACCGATAAATGGTGACATGTTTCTATTCCAAATAATTCAGGAGCACAGCACAAGGCTTCAGCCTTCGGAACGAATGCTTTTGCCTGCAGAGGTCATGGTTAAGTATAATTTTGCCAGACAAATATACGAACGATATAAATATAATCTACCAAACACACCTCACGTCCGAGACGATTTATTAAATGCAATAAATGAAGCCAGGGGAAGGGTTGGAGATATTTTGTATAATCATAGAGATCAAATGAGTCCAGCAGAATTAACTGCTCTCTCCCAATTGCGACTGCCTCCAACCCCACCAGAGAATTGTTCTGTTCAAACTGCTTGGCGAATGCTTACGACAATTTTATCTAGGCTAGATGCGGCATTACCGCGCCTTAGGGAGCAACCATTTAGCACGAGTCCTGAGCAAGCTATACCTCAACCCATACGAGAAACTGGTGCTGATGGATTCTATTTCCAAATGGCTTATGCAGAAGCTAGACGTGTTTTAGCACATCCTGAGCGGTATACTGAAGAATACCGACGTGAATTATGTGAGTCGTTTTTAGTTAGGACCCATCACGTATCCGCATCTGCAATAGCAAGCTCACCTCATTTTGCAAACGCGCAAGCAGCACTTGGAGCGGGCAATCTTGAGCTGGCTGTAAGGCAATTGAATGCGATTAGTCCATTTTCAAGATAAAAGAATATTCCTGGCTTGAAATTCAAGCATAGCTTGTTCAGTTGGTGTCAGATGCTTAAATACTTCGTGCAACTTACGGCCTTGCGTCAAAATTAATTCCAATTCAATCAGATATTTAACCAGTTTTCGTTGCTATTTTTGGCTGCCGTATTCGATACTAAACTTCTACCCTCTCTTTTCTTGAATCGATATCCGATTCAAACATGTCATCTTTTACACCCTCCAAGAACAGACAGTTTTATCATCTTCTCGAAAAATCCTCTGCCTATGATAACCCCATCAATTCCGATTCCTTCTAAGGCAGCAAGATCAGATTCATCTTTGACTCCTCCAGCTGAGATGATTTTGATGTTCGGGTAGCTCGCCCGAAGCGATGAAAGCAATTCGAGATTGGGTCCTTCAAACGTTCCATCTTTATTGGTGTCAGTCACAACAATTTCATCTAAACCTGCAACGACCTCGTTAAATTTGAGTTCACTTTCTTTTGTCCAACCTGCATAAGCTAATCTGCCATTTTTAAAATCAAATGAGCCAACGAGCTTTCCTTTGTATTTGGTTTTTAGTTCAGTTGCCAATTCCTGATTTTTTAGTAGAAGCGAACTCACAACTACTCTTTTCACTCCAAGCAAAAGCAATTCTCTAATTCGCTCTTCATTGCGTATTCCACCTCCGACCTGGATTGGATATTCGCTTGCGAGTTTTGAAATAATTGGAAGGTTGGTCATCTGACCAGTAAATGCGCCATCTAAATCAACTATGTGGATGAGTTTTGCACCATATTCAAGATAGCTCTTAGCCATTTCATACGGTGAAATCGCATACTCGATTTTATTCTGTTTTTCACCCTTGACCAATCGAACGCATTGACCACCCATCAAGTCGATTGCCGGAATAACCTGAAATTTATCAATAACCATTTAGCATTTCACCTCATCTAGGAAATTTTGCAATATCGTTAACCCATCGTTTCCGCTTTTTTCAGGGTGAAACTGAGTTGCAAAAAGATTCTTTTTCCAGATTGAAGAATCGAATTCAATTCCATATTTAGCCGTAGCAGCAACTAATGAACGATCACTAACTTTGCAGTAATATGAGTGAACAAAATACGCGTAGAATCTATCTGCAAGACCATCAAAAAGCGGAGAACATTTACCCGAGTTACTAACTACATTAACCTCATTCCATGCAATTTGTGGAACTGGAAGAGATTTAGTTTCAGAACCCAAAGCATTGGATTCAAAACGCAAAACCGACCCTTCCAAAACCCCCAGGCCTTCTGTACTTGGGCTTTCCTCACTTTTTTCAAGGAGAAGTTGCATTCCAAGGCATATGCCAAGAAACGGGCGATCAGATTCGTTAATGATTCTTCTGAGAATTTGGCTACGCTTCCCTAAATTTTGCATGGCCGGGCCAAAGGCACCGACTCCTGGAAAAATAATGCCATCTGCATTTAACCAGTCAGTTTCGCTTGCGCTAATCTTGCAATTGGCACCCAGTTTTTGCAGGGCATTTTGCACATTTACTGCATTTCCTGCGCCATAATCAATGATGGTAATCTGAGTCATAGGTTTAGCCTCATCATTCGACTACGCGCGATGCGTTCATGACCAAAATTCCAGTTCCGCCTGCCTTTTTTATCTTGCAAATGGTGCCGATTAGTTCATTGGCATCGACGACGCTGTGAACTGCATAAGACCCGACTTTTGCAAGTTTAAGAATGGTTGGACTGTCTAATGCAGGCATCACGGCAGTAACTCGTGCTAAAGTATCTTCGCCATCAGCATTCACCATGATATATCGTTTGGATTCGGCAGTAATTACACTTTCAAATGAGGTCTTCAGTGAATCCAGATCTTCGGTTTTTTCTTTCAAAGACCGGCTATTTGCAAACAGATAGATCTCAGATTCGAAAATTTCATCGACAATTTTTAGATTATTTGCTGCCAAAGTTGTTCCCGTACTAACCTGATCTACAATTAAATCAGCAATACCAAGTGCTGGGGCTAGTTCAGTTGCACCTGAGAGTCTGATGATTTTTGCATTGATTTTCTTTGATCTAAAATACCTCGAAGTTATGTTTGTAAGTTTGGTTGCAACCCGAACTTTAGCTGGATAATCTTGTGTTGAATTTATCTTCGAATTATTTGGCGCTGCGACAACGATTTTGCATTTTCCAAAATTCAATCGTAGTAACTTCGTTATCGATTTTTTTGCATTTTCTTCACTTACTTCCTCCGAGCTTTCCAAAATCATATCTTCTCCAGTAATCCCGGCATCCGCTACTCCTGCAGAGACAAAAAACGGAATATCTGCTGCACGCGCATAAACAATCTGAATGTTAGGATTGTTTGTATTTGCATAAAGCTTTCTTCCGTTTTCCGGGACTTCAAGCCCGATTTTTGATAGAAGCCGCAAAACTTCAGTTGAAATGCGGCCTTTATTTGGAATTGCTAAACGTATCATAGTTTTTCACCTCTACTTTCGACTTAGCTGTGTCGGTACTTTCGCTAAGAATTCCCTTTGTGCTTGGAATTCCAATCTGTCGTGGATCAATCTCGCAAGCCATGCGCATTGCCATTCCCCACCCCTTAAAGAGGGCTTCGGCTCTGTGGTGCTCGTTTCTTCCATACTCGATTTTCATGTGTAAATTTACCTGGGCATTACGTGAAAATGCGTCGAAAAAGTCATAGAGCATTTCTGTACTCATATCGCCAATTTTCTCGCGTTCGAACTGGACGTTCCAAACCAAAGCACTGCGTCCGCTAAGATCAAGTGCAATAGTTGCAAGCGTTTCGTCCATCGGAAGAATCCAAAACCCGTACCTGCGTATGCCTCGCTTGTCTCCTATTGCCTCTGAAAATGCCTGACCGATACAGATTCCTATGTCCTCGATTGTGTGGTGATCATCGACATCTAAATCGCCATTTGCGAAAACTTTTAGGTCAAACATCCCTCGTGCGGCAAATAAGGTTAGCATGTGCTCAAGAAAACCAACTCCGATTTTAATGTCGCTTTTCCCGCTTCCATCTAAATTAAGTTCGACTTCTATTTCTGTTTCCTTTGTTTTCCGGGTTATTTTTGCAGTTCGATTTACCATTTAAATCACATCAATTAATTGATTCACATTCTCAATTTCCATCAGCTCAATCTGGGGATTTTTCTTACAATAAATAAAGGGCATTTTTGCCCGCTCTGCTGCCAGTTTGTCACTGGAAGTATCCCCAACATAAACAGGATTTGTTGCATTGATTTTTTTCTTTGCTAAAAGAAGTGGTTCTGGAGAAGGTTTTTCTGGCGCATCTTCCTGTGCAACAACATTTCTTTCTAAGATGTATTTTGGACTGATTCCGGCAGTTCTTAACGCAATGAAAGCTTCCTCTCTTGGCCTGCTGGTTGCAACCCCCATTTTCAGACCTTTTGAACTAAGAAGTTCAAGAGTTTTTAAATCAATTAGGGATTTTTCTTTAAAGATAAGTTCGCCTAAATATTGACTTTGAAAATAGTCCTTCATTTTTTTGTATTCATCAGAAGTACGGTCAACCTGTTTTGGGTCAGTTATTTCTTTGTTTAGTGCAAATGACGCATCCCAGTCATTATTGAAACCAGGGGTTTGCTTAAGCAAATCAATATCAGCATTGCTGATTTGCTTGCCACTAAATTGTTTGACCGTTCTGATTATTGCAATCCGGTACGACTGACTTACATCAATTAAAACTCCATCCACATCAAAAATTATTGCATCAAATTTCATTCCAAACACCTCTTAAGTGCGCGAAGGAATTTTTCGTTTTCTTCTCTGGTTCCAACACAGACTCTAAGGCAGTTTTTTAGTCTTGGAGAATTTCCACTTATATTTCGGGTAAGAACTCCTTCTGAAATCAGTTTTTCAAAAACTTTTTTAGGGTCTTTCACTTCAAAAAGAAAGAAATTACAATCAGTTGGATATGTCTTTACGATCTTTTTCAATTCTGAAAGCAAAACATTCCGGTCTTTTTTAATTTGTTCAATTTTTTCAAGGAAAAGAGGTTCATAATCCAAAATCAATTCACCTAGTTCCTGAACCATGGCACTAACGTTCCAGGGAAGTCTGACTCGGTTAATATAATCGGCAATTTTCTTACTGGAAACAGAAAATCCTAGTCTTCCGGAAGCAAATGAACCTGCTTTAGAAAAAGTCCTTAGTAAAATCACATTGTCGTATTTAAGAAAATCCATGCAATCTGATTCTGCAAAATCTGCATATGCTTCATCTATTACAACTAAACCCAAAGTCCCCTGAATTATTCGTTCAATTAGTTTCTTATTCATACAATTTCCGGTTGGATTGTTTGGACTGCAAATAATTGTCATTTTGGCATCTTTGCTCTGGGTTACAAATTCTTCAGTCAAATCAAATTTATCACTAAGTTGAACTGGAACATCTTTTGCAGCACTAACCTGAGCGCAAATTGGATACATCCCAAAACTTGGAACCGGCCTTACTAGTTTGTCTCCCTTTTCAACAAAGGCCATCAAAAGATAATAAAGAATCTCATCGATTCCACAACCTACTACTATTTGATCTGGATTTGTTTTGAATTTTCTTGCGATTTTAATTCGTAGTTTTTCAGATGAACCTTCAGGATATCTATTGAAGGCAAGTTTTGCAAGTCTTTTCTCAAATTCCCTAACTACTTCTAAAGGTAAGCCATAAGGCGATTCATTTTGATTCAGTTTTATTCCGGTATCTAGTATTGGCGGCCTTGAATATTCCTTTATTTGTTTAATACTATCTCGAACTAAAACATCAATTTCAGTCATTTTACTCCTCCTCTTTTGTATTATTATTATTTTTTGCAATGTTAGATTCACTAGCCCTAACCTCAGCCGAGCGCGCATGTGCTTCAAGTGTTTCAACCCTGGCAAAATCAGCAGTTGCTTCTGCAAGTTGCGCTTGTGCATCGGTATTCATCTTTTCGATTTGTTGCTGTCGCAGGAATGAATACACGCTAACTGGAGAGGCAAATCTTGCAGATCTGCCAGTTGGAAGAATGTGATTTCCTCCAGCCATACCATAATCGCCAAAGACTTCTCCAGTTCCTATAAAGATTGCTCCGGCAAAGGTAATTCGATTGGCTACTTTATCAGCATTTTCAAGATAAAGTTCGACGTGCTCGGATGCAAAATCATTCACAAAATCGATTGCCTGATCTAATGATTCAGCAACCAAAATTGCACCCCAATTTCTAAGTGAAGTTCGCATGGGTTCCTGTTTTTCTCCTTCTCCAAAAGCGTTAAGCTGGCGATCTAATTCGATTGCCAAACTTTGGGAAAAACTCTCTGAACACGAAACGCATATTGCAGCCGAAGTTGGTCCGTGCTCTGCTTGAGCAAGCATGTCGGCTGCAACGAGTTTTGGGTTTGCAGTTTTATCTGCTAAAATTAAGACTTCAGACGGACCTGCAATAGTATCAATTTTTACTCTCCCCTCAGATGCGGCGTATTGCTTTGCGTATGCAACATAAGCGTTTCCCGGCCCGCAAATCATATCCACTGCCGGAAACTCGATGTTCGATGCTGATAATCCATAAGTCATCGCAGCTATCGCTTGAGCTCCTCCAATTTTATAAATTTCAGTTATTCCACATTCATTAGCTGCAACAAGAATTGCAGGATTTATAGTCCCATCTTTTTGAGGTGGAGCGCATAAGATCAGTTTTCGTACTCCGGCAACTTTAGCTGTAATTGCACCCATTATTACTGAAGATGGAAGCGGAGCTCGGCCAGCTGGCGCATATATTCCGACTCTCTCTATTGGAAGCCATCGAAGCTCAGTGATACCTTCTGCAGTTTTGAGTTTTGTGTTTTGAACATTTTGAAGTTGAGCAATGCAAAATGCCCGAACCCGGGTTATCGAATCTTTAATTGCACTTATTTGCTCTTTAGACAATTTTGAATATGCCTCTTTTATCGAAGCATCTGAAACGCAAAGTTCACTTGCAAATTTAAATGTAACTCCATCAAACTGCTTTGTAAATTCTAATGCTGCAGTTAATCCACGTAGTTTAATCGCTTCAAAAACCGATTGAACTGTCTGCATAACATTTGTCTTAGTTGTCCCGCGATCCAATAATTTAGATAAATCAGCATCAATTAACCTCTGAACTTTCAAAATAGTCATTCAAATCCACCTCGAAATTTTTTTCCTACAACTCGCCCGTTGCGCGAATACGAATATGATTCAGTCTGGAAATCTTCCGGGGCTTTCGCTAATACTAAAGTAATTGTTTGTTTATCCCCCGAATCCGAAAAACTGCTAACGCTAAGTAAAATTTGGTCTTTGGGTTTGATGTTTAATCGATCCCGCACTGACAGCGGTAAAACTAGTCTTGCTTTGGCATCCAGACGGATGAAGTAAATCCTTTTCCTTTATCGGGGTGAAGTAAACCCCTTTCCATACCTCTTTTGTTCACCATTATTTTCACCTAATCATTAACTAACACAATGTCTGTGTCTTTCCCACTATAAATATCTTTGTAACTTTGCGTTTCTTTTATAGCTTCTTTGTACTTATCTATTATGGCACTTGCCAAAGAGCCCTGCAGAGTGATTCTATATTCTCAAAACATCAATACTGCTCATGGGCCTTTTGGAGAATTGCGTCAACCGATAACAAAAAAACAAGTTTTTCGAAATCTGGATGTTATTGCCGAGAGAATTATTGCCTCGGGCGCAGTGGTTGTGTGTCTGCAGGAGGTTGATTTTTTCTCTCTTAGGACTGCAGGAATAAATCAACTTGAATATCTTGTTCATCGTCTGGGTTTTAGTTTTTATCATGGGTCTTCGCATCTAAGAAGTCCGCTTCCAGGTGTGTTGAAATCGTTTGTTTCAAACACTGTGCTTGGGCGAGATCTTGGTACTGTTGTAATCTCTAAATATCCGCTTTCTGAACACACCAGTTATGATTTTGGTCAATCCTTTTCTCCTCATCTCCCGGTGAATTATCTTGTCAAATTGCTCAATGAATGCAAAGGTTTTACCTTTGTAATGGTCTCTCCTCCTGACGGTCCTGATTTTGGGGTATATAGTACCCATCTCCTAAGTGACATATTTTATCAAATCATCCGCTATCTTGGTCCTGAACTTCGGGGAAATACGTTTGGCAGGGGCTGGCAGATACAAAAACTACATACAAAGGTGCGAAGCGCTTTAAGACGCTTTGATATGCCAATGGTTATTGCCGGCGACTTTAATGCGATACCCCGCTCCTCAAGACTAATGGCATTTCCCAGTCATTTATCTGGCGATCCTGATGACTATACTCATGATCCTGCAATGCAGCACATCATCGAACAAAAACTATTTATTCCACCATTTGACCTAACTGCCAATGCAAACCCTGATCTTCTTGATGGATTTCATACCTATCCGGCAGTAGCACCAAATCGAACTTTAGATTACATATTCCTTGCAGGTCCAGGGGTTCAATTTGCAAGATATGAAGTTGATCCGACTCCTACTTCAGATCACAGGGCGGTCGTTGCGGAACTTCTTTTTGATCAAAAATCGGATTTATGATATACCTGTTTTCATCTACTTGCTACCCCCTAATCGTTTTTCTTGGATTCAATGCTAGATTTGAGTTCAGAACTTCGTTTGCCAAGTGCAGATACTCTTACTTTTCTTAGTATGTATAAATAGTTTAGATATGTCACCAATGCAAATGGTACATATGTCCAGGGATTTCTTATCAAAACTGCGTAAATATATCCGCAGATTGGTACGATCTGTATTAGTCCAATTACCAAACTTGCCGATCTGATCTCGTTTTGTGCTTTGGGAAGAAAAATAAAGTTTAGTACCAAAAAATCGATTATCGTTATGCTTAGGAAAATGTTTCTGAGTAATTCGTACTTATTTGAGAATGGCTCACTCAATGATTCCATTGTCAATCCAGGGATTCTGATGCTTGTTGCAAATGTCAGAATTAGAAGCAGTGTAACTAAAAAGAATGAGATCAGAGGCACGGTCCTCAAAAAAGGATCTTTCATATCGTGATCTCTCTATTCTGTTCTTTGGCTCTCGTTTCTGAGTTTCATTAACACATATGCGTAGTTGCAAAGTCCGATGACTGCAAACGCAAGAAATGGCCACGGATTGCGAATTAAGAAGCAAAACACAAAACCTAGTAGTCCTGGCATTTCAGCTAGTCCTATGACGACCATCTCTTTCTTCTGATCTTTAAGTGCCTCTGGTAGAAACAGTTTGTCTAATATCACTACCTCAATTATGCTAACTGCAAAAAGTGCAATTCCTATATTTCCCTTTTCTCCTAAGAATGGGTTAATGATATTTTCAAAGGAAAATGCAGGGATTCCTAGTGGGCCATTCATTGAGAGAAAAATTACAATTCCAAAAAATAGTCCGTACATGTAGACTGGTACGAGTCTAAACATATCATTTTGATTCATGTTCTCATTTTGACTCGGTCGATTTAAATATGATTGGGGGGACTGTGATTTGAACACAGACACACCGAGCGATCTCGAAGGGTCGCGAAGGTTTTGTTTTTCATAAGAAGATTGGGGGGACTGTGATTTGAACACAGACAACTAGCTCTTTTGCAGCTTCGCCGATCTAAAGACCGGCTTGCGTCCCAAAGCTAGCAGCATACCAGGTTAGCTCATCCCCCCTTAACTCTCGGGGCTCGCTATAATCTAAGAATGATCAGAGTGATAATGTTGTAACAATAATATTTAAATCTAATTATTTTGTTTTCTGATCAGAATCAGTGTTTCTTCCTGTTGCTTTTTTAGGAAGAAGCCATGTTTTATGTAAATCTGAACTGCCGAATTTTCCTGTTTTACCTTCAGATATATTGGCTTTTCAAAGTCTCCAATCACGTTTATGGCTTCGCTTAGGAGCATTGATGCGATGCCTTTGCTCCGACATGTCGGATCGACTCCTATTCCTTTTATGAGAAATGCGCTCTCCCGCTCGCTTATGTGCAAGAATCCTATTGTTTTTTTGTCCTGCTTTGCCACAAGTACTATGTCTCCCTCTAATATGTTGACTAATGAGCTTGGAAATATTTTGAATATGAGTTGTTTTACTTTATCCAACTCTCCCTCATTTGCCTGTATTATCCGTATCTGTTCTGTCATATTCCAATAAACTCCACATCAATATTTTGTCCATCTAATCTAACTGAAGCGGCCATGTTTCTGTTCGCTGGTGGCAATTTTACCAGTGTGCTCTGTCCTATCTTAGCACAGCCCATTCGTTCATGAATATGGCCAAAGAACACCATTTTTGGCTCGAATTCTTCTATTGCCCAAAGCACCGCTCTGCTCCCAATGTTCCCTTTTGGTGTAAGGTCAAAATGCCCCTTAGGAGGACAATGTAGTAAAAGTAGTGTGTTCTGATCGATCTTCAGGTTCGTCAACCCCTCTTCAAACTCTTCTTCGGACAGTTCGCCATACGTTCCATATGGGGTTGGCGTACTCATCCCAAATCCTGCTATGTTCAGTTCGTTTTCAATTTCTACTTTCCTCCCATGAATAAACGAGCCGCTTTTCCTATATGCCTCATTGGCTACTTTTGTATCTGCATTTCCTGCTACAAAAAAGTATTTTTTCGAATCGAATGTCTCGAGCATCTTTTCTGCAAACCAGTTGGTGTCACAAAGATCCCCGGCTCCTAAAACGTAGTCGTATTTGGATGAGTGGACTCCGAGGCGATCTAGTGCCTGGTCATCTTCATGAAGATCAGAGAAGATTAGCAGATTCATGGATTTCATCTGCCTCGAGTGTGCTAGTATCTTGGTCGATCTCGTCTTCTGTTGTCTCTTCGTCTGCCACTGTAACTTCCGCCTGATCGATTATCCGAATCATCTCGGTCGCGTCCATATGGTGAGCCGCGATCCCGATTCTGTGGCGGATAAGATCCCCGTTCACGTGTGTCTTCTCTGCGATCTCGATATTGAGATGATG
Source organism: Microcaldota archaeon (assembly GCA_016212525.1). Lineage (GTDB taxonomy): Archaea > Micrarchaeota > Micrarchaeia > Anstonellales > Bilamarchaeaceae > Bilamarchaeum. The sequence goes on along the minus strand of JACRGD010000007.1, from coordinate 46,780 downwards.
ACTGAGCTGGTGCAGGGGCCGAGTATCGATCCCGACTTGGTGGGAATGGTCTTCGTTCCCGATCTCCTTCACGATCCCGATACTGAGATTGTTGGGGTCGTGGCGGAGCTCTATCCCGATCTCCACTATAACGATCCTCTCTAGGTGGAGCTCTTTCAAAGTCGCGTCTGTTATTTTGTTGAAATGGTCTTCTCTCCCGTGGTGGTTCGTCTCTATCTTCACGGTACTGTGTTTGAGGTTGCATCTGTTGTTCCGGGAACTTCTTTGGCTTGTTCTTGTTTCGTTCGTAGTCCTTCATTATCTGACTGACTCTCTTTTCGAATCCTTCAATTAACATCTTGCTCAAATCGTTCTTCGTATATGCATCTGCCTTAAGTGCAAGAGCCATCTTGTTTGAGAGTGCGCGTGCAATCTTTCCGCGCACTGCTTTTGGAGAAGATGAGATCTTTGGATGTTGGAAAATAATTCCGTGCTTAGGTGGAGGAATTCGTCTATTTTTTAAGTGTTTAAATAATGAATTCTCGGCTCCGATGACCTGCAATGTGCTTGCCGGGAGTATTGCGAGTCTCTTGAGCGATCCAATGTGCGCGAGCATTCTTGCTGCTATTTCTGCCCCTGCGAGTGCGGTTAAATTTGGACAGATCTGTCCAGCTAAGTCTTTCTGGTAGTCTTCGAGATTGTTCTTGAGCTCTTTCATAGATATTATTTCGTCTGCAAGCGCTCTGCATTTTTCCAAGTCTTCGATCGCGAGATTGGCTCCAAGACTTGTTTTCGATTTGTCGATTATTTCCTGTGCCTTTTTAGGTCCAAAGAGTGCTGACAGTTGTTCTTCATTTGGATTCTGCCGGTCTATCGCAAGTACTGCCTGGGCATATTTTACCTTGTCTTCCATGTATATTTCCGGGAAATATATCTCGTACCAATGCTCCAATCGTTCGCCGAGCATATTTATTATCTGGTCCAGATCGACAATCGTTTTTGTGACTCCACTAAGGAGCATATCTCTGCTTTTGAGTGCTTCTCTTACTGTGTCCTTGGATTTTTTAAGGAACATCGCACGCTTATCAAAAAATTTTCTTGGCTCTCCCCGATCGAAATCTTGCATAAGTATTACCTCTCTTGATCTGTTTGTCTGTTTATATTACTCTCCTAAAGCCTTTAAACGACCTACTAGACAACGGGTACTTGGAAAAAGACCCCTACTAGATATCCTGCCAGTGCTGCAACCCCGCCTATTATCATCAGTTCAAGGCCTCCTCTTAGCCATTTACCGCTTGTTATGTGGCTCTTATACGCTCCTCCTCCAAATAGAAGTAATAATGAGATGATTAGAGATGGAAGTATGGCCTCCTTTACTGGGATCCAGAAATATGGAAAGAGCGGAACAAAAGATCCAATAAGCGCACTTCCTCCAACTATTATTCCTTGTTTTAGTGGAGTCATCTGATCCTCAGGATTCTGCAATCCCAATTCCTCGCTCATCATTGTTTTTAGCCAGAGTTTTTTATTTGAACAGATTTTTTCTACGACCTCATCAAGAAGTTTTCCGCTAAATCCTTTTTCTTTGTATATCGTTACTACGTCTTCTCTGGCATCGGCTGGTCTTTTTTCTATCTCTTGTGTTTCCTTGAGAATTTCAGACTCATAATGTTCCTGCTCTGCCTTTGAAGATGTATATGCGACTGCGGCCATACTTACGCTTTCTGCAAATGTTGCTGCAAGTCCGGCTAGAAGAACGATGTTGGTTGAAGACGTTGCCGTCGCAACTCCCAATATTATTCCAAGGACGTTGACTAATCCATCCTGCCCTCCTAAAATTATATTTCTTATGAGCATTCCGAGCTGTATTTTGTGATTTTGGGGCGCTTCTTTGTCCTGTGTCATGAATCTGACTCTAAATTGCATGTTTATTAACATTTCTATGTTTATTATTGTCCACTTATCTGTTCAGATTTATTTCTGGCATGTATCAATGGGCTCATAGCTCAGCAGCAGAGCGCTCGGTTTGCATCCGAGAGGCCGGGGGTGCGAGTCCCCCTGAGTCCAATTAAGGCCAGAGCGAAGCTATGGATTTAATTGAGAGCGAAGCGATTTTTATTAATTTATTTCTGATCTCTTTTTCCAAGTATTTTTCTCTCGATATTTAGTTTTCTCTCTTCGCTTATTTTTGGATCCTTTTTGATAAATAATGAGTAGAAGTTAGAGAGTAATACGTTAGTTTTTTTCTGATCTATCTCTCTGGCCTTTGTCAGATATTTTGATGCATCCGGGTCATCCTTCATCATCAGACAAAGTGCCATAAAAAAGTTTGTTATGTGGTTCTCCTTATCAATCTCGAGCGATTTTTCAAACTCTTCTATTGCATCCTCAGTTTCAAAAAGTTCGAAGTGCGTCATTCCTTTCATTCTATAATATTCTGCTTTTTTGTTTTCAGAGATGGCCTTTTCAAAATACATGAGTGCGCTTTCGTATGATTTTGCTCGTAGTGCAATCATTCCCTTTAGATAGAACAATTCATCGTTTTCCATGCCGCTAGTTAAGAGTCTTTCAAGTATCTGATTTGCTTCTTCGTACTTGGATTGAGCAACTAATGTTTTTGCTAGCTCCAGTTCTTTCATGAATATGACCTTACCTACAGTATTATAAAATCTTCTGGGTAAATTAGTGTCGTAGCAATTGTGATTATATGGTTGAAGCATTTAGGACTCCTGAAATTCACTCTGAACGTCCGCCAATACGCGGAGTTTTGGCGTCTAGGCCCCAGATCGAGTCTGACGTTTCAGTTTGTTTTACCACTCTTTCCACTACACATTCTAATTATATGAATTCTGTTGCTGACTATGCCCGGACTCCTGCAGTTGCTTCTTCTGTTTTAGATGTCCGAAGAAATATGGATGAATTGGGTATCTCCCCAACAACTCCTGCATTAGCCAATAGATTCGAGCGAATGTTAGAGCGAGTTTAATTTTTTTTACCTAATTTTTCTTACTCATTATTCCATTTCGATAGTTCCCGGTGGCTTGTTTGTTATGTCGTAAACAACCCGACCAACCGTTCGTATTTCGTTTGTGATGCGAGTGGAAATACGCTCGAGAATATCAAATGGTATGTGTGAGAAATTTGCGGTCATGCCATCTAAACTCTTTACTGCTCTGACGACGACGGTATATTGATAAGCTCGTTCATCTCCTCGTACGCCAACTGTTTTGGATGGTAAAAGTGCTGCAAAATATTGCCATGGTTTTTCCATTTTTCCGCTTTGTGCAGCCTGCTCGAGTTCAGTTTCTACAATTTCGCATGCTTCTTGAACTATTGCTACTTTTTCTTCTGTGATTTCACCAACTACTCGTACTGCCAATCCAGGGCCTGGGAATGGTTGTCTTTGTGCTATTGCATCTCCAAGACCAAGCTCGCTTGCGAGCATTCTTACTTCGTGTTTGTAGAGTTCCCGCAGCGGTTCACACAATTTAAGGTGCATTCCCGGTGGAAGCCCACCTACGTTGTGATGACTTTTTATTGTATCCCGGCCCATTCCGCCACTTTCGATCCAATCTGGCGCGATCGTTCCCTGAACCAAAACCTTCACATTATATTTTTTGGATTCTTCCTGAAATATTTCAACAAAAACCCGGCCTATTGTCTTTCGTTTTTTCTCGGGTTCGTCAATTCCTTTAAGTTCATCAAGGAATCTTTTTTTGGCATCTATTACAATCAGATTTACGCCTGCTTTTTTCGCGGCTTCTTTGACTTTCTGCGTCTCGTTTTTTCGCATCAGTCCATTATCAACATAGACTGCGTGTAATTGATTTGGAACTGCCTTTGCAACGAGTGTTGCTGCAACAAATGAATCGACTCCTCCCGAAAGAGCACAGATCGCTTGTTCGTTTCCTATTTGTTTCTTTATCTCTTCAACTGATTTTGGGATAAATTTTTTTGGATCAAAAGCCATTGTAAAACCTCAGAACTTAATATTTGTTGCTCAAAAGTATTTATATCCTCAATACTTTTTTCTTAGCAACAGTATGCCTATAATGGCTGATGGGACTATAAGCGAAGCGCAACACGGTGGTGCGGAGGGTTCAACTCTGTCTCCCGGCCTGAGTTTTGCTCTTCCATCCGAGCTTATTAGCGCAACTTCGCCCTGACTCAGGGTCATTTCATTTTGATCATTGTTTCCTTTGACAAATGCCTCATCTTCGATAACTGTTACTCTGGTCTGGCTTGTTTGATTGTCGTACTCAACCTTCATCGCACTCCCTCTGATACTTGAAATTGCAGTTGGTGTTACTACTGAAAAATCGCTTCTTATCGCCGCTGTATGTGAGAGGTTTCTTGGCTGTACTGCCCCGATCCGAAGATATAGTTGTGTTTTGTTTATGTTCTGCTCCGAAGTGAAATCATCAATTCTAAACTGGGTTAGTTGATAGACGTCCAATTTGGCATATCCAAAATCCATTGTCGCTCTGCTATCAAATCCTGTTGATATGTAATCCCCTTTTTTTAGTTTTACGTCTTGTGTAAGTGGTGCAAATGTTACTCCTCCATCGCTGCTGTACTCTACATCTCCACTAAAGCTTACGATCGAGGCAGCGTAATTCTGGTCTTTCTGCGTTGGCGCTTGTGTTGTGGACTTCTCTCCAGGACATTTCTGACCTGCTGCTACGCAGCTAGTTGCCAGTCCAGGTGTCTTTGAGTCATAGCACGTTCTAAATGGTCTGCTCCAGGCTTCACCACAGTTGCAATCATCTGTGTAAGTTCTTCCAGCTCCTGCTGGGCAGTCTGCCTGTTTGCATGATGCCGTATCTCTGCTCCATTGAAACCCAGACGGACAGTTCTTATCCAGATCCGGATTGTGCATTGGAACTTCTGCAAAAACATAAGAGAATGCGAACAGCATTGCAATAAGGATCAAAATGATCTTTGGTTTCATGGCTCAGATCTCCAGTTTCACTTTTTTATTTCTATGCAGTGTTAAAGTTTCCTTGTCTGCTGGTCTTTCTCGAACCGAAACCTGCTTAATATCTATTTCCGATTTTCCTATTTATGCGAATTGTTGCTGATTTTCATGTTCATTCAAAATATGCAAGGGCTACCAGTCCCAGAAATGATATTGAAGGCCTTGCCGAAGGTGCAAAGATAAAAGGAATCGATGTAATGGCGACTGGAGACTTTACTCACCCTGCCTATTTTGCGGAGATAAAATCTCTTCTTGGTGATGGTGCTGATGCTGAAGGACTATTCCCGTACAAGGGAATTCGGTACATTCTCTCGACTGAAATTTGCGTGATTTACCATAACTCTGAAGGAAAACTAAAGCGAATGCATCACATTCTTCTTGTTCCATCCATCGAAATTGCCGCCCAGGTAAATGATCGGCTTGCAAAATATGGTAAACTAGAAGAAGACGGTCGGCCCATGCTCAAGATCTCAAGTGTTGCATTTGCAGAGGAAATGTTCTCCATTTCACCTGATATTGTCATAATGCCTGCGCACGCCTGGACTCCCTGGTTTTCCGTTTTCGGATCGATCGGAGGAGTTAATTCAATCGAGGAAGCGTTTGAGGATAAGGCCGACAAAATCTTTTGTATGGAAACGGGTCTAAGCAGTGATCCGGCAATGAACTGGATGCTTAGCAAACTCGATCGAATAACTCTCGTCTCAAATAGCGATGCACACAGTCTCGAGAAACTGGGTCGGGAGGCAAATGTATTTGATCTTGAGCGGCCTACTTTCAAAAACATTGTTGATGCACTTAAGACAAGAAAAGGATTCACAAAGACCTACGAATTCTATCCAGAAGAGGGAAAATATCACTACGATGGTCATCGAAAATGCAATGTTCTTATGACTCCTTGGGAGGCAGCCCAAAAGAAAAACATGTGTCCTGTTTGCAAAAAGAAACTTACTGTGGGTGTGATGCACCGCGTCTTTGATCTGGCCGATCGCAAATTCGGATATAAACCCAAGGACGCAGTTCCTTTTCAGAGTATTGTGCCACTAACTACTGTCATTTCAAAGACTCTCAAAAAACCCGATACCTCCAGATTCGTGAAAGAGGAGTATGATAAGCTGGTTCGCTATTTTGGCAACGAATTTGCTGTCTTTGAATCGGACGCAGAAAAGATTCGTTTGGCGACTTCTGCAAGTATTGCCGACTCTATTTTACGGGTAAAAACTGGGGATGTAAAATGGGTTCCAGGTTATGATGGTGTTTTTGGAGAGCTGATTCTTTCCGATTCGTCAGGCTCGGCAACTAAAAAATCCGTAGATAAAAAACAAAAAAGTCTGGACGATTTTTAAATTCTTTTTTGCTTCAATTTACTGTTTTTTAGTCTTTTCCGAGGCATTAGTCGCCATTTTTTTGTTCTCTCTTGATTCAGAAACAGCTCCAACTAATATTGGAATGGCATAAAATGATGCGATTATTCCTGCTATAAGTCCGGTTGCGAGTCTTATCATGTTGGTACTCTCATAAACAAAGGGCAAAAGTCCTAATTCCGAAATCAATTGCGTCGTGCCATCGATTCCCATGGGTACCATAGACAAGACTAGAAATATCGGAGGCCATAGTTTCTCGTTCTTTATTTTCCTAACTCCAAGATATACTATCGCTCCAATTAGCATGCCTCCGTAGATCCCGATGTCTCGCGCGCAGACTGGTAATTTATATCCTATTTTTGTCCCGATTCCATCACTCATGACAATTTTGATTTGAGTTCGATCACTTTGACTCTCTATAAATTTACCTTCCTGGCTAGTGCAGTCTTCAAGCGAGTATCCAAGCAATGTTCCTCTTTCGATTTGACTATATTGGAAAATGCATTGGGACCGGGAAATTTTCTGATGACACGCATATGAGAATGCATTATATGCAGAATTCACATCGTTATTAAATGCAAGATACGGGATTGCGAATATGATTCCCATAAGAATGACAAAAAATCCGACATATGCAAGATATACTGCAGTTGCACGATCCATGCTTTAGCCGTAAGAGAAAGGTTTTTTAATTCTGTTTGCAATACTTGGGCAGGTGACTTTATATGGCAACAAAACTATCGAAGCTCTACGACATGGAAATCTTCACTGACTCTGGTCTCTTTGTAGGCAAGGCAGAAGATTTTATCTTGGATTTGGAAACGGGTAACGTTGCAAGAATTCTCTTGGTTCCTCTACCGAATGCAAAAGATGCTGCACGCGATGCATTGCGACAAAAGAGTATCAAATATGAAAATGTCCGCTCTGTTGGAGACGTAATAGTCGTTTCAAAGACTACAACTCCAACTACTGGTGCATAATTTCATGGGAAGTACTGCAAAGAACGTTGGTTTATTTATAGTGTCTGCTGCTCTTGGTGCAGGAGTTACGCTTCTTGGAACTTCTTTGATTCCAGGTCTTTCTGATATGATCAGGCTTGGAATCGGAATTCTCATTACGCTCTCGCTCTTTGTTTCCTTAAGCGCGATAACAAAAAGCAACTCATAATCTCTCTTTATTTATTTTCTTTATTTATTGTTCATCATCTCTTATTTTAGCCATTTTTCTATCTTTCTATTGAGTTTTTCGTCTTTTTCTACTGCCACCATTCCTACGTTGGGCTGACCATAAACAAGCACTTCGTTTTCAAGATTGAGTATCAAAGGTAATGCTGTGAGATCTTCCTCCCCATCAATTTGTATCGCGCCTCCATTTTCGATGAGCTTGCGAGCGTCTTTTATTATTTGTTTATTTATCATTCCGGGAGGGTTTTTGATTTTCATCACTTTGCCAAAACTCATCCTCAAAATTTCCTCGTCTTTCTGATCTATTTGGGTCCTTTTGGTTTTGTAATCGAACACTGCCAGTGTGGGTAGGATTCCATGTTTTAATAGCTCTATTGTACATACGTCTCCTATTGTTATGATCTTGAGGCCCTTGTTGTTCATTCTAATTATGTCTTGGATCTGAACCAGTCTGCCTAAGGGTTTTTTTAACTCCTTTTTGATCTGCTCACTTATTTTGATCATTTTTGATTCCTTTTTGTTTTAGAATGTGCGATATCCCTTTTCATTCCCGATAATTATTTTATCAAATTTCGTAAATATTCCGTTTTCGATGACTCCAGGTATGCTCTTTAGCCAATTCTCCATGTTCTTGGGGTTCTCAAGCTTCATCTGGCAGTCTAGAATGAAACATCCGTTATCACTTATTACGGGGCCCAGTTTAGCCCTGGCCATTCTTATGCTGGGTTGATATTTGATAAGCTCTTTCATTACCAGAGGTGCTGCAAAAGGCAGGACTTCGATATTGACTTCTCCTTGTAATGTCCCTCTGCAGATTTTGGTTTCATCAACTATAACTATAAACTTCTTGGAATTATATGCGATTATCTTCTCCCGTGTCAGTGCCCCGCCTCCTCCTTTTAGAAGTGCTGTTTTGGTTACTGTGTCTGCGCCATCTACTGTCAGATCAATCCTCTCAATCGCATCTGTTTCTGTAACAAATAGTCCTTCTTTTATTGCGAGCATTCGAGAATCAAATGAGCTGGTTACACAGGAAATATCTAATCTGTCGCTGCGAACCTTTTTACTAAGGAGTCTGATGAATTCTTTGGCTGTGCTGCCGCTTCCAAGGCCTACGCACATACCATCTTTTACATATTCAAGGGCACCCTTTGCTGCGTTTATTTTCGAAGAACCTTCCTGATCCATATCTTACACCGCATCTATTTTTCCCATGTTGTCTGGTCTTATGCAACTTTAGTGAATGTAACTCCTTTCTTCTCTTCCTGTCGTAAAATTTCCAGAACATTTCCGTCTTGGTCTGCGAGTGATAATTCTGTGAATTTCTCGCCTACTCTTACAGTTACTATCTGAGGTTTGTTGCTAAGCATTATTTTTACACTATATGTGTTCTGCGTCTTGTCCTTTGCGTATTGGACTTTACAATCTCTAAAGATTTTAAGTAGTTCTGCTTGTGTTTTCATGCTTTCACCCAAATATTCTTTCAAGTCCGCTTCCTGACATTGCCCTTCTTACTGCAGGACTTTGAGTTAGCTGATCATAAGCTGCGCTTGCCACTGAAACTGCCTGAACTGTTTGTCTATCATAATTTGCAGCCATGACATTCTTTACTGGTACCATTCTCATGGCCAGATTGTCTGGCTCAGGTTCCTGTTCTCTTCCTCTTCTTTCTATCTGTGCTCCGGCCATATTTTCACGTCCTTTCTTGTTTTTATATCTGATATCTTGCCTAGCTAATATTTATTTTAGCTACTCTTTAATATCTCTGTGTGGTTTTATGAAAAAGGAAGGCTGGGTTAGCTATTTTTTCACTGTTCTTGGAGTTCTAATTATTCTCTCGTGTTCTTATGTGGTATTTGCCTATTCTCAAAAAGTTCTACTTGGTACTCTTGATTTTCTTGCATCTTCTGACTCTCAAAAGCTTGCAGCTTGTGGTCTTGATACTCCCAGCCAGATTTTTGGTATAAGAAATGATCTTCTCACGTTCATACTGCCTTTATTTACTATTGGCATGCCTTTCGTGCTGGTTTGTCTTGCGATGATTATGTTCATTGCCGGTTACTATTACCATAATGCCAAATTCAGAACCGACACGGAAAGTGTGATTGGAGATGCCGAACGTGAGGCAGTAAGAAAAATTGCCCAGAGGGTTGCTCTAGGAAAAGATAAAGAACTCTGACCTCCTTTTCTCTGGTTTATTTCCGTCTATTAAATTTCCTGCCATTGTTGTAATGTACTCGGATTATAAACATTTAGCCCAAAATACTGTTTACTAAGCTTATGAAAATCAGCTAGTGTTAACTAAATTCCAATTTTGATAGCGGGGTAGGGAAGCTTGGAGTTCCCGCTGGGCTCATAACCCAGAGACCGGTAGTTCAAATCTACTCCCCGCTACTCTTTGTTCATTCTGTTTTGGTAGTGGTTCCACTATATTTTACTTTATATCTCTTCTGTGGTTTCTGTTATTATTTTTAATACCTTCTTGTCTAACTCTACTTACTAAAAATAAGAGGAGATAAAATGATTGTTGGCGAAAGAATCTTAGAAGTTAGTGGAAAACGAGACTACAAACTACCTATTGCTGGTCTAAGTATTAATATTGCTCTTGAAGACATAACGATGTCTGGGGAAGAATTAGAGATAAAATACTCTTATCATGCTACTTACGAAGAAGCAGCCGGGGAACTAAAAATAACTGGCGTTCTTCTTGCTAAGGAAGATGCAAAGCTTTCCAAAGAAATTATTGATACTTGGAAGAAAAGCAAAAAAGTTCCTGACTCTTATGCAGAAGTCATATTGAGTGCAGTTAATTACAGCGGAAGTGCAAATGGTACTCTTCTTGCTCGTGTAGTTGGACTTACTGCTCCTCTAATTCCTCCAAGAATTCAGATCGGTAAGGCCCAATCAAAATAATTTCTAGTTTTTAATTCTCTTTTCTTGTTATTTTCTTATTTTATTATCTGTTTCGGGTTCTGCTTCTGTGCGCTATTCTTGATCTATCTCATCTTTGCGCTTGATTTTAACAGATAAAACATGGAAATCGGAGTCTCAAATTCGGCAATGTCTCCTTTTTTGAACTTTCCAACTGTCTCTTTTCTAAATCTCAATTCTGGTACATCCTCTAAAAATTCGATCTTGATACTTTTTTTATCATTTACCAGTGCATCGTTAAAAGGATCGAAATTTTCGAGATTTGCTATGTCTATGACTCGTGCTATGAATCCAGTTTCTCCATGTATACTGTTGGGTACCCGGATAAGTTTACTTAGATCCTGGGTTACTCCGGCATCCGTGTCAACGCTACTAACTGGCAGAGTTTGTGCGATTGCGCCGAGCCTCTTTATTACATCTTCGTATGCAATGGAGGTTCTGCTCCAGTTTCCCTCCTCTATTCCTTTTATGAAAAATTCGAGTTTATCTTCCTTTAGTGTTTTTGAGATCGTTGATGGTTTTTCCCGGACTGCCCGTATTGTCTCTTTTGCGAATCTGCCCCGATATCCGCCTTCTGATGGAGTTGGTCCAAGTAGTCTTTGCGGTTTAGTATCACTAAGACTAAAAAACTCACGATAGTTAAGTCCATTTCCCATTACATAATCCACCAGCTCTCGTCTTTCTTCCCCCATTAGACTTCGAAATCGTTCGTCTCTTATGTGGATGTGGTATCCCCGATTTCCCGAAAAGACGACTATGAGGTTTTCCTTTTTGACTCCAAAGTCGCCCATTATAAAATCTTTCAAGAGTCGTACTGCATCTGATTTGACCGCTTCGAGTTTTTCGTATGCACCATATTTTCCCTCGGCGTGAATGTCCAGGTCGAAAACCAGGTCTGCTCCAAGAAATCCCTTTCTCACCATCGGCGTTCCTGATGGAAATTCATAATATGATGCCGAATGCGAAACGAACAGGGGCGTGTTATTTACCAGGTATTTTCTAAATTCTTCCCGAGTTCCAAAACTCAGATGTCTTGCATCTATCTTCTTTATGTTCCCAAAGCCGAACTCTCGCTGTTCGATTTTGGGTATCTCTATTTTCGCGCCTTTGTAATATTCTGAAAATACCTCGGATGCAAATTTTCGTTCATTTTGATCCATTGATTATCTCCTCTTTTCGATCTTTGGATAGTTTGTGCCAGTTTAGCGGACTTCCTATCTTACAGACTGCACAACAAAGGCCATAAGTCATGACTGTGGCACATGAGGGCGTGGTGTACCCTTTCTTTTTTATCTGACCTATCTGGTATCTTGTTATTCTATCGTTAAAATCTGGCAAATCCGAGTATATCTTTGTTATGTCGTCCTCAGATACGTTTATTCCGGTTAAGTATGTTGCAAGGTAGAATCTTGCCTGATGATTCAGATTTATGTGATTTTTAGCCCCCTCTAGGAGTTTGGCAATGCATGGCGGGTGATTATCGACCTTTATGACAACTGTTGTCGAACTCTTGGGTACTAGTGCATCTATTCTGCTTGCAGCGGCCTTTATTTCCTGAGGTGGGTCTTTGACAAGCGGTATGATTTCGATTCGTTTTCTTATTGCTTCTTCAATCAGTCTTCTCTTTTCGCTGGCCTTAATTTCCATTCTCCCGCCGGTCAGCTTTCTGTTTATCAGTTTGTAATCGATTGATCGGGGACTGTTCTTCAAAAAGGCGCACATATCAATTATTATGTTTTTACCGTCGTTTATTGTGGTTATTCCAAATATCTCTCCAACTCGTTCCACTGTCTTTTCATCTATCTTATCGAGCATTGAGCGCGCTATTTTCGATTCAGTTACTGCGAATCGATTGGTTATGTTTGAGTTCTTTAGAAATCCAAGTATCATTCTCGCTGTTGCAAACGACGCTATCCACTCGATTTTATCATTTTCGGAAAATAGTGCTGTTGTTCTAATTTCACCAGCCATTCCACGTTTTATTCTCTCTATGGCGATCTCTATGACCTTCTCGTTTATGAGAGAATTAGAAATATATTTTTTTGCCCCCTCCGAAAAAGGAAATGCAGTGGCAAAATCAAGTTCTTCCATTAGTTATTTTCGAATTAGACTTTAATAGTAGTGTGTTTGGGCTCTTTGAATGCCCCCTAAAATTAGCCTTTGCTCAGTTCTGATCAAGAAATTATAAAAAGAATATCGAGTTTAATTTAAGATTACTTGGCGCTTTTATATGCGCCTCTCTTTGCCATGCTGCACCAGCATGTTTTGCAAATGTATCTTATTCCAACTTCCTTTCTCTTCTGGCTTTTTACTGCTGCCATGCAGATCTTCTTTGAGCAGTAGTTGCACTTTACAAGCTTTGCGCTCTGGGTGCCTGTTAATTCACATGTTTCTATTGCCATCAAATTCACTCCTTAAAGTAATCTTAAAACAGTTGTAACAAGAGTATTCCATAGAAAGATATTTAATAGCTAGTTCGGCATAGCTAGTCATGAAAAAGGGCCAGGCTGCAATTGAATTTATGTTTACTTACGGATGGGCAATCCTGGCATTGGTCCTGGTAACCAGTTTGCTTTTATCCACCAGCTTCTTTTCTCCCTCCGTTATTGTTGGCGAAGAATGCAACTTTGGAAACAATTTGCCCTGCCGTGCACTTTTGGTTTCCGATGGTACAACTGCCGTTCTTTCAGTTCAGATGTTTAATTCATTTCCATATAAGGTTTCTTTAAACAGTTTCTCTGTTCTTCCTAGTACCTACGAGCGCAGGCTTGATTTAATGCCTTCTGACTCCCGTACGCTTCCTTTAAATATGTCGAGTGGTTCGAATCAGACATTTACTGCTACATTTCCCTCTACTTTGGTTGCAGGTTCAGCCGAGCGATTTTTTGGTAATCTGACCTATTCTATCTGTGCTTCTGAACTGGGTGAGCAGTGTTCCACCCACTCTAATCTTATATCTGGAAGAATCACTTCCAAGGTCGTATCTCCCTGAGGTCTCTTATGTCTCTTTCTCAATCTGAACGGGTTTTTCTTCTTAGGGCTTCTAGGAGATCAATGGAAAATATTTTAAGAACTGGAGATGTTCTCAAATACGCTTCAGAAGTTGTTCCAAAAAAACTCCTTCAAAATGGATATACTTACGTAACTCTTTTCAATCATGATCGGGTTGCAGGTTCTATGGGTGATTTGGATGATAACCGGTCCATTCTCGATTCTGTAATTCATAGTTCGATTTTGGCTGCCTTTAATGATCCGGTTCTTCCACCACTAACTCCATTGGATCTTAATCGAATAAAAATCACTATCTCTATCTTGACTAAGTTTGTTCCGCTTGAGGTCTCATCTTCTGCAGATCTGCTTAAGAAAATTAGCGTCGGTAAAACTGGTCTTCTAGTTAAATCCGGTAAAAAATCTGCAATTCTGATGCCTATACTTTGGAAAGAGTTTAATTCCAAAGAAGATTTTCTCTCGAGACTTTGTGCAAATGCTCTCCTTCCTTTAAATTATTGGAAAACCAATCTTTCAGATCTCAAATTCTATTCTTTTGAATCGGAAGATTTTTCCGAATCCATACTAAAGAGCAAATAATCTTGTTTGTGGGATCCTAAGCGATTTAAATCCCTTCTCTTCACATAATTCCTATACTTTTGCCGACATCGCATAACCCGGTAGTGCGTCAGTCTCGAACAAGTTTTTTAGGAAAAAGCTTGACTAAAAACGAACTAAAAAACGTTCAGGTGAACTGATCCCTTGTGGATTCCAGGTTCAAATCCTGGTGTCGGCGACCCATTACTTTGACTTCAGCATAAATTATGGCAAAGTAAAAGGGTTGGTCAAAGCCCTGAGGAATTACCAAATCATCACTCCAACTCATTCAGAACGCCTAGTCATACGCTCGTTCGCTTAGCTTCGCGTCCATTGCTTCGCTCAGGCCGTTTCGCGTGGCGTCACATTACTTTTGACTTCTTTTCTCTTATTACAAAAGTCGCAAGCAGACATTCATGTCTGCGTAGCTAAACCGTCGCGATTTTGCAGATCGCTAGGCGAGTGGTTGGTCAAAAATCCAAGGACCTACTAAATGACAATTGAGACATCTGCTTAGTCAATATCTCCTCTGGTTAGTCGACTCGCGTAGCCTCGGAGTCACTTTACTTTGCTTCGCCTACCTTTATTGGTTTTTTATTCTAGTCAATAAAACGATTTCTTTATTACTCTTATTTTCCTATTCCTCTTTATGATTGTTCTAAATCTCAAAACATATCCTCCATCGATCGAACGTTCACTTTTTTTTACTGATGTGGCTCGGGAAGTGGTTGCCGAAACAGGAGTTCGAATTGTTATCTGCCCTCCTTCTCCATTTCTGCGCGATGCGGCTGATCGTTTTTCTGATGTTTTTGCCCAGCACTGTGATGGGGATCCCCCAGGGGCATTTACTGGCTCTGTTCCTGCTGATCTGTTGCGATTTGTTCGCGTTAAGGGTTCGATTCTTAACCATTCGGAAAAGCGTTTGCCCCGGCCGGTCCTCCTTTTGGCAATGAACAACCTGCACCGGTGCGGTCTTGAAAGTTTGGTTTGTGCACCGACCCCAATGGAAATGCGGGATCTTGCTTCTTTTTCACCTACCTATCTGGCTGTGGAGCCACCCGAGCTCATAAGCAGCGGGATCAGCGTTTCAAAGGTTAAACCAGATGTGATCTCCAATTCCGTTCGGGCTGTGGAGGAAATAAATTCCCGAATTACTGTTCTTTGTGGTGCTGGTGTTAGCGACAAAACTGATGTTGTAAAAGCTTTGGAGCTAGGAGCAAAGGGCGTTCTCCTCTCAAGCGCTTTTGTTAAGTCTGCTGATCCAAAATCTTTCTTATCTGATTTGGCCGGAGCTTTCTGAGTCTCATTTAACTTATGTTTTTTGGTTCAAACTGGCTCGGTGTGTTTCATTGTTGGTCTTCGAAACGTTTAAAACGATTACGTGAGCGTTCGATTTGGTGATTCATATAGTAGAAATAAATCAAAATCTGATAATTGATCCTGTGGCTGCGGCAGCACAAACTGTTGTTACTCAGGTTGTGGCATTACTTCCTGGTTTTATTGCTGCAATTTTAGTGCTCGTATTGGGCTGGGTAGTTTCTATTCTCGTGAGTAGATTGTTTGCCCGTCTTTTCAAACTCATTAAATTCGAGGAATTTCTCAAACAAAATAAAATTGATGATGCTCTTGGAACTGTGAAACTAAGTGAAGTGCTTACAAAAATCATCAAATATTATGTATTGTTGATCTTTGTTCAGGCTGCAGTTTCATTTGTTGAACTTGGAACTCTGTCCCTATACCTGTCAACTCTTTTGCTCTATGTTCCTGTTCTTATCGGTGGCTTGTTAGTGGCTCTTGCTTCTGTGTTACTGGGTGAATATGTAAAAGAATCCATAACCGAGCTCAACAACAAGTCCGATTCCGTTAAGCTTGTCGCTCGTGGTGTCAAGTTAATGATCGTCTGTGTTGGTGTGACTATGGGTCTTGCAACCACTGGTTTCAACACGACTTTGATAACTGGCATTTTCCTGACCTTGATTCAGGCCATGGCTTTTGGTGTTGCACTCGCATTCGCAATTGCCTTTGGATTTGGCGGACAGGAAGACGCTAAAGACCTGATCAAAACGACTAGAAAGAACTTTAAGTTCTAATTTTTTCTTTTATATCTTCTTTTTATTTTTTCTATTGAGCCTTAAAATGGTTTATATTCTTTACTCCTCAAATGCTAATTATCTCTTATCATTAGCGGTTGTAGTCTAGCCTGGTTAGGACTTGGGGTTTCCAACCCCATAACTCGGGTTCAAATCCCGACGACCGCATTCCAATTACTTTGCTTCGCCTCCTGTGCTTCCCGTCGCTTCGCTCCGGTCGCGAGTAAATGGTTTGGTCAAAAGTCCTGAGTTTGCGATCCGGAGACCGAATGCTGATTCTGTCTAAAGTGATTGAATTCAATATCGAGAAAAACAACTTCCGACTGCAGATTCTGTTTTTCCTAGGAACGTGTTCCATCTGACCAAAACCAATCTTTAAATTCACTTAAGCTGTTTCTATTAGCAATGCCTCTGTAGCTCAGTGGTAGAGCGCCTCTCTCGTAAACTTTTTAGGAAAAAGTTTAATCAAAAACTTATTATAAAAAGTATCGAGCTAGGAGGAGGCCGGGGGTTCAAATCCCTCCGGGGGCTTCATAACTTAACTTCGTTCGCAGCTCCAGTGGCTCTACGAGCGAGATTTATTCTCGCGAAGTATGCGAGATTTATTCTCGCGAAGTATGCGAGATTTATTCTCGCGAAGTATGCGAGATTTATTCTCGCGAAGTATGCGAGATTTATTCTCGCGAAGTATGCGAGATTTATTCTCGCTCGAGTAGTTCTTCAATTCGTCCTACTGTCTCCGCCTTTATTGTTTCTTTTATGACTCGTTGGAGTTCTGCTGGTTTGATGTCTTTTGGATCGCGTTCCATGCTATTTCTGATATTTTTGACTAGTTCGTCCTTTTTAGTAAGTACTCTTGGATCTTCTAATGCGTCTTCTATTTCCTGTTTCTCAAACGCGCCTCTCGACCCATATCTTTTGAGAGTTTCTAATGCTATTTCTCGTATTTGGTGAGACAAGTCAAATGCCGCAATGCAAAGTTCTTCGATCTGCAGGTTTATTCTATGTCCGTTTCGAACTCTTTCAAGAAAATAATTAACTGCCAAATATCGTGTGTCCTCTCCATATGCATTTATGAGTTCTGTAATGTCTCCGCTTGCCATTCCGGTGTTGTGGCCAGTTCTCTCTATTTTGATGAGGTTTATTAAAATTTGATTTCTTATGCTTTGATCCGTTTCTGTTCTGAGTCTCTTAACGAGTGGAACGATAATTTCCCCTACATCATATTCATTGGCTATTAGTGTACTTATCTCTGTAGTTATTCCCCGAAACTCTTTTTGACAGCCCGTTTCTATCGCTTTTTCGAGCTTATCTTTTTCCTCTCTTTCGATTTTTCGAGTGCCTTTTTTACTACTCACTGTCAGATCTAGTACCGGTATCTGGGTTCTAAACCCCTCTATGACTCTGAGTGTAATCTCTCTTAATTCTGGTCTTGTTTTTGTTTTGCCCACTTATTGAAATAAGAAAAGTAAAGAATAAAATACGACGTTTTAAGTTCATCCAAGTATTCTTGATAGTTGTTGCTGGAATATCTGCGGATCGGATACCATTTTGAACGCCTGCGCTCTGGTATCTTTGTATTTTGACATTTTCAGAACATCCTTCAACGTATCTGCGTCCGAACTGAGCTTCTTTAGTGCCATCTCTCGCGCATCTTTGAATTTTGATTTGGATGCTACTGATAAAAGTGCCGAACTAACACCGACTAATTTCTCTATTGCTGCTAATCTGCAATCTTCGTATGGCGAAGTGTTTGCTATCTCCACCAGTGCGGTTGAGTCTTCTAAATTTTCTACCATGTCCGAAAGTAGCATAAGCGCAGTTGTTTTTGCATCTTTGTATCCAGTTTCGTTCGCAATTCGTTTGAGAGCCTCAGGATATTTCCATAATTTGCCTACTGCTAAATATCGTGCATCCTGGTTTGTGCAATTCTTGGCCATCTCCACTAGTACGTGAATATCGTCTATGTGTTCGACCTGTGCTGCGAGCAATCCTGCAATGTGTTTTTTGACCTCTGGATGTCTTGATCGTACTAGTAGGTTTAGCAGCGAAGAAATGTTTGCACTTAACTTCTTGAGAGCTTCATTTCTAGTTTTTCTGTACGCTCCTTCTTCTACTATTCGCTCTAGTGCTCCCTGATCGAACGAAAGTTTTTCAAGTGCTGCATCTCGTGAATCTGAGTTTGGTGAACGAAGTGCCACCTGCACTAGTGATTTGGTATTTGCCAGAAGCAATACTGCGTCTACTCTGCTTTCCTTGAAATTGGAGGAGCATGCGACTTCTACCAGGGATTCGGCATTGTTGGCCATCTCATCGAGTGCTGCGGCTCTAGTGTCTGAGTGGTGACAATATTTTGCAATCTCTTTTAGTGCTTCCATGTCTGTTGACAAATGTGTTATTGCTGCGAGTCTTACGTATGGATGTTTGGAAAATGATGCGAGTTCATAGAGGACTCTTGATCTCCCCTTTAATTGATCGACTGCATTGAGTGCATCATTTCGCTCTCCTGCTGTGAGAATTTTGGCAAGGTGGCTAAAGCCTGCGTGTCTTTCGTGCGTTTTTAGTGCTGCTGTAGCTTTGCCGATCTTAGCTTTAATTTGAGTTTTTGATTTTGAAGCGGAACTGCGAACTCGCGTTCCTTGCGCAAACTCATCTAGTTCTTCCTCTACCTCTGTGACCTCCTTTGCATGGGACTTTGTTAGGAGGCCTCTTTTTAGACTGGTGGCCATGGCCTACTTTTCTCAGTTAACTATATAAATCATTGCGTGGCTTTTATGACGATTCCGTTAACTTAATTTTTCTGGTCTGATCTTCTTTTGCATTTTGTTTTTGTCTTATTTTCACGTCGTTGATTTTTTCAGTTTGTTTTTCTTTATTTCAAAAAGTACTATGTAGATTGCGGCTGCGACTGTTTGAACGATGAGCATGGCCCTTATGTCAAATATCAGGATTAATGCGACCCCTATAATGACTGCGCTGGCTCTTCCAAACCCAAGCATTATATCTCGGGCGATCATGCTTTCTCCTATGTTTTTGCTTTTGTCTACTACCAACGCCAGCGGCAGTGGCTGGAGTATGCTTCTAAAAAAACTTAAAATTCCAAATCCCATGAAGAATGTTTCTATATTCTGTGCACTTGCAGTGATTATGCCGCCAGCGAGCATACCTATGCTAGATGCGATTATTATGTTCTTTCGGTCTTTGAAATGATCCGATATCTTTGCAGTTATTCCGGATGCGATTATTGCAAAAATAGTTGTTCCAGAAAGAAATCCTCCAAATTCTACCGGCGTCTGCACATATGTAAGAATCATGGCTGAGAGGGTTATTGATACTACTATGTTGATGGCAAATCCTTCAAAGAAAATTATTGTTTTTAGTCCATCGATCGATTTGAGTGATTCGATCGGTTTGTATGTGAATTTTTCTGCTTTTATTTTTTTGCTCAGATAGGGTATGAATGCCAGAAAAGCAAGTGCCGAAATTGCAAAGATTGTCTTGAAACCGTACATTTGGGCTATAAGCCCTGCTAATGGAGGCAGTATAATCGATATTGCCGGATTTACTGCATAATATATGGATCCAAGAAATGCTTCGTTCCCATTTCGGTGTCTATAATAGCTAGTGTTAAATGGCATCCAGAAAAATGCAACGCTCATGCCGATAAGAAGTTTTGCCAGAATTACTGAAAGATTGCCCTCTAGCAGATAAAATGCAACTGCTGAGAGGGCCCAAAAACCGCTTGCAATTATTGCTCCCTTACGCATATCAAATTCTTTTAATGCGAATATGCAGATTAGTGGGGGTAAATATACGAGGCCTGCTGTGGCTATTATCTCAGGTATGCTCATGCCTATCTGGAAAAAGTATGATTCAAAGAGACAACTTAGAAATATTCCCAGTGTAGTGTATATGCTATATGTTAGCAATAATTCTGAGAATGAGTTTTTTTGTTCTTTATTTTCCATTTTTCCCGGTCTCCAATGTTCCTTGTTACTATTGGGGTATTTCTTGCTGCTGTATTTTTAGTTACTGAAATCTTTGCAGGTTAGCTATAAAAACTGTTCTCGAAAAATCCCCTTTATGGATACTTCTTCAATTGAAAAAAAATGGCAGACTATATGGGCTCAAAAAAATCTATTTGATTCCGAGCCAGATGAGCGTGAAAAGAAATTTGTTACTGCTGCATTTCCTTACCCCAATTCACCTCAGCATATAGGTCATGCGCGAACTTATACAACTGCTGATATTTATGCTCGCTATCTTCGGCTTAAGGGTTACAATGTTCTTTTTCCCATGGCATTTCATGTTACTGGAACTCCTATTCTCGCCATGGCAAAGCGAATTGGAAAGAAAGATGAGGATGTTCTTTCTGTCTTTGAGAAAATCTATGGCATTTCGCGCGAAAAGGCCGCTACACTTGCCCAGCCGCGAGCTCTAGTGTCATATTTTTCCGCTGAAATCGAGGAGGGTATGAAGGAGATGGGCTTCTCTATCGATTGGCGACGAAAATTCTATTCCTATGATGAAAAATTCAACAAGTTCATCCAGTGGCAGTTTAGGCGTTTGCTCCAGATGGGATTTGTCGAGCAGGGTGAATATCCTATTGCATGGTGCCCCTCCGATTCGCAGGCTGTTTCTGCACACGACACTCGGGGTGATGTTGATCCAGAGCTCGAAGAGGTTAGTGTCATAAAATTCGAGGTCTCAAAGTCCGAATATCTTGTTGCAACTACTTATCGGCCAGAGACGATCTATGGGGTAACTAACATTTGGATTAATCCTGCTCTTGATTATGTTCGAGCCAAGTATGGTCCTGATACTATCATTCTTTCTAAGGATGCGTTCGATTCACTCCACCTTCAGCTTAAACTCGAACTGATCGATTCGGTTTCCGTTGAAAAGCTTCTTAAATTAAAGGGCAAAAATCCCATCAATGGAAAAAAGGTGCCGGTCTATAGTGCTTCATTTGTCAAGTCTGATGTCGGAACAGGGGTGGTTATGAGTGTCCCTGCTCACGCTCCTTTGGATTACCTTGCTTTACGAGACGCTGGAAAAACCGAGCAGGAACTTATTAACGTCCTTGAGGTTGAGGGTTACGGGTCTGCTCCAGCAAAAGAAATCGTCGAGCGGCTCGGTGTCAAAGACCAAAATGATCCCAAATCAGAAGAAGCCACAAAAGAAATCTACACGAAAGAGGCACACGAAGGTGTCATGGCGATTGGCGAATTCAAAGGTATCAAAGCCATCATTGCAAAAGAAAAAATCGCGCAGAAATTAAAGGGCGAATCAAACGCATTCTCTATTCACACTATCTCCAATGGCCCAGTCAAGTGTCGCTGTGGTGCTGGGGTCGTAGTTAACATAATCAAGGATCAGTGGTTCATCGATTATGGAAAGCCCCAATGGAAAGAGATGGCAAAAGAGGCTCTCTCGAGTATGACTGTTGTTCCAGAGCGAAGCAGACAGGAATACGAGTACACTCTGGATTGGCTGCGAAAGCGGCCATGCACTCGAGCTGCCGGTCTTGGAACTAAATTCCCTCTGGACGAGAGCAAGATGATTGAAGCGCTTTCTGACTCTACAATCTACATGGCATTCTATACTATGTCTCACTTGCTGGCAGATTTCGAATCATATGATCTTACTGACGAGCTATTCGATTATGTGCTCCTTGGAAAAGGTGAAGGTAGCGACAAACTCGCTGCGCTTAGGGACAGCTTTACGTATTGGTATCCAGTCGATTCTCGTCATAGTGCAGGAGATCTGATCCGAAATCATCTTACTGTCTATATATTCAATCATGTGGCGCTCTTTGAAAAGAAATTCTGGCCAAGACAGATCGTTACAAATGGTTTTGTTCTGATGGACGGGACAAAGATGAGTAAGAGCATGGGCAACATTCTTCCCCTGCGAAAAGCGATTGCTGAATATGGGGCTGATGTAGTTCGATTCTCTGTTGTTGCAGGAGCCGAGCTCGCTAGCGATACTGACTTTAACCGCAGCGTCGCTGACGGGGTTAAGGGCAGGATGGATTTTATTGAGAAACTTATCATCGCCTCCAGCAACGACCTTCTTATTTCGAGTCGTATGGATGACTGGATTCTATCGCGTCTAAATCGCCGAATTTCCGGTGTCGCTAAGTTATATGATCAACTGGCAATGAGGGAATTGGCAATGGAAATTTTCTACGATTCCATTACGGATCTTCAATGGTATGCCAAGCGTAATAAACGAACCAATCTAAAACAATTTTTCCAAAAATGGCTGGTTTTGCTTTCGCCAATTATGCCCCACTTCGCCCAGGAATTCTGGCAGATGCTGGGCAACAAGGACTTTGTTTGTCAGTCCGATTTCCCTAAGGCAGATACATCATTGATTCGCGATAATGTTGAGCAGGGCGAAGAACTTATCAAATCCGTCCATAGCGACGTGGAGCGCATCGCAAAGCTTATTGGTAAATCGCCAACTAAAGTAACTTTGGTTGTAGCCGCGGATTGGAAACGCGAGCTCTATGAAATTGCACGCAAGCTTAAATCGTTCGAAGGAATCATGAAAGAGGCGAGTGCAAAAGGTATGCCTATGAAAGATGTCGGAACGCTCGCCAAGCAGCTGATGAAAAACATCCATTCTCTGGGGTCAATTTCATCGGGTGCTGATGAACTTGAGTCTCTAAAAGATGCTTCTGAGTTCCTCTCTTCTGAGCTATCCTGTCAAATCGAGATTTTAGCTGAGGATTCGTGTACTCATGCCAAAGCTAAGGCGGCAATGCCCAACAAGCCAGCCATTATTTTGGAGTAATTAACATGACAAATCCACATTCCTCTTTGATTAGAAAGATCCTGATCGATCTAAAGTTTGATGCTGTTGACAAGCAAAAATTTGTTTTGCTCTTTGGATCAAATCCACCTCCCGATGATGCAAAATTGCAGGGCCTTGAGTCTATACTGTCGCTTTGTCTGTTCTATTCCAAAAAAAATATTTTTCTGGATTTTCCCTCAGGATCGGATGCCCTTGCCTTCGAATTAATTGAGAAATTTAAACATACTCTGGGGCCAAACTGGCAGGAAATTGTTTCATCAAGTTTGAAACAAATAAAAGAGCTCAATCAGAGTCCTTGGGTGTAGGTTATTAGATGAAATTTCTTAGGATTCCAAAAGATAGGGCTGAGGAGATCCGAAAGCGGCTAGTAATAAAGGGATTTTTCAACCCGGACTATTCAATAGTACGCGAGAGCAAATTTGTTTTCCTTCCTATCTCTTCTACTGTGCTTTCTTCTGACTTCTCTGATTTTGACATTGTCGACTTAGCTGCAGATGCAAGACCTAAATCCAACTTTGATGTCAAATCCCTTCTGTCGCCTCATCTTTCTCAATCAGAACTTGGTGAATTCATTTCTTCCTTCGACATTCTAGGAAATCTCGCTATTGTTGAAATTCCCGATAAACTTTCCAAATACGATTCCCAAATCGGCGAGGCCGTATTGACGACACATAAAAACGTCAGATCTGTCTATAAAAAACTAGGTGCCATGGAAGGTGAATTTCGGGTTCGTAGGCTCTCTCTTATTGCAGGTCGGCCAAACCTTCTTGCTACTTATGTTGAAAGTGGCGTCCGTATGCGATTCGATGTTTCCAAAGTCTATTTCTCGGTTCGATTGGCTCACGAGCGTGGCAGAATTGCCGACCTAATGTCTCCTTCTGAAAAGGTCCTTGTTTTCTTTGCCGGAGTAGGGCCATTTGCGCTTGTTATGGCCAAGAAGCATAAGAAATCCCAAATAGTTGCGATAGAATTGAATCCTGATGCTATTGTCTCACTTGAGGAAAACATTTCGCTAAATCATCTTCCGAACGTTACTGCTGTAGCCGGTGATGTCCGCAAAGTTGTCCTATCTAAATACCTGGACTTTGCCGACCGGATTGTTATGCCTCTTCCGCATAGTGCGCATGAATTTCTTGATGTCGCATTTGCAGGTATCAAATCTGGTGGCATAGTGCATTTCTATACTATCGTAAAGGAAATCGATTGGTCTGTTCATGCATTAGAGAAAGCAGAAACCGAGGCCAGAAAAGCAGGCGTTAAGATTGAGGTTGTTGGCAAACGAATTGTTCGGCCATATTCACCAAAAGAAGTTCAGGTTGTTTTGGATATAAGAGTTAAAAAATAAAAATTAACTTCTGCTTTTTTGATCTCATGCCGATCAATACAATCCCGCTATCTTTCCAAATACAAGGACCATGAACATTCCTGCTACTATTGGAGGCAATGCCGGAAGTACGATCTTCTTCTTTCGTACTATATAAATAAACACGATCATTGCGGCTATCGCTCCTAAAAACGTCAGAATTGATGCAATTGGACTGATCGGAAGAACTGCAACTCCCATCATTATTGGTGCTATCAAGTCCCCGGTTCCCAAATCAATTCTTTTGTCCATTTCGTCTTCCTGGGGTTCATCTGTGGTGGCAGTTACTGTGAATGCCATGTCCTGCTCTACTACGAAGTTGGCCATCTCGACCATGTGCTTTGTCTTAAACACTGCTATGTAATCATAGATTGAAAGCAATATCAGGAATATTGTCATCGGAATGGGACCTAGCGAAATTCCAAATACAACTCCAACTCCTGCAGTGGCCATGAGGGCTGCAATATTTTTTACCTCTAGTTTTTTGCTGATTTTTATCGCGGCTAATATGAGGCCAAGTATGATTCCTCCAATGGTACTCTCATCAATTCCAAGTACTAATCTAAGCATCGCATAGAATGCAATGGAGCTTGATCCAGAGATCATGAAAAATTCCATGGCCCTAAATAGGATTTTGTGCTTTCCTAAATACCTGATCAAAAGGATCATTGCAACTGCGCTAAATATTATGTAACCTATGAAGAAAATGACGTTTCCAATGTCTTGCGAGTCAGCTGTTACTGAAAGTGCCTGGGCAAACTGATTTTGTGAATAATCCCGAAGAACCGTAATTCCGGTTAAAAATCCCAGAATCTGGGCTAGTACAAATATTATCATTAGTTTTGTAAGTGCTTTCACGATTTCACTCTCCTACTATTTTTACATGGCCGTACTCTTTCTCGTATATGATTCCTCTTCTTAGCAGATCATTAATAATCTTCTTGGCAGCATTCTCCTCTATTTCATAACCTTTGGCATCTGCTATGATCTGTTCCACTTCTGCAGACTCATTCTTTCTTAGTATCTCTCTGATTATGTCAAGTATTGTATCTGCCTTCTGGAGTTTTTCGCGCTCGGATTTGGGCTTTCCAGTAGCAATAGTATCGACGTCAAAGAGACCTGTTTCCTTATCCGTCATTATCTGTTTCATTACGTAGTTTAGCAGCCCTATTGCGACTTCGGCATCTGCCTCATCTACCGTTTCGCTTAATCGTATTTTTGCATGGGCTTCTGCAAGTCTTACAAGTCCTTCTAGGTATCTTGGAGTTATCGCAACCGAACCGGACGATCTTCCCTTTCCTCTTAAATCAACATAGAATTGCTTAATTTTATCAGATGCCATCTGCGTGAGCTTGGGATATGTCTTTCTTCTGGCGTATGATATATATTTACGTAAAAGTTCCCGATCGAAAATTTCTGTGTCTTTTATACCTCGTCCCATATGTGTTGCGAGTATGTGGTCTGCCAGTTTCGAATCTTTTTCTTCATCAAGCACATCGACTATTGGAAAGATCAGATCAAATCTCGAAAGTAGTGTCGGAGGAATGTCAAACTGCTCTGCCAGATTTTTGCTTGTATCGAATCGGCCATATTTGGGATTTGCTGCTGAGAGTATGGCTGTTTTAGTTCTGAATTTTGCAACTATACCTGCCTTTGCAACTGAAATTGACTGAGATTCCATCGCTTCGTGCAATGTAGCCCGATCCTCCTCCTCGATTTTGTCAAATTCATCGATAGTTGCCATTCCACCGCTTGCAAGAACCAATGCACCTGCCTTAAGCACCCATCCGCCTTCTCCCAATTCGTCCTTTTCTGCCGAAACGGTAAGTCCTGCTCCCGAAACGCTCTTTCCACTCACATAGATACTTTTGGGTGCAATTTCTGTTATGCTCATCAAAAATCTCGATTTCGCAATTCCAGGATCACCGATAAGCAGGATATGTATATCATCACGAATCGGCATTCCACCGACCATTGTTTTGCCGCGCGTTCCGCCAAAGAGTTGTAATGTGATGGCGCGTTTGACTTCCGTGTGTCCATAAATCGATGGAGCAAGTGAGCTGATTATGATTTCTTCAAGATCCGGCTTTTTCGATAGTTCTAGTATTTTCTTTTCATCTTCTTTTGTGATTTCTATCTGCTCGAAATCACGTTTCATGCTCGTTATGCTGTTTACTTCTACATATCGCGAGTACATTAATTCCTGCTTTTGTCTGCTCTTTAGTGGAGGTCTAAGTCGTAGAATTCCGACTATAATCATGGTGTCTCCTGGAGCTATTTTGTTTACTAGCTCCTCTTCCATCATCAGTTCGATTTTTGCAGTTGGTGCTCCTCCACGAACCCGTTCAAGTAATTCCTGCACTTCGCCCTTTTGGACATCGACAAATGTGCTCTGATCATCCATCTGTTTTAGTGCCATTTTTTTGCAGTTATCGCATTTTTTTGGAGGCTCAAAATCCTTGCCAACTGCGATTGTCATTTCAAACTCGCATAACTGGCATTTAAACGCGGCAATTTTTATCCGATGCATCACTTCTGCACGTTTGGTTACGACACACTTGTAAGATACCAATTCGTTTATTTCTTTTGAGCTCAATTGCTCTATCAATTTGTCATCAGATGGTACGTCTATAAATCTGACCCGCGGTGAAAACTCGCCTCCTGCAGCTACTCGAAGATTCATGTCCCTAATGGACTGTTCTGCGGCTTCAAGAACCAAATCTGGGCTTTTTATTAGTGCGTCTGCCAGATCCGGATCGAATTTTTCCAGATCTGGATATGAAATGTATATGCTTCTTTCGGTCGGATAGACCTGACGCAGGAGATCTAGCTTCTTTTTGTAGGCACCACTGAAGAATTCGCCAAAAGTTGCAACTGATGCAGAAAGATCTACTTTGATTGAGGGGGCTGCATCCGCTGTACTCATAATCATCACAAAACTAGGAATTTTGTTATTTTCTTGTTTCTGTGACTAATATCTGCCCTTTGGATTATAAATCCCGCGTTTACTTTCTCCTTTCGACTGACTTTATATCTTGTTTGTTAGTATTATTATCTGCTATGTCTGTGTCCGATGCTTCGATATCACGAATATCTGAAAATTATCTTCGTGTAATTTCCGAGATAATCGATAAGAAAGGTTATGCCCGGGTTAGTGATATCTCTAAAACGTTATGCGTTTCTGCTCCCAGTGTTACCCAAATGATCCAGAAACTCTCGAAATCAGGCCTTATCAATTACGAGAAGCGCGGTGCGATAACTCTTACTTCTGATGGTAAAGAAAAGGCAGATTCCATTCGCAAGCGATATCTTGTTTTCCTACGGCTCTTTGAAATAGCTGGAGTTTCCAAATCTACTGCATATCTTGATGCCTGCTATCTCGAGCATCAGTTGAGCGAAGAAACCGTTTCCAAACTCATCGATCTTGTAAATAAATTAGAAACAAAGTCTTAATCTCAGGGAGTCTTAACATTTTCTTTCATCCTGATATTTCTATTTTTTCTTATGCTGTCAATGGAGTCGCAGAACACAGTCGTACCTGTGCTGCGGCGGTCGAGCTTGGAGAGTTAAGAGATTTGCGGATTTGTCGAGTCTGACATATTCGTTTTTTTCTAAAAACCTAATTTATTTAGGTAACTGCTTATAATGTCCTAACTGTTTAGTTATCTTATATGCTTGCTGAGTTCATCGTACTATTTAGAGAAAGTCTTGAGATTGCATTTGTTGTTAGTATTATTCTTGCATATTTGCACAAAACAAAAAATGAGGATCACGAAAAGCATGTTTGGTTAGGCGTAGCGGCCGGTCTGGTTGCGAGTATTGGTCTTGCATTTATTTTTCAATTTGTTCAGGGGGGTTTTAGTGCAAGTGAAGAACTTTTTGAAGGTTTTTTTCTAATTCTCACAAGTGGTCTTGTTAGCTGGCTTGTGCTTTGGATGCTGGGTCAGAAAAAAGTTGTCGACTCTCTTACTAAGGATGTCAAGGTGGCCCTCGAAAAAAAAGAAACATTGGGGCTTTTTTTGCTCGCATTTACGTCTACTCTTCGAGAGGGAGTTGAATCCGTTCTCTTTTTAGCCGGAATTTATGTTAATACTGGTGCAATCTCTCTTGTTGGAGGTTTTATGGGCGCTGTGGCTGCCATTGTTTTAGGAGTATTGATATTTGAATATGCAATAAATTTCAATGTTGGCAGATTTTTCAAGATCACAACTGTTATTCTGATTTTGCTAGCTGCAGGCCTTTTCTCTCAAGGCATCCATGAACTTCAGGAGGCTCATATTCTTCCTACCTACGTGGAACATGTATATGACATCAATCCTCCACAAAATTCAGATGGATCATATCCTTTGCTACATGAAAAAGGTCCTATTGGTTCTATCTTTAAGGGTCTTATTGGTTATGATGGAAATCCAAGTGATCTACAGCTTTTGAGTTATTTCGGATACCTTCTGACTATCTACGCGATTTATCGGAGCAAATCCTGATTTTTCTGTTTATAATACATTTCCTTCTATTTCTAGTCTGGTATTTTTATGGGAAGTAAATGTTGTAAGGATGGTTCGGCTTGTTCCAACGATGATGAAAATTGTGCTAATAAATGTTCTGATGATTCTGATGTATGTTCTCCATCTGGTTGTGGTGGCGGGGGTTGCTGCGGTGGTCCACGTGAAACTATCGATATCTCATCTTTAGGCAAAGAAGCCGTTGAAATGGACAATATGTTCAAGGATGTCAATACTCACCTATCTAATGCACTTAAGTCTCGAAGATCTATCCTGGAAGCTCTTCATGCCTACTCAAAAGACGAGGTACTTAAGGCCAAAATGGACAAGGTTCTCTCTGCTCAGCATCCTGTTCTCATTCAGTTTGTTTTAGGGATGATGTCTGAATAACTATTCCTATTGTTGTGGTTTGAGGGTAGCGGGTCTCCCGTCCCGCGCACCCCCTATGGCAACCTATTTGTCTCCTGACCAAGAAGTGTAATGCTCATCTAAGCGGTTTGGACCTGTATTTCTTCTATAATTTTTTGCTGCTCTATGACCATTGCAAGGAGCATCGATTCAAGGACACTCAAATTGTCTGCTTTTGCACATGCTCTTACCCGATCTCTGGCAAAGCTCATCAGTCGATCCAAAACCTTTCGGTCATCCTCTCTCAACTCACTTCGATATTGCATGAGCGATTCAAGCTTTTGTTCAACTTTCATTTCTCTTCACCAAAGAGTACTATTTTTGCCTTGTTTATAAAGAAGAACCAGCACACCTCATTTCCGCGGAAGCGCGAGTCGTCCCGAAGGGACGACGACGCTGAGCGAAGCACTAGTTTTGCGACGCGAGCAGACCTGAACAGAGCGAAGGTCTGCGAAGCTACATGTGCTAAAGCAGGTTTCGCGAGATGAAGCCGGAAAAGCGGCAAAAAACGGCAAGGTCAAACTTATTTTCCATCTTATTTTTATTCTCTTTCAGACTCATTTTCTATGTGAATAAGGAAAACCTCATCAAAAAAGGGAACGAGAGCCTTGCCATCGGTGCGATCTGGGCCGTTAGCTCAGTTGCACATCCATGTCCCCTCTGTGTTCTTACTAGTGCCGCATTTATCGTTAATGGTATTAAAGAAAAAGTTTCCCGCTAGTTCTTGATTAGCAGCTCATCTTTTCTATCTTCTGCTCGATCTTTTTCTGGATATTTTCGGGTATTTCGTTAGCCTCGCCTCTTACCTCGTACCAGTTTACTCTGTGTATGGGCCAGATACCGCAGAAATCGAGCACTGCTTTGTCCGTGCAGTTTTCGTGTGCATTTTGGTAGAGGTATGGTCCCTGTTCAAACCCTCCAAATGTGTTTATTATAAGTGCGCATTTGCCCTTTAGGTGTTTTTTAATCGGCATCATTTTCCGATAGATCGGATAAAGAAGGCTTATTCCTAACGCCCAACCAAAACAAATTCTTCCTATTTTTATAAATGTGGATTCTTTTTGGAAGTTATATGCAAATCCGTTTGTAAAAACCCGATCGAAAAATCCCTTAAGGATCGATGGCATGTTATACCACCACACTGGATAGATGAATACAAGTCTGTCTGCTTCCTTGACCATTTTTTGATATTTTTCGATTTGGGCATTCTTTTCCCCTTTCCATTCTTCTTTGGATAATAGTGGATCGAATTTTTCTTTGTACAGATCGATAATCTGATATTTCTCCCTGTTTTTTTCGAGTTTTTCCCGAACGAACTTGAGTAAGAGTGCATTATGGCTTTTTTCTGAGTCTGGATGTGCAAAAACAATTAGATACATGATTGAATAAATAAAAGAAAGAATAAAAGAGTTTAGAGTTTGCAGACTGGACAGTTTCCGCCGCAATTGCACTTGTTTTTTATCAGCGCCTTAAGGCTAAATTTTCCGGGTCCGATTAGTCCGATTCCCAGTGCGAGCATCAAAAAGACCAGATCAAGTTCGTATGATATCAGTCCTCCTGAGAAATTACTGGAAAATGCAACTAGCATTACTGAGCCTAACAGAACTCCTGCTATGCTGGTGAAAATTCCCAATATCATGGCAAGTCCGCCTAAAAATTCGGTAAGTCCCACTACATATGCCATTATTCCAGGCATCGGAACTCCAAGCGAACTGAAGAATGCTGTGGTTCCGTTTATGTCTGTAAGTTTTGAATATCCATGTATCATAAATAGCCCTAGTGCCAATCTCATCAATAAAAGGCCGGCACTCTTTTTCATGACGTGTTTTTTTACTTCTTCTTCGCTGCACTTTGTGGCATTAGAACAACAATCATTTCCCATTATTTTCACCACTTTAGTGTTTGATTGCAGATTCGAATCTCGATTCGACGTCTTTCCAATCTATGTTTTTGAAGTAAGCATCAAGATATGCCGTTCTTGCTGTTTTATGGTCCAGATAATACGCATGCTCATAGACATCGCATGCAAGAATCAGGTGTGAATTGTGTGGTGGAAATGATGACTGATCGTCTCCAATGACTATCATTAGTCGATTTATGTCATGGCACCAAACCAAAAATGCCCACCCGCGTCCGGCCATTGCAGTTCCTCTGAATTCTGCTTCGAATCTTTCATATGAATCGAAGTCTTTTTCTATTTGTGCAAGTAATTTTCCAGTTGGTTTGCCCCCGCTTCCGCCAAGGTTGTGAAAATAGACTTCATGGTTAATCATTCCGCCATATGCGAATGCGAGTCCCATCTTGAGCGATCGAATGTCGCTATATGTTATTTGTCCCGCCTTTACTGTATCTGTGCTCAGGGCTGCAGTTTTTTCCATACATTCGTTGTATTTGTTTACATATCCGTTATAAAGTTTGAAATGTTCTGTCATTGTCATTTCGCTAATCCCCATCATTTTCATTACCGATGGCTTAATTTTCGCAAAATCTATTGCTGTTCTTTTTTCAAATACCATGCAAAACACCTAACTGTTAGGTGAACCTAACTCATTTAATTGTTATCTGCGTTATTTTAGCTGGGTGATGTGTATGGAAGTAAATAGATTAACGACTCTACTTTTAGTGACTGTTTTTAGTTTATTGATTCTTTTTGGTTGTGCTGCCCAAGGTTCGGCGAGTGTGAATACGACAAGTTCCTCTGGTTCTTATTCACCTCCTGTTTCCTCGTCATCGGTTTCACCGGCTAGGTTGATAGTTAGTATAACTGATGCTGCAGCACGTATGGGTTCGGTTTCGTCAGTTGAGCTCACTGTGGATAAAGTTTACGTGCACAGTTCCACTGATGCATGGATCGAAGTTTCTTCTTCTCCTGCTACTTACGATCTGCTATTGCTTAAAAATTCAGCATCTGCGGCTTTATTGGCGAATGCTTCGCTTCCTGCTGGTTCATATGATCAAGTGCGACTTGAAGTTTCTAGTGTTGTTGTTACTGATTCAAATGGTCGTCATGAGGCTAAAGTCCCCTCAAACAGACTCCAAATCAAGAGTGATCTTACTGCCAGTGTGAACTCCACATCTACAATTTCTCTGGACTTTTTGGTTGATCGGTCTCTTCACACTACTGGTCGGGGAGAGTACATTTTTGCACCTGTAGTTGATGTACAGACTCGAAATGGCGCCAATGTTTCTCTTAAGGGTACCAATGTGATCATTGAAGGCGGATCAATAGTAACCAACCTCCGTGTCGGTACTGATACATCAGGTCGAACTGATGTCAATGTATCTATTCCTACCGATGCGATATTGGAAATCAACGGAAACAATATTATGGTTAGGGTGGTTCCAAATGGTTCTAGGACCGATGTAGTCATCAATTCTTCCGTTTCCAACGTTAATGCTACCCGCGTTAATGCTACTATAGATGTTGGCGGAAGCATCGTTGTCCGTTGACCGTCTTAATTTTTTCTTTTATTTCTTGGGTCTACTTCCGTAATCTTTCATATTTTTCCGTGTTTCAACACATTTATAAACTGTTTTAGCCTATAGTAAATTATGTATCATCGCCTGAAAAGAGGTAAAATTTCCGGAAACGTTCCTTCTGTTCCAGCAGATGAAAAAGGGCAGAAGATTCTCTATTTTTCGTCTTTTTCCAATAATTAGCCGCTTCGTTCATCTTTTTATTATCTGTACGACGTCCTTGTCATCGAGAATGTGATATATTCCGACCCTTTGGGGTTGGTGTTTGACACTAGTTCCCCAAACTAATGCATATCTAAAGTCTTTCTTAAGATCGCGATGAAGTTTTTCACAAACTTCGGATATGCTTATTCCTCTTCGGACGATCATTGGCTCTGTTAAGTCTGCATCCTCGCCCCGTCTTTTGGTAAATATGCTAATGAGGTCAAGTCTCTTGTATATTGTCGCCTTTAACTTTTCGATGCTTTCTTTGTTGTCTGCTGATATTGGTAAGTATTCAAAGTCTACTTTTGGTTTTTCCTTTATTGTATCAAATTTCGTTAAGAGGTAAATCACTGGAACATAAGAGCGGTTGCCTTCTAAAACATCGATGAATTCATCAACTGTTACGTCCTGGTGTAGAACTACGTTGGCATTGAATATACTATACGAACTGAGCGTTGCCATTATCTCTCGGTCGCTGATTTTTGTTATCGGAACTGTGTGGTTTATTGTTACTCCTCCACGTATGGCTTTGCCGATATTCACTCTTGGTCGTCGGCTATTAACTCGTATTCCAAAGCCATAAAGCTCGGTTTCTATGATCCGTCTTTGTTCTGGATGCGTGGCCTCTAACATTACGAGTATGAGGTCGACTCCCCGGGCTACTGCAATGACTTCTCGGCCACGTCCTTTTCCGTCTTTTGCACCTTCTATGATTCCAGGAAGATCCAAAATCTGAATTTTCGTGTTGTTATATTCAAGCGTTCCTGGTATGCATTTGAGCGTTGTAAATGCGTACGCGGCTGTTTTTGATTCGGCATTGGTGAGTCGATTTAGAAGCGTACTCTTTCCGACACTAGGTAAGCCAATGAGTGCTACTGTTGCATCTCCACTCTTTTTGACATCGAAACCGCCTCCGCTGGCTCCTCCTTTTTTGGGCGATAGCAGTTCGCGTCGAATCTGTGCTATTTTCGATTTGACTATACCGATGTGATACTCAGTGGCTTTGTTTTTTTGTGTTCGAGCTAATTCGTCTTCTAGCTCCTTTAGTTTTTCCTGTAGTCCCATGTCCTGCTCTCTCTTGCGATTTTTCTAGTTACTTTATCTATATTATCATATAGTAACTAATGTATTGTATGGTCAGTAACTTAAAACTTCTTTAGCCCATCTAACCATCGCTTCGCTCTTGATTTTGGTAGTTCTTTTATCAGTTGTTTGCCGTTTTTTGTCTTTATTCTTGCCGCTGCATTTTCTATCCATTCATTGCTTTTTTCGCCCAGATACTCTTTTGCTGACACTGCGCATTCGAGATAATCTGCGTCCTTGAGTATTATCTGCTCTTCTTTGGTGAGTTCGAGTGCCTCTATTATCGAGCGAGAAAGTTCGTGAGGCATGTTTTTTACCTGCTCCGCTTCAACTCGTTTTTCGAGTATCCGGTCTACATCTATGTATCTCGCAGTTATTTTGTTTAAGTCGAGCAGTCTTGTTTCATGCATATCATGGAAAACTGCTGCTGTACAAATGCGTCTTGCTGCTTCGTCGCTTAAACCTTCCATTTTCGCAAGTACAAATGCGACTACTGCTGTTCGGTGGCTATGCTCTGCAACACTTTCCGGATTATTTATTCCCTCTGTCCACCAACCGCTCCTTTTGACTCGCTTTAGCATGCCTGCTTCGAATATGTAGTCTAATGTTCTGTACATAATGATCCCAATCACTTATTCCTTTATAATCTTTTGACTCAATTTTCTCTTAATGGTTTTTGTGTCTAAGTCTGATCTAAGACTATCACTTCTTAAGCAGCGTAACTCGCTAAGTGCAGATCAGGTTCAGATTCTGAGCCGCACCATTTGCGATAATGTTCTTCTTCATCCTCGTTTCATATCTGCCAAAATCGTTTTTCTCTACTCTTCATTTGGATCCGAAGTTTCGACGCGTGATCTTATCATTCGTGCGGTTTCCTTGGGCAAGGAGGTTTACCTTCCTGTACTTGTGCGTTCGATCGTTTGCGCAGAAGGCATCGATAAAAACGGTAATCCGATCGATATGACTCCGCCTCCGCATCTTGCATTTCGTCAGTTCACCTCCTTTTCAGAAATGAAAATCGGCGAATTTGGAATTATGGAGCCAACTTCAAATCTCGCGCCACTAAAAGCTCCAGATCTGATAATTGTTCCTGGGGTGGGTTTTGACTTACATGGCCACCGGCTCGGTTATGGCAAGGGCTATTATGACCGGCTTTTACAGAACTCTTCTGGCTATCGGATCGGAATCGGTTTTGATTTTCAGATCATCGATAAAATTCCGGACGATTCGCACGATCAGAAGATGGATGAAATTGTTAGCGAGAAACGAAATCTTAAAATACTTAAAGGTTAATGCCAACTATGACCTCCCTCCAAAGAACTGTTAAATGCTCCAATTGTGGCTCAGAATCGTCCGTGTCTGTAAATAGTGATCTGGATCTTAAGGAATTCACTTTTGCCGGAAAATGTGCAAAGTGCGGCAGCACTCTTCAGATTACCTATTCGATAGTTTCTACTAATGGCGGCGGAACTACAAGTTCTTCCTCTTCTGATTCATCCTCCCCATTCTCGCTAGATGAAAAAATGATGTCTCCGGAATTTCCAAGTGATGCTATAAGAGATCTAATCGAAGATTAGCGACACTATTGAGAATCATATCCGGTTTGATGTCTTTTACTTCTTCTTTTTTTGCAGTTCCGCTAAGTACCAATGCTGATTTTACATTACAGTTTTTCGCAAACAATATGTCCGTGTCTATCCGGTCTCCGACGATCAAAATATCCTCGTTTTTTAGTTTATGCTCTTTTTTTATGATCTCGAGCGCCAGCGGATTCGGCTTTCCGACATAGTATGCTTTTTTGCCGCTTGCACATTCGATCGATGCAGCAATGGCTCCGCAACCTGGCAGACTTCCGTTTTCAACCGGATACGTCTGGTCTGGATTCGATGCGATAAATGCCGCTCCTTTTGTTATTGCGACATGCGCTCTTGACATTTTTTCATATGTGAATTTCCGATCAAGTCCAACTGCAACTATTTGTGGATTTTCTTCATCAATTGAGATTCCTTCGTTTTCCAGCTCTTCATAAATTCCTGCTTCTCCAATTACATAAACTCTTTTGCCCCGATAGTTCTGGCTTATGTATTTTGCAAGAAGGTATGAACCCGGGTATGTCTGGCTGCTTTTAATGGCAAAGCCCATATCCATGAGTTTGGATGCTATTCCTTTGCGGCTTTTTGTCGCTGCGTTTGTCAATACTAGCGTTTTGATTCCTGCATCCTCAAGGTAACTTAGGAGGCCAATTGCCCCATCAATTGCACGGTTGCCCCGATAAAGCGTCCCGTCTAAATCGAAAATCACTGCCTTTGTCATGTAATTGGTTTGCCAACTAAACTATTAAATTCTTGTAATCGATATACTCTTGAGAAACATGCAACAGCGAGTCGAAATTTCCATTAAATCCGGTCTAAAAGATGTTGAAGGTGAGCGCCTTAGCCAAAGGATCTCTAAGGACCTTGGCGTAACTGTCGTCTGCCATTTTATCGAGGTATATAACTTCGAGCACCCAATAGATCACAAAACCCTCACTTCGCTCGCCTCCGAGGTTTTCGCAGATGTTATAGTCAACGATTCTCATGTTTCTTCAGCCGCCTTTTCCGATTGCACTAGGATCGAGGTTGGTTTGCTTCCCGGAGTTACCGACAATGTCGGAAAGACGGCATCTGTGGCAGTTTCCGAGTTTCTTGGCAAATCTGTTTCGATTTACTATTCTCGCATGTTCGCGTTTGAGGGTAAAGTTCGGGACAGTGATCTTGAAAAAATTGCCCGGATGCTCCACAACCCTCTGATGGAGAAATTCCACGTTTATTATGTTTTAGAAATTCCGGCTCCCTATCTTCCTATTGTTAAAATTCCCAATTCGCCCTCTGTTCAAAAAGTGAATCTAAATCTTCCAAAGAGCAAACTCGAGTCCCTTACAAAAGAGCGCCTTCTTGCCCTGACCTTAGATGAACTTTTGGAGATAAAGACATATCTTAAGGATTCTAGGATAATTGCCCAGCGGGAAGCACTGGGTCTTGGTTCGGAAATTACTGATGTCGAACTAGAAGCCATCGCCCAGACCTGGAGCGAGCACTGTAAACACAAGATTTTCAATGCACAGATAACTTACGAAGAAAATGGCGAAGTTCATGCAATTAATTCGCTCTTTAAAACTTTCATTAAGGCTGCTACTGAGCAGACCAAAAAGCCCTATGTTATTAGCGTGTTTAAGGACAATGGCGGCATAATCAAATTCAATCATAATACTGATGTTGCGATAAAGGTTGAAACTCACAATTCGCCCTCTGCACTTGATCCCTATGGCGGAGCGCTTACTGGTGTTTTGGGAGTCCAGCGAGATATTCTTGGAACTGGTCTTGGAGCGAATCCTATTGCCAATATCGATGTTCTGTGTTTTGGTCAACAAAATGCACAGAAGCAGGATTTGCCAAAAGGTGTTTTGCATCCTAAGGTCATATTCGACGGTGTCGTAAAGGGTGTTGAGCATGGCGGAAACAAAATGGGAATTCCTACTGTAAATGGTTCAATTGTTTTCGAGCGCGAATTCAATACTCGTCCTCTTGTTTATTGCGGAACCGTTGGCATTATGCCCTCAGAGATCGATGGTAGAAGAACCTCTGAAAAATTCGTCGAAGATGGCTACCTTGCGATTATGGTCGGCGGTAGAATCGGAAAAGATGGTATTCATGGCGCCACGTTCTCATCGATGCAGCTTGATCCATCTGTTCCACAGAGTGTTGTTCAGATTGGCGACCCTATCACTCAGAAAAAAATGCTCGATTTCATAATCCAGGCGCGCGATCAGCGTTTATTCGAAGCAATAACCGATAATGGGGCTGGCGGTATCTCCTCGAGTATCGGTGAAATGGCTCAGTTCTCAAATGGTTGCGAAATCTATCTGGATAAAGCACCTCTTAAGTACCCTGGCCTTGATCCATGGGAAATTCTGGTTTCCGAATCTCAGGAGCGAATGACTCTTGCAATCAAGCCTCAGTACCTAGAGCAACTCCTCGAACTTGCAAAAGTCCATGATGTCGAAGCAACTGTTGTCGGTAAATTCACTAACTCGGGGAAATTCCATGTACTATATAATAATAAGACCGTGGCCTATCTGGATCTTGAGTTCCTTCACGAAGGGGTTCCACAATTAAAACTTAAGGCCAGCTGGAAGAGACTTTCGCACAAAGAGCCTGAAATTCCATCTTCACTTTCGTACGGCGAGGTACTAAAATCTCTTCTTTCTTCTCCTAATATAACTTCCAAAGACCGGGTGGTTCGAAGTTATGATCATGAAGTTAAGGGTATGAGTATAATCAAGCCGATCATGAGTGGTCCCTGCGATGCAGGAGTCATTCGACCAATCTATTCTTCTTATGAGGGGCTTGTAATTGCGCATGGTATCTGTCCTAAATATGTCCAGGACAGCTATCATATGGCATCTATGGCTTTTGATGAAGCAATTCGAAATGCAATTGCCTGCGGAGCAAAGTTCGGATATCTGGCTGCACTTGACAATTTCTCCTGGCCCGATCCGGTAAAGTCCGAAAAGACTCCTGATGGCGAGCAGAAACTAGGTGCACTTGTCCGAGCCTGTCTTGCAACATACGATTGTGCGATTAATTACGGAGTGCCTTTGGTTTCAGGAAAAGACAGCATGAAAAATGATTATTACTCATCAGAGGGCAAATTCTCCATTCTTCCAACTCTTTTGATTACTGTCATTGGAAAAATTGATGATATAAGAAAGGCCCTAACAAGCGATTTCAAAAAACCGGGTAGCTTCATTTATGTTCTTGGAAAGACCCGGGCAGAACTAGGCGGAAGCGAATTCTTCCGTCTCTTTAACGGTGTTGGAGATAAGCCGCCTCAGGTCTATCCGGATGAACATGTCAATCTGTATCGGGCTCTTTCTGCCGCAATCGAAGAGGGTCTTGTTCAATCTGCGCATGATGTTTCAGATGGTGGCATCGCAGTTGCATTTGCCGAATGTTCGCTTGGTTCGTTCATGGGTGCGGAAGTTGATCTTTCGCTCGCCCGATCTGAAAGTGAGGATTCTGAAGTTCTCTTATTTTCTGAGAGTGCTGGTCGTTTCATCGTAAGCGTGGATCCTGAAAACGCCTCTAGGTTCGAGGAAGTTCTTGCGGGAACTTTATTTGCCAAAGTTGGCCGGATACGCGGAGACAAGCGTTTCATAATTAAAAACTCTCAAGAGCTTTTGGTCAACGAATCCGTTGAGCATCTAAAAGAGGCATTCAACAAGGGAGTATAAAGGTATAAAACTATTCGAGTCAATATCGTTGGGCGAGAGAGGATTTATTTGAATTTGTCAAACCTATCTGGAAAATTAGAAAAATTCTTTTGCGATGAAAAAAAGGTCGAAAAACTTCTTCTGACTTTCATCGTTGTATTCTTCCTCCTTTCTCGTCTTATTCCCGCAATTTTCATGCCTTTTATTCAGGATGAATCTCTCTATTCGATGATGATCGAAGAGCAGGCACATAATCCAACCATCATCCAAACCTTCTTGGGCGAAGAAGTGAGTTGGAAGCCCCCTCTCTTCTTCTGGATTTACTCAGTTACTTCCCGAATTTTCCTGTTCACTATTGAATTCACCTATCGCTATCCGAGCATTATCTTCGGTGCCGTCTCTCTGTCGCTTCTCTATCGCCTTTTTCCATTATTGGGTCTTTCAAGAAAAATGTCTCTTGTAACTTTGATGGTCTATGTCGTCTGTTTTCCATCCATCTATTCGGATGCAACTGTTCTGACTGATTCGTTTAATTTTTTCCTTCTTCTAGCCGCACTGTATGTTTACCTAAAGAAAGATCTTTGGAATTTAGGTTCGATGCGTC
Source organism: Microcaldota archaeon (assembly GCA_016212525.1). Lineage (GTDB taxonomy): Archaea > Micrarchaeota > Micrarchaeia > Anstonellales > Bilamarchaeaceae > Bilamarchaeum. The sequence continues at coordinate 6,958 of JACRGD010000007.1, read as the reverse complement.
ACCTAATTGCAGGCCTGTTGCTTGTTGCTGCATTCTTTGTAAAACTCATTCTGGCTTTTATGCCTCCTTTAATCGCAGTAATCTATTTTGTTCAAAAACGCGAGTTGAAAGAATTTCTGAATGTTCCATTTATCGTCTCTGTTCTTTTAGTTGTGGCAACCTACTTTGCGTATTACCAACTACTTGATTCCCATCATCTTGCTGCTGAACTTTACGGTACTACTTTCGGAGGGCATGATATTCCACTAAATCCTGAAAAATCAATCCAACTGTTCGTATCCTCTTTGATTTCCACTCTCCTTGGCATCGGGCCCTTTTTCGCACTGGCTCTGGTTGGATTCTATCTCGAGTGGCGTAAAAATATTACAATGACTACCTGGTTCCTTCTTAGTGCCTTCCCTCTTTTGGTTTCAACTTTTATGCCCTGGTATTTCCTTCCTGTTCTTCCGGCAATTGCCTATTTTTCTGCAGTTGCTCTTGTTCGACCTGATGGAAAAGAACGCCTTGATGCATTATTCGCAACTTTCTTTACTATCGCCCTTTTGATTCTTCTCTATTATCATGTTTCTTTCTATCTCGATCTATATAAATCGTTCAATGCTAATCGGGAAGCAGGTATTTTCCTTCAAAACAAAGATCCGTCTCTTATAATCGGGCCGTATACGATCGGTGTCATCAATTACAAATTCCTACCTATCTATCGTTCGACTGCTGAACCATTTGCTTCGTTTGGTTGGATCCTAGATGGCAATCTGACTTTGGATAAGATGCATACTGCCGCCTATAACTACTCATCTTATCCCGATCCAAAAACGCCCTATCTTAGTACGCTTTTTGTCTCATCAATTCCTTATGTTCGACCTGTCAATCTCTCGCATTTTGATTATGTGGTGATCACCGGTACGAACTACACTCGCTCGCCTCCAGGCTGGGAAAATCTTTACTATTCTCGTGAAGCTCGCATCTATAAGGTGAACTGATTGCTTTCGATCATCATACCAACTTACAATGAAAAGGAAAATATTGCGCCTCTGCTTTCGCGTATTGAAAAGGCTCTCGCCTCGATTGACTATGAGGTTGTTTTTGTAGATGATAATTCTCCTGATGGCACCGCAGCGTCGATTCGTGAACTCTCACAATCGTATCCAAATGTTCGCGTCGTTGTTCGCTCTGGAAAACTTGGTCTGACTTCAGCAGTTCTTACTGGAGTCAAAAACTCCAAGGGCGAAAAGATCGTTGTTATGGATGCCGATCTTTCGCATCCACCTGAAAAAATTCCTGAACTTTTTTGGGCTCTTAAGAAGTCTGATCTTGTTATTGCAAGTCGTATGCTTAGTGGTGGTGGAGTTGAACATTGGCCATTTTATCGTCGTATTATTTCCAGTGGCGCGGAATTAATGGCAAAATTATTGCTTTGGATCAATGTTTCAGATCCCCTAAGCGGGTTCTTTGGTGCCAAAAGATCTTTGTTCGAAAAAACTCGATTTAGGACCAATGGATACAAGTTGCTTCTTAATATTCTATCTGACAATCGCAATTCCAATGTGCTAGAGATTCCCTATTTTTTTACTGATCGCTACGCTGGACAGACTAAACTCGATTCTAAAGAAGCGCTCATGTACTTACGGGATTTATTTTTCATAAGATTCCGATGACTTATTTGAGATTGCTATTTTTCGTCATGTTTTTAATGCCTAATTGACAACCTTCAATTGTGGAAACCAAATCAAGTATTCTCATCAGTATCGTTGTCTCACTAATCATTTTCTTCGTTATTGCATATTTTATTGATGTAGGTAGACTTTTGTCTGTCATCTCCAATGCAAATGTAATTTTTTTGGTTTTGGCTCTTTGCACTTATTTTCTTCTTAATCTTTTGATGATTGAGCGCATTCGTGTTCTTATGGCTGCAATGGGTTCACCTCTCAAGTTCACGTCTGTTTTCTTTTCTCATTTTGGAGGTATGTTGGCATCTGATTTTACTCCTGCAAGAAGCGGTTACTTTCTTACCGCATTCCTTCTTAGTTCCAATGGCAAAGCCACTTTGGAAAAGGGTCTTACCAGTATATTTGCTCCTCAGCTTCTAGAATTTCTTCTTAAGGTAATTTGCACTGGTCTACTTACTGTTTTGATTGTATTTCAATTCGGTATTCTAGGTACTTCCAATCCCAATTGGCCAATCTATGTGTTTGTCGCAATTTTTGCAATTACCCTGGTTGTTTCTTTCTTTCTATCTTTGTTATTTTCGAAGGATTTGTTGGAAAAATTCTCGTTTTTGCGGTTTCTTCCTTTAGGCAAAAAATTCTATTCTCTCTTCCATCTCATGCGTAAAAATTCAGGAGTTTTGTTATCCAACTGGACTCCTGTCGCTGTTTTTACTCTTGGTAGTTGGCTTCTGCGCGGCTTAGAGTGGTACTTTATCTCGTCTGCTTTGAACATTCATATTTTTGGTGGCATTAATGACTATTTTTTCATGCTTTTATTCCAGCCATTTTTAACTCTTGTTCAGTTTCTACCTCTACCGACTCTCGCAGGTGCAGGTGCTTCAGAAGCCGCAGGCGCTTTTTTCCTGAGTCTTCTTGGGGTTCCAATAGAAACTGGTGTGGTTTTTGTTTTTCTAACTCGAAGTTTTATGATTTTAGTTGATTTATTGGGTATCGCTGCTCTTTCGTCTTTGCTTAGTAAAGATGGTTTTGGTGGACTGCTTAATGACCTTTCTGAAGTGGAATCTCGGTGCTAAGTATGCGTTCGATAGGATCTTTAACAAAATTTGCTACTCTTCTTCCTTCAAAATTTCTCTCTTTAATTAAGCCTCTTGCATTTAGGTTGATGAGTCGAAACATGACTCATTTTTATTCGAATTTTGTCCGCAGGGGCGATTTGGTTTTCGATGTCGGTGCCAACGAGGGTGTTCATACTTCGTGCTTTTTGCAGTTGGGTGCATCGGTGGTCTGTGTAGAGCCAGATCCCGCTCCATTTAATCAGTTACGAAGAACATTTGATTCCAATTCCTCAGTTAGACTTGTTTCCGATGCGATTTCTGATGCTCAGGGTCCGATCGATTTTTATGTTTGTGATGACTATTCTGCAGTTTCTACTACTTCGGCGAGTTGGAAGGAAGGTCGTTTTTCCTCTCAAACCTGGCGTAAAACTTCTGTTCATTCAACTACCCTGGACGCAATGATTGATAAATTTGGTTTGCCTCATTTTTGTAAAATTGACGTTGAAGGAGGCGAAAAAAAGGTTCTCTTGGGTTTAAGTCACACCATCCCATATATCTCATTTGAATTTACTAAAGAATTCATTACTGACGCCCGATTCTGTACTAATCATTTATCGAAATTGGGTTATTCCTCGTTTAATGTTTCGCTATATAATAATTTTAGGTTACAATATGATACGTGGATCGAACCCGAGCTTCTTTTGGAAAAGTTAAACTCGATCTCTGATCCTCTTCTCTGTGGTGATATTCTTGCCCGTATTGACTAAAATCAATTCTTGGGAAAAACTCCTTTTCGGAGTTCCTCTCTTACTTCTCTTTTTAGCAATTGCAATTCATTTGCTACTCTCCATTGCTTTCTTTTGGCCCTCTATCTCTGGTCATTCGTTGATTGGAACTGAAGATATCCGGCTTTTTATCTGGACTTTTTGGCATTTTGAAACTTCCTTTTCAAAAGGTTCTAATGTTTTTTTTGCACCAGAGATTTTTGCACCAATCGGAATCTCTCTTTCTCAGACGCCTCTGTTTCCCTTTCAGTCTCTTCTATATCTGATTCTGCCCTCTTTCTTGGGTGTGATTGGCAAGATCACTATCCTCCAGATCCTCTCTTTCTTTCTGACTGGTCCTATTTCGTTTATTCTAGTCTATAAGTTCTCCCGTTCTTTTTTGCCTTCTTTGGCAGGTTCGTTTATAATTAATTTCTCGGCATTTCATTTCGAGAAGGCAATTCATCATCTAAATTATGCAATGTCTCTGCCATTCATCCTGCTTTTTTTCTATCATTATTACGATGCTTTAGATTCTGGGTTTTCCCGTAAAAAATTGGTCTTTCTTGCGTTGTCCCTTCTGTTTGTCTCACTTAATGAAGTTACTGCATCTATAATGCTCGGTTTCTTCATTTTTTTGGACATTCTCTTTAGGTATGTCTCCGCTTCAAAAAAACCTATTTCCACTCTTAAAAATTTTGGCTGGTTTTTTATTTCTCTTTTTGCCGGCTTATTTCTCTACGAATTTTTGATTTCAACCTCCCTTCCGTTCTGGTTGGCTTTTATAATTCCGCCACTTCCATTCCTTTTTGTCTCGCTTTTTCTGATTTTGGGTTTTGATGATCTTTTGAAGCGCGAATTATCTCTTCGATATTTTCTATTTATCGGACTTATCTCTATTCCCTCTATTTTCTATATTTCATTTTTGTTACTTCAGCCTGCTCACTCCTTTCACCCTTCGTCCATATTACTAACAAACATTTTCTACTCCACTCCCTACTCATACCTTGTGTATCCCTCTTCTCTTCAACTTATTTCCTCATTTGGTATTGCGCCGCTTGCTAGTGTCAGTGAGGGTGGTCTGTACTTGGGTATTCTTGTTTTCCTATTTCTTTTTTCCTCCGCTCTATCCCCTGCATCTTCTCAAACTGAGGACTATTTTAGAAATTTTGGTTTGTTAAGTATCCTTATTTCGTTTCCTATTCTTCCGGTTCAACCGTTATTTCCTGGTTTAAGTCTTCTTAGGGTTCCGCCTCGCTTTATCCTTTTTGCGACTCTCTTTATTGGGATTTTCGTGGCGATATTTCTCAAACGTCTTTGGGATTCAAAAAAAGTTTCTTCTACTCTTTTACTTCTAATTGTTCTATTTCTTCTGTTCGAACGTTTGCCTAATCTGAATGCATTTACCTTTAATCAAAAAGTTCCTGCTTTTTATGCGAATTTATCTGAATCAGATCCTAGTTCTAACGCGTCTATTTTTCTCTATCCTAACTTCAACTATTTCACCCTACTAAATGAGGTCTATTACCAAACCATCCATGGAAAAACACTCTCCTATGGCGTCGTTTCACGTCCTCCTACTGCGGGTCCAGATTTGTACTTATTTTACAATCGTCAAAACTCACCGTCCCAGGTCATTTCTTTTTTCAGATCTTATAACTATTCTTATCTGGTTTTACAAAAAACCTATTGTAATGATGAAAAATGCTATCTGGGCATAATGTCGCCTATTCCTAAAGAAAATTTGGGAAATATAACGTTTACTCTGGATTCTGCTCTGGGTGATCGTATATTTGAAGATGATCAAATTATTGTTTATTCTGGCAAATAAATTATAGCGAACCATGAAAGCGCCGAGCGATCTTGAGGGATCGTGATGACCGTGAATTTCTGGCTTTCATTTTCGTTCGTGGTTTGCGACTTTACTGGGCGAGCTGACTGATAAGGAAGCGAAGCTGCATGATGCGAGCTGACCTTTAGGGTCAATCATAAAACTATTGTGGCTAGCTATGGTTTTCTTTTGATGTCAAATTACTGTTTTTCGCACATTAGTCCAATATTGAGCCAGTCAACGTTTTTCTTTATAATTTTAAATCCGGCGTCCTCTACCATTTTGCCGATCGTATCTACTTCGAAATGTTGTATGTGGCCACATCTTTTTTTGAAATATTCATTACCCATAAGATCGCCTCTGATGATGCATCCTATATTAAACAAAAACCACCAAGGACTTAATGGAACGTCAAGCGGTACTGTCAGAATCAAAATTCCTCCTTTTTTGAGCAGTCTATTTGCCTCCCTCACCTGTACTTTTGGGTCTTTCATGTGCTCCAGCACTTCTGAAATTACTGCAAAGTCAAATTTTCCACTCTCTAGGGGTATTTTCGCTTCTTCTATGTCAGACAATACGAATTCTGTTATGTGTCCCTTCTTCATTCCAAACTCAATAAGATTTTTGCTTAGATCTACTGCTGTTACTTGCCATTTGTAGGTATTCCAGGTAGAACTCCCGCTTCCAATGTCTACTATTTTCATTCCTGATGCAATTCTTTCCTTTATGAATCTTCTTATTTTTTCATATCTGTTTTGATGGTAATGTCGTGTTAGGGGGTTTGATTTTTCCATGGCTTCCTCGTAAAATTCGCCCTTCACTTCCCCATATAATTTTTTCATTTCCTGAGTCATTTCTTTCATCTCGTCTTAAATTCTATGGTTTGATCTGTTTTTTCATCAATCTATTTTTCAGTTACGCTATTGCTTTAAAAATCTACTCTGAAATTTTGTTTCCTATTGGTGACTTTGAATGATTGGCTCAACTCCATTGCGATTAGTTCTTTTGGGTATGTTCCTTGTTAGTATTGGTTTTTCGGCATTTTCAGGCTTTGATAATCTGAATCTGACTATGAATGCGCTTTGCGCACAGGCCCGGTCCCTTTTGGGTGTGGCAATGATGACTATGATCATCCTTGCAGGTGTCGTCTATGCCATGGGCCAGTTGCTTGGTGCAGAAACCCGAGCCAGAGCAACTGTCTGGGCTACTGCAATGCTAACCGGAGCTCTTATCGCCGCAATAATTTTCATTATCGCACCTGCGATCCTGACTTCCCTGCTTGGTGGAGAGTCAGGAATAGCGCTTTCTTGCGGAACTCCTTCGTAACTTTTATCTCCAATTTTTATTTTTTTGTTCCTAATTTTCTTGTTTTGCTCATTTACCAATATTTAAAAAGACTCGCGCCTAGTTACTTCTCAATAAATATTTACTAAAGGTGAACTAATGCAGAAAACCCTATTTGATTTGTATCGGTTTAGCGTGAATTACGGAAAAATTTTCGTGTTTGCGATTTTGCTATTGAACTTCGCATCTTTGGTCTCTGCTGGTCCTACTGATGGTATTAGCAACTTAATTAGTGTCCTTAGTGGACTATGTGTCAGTGCCAGAGGTCTTTTGGGTGTCGGTATGATGCTCATGATC
>JACRGD010000006.1 GCA_016212525.1 Microcaldota archaeon | reverse complement strand
CGACACCACGCATTATTCTGACGAGCTGATGAATCAGTTGTTGAAATTTATTTCAGCCGACTCGATTGACGTACAGCCTCTCACTTAAGGAAACATTATGAACTGCATAGGAGTTTTAACAAGCGGCGGGGATGCGCCGGGCATGAACCCGTGCGTGCGCGCCGTGGTGCGCACGGCAATGGCGCATCACCTTCACGTGAAAGCAGTACGACACGGTTTTGAGGGCGTGATGCACTGCAATTTTGAAGACATGCACGCCCGCGACGTGGGCGGCATCATTCAACGCGGCGGCACTATTCTACAAACAGCGCGCTGCAAAGAATTTTATACAGTCGAGGGGCAAGAGCTCGGTGTAAAAAATTTGAGATACGGCGGCATTGATGCCTTGGTGGTGATCGGCGGCGACGGCACGATGCACGGGGCGATGGCACTGCACAGGTTGGGCTATCCTGTGGTCGGCGTGCCTGCCAGCATTGACAACGACATTTGGGGGACGAGTATGGCAATCGGCGTGGACACGGCGTTGAATACAATCGTCGAGGCGATTGATAAATTGCGCGACACGGCATCATCACACAAGCGCGCGTTTTTAGTGGAGACGATGGGACGCCACTGCGGTTACTTGGCGTTGATGGGCGGCGTGATCGGCGGCGCGGAAATTGTTTTACTGCCCGAAGTGGAGACTCATCCCGATGAAGTGGTAGAGTGCATCGCCGAAGGGTATGCACGGGGCAAGACGCACGCTATCATCGTCGTCGCCGAAGGCGCGAAGTACAACGCCACCGCGCTCTCAAAATATATTGAAGAGAAATCAAACTTCCAAACGCGGGTAACGATCTTGGGACACATTCAACGCGGCGGCAGCCCAACGGCGTTTGATCGTTTGCTCGCGGCGCGTATGGGCGTGAGAGCAGTAGATGCATTGTTAAAAGGCAATAACGGCAAAATGGTTGGCTTACATGGGCGCGACATCTCGTTAGTGCCGCTTGAGGAAGTCACGTCGAAACAACGAGAGATCAATATGGAGTATGTAGAGATGGTGAGGATGTTGGCGAAGTAGAAGCTGGAAATTAGAGGTTGGAGGTTGGATAATAGAGTAGAATGGATTAAGAGATTTAAGTTGGTGTCACGATTTAAAAGACGAGGTGAACGATGATACAAACAATTGAAGCAATCATTGATGAACAAGGCAACGTAAAATTGCTTGAGCCAATTCGCTTGCCGAAACTTCACCGCGCGTTTGTGACAATCCTTGAAGAAGAACCTGCACTGATGCTGCATGAAACAGCATTGTTGAGCGAAGCGGCATTAGGTGAAGATTGGAATCGCCCAGAGGAGGATGCGGCATGGTCACACCTTCAACAGGCGCAGTAGTTCTTGTCCCATTTCCTTTTTCTGATCTCTCGCGTTCTAAACTTCGTCCGGCATTAGTTTTAGCCAACGCTGGGCGCGGCGACTGGATATTGTGTCAAATCACCAGCAATCCATATGCGGACAGTCGCGCCGTCAACATCACCGATGCTGATTTTCAGAGCGGCTCTTTACGAACTTCTAGCTATGCTCGTCCGACAAAACTGTTCACTGCGAATCAAAGTTTGATTACTACTCATGTTGGGAATTTAAAGGAGGTGGCGCACAAGCAAGTAATTGACACTGTGATCGAGATATTACGTTCAAGCGTCGAGAAATGAAATTGTCGTCAGCACGTTTGTCAACTCAACGAAAGCGATGAAACGCTATATACAGCTTCATCGCAAATCACCTGAGCGCGAGTTTTATGTCTTTCATACAAATCGCAAGACTCTTGGCATCACCGAAAGGCGCTGGTTAGGGATTCGAGGGGCGCGGTGAAATTACGACTTCATGATGGATTACCTTATATCAGCGCAACTCTGATTCATAGTGGGCGAAACAGGTGGTTAGGTGATATTAGATATTGGAAACTTAATATCAGAATATGCCTCCGAGTAGGAAGAAAATAGACATTTGTACCGAATCTAGGAAAAGCTTGAAATTTGTCGAGAAATAGTCAATACTATTAGCACTAAAAATTTGCTACGTACACTTCAGTTGAACTTCTTGGGAGGTTTTATATGGAAATCTACGGAAAAGAAATTAACACTCAAGACATTGTAGGTGGCGACAAAATCATCTTCAATTTCTTCTCATACGCCCACGCAGAAAAACTGATACCCGAAAGTAGGCTGGACTCTAAAAAGTTGGGGAAGGTCTTCGGTGAATTTAAAGAGTACTCAAAGGAAAACGTAAAAGAGGTCGGTAAAATTCTTGGTAGCGTCTTATATGAGTGCATGAATGAGAATGACTCGCTATCTGGAATTGATTACAAAGCAATACTCTGTAAAATCCCAGAACCCTTTGTGCAAAACTTAATACGGCATCGGTATTGGAATAACTACTCACGGGAAATTCGGACAAGTAATCACCACTGGACATGCTTCAACTATGAGAGTCGAGTGGAAATTATGTGGCTGGAATCTTTAACTAGTTTGTGGAGAAAAAAGTTTGACAAGCGCATAAAACATGGGATAGCTTCCGGGATTACGATCAAGAATGGTAGGCCAGAATCTTTGGTGAGTTTTGTAATGGTTGCTGGCAATAAAATGACCGAGACTCACAACATTGATCTTGTTCAAAAGAAGGATCATGACGTGTTACAAATGAATGGCGAAAAGTTTCGTGTTTTTACGTTGGGATTAATCATGGATACATGCCTCATCGTACAGGACGAGCAAATCACTCGCGACTTTGTAAATAAGCTAGTAAATCAGATTACTTCAGTTTGATCATCAGTTTGAACATGTCTTTATAGGAAGCAAATATGATGCAATGCACATGGTGTAAGTCTCCTCGTAGCGAAAATCTGTCCGTTGAATGCCCCGTTTGTTCCCATCGACGGTGGCCACTATTCTGGTATGCAACTAAAGAGGAATATATTGTTTATATTCTATTAATAACAGGAATTATTATCGCAGGCGTTGTAATCCTGTTATTACCCTTTATAAGATTTCTACTAGGCAGTTGACAAAATACGTATCACTTTTAAAGGAATGTCCATATGCGAAACTCATTTATAAGAATCGCTTTCATTGTCGGAGTGGGGGTTTTAGCAATGGTAGGCTTAAGGTTTCTGGCTGTAGACCCTCTTATCAATCGACTTGCACCTAGTGTTACAGCAGCCTATTTGCAAATAGTACAACAAGCGTCTGCTACTCAAGGAGAGGCAACATCTATTGCATCAACCAGTTCTGCACAGAAAACACAAACGGCTTCTTGGTCACTTACCCGGACAGCAATACCAACACTATCTGCTACGCCAACTCCTACAATAATACCAACTCCGGCTGCCACCCCAATTATAATTCAAGCGAAGTTTATAGGTAGCGATAAAAAACTCTATCCCATTTATGGAGGAGGACAGCGAAAAAATGTAATACCTATTCCCGAAGGCACAATTCTTGAGGTAATAGGACGTGTGAAGAACACAGAGAAGGGTTGGTATAAAGTTAAAATGGGGAGCCAAGAAGGGTGGGTTCGAACCGACATGGTGGAACGTTTAAAAAATCTGCCAAACGAATATGATCTTTCCCATCTAATGAAGTGGACAGGGGAATACGTCCCTATTATGGAAGAAATGTTTGCTGGCGATAATATATGGGTTAGTAAGGTTATTAGTAAAGAGAAACCATTAGCCCAAGAGTTCCACACCCTTACTTTGAGAGCAATCTCACCTAATGAAGATGAGGCAGCTCAATCCAACAAAATACCTAGTAACATATCTGCCTTCAAGTTATACACATCTTTCAAGCGATCTGATTCCAATGCTAACAATAGCTTTGTAGGAATTCGATTTCGGGCAAAAGAAGGTAGGTTCTACTCTGTTCGCATATATAATGATTGCCATATCGAAGTTTTTATCTCTCCGAGTGAAACGAATCCTTTTCAGCCACCACGCCGGGTTGAGCCCGGAGAAAATATTTGTAGTGATTCAGGAGAAGATTTCTTGTATGTGGCGCTTGACAAGGATAATTCGTTGCAAGTTCAGATAAATGATTCAAAGGAAGAGCGTTTCCCTATTCTACCTGACCCTAACAACGTTTTTAGAGATGGCGTAATAGTGTTGGAGGCTCATAACACTATTGCTGACTTTAGTTTCCTTGTTATTACCATACCTAGATGAATCCGACTATTCAATAATGGAGAAATACTATGATTACTAACAATTCGATAGTCAATGAACTAAGTGACGTCAGTATTGCCTTATGGGGCCCGCACGGAGCGGGAAAAACATGGCTCGTAAAGTCTCTTGCCAAAAGCCTTGAAAAACACAACGGTGAGGCTTCAGAACTCCGGTACGGGATACGAAATGCAAATACTGGCGAGGACTTATATTACGAAGGCATTCCTGAAGTTTTCCCTACGGTAGGTATGGTGGGAGAAGAATGGATTTTTGGTCGAAAAGTAAATACTCGATTTGTAAAAAAGGTTTCTTATAAACACAAAATCAGTGTGTATGAGCACCGAATTGAGATCCGAGATGTTGAGGGAGAGCTGACGGAGAAACTTAAAGAGCATGAAGATATTCAGAAATATATTAGGGGCGCTAAGTCGGTACTCTTAATCCTTGATCCTTTCCAATTCGGAGATAGACCTCCGGAAAGTTCGCCCATGCCTAATCGTGACGACGATGTAGGAAATACGGAAAGTAATGTATCTCATATCAAGGCTGAAAAAACAATATTCACCGAAGAAGATTATTGCAGACTCGTTCGAGATTTAATAAAACTCTTGTCAAATTCCAATAACACTAAGAACTTAGCGATATGCGTCACAAAATACGATAGGTTAGGAATCAGGACACGCGATCCGTGGGAGGTAATTGACATAAAATTTGGAACGCAAATGCTGGAGCTATTTAGAGCAACTATTAAGGATCCATCGAAAAACTTAAATATCCGCCCCTTTTTAGTTTCATCATTTGGCTATTTGGACAAGGCACAGACACAACCTAATTTTAATCAGAACAGTGGTTTCATACAGAAGAAAGATGCGTGGGAACCTTTTAATGTGGAGGCACCTTTCTTTTGGCTTTTTGAGCAAACTGAGCGTCAAATACTCAACCAGGCTTCCCAAAATATTTTCCAGAAACTCTTTGAGCGGGATCGCATTCAATCCTACATCCCGTACCCTAAGACTTGGTCATAAAACCTTGCCGGAATAGTTCATCTTCACAAACAAGATTCGTCACATACGAAATGCCGGAGCTAGAATACTTATGCGAACAACTGGTAATCAGTCAAACCTAAATTCTTAGTTTGATGTGTTGGCAACCTCCCATAAAAAAACCGGGGCCGGATATAGCGCAACCTAAGTTTTGAAAGTTGACTGACTACTAGAAACAACTCCTTGAATAGGGAAGGGGAATCTATATGGATACAAGTTTCGTTCTACAATTAGTAGCTATTTTAGCAGTATTTATTCTTATTGTTGTTTTAGCGTTGTTACGTCGTCCTATATTTGTAGGAATAAAAACACTGTGGGGTACAATAAACATACAAGCCAGGCACCCTAATGAGCCGACGCCTATAAAAGAAAAACTTGCAAAACAGATATCGGAATCTTCTAATACTGAGACAATTCCTCGAATTGCAATCTGGGGTATTTCTCAATCAGGAAAATCATGGTTACTAACGGCTTGCTACAAGAACTTACTCAGCAAAAGGAACGAGAAGGGGAAAGTTTTCCCACTCGGCGCGATGCATAGGACTGGAAAAGTAGTTGTATCAGGACCAGAACAGATCGAGTCTTTAACAGTAACAAGTGTACTCAAAACCGAACCTGTCACTCTCCTTTTTAAATATCGAAACACTGAAAAATATGTGTCATGTGATATTGACATTTTGGACTATCCTGGCGAAGTGTCAAAAACATTGAGCGAGTTGAAATATCAACAAAATTTCATTTTTGTTCTCGACCCGACCTCATTTGATGGCGATCAAAAAAGTAGAGATACGTATATTAACCATATAAACGACACATGCTATTTTATTTGTTCAGAAACTATCCACCGACCAATTCACTTAGCGATTTGTATATCTAAAATAGATAAAAAGGATGGAGCTGATGGGTTAACTGGACAAGACTGCATATCGAAGTTTTTTGGAGACGATACATTGAAGGCAATTGATCTTTACAAGATACGGACTGGGATCAAAATAGAGTATTTTGCTACATCTTCAGTAGGATATTTTAATCTTAATGGAGTCCGTACCCCCAACTGGGATGACACCAACAAAAAAATATTACGTCCTTTAGAGTGGGCACCAGAAAAAGCCGAGGAACCGTTTATTTGGTTAGTTGAGCATTGGCTTTCTACAAAGAATCAAAAGGAGCGTCTATCTGGCTGATTGAGTGAGGGCCTTATAAAAAATAAAACAGAAAACCTTGTAGGAAAATAACTTTTCATGAGCATGTCTTCTCTTCGATTCGCCCCATCATATGTTGAATATGGGAAAGTGTTTTCTCAGAATGGCGCTTCTGGCTATGTAATACTGGATCACTCTGATGTTAGCATCACACGGTATTTAAAATCATCTGCATCGAGAAGTTTACTATCTGCTCTCCAATTCTCCGAGTCTAGTGCCTTCGCCACTAAATCTCCTCCTGCCGTCTCTGCCGCATTATTACGATCAGTAGATTTTAGCGATTCTCTAATCTTTGTACAAATACAAAGACGCCGAGAAGGTGAGTTCGGCGCACCTGGAGTATCTTTGCACTCCAATCGCCCGTATAACCAGTTACGCTTTACATTAATCTCCCTAAAGGACTTTAAAAACGCATTTCAGAACCAAGAATATTTCTATGCTCTTTATCATGCATTGTTATTCAACGATCCAAAAAGCAATAGATATCAAATGCCATTCCTTCTGAAAGATTATGTAACACAGGGTGAGCAGAAAAAAGTGGAGATCGCTGTTCCCGTTATTACGTTGCCTCCTAAAGGTTCAAAAGATGATACGGCGACAAAAACGATTGTCAACGCTATTGCAAATTCGGTTGTCGTATCGACCAATACTCGGGATGTATCAAGTCAACCTGTTGCCATATTAGCTGATGTCGTAGAATATCAATCTATAAATAGGAAAATTGAGCTGATTCAAAATGCACAAATTTGGCTTCAACCTCTTCTTGGTCCAATTACATTTGCCCTAGGCTATATTACGAATCAAAATGTAGATCTATGTTTATTTGACGCTTTACCAGAGATGCAGTACCCAATAAGCAAGAACCGTGTTCATAAACTTAGCACACCCCCTGAGTTTGCGAACGATTACTACATGGCGGTGTCTAGTTTATCGATAAAACAGTTAAATAATTCGGCGCTATCTTTATTTATCAAAAAGTATCTTTCTTCTACACGGGTTGCATTAGATTGTTTTCTAATTGTTGATCAACAAATAAAAGACTTATTGGAACTGGTATCGAAAGTAAGGGACGTATGGAGTTCCATTGATAACAATGACAGGAAACTGATCGCGGACAAACTATTTGACTCTATGCAGAAAGTTGCATTGAACAACTTAGATAATGATCAAACACAGGTTTGCGAAATCTTGCTAGACTTAGCCCAACGTGCCGCGAATATTCCTAAAATTACAGAGAGCGTTGCTATCGTATTGCACAAAGGAAAAACTTCGCCCACATTTTTCAATAATTTTGAGGGGATTCTAGAAAAAGAGCGTGACTTAATTTACTCTGAGCGCACTGATGGATACACTAATAAGCTCTATAAGATTATTGAAGTTCTGGAGACAGAACCTTCTATATGGTTGCCAAAAGATTATTTGAGTTTTCTCGAGCATATACCGGAGCCGACCACATCTTCTGTTGGCCAAGAACGATACGCAAAGTTATTTAACAACCTACTTAATCCATTAACTCATCCTAGCAACCATGCGAAGTTGGCTGAAGACCCAGACAGCTTCCAAAAATTCCTTATCAAGGGACGAAGGATTTTTGCCAAGTGGGATAAACTAAAATCAAGTAAAGATACCATGGAAGAACCTATTATCAATAATATCAAAAGCCCGCAACGGAAAACAAATCTTTGGGAAGCTTGTATAACTATCAGTCAAAGAGATTTAAGTTTTGCAAAGTGGTGGTTTCTTAACGAAATAGCAGGAAATAGCACATCTTTACAGATCGCAAGCACTCTCGAAACTCTTGCAAGCAAAAACGTCAATATACTTCAACTTATAGGCGACTTGTCTTCTGACGCATACAAGACAAACAGAGAATTATTCGTTGGGGTATTAGAAACGCTAAGCAAATCGGGACAGAAAGCACCAGATTCCATTATAACTACTCTATTCCAGGAGAGGAAAGATCCTGCTATCAGTAAATATCATCGCCAAATCGCTCAACAACAGCTGAAGTATCTCAATGGGTTCGATCGTTCACCCCTTGCGCACATTGTTGATTACATAATAGATAATATCAAGGATTTTGATCCGGACATATTTGTTGGGGCGATTTCATTACGATTATCAGAACTACCGTGAATCTTATCAATGAAAGGATGTATTCAATATGCAACCCGATAAAAATGAACCTCAAGGTGTATTCGTGCGCGTTACAAGGTACATTTTGAGTAATAAAGAAAGATATGGCGACTATCTACCTACGGTTATTAAGCAAATAATCCCCCGCCTTGACGAAATAATAGATTTAGTTGACATAATTGCGACCTACATCATTGGAAAAAAAGAGCAAGACAAAGGATTTTTCGATGATGTAATGCTCTCTTTTACGAAACAACTCCTCCAAATACCAGATAGTCTTTCAACCTTAGGACAGAGCTCGTACTCTTTCATAGTAAGGTATGTTTTCCTAGAACGAAAAACCTTTGAGAGTTTCATGCCTGACTTTATAAAGCGGGTTTTTCAAAAAGGACTCCCAGCGGATGGCGAAACTTTAGGCAAAATCTATGATTACATCCTTGAGAAAGAAAAGGAACTAGATAAAGAACTGCCTAAATATATTGAGCCGCTATTAATAGAACATAGATTGTCTTCGTTACCAGCCAGTTCATACCAGCAAATAGTTAGTCTTGTAACTCGTAATACGACGCGGTTTGCATCGACAATAAGTAAGTTCCTTGAACAAGTGATTTCTGAAAATGGATTAACAAAAATCGAGGATGAGCAAGTTCTCAAAAGTACAACTGCACAAGTAATGAAAAATAGAGAGCAGATCGATGGCAATCTATTTAAAACTTTTATCGCACAAATGGTAACAACGAAAAAGTTGTCGCAGTTGCCCAAAAAAGACAAGGGATTTGCTGATATCGTCGAGTATGTTATCAACGATCCAACCCAATTTGAGAAGACTAAAGTATCGAATAGCACAGAATCGGAGATGGATGTGTTCATAAATCAAATTGTCCCACGTTTATCAGAACTTTCATAGAAAAGTCATGAGGTCACGTTACTATGTTGAATGATGCAGTGCAAGCGCCAAGAACCTTTGCGCGTGTCGTCGCCTACATTCTGGACAATCGGTCGAGATATTCTCAACATATTCCTCAACTTATAGAGGCGGTCACTTCTCGCCTATCTGAAGTACCTCAAAACGTGTGGGTGGAAATAGCTAACCTAGCAATTACCACAAGGGCCAAGTCGTATCCATATTTCATTCAGAGGATATTGCCTAATCTCGCCTTGCTTTCACCCGAAGCTATGCTTGTAGCAATTGAACATGTCATCTCTCATCGTATGCACTATCAGAATCATTTGGATGAAGTAGTGAAGCAGACTATACCAAAACTTTCTAAGTTACCTTCAAGCGTTTTGGTGTTTGCGACGGATTACATCACAAGTAACACCTATATCTTCAGAGAACAGCTACTGGTCTTCATTTCTGAAATTGCCCCAAGGTTATCAGAGCTCCCCGAGAAAACGCGGTTGCACATTATCGAAAAGGTGGTCACATACAAAGAACACGAAACTCTCCAATCACTTTTGCCCATCTTCATTAGGCATTCAATCCCTTACCTCAATGAAGTCTCACCATCAGCGTTTCATTCAAGCATTGACTACATTCTTTCTCATCAAGAAGATTATAAGGAACAGATTCCTTTTTTATTGGATTATGCCGTCCAACGCAGAAGCGATTTAACGCGGAAAACTTTATCTCAAGTTATAGATTATTCCATCGAAAATTTAGATTCGCTCGCCCCTCTAACTCTCGATAAGTTGATCGGAGTACCCTTTGTATCGGACTTGTCAATTACAACCATCTCACGCTTAGTTCGCCTAGTTCTTAGGAGTGGCATCCAATCTACACCAAATTTTCTGACTCAGATAGAGCCGAGGCTTTCTGAAATAGACTCAAATGTGCTAATACAAGTTCTGGCTTACGATATACAAAACAACCTTACTTTCGATATGCAGTTATTAGAAAAGATCATACCTTATCTTTCAAAAGCGCCGTTCAACAGCGAATTTGTGATTTTAGCAAATTACATCGCGTCTCATCTAAAGGAATACCCACCCAATTCTGTTCAAGAATTCATAGAACAAGTAGAGTCCCGCTCACACAACTTACCGCCTGCCGCACTTCTTTCAATTTCAGAATACCTTCTTGATTCTCATCAGACTACGAAGGCTTCTCTTTTCGCTTCTTCTATTGTTGACAGATTTCCAGAAAAATTACCTGCCCTGCCGCCGCGTTTTTTTTCGCTACTTGCTGAACATGTAATAAAAAACTCGTCTAACTTTTCAAACCAGATGCTAGCGTTTATAGAAAAAAATATTACTCGGTTAAGCCAATTATCCGATCCTGCCTATCGTTCAATGGTAAACTACACTCTGCAACAAGGTAAGGTATATAGTCACATTTTCCCTTCAATAGCTATATCAGTATCCGAGAGAAGTCTTTCAGATAGCGACTCCGCGAATTTGACGGCTATGATAATAAGCGCATTTATCGAAACTAGACCCAAACCCAAGGAAATCGGATTCATAATGACGATCAAAATCGAGCCAAGAGAATGGTTAAGTCAACTTGACACACAATCACTAGAATATATCCGCGATTCTCATGTCGCACCCCATAAATCCAAGTTGGAGAAAGCGGTAATTTCTGTAATTAACGAAAAAAATCCTAAGTCAAATAACATGGTAATCATAGTTATATCTACTGTTATCTTGGCAATTGCTTTTTACTATATTATATTTGATGAGCTGATTCGCCTCTTGCAACTGCGCTTCGGCACATATTAGTATCGTGAATACCGGTGAAACAAAAAATACACAACGTGCGAAACACTCGCTGGCATTTTTAAATCCATGTCGGCTCCTCATACTTCCCAAACGACTTCCTCATCACATTCACGATCTCACTCAACGTCGCGTAACTTCGTACACAATCCAAAATAAACGGCATGGTGTTCTCCGTGCCATCGCAAGCGATTCGCAAACGATCTAAGGCTTGCCCCACGCGCCCGTTGTCGCGCTCTTGGCGAAGAGTCTGCAAGCGTTTCGCTTGGCGATCATAGCCGTTGGGGTCCATTGCCAGAATCGGGATGGCGATCCGTTTATTCTCCACGTAATTATTCACGCCGACAATCGTCCGCACACCCTGATCGATCTCGCGTTGATAGCGATACGCCGCGTCAGAAATTTCTCGTTGGAAGAATCCTTTGTCAATCGCCGCTAACATGCCGCCCAAATCTTCAACCTGTTTAAAGTATTTGCGCGCCTGCGCTTCCATCGTGTCGGTCAACGATTCCATAAAGAACGAGCCGCCGAGTGGGTCAACCGTATTCGCCGCGCCCGATTCTTCGGCGATGATTTGCTGCGTGCGTAAAGCAATCGTCACCGCGTGTTCAGATGGCAAAGCCAACGCTTCGTCCATTGAGTTAGTGTGAAGCGATTGTGTGCCGCCGAGAACTGCCGCCATCGCTTGCAGTGCCACGCGCACGATATTATTTTCCGGTTGTTGCGCCGT
>JACRGD010000005.1 GCA_016212525.1 Microcaldota archaeon | reverse complement strand
GCTCCAGCACTGCTTAACTCAACTTCCTGCAGCTGCTACACTCCTGTGGTTATTCCACCTGTTTGCAGTCTAACCTGTACTTCTCCAGCTCTTCTCAACTCAACCAGCTGCTCCTGCTACACTCCGGTGGTAACTACTCCTCCTAATGGTACCTATTCAACCCTGCCAGTTGTTCCTAACATAAATTCGGCAATGAAAGCAAACCTGCGAACTATTCTGGCAAACGGTGTTGCTTTAGGAAATCGACCTTCAGTCTTTGCAAAAGTAGGTGATAGCATAACCGAATCAGGTTCTTTCTTGACTGATATCGGTTGCGGTGGAACTGATCAATTCGGTTCATATGCCAGTTTGATTCCTGTTGCAAATTACTTTATGAGTACAAGCTTAGGTTCAGCCCCTGTTTGGTGTGGGACTGGAAATTCCTTTACTCGTGCAAGCATGACTGCGGTTATGGGTTGGACGACTTCGGCTCCGCTTGCAGCAACTACTGCTTGTTCGGCACCTTACAATACATATATGCGATGCGAATATCACACAATCAGGCCTTCAATCTCTTTGATAATGTACGGTACAAACGATCTACAATCTCCAAATAATCCGACTCAATTCAGAGCTAACTTGAATGCAATTGTAGATGCTACTATTGGAGATGGGGTAATTCCTGTGTTAAGCACAATCCCTCCAAGATTAGATGTTGTTGATGGTCAGGCTATGGGTCCTAGAGTTGCAACTTACAATCAGATAATTGCTGATGTTGCTGCCTCAAAAAATATCCCCCTTTGGAATTTCTGGGCACAGACTCAGGGTTCTTCTATGAGTAACCAGGGTATGGGTTCTGATGGAATCCACCCAAGTGTTCTAAATTCGGGTGCTAATAACTGCGTAGATGGTGCAGATGGTGCAGTTCTCACTTCTGCTGGTCTTAGGTGCGGTTATAATCAAAGGAACCTTGGTGCACTGCAAATTCTTGAAAAGCTAAAAAGAATTGTCCTTGATGATGGAGCTCCAGACCCTTAATTTTTTTTCATTTCGATTTCTTTATTAAGTTTCTTTTTGATTCTATTCTATGCTTGACTTTTCCCTCATCTTACAATTTTTTGTGCTTCTAAATCCTATGTCTTCTTTATCTGTTTTAATTTCGGCCTATAAACAAAAAATGGATGTTCGTAAATTGGCAATAAATGCTGTTATGGCGGCATTTGCAATTGCCCTCTGCATGGTTTTTGTTGGGCCCTATTTGTTTAGTTTATTTGGTATAACTCTAAACTCGTTTAAAATTGCTGGTGGGGTAGTTCTATTTCTTCTGGGTTTAGATACTATTAGGCCAAAACAAAGTACTGAGGGCGAATTCGGACAGGTGGAGGCCCTTATTTCCATAATTGCCACTCCTCTTCTGACCGGACCTGCGACTATTTCGTTTATTACTCTAAAGACCTTTGAAATAGGCGCTCTAGCTGTTCTTTCTAACTTAATCGTTGCATTTATGGGAGTATTCCTGGTCTTTTACACCTTCTCTATGATGATTAACAAAGTTAATTTCAAACTGGTTGGGATTGCCTCTCGGATATTAGGTCTTTTCTTAACTGCGGTTGCCATAGAAATGATTGCTAACGGAATTTCTGCCTTATTTTTTGTTCATTGATCTTTTTGGTCTGAAGGATTTCCTTTATTCTAAAATTAATTCGGCGTACTTCGAATCATCTCCTGCTATTTCTACAATTTCCTCAAAAAGTATTTGGTTTATGTCCTATCTTTCTTGATTTTTCTTAATTTTTGATAATTCTCGTAGGTGCTTATATTGCCAAGTTCGCTCTTTGATTATTGCCACATTGGCTTTCTCTACTCTTGTGGATCTGTATATCGCCTGTAGCGAGTAATTTGCCGCTGCGATTGAATGAGTTTTAACGTGTGCTGTTGCAACTGTTTGTCCTGCAGCTCTTGCAGCAGATCTAGCTGCATTATCCTCACCTATTTCACGTGCTGCTGCATGTGAATCAAGTGCGGCTTTTCGTATTACTTTCATTTTAAATATTCCTGTTTTTATCCAGTTTTTCAGTGTTTGAATTGCTATTTTTGGTCTTTGATCTGTTGGATATTTATCTTTAAAATAATGTAAACCTCTCTTAGTACAATCTATTGCCCATTGTGCAAGTATTTTCTTGTCTGTTTTTTGAACTAATTTAAATAGTCTTGCGTCTTTGTATGCAAGTGAAAATTTTGGTTTTTTATCTTGAGTTTCGGATTTCATACAATCTGGCTGTTGGTATTTGAAGTAATGCTTTTATTGATGTTTCTATTTAGTATGAACTAGCACAATATAATACAAAAAGAAAGAAGCCGGGTAGAGGAAAAATTCGACTTTTTTGACCCATTCTGCCTCAGGATTTTTCCCGGGTTTTTATCCTAAGAAAACAGAAGTCAAAAAGCCTTTGAACCCCTCTATTCCGCTCTGCAGGCGGACGCATAGCCGATCTGCCAACCCGGCATGGCTTTATTTAAATCAAATAAAACCAATTCAATTATACGATCAAATGTTTTAAAAGCCTGAGGCTCTATTTATAAATCATTCTTTAAATTATCTAAATGCCAATTTGATTTTGGGAGCGTATGCTCTGGATGTCAATTTGGTTTTTACAATTGGGCCCGTAGCTCAGCTTGGTAGAGCGTTGGACTTTTATCCTTTAGAGAAAGTTTTGATTAAACTTTTCCTAAAAGGTTGAAATCCACAGGCCGGGGGTTCAAATCCCCCCGGGCCCGATCTATTTTTCTGTTTTGCTTTCCTGTATCTTTTTGACTATCTTTCGAACTATTGACCTGGGTGCGATCCTTACTAATTCTGCAGTTATCTTGTTTTTCAAACCTGCTACTGCAATGACTTTTCGTGAAATCAATGCATCATATCCTACCTTGGCAACTGTTTTTGCATCCATGACATTCTCCTTTCTTAAAACTTCTACTGAATTATCCATTTTGGCTTCTTTTTGGAATCCTGTTTCTGTTGGTCCTGGACATAACGCCGTTACGCTTACACCTGTTTCTTTAAGCTCCTCGGCTATCGCTTCGCTAAAATGAAGTACATATGCCTTGGTTGCATAGTACACTGCCATTAGGGGTCCTGGTTGAAATGCTGCTGTTGACGCCAAATTCAGTATTTTTCCACTTTTTCGAGCTATCATTTGAGGTAAAAATAGTTTGGTTAGTGTTGTTAATGTTACTATGTTCAATTCTATCATTTCGATTTCCTTATCTATATCTGTTTTTGAAAATTCGCCATAAAGGCCAAACCCGGCGTTGTTCACTAATATGTCCACGTCTAGTCTTTTTTTCCTTGTTTCTTCAAAAACTCCAATTGCGGCTTCTTTTCCAACTAAATCTGAAACTATGATGTCGCAATTTGTCTCTGTGTTCTTTAACTCGCTGGCAACCTTTTCGAGTTTTTCCCTGTTTCTTCCTACCAAAATTAAGTCAAACCCATTATTCGCAAAAATGCGTGCTAATTCGTATCCGATTCCGCTTGTGGGTCCTGTTATTAGTGCTTTTTTGTTCATAAAAAAAGTTTGTAAAAAGAAAATAAAAAGACCTGACCTCAGTTCATTTATGTTCCAAAGTCGATATTAGCTACGTCCTAACGTCCGTAGCTAGACATCATGGTAAAGATGGAATTCCCATGGGTGTGGTCTTAATCTTATCTGATCGATCTCCTTTGCTCTCTTATGATCAATCCATGTTTCGATCAAGTCTTTTGTGAAGACATTTCCTTCTAAAAGGAACTGATGGTCTGCTTCAAGTTCTTTGATTGCTTCATTAAGACTTCCTGGCAGTTTTCTTATTTTTGCTGTCTTTTCCGGACTCATGTGATATATGTTCTCTTTTATCGCTTCGCCCGGATCTATTTTTCTTTTAATTCCGTCCAGTCCTGCCATTGTCAGGGCTGCAAATGCTATATATGGATTTGCTGCCGGGTCCGGTGGTCTATATTCGACTCTTTTCGCTGCGCTGTTGCCTTCTGCAGTTAATGGGATTCGTACTGCGGCGCTTCTATTTGCAAGACTATATGCAAGATTTACTGGCGCCTCAAAGCCTGGAACCAGCCTTTTATATGAGTTTGTTGTTGGAGAGAGTATCGCTGCAAGTGCTCTTGCGTGAGTCAAGAGTCCTCCTACGTAGTAAAGTGCCGTTTCACTCAATCCTCCTATTCCGTCTCCTGCGAATGTATTTCGTCCAGCTTTCCAAATCGATTGGTGGCAGTGCATTCCGGAGCCGTTATCGTTGAACAATGGTTTTGGCATGAACGTCGCTACTTTTCCATGTTTTCGTGCGACATTCTTAACTATATATTTGTAGACCATCATATCGTCTGCTGCCTTTCTTAGTGTATCGAATCTGAAATTGATTTCACACTGGCCCGCAGTCGCTACTTCGTGGTGATGTCTTTCTATTTTGAGACCGCATTTCATCATCGTTCTGACCATCTCGTTTCTTAATTCCTGCAATGTGTCATGCGGTGCAACCGGGAAATATCCTTCTTTAAATCTTGGTCTATATGCTAAATTTGGACTCTCCCCATCTCCCGAGTTCCATATTCCTTCTTCCGAGTCTATTTCGTAATATCCCATGTTCTCGTTCTGGCCGAATCTCATATGGTCAAAGACGAAGAATTCTGCTTCTGGGCCAAAATAAACAGTGTCTCCTACCTGGGTCGTCTTTAGATATTCTTCTGCTTTTTTAGCAATTCCCCTCGGGTCCCGTTCATATGCTTTCTTGTGAAACGGATCATAGACATCGCAAATTACTGAAAGCGTTTTTGACGAAAAAGGATCAATCATCGCAGTAGAATAATCCAGATTAAGTACCATGTCGCTCTCATTAATTTCTTTAAATCCTCTAATTGATGAACCATCGAAAGGAACAGAATCCTTGTCGCTAAATTCGAACATATTCACTGGTAATGTGAGGTGTTGCCATTGTCCAAACAAATCAACAAATTTTACATCTACAAATTCCAGGTTTTCCTTCTGAACGAGTTCTTTTGCCATTCTTGCATCCATAAAATTCCCTCTAAAATAAGTTACTTGCTCAAATAACTCAATTATGCTTAAAAAGTTGTTCTTTTTTTGTTTTTCCAAACATTTATGGGTGCATTTTATAAATCTTCCAGACAATTGTTTGGTTTATGCGAATTAAAATCGTCGAACGCGAACTAGACGAACTAGACCGAAAAATTCTTGGTGAACTTTTGATTAACTCCAATCGATCCTATCGGGAACTGGCTCGTTTTTTAAAAATGTCTCCTGCCGCAATAATTGAGCGAATTAAAAATCTCGAATCGCTCGGATATATTACTGGCTATGGCTGTCGATTGGACTATCTAAAGCTCGGCTTTGAATTCATGGCTGTTGTAGAAATCAACATTTCTGGTAAAAATCTTCCCGAGGTCGAACAAAAAATTTCTGAATTTCCTGGTGTTGCGGCAGTTTGGGATACTACTGGTGATTATGATGCTATTGCCATTCTCATGTGTAAAAACAGATCCCAATTAAGTTCTCTTGTGAAAAAAATAATCGGAGTTAGTGGTGTTGAAAAAACAAATACAAATATTGTTTTGAACGTTGTGAAAAGACTTACTGAATTTAGTGAAGTTTAATTTCTCTTCCTTCTCCCATCTCTATTTTCTCTAAAGAGTATCTCAAATATTAACCCTGCCAGTTGAGTTACTGCTTCTGGTGTAACTACGTGTTCCATGATGCCCACGGCTCTGTCAATTCCCATGGCCGGGTTACCATTTACATGTACATTAATCATGTCTCGTATTCCTACTTTCCTTCTAAATGGTGCACGTTCTCCATTTATTGTTGCAACAAGACCCGGAGTTGCTATGTTAATGTGTTGGGCTACTACGTCTGCTACGGTCGCTCCTTCATAAACCACTGTTGGTACATAACCTGCTCTGTTATCAAATGACAGCATCACTGTAGTTAAATTGGGTAGTTCATCCTTACCATTACTCTTTACTCCCACTGCTTGTCTAAGCAAACTTCTGGCAGTTTCACGCCTCATTAATTCAGAAGATAGGACTACGTCTCTCATTTCTTCCCTGCTTACTCCAATTAAATGATGCAATTTTATCGCCTGCATAAGCGCATGTGTTGCGTCTCCGTCTTCCATTTCACCATTGATTTCTTTTGGTACTGCTTGGAGTTCTATTTTATATCTACGACCTTTTATTGGAGGCGTTAGTAGGTTGACTTTCCAAAAAACTTTTCCACCTATTTCACTTATTCTGGATTCAACATTGCTTATTTTTTTAAATCCTGCATCTTCTAAAGTCATACATGTTTTTTCAAGTGCGCCCTTTCCATCCCCCTCTTCTCCGGTTAATGCCTTTCCTCTAAGCATATCTTTTATTTCGTCTATTACAAAATCCGCAGTTATCCTTTCTACTTTTGGTATATCTGGATCGAACTGTAATTTATACATTATTCTTCCTGTTTTTTTGAATCCTATTTCTATGTCTCCTCTTTCAAAATCTCCTTTTTTTCGTGCATCTTTAATTAAGCCTGTTTTTCCATTTACTATTAATTCATCTAGAGTTCTTTTTATTTCTAAAAGATCTCTCAATAAGTGCTCTTCTATCATTTTTCTCATTTCAAAATATCTCTTTGGATCAACACCGAAACAAAGGACACTACAGAGCGCATCAACGACATCCAGTCTTCGTTCTTCATCCCTTCCGACTGCATAAAGGCCGTTTTTTTCTGCTATTGGAAGATAATATGTGCCTATGGGAAAGGCATAGTTTAGGGGTAAGTTTACATCTAAACGTGCTCCTCTGTATGTTCTTTGTAATGTATCTGCGCTTGCAAGAATGTGTTGTCCTATATCAGCATGAATCGTAGCTCTTAGTATCGGCTCTAACTTTCCAGCTGCAATTATTCTTTCATACTGTTCTTTTCTTGCTAGTGCTTCTCCTAAATTTTTAGGCATTGGTTCACGATCTTGATTTACGAGTGCACCTATATGTTCGGGCTTTAAGCCTGAAAGCGCTGTAGCTGTCCAACGAACAGTTTTGTCATCAAAACAACCATCTCTTAATATTGCCTGATGAAATCGTTCAACTGCTCTATTAAATGCTCTAGAATCGCCCTTTGCAGCTATTGCCGCTTCTTCTGAAAAGAGGCCTAAAAATACTATGTCTGGTTTGCCAATTGTTATTGCTGCAGTAGTAGCTGCCCTTACTGCATGAGTTGCATGTGCTTTTTTATATCCAAGTTCGTTTTCTAAAAATTTTTGACCTATTCTGCCTATTTCACCAACATAACGTAGATTTACTACGTGCACGGTTGAACTGACCGGAGTTCTGCTAAGTGTGTCAATAAATGCTTTTCTGTGAAGCATGTATAAATTGTCGTTAAACTTCTATTTAAATGTTTGTCACTTCTTTATCCCAAATACCTCATTTTAGCCTTTTTTAGTTCGTCAATTGTCTTAGATCCGGTTAAAAATGCGCATATCTGCATTTGTTTTGTAAACTCCTGCGTTTTTTGATCCAGTCTTCCTTTGGCCAGCGCTTCGATAAATGGATATCCAGCACCGCAGATATCTGCTCCCAGTGCAATTGTTTTGGCTCCCTCAATTCCTGTTCTTATCCCACCGCTTGCAATTAATGGCAAAACTCCTCGACATTGGATTATTGCCTCTGCGGTTGGTATTCCCCAGTTTTCGAATCCAGATATATTGCCGCCTCTTAAATATTCGACTTTACTCCAGGACGTTCCACCAGATCCAGAAACATCTATCCATTTTACTCCTGCTTCTCGCAGTTTAATCGCCACATCTTGATTTATTCCTGCTCCGGTTTCCTTTACTACTACCGGTAGTTCTAATTTATCGCAGGTGTCTGCTATCTTACCAATAACTCCGCTAAAATCTACGTCTCCTTCTGGTTGTATTACTTCTTGGAGTGCATTAAGGTGTATTGCAAGACCATCCGCGCCTATTTTGCAAAGCATCTCATCGATCTGTCCAATTTTATATTTTTTTAGTTGTGCTGCGCCTATATTTCCTACTATGGGTATGTTTGGCGCGACACTTCTAACTTCGTAAGTTTTTGCTAATTCGGGTTTTTCGATCATGGCTCTCTGCGATCCAAGTCCAAAAGGTATCCCATATTTTTCGGCAGTTTTTGCGAGTTCTCGGTTTATTCTCTGTGCATCTTCATATCCGCCTGTCATGCCAACAATCATCATTGGCCAGTTAATTGTTTTACCCAAAAAGTTGGAGCTAAGATCGACTTCTTCGAGCGCCGTTTCAGGCAATGCGTTGTGAATGAATTCAAACTTCTCTAATCCGTTTGTCTTTGTATATTGTGCCCCTTTTTTTACTACCAGTTCTACGTGATCTTTTTTTCTTGACTCTGTTTTATTGGTCATTTTGTTACCTCGCTAGGGGGTATTTTTCCATGTACATATGCGTCTGAAGAACCGTCAGAAATGGCAGCACTAAGAGTGCGTTGACTAATAGGACGAAATATCCGGAAAAGCTACCAAGCACAAAATCTCCAATTAATTTAACTATTGAGAACAATACAAAGGCAAGGAGGATCCAAACTCCTATGTATATTGGTTTTTTGATTGCCATTGTGGCAGACTTAACTAGTCCCTCCATTATTCCAGAATCATCTATGACTATTGCAGGGGCTATGAAGAAAAGAATGTACGCAACTGCGAGCGAAATTAGTGGATATATTATCTGGGTTCCTGGTAGTTCGTAAGTTAAGATCTGCAATATGAATAGAATAATCACTACTGCTGTATTTATTGCAAATATTCGAAGTCCATATGTTGCGAGCGCGTTCATTATCTCGCTTTTTATGTTAGTCATTGTTCTTTTTGATTTAGTTATTATGTTTAGATTTACTATTGTGTCCGAAATCAAAAAAACAGAGATCGCATATCCCAGAATCGTTATTCCTATATCGAATCCTGATAGGTCCGGGAGACTGCCTGTTCTTAAGAAAATTCCTCCAAATGCCAAATACGTTGGCGCTGCAGCGAGTATTGGTATGAAGAATGCGATTACAAACGGTATCGAAAAAAGCTGTATCAGTTTGTATTTTTCCAGATAGTCCTGTGTTGAGTATTCAAAAACTCGTCTTAGGTCTTGCATGCAACTCTTTAGCGTTCTAATTTTAAATATTTAACTCAATTGTACTTTTGATAATTTCTCCTGGTGATCTATTGCCAACCATGCAACATTTTCGTCTTGTTTATTCAGAATTGATGACCTCAGATGTCTATGTTCTTCGTCTCGAGCCACTTTCAGGGCAGCTATTTTCGTTTTCCCCTGGTCAATTTGCATTTCTCCATCTTCTTGATCCTTCAGGTTCCTCTTCACTTAAGCGTCCTTATTCTATTTCTTCAGATCCTGCTTCAAAGTATCTGGAATTTTGTATAAAGATTGTCCCTGGTGGACAGTTCACTTCCAAACTCTCCTCTATGTCTGTTGGCTCTATTTTGGGTGTCGAGGGCCCCCTTGGTCATTTTGGCCTTTCTGATGCGAGCAATTGTTGTTTTCTTGCCGGAGGTACTGGTGTCGCTCCAATGATGAGCATGCTTCGCTTTGTTAGTCGCACTAAAAGTAATCAAAATGTTGTTTTTATTTATAGTGCAAAAAATTCTGATTCTATTCTTTATTCTTCTGAGATGGATCGAATCTCAAAAGAATCTCCTAACATTAAAATTGTAGTTACTCTTACTCAACAGCTTACTCCCTGGACTGGTGAACTCGGTCGCATTTCCAAGGAATTAATGGCAAAAAATCTTTCTGATCCAAAAATCTATTCATATTGGATGTGCGGTCCTTTGGAGATGATCAAGTCCTTTAAGCAGTATGCGAGTGAACTTGGTGCAGATCCAAAGAAAATGAAATTCGAGGGTTGGGGGTAATTTATTCGTCCTGTTTGTGATCCTAACCTGTTTTACTAGAAAAGCGTTGTCTGTCCGCTTAGGTCGCTTAAGTTTCCAAATCTAATTCCAACTCGACGTATGTCGGATGGATTCTCTTTTATGAATTCTGATATCAATCCGTGTTTTTCCTTTTGGATATTTTCACTATATCTTTTGGGATTTCTTGAACTTTTTGATTTAGTATGTATTTTTAGGTCTCTTGTTATGAAAATTATTGAGATCGTTCTATATGCCTTCTTATTTTTCATGAGCCACTCTTTTGCTTCTCCTTCTAGTTCCTCGATTTTCTCCTCTATTTTCATTGTGTCTCTTGTTAATTCCTTGAGTGTTCCTATCCGACTAATTCCTTCCTGTTCTCTTTCTTCTCCCAATTCTTTTACGTATTCTCCATTTCCCAGGTTTATGATTCCAATTCCTATTTTTTTGCCAAATATCTGAATTATTTTTGTCGGGTCTATGTTCTTTATGTCTTCTATCTTTCTTGCTCCCATCTGCCCAAGTGCCTCAGCCGTTTTGTTTCCAATTCCAGGAACGTCTCGTAATTCTGATTTTTCGACGAGTTCATGTTCCTCGTTTTCGTTTAATACTAAAAATCCGTTTGGTTTGACCGTTGCCGCGGCCATTTTTGCACCTAATACTGATGGTGCAACTCCAATGGTGCACTTAAGATCAGTCCTCTCAAATATTTCTTTCTTTATTTGCTGTGCTTTTTCAAGTGCTTTTTCATCAAAACAATTCCATTCATCTATGCTTGCCTGAACCACATAGTCCATTTTGTTCCTTATAACTTCATCGATTTGCATCGATGCAGTTTCATATCTTTCCCGGTCCATCGGTAAAAATATCGCATCTTTTCCCTCCGCTTTCTTTTTTGCAAAAACAATCGGTAGCCCTGATTTTATTCCATATTTTCTACCCTCATAATTGACCGTACTCACTACTCCTGAGTCTTCTGTTCTTCCACTAAAGACACAAACCACCACGATTTTGTTCTTTATTTCTGGTCTGTCTCTTTCTTCTACCTGCGCAAAAAAATAGTCCATGTCTATGTGAACAAACATGATCTGATATTGTGCTGATTATTTAATTTTTCTTGCGGTTGTTTGATTATGAACTTTCTTTCCCGTTTATTCTCAAAATCGCCTTCTCCTCCTCCAGCCTATCTTATTTTTACTGATCCGCTGGAGAAATTTTCAATAGAATATCCATCGAATTGGATTTTTGATCAGGATATTGCCATTGACGATCGAAAATATACTCTTGCGTTTTCCTCTAAAGACGGCAAATCCACTTTTTCTTTATTTGTCGATCTAAATTTGCCATCTCCCTCTGATTTTGATAAATATGCAAAAGATGTACTTGAGTCTCCCAGTTCGGGTGTATTTTGCACTCCTAAAAAATCTACCTTTCTAAATTTTCCTGCCTATTTACGTGAGTATTCATACAAATCCGCAAGCACGCTATTTTTCGGTGGAGGTATTATGTTTTTATCAAAGCGAGCAGTTTATTCCCTGCTTTGGGGTGGGCCTCAAAACAAAAAATCCGAACTAACTCCCGTCTTTGATCATATGGCTTCTTCACTACGTGAATTTTAATTTGGTCTTTCCCTTTGCGTGCGCTGGTTCTTTATTTCCCTCTATCTAATATTTCTAACATGTCTTCTCGTTCACTCCCAAACTCCTTTATTGAACGCTATCGGGATCTTCCAGATGATCCTGAGGCATTTTTCTCCTCTCTTATGACTCTGCTACCTAAAACATTCAGAGTCAATACAATAAAGGCGAATCGGGATTTTGTAGTTTCCAAATTTGGCGAGTATGGTATTTCCTGCGAACCTGCTTCCTGGTATTGCGATGCCTTTACTACAAAGAATCTTAATGTTGGCGCTACCTTGGAACATTTTCTGGGCCAGATTTATATACAGGAATTCACCTCTATGCTTCCGCCCCTTTTAATTCGAGATGAACTCTCCTCCTCTTCATTTGTTTTTGATTGCTGTGCTGCTCCTGGTTCAAAGACAACCCAAATGGCCGCACTAATGAGCAACAAAGGCACTTTGGTTGCCAACGATGTCGATTATGATCGGATCCGTGCGCTTCGCTTTAATCTTGAAAAAACAGGTGTTCTAAACACAGTTATAACCAATCAGGATCTTCGACATGTTACTGAGAAAAACTTCGAAATTGTGCTTTTGGATGCGCCCTGTTCGGCCGAGGGAACCATGCGCAAAAGTTACGGGGTTCTTGATATTTGGGGCGAAAAACTGATCAAATATCACTCTGGTCTTTCAAAACAACTAATCCTAAAAGCCTTCGACGCTCTTGCTCCTGGAGGGACAATGGTTTATTCGACCTGTACTTTTGCCCCCGATGAGAATGAGGCCGTTTTGGATCATCTCATTTCCAATCGTGCATCTGCAAAACTGCTTCCGGTTACAATTGATGGCTTTAAACTCGGTAAACCTACTTTGGACTGGCATGGTCAGCAATTTAGTTCTGAAATTCGTTCTGCCGCACGGGTTTGGCCTCATGATAATGATACTGATGGCTTTTTTCTTGCAAAGGTGACTAGAAATGAATGAAGATCTGACTTTTGACCGCAATGCGGTTCTTTCGTACCTTTTAGATCGATTTGGTCTTCCCTCCTCATTATTTGATGACTACAATTTCTATGCTACTGAAAAAGGCAAGGTTTTTTTGGGTCCTCGTAGATCTATTTCCCGACCAGACAAAATTGTTAGTATTGGTCTTCTCTGCTTCCGTATGGATAATGCCATAAAACCCACGACCAATCTTCTCCAGATCGTAGGTAATCATATAACTAAAAATCGAGTTGAACTGGATCAGAAAAATGCAGAAAAATATCTTCTTGGCAATGATCTTATTCTTGATAAGTCCTTTCTTTCAAATGTTTCCGATGGTTATGTTCTGATGGTTTACAAGGACCATTCTCTTGGTTGCGGATTGCTTAGAGGAACTGTCATAAAGAATCAGCTGCCAAAAGCAAAAAGATTAGATGTGAAGTACTGGTAGTCTGTCTTTTTTATTTACTTAAAAAAGAAAATTCGCCTAACTTTCTATTTGCACTGTGCCTGAGCATTTTTCTGTTTGATTTCCTTTTGAGCAAGTGCCTGCAAATTCCTTTTCTGGATTCTTTCTGCAAACTCCAGTGGCTCTTTCTCTCGCCTGTCTTTTTGCATCTGCCGCCATGGCATCCCTTAACCAGGCTTCTTCATCAAAACTACTGGTAAATTCGTACATTCCGCCTCCAAAAAGATGTTTGGCTGTGGGTTCTTCTGGTTCTGGTTTGAATTTTGATACTGTGCATTTTTTTGAACTTGCGTTTCTACAAACGTTTTGAGCTCTGTGTGCGATTGCCATAATTATACATTATGTACCATATATTTTTAACCGTTTGCTTTTGATTTTCAAAAGTAGAAATAAAATAATAAAAATTAGAAAATTATGCATCCAGGAAGAATGCGGGTGTTGGTGGGTCTGGTTGTTCTCCCTTTCTTTCGCGGATCTGTCTAACTACCTTGGCCAAAAGTTCCTTTGGCATTGGGTGATATCCGTTGTATTCCTGGTACCAGATGGCTCTTCCCTGTGTTGCGCCTCTTAATTCATTTGCAAAACCAAAGAGTTCAGAAACTGGCAAAACACTCGTAATTGCACAATTTTCGCCTTCCTGCTGCATATCTACTAATACGCCTCTTCGACCGTTGGTCAAAGTGATGACGTTTCCAGAATAATCCTGCAATGTATTGATGAGGATCTTCTGCTTTGGCTCTAACATAGATACGCCTGCCATCATTATTGCCGCGTAAATTGGTCTTTTTATTGCGGGAAGCATCTGTGCCGGACCTCTGTGTACATTATCTTCGTGAAGCACAGCATCAACAAGAGTTACTTTTGCTCCAACTACCTTTTCTTTTGCTAGCGGTCCCTGATCCATTGCTTCTTCGAAACCCTGCACCATAAGCTCTTCTACTTCGTTAAGGTATTGGATACCCTTGGTTCCATTGATGAATACATTTCCACCATGTATGTCGTAAATGCTTCTTGCTTCATCCCGGTCCATTCCCAATTCGACGAGTTTTTCCCATGCTTCTCGGGTCTTTGGTTTTCCTTCTGCGACGCTGCCGTCTTCGATTCCCTTAAGTACTGCTGGTTCAAGTGGTTCAACAAGAACTTTTAATCGGTTGTGCTTGTTTGGTGACTTACCTTCAACCGGGCCTGCTTTTCCGGTTACTGTTTCCCGGTATACTACGATCGGAGGCGACGTTTCGATGGGAATGCCCCGCTCGACCCGAATCTTATATTCGATAATTTCGAGGTGCAATTCACCGTTACCCGAGACCAGGTGTTCTCCAGTGTCCTTGTTTAGTGAAATCTTGATTGTCGGGTCCTCCTTTGAAATGGCCCTTAGTGCTTCGATCAATTTTGGAAGATCTTTTTGCTCCTTGACTTCGAGCGACTTGGTAATGACTGGTTCGGAGTAGTGTTTGATCTGCTCGAATGGTTCAATGGGTTCAAACGACAATGTTTCTCCGACATACACGTCCTTAAGTCCTACGAATGCACCGATGTTTCCCGCAATTACTTTCTCTGCGGCTACTCTATCTGGGCCCATGTAAATTCCGACCTGTTGGACCTTTGCAAAGTGCTTTTTAGTTGAAACATATAGTTGAGTTCCTTTTTCTACTGAACCAGAGAACAATCGTACGACTGCAACTTCTCCTGCGTGTTCATCATATGCAACACCGAAACAGACTCCGACTGCGCCTTTGCTGGCATCACATGCGATCATGTTTTTGCCTACTTCTGATGTCTGATCCCCGTTCTTCCATAGCACTGGGATCCGGTATGGTTGGGCTGTTCTTGGATTTGGCAGGTGCTTTACGATCATTTCCAACATGACCTCGTCAAGTGGACTTCGCTCGACCAACCATGCATGGTCCTGTGCGACACATTTATCGTAAATGTCCTTGAATCCGATGTTGAATTTCTTCATCGATGAAAACGAGACTGCCCATTTGTTGTATGCCGTACCGAAAGCTACGTTTCCCCGGTCCACTTTGACTTGCCATAACTCCTTCATTTCTTCTGGCGCATTTGCTTCTATAATTTTGTTGACCTGAGTCATAATTTTGACGAATCTCTGCTGCATCTGCGCGCCGTCCAATTTGAGTTCGTTAATCAATCGATCTATTTTGTTAATGAATAGGACTGGTTTTGCTCTTTCTTTGAGTGCCTGTCTTAGATTTGTTTCTGTCTGAGGCATGACTCCTTCGACGGCATCGACTACTAAACAAACTCCGTCAACTGCTCGCATTGCACGAACTACGTGGAAACCGAAATCTACGTGGCCTGGAGTATCGATTAAATTGACTAAGTAGTCTTTTCCTTCATAGTGGAAACCAAGCGAAATATTTGCTGATTTGATCGTAATTCCTCGTGCTGCTTCCTGTGCATCAAAATCCATGACTCTTTGCGATCCTGCAAGTTCTTTGCTAATAAGACCTGCTCGAGCCACCAGACTATCTGTAAGTGTGGTTTTGCCATGATCGACGTGAGCTATGATTGCTACGTTTCGAATGTTTTCGACAGTACTCATCAACTTCTGTGCTTCTTCAACTACGACTTCTTTTCTTGCCATTAAATACACCTAATATTGTCTATAAGACGTTTTGTAGAATTAACTCAAATTGAATTTTGCACAATACTCTTAAAAAGACTGCCCATTATCGATAAAGTCCTATTTAGTCGAGTATTTAGTATTTTTTGCTTCTACGTTTCATTTTTCCTTTTTATTGAATCCAAGACAGACTGAATTTATGCAGTATCTCTTTCCCGTTCCAGTTGGTCCATCCTCAAACACGTGTCCTAAATGTCCGCCGCATTTTTTGCAGACAACCTCAACTCTTTTCATTCCATGACTGTTGTCTTCTATATACTCAATTGCCCCTGGAATTGCCTCATCAAAACTAGGCCAGCCTGTTCCAGAATCAAATTTAGTGTCTGACTTAAACAAAACTGCCCCGCACGCTGCGCAAGTGTAATCTCCCTTGTCCTTGTTCTTTAGTAGTTTACCCGTAAACGGCATTTCTGTGCCCTTTTCTCGCATTATCTTATATTGCTCGGGAGTTAATCTCTTTTTCCATTCCTGCTCATTCCTTGGCATATCCTCTGTCATAACTTAGTTTTGAAAAAGAGAAATTAATAACCTAAGGCCAGAATCCTTCCTACACGTCCGTTATTAGACTCCTCATCTGTTCCATCCATCCTGCTATGTTTTGAGATGCCTGACTTAGTATTTCGTTTGCTTTTGCTAGGTGATCGTGCTTCTTACTTATTTCGTTATCTACAGATGATTTCCCCCTAGCTACCCTCGTTGCAACTAATTCAAGGTAATTTTCTCGTTCGGCCAACTCCAGTTCTTGCATCACTCCTTCTTCCCGTGCAGATCCAGGCACTTCTCCATTTTCCAAAAGCCGCAATATTCGCTGGGCATTTTCTAATAAGCTCAGAAAAGATATGTCCTCTACGCATATCTTAGTACAGATGCCCAAATCCAATTCAGCCATTGTTTGGATTGCTTTTCTGAGTCCAACTAATCGTCCATCGATTTCTTTTAGTTTTGATAAATACCACTCTTCTCTTGTACAAAATACGTACGTGTCGCGTCCATCAAATTTTCCTACTCTGTGCGCATACGTGAAATAAAAATCATCATATTCTAACGTGTCTCCACATTTTCCTTTATTTGGTCCTTCTACTGGTTCTTTTTCGCTAATTAAAACTGCTTTTGGATCAGGTGCTTTTCGCGGTCGTTCTTTGCACAGTTCGCATGGTGCGATATCCTGTTTTGTTTCAACTCTTTCCAAAAATTCTTCTGCAATTTGCCTCAGTTCTTTTCTTCGTCTAAATAGCTCATCAACTTCTGTATTTACTGCTATTTTTCTGGGTTTTATTTCGTCCATTATTCGAGTGTACTGTCCAGTAGCTTCTCTTACTCGCGTCACTATTGCATCTCGTTCTAAATTTGTGTATTTTTTAATTATCATTTACGCCCCCCTCCTTCTGTCGGTTAGCTGTT
This sequence comes from Microcaldota archaeon, assembly GCA_016212525.1. Classification (GTDB taxonomy): domain Archaea; phylum Micrarchaeota; class Micrarchaeia; order Anstonellales; family Bilamarchaeaceae; genus Bilamarchaeum. The sequence continues at coordinate 299,007 of JACRGD010000005.1, read as the reverse complement.
TCGTATCCAATGTCCCATTTCTCTCTTGTAATAATTTGATTCAAGTATTGCTTTAGCCATTGCATATCTTTCATTTATCAAACCGATTTCTCTGATCAAAAATGAGTCGTTATCTTCTCTATTATCTGTTGAAATGCTCTGTGGTTGATCGTAAAATCTGAAAACTTCCTCCTCTTTCCCCTGAGCTATTTTAGTTCCTGGAAAAACCTTCTCTGCTTCCATGAACACTTCAGCTACTTCCAATCTATCTAGTGTTTCAACTGTGCGTCTGAAGTCCTGATCAGTTCCAATGTCGCAAATGAGCGAGGCAGTAATCCGGATTCCTCCTTTTTGTATGGCTTCTATTGCTCGTATTTGTGCTTCTGCCTCTAGTGCCTTGTTTATGCTTCTGAGTGTGGCGTTGGATAGTGTTTCAACTCCTACGTATGCAGAGCGACAACCTGCATCATAAAGCATTTTTATTGTTTTTTCGTCCATGCAGTCCGATCTGCTCTGAATCCCGAATCGCAGCTGAGGAATTCGTTTTCTTACCTCTTGCGCGAAATCAGATGTCCATCTTCTTAGCGTGCTAAAAGCAGGATGTGATTCTATTGTAAACAGAGCGTCTTCAAAGAACACCGTGTCGGTTCCCTTTGCTCTTAAAACCGCATCAAGATACTTTACGAACGATTCTGGTTCAACCCGTCTTGATTTTCCTTTTATTGCACAAAATTCACAGCCAAAACCACAGCCGCGCATGCTCTGAACACGTACCATCTGGGTTGGAATTGCAAGTCCTTCCTCAAAATTTCCTTTATCTAAAAGCGCAAACGCCGCTTCACGATCAACCAATTCCGGTGACGGAAGTACAAAAGATTCAGGCGCTACCCGTTCTATGCGGCTAGTTGTTTTTATTACTCGTCCTGTTTCATCTTTGAAACAAATTCCTGGTATTCCTCTTAATTCTCCTCGTTCCTGAATTGCTCTTAGTAATAGTCTAAAACTCAAATCCGCTTCTCCAACAAATGAAATATCGACGGGATATTCTGATTTATTTTGCAAATACTCTGCAGCATATGTTTCATGCACGCCTCCCTTTACTATCATGGCTTTTGGATTCATTGCCGCAATTGTCTCTGCAATTCTGATGGCCGCCCAGTGACTTGGAGATGTGCTAGTTATTCCGACCAAATCCGCTTCTTCAATCTCTCGTTGTGATGTTTTCAATAAGTGCGGAACTGTAATTTTTAGTCCATATGCTCTTCTTAGTCCAAACTCTTCAAGGTCTTTAATTACAAATTGCCATCCTTCTCTTTTGGCGACTTCTGCGACTGTTTTTATTCCGATGGATATGTTTTCTCCGTATGCAGTTCCTCCTGGTTTTTGAACATCTATAAAAACTGCTTTTCGTGGAAATTTGGGTTTCATTTCCTTTAGTTTAACCTCGGGGGGTATGTGTTTGTTCATGTTTTATTCTGTATTTTTCTCTTATTTTTTCCTGTCGCTTGTCTGCACAAGCAGGGCCTTTTTCTGTGGTACTTGTCCTGACAAGCATCAGTCATATCTTTCACAAATACACCTTTCACATTAAATTGAAACAATTATGGTGTAATTATGAAATTAACTACTGTTCATCCTCATGTAAAATCCAGACTGAGTTCTCAAGCGCATCGGTTCCATGAAATAAGAGAAGAAACCGTTTTGCCCATGTTTCTTAATCAGGCTCAGGGTACTCGTGCACCTGATGCGCAACACCTAACCACTCATCAATATTTTAACCAACTTGCTAAAGACAGGGATTTTGAATTAGCGCAATTTGAAATTCTTCCCTCTGAAGCTGCCTCATTGGTTCGTGGTTTTACTGGTGCTCATCATGTTGCTTTTGGTAGTTCAGTTTCTGCTCTTTTTGCTCAATGTGTTCTGACGCTGCGCCCGGCTTGGTTACTTGCTACAAATCACGAATATCCTGGACTGGTTGAATTCGTACGAAGCGGTGTTCTTTACGACTCTTTATGTACTTCTCAAATGTATGGTCTTCAAACCCATTACTCCTCTCCTAAATCTTCAATTAAACCCATTCTATCTACTCTTTTTGATCCTTCTGACCTTTGGGATCTTCTTAAAAAAGCATCCGAACTATCAGGGCCAGGAATTATTCTGGTTTCGCATGTTTCTCGCGTAGATGGGCGAATAATGCCAATCGGGGAAATAGAAACTGCAATAAATGTCATCAACGGGCATAGGCGCGATAAGATCACTCTGATGGTTGATGGCTCTCAGGCAATTGGAACTATGGAAATCGATCTCACTTATTTTTCAGGGATTTATCTGTTTACGAGCTCAAAGGCTCTTGCTGCGGAAGTGGGTATGGGGGTTGCAGTTGGTAATGCCGCTGTTGCCGAAACTCTAAATTCTATTCTAAGCTGGTTTTCTCTACCCGAACTTCATTCCTTGGTGGACGTTTTACAAAATACCGATTACAGTAAAAAATATGGTGAATTAAGAATAATGCAGCGATCAGTTGCATCTCGAGCTGCTCGAATTTCCAGTCTACATCTGCCGTGTGTGAATCAGAGTTCCCCTTATATGCTTTATTTCGAGATTCCTGGTGTTGATCCGCTTAAGATAGCTTCTGAAGCTGCATTGAGAGGTTTTGAAATTTATGGTGAATCTAGCCGTTATGTCTACATCGAGCCAAAATATGCTCGAGTCTCATATCTTCCAGAAACAAATTGGGAACATGTTGATGCCTTTTTTGCATTTCTTGAGGGTTTAGTCCAAAGACTTAAATAATCAAAAGGGATGTGATTTGCGTGCAAAGATCTGGTTTAATCATCGAACTCGAGCAGGTTCATGACTGTTGTTCGGTTGCAGTTACTCAAAAGAATAAGGATTCAAAGCTCAAATGGATTGCGACTGTCGGTGAGAATCATAAATACATAATGAATCTCTTCGAATTAACTTCACCTGAACCCAAAAAATTCATCGAGCACCTAAGAACTCATAAAGACGTTGGGGCAGTTAAAGTAATCTCAATTGCTGGTGAAAAGGCCCACATAACCGTTCATTCAAAAAAAGTGGTAAGTACGTCTCAATATCTTACAAAAAGCGGGACTGCCTGGATCGAGCCGACTTGGAGTGAGAATGGGGTCGATCATGTTACTATGCTAGCTCCCGATTTCGCCAGTTTTAAAAAATTTCTCTCAAGTGTCGAAGATAAATATGATATAAAAATAAAATCCAAGCGCTACCTGGACGACTCGACTAAGTTGTCCCTTGATACGTTTCGATCCTCTGGTTTCTTACAATTGAAGATGGCGTCTGAACTACTGACTGATAAGCAACTAAGTGTTTTCGAAATGGCTGCCAAATATGGATATTACGAAAATCCAAAGAAAATTACACTTTTGGAACTGGCCCAAAAAATAGATTCTTCCGAAGCAGCCGTTAGTGAATTGCTCAGAAAAGCAGAAAAGAAACTCATGCCTATTTTGTCAGAAATAATTCGGATGATGCGCTGAGGTATTTACTCGTCCATTCGTTCAAAAATCGCAACTAGGCAATATGGTCCATACTCATCTGCTTCAGTCCATCTTTCTTCGAGTAAAAATCGAGTGTCTTCATGGCTATCCAATGCCCGTGCAATGTCCTCTGGAGATCTAAATTTTTTGGCTATTGCCGGGACTGCTATCGCTGCCTGTTCTTCGAGAAAAGTGAGACTGCTTTCTATTCTTTTTTTGGCCTCTTTGACAAATCGGTCCTCGCCGGAAGATAGTTTAATCAAAATTACTAGGTCTATTAGTGAAGCGAGTATGTCTGCCGATCCATAATAATTTACCGTTGCCCGCATCTGCTGAAGTTGAGCTACTTCATCTGCATCAAACAAGTCTGAAGGTAAAATTGGATGAACTCCCAACAACTTATCTCTGGTTTGTTCAAATAATTGTTTTAGGTCTGTATTTGATCGATCCATTCGTTCCTTCACTTCACTAACCATTGCGTGCAATGTCGATGCCTTTTTCAAATCCTCCATTATGGGCGAACTTTCAGGGTGACACAAAACAATTATTCGCTCTCCTTTACGAGTTAATGCTGCCAAATTCTCCTTTGCTCGATCAATGTCCATATAATCGAGTGAAAATGGCGCAATTATTGATGCTCTATCGTTTGCACCTCTAGCCAAGGAAATCGCCTGAGTGGTTAATGGGACTTCCAAATCAATTCCGAGCGACGGGATGACTGATTGGTCAGGATCACAAAGATCGAGATTAAAAAAAGTTCGTCTTCTTCCAGTGATTAAGGTTCCTAAATGTCCTCTTCCGCCTCCAAAGAGGATAACTCGTGTGTCGCTCGGCGTTTTCCTATTTATACTTTCAAGTAGTCGAGGTTGTGTTTCATACGGAAAAACTGATCGGGCAGTTCTAATGGTATTCTTCCACACTTGTTTATTTTCTATCATATTTGCTCAAATTGTTCTATTGACACAAATAGTTAAATTACTTTGTTTTAAAAGAAGGTCGAAAACTAATAAAATAATAAAATAAAAATTATCTTGCGGATCTTGCCATTCTTTCCGTTTCATCACGCTTTTTCATTGCGTAACTGGTTTGAATGTCTCCTTTTGCAGTTGAAATAATTTCATCTGCCAGAGCTTGAGCCAATGGTTTTGGTTTGTTGAACGCACCCATCAAGGCAGCAAGAGCAACATTTCGAAGTGCCAAGTCCAATCTGCGTGTTGCAGATACGTCTACTGCGACCTGATAGCTAACTCCGCCGTGAGATACTCTTGTTACATCTTCTCTTGGAGCTGCATTTTCAATTGCTTTGATCAGGATTTGTATTGGATTCTCTTTTGTCTGTGTTTCAACAATTACCATGGCATCTTCGACGAATTTAAGCGCACGAAGTTTTTTGCCCTGCATTCTTCCATGGGTTCTAATGACTTTGCCAGATGTTTTTTCACCTGTTCCGCCACGCATGAGCTTGTTTGCCAATCTTTCGATTACATTTACGCCCATTTTTCCCATGGATGTGTTTGAATGTCTGCCAAAGGTATGCGGGACCGAGTTTGCTTTGAGGCTAATGACCTGAGCAATACTCTTGTCTCGTATGGTAATATTATCAACAGGATATTTTCCAAACATTTTGTTTTCCATGTATCATCATCTCTTTGGTTTTTCCTTCTTTCCTCTTCTGAGCATCTGAAGGTCTGCGCCATTAACTGACACTACCTTGTATCTAATACCTGGCATAGAACCCATCTGACCTCGCTGTGAACCACCAAGGCCGGCAAGAACGACTTCATCATGCTCTTCGATATATGAAATGGCTTTGTCTCTTACTGCGTGTGCAGTTACGACTTTACCATTCTTAAGAAGTTGTACTTTGACACATTTGATAAGTCCTGAGTGAGGCTGCTTCTGCTCGAGGACCACTTTTTCAAGTACGATTCCTTTTGCCTGAGGTGCTCCCTCTAGAGGATCAAACTTTTCCTTTAATTTAAGTTTTCTTCTCTTCCATCGCTTGGATAACCACTTGTGTTTCTTTCTTGTTCTTTCAAGATTTCTGCCTGCAAACTCGCCATTACTCATGAATCCACCTAAATCTATGAATGTTTCATTATTTGATTTTTTAAGAGAATAGACATCTCAGAGAGACTTTTTAAATATATGAGTTACTTCTTAGCTCTAATCTCTCTTCTCTTTGGTCTCATGTATTCTGAGCCACAATCCCTACATTTTTCATTATTCTTATTGTTCCTTGTCTTGCACCTTCTACAGATGTTAATCTGTGCTATTCTAGCGTCAGCTTCTGGAAACTTTCCCATTTCAATACCTCGATAAGCGTGTTTTTACCGTTCAAATAATGGGGTGATTGTTTTTAAAACCGATTGTTCAACTCGTTTTATGGCAAATCAAAAATCCCAGTTGTTCTTGTTTGGCATTATATTTGGTCTTTTGTTTATTCTTGTTTTGGGCGTGTTATTTTTCTTTGAGACTCAAAAATCAGCATCTCTTGAAAAAAATATCGTTCGATTGGATCAGACTCTTGAAGATAAGAATCAACAAATCTCTGCCTTGTCTTATCAAAGAAATCAATTAAATCAATCTCTTTTAAGGACAGCACAAACCCTCAACTCTACAGAGCTCGAGTTAGAACTTACGCGAGCCAATTTGTCCGAGGTTTCAGATGCCCTTTTTGCGAGTCAAAATCAACTTAACCATTCTAAACAAATATTATCTCAACTTAAAAATAATATTTCTGTTTTGCGGTCTGAAGTTATTGCCATCGACAAAAACCTCAACGATTCGATTCAATGGTTCAAAGTCAATTCTGTCCTCCCATCATCCTATTCGAGTTTTACTGGCGAGGTCCTAGGGGGCTGTTTCGAGGGTAATGTTCTGAATTTAGGCTGTGCTTCATTTGTCATGTCCAGATCACTCAATTTTAACTATCGTACTGAGGCAATAGATCGTCTTTATTCATTAGAAGAACTAAGAACCCGACAGGGTGGTGATTGCGAAGATTTCTCTCTTTTCTTAAAAGCGCTTATAACCTCAATAAAATCCGTTCGAAATTTCGAGATTGCCGCATGGAGGGCAGATCCGGCAGGTGCTGAAAAGTATACTATTTTTAAAGATGGAAATCAGTATTGGTACTATTCCGGTACTGGTGTTATTTTAGGAAATAGCGACAGTCTTTTTCCATATATGGTTTGTTTTAATACTAATTATGATGCAGTATCTCGCGGGTATCAGGGTCATTGTATTGTAGCGCTTGCTTCTTCAGACATTAAAAGTTCAGATGGCATGGCTCTATTGAGAAATGCACAGTTGTTCGAACCTCAAAATGGTCAGTACTTGGGTCGTGTTGGTACTGATTTGTATTTGTGCGTAAATGGGAATCGAAACTGCGAGCGTCAGCTCAATACGATCTATTTTGTGACCTCCAATTCCGATTCATATCAATTTTCAGAAGGACAATGGAAGGGATATGAAGATGGTCATGTTCAGACTACTGAATTTTTCCAAACCTTGGATAAATTGTCTAATTTAGATTAATCTAAAATTCTTTTAGTAATTCTAAAAAATATCTAATTTTTTAACTATTTCAATCAAAAGGCTGCAGAATCCCTGCTCATAGGACTCTATATTCTAGTCTCAAGGCAGACTTGCTGAAGCGAGACGACCGAAGGGAGACGAAACTAGCTTCGGAATAATGTTTTAGAGCACTTCTAAAGAACCCTGTTTCATAATCTTTACAAATCATAGTGGATTTCGGTGTCTCTTTTTCAGAATATGAGTGCACTAATTCTATTCGATTTTCCTCTCGTTGTGAGGTCTGACGAAATCAAGTGAATTCCAAGATTTTTTGTTCTGTTTTTTTCTCTTTCACCATAACTTTTTAATTATTTAGGTATTACAGGTAATACGTGAATTTATGGTCTATACAATAAGAAATATCCCCCCAAAAACCAGAGAAATAATAAATAGCTATTCAAAGGAGTATGATTTGAACGTCGGAGATGCAGTTGCTCAATTAATTGAATTTGGGTGGCTCTACTATGAACAAAATAAAAAAGCCAAGAAAAAATACGCAAATACTCTCGATGCACTAAAAAATCTTGGGTGATGCAATGATTTTGACAACAAAGGGATATTGGAGATCTTTTTTCGACAGTTATGACCCGCTGCACCTCAAAGCCAGATCAGATATCTTGATTTTTGACAAAGAAAAAATAATTATCGAAAGCAATACTGCATTTGAAGTTGTTTCCCAGTTAAGAAAGAACTGCAAATCAAAGGAAGCGGATTGGTTTATTGACTACTATCTCAACACAACAAACGTCAGGATTTATCTTCTTGGAAAAGAAGAATTTGAAGCCATAAGCATCAGTGCCCTGAAAAATCCAGAAAACTTAGAAAAAATAAAAATCCAATTCATCTCAAAAAAGCTGAACTTTGACAATACTCTTAATTATGATTAAGATCGATGTGGACTAAAGCGAGTTGATGATTGTACGTCTTACTTTCGGAGGCAGCCGATTAATCAACCTGTTTTTTTGAGGATCATATTCTCCAAAACCCAAAACATATGAGTCATACTTAACAATGATGTATTTACGTTTGCCCCCTAAATTGAAATTAAGGTCAGATCCAGCCACAAATGCACGTGCTTCGGATTCAGTTACCTTTACAATGTTTTTGGTGGCCAGATGACCAAAATTTTGAATTAGTGCAGTAGTTGGATTAAACCCGAAATCACATGCAGCATAGCCGAGCTCCCCATGAATCGTACTTTGCATCAAGAAGGGATTACCCACCCGAACCCCTTTTGCATAAAATAAATGAACTTCGGGAGGAAGTTTGATTCCGAAATGATTGTCAAGATAACGTCTGAAATTTTTTTCTCTGTTTCCTATTCCCATCAGGACACCTCTTTTCGTATTTTCGCTATGAAAAAGCCCTCACTTTCAAAGTGTTGTGGATAAATCCGAACTACTTTACGAAATTCATCGCCAAAATCAGATAAACCGCGTTCGCAAGGAAAATCAGTAGGAATTTCAAGAAGTTTTGCCGTGGGAACGTTGTCCAAAAGAGCCTTCACAACTTCTTCATTTTCTTCTTTTGCATAAGTACATGTGGAATAAGTCAGATCTCCACCTGGCTTAAGCGCATCATAGGCACTAAAAAGCATCTTTTTTTGGATCGCGGCAATTCTCTTTGAATGGTCTATCTCCCAACGATCAAATGCGCTTTCTCCACTACCCAACGCAGTGCAGGGTGCATCCAAAAGAACGCGATCAAATCGTTCTTTCCAGTCTAAGTTAACTCCATCCCTAAGAGTAACAATACAATTGAGAATATTCATGCGATTGATAGTTGCATATAGTGCAGATAGTTTTTCCATGCGCACATCATTTCCGACCAAAATGCCCTTATTCTCCATAATCATGGCCATATGAGAGAACTTAGAACCTGGAGATGCTGCGACATCTAAAACGTGTTGTTTTGGCTCAGGTGCAAGAATTGGAGCGACAAGCATTGATGAAAGACTCTGAGGATAAATGTGGCCAAGGAAATACTCCCAGGTTTTTCCGATCTCGAAATTTGAGGGTTCGGTAAGCTTGAATCCGGCTGAACTAAATGGAATTTTCTCGAATTTGATTTTACTTTTGAGGGCGAAACTCTCGACACTTCGTTTGATTGTATTGACTCGAAAAAAAGTTTTTTGAGACCTAAATGCGTCGAGACAAACACTCGCATCAGTGTATTGCGAGAGCCAATCTAAGAATAATTTTTCTTCCATCAACAGTACTTAGAACACTAAGGATTAAATTTAGACTCAATAAAACAAAAATAATGAACACCAAAATTTTAGCACTGGTCTTAGGACTATTGCTCGTTTTCGGATGTGTTATGGAAAACAAAACAAACACGACTGATGTGATTAATATGACGAAAAAGAACGATACTAAAAAATCTGCAACTGCAAATGCGACAAAGGAAATTGTTGTTTTAGAAACGAATAAAGGCAAAATTGAAATCGAACTCAATCGAGCCAAGGCACCAATTAGCGTAGAAAATTTCGTCAAATATGTAAAGATGGGCTTCTATGACGGAACGATTTTTCATCGAGTTATTCCGGGATTCATGATCCAGGGCGGAGGATTTAATGTAGCAAAACGAGAGAAAACTACAGGTGCTCCGATAAAGCTGGAATCAAATAATGGACTTAAGAATTTCAAAGGAACGATTGCGATGGCACGAACAAATAATCCAAACAGCGCAACCGCACAGTTCTTCATAAATACAGTTGACAATGCATTTTTGAATTATGCACCTGGAAATGATGGCTATGCAGTTTTCGGAACAGTAACTTCGGGAATGGATGTAGTTAGTATTATTGAATCGGTCAAAACAGGAGTATATGGAGACGATGAAGATTGGCCAAAGGAAGAGGTCATCATAAATAAGGCATATATGAAATAATATGCCAAAAAAGTATTGGAAAAACTTAAATAATTTAAGAAATACCTTGGGAAAGGAGCAGGTTTAAATAGCCCCAAGGACACAATACTTTTATAATATATAAATAATGTATAAATAATGGTGTAATATATGGGATTCGAAGATAGTGGATCAGACAGACAAATGTATGACGCAACATGCGCAAAATGTGGACAAGCCTGCAAGGTACCTTTCAAACCAACTGAAGGCAGACCAGTATACTGCAGAAATTGTTACAAACCAAAGCCAAGATTCTAACGTTAACTCGTTTTAGAAAATCTTAATTTAATTTTTATTGCTCTTTTTCTTATATCTATATAAACTAATTCTGACCAATTAATTCATGAAAATAAATGACTTCGTACCGAATTTTAGTTTACTCAATTCGGATGGAAAGAAAAGTTCACTGGCAGATTTTTCCGATCGCTGGATCGTAATCTATTTTTATCCAAAAGACAATACACCTGGATGTACGATTGAAGCGTTGGATTTTACAAAACTAAATTCTGAATTTGAAAAATCAAATTGCACAATTTTAGGAATCAGTAAAGACAGTTGTGAGTCTCACCTCAAATTCGTCAATGAAAGAAAACTATCTGTGATTTTGTTATCAGATCCAACTGCAGAAGTTCAGAAAATGTTCGACGTATGGAAACCAAAAAAGTTCCTGGGAAAAGAGTATTTAGGGACAGTAAGAAGCACGTTTTTGTTAGACCCAAATCGTAAAATTGTAAAAATTTGGGACCCGGTAGAACCGATTGGCCATGCTAATGAAGTTTTGGCATTTCTCCGGGAATTTCAAAAAGAAAGTAAGAAAAACTAGAAGAGTTTTAGTTAAATGAAGGCTTAGCTAAATAGGGAAGAAAACGGAAAGTCGAAATCAGAGGACCAGAAAGAGATTCAAAAAAGTTATCAAGCAAATAAAAATTTAAGAACCAATAATTTGAAGCAAATAAGTTGATAATTTGAAAATCGGATTTGGCATACAGACCATTGAAACAGAAATCCAGAAAAGTATTAGAATTTCTAGAAGAGTTATGATTAGTAAAAAATCCTCAGACGTAAAATAAAAAGTCCGGCTTCTTTTGGTGCTGGAAGCCTACCTAAACGGAGGAAAAAAAGATAGAAAAAATAACAAAAAATAATTAAAAATGATTATTTGAAAGGCAAATCAAATTTTTTCTTAAACAAAAATAAATTTTAAAAAATAATTCGCAAGGGTAAAGTCGAAGTAGAGTTTAAAACAAATAAACATCACATAAGTAAATCAAAATTAATCAAAAAAACCCTAATAGTAAACCACACAAACTCGGTTTTTTGTGTTTTTGAGTCCAAGGTTTACCGAAACAGTATTGAGTAGAAAAAGTGGATGATGGAAGAGGGCTTAAACGGATGAAACTAGTGAAAAGAATGGGTTTTGGGTGTTTTGATAGTGAAATGGTTTACTGTTTAGATGAATTGGAAGAGGAGGGTTTACCTTTAAGATATGTACCAGTACTAGGATCTGCTAGCTGATTGTATTTTTTATTGTATTTTGAATCTACTTTTTGTATAAGCTCTAACTCGGCATTTTTCCAAATCCTTTTTCGCCTTCGTTTAGGTACGCCCAAAACAGATAAATTAGCAGTTTCACGTCGAAGTATCAAGCCATCCTCAAATCAGTTCATCTTTTCTGAATCTATTTTCGATTTATTTCTTTCAGGATCTTTTCATCATAACATATTACATCTGACCGTAAGAATTTGGCAAGAAAAACCACTGAAGCATCAATATAACTCAACTGCCACTGTTGATTAATAAAAATAGTGGTGGTAGCGAGTCGATATTCTCCATCAGCTGGATCAATTATGAAATTTTCTTGTGCATACTCTACAAATGCTTTTGCTGAATCTAATCCGGCATGATAAAGTAAAACCGTTGCAGTTTCACCTAGAACATGCTCGCTAACCAGTATATCTAAACTGCTTTCTTCTATTTTCTTCATGTCCTTAACGGCTTTTTCGTGTTGTGAGTCTGCTTCATCGAAAAAGGCTATCAGAAACGAGCTATCTGCCAATATCATTTAATCACGTTTTCCATATAGATATTTATCGATATTTTTACTTAGATTAGGATCCTTAGATTTGAATGCAATTTTATTATATACTTCAAAAATACTGATTTTACGTTTTTTTGCTTTTTGTGCAGCCTTCTCTTTTAGATGTTCTTTGGCCAGAGTTGCGATGTCTCTTAGGGCTTCTGCTGTGGCAAGGTCATTTTCGTGGGCGTAATCGTGAATAAAATTCTTAGTTTTTTCATCAACATTTCTTATGGCAAATATATCAGACATAGTATAACAGGTTAAACAAACAATATTTAAATCTTGTTATACGCGTTTAACATTATTAGTAAATTTCACGTCCAAAATTTATTAACTTTTGGAACTTACGTCGAGGCAAAACAACTAAACTAGAACTATTTCGGATTTTCTAGAATAATTTATGAAATACCCGGGAAATGGCCCGTAAACTCAAAATAACGGTGCGACCAGATCCAGATCCTGGCAAAGCCTAACTACACCAGAAATCATAGCACTCTTCTTTGGATCACTAAATGCAGGCATCTCCTTAAGTCGTTCGCCTAGCTCGTAGGGTTTTGGCATATCCGAAGCAAAACTCTTGACCCAATCTTTGAATTCTTCAATTGTTTTTATCTTCTTGCCTGCAGCCTTATCTATGGCAGCCCTTGTCTTGGATCCTAAAGTACACAAACGCAAATCTTCTTCTGGAATATTTTTGAGTTTTCTTCTTCCTCGCTCAGCAGTTTTTTCTATTTGCCTAACTCTTTCTGGATGGATGCCAAACTCAGCTGCGAGTTCTTCTCTAGAAGTTCCTTTTTGACGAGCTTCCAAAATTAGAACATTCCGAGTTTTGTTGCCCATAGGAAATATTATGTTTAAACTGTTTTTAAACCCACATTGTTTGGTTTTTTATAACTAATAAATTCATTCGGTTTTACTATGCCTTTTTTCTTAATTCAGCATAAGCAACATAGGAATAGATCACAGTCCCTAAAGCAGCAACCAATGCCACCCCAACGATGATGAAAAACGAATATGCTGGAATAACTAGAGCAAACAACATCAAAACCCCGGCAATCTTGAATACCTTACTTCCGAACTGGTGCGTTTTGTCCCACACTTCATTGCTAGAAAGTGTCCAGGGCGTCCTTATCCCAATGAACCAGTTTCGTTTTGTTTTTTCCAACAACACACCAGAGTAAAAGAAAAGACCACCAAGCAAAATGGGCATAGTTAGAGTGAAGCTAATTTTAGTTCCCAAATTCCAAAGAATGGTCTGCAAGTAAACAAGAAAAAGAAACGAGGTAAGTACGAATACAAAACGATGATAAGAGGTCTTAAAAGCCTCAATATTGGCTCGAAGAGGGTCGAGTCTAGGCAGGCCGAGAAACAGCACAAATATCAGAATCATGATTAGGGGGAGAAGAAATGCACCAAAAATCCGAGGTAAATAACCATTTGATTCACCCGAAAGTCCCCAATGAGAAGCAATGATTTCGGGAAAGGACCAGCATGCATAAGTCCCCAGAAGTAAGGAAAACATAATTAAGAGAATACTTAGTTTGAGTTCGATTTCCATAATATGACCGCACGCCAGTAAACTAACTCGTACCGGATTTATTAATTAGAACCACCAACGAAAAAAATCATCATATTTTTTATCTTCAAATGAGTCATAACAAATTCGATATTGTCCGACTCGAGGCGAACGACCATTCATTTCCCGAGAAATTCCAAAATAATCTTAAGCAATCTAAATAGTTTAGAGTAAAATAAAGAAAGAAAATTAACAATCAAAAATGCCAAAGCTCGTGCGAGCAATAGAGCTAAAAATCCCAAGCAGGTGAATTTATCATGATTGACATTATAAAAATGGTGAATAGAATAAGAATACCATTAACCATCTTGATTGCATTGACTTGTGTTGGCATACTCATTAATTCGATGCAAAATACAGCAATAATAGCAGTTTGGTGGATCCTTGTTTTTGTTATTTTAGGAGGTTGCCTTTTATGGACTGGATATAATTCGGCTAAAAATAAACTTTCACTAGTCGATTCTGGACTTACCGGGATAGTTTTATGGCTGATCCCAGGAACAGTAGGCTTGACCATATCAGGAATAAATGTATTTATCAGTGCACTTCTTTGGGGCAGCATTGAAGGATATGAAATAATCGCGTTTTTAGGAGGATTGTTCGTTATATTAGTTCTTCTTGCCATAGGATCGATAATGGCATTTATAATTACCATCATCGGCAGATTCATTGGGCAAAAAATATGATCTGGATCCGAGTCTAATCAGATCACAGCTCAAGAAATTAATTTTTACTTGATTTATTTCCATGAGCATATCCATAAGCCAAAGCTTCTTCAACCTGACCCCAAGAACCCTTCCAGGAACTGACAAATGCATAGAGGCCCTTTAGATATTCCTTATTCATTTTATAGGGAACCTTAATTTGTAAGCCCAAAGTCCTTCGAATCTGATCATCGGTTTTACCTTCAGAGCGAAGTTTTCGAGTCATCTGTACGATCTCGTTTTGAGTATAGTCAGATTTTTCATAAAGTTCTACAATACCCTCGATCTGGCAGCCTAAAGGAGTGTTAAGTACAAGACTGCACATCGGACAAGTAGTAACCAAATTGCTTTTAGTATTGTCGCCTGGATTTCCATTAAGGTAAGTTATAGTCTGCCATTCTTTAGCGGCAAAGCCACAATAGGCACAGGTGTATTTATCTCGCTCAAGTATGGAAGCCCTAAGAGCATCAGACTCAAGATTAGTCAAACGATGTAGATTTTGGGTAGTTCCACGATAGTTATGTGAATCTGCAAATGTAGGATAGAGTTTTTTCATATACAAGATAGTGTCAGAACTTGTATATAGAGGTATCTATTTTGAGCTTATGGGTTTAAAGAACCAGATTACACGCAAATAGAACACGAATAGAGAATCCGAAAAGAAGAAATTAAGACGTGAAATGCATTAAAAAATAGAAAAAGAACGGCCTAAAGAACTATTTAGATGATTTAACGGATTTTTTTCTAAGAGCAGAGTATCGCTCAAAATATGGAGCAGAAATCAAAAGAGTTGGTGCTGGTTTATCTGGAGCTTTAGAAACGGCAGTGAGGCCAGATGCAGAACGAGGATCTAAAGAAGGCAAGGACTTCTTCATTTCTAGCGAGAACAGCTCGACAATTTGGGAGTTCCCTAAAGAAGAATCTAAAAGTTGAGGCAATAAAACACGTGCAGAGGTTGGAGCAGAAAACGAGGGAGGAAGTAACTCAGCACGTTTTCTCTCAATATATTCTAGGGGAGAGAGATCGAATTTTGAATTATTTAGAGAAGGCAGGACAACTTTTTTGGAAGTTTTATTTTTCATAGATAAAAATAGGCATTTGAATTTATTAAATCATCGCCAGGAAAACAAGTCATACCAGAGACGCGAGGAGTACATTGAGACGATCTGCAATCGCGGAAGCGAGTAGATCAATCTTATCAAAATCAACTTTTAGTTGATCCAAAGCATCACCGGAAGTAAGATGGGTTTTTGGAACGTCAACTGCCAGTCCCGGGTGGGTCCTTAGGTACTGAGTTCCGGTTATTTGATTAATGGCACAGAACGGATAGTTTCGAATGGTCGATATTCCAAGACCGGAAAATGCAGACTCGATGACAGTAGCTAATCTTAGGTCTGCAAGAACCTCACTTTCAGGAGTGCTGGTAATTATATCAACAGAGCGTGGAGCACCCTGAAAACTTAACCAACCAGTAACATGCCGGGCGATAGAACTAAAACCAGCAGCAGGAGCTTTGCGTGGATCTAAAGAATAAGGAGACATTGAGTGTACATCGAGATAAAGAACTGGATCGGCTTCTCGCAATACTCTTTGAATTTCTTGGATGGCCTGAGTGTGAGCATCAAGAAGAATTTTCGCGAGGGGATGATTTGGATCAAGGTTCAAAACAGATGGCAATGCATGCGCAGATGAGCGATTCGGATCCACTAGACCGCGGGGAAGAGTACATTCAACGACTATTGCATCAGAGTGCAGTTTAGCTGCGATAGCATGAGCCAGTTCGCTAGTACCTACATCCCGTTCAATAAGCAGGTAGCGATCAAAAAAATTCCGGGGCGTGTTTAGCTCAGATGCAATGTTGGGATGCCTGGATAAAATGTCGCGGCCATCGCCATCATGCTGAACAAGCAGTACAAATTTTCGCCTTGACTGACCAGGAACGTAAGAAGTAACCCGCACAAAATTTGCCATTGATTTGAATTTGATACATAAAATATAAATAAATATCACAAAAAGTCAAAAAAGAATCCTCTAGGTCAAAAAAACTCATCTTTTTCTTGACTTCTTAGATTTGTTATTGCGTGGGGGTTTGGATTTAGATAATTTAAGATTAGTACGTGTCTTAGACATCTGATCAGAAGAAGATTTTGAAGTAGTGGCTGATTTTTTAGATGCAGCTTTGGTAGATCGGGAAGACGCACGAGCTGATTTTGAGTTATGAAGATCTAACACATCTGCAGATGCAGAAATAGTAGAGGTCAGACGGGCTCGGTTCTGAATTTCCTGAAAACGAGCTTCAAGACCTGAAACAGTTTCATGATAAATCGAAGAGGATAGGATGAGTTTTGAATTGTGACCGCAACGTGGACATGAAAAGATACCAAGATAATCATGTTCGCTCTGGCGAGGGAGTTTTCCGCAGCCACCACAAACCTCGATCGTATCTTCACTATCCATAAGGCAAACAGACAAACGAAGTTTATATATCTTTACAAATTTTAGTTGACAAAAAGACACAAAACAAATTAGGACAGACCATCTGCTTTTTTGGCAAGACCGGACTTAACCATTGAGAGAAACGTTTCTCGAGGAAGTACAACACCAACTTCACAACCGCATGAGAGGCATTTAAAATCTTCGAGTTTTTCTTTGACAACCAGGCCGCAATTAGCACAGATTTCAACCATGTTTTTCAAAAATTACACCTTAATAACAAAGGAATTAGAGAAATAAAAAGGTTTGCTAACCAAAACGACCCAATTTTCCTTGTTTGCGGGCCTTATTATAGAGGTAGAAATTAATTCGCTCGCACAGGAAAAAGAAAACAATCGACGAAACAAAAAGATAAGTCAGATCATAGGAGAAAGAGACGTCTGAAGCAGATTTTAATACATTAAAAGCCTGAGTTGTCGGAAGAAGTTTGATAAATGGAAGAACGAAAGATGGAAACACCGAATCGACAGAGAAGTAGACGCCAGACATAAGAACAACAAAATCTGGAAGGAGAAATGAAATATTAAACGCAGATTCTTTTGCCAGATAAGTTATCCCTAAAATTATGAGACCAAAACTAAAGCCCAAAAAAATCAAGAAAAACATACCTAATAGAAATAGGTCCAGATGGACTATGGAAAATGAGTAGAGAAAACCAGTTACCAAGAGATATAGAGATAGAACAAAAACAACTTTAGAAAAACCTGAAAGAGACGAACTTAGAGCAAATTCCAAACGAGAAAGTGGAGAGATGTGCAAAAAGGCCAGCGATTTGGACCAATGATCTTCCATATACGAGGCAACTAACTCCTGAGACATAAAATAAACTGCACGCCAGCCCATCATACCCAAAATAATAACATCAAAATAGTCTTTTTTGATGCCCACATAAGATGAGAAAAAACTCAGAGTAAAGAGATACAAAAGAGGCCAGAGCAGAACATCACTTAGACGGAAATTGTTCTTTAGAAGGCCAAGGAGATTTTTGTAGAGTTGTGAGTAGATACGAACGAAAAAGGAATTCATTGGTTTGCACCCCGAATAATATTCAAAAAGACATCGTCAAAAGGACTATCGATCGAACGAAAAGAAGTTATTAGATGGGATTTTTTTGAAAGTGAAGAGAGGAACGAGGAAAGCTGGGATTTGGGAAACTGAATTTTAAGACCGCCTAAAGACTTCTGAATCGACGCGTTGGGGATTGAGGAAAATGAAGCTGCAAGTTCATCAACAGCATCAGATTCCAATTCAAAAGAAACAGGAACCTCAAATTTTTTGCGAAGCTCATCCGGAGTTCCTATTTCGATTATCTTGCCTTTGTTTATGATTGCAATAGAGTCGCAGAGAGATTCTGCTTCAGTCATATTATGAGTAGTTAGTATGATTGTCTTTCCCATGGATTTTAGCCCAATGATTAACTGGCGAATATTGATTGCGGCTTCGACATCTAGTCCGACAGTGGGTTCATCAAGAAAAATCAGCTTTGGGTCATTAAGCAAGGCACGAGCAATAAGAAACTTTTGCTTGTTTCCGGAAGACAGGTTATCAGCAGAGTTAGTTTCATAACCATCAAGACCAACTAAGGAGATAAGTTCGTTAATTTTTTTGGAGTTATTTGAGATACCATATAGATAAGAGTAGTAATTGAGAGCCTGCCTTACATTAAGAGTATAGAGAATACCAGTGAAACCAGAAACAACATTTATTTGGGATTTTAGTTCCTTTAGATTGGATTGGAGTTCTAAACCTAGCAATTCTATTTTTCCAGTATCCGGTTCAATTAAACCGCAGATCGTACTGATGAGAGTCGTTTTGCCCGCACCGTTTGGACCCAAAATACCAAAAATCTGACCCTCCTGGATTTCAAGACTCACATCATCAAGAGCAGTTATGAGGTTGTTTCTTTCAGTAAAAGTCTTGCTTAGATGGGAAACGGAAATTATGGACATTAGATAAATCATCTCACTTGGGCTTTTTAAATAAAATTCCCTGAAGCCTTGGAACATAGATCATGGAAACGAAGTCGGCAGATCTCAGATTAGACATAGTATGTGAAGAGATGTCTTTTCCGCGTGCTTTTCCAACCGAACCCACATAATGAAAAAGATGGGCACCTGGTTTAGAGACGCGATAGAGCTGCTCATAAAATTCAATTGAATAGAGCTGAGGAGCATGGGAAATTCGGGGCGGATCATGGATCACAAAATCGAAGGAATTTGATTCAAAATCTTTAATCAAGTCAAAACTATCGCCACATAAGACTTTGATTTTTCCATTTAGCTTGAATAGTTGGGAACTAAAGGGATTCCATTTTGCAAGAGTAAGAACGGCATCGGAAAATTCGCAAGTAGTTACAGTTTTTACACCGCTTTGACGCGAAGCTTCTGAAGCAGTATAGCCAAGACCCATGCAGGTATCTAGAACAGAAAAAGAACCGGATTTTGGAATTTTTAATTCTTTGATGACTTCTTTTGCGTAGTCAAGAGGAGTTTCGAAATCGCGAACGAGCTGCATCCGCAGACCATCGATTTCAAGAACAGGAACACCATCAAAGACACGAAGTTTGTAATAGTGTTTGTCGAACAGATCCAGACGACGAATTCCGTCTTTGGCCTGGGCATAAATGAACTGATCATCGTAGGTGTAGGTAATAGAACCATCAGAACTTTTGCATAAATAAATCACTTTTGACTCACGTTTTGGCATGACTAAACTAGCTCCGAAATAAAAATAATGACGTTACTTTCCCCCGTAAATTTTTGCTGCCATAATTCCAGCAATCAAATCAAGTACAAGAGCTGAAATCGCCCAGGCAATAAGAATTCCAACTGGAACGTTGACTAAAAGATACATTACAAGAATCATTGGAATGCCCGCAACCAGATACATCAGACCGCCAAACAGTACGCCTTTTTTTAATGCGTCTTTTTCAGTAAGTGCACCTGAGAGTTTTTCATAAACGATTCCGAAGAAAACCCAAGTTATCACTGCGAATAATAGTGAAATCAAATAAAATGAGGATGGTGGCGGACCAGCAGTTGGCATCATAACTTTACTCCAAACTTGGAAATAGACTGGATCAAGATAATAATTCATAGTCAAAAGTGCTTCAACTACATGTACTACTTGAGCAACAATAACCATCAAAACAGTAAAAATAGCGAGTTTTTTCCAATCACACACAAAGTTCACCAAGAAAGGATGAGAAGACCAGAATTAAAAATCAATAGTTTCACAACCCATAAATTCCCGTAGAACCTGAGGCATAACTACGGTTTTCTTATCTTCCTGGTAATTTTCGAGAATCGCAACCATCGTTCGACCGACTGCAAGGCCACTACCATTGAGAGTATGAACGAATTTAGTTTCTCCATTTGCAGCTCTATAGCGTATATTTGCACGCCTGGCCTGGAAATCGGTGAAATTCGAACATGAAGAAATTTCACGATACTTGTCCTGAGATGGAACCCAGACTTCAATATCATATGTTTTTGCGCTTCCAAAGCCCATATCGCCAGTACAAAGAGCAATTACGCGATAAGGAAGCTCGAGTAACCTGAGGATATGTTCGGCATCGCCAAGAAGAGATTCCAGTTCGTTGAAGCTGTTTTCTGGTTTGGAAAATTTTACCAATTCGACTTTGCTAAATTGATGTTGTCTAATTAGGCCACGAATGTCCTTACCATAAGAACCTGCCTCCTTTCTAAAGCAGGGAGTGTAGGCAGTAATCTTACGCGGGAGCGAAGATTCATCAAGCACCTCATCAGCGTAAAGATTAGTTAATGGAACTTCTGCAGTTGGAATCATCCATAAATCATCCTGAGTTGAATAGAGATCTTCCCGAAATTTAGGCAATTGACCAGTCCCGGTCATGGATTTTGAATTAACTAAATAGGGAGGAGCAACTTCCAGATATCCTTTTTTGACATGTTCAGAAAGCATGAAATTGATCAATGCACGCTCTAGTTTGGCGATCTGACCATAGGTAACCGTAAATCGATGACCTGCAAGCTTGACTCCACGCTCGAAATCGATTAATTTGCTTGCCTCACCCCAAGCATGATGATCTAGAACATCGGGAGAATGTTTCTTTGGAGCACCCCATTTTCGAACCTCGGGGTTGTGGGTTTCATCCGAACCGATAGGAACAGAGGCATCGGGGATATTGGGAATACCCAACAATTCACCTTTGATCTGGGCTTCAAAATCACCTGTTTCGACAGTGATTTGTTTGATTCTTGCAGCGACTTCACCAGAACGTTTGATTTCGGTATCAGTATTTTCGCCTTTTTTCTTTTTATCATTGATGGCAAGACTTAATTTATTTCTTTCGGCACGGAGAAGTTCTTCTTCTTTTTTTACAGTCCTCCATTTGGAATCGAGCTGTTTTATGTTGGAAAGAACATTCATGACTTCTGGCGAAGAATTACGGTTTATGAGCGCTTGTTCAACAAGTACGATGTTTTCTCTAACTAAACGTATGTCAATCATAAAGAAAATATGGAAATAAAGAGTTTAAATGATATGTAAATGCTGGGAGAGAGGATGTGAAGAAAAATTACTTGAGTAAAGAGTGTAATTTTGCAACTGCATCTTCAAGTTTGCCTTCTTTGTTTTCGATTATGACTGCAGGTGCCCCGCTAAATGCAGAATACGCAGCAAGATAAGACTTGTTCATCTGATCGTGAAGTGCAACATCATCCTGATCCCGTTTACGAGTTGGATCTGCAACGCGTCTTTTGGCTACATCTGAGGGATTTGCAGTTATTAAAACCAACGCTTCGACAGGAAGCAAATTGAGAAGATTAAACGGCAAACCAGGAAAATAACCAGAAGGAGTCGAAACGGAGCAGTGAGTGTCCAGAAGGATCTTACCAGTCATTTTTGAGAGTGCCTTTGCAACCATTTCCTGAACCCATTTCTGTTTGTCAATCGGAATCTTGCGCATTTCATCACGATTCTGGATTCCAAACTCGCGTTTTTCGATCTCAAACATCAAATCGCCCCAATTAAGTATCTCGTATTCGGTTTTGAGTGATTTTAGAACAGTAGATTTTCCAGCACCAGGAAGACCCATAACAATAATCATAGTTTCACCATTAAATAAAAAAGGCCAAAATCGAAAGACATAAAAAACAAAAAAATTATTGAGAACTTTCGCCACTGCCCACAAGAGAATTGAATGAAGGATACATATCAAAGAATTTTTCTTTTTCAAAGTCTTCGTAGATCTTATGAAGGATGCCGACAGTAAGCAAAATACCCGTTCCTGTACCAAGAGCACCAGTCATATCTGCAATACTGGCCAGAAGACCAACACAGAAAGAACCCAAAATAGTAAGCGGGTAGATGTGTTTGTTTAGCATCTGCTCAAGCATTCTTGGATCACGCCTAAATCCAGGAATTTGAAGACCAGAACTAGTGAGTTGACCAGCCATACTTTTTGCATCCATATTGGCAACTTCCACCCAGAACATACCGAACATCACACAAATGAATGATAATGAAATTACGTAGAGAAGTGCGTGAAGCCAAAGAGGAATGCCAAATATGGGACTAGTGAGGTTGAAATTGTAATAAATATTCCTTCCATATAGGGGAGTTAGAACGGAAAGTGCACCATCAACAATATTGCCCTGTGGATCGGTATATGCAATCAGAGGCATTATCCCATGCTTAGCAAAATCATAACCTCCGGAAAAGTCAAGCTTTGCAACTCCTTTATCATAATAAAATGCCGTGAGTGCCCCGCCTGCGAATAACTGAACATTAATCAAAAGAGCACTGGCAAAAATAATTGGAATGTTTGAAACGTAGAAAAATTTAAGTGGCAGTTTTGGAATCATACCCCGAACCCGCTCGAAGGAGATGGGAATTTCGACCTTCATAGATTCGGCATAAGCCACGACAAAGAAGACCAAAATAGTGAACCAGAGGGGTAATAAAGCGATAAGGACTTCTGATAAAACATTTGCACCTCCAGTGGAAACAATACTTACGATACTAGAGGCAGAAGATGCATCAAAGATCAACCCGATCACTTGCTGAATAATCGTATATGAAACGTTTGCAGCGATAAAGACACTGATACCGCTACCGATGCCGTATTTAGTAACCATTTCATCAAGATAAAGAACCAGAATTGAACCAAGTGCGATCTGTAAAACTACAAGCGCAGTAGTAATGGGAGCTGCGGCCGCAAGCTCTCCAAAAAGAGGAACGATTAGCGTTCGTCCGCTAATGACGAAAACAATAGCCTCCACAAAAGCAAGAACAATTGCAAGAACTTTTTGGGATTCCTGAAATTTCTGACGATCTTTTGTGTCCTTAAGATCGATTTTGATAACTCCTGCACCCACGAATAATTGGAGGAAAATACCTGCAAGGACAATAGGACCAATACCTGCAGTCAAAAGAGTACCAGTTCTACTTGCAGTGATAGTTTGAAGGAAATCAAGTTTTGCATCCGGCTCACGAATACCGAAAGCCAGAGTATTGTACATCATGAAAAACAGTACAAGCGCAACACCAGTCCAAAATAGCTTTTGCTTTATTAGCAGAGGCTTTGGAGGACCTTTGACTTCAGGAAGATATTTGGCAACAGATTGCAATAGTTCTACAATTCCCATTAAATACACCACAAAAAGTAATCATGAATTAAATTAGTTCTTCTGAGACTTATTTTATAAACGTTCCGTCAAAATTGAAGAAACACAATGTTGAAATAAAAACAATATAAAACCACAGAAAAATAAAACATGGAAAAAATACTCAATGAAAACAAAATGAAAAATAAATCAAGAAAGAAGTATCAAGGAAAAATAATACTTTGAGCAAATAAAGATAAATAATAAATATAAAGGAGTAAAATTAGGCTGCAGGTTTAGCGGCAGCTTTACCTAGCTTGACAAGCTCCCCCCCTGCAGTCTTAACTTTGGCTTCTACACCCTTACTCCAGGCAGAGGCACGAATGACTACGGGAACAGAGAGATTTCCAACTGCGAGAATTTTACCGTCAAATTCGAAGTAGAGTTTGCCGTTTTTCTTCTCCAACTGGTTTAGCATTGCACGCTGATTTATGTAGTAAAGGTTAATTGTATCAACGTCAACCGATGTTCCCTGAGGTCGAACAAAACCATGCTTATCAAAGTGGTTTTTATCATACTTCATTGCCCAGGACCATTTGTGCTTATCGATACCAGCCATACCTCGACCACCACGATTACCGCTACCTCTTCGGTTCTTTACATTTCCGCGACCGTGGGATCGGTGACCCAGATATCCTTTCTTTTGTCCTTCTTTGCGTTTACTCATAAGTATCAACCTTAAATCATGCGCTTTATAAGAGAGTTCATCTCTTCCCTAGATCCAAGATCGCCTTCTGGGTAGGGTCGCTTTATATTTTTATAGCCCTTTGAAGGAGGTCGTAGTCTGAATACAGGATCTACAAATTCGGCAGTTTTTTTACCGCCAAAAATTTCCTTTGACATCTTGGTCAATTCCTCGCTTTTAACGAGAGATCGAACCAATGCCGAACCTTTTTCGCCCTTCTTTGTAAGAAGTTTCAACAAAGTAACTTCATCAATAGGACCGAAAGTTACATAGTCCTTTACCTTAAGAAGCATACCCATATTCTGTGGAGTGTCATCGACAAGAACACAGTGGTTTGGCCTCAGAAGCCTTAGGTGAACAAAGGTCTTATTAATTCGGGGGCTTATCTTGCGCACACCACGAACACGAACTACAGCTAGTTTCATCAAAATCACCAATTATTGCGCTCTCGGTTTGAGTAAGTTCAAACCATCAAGAGCCTTCATTGTTGCAACGGCCATATTATAGACGTTCTTTCCACCTTGAGTAGAACTCCAAACGTCAGCCACACCGGCCATGCTCAAAACCTTCTTAACTACATCGTTAGATGCAAGGCCAAGACCTCTTGGAGCAGGTTTAATGGTCACGATGGTGCTACCTTCCTTACCTTCAGTTTTAGAAGCTACAGAGTGTTTAAAGGAACATTTACATTCCCAGCTGCCGCAGCCAGTTCTAACTGAGATCATGTGTTTTTTTGCATCTCGTACAGCATAGTCCAGAGCAGGCTTAAGTTCATCACTCTTACCCACACCCAAACCAACATGGCCTTTTTTATCACCAATAACAGCTACGACTCGGAATTTAGTTCGCTTACCGGAGTCAGTAACTCTCTGAGTGGATTTGATCTGGAGAGTTTCGCACTCGAGATCAGTCAAAAGTACATCGATGATCTCTGGCTCTAAAACAGGCCGACCGAGTTCCAAAATTTGTTCAAAATGAGTTATTTCCCCATTTTTTACCTTCTGACCAAGAAGAGTTTTTGGAGTCCATGAATCCTTATTTACGATCTTAACTTTTTCTGCCATAAATATCACCCGCTAGAAAGCTTTTTCTTGACATCCTCAAACGAAGCTTTTAGAGCTTCAGGAGGATTGGAGAGTTTCTCCGTAGGGACTTTTTCTTCGCTCATTGAAGTGCTGGTTAATCCAGAATCAACTGCGCCCTTAAGAGCAGCAAAAACAACTGAACCCTTTGAAGGAGTGTAAAGACCCATATCAAAAACGAAATCTTTGACGCCTTTCTTTTGAGCCATTTTGCCTGCAGCAAGACCAACAAGATATGCAGTCCACACGTTTCGCTTTGATATCCATTTGTGATTTTTAGCCAAATGGAAACCGTCGAAACTAAGTAGAGTCTTATCTCCTTTTGGATCGAAAGTAACGAACTGAACAAGAAGATTCTTGTTACTTCTTCTTACAACCATCCTTGGAAGACCGCTCTTTACCAAAGCCAGTCTTTTTGCAAAGTTGGTTTTACCATCCCTTCGTCGTCTAAATGCAACAGTAAAAGCTGGACCTTTTGCGCGAGTCATTTCTTTTCACCTTTTTCTTTTTTTACTACTTTTGAAGTAGAAGATCCCGTAGGAACTGAAGATTTCTTTTGAGCTGGAGCAGATGAAGAAGAAACACTCTTCTTGCTAGCTACGCCCTTAGGAGCTGCCCTTGGAGAAGGTTCGAAATCCTTTGGAACTAAACCATTATCCTTTAGGTAGAGAACCATTGCCTTTTTATTTCTAAAGAGGCCGCTCTTCACTTTCCTATAGATAGACCATTTTTCGGTCTTTTTCAGAACGCCTGAATCGAGAAGCTCAAAGAGCAGTTTTCGCTGCGCACGAACTTTTTCCATCCAGAGAGTCTTTGAACCAACACGAGCACCACGAGTACGACCAGCACTTCGCTTATCGCGCTTTCGGGCACTGGCACGACCCTGATTTGGAAGCTTTTTTACAATTCCTTTTTCTATTAAAGACCGAACATCTGATCGGGTTAATGCACCCTCAGCTTCTTTCATACCATCTGGAGAGATTTTTATTTTGTTCTCTCCGACGCAAAGAAGATCAGCTGCAAGTCTTCGTACAGTAGCAAGAGTCATATCATACACCTACTTTTTTGAATCTGATTTGGCTGGCCTTGCGTTGAGAATCGGCAACTTCAAAGAAGTTGCTTTATCAACAATTGCAAGACGCTTCTTGGCACCTACGCCAGAAGAGATTCTGATCGCAACATCCTTAAGACCATTCATCTGAGAAAGATGGGAAACTAAAACCTCCCGCTTTCCGCATGGATGAACGCCTCTAATCTCGACACTGTTTCGATAGCCGATTTTTGGAAGTGCGCCAGCCCACTTGAATTTCATTCTTTTCTTATTGTGAGTACCTCGGGGCTTTCTCCATCGAGCTTTAACGCTCTTAAAGAAACCCAAGTTCGGCACATTGAATGTTGGTTTTTTCTTTTTTCCAGTGACCATAAATCATTTCACCTTAGTTTTTACCTTTCTACTCGGAGGCTACCTCGTAAATTCCATCCTGGAATACACGGCCATCCTTATCCTTGATTCTCATTGCAGTTCGAAGATTTGCAAGAGTCTGACCAAGAGCTTCTTTATCCGGACCAGACAGAGTAACGTTCTGACCCTTTGCATCCACCTTAGTATTTCCAACAACCACGGTTTTTCTAGGTTGCTTTTCGCCAAGGAAGTTCTTAATTACAATGTCTTTACCTTTGACCTCAACGGAAATTGGAAAGTGTGCATGCAAAAGCTTGAAAGACTTTTTGTATCCGGAAGAAACGCCAAAAAGAACATTCGTGACGATTGCTTCGGAAGTACCAACAAGAGATTTGTCCAATGAACTCACGGAAATGTTTTTTCCATCGAGCTTTATGGCAACCTCTTTTGGCAAAATCTTTTGGACCTCGCCCATAGGACCCTTAGCCCAAACAGTTCGACCATCGACTTTAACTTGAACGCCATCAGGAACAGATATCATCAGAAACACCTAATAAACATAGGCCAAAAGCCTACCGCCAACATGCTGTTTATCAGCTTCCGAATTTGTCATGATTCCGTTGGGGGTGGTTACGATCAAAAGACCGACACCAAAACCAGGAATGTATTGCTGCTCCTTTTTAGCCCAGTGTGCTCGTTTAACTGGAGCTCTAGGTTTTATAACACCACAATCGTTAATTCTTCCATCTAAGACGACCTGGTAGTATCCGCCTCGTCCATCTTCAACCATCTCATAGGACTTAAGATACTTGTTTTCAGCAAGTACTCGCAAGATCTCTCCGACGACCTTACTCGCTTTGAGATTGCAGGTCGAAAGACCAGCCAGTTCATGAGTCTTAAGAATGTTCAGTGCATCTGCCAAATGATCAGACATAATTTCATCCTCCGTATTTTCTAAAGCCGATCATCTCGGCCATTTCCCTAAAGCATCTTCTGCATACAAACAGACGATACTTTCTAATCAAGGCTCTCGAATTTCCGCAGTTTCTGCAGACTCGCTTGCCTTTTCCTTTATATCGCTCTTCAGTAGTTAGCTTCATAAAAATCACTCAAATTTTACGTTAAAGGAATTTTTTATAAATTCTCTCGCCTCGTGGGGAGTAATCAAATGTTTTGCCCCTATTTTTGAGGGAGATAATCTCCGCAGAGCCACGGAATTTCCGGGTCGTCGAAGAGTAACGCAAATGTCAAAACCAAACATACCGATCGTCGGGTCGTATTTAGCACCCGGGAAATCGATATATTCATGAACACCGAAAGCAAAGTTCCCTCGTCTATCGAAATTGGATTCTTTGAGAGTTCGTCTTTTTGCAGCGAGAGCCTTTTCCAAAAAGGTTTTCGCAGGAGCACCACGAAGAGTGATCTTTGCACCAATTGGAAGACCCTTTCTGAGTTTGAAAACAGGATCTCTCTTGCGGGCCTTGGTCTCGACAGGAGTCCCGGCACCACTCAATTTAGAGAGAAGCGTTTTTGCATTTTCAAGCCGGTCGCCTGGAGATCCGACACCGATGTTGACAGTTACCTTGTCAATCAATATTTTTCTCATTGGATTATCAGTCATTCTTTTCACCCACTTGTCTTGAACGAACCATCTACTGCAAACAAGTATTTTGCAACAGTAATGAAGTCGCCCGATTCGTTTGAAACCAAGGCTTCAGATGGCTTACCGGCCTGTCGGTTGACAATTTCCTTAAGAGTAACAACTGCACCAGCATGCTTACCTTCGCTAATGAGGCATTTTGCACCAGGAGCGAGTTTGATGGTGGATTTGAGTTTACCATCATTAAGAGAAAACACGATGCTATCACCCACATTTATGTGGTTGTCTGCAAAGAGATTTCGGCCATCATGAAGAGCCAGAGAGATCTTTCCGCCCTTAAGAACGTTTTTTCCAACCACCTTAAGGAGCTTGGAATCGGCTTCTGCCTTCTTTATTTCAACTGGAATAAGCCGACCTTTTGAATCGACTATAATTCGATAGAATTTATCGGCAGTATCAAATCGAACTACGTCCATAAGACCAACAGGGAATCGGACGTCAGTTCTTGGACGATGATCCACCCGAACCAATCTAGGAGATTGTCGATTTAAAATCTGTTTTACTTCCTTAAGAGTAGGAGCTACCTTGAGTACATCTCGAAGCAAGACACCAAGACCAATAGAAGCCCGCTTTGGGTGCGGTCCTGGGAAAGTCCTAAGTATCCAAGTACTTTCTTTCTTATCTGTGATCGGAACTGCCTTTGGAGTTGCCAATCTTTTTACGTGTTTAGTTCCACCTAGTTTTGCCATAAATATTCACCTTTAGTAGTTCTTGTGCTGCTTATCTTGGGCAGCATGAGCTCTGGCTTCCTGAGCCGTGGTATCCTGATGAGCTGACTTCTGAGAGACAGGCTGCGTTTTTTCAGAAGTTTTTGGCTCTGAAACAACTGTCTTTTTCTCATCCTTTTTGTCGTCTTCTTTCTTAACTTCCTTTTTTGCAACAATAAAGGCATCTTCCCTGAAAATTTCCTTTCGCTCGGGAGTAGATTCAAGACCAACTAGGAGCAAGTTCGAAGGTTCGATAGGAATCAAAACTTCTTTTCCTTTGGAGTTCTTTACAACCACTCCTTCGAGATAAACTTTTCGGGCATTAATATTCACTCTTACAACTTTGACTTCTTTGCCGGTTTCAGGACCACGCAGGATCTTGACCCGGTCGTTCTTGTGAACCAGAAGCGCACGCTTTTTCGTCTTGAGTTTCGATCGTAGATCTTTCGAAAGATGAACATTAAGACGA
Organism: Microcaldota archaeon; assembly: GCA_016212525.1. Taxonomy (GTDB): domain Archaea; phylum Micrarchaeota; class Micrarchaeia; order Anstonellales; family Bilamarchaeaceae; genus Bilamarchaeum. Next base: position 269,513 of record JACRGD010000005.1, on the reverse strand, counting down.
TCCTTTCGCTTATGAAGCTTTTCGCTATAGAAATGTTTTCGTTCAGTATCAGATTTCATTATACAACACCTGCAGAAATGGCAGCAACCTTCGGGAATCGCTCTGCGATCTCCCTTGCCACAACACCCTTGATTTCAGTACCAACTGGAAGATAATCATCATTGATCAGAATTGCAGCATTGTCTTCAAAACAAACCCGCATTCCGTTCGCACGTCTGAATTCCTTCTTCTGTCGGATTATGAGCGCTTTTACGACTTTTTTAACCATGTCTGGTTTTCCTTTCTTAACCGAAGCAATTACGATGTCGCCAATACCGACCTTTGGGTATTTGGATCGAGTACCCTTATATCGCATTGCACCAATAACATAGACAACCTTTGCACCGCTGTTATCGCTGCAGGTCATCATAGTGCCAGTAGTCAGAGTTTTTGAAATTTTACTTGTGAGTCCTTTCATATTGAAGCACCTTCAGAAGAATCGATCTCAACAACTGTCCATGCCTTAGTCTTACTAAGTTTTCTGCATTCGGCCAAGTGAACCATGTCACCAACCTTTGCGCTTAGGCAGGAAGGGTTATGAGCTGCAATTCTGGATCTGCCACGAGCCCATTTAGCATATTTTGGAAAGAATTTTACTGCAGACCGTTCTACCACCACAGTTTTCTTGCTCTTTGCACTAACTACTTTTCCGAATAAACGCTCACCACGAACCTTAACATCGCCGTGCATGAAGCATTTACTATCATCACATTTTTCTGCCATTTATAATCACCAATTTTTGAAATGTTCATTATATTTACTAGACCAGTGCGCGAACACCATCTAATTTGCTAAACTTTTCCTCAAGAACACGAGTGTAGAGAGAAAAGCTCTCGATATTTTGAACAAATCTCCACTAATGGAAAGGAGGTGTTTGTTCCGAGCAGGATTAATATAGACAAAAACATTTAAAAAGACTCCCTGAAGGAGAAGACGGAAAATGCAAAAAAGTAAAGAAGAAGATAACGATCCAAAATCCGAACCCAGAGGGCATCAGACCAAGATCGCGACGTTAGGGTCGCTCAGCATTCGATAGACAGTCATGTGGGAAAGACCCGTCAAGGACGCGATCTTACGCACCGAAAGCTTCTCGAGGAAGTACAACCTAACGATCTCCTCGAATCGCTTGGAATCAAAGGACTTTCTAAAACGACCTTTTTTATTTACTGAAACCATATACGTCGAACCTAAGGGAATCGAAACAGATTCCTCTGAAAAATTGGCGGCAACGCCACCAGGACCATTTGACAAAACATCACCCAGACATTATAATAAGAGGGGCCTTGATGGCCACCTCAGCACAACATGAGAGGAACTACCGCAGACAAAGAAGAAATAATGCGGTGAAAATCATTGCTCTTTTGGGGCAATCGCAAGAATTTGGAGTCACACAAACCCAAGAGGGTTTCCTTTTTTCTTGCTTATATAAGATCGGATCTTACGATCAAAGAGGTGTGACACAACATAATAGAAGTAGCGGATGCTTCAAATACTTGATTAAGTTTTCCGTTCATTTATTCACACCTCCGTTTTTCGATTCTTATTTTTGTTTTGTTCTGAGAATATAGGTGTAAATAAAGATATATAAAGGCATGTATCAAAGATGGGAATGAGTACCGAGTATAAAATCGAGTAAGATCAAAGAAGCAAATAGGATTTAAATAAAATGCAGCAAGAACATAGCATGTCATCCGAATTAGAACTAATTATACGCAAACACGTCCTAAAGAACGCTTTTGATTATGGTAAAGCCAACCCCGGCTCAGTAGTGGGCAAGGTAATCGGCGAGGCCCCAGACTCAAAGGCAGATATGAAAAAAACCATGGCAACAATAATCTCAGAAGCAACCAGAGTTGCAAAACTTTCCAAATCAGAAATAGAGAAAGAGATGACTCAGTTTACTTATGTTGAGAAAAAAGAGGAAAAGAAAACGCTCGAGCTTCCGAATGCGATCGAAGGAAAAGTAGTGACTCGGTTCCCTCCCGAACCATCAGGCTATCCGCACATAGGGCATGCAAAAGCCGCATGGTTAGATTATGAGGCAGCACGAGTCTATGGCGGAAAAATGATTCTTAGATTTGACGATACGAATCCGGAAAAAGAGTCGTATCAGTTCGTAGAAGCGATTAAGGAAGGCCTAACATGGCTTGGAATACCATTTGAGAAAGAAACGTTTACCTCGGATAATATGCCAAAGATATACGAAACGGCAGTAGAACTGATGAAGAAGGAAAGGGCATATGTTTGCACATGTAGCCAAGAAACGATAAGCAAAAACAGGGAAGACGGAACTGAATGCCATTGCAGAAACATATCAATCCAAGCAAATTTGGAGGCATGGGAGAAAATGATCGAGGGCGTTTCCAAGGAAGGCGAGGCGATACTTCGATTTAAGGGCGATCTTAAGGCACTAAACACAGTAATGAGAGATCCGGCACTGGCCCGAATAATCGACACGAAGCACTATCGGCAATTGGCAAAGTACCGAGTCTGGCCTGGATATGATCTGGCAGTAGTGGTAATGGACCATTTGGAGGGGATAACCCACTCAATGAGATCTAAAGAGTACGAACTTAGAGACGAACTTTACTCAGAGTTGTTTGCGATACTAGGCTGGAAGAGACCAGAAATGATCGGATTTTCAAGGCTGGCGATCAAAAATGCACCAATTAGCAAGAGACTTCTACTCCCATTAGTCAAAGAAGGAAAGGTTTTGGGTTGGGACGACCCACGACTTCCAACAATCAAGGGACTCGAACGCCGAGGACTCCTACCAAAAGCAGTAAAGGAATTTGTGCAGTCATTTGGACTTTCAAAAGTCGAAAGCGAACCGGACTGGGAAGCGCTACTCACATTAAATCGAAAAATGCTTGATCCGGAATCGAAACACTTTTTCTTTGTGCCAAACCCAATAGAAGTAGAGATAGATGGAGCGACAGATAAGGAACTGGAACTAAAACTTCACCCCAAGAAGGAGATTGGAGTTCGAAAGATAAAGGTCGGAAATAAAGCATTCGTTTCGCAGGAGGATGCGAAAACAATCCAGATAGGAGAAATTTTCAGACTTAAGGACTTTTGTAATGTCAAATTAGTGGAACGAAAAGATGGACGACTAATTACACAGATAATGCCAGAGGGCAAAGTCGATAAGAAGCTACAGTGGGTCGGACATGAGCGCGAAAAATGCGAAGTACTAAAACCAAAAGATCTCTTTAACGAGAGCGGAGAATTTGATCCAAATAGCCTAGAAAAAATAGAAGGCATCGTAGAGTTAGCTGCAAAAGAAATTAACATGGGAGAAATAGTTCAGTTTGAAAGGTTCGGATTTTGCAGACTGGACAAAAAAAACACCGCGGGATTGCGGTTTGTATTTAGTTGTTAAATCACAAATAGAGACAGATAGAAAAATAAGGATAAAGTTCGAGAGCGCAGAGACGCTCTTAATTTATAAATATTACATTTGTAGTTAGTCCTGACCAGGTGAAACAAAAATGGAAACTGCAAAGATAATTAGAGCTTCCTTGACGCCAATAGTAATATCATTAATACTATCAATATTTGGAATAGGACTTGAAATTCTTACGATTTTCACAAGCGGAGAATATTTGGATTCGGTAAGAAAGATACAACTGGGATATAGTTATCTTTTGATACCGATTTTTATTTACCTGTACATCTGGACGGGCAAAAGAGCAGTAAAAAGATATAATTTGAACAACAACGCTGCTGCGGCAGCATCTGCAATAGCATACGCTGCAGGAGGATTCATAGGAATAATATTGAACGTGATTATAGGAATGATGGCATTAGGAGGACAACTAAACATCAGAACGTTTAAGCCAACGGAAGCAGTGCTTGCAACCGCAATATTAGGAGACACGAGCGGATTTACAGGCATCCTATATTCAGCATTATGTGGAGTTGGGATGATAAGTATAGGAATTCTGATCAGTTACACGCTCGGGTTAATAGGAAGTAATATGCAACCGCAAAAAATAAACAAAAAATAAGCATTGGCCCATTTAAAAACAAGAGGAAAATTAGGTTGAAGAAATAAATCAGAAAAAACACGAGAGAGAAAAACAAGGAATAAAGAAACTGTTTCTTTTACTGGTTGCAAACGTTTAACTGAATTACGAAGAAAGGAGCGACTTTTATAAAGGCAATTGAACTAAACATCTTGCTCTAGGAAAAGAGCAAAAATAGGATAAGAAATAAGATCATAGGGAGATTACAACGCGGGTGTTAAGATGAGTGTATCAAAGATAAGAAAAAGAGACGGATCGATAGTAGATTTTGATAAACAAAAAGTTGCAGAAGCAATTTTTAAAGCTGCTCAGTCAGTAGGCGGAAATGATAAGGCAGAAGCAGAAAGAGTAGCAAATCGAGTACACGAACTCCTAAATGCGAAATATACGGAAAAGGACATACCAACAGTTGAAGAGGTTCAGGATCACGTTGAAAAGGCACTCATCGAAACAGGCCACGCAGCGACTGCGAAAGCGTATATATTATATAGGCACACAAAAAATGTCGAACGTGAAATGAAAACCATGATGGGAGTCTATGACGACCTTAAAATGCCAGTAAATGCAGTTCAGGTTCTTGAAAAGAGATATTTGCTGAGAGACGAAACGGGAAAAATAATTGAGTCTCCAAGTCAACTATTTAGGAGAGTTGCAAAACACCTAGCATCGAATGAGAAAAATTACGGTGCTGATGATCGGGCGATAAGACAATATGAGGAAGCATTCTACGAAGTAATGACAAATTTTGAATTTTTACCAAATTCACCAACCCTCATGAACGCAGGTACAACTTCAGGACAGCTTGCAGCATGTTTTATTTTGCCAGTCAAAGACGATATAGAACAGATATTTGAAGCAGTCAAATGGCAGGCAATGGTACATAAGACAGGAGGGGGAACAGGATTCTGTTTCTCTTACATAAGACCAAAGGGAGACTTCGTAAGAAGTACCAACGGAATTGCATCAGGACCGATATCATTTATGAGTCCTTTTGACAATGCAACGAATGTAGTAAAGCAAGGCGGAAAGAGAAGAGGCGCAAACATGGCTACATTCCACGTTTGGCACCCGGACATTGAGGAATTCATAATGATGAAACAAACCCCTGGAGTAATGGAGAACTTCAATGTCAGTGTCATGGCAGATGACGCATTCATGAGCGCAGTCGAAAATAATCAGGAATATGAACTTAAGAATCCCAGAGATGGCAGAGCACTAAGAAAAATCAGTGCCAGGGGATTATTTGATATGATTGCATATTCAGCATGGAAATCGGCCGAACCAGGAGTCTTGTTTATCGATGAGATAAATAGGACTAACCCAACTCCAAATGAACCGATACACGCAACCAATCCCTGTGGCGAAGTACCAATGCCTGATTTCGAGTCGTGTAATCTAGGCAGCATAAACATGGTGAAATTTGTAGATCTTAACTGGAGTAAGGGAGATTGGAAGAAAAAAATAAAATGGGAGAGATTAAGATACGTAGTAAGACTAGCATTTGAGTTTTTGGACAACGTAATAGATATGAATGTTTATCCGATTCCTCAGATCAAAGAACAGACACTTAAGAACCGACGAATCGGACTTGGCGTAATGGGCTTTGCAAGAATGCTCTACATGATGGGCATAAGATACGATTCTGAACAAGGATATGAAGTAGGACGAGAAATAATGAAGTTCATAAATGACGAGTGCCGCAAGATGAGCCATGAACTAGGAAGAGCAAGAGGAGCATTCCCGAATTTCAAAAATAGTCCGCTTTCACAGAAATATGATGCCATGAGAAATGCAACGTGCACATCGATAGCACCAACTGGAACAATATCAATGATTGCCGATACATCAAGCGGAATTGAACCGGTTTTTGCAATATCATTCCTTAAAACAGTCAGAACTGGACAATATCACTACTTAGATCCAGTGTTCGAACAAGTCCTCAAGGTAAGGGGATTGTATAGCGAAGACCTAATCAGAGAAGTAATGGAAAAGGGAAGCTTAAAGGACATTGAAGGACTACCACAGGACGTCAAGGACGTATTTAGGGTCGCATATGATCTTGCTCCAGATGCGCACGTAAGAATGCAGGCTGCATTCCAGGAAAACGTTGAATTGGCAGTGAGTAAGACCATCAATATGGCTGCAAATTCAACGGTCGATGATGTCAAAAACGTCTATTTGCTAGCCTGGAAGCTCAAGTGCAAAGGAATTACCATTTACCGAGACAGCTCTAGACACGAACAAGTCTTGCACGTTGGAACTACTGCCAAAACAAAGGGAGTAGAAGAAGACAAGATGCAAGTCATGCAGAAAGCAGCATAGAGAAGAGAATTATTTTTTTTAACTTTTAATTTTAATAATTCCAAACCGAGTTTTCACTAAAAAGCATTACGTCTTTTACCGAATTTTAACATGAATCCCAAAAAGATTAATATAACCCCATTGCAGAGAGGAGAGGCAAGAGGGTTCTTATGATAAACACACAACCAAATGCACTAGTTGAATTGAGAAACAGGGAATTTGTAACTTACGATGTCGAAGGTGGAAAATATGATTATCTAGATCCTGTAGGGGGTAAACATAGACACAAAGACAGTTACGGAACTGCAGTATTTGAAGGAGGAAGTACTGAGGTTACTCAGCTAGAGGATGGGAGACTAGTAGTCGTAGTCAACGAAATAAGACCGCATTGTGCCAGATTAGCCATCAATTATGAGATAATGTATGGGAATCAGAAAACCAGAAGAATAGATGATGGACTTGAATTTCGACCCTCAGTTCCATATGAAGAAGCATATCTCATGAGCCGTGAGCATCCAAATGAATTTGGAATAAAAATACCAGTGCTAGAAAAGGGAATGCGAACAGGTGCCATCTCAATAAGCGAAGCGACAGATTTGACCATCCAAATGCTAGAGAAAAATCTTGAACTAGGGTTTTTAGTTAGGTATTTAAGGCCGATTGCAGGCATTGGTCCAGGCGGGATGGGAGTATCTACAAGCACAACAAATTTACCAGAGTTTACATTGCACGGCCAGTGGTGGCCTCGAGAATACATGGGACCGGGAGTATTTGAAAATGGAATGAAGATTTTTGTATATGAGGACCCGGTAGTTGCGGAACTAAGAGGTTCTACGGACTATGCAAAAGCAGCTGCTAATTATGGTGGAAAAAGAACACCTCTCAAAAACAATGCGAATAGATTAGGCTACAATGATGCACTTCTAATTGGAAGGGACAGAAGAGGACAGGATATAGTAACTGAACTCACAAGTGCAAATATAGCAATAGTAAAAGACGGCTGGTTAATAACACCCGCATTAAATTTCATGATTCTTCCTGGAATAACTAGATATAACATGCTAGAAGCAGGAAGACTATTAGCTGCCGATCTTGGTCTTAAAGGAGTACTGGAAGAACCAATAACATTGAACGATCTTCTTGATGCGGATGAGGCGATGGCCTGGGGAACGGCTGCAAAAGTAACACCGATCGTAGGCGTGGGGGTCAAGAGAAAGGGTGCTAAAGAAATAGAGGACCTGCCAATAGGAGATAGAAAACCTGGAAAAGTAACTAGGTCACTTCAGGCAATATATCACTTCCTAGAAAGAGGATCTGCATTTGTCATAGATCGAGACAACGGAACAACACATAAAGAAGACCGGTTTGTGGATCGCGCCATAGGAATCACAGTTCCCGAAAAATCAAGAGAGAAAATCTTGACTCAGGCAGAAGGATTACCGGGGCAAAAATATGACACACGATTCCGGGCTCCAAGAGGAGAAGAGCAAGCAGGACTAAGAAAACTGAAGATGGTCGCATAAAGAGTAACCATGCCATCACAGCGTAATCTTTATATTTATCCATACGCCACTAGAGATAATGAGGGTTAGATATGCCATTAGTACCAATGAAGCAGATTCTTGACGAGGCAGCAAAAGGGGGCTACGGAGTTCCGCACTTTAACGTAAACAACATGGAACAGGCTCAGGCGATCATGAGAGGTGCAGCTGAAGTTAAATCTCCAGTTATAATAGCAGCATCCCGAGGAGCACTCAAGTACAGCGATCTGATATTTCTTAGAAATATAATGATGGCATGTGCGGAGAAATACGCAGATTTACCAATCGCAGTACACCTGGATCACGGAAATAATCTCGATTCGGCTAAGACGGCCATATCACTTGGATTTACATCAGTAATGATTGATGGTTCGCTAAGAGAAGACGGAAAAACACCAACGACATATGAAGAGAATGTAAAGGTTACTCGCGAGGTTGTAGAATATGCACACAAATTCGGCGTAACGGTCGAGGGCGAATTGGGCACGCTAGGCGGCATAGAAGATGGAGTTGGATCTGGAAAAATTCATCTTACAGACCCGAATCAGGTTCAGGACTTTCTCTCAAAAACGGGTGTGGATGCACTTGCAGTCGCAATAGGAACCTCGCATGGAGCATACAAGTTCAAAATTAAGCCAGACCCGGACAAAAATTTGCTTGCGATGGATGTGATTCGGGAAATACATAGACGCTGTCCAAACCTTCATATGGTAATGCACGGATCATCTTCAGTTCCACAGGAATTGATAGAAGAAATAAACAAATACGGGGGAAAAATGACTCCGACATTCGGAGTTCCGCTATGGGCAATAAAGGAAGGGATTGCAGCGGGAGTAAGGAAGGTAAATGTTGACACTGATCTTAGATTAGCAGCGACTGCAGCAGTTCGTAAATTTTTAACACTTCATCCGGACAAGTTCGATCCCCGAGAATATTTAACTCCTGCAAGAGATGCAATGATAACAATAGTGAAGGAAAGATACTTGGCATTTGGATCTGCAGGCCATGCACATGACTACAAACCAATAACATTAGAAGAGGCTAAAAAATTCTACAAATAAAGATAAATAGGAGAGGAAAACAACATGCGAATCATAGACCTTGAATCAGCGTTTCTAAAAGTCACAGAAGCGGCTGCAATAGCAAGCCATGCATGGGTAGGCAAAGGAGACCGGCACGCAGCAGATGATGCCGCAACAACAGCCATGAGAGAGACATTTAACGACATTAAATTTGACGGAACCGTTGTCATAGGCGAAGGTGAGAGAGACGAGGCTCCGATGCTTTTTATTGGAGAAAAATTAGGTGATGGCAGCGGTCCGAAAATAGATATCGCAGTTGATCCTTTAGATGGCACCAATTTAGCAGCTGAAAACAAACCCGGAGCGATCTGCGTATTAGCAGCAGCACCTTCAGGTTGCCTGTTTCATGCCCCAGACACATACATGGAAAAAATAGCAGTTGGACCAAAAATCGGCAACGTAGTTTCATTATCAAAAACAGTTGAAGAAAATCTCGAGGCAATACATAAGAAAACAGGCAAACCGATGGACCAGATAACCGTAGTTGTTCTTGATCGACCCAGACATGCAGAAATAATAAAAAGAGTCCAGGCAAAGGGAGCCAAGATTAAACTCATAGCAGAAGGAGACGTTTTTGGCGCAGTGATGACGGCTTTTGAGCATACAAAGACAGACATGCTCCTTGGAATAGGAGCAGCTCCAGAGGGAGTACTGGCGGCTGCGGCACTTAAATGCGCTGGCGGCTATATGGAAGGCCGCCTAAAATTCAGAAACGAAGAGGAAAAACAAAGAGCTCAGAAAATGGGAATAAAAGCAACTGATTTCGATAAGATATATACCATAGACGAACTTGTAAGTTCAAATGAAGTAGTATTCGTAGCAACAGGAGTAACAGAGGGCGAATTACTAAAGGGAATAACGACCACCACAAACGGACATATGGCAGAGTCCATGATATTTGATACAAAAAGCAAAGTACCAAAAATAGTCAACAATGAAAAATGAGGCATAAAACAATAAAATAAATAATAGAACGGCACGGGATCACAAAAATATGGCGCTAGAAAAGATAATTGTCGCAGGAATCATAATAAGCATAATCGTGATATTAGGAGCCGTGTTGATTTGCATAATACCATCAAGAGCACAGAAAAAAAGGATAACAATACGAACCCGGGACGGCCGCAGGATAATCGTGAATGCTGAAATCGCAAACGATATCGGAACCCAGATGAAAGGCCTGATGGGAAGAAAAACGCTCGATGAAACTGAAGGCATGCTCTTTGTATTTGGAGAATCAAAAAAACATTCGTTCTGGATGATGAACACAACGATCCTGCTTGAAGCACTACATTTTGCGAGCGATGGAACATTAGTGGACATAGTTCAGATGGAACCATGCAAAAGTGCATTTAACTGTCCCAACTATATGCCAAGGGAAGCATCAAGATATGTACTGGAAGTAAACGCGGGATTTTCGAAAATAAAGGGAATAAAAATAGGAGACAGTACAATAGATTTAACAGAGGTCAAATGAGCTGATAATGATGGGATTGACATTAGTAGGATTGGGAGTGGCATTTGACATAACGACAAATGGGTTGGAGAAACTCCAGGAAGCACAAGAAGCTTACATAGAGACTTATACGAACCCACTATCAGCAGAGAAAATAACTGACCTCGAAACGAGAGTCAATAAAAAAATTATAATGCTGGATCGATCCAAACTCGAAAGCTCGTTTTTGGTAGAGCGGGCAAAAAAAGCGAAGGTAGTATTGCTTGTTTCAGGAGATCCACTGATCGCCACAACACACATAACTTTAGTTATGGATGCAAAGGAAAAGGGAGTTGAAATCGAAGTAGTACATAATTCATCGATTTTCTCGGTGGCACCTGCGATATCTGGACTTCAGGTATATAGATTTGGAAGAACTGCAACCCTAGTCAACCCAAGACCCAATTACAGACCAACATCTGCGCTCGAAATAGTACGAGAGAACAGGGGGAGGAACGCGCACACGCTGGTTTTACTGGATACAGAACCACAACCAATGAGTGCAGAATACGCAGTTGAGCAGCTCTCAGAATTCGGAGATTTGATTGTAATATCAAAAGCAGGAGATAACAATCAGAAAATAACATTCACAAACGCGCAAGAGATAAAAAAACAGAATGTTGGAAGTCCTCCGTTCGTCGTAATAGTACCCGCTAAACTTCACATAGTAGAGGAGGAGTACCTAAGTGGATTCCGACCAAAAAATTTATAAATGCAGTTAGCGTGAGAAAACCGGGAGAAAAAGGTGAAATCGGATGAGCTATAAGATGAAAAAAATAGGTAAGCAAAAATATTACGAATCCACACAAGAAATAGAACAAGAAAACAATTTAGAATCACAAAAAAGAATGCTTACAGAAGAAGAAAACGAAATAGGCGACTTTGATGTTACAACAATAGAGCAGCTTATGGAGAGCGATCAAAGCGACAAAGTAGCATTGGGAATGAGAGAAGTAAAAAATCTCAAGGAATCCCGATGGCTGGAATACTTTGCAATGAACGCCAAAAAAGAAGAAGCAAGGATAGCCGCAGTAGGATCCCTCAATAATGAAGAAACTGCACTAGTCAACATAATAGAAACCACAGACAGTGAAGCAGTAAAAAGTGCCGCGCTAAGTGTACTTGGAAACAGAGTAGATGAAACAGAAAATTCAGAAGTTCTGGTTAATCTTGCACGCGAACACCCCGATCGTGAAATAAGGGAAATGGCAGTAACCAGAATAGGAACCGAAAGAGACCTCAAAAGAGTTTTTTTAGGAGGCAGTTACCAGGACACCAGATTGGAAGTTCTAGAAAGAGAAATAGATGCCCAAGACGTAACCGAAACATCCGAAAGATTAGAAATAACATTGAAAAAAGTGGCAAAAATAGTCGCGGATGAGCAGGGCGAAGCAGGAACCAGGCAATTAATCGAAGAAACGGAAATGCTACAGAACAATAATAGAGGTAAAAGTGAAACAATAACAAAAATATTAGCCAGAGAGCTATCACAAAATCTTGCAGGCATAATCGCAGTTGGAAGTTATAGTAAAAATCCAAAAAGCAGATCGATTTCGATCGAATTTTTAGGTCAATATCCGGAAAGATTACTAACAATAATAAAAAACACCTCGTACGAAGGAGACCGCGAAAAAGCATTGGAATTAGCCGCAGCCAGGGCAGAAAAAATAAACAATCCCGAACTTTTAGCACAAATAGTTCGAAACAGCAAGAACCAAAAGGCGAGAGAAATTGCATTGAATAGAATATTAGACCACAGAATATTGCTAGTGCTTGCAAAAACAGCGAGAACCAAAGCAGAAAGAAAACAAGCATTGGAGAAACTTGAGAATCAGATAGATCAAATAGAAGACCGGACAGTAGTTACGGAGCTCTCAAAAATCTCAAAATCACCTAAAATAAGAAGAGAAGTAAGGATAAAAGAGAGAAAGATACAGATAAAGGAACTCAAAGAAGACGTAGAGGATAATCAAACAAAAAGGACAGAGTCAAAATCGGACGAATCGCAAGAAGACCAAACAGAGGAACCAATACGATTTGAAATGCCCAGGATAAATATGGGCATAAAAGGCAACGGATTCATAGGAAAACTGAAAGAATTGTTCCAGGAACTGGTAGGCATATAAAAATGAAATATTAAAAACAGATAAAACTAAATAAAAGCAAATAACAATTAATTAAAGAGGTCAAATTATGAAAACTATCGATGCAATTGTAGAAGGAGGAGCGGCAACAGCAGGACCGCCATTGGGACCGGCATTGGGGCCATTAGGAGTTAATGCAGGCCAGGTAATAGCAAAAATAAATGAAGCTACAAAAGACTTCAAGGGCATGAAAGTGCCAGTAAAAGTGATCGTAGATCCAAAAACTAAACAGTTTACAATAGAGGTAGGAACCCCACCAACTGCAGAATTGATAAAAAAAGAAGCTGGAGTTGAGAAAGGATCGGGAAATAAAGATACCTCTGGCGGAGAGATAAGTCTTGAAAAGGCAGTAAAGATAGCCAAATCCAAGAGAAATTCACTTGGAAAAGACATAACAAGTACAGTCAGAGAGATACTGGGTTCATGCGTAAGTATGGGAATTAAAGTAGATGGAAAATCAGCCAAAGAAGTCCTCAAAGAACTAGATCAGGGCAAACACGACTCAGTCCTAAAGGGATGAAACGATGAGGCGACTTCTTTTATCCATCTTAATTATGATTTCTTTAGGTTTTTCAGCACTCTCCTGGCAATATAATGCACAGGGAATTATTTTAGAAAAACCAAAAGTCATCGGCGGAGGAACTGTGTTAGTAAGCGAAGAAGGAAAAGTCTTCGTATTTAATAGTGTAGGGCCTGCATTAAGATGGAAAAAAGATCTACAAAGAATGCCAATAGACCTAGATGTGGACAACAACCAAATAATAGTAACCGCAGACACCGGAAGAATAACCGAGTTGGATGCAACAGGAAATATTGTTTTTGAAGTGGCACTAAGTTCCGCGCAGGCAAACATAACACGAGTATACGGAACAGATGTGAGCTCCAGAGGAATTGCAATAAATACCAACCAAGGAGTAGTAATCCTTGAAAAATCAGGAGCAATAAGAAATTTAATATTTCACCACACGGGAACAGGAACAGAACCAAAATATTTAGAAGACGGAATATACCTGGGTCAGGAAGAAAACCTGGTTAAGATATCAGAAAGAGGAACCCTTATTTGGAGATATCAATCAAAACAAGGAAAATACGGATTATCGAAACCAGAAGTAAGCGACGGGAGAGTTTACGCAGGAACAGATAGGGGAGAGATAGTTGCGATAGATTCAGTCACAGGAAACAGAGTCTGGAGCACAAATGTCTATTCTGGAGTAACTACAGACATCATAAAGATAGATGACGGGATTTATTTAGGAACGATAGATGGAAAAATATACAAAATAGATCCTAACGATGGCACAGTAATTTGGAAAACAGACCTTGGACTCGCAGCATTTGGAGAACCCGAGAGGGGAACCATAGGCGACCGCGAAGCAGTATTTTTCGGATCAGGAAATAAGGGAGTCTATGTCATTAGCACAGAAAGCGGCGAAGAGATATGGAAGGCACCCTCGGGAAGCATAGCCGGATCACCACTAGTATATAACGGGCAGTTAATATTTGGATCCGCAGACAAAGGAATATACGCATACACAACAGAAAAATCATGTTCCATTCAATACCCGATGGAGGGCATAGTAATCGGAAACAAAGAGCTGGAGATCAAAGGTAAAAGAATAAGTCAAAATGGAGAAGATGCCTACGTAAAAATAAACGAACAAGAGTGGATAAAAACAGAGTCAACCGGAGACCAAAATTGGACGATGTACCAGGATCCAAAAAAAGCGCTTAACCCAGGACTCAATGTCATATACTGCAAGATAGGTGAAGGAGACGATGCGATAGGACAAGTAGGATTTGTGTATGATCCAAATACGCCCAACTCAAACATATTAATCAGTGCTTCAACCCCAAGAATAGAAGGAACTGCAATAAAGATCACAATTAACGACCAAGAAACTGGAGAACCGTTAGGTCGATTTAAAGCAATACTAGATGGTAAGGAGATAGCAGGAAATACTAAATTAAACCTGAATTTAACAGCAGGAAAACACTCCATATTAATTAAAAAAATGGGATATAATGACGGGATTACAAATTTTGAAGTTCAGGAAAAAGGAATGAGTATATTGGTCATTGCCGGAATCGCAATTGTAGTTCTGGTAATATTGGCAATAGCAGCCAAAGTATTCTTAAAGAAGAAGCAGTAGAGAATAGACAAAATAAATAGCTCAGAGTAGTCGGATCTGGTAAAAAAGAAACAACAGGAAAGAAGAGACAGCTTACTCCACAGTAACTGATTTTGCCAGATTTCTAGGCCGATCTGGATTTATACCCAATGAAACGCTCGAGTAGTATGCAAGCAACTGTAAAGGGACAACGAACGAGAAGGGATATAGAAGAGGATCTGTCTGTGGAACAATATCAAGCGACATATCTGATTCGGATTTGAAAGAAGGATCATCCGTAAGAGTAAAAATAGTTCCACCTCGAGCCTTGACTTCTTTGAGATTACCAAATAACTTAGTCGCATCAGGAGTTTTTGGTGCTAGGAACAGAGCACAAACACCTTTTTCGATTAAGCTCAAAGTCCCGTGCTTTAACTCGCCGGCAGGATATGCCTGGGAGTGGAGGTAGCTGATTTCCTTTAGTTTAAGCGAGCCCTCAAAACCCAGAGGCAAACAGAGACCGCGGGAGAGGAAGAAAATGAACCTGTTTGTGATTATAGATTTGGAGAATTCCTGAATCTTAGCTGAGTGTTTAGTCGAAGCGAGAATGGTGGATCTAATAGAATCCCGATATCGATCACCAAAGAGCAGTTTGTATATGACACAGAGCTGTGCAAGGAAGGTCTTTGTTGCAGCGACAGAAGATTCGGGACCTGCATTAAGATAAATGGAATGAGAACAAAGTCGAGTTATGGATGAACCTTGAGTGTTGGTGATACAAACCTTGTGTGGTGAAGTCGAATAACGAAGGGCCTGAAGAACATCTGCAGTTTCTCCACTCTGACTTATGGCAAAAATCAGGGCATTTGAATCGGGTAAGACCTGATTCTGATATTCACTTGCGATAAAAACATTAGCGAATTTGCCTGACTTGTACTTATTTAGAAGAATAGAGAAGAGCAGACCTGCGTGATACGATGTTCCGGAAGCGATTATGTGGATTTTTTCAAATTTTTCCAAAAGAGGCAGCACTTGGGAAACATCTGCAGAAAATGCCGCGCTTACTACATCAGGTTGCTCGAGAATCTCTTTTATCATAAAATGAGGATGACCGGAGCGCTCTGCGGTCTGTACATCCCAATCAATAGTTAAGAAGGAGGGAGTCTTTGGGGTCAGAAGAAGGTCGTAGAGGGCTATTGAATCTCGATCTATAGTGGCGATCTGAGAATCTTCAAGTACCAGGAATTCCCGGGTGTAGGTGAGTAAAGCAGAAAAATCAGAGGCACAGAAGTTTTCGCCTGCACCCTTACCAACTACAAGCGGGCTGTTTTTTCGGGCCAGAAACAGGACATCTGGGGAGGATTTGGAGAGAAGGACGATGGCATAAGACCCCTCAAGAGCAGAGATTGTTTTGGAAAAGGCGATAAGCGGAGTTGGGAATTGTTTGAGATTTTCCTCGAATAAGTGGGAAACCACTTCGGAATCGGTTTGTGAGGCGAATTTGTGGCCTTTTGACAGCAGGCTTGATTTGAGCTCCTGATAGTTTTCAATAACACCATTGTGAATAATGGCTATCGAGCCAGTACAATCTGAGTGAGGGTGGGAGTTTTCTTTGGAAACACCACCATGAGTGGCCCAGCGAGAATGACCAATACCGATCGAACCGGAAAGCGAATCGAATCTGGAACCGGAAGAAACATCGGCAACCATACCCTTATCTTTTCGAATTTCAAGATTTTGACCATTTAAAACGGCGATACCTACCGAGTCATAGCCCCGATATTCGAGACACTTAAGACCATCGGTGAGGATTTTTGAAGCAGATCTATGACCAACATAACCAATGATGCCACACATGGGAATGAAAAGAAGCGGAAGAATTTATAAAGGTTCTATAAATAATATTTTAATAGTATTAAAAAATATTTTTAGTGGTTTGTTTAGATGATACTGATAGACGATGAAGGAAGGCGAAGAATAGATAGCACAGGACTCATGGAGGAACAGATAAGTGCACTGAGCCTAGAGCGAGTCAAAATACTTCGATTCGCAGCTAAGAAGCCAGTTTATGCTGCTGAAATAGCACGGGAGATGGGAGTTACCATTCAAAGAGTGTATTATCATATCAGACGCCTAGAAACGGCGAAATTGCTGGTTTTTGTGGATTATCTGGAGGTCAATGGAGCAGTAGCCAAAAGATATAAGACGAGTATGAATGCTGCATCGGTGGTTTTTGGAGAGGAATGGAAAACACACGAACCAGAACAAAACCGAGCTGTTCCAAACTACCTAAGACCATTCATAAAAAACGAGTTCTTCGACGGGCTTATGGTATTGGGATCACCTGACCCGCACGGAAAGTATCGTGCGAGGGCAAGCGACCTGGGAATGCTGGAATTATCGATGTTTCTTGGCAGGTATGCGACGTTTGATTTTCCACTTTATCGATTAGATACCCAAATCAAGGAGAGCGAGCTTCAAAAAAGCCTGATTTTAGCAGGCGGACCCAAGGTAAATACAATCGTGGCGCAGATCAACGACAAATTACCAGTTCGATTTGGAGTCGAAAACGCAGAGATAAAAAGCGAACTTTCTGGGAGAACATACTCGGAAAACGTTGGATTGATTGAGTTGGTGAAAAACCCCAATAACCCGGATTCGTGGATTTTGGTCATAGGCGGAGTAAATCAGCAGGGAACACGAGCGGCGGTCATGGCAATAGTAAAAAAATCGAGAGAGCTTGATCTGGGAAATAGTTATGACCCAGGAGTAATTGCTAAGGTAGTAGAGGGATTTGATGAAGATGGAGATGGGATAGTAGATGAGGTGGAAATAAAGGAGTAAAATGGGGAATTAGTTTTTAAATTGTACAGTTGAATAAAATAATGGATCATACCCTCTCTTTCTAGTGTGTTAAATTGTGTAGAAAAACGAAAAGCTTAAAAATACTGAGATTAACATTACATATAGTTTGCTCACGATCAGAATCAGATAAGCAAACGAAAATAGATCAAATAGAAAATAAAGAAGAAAGAAAAAATTGATGAGGAGTTAATAGGCAGAAATAAACAAAGCGTATTTAAACACAAACAACCACTAGATAAATTAGACTAAACCACTTGAATGAGGGGTTAGTATGTCAAACCTAAGAAAAGTAAATATCCCTGAAGTAAGAGAAAGGATTCGTTGTCAAAGTAGAATTTCAACTTTTGAATCACTCGGAGTATTAGTAGATGGGTTTGCAAGTAGAACAGATGGATTTGCAGCGAGGGATAGACCCTCAATTTTAAGCGGCGGATCATTCATTAGAATAGCAGGTCAAGCAGCAGATCTTACAAACGGAAACAGAAGAGAGATAAAACGAATACTTGAGCAATTGGTCCCCACTAGCCCATTCTTAATAATGGGCCACGGAGGACTTTTTAAATGTGGAGCCGTAGCAGCAAAAAAGATAGCAGTAGAAAATGGGGGAACGATACCAGGAGAACCTAAAATAGTCAATAAGCTAGTGGAAAGGATAACTCCAGAAGTATGTGGACGTGAATCTCCTGAGGCAGAAATGATAAATGCACAGTACCAAGCGCAAAAAATATTGGACGATCCTGAATTGCGAGAAATAATTGATAGAAAACACATAGTAGTTATCGCAGCAGTATGCGGAAATGGTATCAATACAGTTGCCATGAATAGGCCAAAAGAGTATAGATCAATTAAAGAACACATAAAATTAAGAGAATTAAATAGACAACTGGCAAAAGTCATCAGAATGGCAAGAGACGAGCAAATGCCATTAGACAGACATTATGCACATGCAATTTTTGCTTATGATCCATTTAAATTGAGAAAAATACTTGACCCATATCACCCGCACTTGGAATTAGGGGGAGTCTGTTGCGTAGATGCACGATTGGCACCACTAACCCCAGATGGACCAAGATATTTGTTCAGACTGTTTCCAAATCAGGGATTTAGCGTAACGGTAGCACACACTGAACAAGGAGTAGAACTATCTTCTGATGATGCAGGATCAATAGTATATGCAGGAAGACATGTAGGTGGAGTAAAAGAAAGCAGGCACATGGTCTGTCTAGATACGGAGCTAACATTAGTTAATGCAAGAGCAACTGCGAAGGCATTAGTGGGAATAGATGAAATCAGAGAACTAACTCAAGAAGGAAGCACTATTTCATTAATTGGATTTGATGGACGGGAAATGCGAGTTTCTAATGAATATCTTGGCATAGACGAAATGATCGCTTACGATCCAGTAGTAAGAATTCTCGGATAGAGAACGTGTATAGAGTCATAAATAAAGAGCAGTAATTTATTTCTTTTCACCCTTTTCTATTTATGTCCGAATCAAAAAAACCCCTAGTTGGAATAATAATGGGAAGCAAAAGCGACCTGGAAACCATGAAAGAAGCCCAGAAAAGCTTAGAAGAATTCGGAGTAGCTTGTGAAATGAGAGTTATTTCGGCCCATCGCGCACCAGATCTTCTTTTTGAATATGTAAAGGCCGCAAAAGGACGCGGGTTTGAGGTTTTGATTTGTGGGGCGGGCGGAGCAGCACATCTTCCAGGAGTTGCGGCAGCAATTACAACATTGCCAGTAATAGGAGTCCCCATCGAATCAAAGGCACTTCACGGAATGGACTCATTACTTTCAATAGTACAGATGCCAGGTGGGATTCCAGTAGCGACAGTAGGAATAGGAAACGCCAAAAATGCAGGAATTCTTGCAGCCAGAATCCTATCGATAAAATACCCAGAAGTAGCAACGAAACTAAAAAATTACGCAGATAAGATGGCCAGGGAAGTAAAGGAAACCAAAATATAGGGAAAGTGCTTGGAAAAGGAAGAATAAAACAAAAATAGATAAAAGAGAGAAATTAACGAGAGGTTTTCGATTTTTGTTGGATGGCTTCGCCAGCCTTCAAAATACCAATTATAATTGCATATGGAGAAGGAGGATTACCAGGAACGCAAACATCGACGGGAATAACCTCACTAACTGCACCAGTACCTGCAATTGCATAGCCACCAGAAAACAGACCACCAGTACACGCACCATCGCCAGCAGCAACAACTGCTTTTGGATGTGCCATTGCCTCATAAGTCTTTTTTACAGAGAGTTTTGCATTGACAGTTACAGGTCCACTTACGATCAAAACATCGGCATGACGGGGAGATGCCACAAAGTGAATCCCGAATCGCTCTGCATCGACCTGCGGACTTCCAGTAAGACCTTCTTCCAGCTCCACATCATTAGATGAGCCAGCATCAACCATTCGCACATGAATAGAACGAGCAAATGGGGATGAAGAGCGGGCCTTAAGTAAGCGAGCTAACTCCTTTATCTGCGGGTCCGAAGAATCCTCAGTTATAAGATCGCAGTGTTTGCCGAAAAAAGATGAGATACCAAACATAGATTACACCTCTTTAGAGATCATTACCTGCATAGGCAAGGTTGAAACTTTTATTTACAAGCGGGAAATCAGGAACGATGTTACCCAGAACAGCCTTTTCTGCAGCACGCCAATTCTTGAACGACGCAGTACGAACCGCGAGGCGCTTTATTCGACCGTTAGAAGTTCCCTCGACCATGAACATACACGAACCCCTTGGAGCTTCGGACCATCCAAAGCCCAAAAAGTCAGACTTAGGAGCAGATTCGGTGGTCATGATCGGACCGGGTTTTAGTTTCTCGATTAATTCCAAGACAATTGCAGCCGAAACCTTGACTTCGTTGATTTTAACTAAAAACCGCGAAAGAACATCTCCATCGCGCTCGATAGCTTCCATAACATGAACTTCATCATATGCAGCATAAGGGAATTGAATTCGAACATCGCACGAGACACCCGCAGCGCGAGCAGCAGGGCCAACTAGGGCAAGTTCAGTTGCAAGAGCATTTGGAACGGTCCCGGTAGAATATGCCCGATCAATAAAAGTAGATGATGAGAGAGTCGCTACCTCAATGGCATCCAGATTAGATAGGAATGAATGAAGCTTGGAAGAAACTTCCTGAATCTTTTGATCATCTAAATCCCGAATAAGTCCACCGACAGTGCAAATACCCCGAAGGAAACGGCTCCCGGTGAGATCCATATTTAGACGCATCATAGATTCTCTCAAAATTGCAAACCGTGAGGCGGCCAAATAAAAACCGACATCAGTAGGCATGCCTCCAAGATCGGCCAAATGACTGTAGATGCGCTCTAATTCCATAAGAATAGTACGAATATATTTAGCACGAGTTGGAACTTTCATTCCCTGAAATGATTCGACTGCCTGGACATATGCAACAGTATTTGCAATGGTTTCATCACCTGCAATCTGCTCTACCAGAGGTACAGCCTCGGAATAGGATTTTCCTTCTGCGATGTTTTCCAAACCCCTGTGGAGAAAGAAAAGACGGGCTTCCAATTTTAAGATTGGTTCGCCAACGACCTGGAAACGGAAGTGGCCAGGTTCTATAATACCGGCATGAACAGGACCAACCGGAATTTCAAATTCGCCCTCAGCACCAGTTCCAACCATGGGATAGTCTTTCTGCATTGATTCAAAACCGCAACCCGGATTTAGTGGTCGGGATTTTGGAAGTCCAGCTTCTGGATGGAATATCAATGCCCGAGAATCAGGAATTCCTTGGAGCTTAAGACCAGTAAGATCCTGCATTTTCCGTTCATCTAAAATAGCAGCAGGAACAGCGGAAGTGATGGAATGGAATTCTTTGCCATTTGCAACTAAAACCAAAATACGGGGCAATTCAGGAACTCTAAATACATAATAAGTAGTGAAGGATGAATTTTTTCCCAAAGAAATAAATGCCGAATCATAAAGGGCACCGGCAGAAACACAATCCTTAGATAAGGAAATCATATCCGAAGGAGAAACTTCCAAGCGCAGAACTGAACCATCATCAGAAACATCAAACTTTTTGTAAGTCGAACTAGACCTCAATTTTTTTTCAAATTGCATAATGTTAGCATCCATTTCACATACCTCCAAGTGCCTTGATAGATAATTGAATAATAGAAAGAAGTTGAGCTGGGGGTGCAAATGCAGCAACCAAAACCAACAACATCAAAATCACAGTTGCCATTGCCATAGTAAGATCAGGCTTAAACGAAGCCGCGCTTTCAACCTTTGGACCAATAATCATTTCAAGACTCTTAAGAAGCATACTACCAAAGGCAGCAATGATAAAGACAACTACAAGTAAAACCAAAAGATAATTACCCGAAGAGAAACCAGCTGCTATGAGTGCTATTTCGGAAAAGAAAGTACCAAACGGAATGTTACCGGCAACTCCGAGGAGAACAAGCATAAGCAAGGTACCAAACAGGGGAATCGAATCGCCTGCACCCTTGATTTTGTCGATGTCTTTTGTATGATATGCAGTAGTTACAATACCCCCAACAAGGAAAGCGAGTGGTTTTGCAAGGGAATGAGATAATAGGTGGAAAAACGCAGCGAAGAATCCAATCGAACCCCCAAAGCCCAATGCAAGTGCGACAACTCCCATATTCTCAATACTTGAATATGCAAGGAGACGTTTGAGGTTCTTTTGATGATAGAGACGCATTGCTGCAAAACCAAGAGAGAGAGTACCAAAAAATAGGAAAAGAGAGGATACGAAACTTGCAAGTTCGGAGTTTGGAAGAACTATCTGATAAGTACGGATAATGGCATATAGTGCAACATTTAGAAGAACACCCGAAAGAAGAGCACTAACTGGAGTTGGAGCCTGACTGTGGGCATCTGGCAACCACGCATGTAAGGGAACAAAACCAACTTTTGTTCCAAAACCAATAAAGATGAAAACAATCGCCACCTTAAGAATCAGAGGATCTACGATAGTTGCCGAACTAATCAACGAATCTAAATCTAAACTGATGACACCACCATGCGATAGTCCCATACCCAGCAGTAAAATTCCAATAAAGGCAACAGTTATTCCGACCGAATTAATAACAAAGAATTTCCAGGAAGCTTCAACGGATTCTGGAGTATTATAAAAGCTAATCAAAAATGCCGATGCCAGAGTAGTTGCCTCAATAGCACCCCAGATCACAAGAAAATTTGAAGCCAAAGTAGCCGCAAACATAGCAGACAAAAAGAGACTTAAGAGGGCATAATATTTTCCAAGAGTCCGCTCGTCAACTTCCTTGTGTGCAACTTCCACCCGCATATATCCTATGGAATAGAAGAAAACAAGTGGAGAAACAAGAGCAGTTATAAGAGTGAAAAATGCAGACATTGCATCAAAGTGTAGTAGGCCATAGAAATCAGTAACAGTTGTTACAAAGGGGATATATGAATAAACAGAAAGAAGAGCAAAACCTAAAGACAATAAAGAACCTAAAAGCGCCAGATATTCTGCCATACGTGGACGTGAAGATAGCAGATACGCCAATAGACCAAATATCAGAGGAGCAAATATGATTAGTTCAAGCATGTAATTCACCTTTTTTCAGATAATTCACTCAATTCTCTAGAGTCCAGAGTTCCCGAGGTTTCTTTGGTCTTAAGAATCAGTGCAACTGCAACTGAAACAAGAATAACACCATCCATCAAAGCAGTAGCTTCACCAACAAAAGGTATTTCAGAAGGCACAGCTAGGGAAAGAAGGACGATGCCATTTTCGAGAATAAGAAGACCAAACAGCTGTAATAACAAATGAGTCTTTACCGTAAGAATCAAAAGACCAATAAAGATTATTGAAAGAGAAATTGGGAATAAAATATTTGAAAGTCCAAATATATTAGAGATCACAAAGGACAATAAAATTAATAAACCTGCCAATACCATCGGCCCAAAACTCGACGCCGGAGCAAGTGAAATAGGATCTAAATGGAACGTTTTTGAAAAACTATGAGAGATTTTTTTAGAAACATTAAATTGAGCTGACTTTGATTTTTCTGATATGCTTTTGAATATCATAAGGAGCAAAATAGGCGCCACTACGAGCTTAAGAAGAACTGCCGAACCAAGTCGGAAATAAGTGTCAAAGGACCCCTCTGAAAGAGCAACAAGTGAGAGGATCAGACACAAAGAAAGACTACCAATGAAAAATAACTTTAATCTGCGCATAAGATTCGCACTTAAGAGAAATACCACAGATGATAGTAACATAACTATTGAAAGTAAAATTTCAATACTCTTAGAGCCCCCGGAAGAAGGGTATTTTGATGAAAGAAAAGCCAGGAGTGCACAAATGAGTGCAAATGTCAAAAGTTCAGGTACCCGGAAAAGTCGCACCTTCACAACCATGCTTTCTATAGATGCAACTAGAATAGAGAGAACCATGGAGGATAAAAGAACCAAAGCTACAGAAGTGTAGGAAGACCAGTAAGAAGAGAGAGGAAGGAAAAGACCAGTAAACAGAGCAAAGAAGAGGAACATTTTTGTCCAATTACTCCACTCCATAAGGGCCAAATTAGGACCCGAATTTTCCAAAATCATAGCTTCATGAACCATAGTCAATTCAAGATGAGTTGCTGGATTATCAAATGGAATTCTTTTCATTTCTGCAAGGATAATTATGAAAAGGGCCAGCGCAGCAAGACCAGATTGGGGAGATAGTAGGGAAAGAGGCCAATTGGAAGTAGTAGTCAAGAAAATGGCATGAACATCAAGGCCAGAAATAGGAGAGACAGCTAAAAACAAACAAAGAATAATCATAGCAGGCTCTATTATTCCCGCCAAAAGCATCTCACGACTTGAACCAAGCCCTCCAAAGGCACTTCCGGCATCAAGACCACTCAAAGTCATAAGGAAGCGCCCTATTGCAAACAGATAAATGAATACGATAAGGTTCGAAGGAAGCAGTGTTTCACCACTAAAGATGGGGAGTAAAATTGCAGCCACAGCAACACACGCAAAATTCAAAATTGGCGAAAGATCAAAAATCCAAGAAGCGACATTGCTCTTAACTGAACCCTTCATTAAGAATTTTATTAGGTCAAAGTAGGGTTGGAAGATAGATGCACCCTGACGAGCCTGAAAACGGGCTTTTACTTTTCGGATTATTCCTACCAATAGAGGAGAAAGACCGAAAAAAAACAACAATTGCCCAATAGCAACTAAAATTGTGTTAAGAGAGACAACCATAAGAATCACTCACATTAAGAAAACTGCATAGATCAGAATACCTAGCAGAGTAAATACAAGGTAGAACAGATAGGTAGAAAGCTGGCCAGTATGTACGAGCCGAGTAAGAGACGAAACGTGAAGGAAGACTCGATTAATAGGCTGATAAATCAGATCATCAAAAACATCAAAACTCAATCCAACAGAAGATTTGTCGAAGGGATTAGTAAGTTTTGCAAAAACACGCCTAACGGGCATAGAAAAACCAATAGCTCCATATTGCATCCTTGGAGTTACTTGGTAGAAACCGCAATCCCAAGTTATTTTGGTCTCATTTGGATTCCCAAATAACGTTTTGGATATGAAGTAAACCAAAAGAGCCAAGCCAGCAAACAAAGCCAGTAAAATAAGGATTTCAAAATTTGGCAGAGTAGATAAATTTGCTGGAATCAGATGAGTGTCACTAAGGACAGTAGAAGAAACAGCAGCAGAAATAAACGTTGAAGTATAGATGGGAAACACACCGGCCAAAATACAGAACACTGCCATCAGACCCATACCAAGAAGCATCGTACTTGGAACTTCTTTGGCCTCAGATGCACTATGAGTTCTGGGCATACCCAAGAACACAATTCCAAAGGATTCTACAAAAACAGCCAAAGCAAGAGCGCCCGTAATCGCAAGAGCAACTGCACTTAAACCAAATAGAAGAGTCAGAGGACCCGAACCAAGAGCTGCGGTAATAAGCACCTGGAAGGTAACCCATTCGCTTGCAAATCCGTTAAAGGGAGGAACTGCAGAAATCGAAAGGGCACCGATAAAGAATAAGACTGCGGTTAGAGGCATTAGTTTTACTAGTCCGCCCAATTTTTCCATATCACGAGTATGAGTAACATGAGCAACCGCACCGGCACCCATGAAAAGCAAGCTCTTGAAGAAGGCATGGTTTAGAGAATGGAAAAGAGCTGCAAATAAAGCAACGGACGCGAGTGCATTTTGACCAATCGAATGTAACAAAAGCGCAGCACCCAAAGACAGGAAAATAATACCAATATTCTCAATACTGCTCATTGCAAGAAGTCGTTTTATATCACGTTGACCTAGAGCATAAAGAACGCCCAAAAGAGAAGACATCATACCGAGAACTAGAACCAATACACCCCACGAAGTTGGGATCCCAAAGCCACCCAAAAAATCAAACAAAAC
Source organism: Microcaldota archaeon (assembly GCA_016212525.1). GTDB lineage: Archaea > Micrarchaeota > Micrarchaeia > Anstonellales > Bilamarchaeaceae > Bilamarchaeum. The sequence continues at coordinate 243,475 of JACRGD010000005.1, read as the reverse complement.
ACGAATTAACCCATATATGGCAACCTTCAACATTACACCAGACATCAAGGCAGAGATATTACTTGGTGCCTGGGGATGTGCTTGAGGTAGCCAAACATGCAGAGGAATTATACCTGCCTTAGAACCGAAGCCCAAAAGAGCAAAAACAAAGATCACATTGGCCAATAAAGGAGTAAAGTTTCCGTGCGAAAACGATGAGAAGTCAAAACTTCCCGAAGCTCCGGCAAACGCCAAAAACATCATAATCAAAAACGCTGCACCAACATGAGCTATGATAAGGTAGAGAAGACCGGCGGATTTGACAGCTTCACTTTTTTGTTCATAGATAACAAGAAAGAAGGAACTCATTGCCATTATTTCCCAAAATACCATAAAGAGAAGACCGTTTTGAGCAGTAACAACCAAAATCATAGACAAAACGAAGATGTTGATGAGGAACAGAAGTCGACCTAGAGAGTAACCCTTTGATTCATATTCTAAAATATAAGAAAAAGAGTAAATACAAACAGCCGTACTCACCAAAGAGATCATTGCAACAAAGAGACCTGAGAGAGAATCTAGGTGAAAGGATAGCGAACCCACAAAGGGAAGAACAGCGATAGTAAGCGGATTAGATGCTTGACCAAGCAGAGGAAGAACCCCCGCAACAATTCCAGCCAAAGAACCCAAAATACAAAAACCCAGACCCAGCAAGCGCACCAAAGAACCATTGCGGCCTAAAATTAGTGAAAACAATGCGCCCAGGGAGAAAAATCCCAACACAAACAAAAGAACCGGAACAGTTTGAATGGATAGATCAATCATCTTCTTACCTTCCAAATTTTGGTAGATAAATTTTTTACTAACTTTTGACGATTTTATCTTTAATAGCCTCTAAAAAGAAACATAATTTTAGAGGAGATACCAATATTAGAGGATAATTGAATACGAAAATTTAAAAAGGAAACAGTTGAAAAAAACAAAAACAATTACTCAAAAGAAAGAATTTTACGTCATAAAAAACAGCAAGAAAAACCAATTAAAAAATGAAAAATCTGCTCTGAGAAATAGATCAATAGAACAAACAAAAATAATCAAAAGAAAAAGGAATACGAAAAGAAAGAATGGGCAGAAACACGTTATTAAAAAGCATTCGACGACTATAATAAATAAAGCAGATAGAAGAATCAAAACATGGACGGAAATTAAATATTAACAACAGATTAAGAGATCGACGAACAAGATATTGAATAAAAAGGAATAGAGAATCAGATAAAGAATTAAATCGGTGTAATAAAAATGGCAGATTCAGAAAAAATGTATTTACTAAAAAAGGAGTTACGAAAATTAGAAGCGCTTCGAGGAAGCGGTACTGAATTAGTAACCGTTTACATCCCTGCAGGTTCACCAGTACATGAAATGGGAAATAGATTAAGAGAGGAAATGAGCCAGGCCAGCAATATTAAATCAAAAAGCACAAGAACAAATGTAATAGGAGCATTAGATCGCATAATTAATCACCTGAAATTATTCAAAAAAACACCGGAAAATGGATTGGCTGTTTTTTGTGGAAACGTATCGGACAACCCAGCAAAAACAGACATCGAATTGTTTTCACTTGAACCGCCGGAAAAATTGAATATAGGAGCATATAGATGCGATAGCAAATTTTTCTTAGAACCCCTTCAAGGACTATCTGAAGTAACGGATAGTTATGGCATAGTAGTCTTGGATGGTAGAGAAGCAACGATCGCAATAGTGCGAGGAACAAATATCAGCGTAGTTAAGAAATTACAGTCCCAGGCTCATGCAAAGATAAATAAGGGAGGACAAAGTCAGAGAAGATATCAAAGAATAATAGAAGAAGAGATAGAGTACTACTACAAAAAAGTCGGAGAAGCAATGGACGAAGGACTTCTGAATCGAGTGAAAGGAGTCGTAGTTGGAGGACCAGGACCTACAAAGGAATTTTTCATAAAAATGTCTCCATTCAACTACCAAATCAAAATCATGGGAGTAGTAGACACAGGATATACTGATGATTATGGAGTTAGAGAGGTCCTTGCTAAAAGTGAAGGAATATTACTACAACAAGAGGCAGTAAAAGAGAAGATATTAGTAGATCGATTCATAAAAGAGGTCGTAAGTGATGGACTTGCTACATACGGAGACAAAGAAGTCAGAAATGCAATACTTACACGACAGGCCGAAAAAATACTTATTTCTGAAGGACTTACACACAAAGTAGGCAAATATACCTGCACACAATGCGGAACGACCGATGAAAAAGTTTCTAGAGAGAAACCTGAGGGAAGCATAACGTGCAAAAACTGCAATGGAACGAGCAAAATAACCAGTGAGGAACTTTTGCTCGATGATTTGTCAAATTTGGCACACCAGGCAGAAATACCAATAGAAATGATATCGACAAACACCGTTGAAGGAAATCAGTTTTTAACAGGTTTTGGAGGCATAGGTGCACTACTAAGATACAAAACAAGGCAATAATTTAAAGTTAAATCAGAGCCACAGTCGGACAAAAACAGATCCAAAAAAGCAAAATAAAGATAAAAAGATTACGATCTCTTTATGGAACAGGAACTTAGAGTGTAATTTCCATTAACCCCTACAACCATGCCATTTGCATAATAATGAGTAGATGAACCACTCACGATGTCAATAGTCAGAACATCAGTAAGAGAATCGTAACAGAACGAAGAGGGGTGGGAACCGCTAGGAGAGATACAACCATCATCAGAAGCAGAAAGATAAGTAACGTTTTTATCAGCAAAACCACTGCTTCCTGCAAAATCAACTCCACATTGCAGAATGTTTCTTCTGAGTTGGTCATCTGAAACAGAACGAACATCCATCAAAATAACAATGTCCTTACTAGTACGAAAAATTTCCTTAAAAGTATCTGGATCAACTTCCTTACCCGGACTAAAATCACGTTTAAGAAAAACAGAAAGATAGTAGATCGTAAAGAGTAAAACGCAAATACCAAAAAAAATCACAAGATATTTTTTCAGAGAATCCATGAAATCACTCAAAGATAGATGATATAGGGCATGTTCTAAAGTAGTTTTCGGTAGCAGAAAGTTGCAGCCGGTTTTGATAACCAATATAGAAGACAGGCAGAACTGAAGAGGGTGAGGACGAGAGATAGATAACTGAAGACTTATTTGCTAATGAGCGAACACAAGCGGAATTTGATAATGAATAATTGAGATTGCTATCAGCAACAGTGCACGAACTGGAACCAAACAAGTAGGTAGAAGTAGATTTGTTCTTTAACCCGATAGATGCAGCCAAAGAAGAAGCACAGTTTTGGAGTGCCAAGGATTGTGAGTCAGAAGTATTTCTAAGATCAAGAACAATAGAAGTTGAATTAAACCGATTGAAATCAGCCGCGTATTCAGGGAGAGTGGCATCGAAGGAAGTCTTCTGTAAAAACGAGTAAAACAAAACACTAAAAACACAGACCAATGCAAGTATGGAAAAAAAGGAGAAGAAAAATATCCTTCGAAGGGGAGATAACTGTTGTTTGACTGAAGACCCTAAATAAAAGAATATCAAAAATAATAGACTGGAGATACAAAGGAATACTGAGAAACTCAATAAACCAAAGTAGTAATTATGGTTGGCAATAAAGTCGACCGTAGAAAGGTTTGGAATAATTTTTATGGCATTTGCGAGTTGATAATTAACATTTTTAGTAAAGGACCTAAACGCAGAAGCGAAGCCAGAGACGGGAACCTGAGTATCAGTGGCCAATAAGACACTAGACTCATTTATTATCTCAGTATATTGTTGACCGAGATAGGTAAGCTGCGCAGATGCAAGACCTGAACGGAAATTGTTATTGAGGCTCAGAGTACGATTTTTTATTGAGTTTGACTGAAGTGAAAGAACAGGATCGGTATCTCGAGATTCTAGTAAAAGAAGCAACCTGTTGGCCTCATTCATTCGAGTCAAAGTAGAATTATACTGTGAAAGCAGATTGGTAGAATCATTTGAGATTGATTTTGACAATTCACGAATTTCAGGAAGATACAAATCCAAATTTGAGAAATTCCTCAGAGCGATTTGTGAAAGAACAGTACGGTTAAGGTAGAGCATACGATCTAACTTTGAAGAAAGGGTGCTGTTTGAAACAACCGATGATGCGGCAGTACCAAGAGCAACTGAGCTCCGAATGCTTTGATTTAGAGACTGGTAAATGTCGAGATAAACCTTTGCAGTAGTTTCATTGTGATTAAACGAGATACGAGCCAAAGTATTTTGGAATAATGTGGAAGAAACGGAGCGATATTGTTGAATGGGACGTGATTTGTTTGAGAGATTAGAAGCGGACTTTTTAATAAGAACAATAAGAGACTGATTAAGATCCATAGGAGGACAGACACCAAAACACGCACCATAACAGGCAGAACGATCAGCAGGATCACTAAGTCGAGGACTTCTAAATAAAGTAGATTCGACCTTTGCGGAATAAAGAGTCAGATTATCTGAAGTATTACGTATAAACTCAAGATTATCATACACGTTATTTTCAGATAAAGAATCCAGTCGCCCAAGCATTAAACCCAAAGCATCGTCCATTTTGATAGAATAGGGAGTGAATTCGACCAAATTATTATAGATAAATTGGGGGGAGCCAAGCTGCAATCCCGATTCCGACCAAACACCAAACAGCATTTGAGAAATTCGAATGCACGAGGTGTTATCAGTGCAACGAAGAGGAGTTCCAAGAACTTTGACTTTTCCATTGGAGACCAGAACGTCGTCACGACAAACATACTCTTCTTTCCCGGCAAGGTACCCTTCCCCACCATCATTTCTACTTCGATTAAAGGCAATTATAAGATTTCGAAGATCAGAGAGATCGGAATCAGAAGGATAGTAATTTTTGAAATAGTAATTTTTAAGAGCCTCATCAATTTTGGACGAATTTAGAGTCAAATTATCTGAAGACAACAGAAACAGATTGTTTGAACCGATCGAAACAATGGAAAAATTTTCATCCAAATAGGTAAAATTAGTATAAACAAGCTGGCTCGGCCTCTCATTTGAATAAAGGTACTGGGAAAGATTAATTGAAAAAGAAAGTGACAAAAAGCAGAATAAAACCAGAGTGAAAATACCTAATTTTTGAGAGGACATCAGATCGATTAACCACATAACATTTAAATGCGTTGTTGATAGATGAGACAAAAAAAGAATCCCGTATGAATTAACAGGAGCGAAGAAGTGCAATTTCATTCGAGCCGTGTAGTTTTAACCATCGTTTTCGGTTTTCATAGTCAGGCATCACAGACTTGACTAAAGACCAAAATCGCGGCCCGTGAGAAGAGAACTGTGTGTGTGCCAGTTCGTGAACAATTACATAGTCAACAATTTCGGATGGTAAAAAGAGAAGTTTATAATTAAGAGAGATTTTTGATTTGGCTGAACAGCTGCCCCAAATACCAGAATTATCACGAATTGAAATTTTTGAAATTTTTGTCTTAAAAAAAGAAGAGTTAAAATACTCAATACGATCTCGAATTTTAGGTAGAGCCAAATCAAGAAGTTTGAGCTTAAGAAGGGAGTTGCAGTGTTGAGTAAATTGACTTGGGTCAGAACAAGAGGAATGAACAGTTAAGGAATCTGAATTAGATAGAACCTCATCAGAAGAGGCTAAAACAAAAAAAACACGCAAACGACCATAGCCAAAAAAAGAAAAAGAAGAACCGGAAGTCAAAAGAGTGTTCTTGGAGAGAGGAACACACCATTTACCAGCAGAAATTGATTTTATGGCACGAGATATGAGATTTTGAGAGATACGAATCTGCTCAGTCTTAGGCCAGCGAGTGGGGAGAGAGACATTGAGAACATTTCCCTCTCTAAGAGTAATTCTTGCAGAACGATTATTTGAAAAATAAGTATGGACCAGATATTTTTTCCCATCAATAATTATTTCTTCCACGAACATAAAAGTATAACCAAATATTTATTATATTTTAGCAGAGGGAAGAGAACATGAAGCGAATTGAGGAAAAAATAGAAAACGGAAAATTAGTATGCATTGACATGGAATCCGAAAATGGAAAAATAACCAAGATAATAATAAGTGGTGATTTTTTTATTCATCCCGAAGAATCAATAGATAAAATAGAACAAAGTTTAGTTGGAGTAAAGATAACTGATAAGTCTGAGAAGGAGATAGAGGAATTAATAGCCAGGGAAAGTCAAAAAACCGAATATCTTGGGGTAAAGCCAGCTGATTTTGCAAGACTCATAAAGAAATTAACGGGCTGATCCAATGAAATGGAGAATAATAGAATACACTGAAAATGATGCTGCAACGAACATGGCGATAGATGAGGCAATAAGCGAAGCCGTAAAAAAAGGACAAAAACCAACAATAAGATTTTACGGCTGGAAACCAAGCTCAGTTTCAATCGGATATTTTCAGATACTTGAGAAGGAAGTAGACGTGAAAAAATGCACCCAGATGGAAGTGGGAATCGTAAGGCGAAGAACAGGAGGCGGGGCTGTTTATCATGATAACGAAGGAGAAATAACTTATAGCATAATCGCAAACGAATCTGAATTTCCAAAAGACATAATTGCATCATATAAAGTAATTTGTGGATGGATCATCGACGCGCTTAAGGATTTGGGAATTGAATCCGAGTTCAAGCCAATAAATGACATAGTAGTAAAGGGGAGGAAAATTTCTGGAAATGCACAAACAAGAAGAAATGGAGTTTTGTTACAGCATGGAACAATTCTTCATAAAGTTGACGTTGAGAAAATGTTTTCTGTTCTGAGGGTTTCAGATGAGAAAATTAAGGATAAGATGATTGCGACGGTAAAGGAAAGAGTTACTTCGGTTTATCAGCAAAAACCAATCTCGAAAGATGAGCTATATAGAGCACTCCTAAAAGGATTTACAAATGAAAAGGAGATTGAATTTGATGGACTCACAAAAGATGAGATAAACAGAACGCAAGAGTTAGTAAGAACAAAATATCAGAGCAACGAATGGAATAAGCTGAGATAAAAAATAAATAAGGAAAGATTAAAAACGTAAATTATGAGATAAGACCCAAAGTACGACCAACTTTTTCGATTTTTTCAATTGCGAAATCGAGGTCTTCGCGCTTATGTTCAGCAGTGATCATGGTTCGGATGCGTGCTTTGTCTTTGGCAACCATCGGGAAAACGATTGGTAGTGCATAGACTCCTTCATCAAAGAGAAGTTTACTCATTTGCTGGGCTTTAGCCGAGTCGTAAGTCATGATCGGGGTTATTGGAGTTTCACTCTTTCCCAGATCGAAGCCCAGTGATTTGAGCTGTTTTTTGTAGTATTTGGTATTCTTCCAGAGTTTTTGAACTAACCGATCATCTTTTTCGAGAAGTTCCAATGCAGCAATAGATGCCGCAACAGTTGCCGGGCCATGGGACCCGGTCAGTAGCCAGGTTCGGGATTTGTTTAGAAGATATTCTCGTGCAACTTTGCTGGTTGCAATTAAACCACCCATAGTTCCAAATGCCTTAGAGAAGGTTCCCATTTCAAAATCGACTCGACCCTCGAGTTTGAAGTGACTAACTATTCCCCGACCATGATCGCCAAGAACACCATCACCGTGAGCATCATCCACATAGGTAATTGCACCATATTGTTCAGATAGTTTGACGATCTGATCCAGAGGCGCGATATCACCATCCATCGAGAAAACACCATCAGTAACAATCAAAATTCGCTTGGGGTTTTTAGCAGATGCTTCTTTGAGTTTTGTTTCCAATGCACTCATGTCATTATGAGAATAGACCTGACGTTCGGCTTTGGTCAGTCGTAGACCATCAATGATAGAACCGTGATTTAGTTCATCAGAAATAACTATATCACCCTCGCGCAAAAGAGCAGGTAAAGCACCACTATTTGCAGTAAAACCGGAATTGTAATATAGTGCAGCTTCGGTGTGCTTGAATTTTGCAATAAGTTCTTCCAAACGAAGATGAAGGTCCATTGTCCCGGCAATCGGACGGACAGAACCACTACCGGCACCGTGTGATTTGATGGCCGATAGGGCTGCTTTTCTTAAAGAACGATGATTCGCAAGACCCAAATAATTGTTGGAACAAAGCATCACAACATCTTTTCCTTCGATTTTCGCCCGGACACACGATGGACCATTAAGAGTTCGGGGTTTCCAGAGAAGATTCTGGGATTCCAGCTGGGCCAATTCGGATTTAAGTTCTTGCTCAAGTTTGTCGTTCATAAAAGGTCACTAGAGGAACTAAAATGAACAAGAATTAAAATATAGGGTATAAGAAAATAAAATTACGATAAAAAACGTAACACAACTGAACCAGAATACTTTAGAACATTAACTCGAGGGTAACTTTCGCTTAAAACCAAATTCGCAAATACCCTTGTAGAGTTTGTTAATATAAAGTGCCGCGATTCCCCAGATACAAAATAACCACAAAGGAACTCCAAAAGCGAACGGAAGTGGATATGACCAAGCGCCCTGGGAAATTGCAAATGCCTCGGAGACAACTCCAAACATACCCCCGACAATAAAAAGCAGGATATCTTCGAGATTCTTGGAAACTACGATCATAAGGGAAGCAGTAAAAAGAAGCAAGAGAGTTAATAGAAAGGGGCTTTTCCAGAGAAAAGAAACGAGAACTAAAGATCCAAATGCCAAGATGGAATATGTAACACTTTTGTAAACAATACGCATATAGAAAAATAGTTCAGATAGGCTTTAATAGTTAACAAAGCAACTACAGATCAGAGCATCATTAATCGATCAACCTAATCAAATAGAAAAGAAATAGAAAAGAATAACAGGCATGGAGAGCGATACAAATGAAAGCAGTCTGGAAAACACAGCCCGAAGAAGGTCTTGAAATAAGAGAAACCCAGGTTCCAAAAATAAAGGAAGATCAAGTACTCGTAAAAGTCAAGGCAACATCAATTTGCGGTACAGATATGCACATTTACAAATGGGATGAGTGGGCCCAAAAAAGGATAGGAAAGAACATACCATATATATTCGGACATGAGATGTCCGGAGAAATAGTTGAAGTGGGGAAGAACACGAATGGGCTAGTAATGGGAGATCATGTTTCTGCAGAAACCCATATATCTTGTGGATATTGCTTTCAGTGCAGGACAGGAAATGAACACATTTGTGAAAATGTGAAAATACTGGGAGTAGATACCAACGGAACATTCGCAGAGTACGTTGCATTGCCATATAGAAATGCGTGGAAAAATGACAAAAAAATTCCGCATTGGGTTGCAACTGCACAGGAGCCACTGGGAAATGCGGTTCACACCGTATTTGATGGCGAAATAGCAGGCAAAACAGTAACGATCTTTGGGATGGGTCCGATTGGAGTCTGTGCGGTGGGCCTATGCAAAGCAGCAGGAGCAGCAAAAATCATCGCAATAGATAGACACGAGTTAAGACTCAAATTCGCAAAAGATTTTGGAGCTGATGTAATAGTTGATACGTCCAAAGAAAAAGACGTGAAAAAAACGATAATGTCTGAGACGGATGGCAGAGGAGCAGACGTATTTTTAGAGATGGCTGGAACTTCCGAAGCGTTCAATATGGGAATCCAAACCTTGCGAGCAGGGGGGAGAGCATCAATATTGGGAGTATTTCCAAAACCATTTGAAGTAGATATGACTCAGATAGTCTTCAAAGGAATAAAATTAAGCGGAATCAATGGACGTAAGATGTTCGATACGTGGTATACTGCCAAATCGTTGCTTAGTTCGGGCAAAATAGACCTTAAAAAACTAGTAACCCACAAGTTTAAATTAACAGATATAGAAAAAGGATTTGAAACGCTAATTAAACGAGAGGGCATGAAAGTAGTAATTGAACCGTGATTACATGAAAATAGACAACAAGGCAATCATAATCGCAGCAGTAGTCATATTGGCAGTAATGGCATATGCATATTTTACAGCAGCACCTGCACCAAACAAAGAAAAGATAGAGGCACTCGCCATATGTCTAGGAGAGAAAAATACCACTATGTATGGAGCTTTCTGGTGTCCGCACTGCAATGCCCAAAAGAAAAGCTTTGGTGATTCTTGGTCCAAGATCAAGTATGTCGAATGCTCCGAACCGGATGGAAATTCAGAAACAGCACAATGCAAAGCAGCAGGAATCGTAGGATATCCAACCTGGGAGTTCGCAAACGGCGAACGAGTAGAGGGCGAGGTTAGCTTCAAAGAATTGGCCCAGAGATCAGGCTGTCAATATAACGAGAGCAAATAGAAACAAAAATATTTTTTTATTTAATTAAACCCAAAAGCGAATTGGGACCTCCCCAAATCCCAAGTAAATCCAGCCAACCAGTCGGCCCTTAGGAATGATCGAATTAAGGCAGAAGATTTGACTTACACAGAAAGACAGACTATTTTTTGCCACGGTATAGGTGAATAACAGTACCAAGAGCATCTTCAGCCGCCTCGCCGAGCGCTTCGGGAAGGGTCGGATGTGGATGTATCGTAGCAGCTAGATCTTCAAGAAGAGCCGCCATTTCGATTGCCAGTGTTCCTTCTCCAATAAGATTTCCAGCACCATAACCAACAATATGGACACCTAGGATTACTCCCTCAGAGGTTGAAACAATTTTTACAAAACCATCAGTTTTGTTTATCGAGCGGGCCTTACCTGAGGCAGAAAAGGGCATTTTACCGACCTTAACTTTGTAGCCTCGATCAATAGCTTCTTTTTCGGAAAGACCAACAACTGCGATTTCAGGATCGGAAAAGACAACCATCGGGATCGCAAGAGTATCAAATTCGCTCTTTAAGCCCGAGATCGCCTCTGCAGCAACTTTACCTTCCTTAAATGCCTTATGGGCGAGTTGAGGTCCTGGAACAATGTCACCGATTGCAAAAATATTTTCGTCGGTAGTTTGCATGGACTTATTGACAGTAATTAGCCCATCAGAATTAAGAGTAACTTTTGTTTTGTCAAGATTCAGATTCGCAAGATTGGGGGAGCGCCCTGCAGCAACCAGAATTTTATCAAATTCGATCTTTTTTTCGCCCTCGGGAGTTCGAACGTAGGCAATGTTGCCATCGGTTTTAGTAATTTCACTATTTAGTAGCATTGAAGTGCCATATTCAGACATCATACGATGAAGGATTTCGGTTATTTCTGGTTCCATAGTCTTAAGTAATCGGTCGCCGCGATGAATAAGAGTCACATTTGAACCTAACTTCATGAAAAGATTTGCCATCTCAACTGCAATGTAGCCGCCACCAACAACAATAAGATTCTTTGGAAGTTCGGTTAGAGAGAAAACATCATCAGAAGAAATAATTTTTTGGTGATCATAAGGAAGATTAGGAATAGCTTTGATTTTTGTACCGGTTGCAATTATTGCCTTTTTGAAAGTTACGGCACGAATTCCCGTTTCAGTTTCCACGGAAAGAGTGTTTGAAGAAGTAAAAAAAGCCTCACCCTTTAGAGTATCCACACCACGGAGTTTGCAGAGGGTTTCGATGCCTTTTCGCAACTCGAGAACCACGTTGTCGCGCCATTTTTTAGTCTGAGCGAAATTGAGAGCGATTTTAGCGTCAATACCCATTTCTTTTGCCCAGTCAGATTCTGCTTCAAACTTGACATCGGCAGCATGGATCATTGCTTTAGAAGGAATGCAACCGACATTAGTGCAGGTTCCGCCAAAGTAGTTTTTTTCGACCAGAAGGACATCAAGACCAAGCTGAGCGGCCCGGATTGCTGCAGTGTAACCGCCTGGTCCGGCGCCAATTATTACAAGATCTGTTTCTGTACTAAGTTGACCCATAACCATGACAAACACCTAAACCATACTAAGAAGCATCAATGCCGGATCTTCCAGGTATTGCTTGACTTCATTCATAAATAGAGTCGCCATTGCACCATCGACAACCCGATGATCGAAACAGAGCGAAAGACCAAGAACTTTTCTTGGCTCGACCTTTCCATCGACCACCAATGCCATGTCCTTAATGCGATGAACACCCATGATTCCGACTTCAGGGGGATTGATTATCGGAGTTGAGAAGAAGCCACCTACGCTTCCGATGTTGGTTAGAGTAAAGGTACCGTTTCGCATATCTTCGACTTTGAGTTTTCGCTCGCGTGCAAGAGAGGCGAGATGTTCGATCTCCCAGGCGATCTGGAGGATAGATTTTTGATCGGCATTCTTTATGTTCGGAACGATTAGTCCCTCTGAAGTGTCAACAGCGATTCCAATGTTAATGTCTTTTCGAATAACGATCTCCTGTTTTTGCTCATCGAAGCTGGAGTTTAGATAAGGGAATTTTCGTAGAGCAAGCGCACACGCCTTGACAACAAATGGCAGGTAGGTAAGTTTGATCCCGCGAGCTTCCAGAGTTTTTTTCTCATGTTCCCGAAAATCGACTAAAGAAGTAACATCTGCAAAATCCATTCCGCACGCGTGGGGAATGTGTGTTTTTGAGTAGACCATCCGATCGGATATGACCTTGCGGATTCCCGAAAGAGGAATTCTCTGATCCGAACCTGAAACAGAAACGGATACAGAAGACATGGCAGGCCGGGTTTGCTCTAGGGCCGATGAACTGGAGATCGCAGAGGGTGTCGAAGGAGCAGAACCGGAAGCCACAGAACGAACATCTTCAGCCGTAATTCGTCCCGCAGGCCCAGTACCCCTGACTTTTGAGATATCTAAACCTAAATCCCTGGCGAGTTTTCTGGTCGAGGGAGTTGCTAAAATCTGGCCCGGAAGAACAATGCCAACAGTGGAAATTTCAGTAGTACTTGCAAAAAGAGGAGCAGATGCAATGGGACCCGTCTGTGTGGAACCGGGCATTGGAGGCTTTGTTTCCTCTCGAGGAACACTAAATGGCGCAGATATTTGTTTTTGTGCTACAGAAGAATCAGGTTCTTTGAAAGCCAGATCGACAGGGGATTGTTGAGCAGCGCTTGGTCGAGCAACTGAAGATGACAAATCCGAGGGACCTGAAGTAGAAATAGACTCACCAGGCGAACCAATCACAACCAAAACTTCGCCAACCTTGACGGTTTCACCCTCAGCATGATTAATCTTAAGAACAGTTCCAGTTGCAGGAGAGGGAAGTTCAACGATCGCTTTGTCAGTTTCGACTTCGACAATAGTAACATCCGCTTTTACCTGATCGCCAACTTTTGCATGCCATTTGACGATCTTGCCTTCATGAATGCCTTCACCGACATCGGGAAAAATAAATTCTTTGACCATAATAAAACCTCACGCAAAGTTAATATCTGGCAGTCTCCAAAATACCAGATAGGATCCGTTTCTTGTCAGGGAAATAGTAGTCTTCCATTTTTGGATATGGGATGGTTATGTCCCACGCAGTAATTCGATTAACTGGAGCTTCCAGAGACAGGAATGCTTTTTCCATAATACGAGCTGAAATCTCAGCACCAAAACCAAGAGTCTTAACAGCCTCATGAACAACAACACAACGACCGGTTTTTTGGACGGATTTGAGTATGGCAGGCCAATCACAAGGAGAGAGACTTCGCAAATCGATGTGTTCGATCGAAACACCTTGTTTTTCGGCTTCAGGAACGACATCCTTGCAAACGTGCGTATATGCGCCCCAGGTAATCAGCGTAACATCATTACCTTCTTTGAGAACATTGGCCTTGCCAATTGGAATTTCGTATCTTTCCTCAGAGACTTCTTCCTTAAATGCGCGATAGAGTCGTTTTGGTTCGAAATAAAGAACCGGATCCGGATCAACTAGCGCCGCGGCCAGAAGACCTTTTGCCTCAGATGGCGAAGAAGGCGCAACGACCTTAAGACCCGGAACATGAAGATAAATAGTTTCAAGACTTTCGCTGTGGTGCTCGAGAGCTTTGATTCCGCCACTATAGGGAAGACGAACTACCATCGGAACAGTTACTGAGCCGCGAGTCCGATTGCGCAATCGGGCAATATGCTGAGCAAAATGATGATATGCAACATATTCGAAGCCCTGAAATTGGATCTCTGGAACGGGCCTGAGGCCCAGCGCAGCCATGCCAGTTGCAACGCCGATTATACCGGCTTCAGAAAGAGGCGTATCGATAACCCGCTCGCGGCCGAATTTGGAATAAAGACCATCAGTTACCCTAAAAACACCGCCATCGACACCGACATCTTCGCCCATAACAACGATGTCTTTGTCTCGTTCCATTTCCTGCACAAGGGCAGAATTTATCGCTTCAACCATATTGATACGCATGAAAATCACCTACTTTTTCTCGAAGCATTGTTGCATTTGCTCCTCCAGATCGGGAGTCATATTGGCAAAGACATATCGGAAAATTTCTTTTGGATCAGGCTGATATGCCTCAGATTTAGCAACTGCATCCTCGACTAATTTTGAGGATTCCTCAAGGATGCGCTGCTCGTATTCCATACTCCAAAGACCGCGTCCCTTTAGGTAAAGTTGAAAACGCTTGATCGGATCTCGTTCGCGCCAATATGCAACCTCTTCCTCATTGCGATATTTCTTTGGATCGTCCGCAGTAGTATGAGGTCCCATACGATAAGTAACTGCTTCAATAAGCATCTGACCTTTTCCATCCCGGGCCATATCAAGCGCACGCTTGATTGTCGAATAAACGCATAAGACATCATTGCCATCGATCTGGACTCCCTTGATGCCATAGGCCAATGCCTTCTGGGCAATAGTCTCGGATTTGGTCTGCCATTTTCTGGGAACAGAAATTGCAAAGCCGTTATTTGAAACAAGGAAAACAGATGGAGTGTTTAGAACACCTGCAAAATTAAGGGCATCATGGAAATCGCCCTCGCTCGTACTGCCATCTCCGCCAAAGGAGAGAGTGGCTGCCTTAATGCCTTTTTGCTTAAGAGCATACGCCGCACCAACTGAGTGCGGAAATTGAGTTGCAATTGGAATTGCCAGAGGAAAGCAGTGCATGGACTTATCTAATTTAAGGCCGTCTTCCATACCCATCCAACCCAAATTTATTTTCCAGAGCTCTGCACCACGAATGTGATAGAGGAAGGATTCCCGATAGGTTGGAAAAATCCAATCCTCTTTGTTAAGCGCAAGAGCCGCACCTACAATGATGGCCTCCTGACCTTCAAGGGGGGCATAAGTATACATTCGACCAGTTCGCTGTAGAGCGAGACATTTCTTATCCCAAGTTCGGGCGAGAACCATAAAACGATACAATTTATCTAAAAGTTCGTCTGGCAGTTTTGGATCGAGAGTTTGATCTATGTTACCATCCTTGTCAAGTATCTGAACATAATCGATTTTACCTTCGAAGGCTTTGGTAATTGGCATATGAATCAGTGGGGATAACCGAGAGTAGTTTAATAAATCATTTTATCTGATAACAGGTCAGAACGTGATGAACTAATATAAATATAAACTAATTATAACAAAAGAGAAATGAACTGAAATGACCCAGTTAAAAGAAAAAAGATATTATTTTCACCCACATGCACCTGCACCCGCAGCATTCGTAAGAAATGCGCGCCCACTCTTGGATGGAGTTGCAAGTATATCTATGGACATGCTCTCCATAACCCCAGAAGAAAGAAAATTGGTGCTTCAGGCAGTTCATCCCAAACTAAATAAAAAACCAGAAGGAAGAGCTCGGATGAGAGAAAAACTTTGGAGTATGTTTGAAGAAGGAAGAGAAATGGGGGCTAAAGAAGTGGAAGCTTATGTAGGAGGCACGCGTAAGACACTTTGGCATGAACTCGCAATATCAAGAGATGAAAAAATTTTAATGGGTCTTTTAAGAGAAGCAGGGATAGAAAGAGTAGATTATACCTATGAACCAGTTACAAGAGAAATTTTTAATTTGGAAATCGACTGGATAATTAAATTCTATGATGCTGCATGCATCGAGATCGATTGCTCCGCATCAGCAGTAGATCTAGAAAAAGCAATAAAGGAGAAGGAAGGCGCATTTACTAGATTGAATTTGGCGCGCGATGCAGAACTCGTCCGGAACCTTGAAGGATATCCAAAACCATATCTGGTACTAAGGGGATTCAATCATAAATCGATGGCACAGCCGGCAGATGACAAGATAGTAATTATAGTAGACTATCCAAATTATTACGATGGGCTACCAGAAGACAGGGACGGAAAAATTGCAATAAAATTTGAACTGCAAGATAGGTTGGTCAAACTTGTCGATGAGCATTTCAGAGCGTGGGAAGAGAGAAACACTCACCCCACCAAAGAGTCGGACCGGATAACGATTGCAAAAAGTCTTGAAACATTCACAAGATGCCATGAACTGGTAGAAGAGGCATCTCAAAGAATAGAAATGGCTAAAACAGTCGCAGATTTGAAACAGGTAGAACATGAATTAAAAAGACAGTTAACTGAATACTTGAAGGGAAACAACAGAACGCGATAAAGGGCCGATAAAAATCTAAATCCGACTTTCCAAAATCTTCTGTATAAATGGTTCGGCTGCCTTGTATGAACTGCGAACAAAAGGTCCGCTGGCAACATATTTGAAACCCAAATCATAACCTAATTTTTCATATTTTTTGAATTGATCTGGATGAACATACTCCTTGACAGGAAGGTGACGAGCCGTAGAAGTTGGCTGGAGATATTGGCCAACGGTCAAAATTTCAACTCCAACATCGCGAAGATCAACCATTGTCTGATGAACCTCCGATTCAGATTCACCAAGACCAACCATCAGTCCGGACTTTGTAATGATCTTGCCACCTGAAAGTTCCAGATAGAGACGCAGAACCTCAAGAGATTGTCGATATTTGGCACGAAGATCACGAACGAAGGGAGTAAGACGCTCAACAGTCTCGAGATTATGGGAAATGACATCAGGCCGGGCATCGATTATGTTTTGAAGAAGGTTACGCTTTGCCTTAAAATCAGGAACCAGAACTTCGACTAGAAGAGAGGGCTGCTTTCGCTTAAGTGCACGAATGCAAGAGGCAAAATGATTTGAGCCCTCATCGATTAGATCATCACGAGCTACAGAGGTCACGACAGCATAGCGAAGATTCAGAGTTGCAATAGCAGTTGCAAGATTTTCCGGCTCGCTTGGATCGAGAGGTTTTGGTGCAAGATTTGTTTTTACTGCGCAGAATCGACAACCGCGAGTGCACTCTTCACCCATAATCATGAAGCTCGCAGTCCCGCCAGACCAGCACTCGCTGCGGTTGGGGCAGTGAGCACTCTGACAAACCGAATGTAGATTGTAAGTTTTACCAAGATTGGCGATGTGATACGAGTTGGAGTTTGATTCAAAACGAATTTTGAGCCAGTCGGGTTTTTTGAGAGCAGAACCAG
This sequence comes from Microcaldota archaeon, assembly GCA_016212525.1. GTDB lineage: Archaea > Micrarchaeota > Micrarchaeia > Anstonellales > Bilamarchaeaceae > Bilamarchaeum. The sequence continues at coordinate 226,149 of JACRGD010000005.1, read as the reverse complement.
TGACAAATTTAAGAGAAATAGGGTTAGGTCCTGAAGCAGAATTGCACAGCATCATTTAACACCCAGTACGGGCAACAGCAATAGCACAAATTCAACAAGGAAGATAAGAAGCATGAAAAATTCCAGGAGAAGAAGTCGATTTGTCTGGATTCGGCCAACTAATGTATCGTAAAATTCTTCCATCGTATCAAGCTTGTCCTTAACATTCGATTTCCATTCTTTAATTCTAAAACTCTCGGCAGCAGAACGATAGACACGCACCGGATATGGATCACCTACGAGCTTTAGGGTATTTTCAACCTTATCGATTATCTCTACGACATCCATTCTGGTGGCTTCAAGACGCATAAGAACTGGAGAGAAAGGCTCGATCGCCAAAATGAACCAAGGCTGAGAGTTGACCTTATCAATAGATGCATATGTTTTTTCCAGCTCGGATTCCAAAACAGAATCATAAACTCTTAATTCAAGAGCCTCAATAGTTGCAAATTCAATGATTTCGAGGGTATCTGTGATTTCAAATGGGTCCAAAATAAGTGCCGCGCTCCAGTCCAGAATTACAAGATCGTCAACGTAGTAAGAAAGCGAATTTCGAAGAGTTTCCTTTACAAGGGAGTCGCTAAGTTCCCCAGAGTCAGACCTGATGATCTTGGCAAGAGCATTTGCATTTTGCGTAACGAAATCAAGTGCAGGAGCAGGCTTCTCAAGAGTCTGAATGTGGAATACGATATAGTCCTCATAAAGAGTATTTGGAGCGGGCCCTACAAGCACATCCTGAATTTCTGCCTTTATTCGTTCGAGCTCGTGTCGAATGTCTTTTTCGAGGTCGGAATTGCCATTTATTCGTGCACTGATTTTTGTTAGTTCAGCAAAGGTTCCTGAAAAAGGGAAGGACAACTTAAAACTAACAGCACCAAAATCATAGAACTTTGCAGAAATACGGAAATTAAGTTTAACCCCGTCGCCTAAATCCTTTTGACGAGTTCCCAGTTTTATTGAAAGAGGGGGTTGGGAATAGGAAACGTGATTTGGAGTTATTCGTTTGTAGGTAAATTGAGACTCTACAGGCCGCTTACCGAAGACTTTTTCAAGTTTTTCGAGTCGAATTTCATTAGCAATATCAAAGACATAGTAAAGATAGACCCAGCCTTGTTTTACATCCATATAAACCTGAATATAAGCTAAACTGGAAAGTTTATATGCGTATTCGATTGAGACAGAGGCAGTTTTAAGTAGAAACAGAGAAAGAAGGAAATGACAATTGATAGGATTCTGACCGAAATAGAAAAAAGTAGAGAGAGTTTTGAAGAGAACGTTGATAAAAACAAACTGAAAGAACTAGAAGATAAAATAGCAGCATACTACAAAAAATTAGAGCAAATAGACCAAGAATATTTGTCATACGTTAATTGGACAATATCAATCAAAAATAATGGGGAAATTAGAAATAAAACAGCTAATCAGAGGTTAATTTTGACTTATTGGATCATTTGTCGTAGTTCAATTGATATGTGCATACGAGACATTTACTTACTCTTAACAAATGGACGTATTCATGCATGCAATTCAATACTCAGAACATTAGTGGAACATGGAGCGAGTTTAAGAGAGATTAAAATCAGTCCCAAAAAAGTCGAGACCCTTTTAATTTTGACGGACAGGGTAAAAATTTCAGAAATAAACGACATTAGATTACAGGAAAAGATAAGAAAACAGTTCGTAAGCTTGAGATTAACACTCAAACAGCTAGCTAAAAATTTTGAGACAGATAAGAAAACATGCACATTTCTGCTGTTTATGGAAAATAACTTGAGTCAAACAGTACACCCAAACCTGAACGGAAAAATAGACCTCCATTTTAACACAGAAGGAGACAACTTAGACAACTACAATCAATTTATAGATCTCTTCATAAGAACGTTGGAATTTACAATAGTAGAAATAGAAAAAAACTGGCGAGAAACATATGGAGAAATAGAAACACAGATAAAAGAAGAGAAAGGCAGGAATCGCAACATAACTCATTGAGATTTGATCAGCCAATTTACTCGCGACCGGAAGCACAGGAAGCGAAGTAAATTAATGTTGGTATGGGGTCGCTGAGATTTGAACTCAGATCAGAGCCTTATTCGCACTAGCAAAAATGGCTTTTTGCTCGCTTTGCTCGCAAAGCCTTTGCGACCTAAAGGTCGCTTGGCGACCCGAAGGCTCCAGTCTACCAGGTTAGCCCACGACCCCAAAAACAATATTGATATCATAAGAGGAGTATTTAAATACCCAAACGGATTAGGATTTTTGACTATTTAAAACACAGGAGATAATAATGTACTTAATTGACACAACGCTGTTGGCCAAGCTTGTAATATCTGCAATTGTAGGTGCTCTAATAGGACTTACAAGAAAAAATAAGCCTGCGGGAGCCAGAACATTCGCACTAATCTCACTGGGAAGTACAATTTTCACAATAATATCCACTCTCCCGTTTGCTGGTTCGGATCCAACAAGAATAATATCTCAGGTAGTAACAGGAATTGGGTTTTTAGGGCTAGGAGTCATATGGAGACAGGGAGCTGGAGGCAAACCATCGGGCCTCACAACTGCAGCAGGAGTGTGGCTTACTGCAGCAATAGGGACCTTAGTAGGGATAGAATACTGGGCAGAGGCAGGTGTGAGCACAGTGTTGGCATTAGTGATACTTTATTCCAAAGAACCTGCAAAAAAAGGCAGTGATAAAATCAAAAAAACGATAGGAAATTTGCGAGGTATTGGCCATATATAGACACAAACGCTCAACTAAATAAAATAAATTAATAAACAGATACTCAGTTAGAGGAATAGATATAAATGGTAAAGCACAAAACATTGCCCTTTCCAGATGCCAACGTAGGCGAAGTATTAGGATTAGTAGAAATGATTTATGCATATGGAGGAAAAAGTAAAATCTCCTTCATAGCAGAAGAACTCAGACTCCAGTTAGATGACCTTGGAGATGTAGTTGACATGGCAGAAGTGCTAAGTCTTGTCAAAGTAAAGGCAGGAGTTGTTCAATTAACAGTCTATGGTGAAGCACTAAATTTAGGCACCATAGAAGACAAAAAAAGAATACTAAGAAAACAAATATCGGAAATAGAACCATTCAAAACAATAGTGGAAATATTAAAAGTTCAAAAAACGATAACCAGAAAAGAGATAATACAGAAGCTAAAAGGCACCAACATAATAGAGGACGAAAATAGATTCCACAAACTACTCCTTTCGTGGGGAGGATATTCGGAAATATTCGAATATGAAGGTGCAAAACAGACATTTAGATTACCAGTTAGGACAGAAGAACCAGGATTATCAGAAGAACAAGAAGAAGAATAATCAATTAGGAAAGGTCGCAATCAAAAAAGCCCACAATAGATTAACTACTTATGAGCGAAGTAACCTGATCCACATAAGAAGCGAATTTAGGGTCGTTTTTATTACGAGGAAATGGAAGATCTATCTTTATATCTCCCAGAACCTTCCCGGGCCTTTTTGATAAGACAACGACCCGATTAGCCATATAGACCGCTTCTTCAATATTATGAGTTACAAGAATCAGAATATCGGGCTTATTTTTTTTGCTTAAGTAAAAACGTAAAACTTCATTTCTAAGATTGTTTGCAGTAAGTGCATCTAGCGCACTGAAGGGTTCGTCAAGAAGAAGGATATCGGGTTCACGACAGATTGCCCGTGCAATACCAACACGCTGCTTCATTCCACCGCTCAATTCACGAGGATAACTTGCCTCAAAGCCACCAAGACCGACAAGATCAACGAATTTTGTGGCTATTGAAGAGCGCTCGGATTCGGGTTTATCCAAAAGAGCCAGCTCGACGTTTTCTTGGACGGTTTTCCAGGGAAAAATAGCAAAGGATTGAAACACCATCATAATTTGCCGTATTGGTCCGGTGATTGGCTTACCCTCAAATTCAATAACTCCAGAAGTTGGAACCTCAAGACCTGCAATAAGGCGAATAAGAGTTGTCTTACCACAGCCACTTGGACCTACCAGAGCTATCGATTCTCTTTTTTTAAGACTAAAGGAAATGTCGTCATTGGCAATAATTTCATTACCATCGATCGAATATTTTTTTGTAATGTTTTTTAATTCCAGAACAGAAACCATAGAATCATCAGAGTTTGTAGAGTTCAGCTTTTGCAAGTGCTTTCTTCCAAATAAGATTATTAATTATTATTATAGCAAGAACCATAACAAGTATCGCTAAGATAATACCACTAACATCTCCATTCACAGCGGAAACTACAAGTCGATAACCTATCCCATCAGTATAATAAGTTGAAGTTCCTGAGGAAATGTACTCACTGACAATAGTAGCATTCCATCCACCACCAAACGCCTGAATACTGCCGATTATAAAAGCAGGAATAAGTGCAGGTAAGATGAGATTACGCGTTCGTGCCCAAAAAGAGAGGCTTAGAACAGAAGACACCTCAAAAAATTCCTGAGGAATGCTTGAAACAGCACGGATTAGATTGAACAAAAGATACCATTGCATGCCAGTAAGGAGCAAAAGAACAGAAGCAACCTGAATTCCGACCTGGACACCCAATAATTTAATGACAAAAACAAAAATAATAGGAAAGATAGCGATGGCGGGAAGAGACTGACAAACATCGAATATGGGCATGAGGAGATCCAGGATTCTCTTATTTCGACCAATTAAAACCGCAACAGTCAGCGTCCAGATAGAAGCAATAAGAAATGCAAGCCCCATTCTAAGGAAAGTTAAAATCAAAGAAATCGGAAGTTCATAAAGAATTGAGATTGGTTTTCCAGAAACAGAAAAAACTAAAAAAATAGAGAGAAGAACGCCTATGATCAGGAAAAGGTCGTAGGGGATCAGCGGCTTCTGATCTGGAGTTGCGTGAGAAAATGGGGAGATATTCATAAACAAAAGAACTCGATCTAGAAACAACAAATGTTTCAGGCAAAAAGCCCGAAAACGAGCATAGAGGGAATCGAAAAATCGAATTAATTTATTGTAATCGACAGAAGAAACGGCAGGGGCAGAATATAGATAACGACTAACCCGGGACAGAAGAGGGCGCCAGAAAAATAAATTCATAAACAGGACCATTAGCGCCAAAATAGAAAGGGCGATAAAAAAGTGAATTAGATCACCGGAATAAGTGTGTTGTGCAATATATGAACCGACTCCCTCAAGAACATAAGGAGGATCCTTTCCAAACGATATGTATTCACCCGCAACTAAGAAGTACCATCCACCACCCCAGCCAGTGATGCTACCGGAGATGACTGGGGCATATAGCGCAGGAAGAACCACATGAAAAAGATAATTAAAACCAGAAATACCATTTAGTTTCGAAGCGTCTCTTAAATCAGAGGGGATAGAACGCATACCCTCAATAACATTAAACAAAATTGCCCACGTCATAGAAGTGAAGATAAGAAAAATAGTTGCTATTTCGGCCCCCACTACCGGAAAACTGTGAATTATAAATAAAACTGCAAAGGGCAAGAATCCCAGGATAGGTACGGATTGAAGAACATCCAAAATCGGAAAAAGAACAACGAAGAGTTTTTTGTTTTGACTCATAATCAAACCAAGAGAGAGGGAGAAGATCAAGGACAAAACATATGCCGCAAGCATTCGAAAAAAAGTCTTGGAAATAAGTAGAGGAAAATCAAACATTTCATTTCCTATAAAATAGAACCCCAGAACAACGACGATTGCGAGGAAGATAAAAAAAGTTCTTGAGTCCATCGGGAAAAAACTAGCTGGGAAAATTTAAAAGCAAGACGGTGCTAGACGAAATCGAGCCAGCGAACAAAGCGCTCGTCCTTTCCAGAAACAATAGCAAAAAATGCATCATGAAGCTCTTTTGTCATCTTACCAGGACCACGGGAAATTTTACGGCGATCGATACTTTTAACCGGAGTTATTTCAGCAGCAGTACCGCAAAGGAAAAGCTCATCGGCGCCGTAGAGTTCATCTCTAAGAATGGATCGCTCTTCAACAGAGATACCAAGCTCTCGGGCGAGTTCAATAATTGAATCCCTAGTTATCCCTGCCAAAATACCATCATGAAGAGGAGGAGTTATCAAAATTTCGTCTTTTACCATAAACAAATTTTCACCGCTGCCCTCACTCACATGACCTTCTTCGGAGAGCATCACTGCCTCATCATATCCGGCGTTTTTAGCTTCAAGTTTTGCAAGAACGGAATTTAGGTAGTTAGCACTGGCCTTTACATGAGGCGAAAGGATCCTAGAGTCGATACGCGCCCAGCTCGAAATGCCGCAGGAGATGCCGTTTCTGGATTTATCACCAAAAAGATTTCCCATTGGGTAGGGAATGATTGCAAACTCAAAGGGAGCATCAGAGATATCAAGACCAATTCCCTTATAACCAGCATAACAAATCGGCCTAAGATAACATTCAGAAAGATGATTTTTGCGAATCAGATTTTTAGTGGCAAGACACAATTGAGATTGTGAATAATTAACTTTGAATTGATAGGACTTGGCACCACTAATTAAGCGATTATAATGATCTGACATACGAAATACAGCAGGACCTTGAATAGTGGAATAGCATCGCATCCCCTCAAAAATAGCAGTGCCATAATGCAGCGCATGAGTAAGAACATGAATTTTTGCAGATTTCCAGGGGACTAATTTGCCATTGAGCCATATTTTAGAGGGCAATTTGGGTAACGCCATGCGAATAAAACACGAATAAGATTAATAAAACAGACATAGCCAAAACAAAAAGAGAAAAGGGAAAAAAGAAAATCAGCGCTCATAATAGAAGAACTGATCTGAAGCTTTTTGCTCGCTGTCAAGTGCGCTTCCGGGTTTGTTTATTCTAGGTCGGAAGTTCTCTCTATCCCGACGCATAGTCATATTGACAGCCTTAAGGAATGCATTCATACCGGAGCGTTTGTTAAGGGGAGCAGTGGCATGACCTGAAACTGAACTTTGTCCCTCGAAAACCATGAGTCGATTGGCTATCGCATCAATGAATACAATATCGTGATCTACAACAAAGGCACTTTTTTCATTTTCAGTAATAACCTTTCGCAAAAGAGATGCAAATTCAAAGCGCTGCTCGACATCCAAAAACGCAGTCGGTTCATCAAACAAATAGAGGTCTGCAGGAGTTGAAAGAGCAACCGTTAATGCAACCCGCTGGAGTTCACCGCCCGAAAGCTCAGTTAGAAGTTTTTCCATCAACATTGAGACGTTGAGCTTCGATTTGCATTCTTCGAAAATCGAACCTGAAACACCACTTGACCGGAAAAACTCGGCAACAGAAATTGCCGATGCGGAAACATACTGGGGCTTATATGAAACGCGAAGTGAAACACCGACCCCCTCATCTGCTTTTTCTGCATTGGCAAGAATTTTTACAAAGAGAGATTTACCAAGCGCGTTTTTACCAACAAGACCCAGGATTTCGCCCTTCTTGATTTCGCCAGCCTCGCTTGAAAACGAGAATTCGGAAAAGGTTTTCTTAAAGGCAGGATAGGAAACCAAAGCAGGAGTCCTAAGAGGATCTTCGCTGTGGCGATTGAAGGTCAGTTCGTATTGTCTAAATCGCACATTTTCGTCCTTAAGATATCCCTCTATATATTCATTGATACCAGAGCGGACATTTTTAACATGTGAAACAACACCATAGACATTTTCTTCACCGTAGACCAGATAAACATAATCACTAACGTAGTCAAGTATGGTCAGATCGTGCTCGGCAAGAAGAACTTTTTTCTGGACAGAGAGATCCTTAAGAATAATTGCGCAACGAAGACGCTCTTCTATGTCGAGGTAGTTGGTAACTTCATCAAAATAGTAGATATCCGCATCCTTCAAATAAGCAGCAACAATAGCAACCTTCTGTAGTTCGCCACCGGAAAGATGGGCGATATTGCGAGTGAGAATTTTATCAAGCGCAAATAGAGAGGTTGCGGAGGAAACCGCAGCAGGACCAGAAATAGCTGCAAGGAGCTGGGCAACAGTACCCTTAAACGCATCTTTAATCCGATCAATGTGCTGTGGTTTGAGACTAAAACGAACGGACGATGACGTAGAACTAAAGAAGCGCCGAGTCTCAAGAGGCAGACGAAGTAAAATTTCCTGTTCAGTAAGCGACTTATCGAGAATCGCGAAATTGGGATTTATCTGGCGGGTGAGCAACTTGATGGCAGTCGATTTTCCAATGCCGTTTTTACCCACGATCGAAACTGCGCCCTCAACCGGAAGGGGAAGACCATAAAGACGGAAGGTATTGATACTATACTGATATATGGGTTTATCGAGTTCCTGGGCCACATTTATTATGTCGATACATTGGACAGGGCATTTCTTGACACACAGACCACACCCGATGCATAGAACCTCGCTAATAACGGGAAATCCGGTAGACTGATCGACAACGATGCATTCCTCACCCATGCGATTGGGAGGACAAACCTTAGAACAGACATAACCGCAACGTTCTTTGATGCAAACGTCCCGATCCAGCACTGCAACTCGTGTTACCATCAAAAGATTTAGGCACCGCATGAAATTTAAATAGAGAAGCCCAACAGCATTGGATGCGAAATAAAGATATGATAAAAATAAACAAATTTTTAGATGAATTTGTGGAAGAGATTTCGAGAAAACACGGAGAGAATATTGATTTCGTATTATTGTTTGGGAGCGTAGCAAGAGGCGAATTTCGATGCGGAATCAGCGACATAGACATGATAATCCAGCTAAAGACAGATGACAAAAACGAACGGATCGAAAAAAGCATCGAAGAGACATTCTGGCAATTGGATGAAAAATACGGAACAGAACTACATCAGGTGTGTTCAACAAAAAGAAAGGATATGTTTGCGATTTTTGAAAAAGAAGTAAGATTATACAAACCCTTTGAGATCATAGGCCCAAAGGACATAGATTGGGCAGGCGGTAGGATAAACAGTCCGAAGCTTGGAAGTTTCGTTGCTGTGGCACCGATTGAACAGTTTGCCAAAAAAATAAAGCACGAAGGAAAAATTATCTATGGAAGAAATATACTTGAGGACATAAATGTCAAAGACAGTTTTATTGGAAAAATAAAATCAGCAATAGTACCAATATTACTTTCAATCGGCGCGTTGGCAATAACTCCAATATCGCCAGATCAAGGATTAAAATATTCGATAAAGGCAGTTCTTTATGGAATTGATAATCAAATAGCACTCATTGAAAGCAAATATGAGAAAACGGCAGAATTGAACCTAAAAATACTCAGAACAGAGATGGGAGAACAGTATAGCACACGATTGACAGTTGAAGCAATCACTGCCAAAAAGGACTATGAAAAAACCAGGACGAGTTGGAGTTATGTTGATAAAGTAGCTTTTTCAGCTCAAGCACCGATATATATCATCTATAATACACTGGTCGGAATTTGGACAAAAGGTTTAAATAGATTCAATAATTAGCTAGATACACGATACCAACAATCACGAAAACAAGGTGAACTTATGGAACAAGAGATGGAAAATGACACACCGATAGAGCCACCGGCAAGAGCAGATGGAAACACAGTATTCATTGGAAAGAAAGGAACCATGGGATATGTGTTGGCATTAGTAACACAATTCAATAACGGAGCACCGGAAGTAGTCATAAAGGCAAGAGGAAAACTGATCTCCAAGGCAGTAGACGTAGTAGAAATATTTAGAAATAGATTCATGGCCACGACTAAATTGAAGGCAATAAACATATCCACAGAGGAATTAACCTCAGAAGATGGCTCTAAGAGCAAAGTTTCTGCGATAGAGATAATAGTACAGAAATAATAAACCCGAAAGGGGTTTTTTTGAGAGGAATTCTTGATAGACGGGGCCTCATGCTGGCCCTATTTTTTGGCATAATCTTAGCAAGTCTAGGAGGACTAGCATACCTAATTTTAATGTTACTTTTTTTTGTACTTGCAGTAGCCGCAACAAAATACGAGTACGAGATAAAAAAAGAACTTGGATTATATGAACACGAAAGAGGGTTTGAGAATGTATTATTCAACGGAATAGTACCAGTCATACTGGCATTACTAAGCAGACAAATAGGACCACTGCCATTCATAGTATCAGTGGCTGCAATAACAGCAGACAAATTTGGCTCAGAAATAGGAGTGCTTGATAGGCAGAAGCCCCTATTTTTGTTTGGATTTAAAGAAGTTAAGCCAGGTACTAGCGGAGCAGTAAGCAAGGTAGGCCTTTTTGCATCATTGTTGGGGTCGACACTAATAGGAATCGGAGCCACAATCATATTTATGGTATCTCCAGAAAAGGCAGTCCAAATAGCAATAGGCGGATTTTTAGGATCATTAGCAGACAGCATATTTGGAGTTTTTGAAGAGAAAGGGATTGGAACTAAAGGAACTACAAATTTAATCTGTTCAATAATAGGCGGATTAATTGGATATTATATATGATATAGCAGATCATAGCAAAAGAGGAAATGACCGAAAATAAAATTACGAGGGAAAACTATGAAAGCATTTGTAATTGCAGGCGGAGAAGGAACACGACTAAGACCATATACATATTCAACCCCAAAACCGATGCTAAAACTAGGGGGAAGACCCATACTATATTACGTCCTGCAAAATCTAAAAAGAGCAGGCGTTAAAGAAGTCATAATAACAGTAGGCTATTTGTACCAGCAGATAATAGACTACTTTAAAGACGGAAAGGAACTAGGACTAAAGATAGAATACTCGATAGAGAAGGAGAGAAAAAATACTGCAGGTTCTATAATAAATCATAAAGTCAAAGTAAATGAACCAATATTAGTTATGATGGGGGACCATATAACTAATATAGATCTCAAGGCAATGATGAGACAACATCAGGAAACTAAAGCATTTGCAACCATTGCACTATATAGAAGCAAAACTCAGATCGATTTTGGAGTAGCCCAAATAGACGAAAACGGATCGATCAGTGGGTTTAAAGAAAAACCACTTTTAGAACATAGTTTTAACACGGCAATATATATTTTTGACCCGGAAATCTTTCAGTACATACAAACAGGAGAAGATTTTGGAAAAGACGTAATTCCAAGAATCATTAAAGAGGGCAAAAGAGTACTGCCATTCTATTTCGAAGAAGTCTGGCTAGACATTGGAAAAACAAATGATTATGAAAGACTATTTGAATTTTTCAATGTAGTTCGATTCTTTAAGGAGTTGGGCTAAGTTGCTTAATCCAGTTCAGAGTTTCTTTTAGACCCATTTCCAGAGTAACCTCAGGTACAAAGCCAAGGTTTTTCTTAATAGAAGAAACGTCAGCAGTGGAATGTTTAATGTCGCCAGCACGCACTGGCTCAAATGCAGGAGAGATACGAGTTTCTGTTAAACGCGAGAGAGTGTCGATCAGCTCAAGGAGAGACGTAGATCGTCCACTGGCAACATTAAAAACAGAGAATGGCCCGGTAGAATTGTTTGCAGCAAGCCAATTAGCACGAGCAACATCACGAACAAAAATAAAATCTCTGGTTTGCTGACCATCACCAAAAATAGTAGGGCGCAAGCCATCAAGAGCACGATTGGCAAACTTTGAGATAACTCCAGAATAGGGGGAATTTGGATTTTGTCGCGGCCCATATACGTTGAAATAGCGTAAACATACAGTAGAAAAAGAAGAGGTGGAAACGGATTTTGCTAACCTTTCGAGCTCTAATTTAGATTGACCGTAAGGTGAAATTGGAAGAGCAGGACTTGATTCGCTAAGAACACCAGAGGAATTACCATAAACGGCAGCGGAGGAGGCGAGAATGACTTTTTTTACGTTGTGGTCTTTGGCAGCAGCAAGTACATTTTTGGTGCCCTCAACATTTATCTCCATTGTTTTTTGAGGGTTTTTTATAGAATCAGTAACTGAAACCTGCGCCGCCTCGTGAAAAACATAATCGATAGACTCTAAAGAAAAAACAACAGAAAGATCGGAATGGTTTAGTATAGATGCCTCAGAGGGAGAGATTATTCTGAGATTGGATCGATTAGTGAGATAAAGATTTTTTTTAATATTAACGGCAGAATTATCAAATACAACAACTTTTTGATTTTTTTCAAGAAGCAAATCGACTATTGAAGAACCGATAAAACCCGCACCGCCAGTAACAAGAAAAGTAGACATTGGATCGCCATCAGATTTTTAGTACGAATATGAGAACGGCCACCAGTGCGAATACGGCTTCCAGAGACACGAAAAAAAAGACGAGGTTTTGCTCGCTTATGCCTTTGAAGTGTTTCATAACATGCTGGGCAAAACTAATTGGAATTTCTGGAGAGTATAACTTGCCGTCCTTGTAGATTCCTGCCCAACCCCGAGAAGGGAAGCGATTGATTGCCTTTATCATAAAGTCTATTACGTAAGGTAAAACAAGCAGGACTCCAAGGCTTTCAAAATTTCCAAGAATGACAGCACATGCAAGAGCCGCTCCAATAGACAACGTTCCCACATCCCCAGGAAAGATTTTTGAGGGGTAGCGATTGAAAACCAAAAAACCAAGAAGAGAACCCATCATTGCAAGAGAGATGAGTAGAAGCTCTGGCCTATTGGAAGTAAAGCCAAAGAAAGCCAAAACAGCAAACATCACAAATCCCATGCCCGCCTCCATGCCATTAAAACCAGCAAGCATGTTGGTAAGATTCGAACACACCGCAACAGCAAGAGGAACCAAGAGGAATAAGTAGAAAAGACCAAAATCGATCACCCCGACAAACGGAATTGCAAGGGCAGTAGAACCTGCAGCCTTGACAACAACAAGAGGAATGGCCGCAAAAAGAGGCAAAAGTGCTTTTATGGCCTGAGGGATATCGATTAGATCATCAACCAGACCAATAAATGCGATTGAGTGGATAGTTATAATCGCAACCAAAAGGAAAATTAAATTCGCATTTATCAGGGCAAACGTATTAAAGAAAATAGCCAGAAGAAGGCCAGCAGTAAAACCTGCAACAATTGCAACACCCCCCATTTCTGCAACTGCAGGTCGATCGGGCTTGTTGACATCGTTGCCAAACATGCCTGCATTTTTAAGACGAGGATAAAGAGCACGGGTCAAAATCAATGAAGAAACAAAGGAAATCAGGAGAACTAGAAAGTAGTACATCATAGAATCACTTTTGAGGTCGTATTCGACTTAAGATCTTATGAACGTTCGCAGTAGAGAAGTCATTTTCTTTAGACAGTATCGCTGCCACAAGATCGGCTTCATCAGCCTTTGCGCCCGCATTAAGGGCCACAGCGCGGGCATGAAGTTTCATATGTCCCTTTTGAATACCTTCAGTAGATAATGCAGAGAGGGCAGCGAAATTATTTGCAAGACCAACAGCTGCCAAAACCATACCTAGTTCGGAGGAGGATTTGACGCCCAGAATTTTAAGAACAGTTTTTGCAGTTGGACTTGAGTTTATGGCAGGACCAACAGTTGCAACGGCAGTTGGAAGCTCAATAAAACCAACAAGATCGCCGTTTTTGTCAATCCAGTATTTTGTTAAAGATCTATAAGTAGAGAGAAAGGCCGCATAGGAATGGGCGCCTGCCTCTATAGACCGCCAGTCATTACCAGTGGCCACTACAACAGAACTAACTCCATTCATGATACCTTTATTATGAGTTGCGCATCGATAAGGGTCTGCCTCGGCAAATGCGTATGCGTCCATGACACCCTCAATAACGTCTTCACCAACAATTGACCTTTTCCAGATTGCAGAAGCACGAGATTTGCGATAAATAGCAAGATTACTAAGAATCCGAAGTCGAATCTGACCACCAAAAATTTCCCGGATTTTAGAACTGACTGCCTCCAAAGTACCGTTGATCATGTTTGCACCTTGGGCGTCGCCTACATTAATTTGGAAAAATAAGATGAACATTTTACCTCGTATCGTGTCTATGAGTTGTCCGCTTACACCAAGCACTTTGCACCCATATTTTTCTTTTGGCTTAAGAAAATCAGAAGCAACAGCAAGAATTTCATTCTGGTGAGATTCAAAGAGAGACACTGCACCTGAAGGATCAGGAAGATTGACTAACTGAATTTGGCCGATCATCACTGGATCATCGGAACTCGCAGTAAAACCCGAAGGGAGAGATAGCTTTGCGGCTTTTGAAGCCGCGGCAATGACAGAGGGTTCTTCAATAGCCATAGGAACAACGTATTGCTTATTATTTATGAGAAAATTGGTGGCTAAACCAAGAGGAAGGTGAACTGCACCAATGACATTTTCAACCAATTTATCAGCAACAGAGAGATCAAGCGCACCGCTATCCTGAAGAAGTGAAAGATCCTCGGGAGTGAGGTTTGCAAAAAGACGAACGCGCTCAAGACGTTCCTTAACAGAGAGCTTATAAAATCCAGAAAAATCAACCATAAAGAGGACCCCAGAAAAGATTCTCAAATCAATAACTTTTTTCCAATTTATCCAAAGCCAAGGTTATACTTCCGAAAACGTCGTTAAACTTCTTTAGATAGAAGTCTTTTATAATTGAACTCAGAGACCGGCCCTCGACAAATTCAGAGAAATAATAATGACCTTTTTTTCTTACAATAAGACCAATAGATTTTATCCGAAGAAGATGATAGTAAATTGCTTTTTCATTCTGACGCTCCTGGTGCATCTCCCCAATACGTAAAACGATGTCCTTGGTAGTTGGAGGGGTATTTTTGCAGTGGAACTCAAATAATGCCTCTAAAACATCTAAAAGGACAGTTCGTGTTTCTTTTGGATGAATTAAACCAAGAGAAAGAGCCAAAAAACGAACAGTCGATTTTTTTGTCAAGAATATATCCGCAGGATTCTGCAAATCGCGAAGGCAGATTTCAGACTTTATAAGTCGGGATTCTGGAATCATAAGTGAAAATACGCAGTTAAGATTAAAAGTTTAGGGGAAAAAAGAACTTCATGCTTAAGTCCGAAAATCGGGTCCATCCACCCATAATTACATGCAATAAGGAAACCAGCACAGATTTGATAATACGAATAGAAAATCATAAGGAAGAAAAGGTATGGGTGGAAACAGAAATAATAGCCCCGCAAGGACTATCACTCGCACCGGGAAGCGAACTTCAAAAGGGCAAAATGCGAGTTGGTATAATAGAATCGGGAGAATATATGGAAAAAAGTGCCCGAATATACGGAAACAGATATACAATGCCAAAAGTATACCAGATCAAAACAATAGTATTTGCATTCGATAAAGACGGAATAATAAATCAGAGAATTGAGGGCGAAATTCAGTTAAGATGCGAAAAAGGAAAACCACATGAACTCTAGATTAGTCGGATATGACGATCGGCAAGCAAGTGAGAAAAGTACCCCAGTGTGGCAAAAAGAGAAAGGTTGAATCCGAAAAGAACAAAAAGAATTAAACCCAGCCCAGCAGTGAATACCAGGCTGTGAGTTATTCCCCGATGTTTGGGTTTGAAAAATCGCATTAGAACAAAGTAAAGACCAATCAGGGTAAAAGCAGCAGAAAGTATTTCTGAAGCGCTAGAGAACGAGAGCGAGCATGAAACAGAACAGTTTGAAACATATCCGAAAAAAAGACTAAATACCAAAATAGAATAATCGAGGAGTTGCCTGCCTTTTGAAAGATCATGATCCACATCGGGAAGAAGTGCGAAAATCGAGCAGATAAGAAGTAAGAGCAAACTGGATACGGAGATGATGGGAAGGCCTAGGAGGAAAAGAAGGGCAAGACCAAATAAAAAACCAACCAGAAAATGCTGCCTATAGTTCACGCATTAAAATGCAGGACAAAACTTAAAAACCAAAAGAGATGCAATGATAAGCATTCGGAAATGATCAATCATTGTTCGCGGGAAACAAAATAGTCTGCTAGAGCAAGAAGATCTGACTTTGCCTCAGAAGAAGGTAGAGAAGATAGCTCGTTTTTGGCGGAAAGTACAAGGTCTTTTGCAAATGCAGATGCGAAATCGATTGAACCGCTTTTACGCAAAATGGTGATTACTGCCCGTATTTTAGATTGATCTTTTGTGTGAGACGAAAGAACAGACAGGATTTTTTTGCGCTCGGATTCAGAAGCAGCAGAGGATTCGGAAAGACAATGGACTATCATCAAAGTACGTTTGCCTTCGGAAATGTCTCCTCCAATCTCTTTTTTGTACTTCTCAAAATTTCCGATCAGATTCAAAACATCGTCATGAATTTGAAATGCAAGACCTAGTTTTTCCCCAAAACGTTCGAAACACTTTTGAGTCTTTTCGTCCGCACCAGCAATAAAACTACCAGAGCGACAGGAAAAACCAATAAGCGCAGAGGTCTTTCCAGAAATCATATCCAGATATTCAGATTGAGTAACGGTGAACTTATTTTCCTTGATCCAAAAAATCTCTTTGCCCTGACCATCCACCACACGTTTAAATGAATCAAGAGCCAGATTCTGAAATTTGATCTGTTCGGTTGGAGATAAACCTAAAGCAACCAGACGTTTTAGAAGTAATGTGTAAAGAGCATCACCCGAATTGAGAGCCATCGGAAGACCGTGAGAGAGATGCAATGTGGGTTGTCCACGCCTAAACTGAGAATCATCTTCAATGTCATCATGGACCAAAGTAAAGTTGTGGAATAACTCGATTATAGAGGCTATTTCCTCAAGAATCGGATCAGGAGTCTTTCTACCGGATGCCGCAGCACACAAGTAAACAAGCAATGGACGAACTCTTTTTCCACCTGCCCTCAGATAGGGAATCAGCAGTCCATAAATTTGTGGATCCTCTAAGGACAAAATAGAAACTAAATGTGCATCGAGACGCTCTAGATCAGATTTGTATCTTTGATAAAAATCCATAAACAAAACCAAAATCAGGCAATAATTTACCTGGATTTAAAGATCGAGTGGAAATTCCCCTCAGCATCACGAGTATATTTGTGAGCAGAATTAATTTGACAAACGAAAAAGGACTTATCTTGTTTTAATTCAGACCATAAACCCTTAAAAATATGACAATCTGGACAAGCCGGCATAAACAGTACACCTCATCAAAAACTAACATACATTGCAGAGCAGATTTTAAAGCATTACCAAATACACAGAAGAACGTTTTTATAGAGAATAGATACAGAGGAAAATATGCAAAAGAAAAACATTCAAACATGGCCGTTTTTACTACTAGCAATATTAAGCATAACAATTGTGACATTTGGATGTACTTCGAAAAATAATGGAAATTCCCAAGCGGACCGGGAATTGGCAATCACCTGCGAAGAATCGTGTATTAGGACACCGCACATCCAATGTTCTGGAAAATGGAACATAAGTGGAACGTATCCAAGCTGCAGATGCGAATTTACCTGTGATACGGTAACTGAACAAGCAACAGGCGAAGAAAATGTCACGACAAATATAAATCAAAGCCAGAGTGCCCCACCGCAAAATAATAGCCAAAATATACGCAGCACAAATCAAACACAGACACAGTATCAGGATAACCGGACTCTGGAAAAGATAATAGAGGATGAAACAGCAACAGTACGAAGAGATTTTTATAATCAGGCAGGAGACGGAAGTTTTCATGAAAGCAGATACACACTAATCAATCCACAATACGAGATGATTCAAAGTAACGAGATTAGTCTTGGCATGGAGTACAGTGCATTTCCAAAAATAAATAATGAAACAAACAGAGAAGTCCAGGGATTTAGCGGACTCATTTTCAAAAATTCAGATGAGAGAATATTTGAAGGGGCATATGGAACGATAATCATATTTTCAAATAGCAGTTCGATGCTCAGGCAGCAGCAGGGAGAAGTGTTTGATCTTGCATATTCAGATAAAAGATTGAGGAACTGTATCGTATATAGTACGAATCTCATACCAAGAGCCAGTGGAGAGCTTTCGAGTTCGTATTTTAGATGCACAAGAACAGGATAAGATCAGAGAAGAAAGGAGATTAGGATAAAATAGAGTAAAGAAGAAAGATAAACGGTAGGAATTTACAAGAGTGCCTTCAAAAAACCGTTTGTGTCACGAGTGTATTTGTGAGCAGGATTCGAAGAACACTCCAACTGATCCTGTTTTCTAAACAGAGGGGAATGCATCCCTGAGCACATAGAACACTCCGGACAGCCCATGATATATTCGTTTGACATCGGAAGATCACCTGTTATTTATTTGGTCGCAGTCGAGAAATCTCAGATTAGATTTATAAACGCTTGTAGTAGGAGCTACGAGATGAAGAGGGATTAGGCAAAATAATCGTACCGTCTGAACCGGTTAGTTCAAGAGAATTGGAACGCTGATGATGAAGAAGAGTAAAGGCACCAATTGCGGCATCACTTTCATGAACATTAACTGGAGCAGCTTTGAAAGATGCGAGAAAGGAAGTGCAGGATTTGATATTCTTACGCTCAAGACCCAGAATATCAAAAGAGGCTCCGGGAAATATTTCAACTACAGAAGAAGTGGGAAGAATTCTAAGAATTTCTTGTTTTAGAGCCATACCTCGTTTGGTCAAGGTACGCATTGCACCTAGAGTAATCGGGAAAAAGCGGATTTTTAGCTGCCGGAGTTTTAGATCACACTCGCGAAAATGATTGGAATCTCGTTCATCTATCGAAATCCTACCGTTTGGAAGCGAAAGAGGTGCATCGATACCGACCAAAGAGGGTCGCAGATTGTTAATAATATCAAGAAGCTGTGAATCAGAAAAATGAGTAGAGGTAATGATTCGATTGCGTTCAAGAACAGCAACACCAGTGGGATTTTTTGGATTCGATGCAAGATCGATCGATAGAATGGACACAAAAGGCATTAGTCCATAAGGAGATAAATAACTGCGCAAAAGGAAAAAAAGGAACTGTAACTAGATAGACACCAAATCATAAATGATAAAAATAGCTGCCAACAACAATAATATGTGATACTAAGTGGTAGTAAAGGCAATTGTTAGCGACTGGAACAAAACACTATACAGAAGATCAGACAAAACCAGAAATATAACACTCGGAATGGGAGCGTTAGTAGAAACCATACGAGATTCGAAAAAACCGAAAATAGAACGATTTGTCAGAGCAGTGGAACTGGGAACCGCCGGAGCAGCCGAAACGTGGAGAAGCCTGCGAAGATTCGAGAGAGGGCAAATCGACCTAGAAGGACTTCATGAAGTATTTAACAGGAGATATATCTGTGGCCAGAGGGCAGAGGACATAAGAAAGATAGCAAGTGCATATGCAAACCTAACTCGAGATGAATTAGACTGGAGATTATTAAATGAGATAAAAACAGCCCACGAGAGCGGAAAGGCTACAGCGATAATATCGGCTTCTTATGATTATAGTATAGATGAGACGCTTAGAGCAGGAGGAGCCAGCGGAATATTTGATGAAATGATCGCGAATAAATTGCTCGTAGATGAAAGCGGGCGGGCGTATGGCTTCACCTCAGAAATATATGGTAAAAAGGCAGAGATTTTAGGAGAACTCTTAGAGCGCAAAGGAATCCGAGGAAGCGAAACACTCTGCATCGGAGATTGCGAAGACGATTTTGCATTCGCGAGGGTAGTAGGAAACACGAGATTCATAGTATCATTTTTTGCCAAAGAGGAATTTAGAAGAAGAGTAGGGAAAGCAGGTGCATTTGTACCTAAAAACGAAACAGAGCTACACAACTACATAGATTCGCAGTAAAGTTACGAGAGGATTATAAATAGAATAGACAATAATTGATAGCTGATAAGCTAGTAAATATTGCATGCAGACGAAAGGTTTAGACACAAAAAAACAGCTAACAAAACAAGCGTTTTTTAAAAGAGGAAAAATTTGAATTTTTCCTCGTCGGAGCGCAACAAGCTTTATAAACCCTTTGCTGCACGTATATGAAAGCTTATTCTGTGAGCGAATCCGACCTTTGGTTGATTCGCGAGATATGCGGGTCGAAAGACCTAAGATTCTCTGAGTTTCAGAGAGATTCATGCGTATGAAGTAACGACAAGAGAGCGATTATAATAGAGCTAAAAGTTAAAGTTTAACGTTTAGTGACATCTGGTAAGCCATATGTCTGCTACACGCCACCTAGTGAATGGCTAGGCTTATGCCCGCAAACCCACGCGGCAAGCGGCGAAACGTCTCGGGTAGACGCACGCAGTCATCGATCCGAGAGTCTGGGCGCGCACAGTAATGTGCAAGAACCCCCCGAAATGAAGCATCTTAGTAGGGGGCGGAAAAGAAAGCAATTGCGATCCGGTTAGTAACAGCGAGTGAAGACCGGTTAGATCAAGCTGAATTCCAATTGGTAACAGTTGGTAGATGTGGCGGGGAGTAACCTCAAACTGAGTCGAAGTCTTCTGGAAAGAAGTACCATAGCGAGTAACAGTCTCTTAGACGAAGGAGCGAGGAACGATCCAAGAAGAGTAGTGTCCTTTTGGTTAGGGGCATGAATATGGGGGTATCAACCTCTAAATCTAAATATGAGGCATAAGACCGATAGCGAATTAGTAGCGCGAGCGAACGCTGAAAAGCACTGCGGAAGCAGTGTGAAAAGTACCTGAAATTAGGTGGTTACAGAATGATAAGGCATAAAAGCTTAGATTTATGGAAGTGACTACTGGCAACGGTAGAAACGACATAGGTTAGCAGTGTTTTATCTTTCTTCTCGAAGCAAGAGCCAGGGAGTTATTTGGCGTGGCGAGATGAGAATCGAAGCGAAAGCAATTATCCGCAGCACCGCAAGGTGTAAGGGATATCGTGGTAATTCGCGATTAGTCACTCTGAGTAGACCCGAAGCCATTGTGATCTACACCCGACCAGAGCGAAGTCAATCTGACGATTGATGGAGGCTCGCAACTATTGGTGGTATATTCCCCTTAGGTGAGTTGGGCGTAGGGGTGATAGTCCTGTCGAACTTGGCGATAGCGGGTTCCCTCTGAAATGTCTCTCAGGACAGCGTCTCTGGAGAATGATATAGTGGTAGAGCACCGATTACCCGGAGTGGCTTCGAAAGGAGTCGCCGGGTTCTCAAACTCCGAATGCTATATCTTCATAGAAGGAGGCAGTCGGGGCGCCGGAGTAAGTCTGACGTCCCTTACGGGAACGACCGTACGAGAGGTTAAGGGCCCTAAATGCTAGTTAAGTGCAAATCTGAAAAGCGGCTCCATCCTAAAACAGCCGGGAGGTAGGCTTAGAAGCAGCCATCCTTTAAACAACGCGTAATAGCGGACCGGTCTAGGGTGCAGTCTCTGAAAATTCACGGGGCTCAAACTAGCTTCCGATACCTCTCCAATGCGTAAGCATATGAGTAAGGGGGCGAACGGATCGCGCAGAAGCACGGCGGTGACGTCGTGTGGAGCGTTCTGTTACGAATATCCTGGTGTAAGTAGCAGCGTATCTGGATGAGAATTCCAGACACCGAATAGAGCAAGGTTTCCTCAGCAACGTTTGTCAGCTGAGGGTTAGGCGATCCTAAGGTTTGCGGTAACTCCAAAGAACCGAAATTAGGGAAGCCGGTTAATATTCCGGCCCCATGAGGATAGGCTTGACCCGTTCTTTAACTCTCTTGGATATGTCAAGCAGCAGCAAGCTGCCGGAGGGAAGTAAATTCGCAGAGTCTCATCGTGAGGAGAAGCGAACGAATGCCCAATGGTTAATTTGATAAAGTCCAGGGGACCATGAAAAAGAGAACGGTTACGATTCTTCATGTTCGTACCGAGAACTGGTACAGGTGCTCTAGCTGAAAAGGCTAAGGTGTGGTAGGAGAACCTAGGCAAGGGAACTCGGCAAGTTAGCCCTGTAACTTAGGGATAAGGGGTGTCTTCGTGTGAGTAACACGGAGATCTCAGTAACAAGGGGAGTGCGACTGTTTACCAAAAACACAGATCACCGCAGAGCCGAAAGGCTGCGTATGGTGGTTGACGTCTGCTCACTGCTAGTACCTGAACACGGGGTTCAACCCGGAGAAGGGCTGGTAAAGAGCGGGGGTAACTCTGACCCTCTTAAGGTAGCGTAATACCTCGCCGCTTAATTGGCGGCTTGCATGAATGACGTAACGACACTCCCACTGTCCCTGCTTAGGACCTAGTGAAATCACTTGCCGGTGAAGATGCCGGCATCTCCCAGAGGGAAACGAAGACTCCATGGAGCTTTACTATAGCCTGATGTTGTAATACTAGATTTGCTACCAAGAGTAAGTGGGAGCCGTTATGCTGCACCTCCTGGGGTGCGGATAGGCGAAAGTGTTACACCACTTAGTAGATTTGGTATTGCTTACCCTTATAGGGAACAGCGTCAGGTGGATAGTTTGGCTGGGGCGGTACGCCCTCGAAAGGCAAACAAGGGCGCCCAATGTTCAGCTCATTCCGGTCAGAAATCGGAAGTAGAGGGTTAATAACAAATGCTGGGCTGACTGTATTCCGAAAAGCGTGGAATGCAGAGACGAAAGTCGGGTATAACGAACATTGTTGCCTTGTTGATAGGGGCACAATCTGTCAGACAAGCTACCCTGGAGGTAACAGGCTCGTCGCGGGTGAGAGTACACATCGACCCCGCGGTTTGGTACATCGCTGTCGGCTTGGGATATCCTGGTCGTGTAGGAGCGACCAAGGGTTGGGTTGTTCATCCATTAAAATCCCACATGAGCTGGGTTCAGTACGTCGCGAGACAGTACGGTAGTATCTCCTGGGAGTGTAACATCTTGAGAGCAAGGATCTCTGAGTACGAGAGGAACGGAGATTCGGCGCCTCTAGTGGACCAGTTGTCAATTTGGCACTGCTGGGCAGCCACGCGCCACGTCGATAAGACCTGAAAGCATCTAAGGTCGAAGCGGCTCTTAAAACGAGGATGTAATGTCGCGGATAGCAGATCCGTTTGATAGGACTTGGGTGTAAGACGCTAGGGAAACCGAGCGTTTCAGCCTGAAGTTACTAACGACCTATTGATACACTCTCATAACGGGAACATAAGTAAAATTAAGTTTTCAAAGTGAGTCTAAGAGTATCTTGGACATATACTTACCAGATATATTATAATCATTCTCTTGTCGTTACATCATCACATTTATAGAATAAGCAAAAATGATGCACTAATTTTATAATAATTTTAATTTACTAATTTTATCTATTTATCAAAATACTGTACTTATCAACAATAATATCTATAATAATAAAAAGTGTCTAATTGTGTAAGCTTTATAATGGCTAGTCGTTACAATATTAATCATGTCTCCATATCGATCCGCACCATTACAACCCCCAACTATCGCTCTCGAAACTAGAAGGAAACGATTCGCGCAAGTCGCACTTTTAGTAGGGGCAATGACATCTGGAAGTGCTGCCGTAAATGAAATTAGAGAAATAACAAGCAAAAAAGCAGATTTAGAAGCAGTAACCAGAGTTGCGAATAGACTTTCTGAAGTTAGAAGAAGAGCACAAAACTTGCCATTGGGATGCGGTGTGAATATACCAACAGATGTATTTAGATTTAAACCGGGAACATGGGTTTTTCAACCGGTAAGTCCGGGATATCTTGATCCAAACAGCCATTGGTCTTATGTTTCATATAGAGGACCACAAGATTTGACAGCAAACTCAGCAATAAATCTGATCTTCAGCGCTACAGGCAGCAGTGGAGTAATAGCTAATTTGGATAGCTGTTCCTATCGACCTGAAAATGAATTAGATCGACAAACCAACAGAGAAGGAGTTGAACGAAATCTCGAAAATCTAGAAGCTCAAGCACACAATACCAGAGGAGATATGGAACGTAATACAAGAGAAATAAGGGGTAGAAATCAGGCAATGGCTTTACTTTACGGAATATTAGCTTCACTCGCACTTGTATTGACTGGAGTTCTTCAGAGAAAAAGAAGAACTTCAAAAACAGGCATTTTAGAAGAGGAAACTTTAGAATCCAAGACTTTTGAAGGAATGGGTCGGCAAATGGAAGAGAAAAATAAGGAACTCATGAGGGGATTAGTAAGTGCAGTAAAGGAAGGACTAAATGCCAGACGAGTAGCCAAAGAAGCGAGAACGGCAAGAAATGCAGAAGTTACAAATGAGAGAGAAGGTGCAATAACGACAGATCACATGCTAGAAGTAGAGGCATCACTAGGAGTAAAATCGTCCAAAGAAATTGCAGATGCTGCAAGAAATGCAGCGCGAGTTAGGAAGACAGATATAAAAATAGTGCCTGCTCCAAAGGTCGCAGAAGTACCGGCAGTCAGAGTAAGAATTGCTTCAGAAGTAGTAAACGAAACGAGAGTTCAGACACCAATAGTAAGATACATGATCGATTCTCAACACCAAGTAGCCCAAGCAGAGCCAGACTATTTGTACGTGAACGCTCAAGCACCAGTTACAGCTCGAGCAGCTAGACGCTGAGAATAAATTAATATTTTTTATCTTCTTTACATTAGTTAACGAGACCAGACGATTTTGGACAGTACGAATCGATCCGAAAGTAATTTAAATAAAATCACACAAACAGTATTGGAGATACATGGAAATTAGCCAAAACAATATAGTAAATACTAATTCTGCCAACTTCGGCAATGCTAATTTCCACAATAATAGCAATAATCAGTAAGTGAAGAAAACCCACTTGGTGGCTTTTCTTCGCATTCGAGGTCATATTTATGGATAGATTTGAAACTGTTTTGGAAAAAATTCATGACGGAAAGAAGCTCAGGGATAGCACCAGCCACAAACAGATGAAAATCAAGAGAGTAAATGAAACGCAACTTGACAAAGAAATAGTAATTTCGGGTTGGGTCTATTCGATTCGGGATATTGGCGAGCTGACATTCATAACGCTCAAAGATAACAGCGGAAAAATACAAGTTAAACTTACTAAGAAACCAGCACAGAAAATAGAGAAGGAATCAGCCATATGGCTAAAGGGAAGGGTGAAAAAGGAACCCAGGGCACCAGGCGGACTCGAAATAGAAGCAAGTGAAATCAAAATACTTGGAAAAACATATGAAGTTCCGCCATTCTACTCAGGAGTAAAAGAAGAACCGGGAATAAACGTACGATTAGACAATCGGGCGCTCGATTTACGACGAGATAAGACACATGCCATTTTCAAAATAAGAGCCACACTTCAGGGGACATTTAGAGAGGCTTTGATGGCGCTCGAATTCATCGAAATAAATCCATCGACAATCGTAGGATCGGCAACAGAAGGCGGAGCCCAACTCTTTAAGATAGACTACTTTGATAAGCCGGCATTTTTGGCTCAAAGTCCGCAATTCTATAAGCAATTGGCAGTAATCGGAGGGCTCGAGCGGGTTTTCATAACCACACCGGTTTTTAGGGCCGAGAAACACGAGGGCCCATTCCACATAAATGAAATATTACAGATGGACATAGAGATGGCATTCGCAACAGACGAGGACGCGATAGCGATTCTTTCATCTGTGTTTTCATACATGCTAAACCAGACAAAAGAAAGCTGCGCGGATGAATTCAAAACGCTCGGGATCGAATTTGAAGTCCCTCAGATAAAAACGATAAGATATGAAGATGCAGTAACACTTCTTGGAGCGAACGGAGAAAAGATAAAATTTGGAGAAGACCTTTCAAAAGAACATGAAGCAAAACTATGCGAACTGACAAAAACGCAAGCAGTAATATTGAGAGATTATCCCACAGCAGTAAGGGCATTCTATTCAATGCCATATCAAGACAATCCAAAAGTTTGCAAGTCGTATGATTTGATCTATAAAGGCATGGAGATTTGCTCTGGTGCACAAAGAATACACATACCCGAACTGCTAGAAAAACAGATTGCCGCAAGAGACATGGATCCCAAGGCGTTTAGATCATACATAGATGCGTTCAAATATGGCGCACCGCCACATGCAGGATGGAGCATTGGACTTGATCGATTGACAATGGCAGTGTGCGGATTAAACAACATACGAGAAGCAGTCATGTTTCCAAGAGATAAGCAGAGAGTTAAACCCTAATTGGAGTTGAAAAAATGAAAATAGACAAAAAGCTGGTCGAACAGATGGCTGAACTTTCACGAATAAAACTAACAGACGAAGAGATCAGCAGACTCGAGAAGGAATTTTCAGAGATGTTTGAATACTTCGAATTAGTTAATGAAGTCGAACAAAATCAGAGTAGCACATACATAAACGAAAATAAGGCCCAATTGCGGGATAACAAAGAAGGAATCAAAGAAAAGGAAATTGCAGATACGATAGTTGGAAACTTTGCCCAAAAAGACGGGAGACTAATGATAGCTCCAAAAACCCTTTAGGTGAAAAATGTGTTCATTGAAAAGATAGAAAAAACACTTGAACGAATTAGAAGGGATGACCCAAAGATAGGTGCATTCATAGAGGTTTACGAGGCTGAAGCAAAAGAAAGGGCAAAAAAACTCGATGAACGATTGCGTGCAGGCAGAAAACTCGGTAAGCTGGGAGGTAAAATATTTTCGATAAAAAACAACATTGCAATCAAAGGAAAGAAAATGACCTGTGGATCGAAAATGCTCGAACAATATGTCGCTCCATATAGCGCAACAGTAGTTGAAAGAATTGAGGCAGAAGACGGAATAATAATTGGAAGCACAAACCTCGATGAGTTTGCATGCGGAAGCGACAATACAAAGAGCGCCTTCTTCAAAACTCTGAACCCGCTAGATCACGAGTACGTACCGGGAGGCAGCAGTGGTGGAAGCGCAGCCTCAGTAGCCGCAGATTTTGCAGAGATTTCGCTTGGATCAGATACGGGTGGATCGATAAGAGCTCCGGCATCATTTTGCGGGGTTTGTTCGATTAAACCCACATACGGACTAGTCTCAAGATACGGTCTTGGAGACCTGGCCATGAGTTTTGATCAGATTGGCCCCATCGCAAAAAACACAGCAGATTTGCAGTCAACATTAGGAGTCATAACTGGAAGAGATGAGAAAGACCAAACGACAACAGTTGAAAAGGATTGGCAAAAGGATGAAATTGGAGATAAAAAAATCAAAATTGCGGTCGCAGAGGAATTTTTAGAGGGATTGGATCCAAAGATAGCCGACCTTTTTGAAGAGTTGAGACAAAAACTAACAGAAGCAGGCCATCGAATAGACAAAGTGTCGATACCATCGCTAAAATACGCGATTCCGATCTATTATCTCGCAGTCTTCGCAGAATTCTCGAGCGCAATGCAGAAATATGACGGACTAAGATATGGAAACGTAGGCGAAGTCGAAGAATTGGTTGAAAGCGTGGCAAAGATACGCGGCGAGAAATTCACAAGCGAAGTAAAACGCAGGATAATGCTTGGAACTTTCATTACAACCAAAGAGTACCAGGACGCCTGGTATGGTAAAACGCTCAAAGCCAGAGCCAAACTCAGATCAGACATAAATTCAGTGCTCAGTCTATACGATGTGCTTTTAGGACCGACAATGAGCTCATTACCCTGGAAGATAGGCCAGAAGAATGAAAATCCGCTTGAGATGTATCTGGCGGATATTCTTACAGTACCGGCAAATTTAGCAGGAATTCCAGCAGGAAGTGTTCCTTACGGAAAAATAGGCAAATTCAGACCAGGTTTCCAGATTCAGGCTGCGAGATTTAAGGATCAAAAAGTACTCAAATTGATGAGAACAATAGAGGAGTTGGATTCAAAATGAAAACGATCATAGGACTCGAAATTCATGTTCAACTAAATACAGACTCAAAATTGTTTTGCGAGTGTCCGGTGGATTATGGACATCAGGAACCAAATACCAACATCTGTCCCATCTGCGCCGGACAAATAGGCGCAAAACCTCAATCCATAAATAAAAAAGCACTTGAGAATGGACTTAGAATTGCTAAAATACTGGTCTGTAAGGAAGTTTTGAACCAAGACATATATTTCCAAAGAAAACATTATTTCTATCCAGACTTACCCTCAGGATACCAAAGAACATCAAAGCCAATTGCCACAGAAGGTAAGCTGGGAAACATTGGAATATGGGAAGTACATTTGGAAGAAGATCCAGGTAGATATGAACTTAGAAAGGGGATTGTAGATTACAATAGAAGCGGAATACCTCTCGCGGAGATAGTTACTGCACCAGATTTGAGATCGCCACTGGAAGCCAAAGAATTTTTGGAACGGCTTGAGAGATACCTAAGATATTTTGATCTAATTTCAAACGAAGTTGGAAATATGAGAGTAGATGCGAATATTTCGCTTGAAGGCGGGAAGAGAGTCGAAATAAAAAACATAAACTCATTCTCAAATGTGGAGGATGCTTTAAATTTCGAAATTAAGAGGCAAATAACACAAATAGAACAGGGAATAGAGATAGTGCAGGAAACACGACATTTTGATGAAAATAGCGGCATTACAATCAGAATGAGAAAAAAAGAAACTGCAGACGATTATAGATACGTTCCTGATCCGGACATATTACCAATTGTAATAGATGAAAGGTTATTGAGGGAATCTCAAGCCACAATAGAAGAATTACCAGACCAAAGAACCCAAAGACTCGCTGAGAAATACGGAATCGAAAGCAGCGATGCACGAGTGATGGTCATCGAGCGGGAATTTGCAGACATATTTGAAGAGATATCAAAAACAAAACAAATACAGCCCCAGAAATTAGCCAACTGGATGCGGGGACCACTGAGAAAACAACTTAACTATCGAAGCAAGAAAACCAGTGAAAGTGGACTTCGGATAGATGAAATACGTGAGTTATACGAGATGTTTGAGAAGGGAGAAATCAGCGATAGCGCGGCAGACCAAATCTTGATTTCGTTGTTAGATGGAGAATCAACAACTCAAACGAGAAAGATAAGGCAAATCGCAGAAGAACGAGGATTATTAAAAAATGCAAATAAAGAGGAAATAAGAAAGATATGCGAAGATGCGATTAGAGAAAATGAAAAATCAGTCGCCGATTATAAATCAGGCAAGGAGAAGGCCCTGTTCTTCATAGTAGGCAAAATAATGCAGAAAACAAAGGGAGCCGCAGATGCAAAGGAAATCGAAGCATTACTAAAGAGCAAGATAACGGAAAAGGACAACCAGGAGAAAATTAAGAAGTAGAAATTCGAGTTGCAAAGCTTTCGAATCCGGCCTTAGTTAGGAGAATTGCAAGTTCTTTGGCTTCTGATTCTGTTTTTACTAGAGATATGCAAACGCCCCCGCCTCCTCCGCCAGTAACCTTGGCACCAAGAGCACCATTTTTACGTGCGAGTTCTACAATTTGATCATTAAGCGGATCGGAGGTTCCCAGTTGCTGGAGTAACTGATGATTTTTTGTCATAAGAATTCCGAGTTCATCAAGTTTGCCTTTGGAGAGGGCAATCTTTCCCTGATTAAAAAGATCATTATATTGAGCAAGCAATTTTTCGAATTTAGAGGGGCTGGTCTCCTTAAGATTTTTAACTTTGGCAACCATTTTGGGAGTCCCGCTATATTTACCAGTAAATGAGACAACTAGATCCAGGGATTTCGTAAGTTGAAGTTTTTGAAAGCGATTTTCAGAGGGATTTTTACCGCGAGTAAATTCAAAAACACTCCCATAAGTAGCGGCAAGGTTATCTACACCACTAGGGTTTCCGTGAAATGATTTTTCACCTTCATAAGCATGGCGATTGACATCATCATCAGACAATTTCATACCTGCATCAATGGCAAATGCACGAGTAAGCGCTACACAAAAGGCAGCGGATGAACCAAGACCCCCATAGGTCGGCAGATCTCCAGTCAAATAAACATCATAAGTATCGGAGATATTAAGAGAAGAAAGCACACGGGCGATGCCCGCAGTACTCAGAGATGGAATAACACGAAGTTCGGTTATGATACGATTTTCTTTGGCAGAATTTTTCCTGACTTTTACAATAGCCCGATTCGATATTGCAGCGACAATCGCAGACGCACCATGAACGACAAAGTGTTCACCAAAGAGAATTACCTTTCCATTACCATAACCGTCAGACATAAAAACGCCCGAAAAATTAAGCTTTAGGCTTTCGACCCTTGACCTTAGGGGGTTTTATATCTGGATAAGCATCAGTAAGAAGAGCAGGACTGGGATAGGGAAGAAGATTGAGCAGAACCAGAGTCTTAAAGACTGCAAATGCAGAAGCAGAGTCATTTTTGAGATTTGGACTAAGAATTTTTAGAGCTTCACAGAGAGCACCATAAGATTTTCTTTTCCCTTTGGTAGCCGCAGTTGCAAGAGTCTCGGCTGATTTGACATCTGAAAAATCAAATGCCTTGTTCACAACCGAGTGAGAAATACCAGAAAGAACCCCAGAAATCTCATATTCCTGTGCGCCTTCAAGACCTAATTTTTTAATTGAAACCCACGGACCAAATTTCCCTATAAAGCCAATTACATCATCATTAGGCACAGGCTGGGGTTTTAATGATGAGGAAGCTGAAAAACCCAGATAAGGAACATTGCATTTTTGAAGCAATTCCCGAATCATAAATGATTCGGCCATAGAAATAAGTTTTGGCTTATCAGAAGGTACGCTTGAAACAAGCAGTGTTTTTATCTGACCGGGAGAATTTTTCTCGAAAAAGGAGCAAACAGCAGAAATTCCAGTACCGGAAACGTTCGAAGAAACAAACGACGAAATCTTCTTGAGGTCTACTGCTGCAAACTGATAAGCGGGCAATTCAATTTTTGAGTAAGTCTGACCTAAAGCATAAGAAACATCTGAAGGTTTGGTTCCAGAAAGATCAAATCTAAAACCAAGCTTAAGAGACTTGTATTCTCCAGTAAGAATTATTTCGTCATGAATTTCCATCAAAACACCGAAGTAATTATTTGAGATTTAAAATAAGAAGATATGGATCTATATGATTTAAATCAGTTTGGTAGTTTAAACGACTCGATTACGCCGATTTAGCGTTCGAAATAACATATTAGAGCGCAAATAGTTAAAAGTTTATCAATAGAACAAGTAGCATGACTAAAGTTTTGGGAGTAGAACTAAAGGTAATTTTAGAAAGATTGCCATATGCACTAGGCTACATACCACCGGAAGAGTTAGATCATATAGAGGACAGAGAAGAATACCTAGAGAAACGCATCAATATTTATTTGCCAACTTCAGAGGAATTGATCAAAGAAAACAGATTAATGGATGCTGTTGAACTATTAGCATTAGTACGTTCATATGGAAACCAAGTAGGTGAAAAAGGCGCTTACAGAGAACTAATAGAAAAAATTGATAATGCAGGCCAAAAAATCGGCAATACAAATCAAGAGAAAGAGATTTGTAGCAAATTAATGAGATTAAATCAAATTAAGAATTTGGACGAAAGACAAACAATGCGATCTAAACTCTTAGAACTAAAACCTAAATTACCTGCAGGAACGATCATTAGAGAGTATATAAATAATCTTCAAAAAATCCCCTCGGATGAAGTGATTTCTGGGATAAACAAAAGAGATGCGGCAATATTTACAGTTGCTTATGCAATGCGAGATTTGGGTTATTCTAGAGCAGAATTTAACATAGTCATGAATTATGGGACTGATGAACTCCAGATAAATAGTACGAAATATTGGGTAAACGAATTAGGCTGAATAGGCAGGAGTCTAAAGTTAAGTATATAAAATGCTTTGATAAAATGATAACTGCTAATCGATTAGATTAGAAAATTTTATGCCCCTGTGGCTCAGTGGTAGAGCGTGCCCTTGGTATTAGATACGACCTTTTAGGGCGTATCGCAATGAAAAGGGCAAGGTCGCGAGTTCAATTCTCGTCGGGGGCTTCTTGTCTTAAATATCAGAACCCAACAACTAGAACGAATATCGAGTACGAGACTCGATCTGATCAAGACGCCTATAAATAGCCTTGTTTTTAGATTCATTAAGGTAAGAGAGCAAGAAGGCCTTTTTCAGCTTTGGATCGGAAACAGAGCGAAGGAACGTAAATGCATCAGTGGCCTTATCCTCAATATTGGCAGAGATACAGCCAAGACCAAAATCGATCACAAAAAATCGACCTTTTGAGTACAGGATATTTGCAAGAGTGAAATCGCCATGGATTATGTCCGAATTATGAAGATGTGCCAAAAGACGACCTAAACTAGACACACTGGATCTAGTGAGTAAAGGACGCTTTCCAGAGACAAATGAAAGAACAAGCTCATTTTCAAAAACACCTAGCACAGTCGGACAGTTTACGCCAGCCAATTTGGCCTTGCTTAAAAGACGGGCTTCTGCAACAGTTCGTTCTTTTCGAATACGTAAATCTAGTGCGGAGTTTCGATATGACTTGGGACTGCGAACTTTAGAAACGGCATTAAAACCAGCAAACTTAATTCGAGTCACAGTCGCCTCAGCACCCTTCAATTAATCACCCAAAAGCAAGCTTAGAGAGGACAACTGCCAAAGCGAGCATAATAGACCAACTAATAACGGCCTCGATACCAATAACCACATAGGCAGCAGCAAGAAGAATCAGAATTGCACCAAACCAGATCAATTTGCTATACCGGAATACCTTACTACCATCTAGGGGAGTCGCGGGAATCATATTGAAGAGTGCAAGCATCAAATTTAGCGCAGCACCAAACTCCCAAACGAAAACCAACCCATTTCGAATACCAAACCCGGGAAGATTGTGCTTAAGAAAACTAAAATGCAGAGAAATTGGAGCGATAATCGAAAGGAAGATGAAGAAAACTGCGATAATAAGGTTGATACCTGGACCAATAAGAGAGATTGC
Organism: Microcaldota archaeon; assembly: GCA_016212525.1. Taxonomy (GTDB): domain Archaea; phylum Micrarchaeota; class Micrarchaeia; order Anstonellales; family Bilamarchaeaceae; genus Bilamarchaeum. The sequence continues at coordinate 193,437 of JACRGD010000005.1, read as the reverse complement.
GGCATTTTGTTTTGGCTTTATGTTCTCGTTGTAAATATAAACTGCCCCAGGAGCGGCAAAAAGGAAACCTAGTAGCGATGTTACAAACATGAAAACAATACCCTGAGTCCACATGATAAAGCGGGCCCGCGAACCATAATATATTGCAAGGAGTTTGTGGCCCATCTCATGAAGGATAAAACCACTGCCTATAGTAACCATAGAGGTGAAAAAGAAGAAAATGAATTCGGGGAAAGAATTCAAAGCGCTGGATACGCCAGCAAAGGAAAATGAGAATGCAAGAGAAATAGCAAAGACAGAAATGCCAATGTGGGTTAGTTCATTAAAATCGAAAAAGTCCTTCAAAAAATCACCAATGCGGATAAAGAAGGAAGAAAAAGGATATAAATAAGAGCCAGATAACGGCAAGAACAACGCGCATATGTAAATTATCGATACATGCTGGTCGCAGTGGTTTTAAACCGATTTAGGCTATCAATATGCTCCTTACGAATGCTAGGTACGATTGATTTGGAAGCCACTTCAAAATGCTTTGAAGTAACTTTCTTTGCGGCTTCCCGAATCGCACACATGCCAGCTTCTCGGACCAGGTTGTCAATATCAGCACCAGTATAACCTTCGGTGATACGAGAGAGTTCCTTAATGTCAACGTCCTTATCCAGAGGCATTTTTGCAGTCGAGATCTTGAAAATTTGTAGTCTTGCCTTCTCATCCGGAGGAGTAACTTCGATTATGAGATCGAATCTGCCGGGTCGCATAAGTGCCGGGTCGAGAATGTCGGGTCGATTTGTCGCAGCGATGACAACGACATTCTTAAGGCTTTGAAGGCCGTCCATCTCAGTAAGAAGAGTGTCTACGACTCGCTCAGTAACAAGAGTTCCTGCTTCTCCAGAGCCAGTTCGTTTGGGAGCGATTGCATCGATTTCGTCTATAAACAAGACACAGGGGGATGCCATGCGAGCCTTCTTGAAGATTTCCCGCACAGCCTTCTCAGATTCACCAACGTATTTTGTAAGAACCTGAGCGCCACTGATCGAAATAAAATTTGATTCGCTCTCATTGGCAACTGCCTTTGCAAGGAGTGTTTTTCCGGTTCCTGGAGGACCATAAAGAAGAATACCTTTTATGGATCGAATCCCGAATTTATCAAAAACATCAGGTCGTTTAAGAGGAAGTTCAACGGCTTCCTGAACCTGACGTTTTACTTCATCCATCCCGCCGATTTGAGACCATTGGATAGTAGGTCGCTCCACATAAACTTCGCGTAGTGCGGAGGGTTGTATTTCATGCATAGCGTTGAAAAAGTCATCTTTAGACACACGAATTTTTTCAAGGATTTCCTGTGATAATGGTGCATCTTCGATATTGAGCTGAGGCAAAAGTCTCCTAAGAGCTTTTATTGCGGCTTCTTTGGTAAGTAGAGAAAGATCGGCACCCGTGTAACCATGAGTTATGGCAGCAAACGAATCAACGTTGACATCTTCTTCAAGAGGCATGTTACGAACATGAATATTGAGGATTTCCTGGCGATCACGCTTATCAGGAACACCGATTTCAATTTCACGATCGAATCTGCCAGGTCTGCGCAAGGCAGGATCTATCGAATCAGGACGATTTGTAGCTCCAATAACTATGACTTCACCACGAGCCTTAAGTCCGTCCATGATCGTAAGAAGCTGGGAAACCATGCGCTTTTCGACTTCCCCGGTAACTTCCTCACGTTTGGGAGCGATCGCATCGATTTCATCAACAAAAATGATCGAGGGTGAGTTTTCCTGAGCTTCGGCGAATAACTTACGCAATCGCTCTTCACTCTCACCTACATATTTGCTAATAATTTCAGGACCTCCGATATAGTAGAAGTTAGCATCACTCTCGTTTGCAACTGCCTTTGCAAGAAGGGTTTTTCCGGTTCCTGGAGGACCATAAAGAAGAATACCCTTAGGCGGATCAATGCCCAGGCGTTCGAAGATTTCCGGGTGGCGCAGAGGCAATTCGATCATTTCACGGACTTTTTGAAGTGCGACACGCAGACCACCGACATCATCATAAGTAACATTAGGAATATTGGTTATTTCTTTTATGGGCTCTTTTTTGATTTTTACATCCGTTTCCTCAGTAATCATTACCGGACCCTGGGGAAAAGATTGTACAACAACCAGCGGAACTGCAGTACCAAAGATACCAACTGGAAGTAGATTTCCCTTTAAAACAGGCTTACCGACAAGTCGTTTTTTGACATACTGGTCAAAGCCCACAGAATAACGAACGGATTCCTGTGGGGCAAGAATAAGACGTTTTGCAACTGAAACAGAAGCAGACTCAACGCGGACTTTTTCTCCAAGACCAACACCCACATTTTGCCTTAGGATTCCATCCATCCTAAGAATATCAAGACCCTCGTCATCAGGGTGGGCCTGCCAAACTATGGCGAGTGCGGATTTTTTACCAGTTATTTTTACGATATCGCCAGTAGACAATCCCAAGGTACTCTTGGCTTTCGAATCGATACGGGCGATCCCTCGTCCAATGTCATTCTGAAACGCTTCGGCAACCTTCAGGTTTGTAGAGGCCATAAACTACACCACAAAGAACAGTTTACCGTCCTTTTTTTCACATTTTACTGACATTTGAGTATTTAATAAGCTTTCCCTTTTCAAAAAGGCCAGAGTTGCAAGCGAAATGTCATCGGCCACATCAAGTCCAAAAAGACGAAGGGCAGTTTGACGATCGGCACCGTATTCCTGACCAGAAATCAAAACCACAAGCTGATCGCCGGAATCGGAACTGACAAATCGAAGATCGGTAATTATGCCAGACGAATCCGTAGAAACGATTTTTTTGACAAAAATTCGAGAAAACATATTTAGAAGGATCTTTCCTGAGGACTTATCAAAGATACAGTTTTCCAAAAGAACAGTTGAACCGGAAGATAATCTTTGTCCCCGACTTGAATTTTGGGTTATTAGAACCGAAACAGATCGATCATTAGATCCCAAAGAAAATAAAAATCCTGCATGGGGAGATGAGATAAATCCAGTAACCTCATGAATAGGAGCAATTAGGTGGAACGGTTCAGATAATGTCGAGGTTTCTAATGGATCCGAAAAGATTCTCAAATCTGAAAGAACAGGAGATTTTTGAAGCAGAGTTATTTTGCCAACTTTCGATAAGAACAATTCATCCCCAGATTTAAACGCACCGGAAATAGAAACCAGATCGCCGCAACGAAATGAAGAAACGATTTCTGTATCTTTAGCCCAAAGAACGAGAGAGATAGACTTTTTTTTGTCAGTTAGAACTACAACCCTCGAGAGAGTACCGGACGAGGTAGAGCTGGTGGGCCAAAGTTTTTCCACATAGAGATTCCCACCTAAATTAGAGTTATCAGTAGAGAGGGATGAGATAGACAGGATTTCGGTTAGAAGACCCGATTCAAGACACAACAATCGAAGTGCGCCAGTTCGATTAACCAACCCATGATGTTGCTTGATTTTAAGAGACACACGAAGTTCTATATCTGAAGGATCCAAACGAGCTAAGAGAAGAGAATATAATTGCGAAGCGGAAGTCAAAAACCCAACCATATAGATTACACGGAGGGAATTAAAAAATAAAAGTACAATAAAGATTAGGGGAAAACATGCATGCCAATGGATCCAAAAACAAAGATGAAAAAATAAAAAAACAGGTAATCAGGCTCATCAAAATATTTACTTTCATAATACTGCCATTCATATATGGATATTACATACTACCTCACCAGCAAACACTAATAGACGTGGACTTTTATTCGCCCACACCAGCAAATGCCAATAACTCGCTGACCCAACAAAATGGAGAGGGCATAGTAACGGCACCAACAAAAATAGCAACGATATTTCCATTAGCTGGATACCTGAATTTTTGGCCCCTTACAATTGTTGAAAACCCGCAGATATGTTTCCAGGACAGAGGGAGTAAAATACTCGTAGGAAACAAAACAAGTGAAGAAAACCACATAAGCTGGAACATAAAATTTTCAGGGAGGAATGACACGATAATGAATGAGGGGGAGAGCCAGTGTGTAGATGTTAAAATAGGAGAAAAATTCAATTACAGATGGGATGCAAAACTCAAGGTTACTATTCCCAGAAATGAGACAAACAGTATGATCACAATAGTCCCGGATACAAAAACATACAGCCAATTTCAAATGAACTACGGATTGCTACAGGCGATCTCGTTGATTTCGGCAGGCTATTTGTTTATATGGTATCCGGCAATTGAAATATGGAAACAGATAAAACAGTGAGCACATGCACATAATGAGCAGTCTTGAATACAGCAGAATAATAGAAGAACTCTTGCCAAAAATAATCGGAAAGCACTTTTCAAGAATACGAAAAATAGGTGAGAATGCATATAGAATAAAGATAGGTGATATTGAGGTCTATTTTGAGCTTGGAGTCAGAATGAATGCGACAAAATATATTGAGCGGATAGATGAACGAGAGAGTATGACTGATAAGATATCCAAGGAGCTAGATAATGTTAGACTAGTTGAAATAGAGCAACCAAACAAAGATCGACTAATAGTGCTAAAATTTAGCAATATGTATCAGATAATATTTGAGATGTTTGGCAAGGGAAACATGATACTTGTCAAGGAAGGCAGCTGCATCTGTGCACATAGATACGAAGACTGGTCAGACCGGAGCATACGAGCAGGCAAAGAATATAAATTTCCAAAATCCACCACGGCACAAAGCATCGAATACACAGACAAATACATAATAGTCTCACTAATGAAATTGCCGCTTGGTAAAGGGTATGCAATTGAAGCCATTGAGAGATCGAAAATAGACGAAAAAGACAGAGGAGATGGGTTAAGCAAAGAGAAACGGGCAGCATTGGAAGAAAACATAAAGAACATAATAAACGAAAATAAACCAAGAATATATATGGACGCAGAAGGCAGACCTCAGGAATTTGCATTGTTAAAACTGTCAAAATATTCCAAAAATGAAAGTACAATCATGGAATTTACAAACTTAAACGAAGCAGCAGATCATTTTTACAATAATTATGAAAAGAAAGATCCGGAAGTAGAAAAACTTGAAAACAGACTCGCAAAACAGTACGAAAGGAGAATCGAACTCGAAACAGAGGCAAGCGAATACACGAAAAAGGGAGACTGGATATACTCAAACTACGAAACAGTAGAACAGTTAATAGAACTGGCGAAAAACAAAAAATTTGAAGAGATAGAACGAAAACACAAAACAGTCCAAAGAAACATGAAGGAAAAAAGTGTGGAGTTAGAAACAGTAGAAAAATAAGGGAAAAAACAAAATAGATAACATCCAATTATAGCATAGTTTCATTTGAAATCAGATACTTCTCAAGTAGTTTTGAAGCACGTTTAGGCTTATCAACATTAAGAGAGAGAACCGTAAATCTACCATCTTTTGAAAGCATATGGAGATTAAGGATGTTTATTTTTTCCTTCGATAAAAGTGCAGTTACGTTATTGAGTTCTCCTGGTTGATCAGGCAATTTTACAATAACTGCATTTATTTCCTCGGCTTTATAACCAGAAGATTCCAAAGCCTCTTTGGCTTTCACGATATCGGCAATACTCAAAGTTATGATGGCCTTACCAGCAACAACATCGACATTGATGGATTCAATATTGAGTTTTGATTTACTTAAAATGTAAGAGATATCTGCAACTAAACCCACCCGATCATCAGCAACGATAGTAATTGTTTTCATAGAAACTCACCGAACATCATATATCTGAACATATGGAACTTTTAAAACAGTCAAAACATCGGATTTGTCGATTAATCCCAAAGAAACAGCAACGGAAATGGATTCCTTGCCTACAAGATTGGCGCAATAGAATCCAGCGCTAAGCGCATCGCGCAATCCGACTGAATCTATTTTTGAACCCACATAAAAAGAACGATGATGATCTAGATCCATATAGACAGTACCGTCATCTAAAACACGGCCTATAAGGTCATGATCACATGCAGCAACCACCTTACCATTGGCAGACTCGTGAATTTTCAAAAGAATAGACATACTAAAAGGGTGATGTGATAAAAGAAAATATAAATCCTTGTAAAAAAAGTGGGGCTTTTAGTAACAAAAAGAATCAAATAGCTTTTGAAAAACCACATTTGCACATTGCCCTAAATAAATTGTTTTTTTGATCAAAGCTCAGGGAAACCGTTTTATTTGGAACCCAAACAGTGGAGCATTTCTTGCACAACTTATTTTTATCTTCAGCAGACAGCCTTACCCGATTCTTTTTTATTGTATCCAAAGCCATTTTCACATACCTTCTAGAACGATCATTTTGATTCTCAGAATAAGCAGAAATAGCGAAATTGATCAAAGCACTGGCAGAATATTTTGCAGATGCCTTAATAAGTTTAGCCTTCCGATTATCCATATAGTTGGTAAAAATGGAAGAATTTATATATAAATACTATTTGCTGCCAATTTGGGATAGAACCGGATATAACACAATTAATACCATTACATATGCGATTTTAGCAATAATAGGAATATTTTTGATATATAAGTGGCTAAGGTCGAAATTCACCATCGATGAGAAATTCATCAAAAATATAATGTGTTTTGTTTTGATAGGCTCCGGCTACAGAGTAGTAACTGATGCAATCGATAACGGAGTATTCAACCCAATAACCCCAGTACATCAATGGATACTCCAAAATCACATGTTTGATTATGGATACCTAACAGTAACTCCAGGAATTTACATAGTAACAGCAGCGCTGTTGATTGTGTCCATATTGATTTTAGACAAATTTAAGAAAATGCATCAACTTGGAACAGTCGGACTGATACTTGCAGCACCAGCATACCTTCTCCTAATTCCGTTCATGACCAACTGGATATTTGCAATACCAATACTTCTCCTTTGTGCGATACCTGCAGGTCTTGCATACGCATATTTCAAAAAAGATAGAATCATGACTGCAATAGTCGCAGGACAGGCATTAGACGGAGCTGCAACTTTCTTTATAATAGACATATTTAGCAAAATAAGCGGCAAACAGTATTTCGAGCAGCATGTCTTTTCGGCAGGAATAGGACAGGTGTTTGGAACTTTTTTCGCATTTTATTTACTTAAGGTAGTGGTCGGATTTGGAGCTGCCTATTTACTAAAGAACGAAAAGATGGACGAGCAGGACAAAAACTTCATTGCAATTGCAATAATGATAATGGGATTTGCACCGGGCATAAGAGACATACTCAGAATGATGATTGGGGCATGAACTAGATCCTAAGATCAAGCGCACTTATAAGAGCCACGAGAAGGAGCAGACCGCCTAGAATCAAAAGAGGCAGAATGATCTTGGACATTGCAACTATCGAGTTAACAGTGGAGATGAGTTCGATCGATTGTTTTGCACCAATGACTTCGATATCAACCCACCGCCGATCGGCAAAAAATTCACAAGAAGAAAGATCATCAGAAGCACGGGAAACCGAAACTTTAATCGCTTCCAAAACAGCAGATTCTTCCTTAAGAGGATTTAGAACACCTCGAACCATGTTTAGCTGGTGCGTATCGGTAGTATAGACACCAACTTCAGACCCCGGAGACATTGATTTTACTTCTCGAACTATGGACTCGTGGAACTGCGGAGTTATCCCATTGCAATCGATGAGAATCAGAATGTAGGGCACGTTTGACGAAAGAATACAGACCTTGATTCCCCCTTTCCCGATTATATCTGAAACAATCGCAGTTGTAGAGACACCGATGCGAAGAGTAGAGGGAGCTAATTCTGAAGGTGCAAATGACGATTCGATTGCTGAGAGATAGTTAAAACCGACAACAGAACCGGGTTCAAAACTCGTAATTTCGCCAGTCTCCGAATTATGTTGATCCACAATCATTGCATTTTTAACGTATTTTTCTGCCGCATAGAGCATAGATAGACCAAGTCCGAAATTTATATCTTCAGTCGTATGCGGGGACCGCGTAAGGGATACGAAGGAATGCTCATCAATATGAAGATTATGAGCACGACATTCCGCATGAGTCCCGTTTGTAAAAAAAGATTTTGGAGATTTGTAAGTTGCGGATTTGAGAATCGAATCGATAGAATCGAGAATAGGAGTTATTTGGGAGGCGGAGACAGGATTTAGATCATGAGTTACTGTACCGTGAAAAACAAATGATTTTGAAGCGTATTTTTTATCGACCTCTTGTGCAATAAGATATGAAAATTCGCTCCCGCCCAGATTCCCAAAAGGCCCAAAGTGAACATAGGGAGTTATGAAAAGAACAGTATCTGATTTGCGCTTAAATGCCATAACGGAAACAAACGTCCGGACTTTTTCACCTACCTGCGCAAATGCCTTTTCCATGTCCCGATTGTGATATAACCATTGACTAAAAAAATATGAGATCGCATCAGTGCTTTTTACGCCCAGGTTTTTCTTCATCGGAGCGTTTATGATAAAGAAGAAGAAAATGAGAGAACCCAAAAGCACAAATGAAGAAAGATAGAATGTTGCAGCAGAAAAAACGAAAGAAGTACCGCGAGTAATCCAAAAAGTCTCATTACCAAAGAGAAATGCTAGGTAGAGAAGAAGTTGAAGAATTGAGAAGAGAAGAGACCTGTATTTTAAGAGGAAAACAAATCGGGCAATAACATACCAGAGAACAAAAACGAGAGATGCTCCAAAAAGAAGAACCAGCTGAGCCCAAAAAGGACTTATCTTAAAAGTAAAATAACTTATAAGATATGCGATTCCATAAACGATTTCCCCTGCAAATGCAGTAGCGACAATTCTCCGATATGGGGTCTGCCTCATAAGCAGCTTAACTAAAAACGAGGTGAGCAGGGCGGGGGCGGCTAGAAGAAGAGTACCATCAGAAATACATTTGAAGACAAACGCAGAAGATGGTGAAAACGAAGATACGTTGAGAATAAGGCCAAAAATAAGGCCTAAAACAAAAATACCAAGAACTAAAGATCTGGCACGCGGGAGAGAAACCAGGTACGAAGTTAGGCTGATGGCGCGATTTATGTTATTAGTCATTGTTTTAAATATCTCTCATACACATTTAAAAATTTGATAGTAATGAACGGACTTATTTGCCCCAGGTGTGGCAAAACGGATCAGGAAGCAGAATTTGTCGAATCATTCTGTGTCGATTGCATGCCCCTAAAGTTAGAGCTGCCAAAAGAAATAACAATAGAAAAATGCAAACGATGCGAGAATATGCACCTTCAGGGAAGATGGATGCTCTATAGACCAAAAGCCATCGAAGATTACATTAAAGGAAAGTGCAAGGGCGATTTTGAGAAAGTAAAATATGACATTGAAACCCAACAGGCCGAATTCGAAATAGTGCGGGGAAGTTCGCGAGCCACAGTAAAAAGAAGCATACCTCTAATAATTAGAGAAAATGTATGCTCTGATTGTATCAAAATAAGTGGCGGATATTACGAAGCGATTGTCCAGTTACGAGGAAATAGACGCAAAATCGAGAAAATGGCCAAAGAGATAATGAAAAAACTCGAAGGGAAAACATTCCTGACTAAAATAGAAGAATTAGAAGAAGGACTCAACCTCTATTATGGCAGATCAAAAACAGTTCTGGGAGTCATAAACGATTTTGGATACCGAGTTTTAATGAGCAAAAAACTCGTAGGTAGAGATGATCGGGGAAGACTTTATCGAACCACATTTCTAGTTAGAATAGACGAACCAAAAGGCAGACCAAGAAGAGAAAAGGATGAAGAAAAAGACCAGAAGAATGATGATGCAATTGAGAATGAAAAGGAGACATCCGAATCATCGTCAAAGTCTGAAGAAAAAATAGAAGCAGAAAAAGATATCCGGGAAATGGAAGGTTAGAGTTCTGGAGCTTCTCGCATTGCCCTAAGTACACTCATAGCCGCATCATCCAAGTTAGGTTTACCGCCCTTCACAAGCCAACCGCGCCTCTTTGCAATTATTGCCAAAATATCTTCAGGATCAGACAAATCCAGGGACTTGAGCTCTACATCATAATAAGTTTCAAGCCACCCAAGAAGATTTGGTGATTTGAGCACGTTTTGCAAAAACTCATATGCCGGACCGATCGCATCGCTCGAGACATTTAAGGCACCCTTACGAATGAGAACTGAGTTTTTTTCTGAAGGAGGAAAAACACCCGGATAATCATTAATTAGAATATCCCCGGCAACCTTAATCCACTGAACATGTGTTGTAGTTCCGGCAACAGATGAAACTTTTGCAGCACTTTTTTGGGCCAGTAGATTGATTATCGAACTCTTGCCTACATTAGGGTAGCCAACTACAACGCCTCGGGCAGGAAGAGTACGAGCTCGCTTTCGTATCGCTGCCATGATTGTTTTGCGTGTTTTTTCAGAGCGATCTTTCGCGCTGACGTAAATCCCATTATGTGAAAGCTCGGGAAGATTATCCTGACTCGTAAGAAGATCAACCTTATTAGCGATGATAAGAAGACGATTTGATCCGGCCCACTGCTCGGCCAAAGGCAGACGCGTATGAACTGGATCGCGGGCATCGATTATTTCCAAAACCACATCGGCCTGTTGAATAAGATCCCGCAGTAGGAACCAGTTGGCCTTCTTTTTTTTGCCGTATTTATCGGATACCTCTTTTAGAGTTGAACGTCTTCGGGTTTCGGGCATAATACACCTAATTTGCAAAATATAAGCTACTAGCACATTCGCTTGGAAAGTACAATATCATTAGAAATGACGGATTAGATATAAATGCCTTCTTGAACAAAAGTAGAGTGATGCTCCAAAACACATTCATCCACATACCGAACTTCGGCCCGAATAAGGAGCGCAAGCTATGGGAAGCAGGAATACTTGAGTGGGATGATTATCTCGCTAGATTTGGAGAAGTAGTTCACTGCCAAGGTCCGGCTCGACACATACGAAACTCAAAAGCAGCACTCGAAAAGGCAGAGTCCGAGCATTTTGGCATTATTCTTCCGAAAAATGAGACATGGAGGGCATTTCCGCATTTTAAGCGAGTTGCTTATGTAGATATAGAGACCACCGGCTTAGGCAGAGGCGACGATTATATGACAGTTGTAGGCCTATTCGATGGTGAACAGGTAAAGAGTTACATACACGGACAGAATTTGGATGATTTTGAAAAAGAGATAGCAAACTACGAGATGGTCGTAACATTCAATGGTTCACTCTTTGATTTGCCATTCATAAAACGAGCATATCCAAATGCCAAAATCCCAACACTTCACATCGATTTGAGATTTGTTCTCGCATCGCTAAATGTTCGGGGCGGGCTCAAAAAAATTGAACAGCAGTTCGGATTTGAAAGAGAAGATGACCTTAAGGGACTAAATGGATATGATGCAGTGCTTTTGTGGAAGGAATATAAGAGAACGGGCAATATGGATGCACTGGACAAACTCGTAAGATATAATGCAGCAGATATTTCTAATCTTAAAAAACTCTCAGAATGGGCATATACAGAGAAGAGAAAGACGACTGGGATAGATTCATTCATAACAACAAAGAATTAGGAATCATAGAAAAAACCTAATTTAGTTTGGAAGGAGTATATAGGCACCTAACAAAACAGAATGCGACTATGAAAAGAGTAGACCTAAGCGTAATTCAGAATAATCCAGCTCGAGTTGGATGTTCGGGTAATTGCGGATCGTGTGGCGCTTGCAATAATCGCAATATGAAAGGCCAGATGCCACTAGTAGAGAGAACTGCAACATTGAATCCAGCAGCGAGCATAGTAAGAGCAGAAAATAGAAACGAAGCAACAATTTTAACTTCAAACACCATCATTAGCGAGGGTGGAAAAGAAACAACAACAGATCAAAAAAATAACACACCCCCTGGTTCTGGAACTATCTCAACACCAGTAATTGACAGCTTTTGGCTTGAGAGACTACAATCAGCAACAACAAACGGAGTAAGAGAAAGACTATCTGCGATAGAGCTCATAGGAACATCTGATGCTGCAAGAAGACTGGAAACATCAAACGTTTTAGGCACCTCACCTCAGACAACACTGACACAATTAGCCAGAACTCCGATCGAGGGGGCAGGAATCTTATTAGTCCGAACGATAGCACTTGAGCCTTCCATAGCAGCAGTTGCGAATGACACTTACAGAGAACCAAGAAGGACAATAAATGGGAGTGGTGTTTTTATTCAGCCGATACCGCCCATGCAAAAGAAACCAGACGCTCGGTCAGATAGAGTTGAAGAGTACCCAGGGACATTTCAGATTGAAACTAGAACCAGAACAGGAGGGTCCAGGTCAGAAAATCTATTAGAGATAACTCAGGGGACGGAAATAGCCACAATTGCAGGATTTGAAATGACAAACAGACCAAAGATTTCAGAGCCTAAGGAGTTCGTGGCATCAGTAGCACATAGTAATCGAGAAAGAGTGCCAAAAGGATCAAACACGGAAACTATGGCCCAAGTAGCAGAGGAAATACCAACACTAATATGCATTCCAGAGGCAGAACCAAAAGCTCACACACCCGAACACGGTTGTAATCCAGGAGATTACACATCGACATCACAAATATTTAGAACAGAAGATGCATCAGAACCAAATACCCAAAGAATTGCAGAGGTGGTGGTCGAGAGACCAAGACCAATCGAGACGATAATTGAAATTTCACAAACCTACGAACCCCCAGGGCAAAGAAGCCCCAAAAGTAGAAGAAAAAATAGAAGCCAACCAGTCAGAGTTGAGCAGGAGGCACACGCTTTGCATTCACAAGAGAGAAATGCAAAAACAGAAGAACCAGTAGGAGAAATAAGAAGAGATAGGAGTGAAAATACACGTTCAAGAAATAAAAGAATCACCAGAACAGATGAAAAAGAAGTGCCGTCAATTAGAGAAAATCAAGGTAGACGTCTTAAAGAAGAACCAGGGCAAAATCAACGGGAGAGCGGTGCAAAAGAAAGAAGAGCGAATCTTATAGGCTACGAAAAGTGGAAGCTTAGTGAGCTTTTAAAATCTCCAAAAAAGAGAGTTACATTAAGACACACGAAAAAGGCCGCATAAATCGTTTTTTAATTAATAATAAAAACAGGTAAAAGAATAAAATAGATAAAATTATTGCTTAGTCTGCCATCCGCGCATGACCATGGCATCCATAACTCGCTCTTTTGCAATTTCAAGAGCAGCAGCGCGAGTGTCGTGTTCTTTGGTTCGCTCGAGCATCATTTTTGTGTTGTGCTTGAGCTTGCCTTCAACAACTTTGAACATGGCATCTGCACTCATTTCACGAGTTTCGCAGTAGCTTGATATGACTCCGCCCGCGTTTGCCACAAAATCGGGAATGACCCAGATACCCTTTTTCATCATTACTTTTTCGACATCATACTTTGCAGGCAGGTTTGCTGCTTCAACGAAGTATTTTGCCTTGACGTTTTGGACGTTACCTGCGTGAATTACATCAGGTCGTGCACCAGGAATCAAAATGTCTACTGGAAGTTCGAATAGCTTTGCGCCATCGAGTTTTTCGCCCTTTGCCGCAGTCACGGTTCCGTGCTGGGATTTTGCCTTCATTGCATCATCATATTTGATACCATCTTTGTTGTGAATAGTACCTTTGGAATCGGACAAGGCAACCACTTTTGCACCCCATTGCTCGAGGAATTGGTGAGTAAAAGTTCCGACGTTTCCATAACCTTCGATTGCAACGGACATGCCATTGAGCTGCTTACCGGAGAATTCAACTGCGACTTTGGCAGCATGGGCAACACCAAAACCAGTAGAGCCAAGTTCATGTGGAAGACCACCAACGCTTGCAGGTTTACCTGTGCAGGCCATTGGAGTTCCTAGTTCATCTGCAAATTGGGCCATTTCTTTCTCAGTAGTATTCATGTCTGGACCTGCAATATAATGAGTCGGGATTACTTCTTTGACTTTTCTTGCAAATGCCCTCATCATACCTTCTTTCTGAGCAGGAGTAAGTTTTCTTGGATCTGCTTTGATACCTGATTTTGCTCCACCAAATGGAAGATCTGCCATTGCATTTTTCCAGGTCATAGCTCGTGCAAGACCCATAACTTCCGAAGTTGAAACGTCAGGAACCATACGAATTCCTCCCTTTCCCGGACCCCGGGCAGTGTTGTGGATTACACAAACGCCTTCCATGCCAGTTCGCTGGTCGTAGACTTCAATAACTCTCTCGAATCCAAACTCGTCCTCTCGTTTCATAGTAATGAACCTCGTTGTAGGTTAAATTAGATTTTAGATTGAATTCGCGGCTAAGATATTAAAAAGTATCAGAAAAAAGAAGGAAAATAAAGAGAGGGAAAAATTAGACTCCTGCTATAGTCAAAGAATATGACGCATCCCCAGCAGAAATCACATATTCCGCAGACCGGGCACCGACAAAGGAATTTTCATCAGAAATTGACAAACCATTCGAATTGATAGAGACGCCAGTACCATCAGTTCGAGCATCAAAAACAGATAAGTATGCTCCGTTTCCAACAGGCAGGCCGGGCAAATCACAAACAAGAACCTGATGAGTTGGAGGTAATTCTGAAGTTGGATTAACACCAAAAACAGCAAACTTGAGTTGATCAATATAACGCGATAAAGAGTGAATTTGATCATAAATCTTACGAGATTGGGCATCTGTTTTGAGCTTATCAGCCATGCGGCCCCGCTCAGGACAAAGAGCAGAAAATTGCAGATGTAAAGCTTCAAGCTCGAGTCTTAAGGCAGAGATATCAGAAACCAGGAGAGCGAAGGCCCCAGTAGAATTAGTAAAAAGAACAGATTCGGGAGAACGTGCACCTACGAGAAAGACAGCACGTGCATTTGGAGTAGATCGCAGAGTAGTGGCGCCTAGAGATACCCGAGGAATTTTTGGATCGATACGATCTACAGAAACACGAACCGAATCAGAGCATCTTAGAAAGCAGGTTCTTGAAGACCTCAGATCTGATAGTCCATATCGAATATTCTCTGGGCCAGAATAGTTAAACTGGATTGGTTTAGTCGTCATAAAAACACCGGAAAATAAAATCGACTCTATGTTATAGCAAAAGGTTAATATTGCATTGTATTGGAGCAAGAGTTACCTAAATCCGCCACCGCCAGAGGAGCTACTGCTAAAGCCCCCTCCTCCGCCAGAGCTCCAGCCACCAGACGATCTGCTCGAGGGACCGCTTCTGCTCCCATATGCCGCAAGATTAGTAAGAGCCAATGTTGAAGCATAGAAATGCGACGAACTGATTGAAACAGACTGCATTTTTTCGAGTTTAGAGCGAGTAAGTGCATCAACTTCAGAAAGATGAGTATTGACCGCTTTAGCAAGACCAAGAGCAGTTGCATAGACTAGAATTTTGCCCCAAATCACAGTCGCACTTGGCGGATATTCTTTAATTCGACTAGACTTAAGACCTCGTTCAAATGCATCCCACTGCCAGTAAGCCTCGGAGTCAACAGTAGGCCGCTTATTAACAAAAAGATAGCAAAGAGGCACAATGATCAGAGGAAGGATAAGCAAATAGGACATCGCAACCAAATTGCCGGAAAAAATAGCAAAAAATAATCCGGAAAAGGCATCAGTAAGGTCCAGAGCCTCACTCATGCCAGTCATGAAGAACAATAAGAATGCAGAAACAAAGCAGATGACAATTCGTCCGTTTCGATCGTTAATAATTTTCCGATTTTCTTTCTTATCCAAAAGAACAGAAATTGATGCCTTGTATTTTCGCATTCGATCTTCCAAATCCAGATCCTGAGCATCGGATTGAACTTTTATCTTATCATAATCAGCAACCAACTTATCTAAATTGACTTGAGTCGCATCACCAAAAATAAGATCGACCATTGCAAGTTGATGAGGCGCAAGATCTTTTTTGTTTTTTAGGAAAAGAATTGTCTCTTCCCGCGAAATCGCACCAGTCTTAGGCGCATCTTTCTTCTCCAGTTCAAGAATTTCAATCGATCCTTTATTGATGAGTTCGAGAATAGTTGCAGATGCAATATGCTGCCGATTTACATCGCCCCTTAGAAGAACAGCAACATCGACAGGTTCGGAGTCATCCGGGGGTAGTATAGATTCGGTTAGTCCTTTTGACCGGAAATGGCCGGGGACCAGGGAGAGCAGAAGAAGAAAAAGCAAAAAGAGGAACGAGGGACAGAATAAAGAATAGGAAATAAGAGCAGTGGAAACCGGAATCGAAGTCGATCCGTAGGAGTCTCGATCAGACTGAAGAAGATCATAAGCCGAACCATTTACTAACCGACTTGAATTTACAGAAGAACGGTCGAACAAATAACAACCGCCAACATAGGTTCCGGAATACACGTCATCAATATGAGTAACTATCGAAGAACCAACAAGATGAGCATCACCTTTGATATCAGAATAGATTTGGAAGTGGATTGGGTTTCTTGCAGCCGAAGCAGGGAGAATCATTTTTGAATCAAACGAATTCACATCAGAGGGCCAATTGGAACCCAGATGTTCATAGCAAACCCGGGCAAAATCAGAATACAACTCGACACGGTTTTTTAGAGTATAATTGAGTTCGACCAGATTCGTACCTTTAACAGTCCTAGTCCAGACAATCTCGGCATTTCTACCATTTTTACCTACGGAAAAGGGAACTGCACGACCGTTGAGTAGGGCAGAAGAAACTCGAATATTCGAGAGATTGTCATAATCGGCAGGTCTGATTGACCTATAACCTTCATTGTAAACTTTTTCAAGAGTAAAATTCATTTTCTCATAAATAGCTAGATCGCCATTTGGAAGAACAGTGACTTGAGAATAGTAGGATTCTATAGAGAAGGCAAATAGAATAGAACAGAGAACAAGCAGAATTACTAGGAATCGGAACTTTTGCATAGAAAGAATAAAACGGAAAAGAGTAAAAAGAGAATTGACAGATCAATCATCATTCAATTGATTCTACGAATCGAGACGGATCTGAGATAAAGGTAGTTGGGTCGCCCAAAGAAACCCTTAAGATAGCCGCTAGGGCAGCAGATGCAGAAAGACGAACCAGACTTGGATTAAATCCCAGGTGATTTGCAAGATCAGAGGTAGGAATTGGTTGGGTAGTGTTAAGATCAAAGAACTTGGAAGAATCGAGATTGAAAGAACCGTCTGGATAAACAACAACAATCGCAGTTTGGATAACGTCTAATGACCCTCGGGTAAATGCCAAAACTGCACCAGTTGGCATAAGATCAAGGGCCAACGTAGAAATTGAGACAGAAGCCAAGGTTTCAACCCCGGTTCTATCATCCACACCTAGTAAACGCACAGCTGAAGATTTAAAAGAATAATTAGCACCAGAAACAAACAAGTTACCATCAGAAAATGAAAGGTCGGCACTTGCACAAACCAAAGTTTGAGCTAAACCTGGAACTGGAGCAGGCGGAGTATTGTAAACTGCAAAACGCGGCTGAGGACTTTTTGCCAAATCTAGTAAACGAGAGTAGAGAGGATCAGGCAAAGATACCGCAGACGGATCAGATTTAGAAGCAGGGCTTTCGCGAACTAAACGAACCAAGTAATTAGATTTAGAACTCATATTAACTCATCCTAAAACAATACGATAGGTAGTAGTTTTAAATCCACGTTTTACCTTAGATTCACAAAATGGTAAGACACTTCTGAGAAATTTCCTTAGAGAGATCAAAATCAGGAATTTTTTGAATAGTAGCTTCGAGGAATCCCTCAACAATTAATTTACGTGAATCCTCTCGAGAGACACCTCGGGACATTAAGTAGAAGATTTTATCCTCATCGATTTGTGAAACAGAAGCAGAATGTCTGGAGGAAACGTCATTATTCTCGATTTCTAGTTCTGGGTTTGCAGTTGCGTGTGCACCAGGATTAAGGAGCATAACATTCTGAGTCAGAAACGAATCTGCTCCAGAACCATTCTTTTCAATTTTAATCATACCATCAAGAGTGACCGAGGCAGAATCCTTTGCAACACCGCGAACCAGAATGTTTCCCTTCGTAGAATGATTTGCGTGCCTCAAAACGGAATTGAGCTGAAGTTTGGAAGTTCCCATTTGCCCAAAGAGATCGAGTTCGTATGCTTGTGATTTCTCCCCAACAAGATGACTAAGAACCTCACTAGAACCACTAGACAACCAAAGACCATAAGAATGAAGGGTTGAGCCCTCGCCTACGTAGTTGTTTAGTAATAATGATGCGGCTCGATCCGCAATAATATAAACGCAGACATCGCAACCAGTCCCGATTTTGAGATCGACTTTGCATTCTCCTAGAGGCCTAATAATTAGCTTAACTGCCAGAGCGTCGGAAATAGTAATCGATGAATCCGAAGAAACAAGAACGTCCTTAGAATCGGAAACTGAAATTTTTTTCATGGAATCACCAATAAGGATTTATCCTACTGCACCCTCGAGTTGAATTTCTATAAGTCGATTTAATTCGACAGCATATTCCATAGGCAGTTCACGCGTAAATGAATCGATAAAACCTAAAACAACCATTGCAAGAGCGTCCTTTTCGCAAAGGCCCCGACTCATAAGGTAGAACAGTTTATCAGTGCCAATTTTTCCGACTTTGGCCTCATGACCAATCGTAGTAGTGTCTTCATCGATCTGGATGTTAGGATAAGTATCTGAGCGGGAATTTTCATCTAGCAAATAGGCATCGCATTGAACGAATGCTTTGCAGTTTTTGGCGCCTTTTAGGACCTTGAGCATTCCCCGATACGCACTTCGACCTCCGCCCTGGGAAATGCTCTTGGAAATGATACGAGAAGTCGTATTCGGAGCCTGATGAATAATTTTAGCTCCGGCATCCTGAGTCTGGCCTTTTCCTGCAAATGCCACGGAAAGGACTTCGCCACGCGCACCTTTGCCCTTAAGAATGATACATGGATATTTCATGGTTACTTTCGATCCGATGTTTCCATCTACCCACTCTACGACCGAGTTCTCATGCGCCACTGCACGTTTTGTAACGAGATTGTAAACATTATTCGACCAATTTTGGATCGTCGTGTAGCGAATATAGGAGTTCTTCTTGGCAATCAATTCAACAACGGCCGAGTGGAGAGCACCAGCACTATAGATCGGGGCAGAGCAGCCTTCGATATAACTGACTTTCGCACCTTCCTCTGCGATGATGAGAGTTCGTTCAAATTGACCCGCATTTTTTGTATTAATACGAAAGTAAGCCTGCAGAGGAATCTTAACATGCACACCCTTTGGAACATAAACAAAACTCCCGCCAGACCACACAGCAGTATTTAGAGCGGCAAATTTGTTATCAGTCATAGGAATTACTGAACCGAAGTATTGCCGGACAACTTCAGGATATTCACGAAGTCCTGAATCCATATCAAGGAAAATGACGCCCTGCTCTTCCCATTCTTTTTTGAGATTGTGATATACAACTTCAGAATCGTATTGCGCAGATGCACCGCTCAAAAACTTGCGCTCTGCTTCAGGGATACCGATTCGATCGAAAGTCTTTTTGATATTCTCGGGAACCATATCCCATTCACTCACATTTCCATCCATGGCGCTGGCATAGTAGTGAATATTCTGGAAGTTAATTTGACTCAAATCAAATGCAGACCATTTTGGAATTGGTTTGGATTCAAAAACCTTAAGGGCCTTAAGCCGAATGTCAGTCATCCATTTGGGCTCGTTTTTGATTTCGGATATAGTCCTGACTATTTCCTCATCCAAACCCTTGCGAGTTAGATGTTTGTATTTGATTTCGTCTTTGAAATCGTATTTTTCGTAAGAAAGATTAATTTGTTCACTCAAAGGATTCACCTAAAATACCCTCAAAAAGCGCAGAGTATATAGTACCTATTCGAAGTTCGTATTTTAATAGTTAGGCAAACCTAACTCATCAAAAAAATTAGAGAAAAATTAGTTTTCATAAGAAAAATAAATGTCGGTAATCGGACAATTGGAATCGGCAGGGTATGTAAGTAGTATTGAATGAGAACAGCAGATGCCAGAGTAATTTAAATACTTAGGCGCACCTAACTAAGGTAAACACGAGGTCGAAATAATGTTTACCATCAAAAACCTAAATGTTTCAATTGAAGATAAAGAAATCATCAAGGGATTGGATCTGGAAATTAAACCAGGCGAAATTCACGCGATCATGGGCCCAAATGGCGCAGGTAAAAGCTCGCTTTCTGAAGCGTTGATGGGACATCCATCCCTGAAAGTTCATGGCAGCATCAAACTAGATGGCGAAGAACTCGCAGAATTGCCAGTAGACCAACGGGCAAAAAAAGGGATATTTTTAGCATTCCAGAATCCCGAGGAAGTAGAAGGAGTAAAGGTCAGCAATCTCATCAGAAAAGCGTTAAGCGCTAAAGAAGGCGTAAAAGAAAAAGATCTCGAAACAATGGTAAAGGCGCATGAAGAATTAGTGGAAAATGCGAAAAAATTAGGGATGGATAAAACGTTCGTTTCGAGAGAAGTAAATGTAGGATTTTCAGGCGGTGAAAAGAAACGAATGGAAATGCTTCAAATGCTGGCACTTAAACCAAAAGTCATAATTCTTGATGAAGTCGATTCGGGTTTGGATGTAGACGGAATAAAGATGGTGTCGGATGCAATTGCAACATTAAATGATGGCACGCGTTGCTTTCTCATAATCACACATTATCCAAGAATTCTCAAGCACGTAAAACCAGACTTCGTTCACATTCTTGCACATGGAAAAATAATTCTTTCAGGGGATGAAAAGCTGGCACATGATATCGAAGAGCACGGATATGCCAAATACCTAAAGGGAAACAAATGAGCTTAGATGTAGATAAAATTCGGAAGGACTTTCCAATACTACAGGCAGAGATCAATGGGAAACCGCTCGCATATCTAGATTCGGCAGCGACCAGTCAGAAACCGCTTGTAGTAATAGAGCGAATATTCGATTTTTATGCCAGACATAATGCGAATGTAGCACGCGGACTGCACAAACTTTCGGAGCAGGCCACGCTCGAATACGCGGAAGTGAGAACAAAAGTCAAGGAATTTATCGGTGCCGAAAACCAGAAGGAAGTAATTTTCACACGAGGAACCACGGAAAGCATTAATCTGGCCATGAGAGGCTGGGGCGAAAAGTTCGTCAAAAAAGGAGACAAAATAGTAGTTTCGATAATGGAGCACCACTCCAACTTTGTCCCGTGGCAGGAACTCGCAAGACGAAAAAGAGCAAAACTAGAAGTGATAGACATAGACGAAAACGGAGAATTGAACCTATCTGATGCCCAAAAGAAAATCAAAGCTGCAAAAATAGTTGCGATTTCAGGAGCGTCAAACGTGCTTGGAACAGTTAATGACCTTCGAGCGATAGGAAAAATGGCACATGAACAAGATGCGTTGTTCGTAGTTGATGGTGCGCAGTTAATACCATCGCGAAAAATAGACGTACGTAAAATAGACTGTGATATGTTGGCGTTTTCAGGACACAAAATGCTCGGCCCGTTTGGCAGTGGAATTCTTTATGGAAAAGAAGAAACACTGGAGAAAATGGATCCGCTAATGTATGGAAGTGAAATGATACGAGAAGTAACCATTCATAAGAGCACATATGCGGAATTGCCAGAGCGCCTGGAAACGGGAACACCAGAAGTTTCCGCTGTGCTAGGGTTGGGAACCGCAATAGACTATCTGAACAAAATAGGAATGAAAAACATAGAAAAATACGAACAGGAATTGATAAAATACACAATGATGAGACTATCAGAAATAAAAGGGCTAAAAATCCTCGGGCCATATAATGAAAATAAGAGAGTTAGTCTTGCCTCATTTACACTCGAGGGGGTTCATCCTCACGATCTGGCAGCAATACTTGACGAGCAGGGAATCGCAGTTCGAAGTGGCCATCACTGTGCAATGCCATTACATGCTAGGCTTGGAGTAGACGCAAGCACCCGGGCGAGTTTTTATCTCTACAATACCAAAGAGGAAGCGGACAAATTAGTAGATGGGATAGAAAAAGCAAAAAAGATATTTTCATAAGAAAAGGTGAGAAGATGAAGTGGGTTACATTAGTTCTGGAAACTGCACAAAATGCAAACATTGCAAAAACACTAACGAGCATGCAGGAGACATCAAGAAATTTGATGGGTGTAATGCTAATGATCGAATTAATCGGTGCGATCGGATTTTTAGCAATTGCCGCAGCTACATACTGGTTCAAGATCAGAAATCAGACTAACGCAGGGCAGATCTGGAAGATAGTCGCATTGATATCAGGATTGATCGGACTATTGATTGGTTTGTTCTTTGCGATGGGGCTAATAAGTTATTTATTAGCACCGACGATTGCAAATAAACTAGCATATGGATGAGAAGATGGAGGAGCTATATCAGGAATTCATAATCGAACTTTACAAAAATCCACTCAATTTTGGCAAGATTGAAAGGCCAGAGATGCATGCGCAATTGCACAACACTACTTGCGGAGATCAGATCGAACTGTTCGTAAGGGTCAATGAAGGAAAGATCGAACAAGCTAAATTCATCGGAAAGGGTTGTGCAATAAGCCAGGCAAGCGCATCCCTTTTCACAAGCTATCTTAAGGGGAAAAAAATCAACGAGTTGGAGAAAATTACGAAAGATGACGTACTGGGACTACTCAAAATAGATCTTTCAAAAAATCCCAGTAGAATGAAATGTGCACTGTTGGTCTTTGATACAATGAAAAAAATGATAAAAACTAAAGAGTAGGAATTGGGTTCTGAGTTCTTTTTCTACTTATGTGAATGACCTTTCCGGAAATCAAAAGAATGAGAGCACATTACTTTCAAAAGAACACAAGTTCGACCATATGCCTCTTTGCTACAAGCCGAAATAGCGGATAAGATAAATTAGATATTTCAAGGCTATAATATAAGAGTTTCGCAAATCACGTAAAATTTATATCAATTCGCTGTTCCAAAAAGATCATGTGCGCAAACAAAGTTGAATGGTATGAGAAATTTGTGGATTTTAGTTACAAACCTGCAAAAGACGATCTAGTTTGCTTATTCTATTTTGAACCAGACATAGGAATTTCAGTAAAAGAAGCCATTGGAAGAATAGCTTCTGAAAGTTCAACCGGAACTTGGACAACTCTTTTTAAGATGCCACCAAGAATGAAAAAACTTCAGGCAACTGCATTTCATGTCGATGAAAATTACGTAAAAGTTGCATACCCATTAGCTCTTTGGGAAGAGGGAAACGCACCGCAATTACTATCAGGAATAGCAGGAAACATCTTCGGTATGAAAGCACTTCGAAATTTACGATTGATAGACATAATGCTCCCTCAGGCATACATCAAACATTTCAAAGGACCGCACCACGGGATGGAAGGAATACGAAAGATGATGGGGATAAAGAAAAGACCGCTAACCGGAGCAGTGCCAAAGCCAAAAATCGGATTTAGCGCCGCAGAACATGCCCAAATAGGATACGAAACATGGATGGGTGGGTTCGATTTTGTCAAGGACGATGAAAATCTTACATCAACATCATTTAATCGATTTGAAGAGAGGGTCAAACTTATGACCAAACTAAGAGATAAGGCCGAAAAGGAAACGGGAGAAGTAAAATCCGCATTCATAAACATCACCGCAGAGACAGAGGAAATGAAAAAGAGAGCAAAAATGCTCCATGAATACGGATGGAACTACTGCATGATAGATGTAGTCGTAACGGGACACTCATCAGTAATGACCCTTAGAGATTATACGGCAGATATGAACATGGCAATTCATGCACATCGGGCAATGCATGCAACATTTGATCGAAATCCAAAGCACGGACTAACCATGCAGTTCTTGGCCAAGATGATGAGGCTTATCGGAGTCAGCCAGATACATTCAGGAACAGCAGTCGGGAAACTGGTTGGAGATAAACGAGAAGTAACGACGGTTGCAGATACATTAAGATACAGAAAGGTAAAGGCACTTGGGGGTCATTTATTAGATCAGGATTGGAAGCACATAAAAAGCGCATTTCCAGTTTCATCAGGAGGACTGCATCCAGGACTTGTGCCCAATGTTTTGGACATATATGGAGAGGACCTCATCCTTCTTGTAAGCGGAGGGATTCATGGCCACCCCAAGGGAACCAGAGCAGGTGCAATGGCAACGATGGCAGCAATCGAAGCATGGCAGGACGGCGAAACACTCAATGAAAAAGCCAAAACATCAAAAGAACTTGCATTAGCGCTTGAAAAATGGGGCCATATGAAAACGAAATAGAATAAGAAAAAACAAAAAGTAACTTTAGATTTTCTTTTCTTTCATATGTTTGCCACAACACCGATTTACTTCGACTTCTTTTTTGCAGCTTGAGCAAGAAAGTTTTTGTCCGTGAACTTCCATGCCATTACCGCAGCAATAATTAGTCTCTACCTTAGAACCGCAGCCCATACAACATTCTAAAACATGCATAACATCACTAAAGATATAAGGAAGAACAAGAGTATAAAAGACTAGGTCATGAACAGTTGAGAAAAAGAAAAAAATAAGGAAAGAAACAGCTGACTAAGAAGTTGCATATCCCACGGAAACCGAGGCACTAACTTCGATTTCGCCTCCGGAAACTGAAGTCGGAACCGAAGGAGCAGCTACTGACTCTGCCATAGCTCCTCGCGAGTAGTAAGCATATGGCATCGGAGAATTATATGACTCAGATGCAGAAAGCACCTTGCCAACAGAAACACCAAGACCACTTGCCATATTCTGGGCTTTTGATTTTGCCATTACGGAAGCATCTCTAAGAAGTTCGGATTGAACGCGATTGCGAGTCTCATCCTGAAGAGTAAAGTATATGGAGTCAACAAAGGTTTGATTTACCCCAGCAGTCGATGCACCATCGATTACATCCCCTCCTTTTGTTAGGTCCTTAACCGAAACCTCAAGCGAGTGAACGGTTATGTATCCTCGGATAACAGAGTCCCATTTACAACCATTAGAGTAACTAGGATCGGATGGCATCATACCACCAGAGGGCCTAGGACAATTATATATACTATCATATGCAGGCATAACAGAATAAGAAGCGGATTTGATATCAGAATCTGCTAGACCCAAAGATTTAAGCTTGGATTTTAATTGAGCCATGACACGGGCATTTTCGGATTGAGAATCCTTAGCTAATAAATCTTGTGTCTGAACCCGCAGATTAATCAAAAGAAGATCAGGAGCGACCTTTTTCGAGCTAGAACCGGAAACCGAAAGAACATGGTCTGGCGGAACACTTGAAACATAAACATTAGGAGCAGGGCTACTAGAGGCAGTCGAAAGGACATAAGCTCCCCCAAATAGGCCCAAAGCAATCAATAACGCAGCCAAAATGGCAGCCTTTGGAACATCGATCATATTTATTCACCAAAGAAGATAGCGAAGTCCAGATTTAAGGGGTTTTGGGTTTGATATGGAAAAAACCGAAAAATTCGAAGTAACGAAAACTAGGATGAATGCGATGAATAAGGAGGAAAAACAAAAAGGAAAAATTACGCAGCCGCAGCCTTTTTCTTCTTATCGAGCTTTCGTTTGATGACCTTAAGGCTAACGAAACTGTCTCGTTCCATCTCTTCCAGACGGAAAATGATTAGTTTCTTCTGATCTTCAAGTCTTGGTACAAGAACGAACTCGAGCGCATTGACACGCCTCTTTGTCTTTTCTATTTCGACAATCAAACGTTTCATTGCAGTCTCAGTCTCAGCAAGCTTGACCACGATCTGTAAAATATCATTAAAGTCAAAAACAGCCTGATCGATCTTTGCACTAGTAGATGCCAGAGAGTATTCCGGAAGAGTGGTAAGCGAAGTGGAATCAACAGAGATGTTTGGAATTTTAACACCCATGACGTTTCGAACCTGGATGTCGACCTCGATGTCCTTGTGCATGGCTGAAGAAATTCGAATTAGTTCGCTCGAAGAATGATAAGTCTCTGCAAAACCCAAAGACCGATGCGCCCGGGCAATCTTTTGGGCAAGAATGCCTCGGAGATCCTGTGCCTTTTTTAGGATTTTGAAAAACTCGAGAATGAGGGCATCGCGTTTTTGCTTAAGGAGCTTGTGGCCCTTTTTGGCAAGGGTTATTCGCTCCTTTGTTTTGATGAGCTCCATTCTAGTTGGATTAACTTCAGTAGCCATGTGTAGTACACCGATTTATGCTTTTGATTGTTTCTTCATGTATTTACCGATGTGTTCTTTCTTGACTCGCTTGAGTTCACCCTCAGGCAGAAGAGAAAGGAGTTCCCATCCAATATCAAGGGTTCGCTCGATCTCGCGATCTTCATATGCGCCCTGCTGGACAAACTTCTTTTCGAATTCATCTGCAACTCGCAAATATTTTCGGTCAACTTCAGTAAGTGCTTCTTCACCAACGACTGCACTAAGACTTCGAAGGTCTCGGCCGTTCGCGTAAGCCGCATAGATCTGGTCTGCGACACCCTTGTGATCATCACGGGTTTTCTTATCACCAATACCAAAGTTCATCAAACGAGAAAGCGAAGGCAACGGGTCAACCGGAGGATAGATACCTTTTCGGTGGAGATCACGGCTAAGAAGGATCTGACCTTCAGTAATGTAACCAGTTAAGTCTGCGATCGGATGTGTTTTATCATCACCAGGCATCGTAAGAACAGGAATTTGGGTAACCGAACCCTTGCTGCCACGAACTCGACCTGCCCGCTCATAAATTGTCGAAAGATCAGTGTACATGTAACCTGGATAACCTCGTCGGCCTGGAACTTCCTGTCTTGCAGAAGAAATTTCACGCAAGGCTTCACAGTAGTTAGTCATATCAGTGATAAGAGTCAGTACGTGCATTCCCTGCTCATATGCCAAATACTCGGCAGTAGTGAGTGCAAGTCGAGGCGTAATGATACGCTCAACTGATGGGTCATCTGCAAGGTTAAGGAAAAGGACTGCGTTTTCAAGTGCGCCTGTTTTTTCGAAATCCCGCATGAAAAAGGATGCTTCCTCGTGTGTAATACCAATAGCTGCGAATACTACTGCGAACTTTTCGCCGGTTCCGCGGACTTTTGCCTGCCGGGCAATCTGAACACTCAATTGATTGTGTGGCAAACCTGCACCGGAAAAGATAGGCAGTTTCTGACCACGAACAAGCGTATTCATTCCATCGATAGTGGAGATACCTGTTTGAATGAATTCGTTTGGCAGTTCACGTGAATATGGATTGATTGGAAGACCCGTAATGTCGACCTTTTCTTTTGGAATGACTCGCGGACCTTTGTCCTTAGGCTCACCAAGTCCATTAAAGACACGGCCAAGCATGTCAGTAGTCAAACCAAGTCGCATTGTTTCTCCCAAAAATCGAACAGTAGTTTGATCAGTACTAATTCCAGCAGTAGGACCGAAAACCTGGACAACTGCAATTTCCATACTTACATCCAGAACCTGACCCTTTCTTCGCTCGCCATTTGGAAGCATGATTTCTACGATTTCGCCGTAACTTACGCCACTGACGCCAGAAACAACTACAAGAGGACCTGCGATTTCAGTTATTGTTTTATATTCTTTCATAATTATCACCTAAGGTTCAGCCTACTTTTTTAGAGAAGCGAAATCCGCTTCCACATCCCGATGAAGCTTATCAAAGTCAGCAAGATTTGCGATCTCTTTCATACGCCCGATCGTAGTTCGTGCAGGAAGATCCTGAATCTTCTTAAGCTGCACGCCCGTATCGAGGGCATTGTTAGTAAGGGTTGCAAAGTGCATAATCAGCTTGAGCATCAGATACTGCTTCTTTATGTCGCATCGTGCATCAAGATCACTGTATGCATTTTGTTGCAGGTAATCCTCACGAAGCATTTTAGTAACCATCAAAATTGCCTGTTCTTTTTCAGGCAAAGCATCTGGACCAACCAGTTGAACAACTTCCTGAAGCTCGGCTTCTTTTTGGAGAAGTGCCATTGCTGCTTTTGAAAGAGAAGTGAAATCAGATGAGACTTTTTCAGCAAACCAGTCAGAAAGACCATCAGCATAGAGAGTGTAACTCTTTAGCCAGTTGATTGCCGGGAAGTGTCTTCGATAAGCAAGAGATGCATCAAGAGCAAGGAAAACTTTCGTAACACGCAAGGTGTTTTGTGAAACAGGCTCGGAAATATCACCACCAGGTGGCGAAACCGCACCAATGATAGTAACGCTGCCATATCGATCTTCGGTCCCGTTGCATCGGACACGACCAGCTCGTTCATAGAATTCTGCAAGTCTTCTTGCCAGATATGCAGGATAACCTTCTTCTCCAGGCATTTCCTCAAGGCGGCCTCCGATTTCACGCATTGCCTCTGCCCACCGAGAGGTCGAATCTGCCATTAGTGCAACATCATAACCCATATCTCGGAAATATTCGGCAATTGTAACTCCAGTATATACACTTGCCTCACGTGCAGCGACAGGCATGTTGGAAGTGTTTGCGATGAGCACAGTTCGTTGCATCAGGGGTTTGCCGCTGTTTGGATCGATCAAGTGTGGGAACTCGGTAAGTACATCAGTCATTTCGTTTCCACGTTCACCGCAACCAATATAGACGACGATTTTAGTATCTGAGTATTTTGCAAAGCTCTGCTGAGTAACGGTTTTACCAGAACCGAACGGACCGGGAATACATGCAGTTCCGCCCTTTGCAATTGGGAAGAAAGTATCAATGACACGCTGACCAGTAACTAATGGAATAACAGGAGGGAATTTTTCGCTAACGGGTCGTGATTTTCGAACGAACCATCGCTGCATCATTCGAACAGGATGGATTTTGCCCTCAGATGAGATTTTACCGATTTCGTCTTCAACAGTAAAAGAACCAGAATCAAGAGCCTCAAGCTTACCTTCGTGCTGAGCCATGATTCGATGTTCGATAAGTTCGGTTTCCTGAACAGTACCAAGAATGTCACCAACCTTAACGCGATCGCCCTTTTTTGCCTTGGCCTTAAATACCCATTTTTTTGTCCGATCTAGTGCAGGTGCTTCAATTCCACGAGTAATGTAAACTCCTTTTGCCTGCTGTTCGATGACCTTAAGAGGTCTTTGAATACCATCGTAAATACTTTCAAGAATACCCGGGCCTAATTCGACTGAAAGAGGCTCACCAGTAGAAACGACCGGCTCTTTTGGCATGACACCAGAAGTGTCTTCATAAACCTGAATGACCGAAGTCTGACCTACGATCTTAATTATTTCACCAAGGAGCTTTTCATTTCCGACCTTTACGACATCATAAAGTCGGGCACCGGGCAAATACGCTTCTACAACCGGACCACTAATCCTTTGAATATAACCTGCATCTGTTTTTTTACTAGCCATTAAAATCTTCCTCCGATGAACATAAACATATTTTTACCAGATCATTTCTTTCCCAAATCGAAACCCAAAGCTCGCTTGATGAGATTTCGGATTTCGTCTCCTGCTTCGCTCTTTCCGGAATACTCGGGCATAGGAACTACTACCGGATACGCCAAAGTTTCCAATTTTTTCTTCATGCGCCAATCAAGCAAATTCAACAGGCGCTCATTTGTGATCAGAATACCAAATTCAGACCTTGAAAGTGCATCTTCGAACAACGAAGCAAAATCCGCGTCAGTGGCAGTAATCCCATTTTCAAGACCCGCAAGTTTAAAGCCCATGACAAGCGGAGCGTCTCCGATTACGAGTATTTTTGATTTAGTCATACTACCACCAGCATTTTCTTAACATCCTCTTGCGAGATGTTGAACTCTTTGGCTTTTGCGATCTTTCTAAGATTGTTTAGTTCTTCTTCTTTAAGCAAAAGGAAGCCCACAATTACACCTATCGAAAGGACGTAGCGGTGGAATGAATAGACTTTTTGAGTAGCGATTGATTTTTCAAGTGCAATTTCCAGCCCAATTAGAGTATTTTCCTGGAGCGAAAATGAAGGGAATCGATTTTTTATAAGAGATTCGACAGACGAAAGATCTTTAGCTTCAATAAGACGGGAGATCAGAGAATCGCTCAGTGTTCCTCCGGCAATAAGAGACGGAAGAACAGCTTTCCTATCCAACGCTGAAGCAGATGAAGATTTCTTCTGCTTCAGTCTTTGAATGATTAAAATATTTTTAGCATCGATCTCGTACTTAAGAAGAGAACGAAGCGAACGAACTTCCTTTGAAGAGATCTTCGAAAGAGCATCATCGACAACGGATGAGAATAATTCATCTACAGGCGCAGAGAAAAACGCATTGGTGCTTTCAAAAGCAGACGAAAGGTCGCTGGAATTTGGAGATGCGAAAAGGATTTCGCCAAGAACAGTCCGACGTAATTCGCGACGAAGATCACGATCGTCTGCCGTCAGAATCCTTTTGAAATCTGAATCAGAAAGGCAACCAACTGCAAACAGACCTGATTTGATTGAATCATAAGGCCTATTTGCTCTTCTTGCATCCATAATTAATTTAAGATTTAAAAGATCCCATCTCAAGAGGAGAGCACGAACAGTCGAGAGATCAGACTTGGGAGTGAGCTTAATTATCTTCTGGATAGTGCGTGAGAAATTTCGCGAAACCGCAAGCTCGACAATACCAGAGCCAACTTCACTGGAAGATGCCAGATTAAGATCATTCTTATAGCCAGTACGCTGGAGTAGTTCGATCATTGAATCGACAGTGCCAACACTCACCAGTTCATAAAGGAACGACTCGCCAAGTAAAAGACCGCTCATGCCACGAATACGCGCATTGGAATACCCGTATTTGAGTGCCTTGCTTTGGGGCTTTATTTTACCTAGTAAGGACTTGATATCAGTCCAACCAGTAACAGTATATCCAGACATCATTTGCCTCCGAAAAGAGCCTGATAAATCTTACCTCTAAGCTCGTCTTTTTTGGTTTCGACAAGAGTTTCCAGAGTCAGATTTACTCGCAGACGACCGTCCTCGCTTTCGAGAATGGCACCGCCAATCCCATCAAGATCAGGCACAATTGATAAGTTTTTAGTTTTGGAGAACAAATCCTTATCCGCCGCAAGAACATGTAGAAAGACCGGACCTCCACCAAATTCAGCAATAGCTGCATCTACAGATCGCTTCATGAATTGACGATATTCGGGAGTTTTGCGCAAAGACGCAACAGCGGCCAAAAAGTCCTCAATAGTAAGTTTTATCGCATCCTCTTTGGCTTCGGCAATTATGCGCTTTGCTTCCAATCGGGCCCATGCAGATCGCTCGCTGGATTGTTCCTTAAGAATGCGCTCTGCATCTTCTCTAGCAGAAGATAGGAAAGCGGCATTTTTAGAACGCTCTTCTTCGATCAGCTTCTGGGCCTCTGACTTAGCAGCATTAATTATGCGCTCGGATTCGGCCTGAGCCTCGGAGAGAAGCGAGGTTTTAAGCTTCTCTATGCTCATATAGCGCACCTTAGGCTGCTCCCAATTTACCAATCAGGAAGAACGCAATAACGAATCCCAGCAAGGCAATAAGTTCTGGAAGTGCCAAATAAAGCAACATTTTTCCTTCTAATTCGGGTCTTTCTGCAGCAGCACCCATAGCAGCACTACCAATACTCCCCTGAGACCATGCAGCAGCAAGAGCACTAAAGCCCATAGCTATACCTGCTGCGATTGCGATTGCTGCGCCTTCGCCCAAAAATGCCCCACCAATAGCGGTTCCAACAGTTTCAACTACCATTTCATTTCACCTCAAATATTTCGCCTTTTGATTGCAAAAGGCATAAATGTCTTTCCTCCACCATGGAAGAACTTGGATCTGAATTCTACGATATTAAGACGACCACCCTGAACAAGTGCTTCAAACATAGCAAGTGCACAGTTAGCAAGATGGAGTAAAATAAACACGGGAATAGTAACGATCAAAAGCAAACCCTGCTCTGGAGATGGCCTCAGATATTCGTTAATAATTTCAGCAAGAATAACACCAACAACACCGATTACACCAATTCGAACATAAGAAAGAACGTTTCCTGCAAAACCAGGAAGTTCTATTATACCCATAAGACCCTCAAGAAGGGCAATAGAAATGACCCCAACCAGTGCGAATATCGTTCCTACCAGAGTAAATCCAGAAGAATCTACGAATGAGAAAATTGCTGGATATGCGGGCTTTAGTTGTGTGAGAAACAGAAGAACAATTCCGATCTCAAGAACAAGCCAGGCAACCTTTGCAAGAGAGTGTTTTTTGTTATGATTCCATTCATTAATTGCGCCCAATATGAACGCTAGGGCCAAATGAACAAAAGCAACAAAGATTGTAATAAGCAACAAATCAGGCAGATTTTCAACACGATGTAAACTAGTATAAAGAGGAGAATGTAGAAGTTCAAAACCCGTCCATTTGGATAAATATTCAACAAGATGGAAATGGGTCATACCCAACCATTCATCAAAAAGAATACCGAAAAATACTGTGGGTATTCCACAAATGAGCCAGATACGCCCCACGGCAGACATCATTTCGCTCTTTTTAAAGTTCTTTATTATATACAGGGACAAAAGAATCGACATAATGCCGTACAAAACATCCCCTACGATCATACCATATAGAATTGGCAAAACCAGGAAATAGGTGAAGGTTGGATCGAGTTCACTGTAATTAGGAAATGAATAGCTCTTAGTAATAAATTCGAATGGTTGAGAGGATTTTGGATTATCTAGAACAGTTGGAATTGCATCGTGATGCGGATCGAGAGGCAAATCCTCAAGCGCCACAGAAGAACCATATTTTTTTAGGACATCTGAAAGAGCACCTAGAGTGTCAGCCACCAACCAACCCTCGACAACATAAAGGTATTTGGAAGAAACAAAACGAGAGCTGATACTCGAGCGATCAGAGATGGTCTCCAATGAAGCGATCTTGGAATTTACATCAGACAAAGATGCAGAGGAAATAGACCTAAGAGTAGAAAGATTTGAATCGATTGATTTGCCAAGCCCTGAGATTTTTAAAGAAAGATCTTTGATTAAAGTAGCTGGAGTAGTTAAATTTGAAGGCAGCGCAATTGGGGAAAATGAAACATCAGTAAGAATAGAATCGAGAGCCGCTTCCTCGCTTCGAGGACATAGTATGAGAACGGTGGTGGATGAAGCCGAGGGTCGCAGAGCCAAGGAAACACCTTTACTTAGCGAAAGAATCTTTTGCTTAAGCTTGGACGCATTTGAGAAAGATAATTCGCCAATTCGATAGACCAAAGTCCGAGTATTAAGAGTTGTAAAATCAACGGAATCAAAGGCCATTAATTTCTCGACACCAGATAATTGAGACTGACTAGAACGGAGGGTTTCGGAATCGCGGTTTATGGATTCTTCAAGTGAACGCACTTTAGATTCGAGTGAAGACACATCAAAAGAGGAAGGTACTGGAGGCACAACAGAGGAAGAACGGGGAGATTTATCAGAATATTTTTCAAGAATAGTTTTGAGAGATCTTAGTTTTAGGAGTTGTGCAGAAACATCATCAAAAGACGAGAGAGGTCTGCCTTCATCAAAACCGGAATGACGAACAGTATTAATGTCCATAACTCCCAATTCATGAAGATCTTTGATTAGGGAATCAATTACGGATTTGGCTACGATCAGCCTGACCTTAGTCATTTTTTTTGGTCTCATCATGGTTATCCCTTTTTGATCTGGAACCTTCCAGATACCAACTATACTTAAGTTAATTGTGATTCCTTAAACCAGCTACACGGAGTTAAGAAACTCCAACACGAGTTTGGATACTTCGGAATCGGATAAGTGTTTTTTAATCAATTTAGACGCTTCCGATTTGGATGCATCAATAGTTGCCTTAACAGATGCGTCAGTCTTGGCACTCCCTTTTGCAAGAACATCGTTTTTTAGAACAACCGCCTGTTCCTGAGCAGATACACGTTCCGAAAGAATTTGCTCTTTTGCGGACAGTATAATAGAATTTGATTGGGTATTTGCAGAGGAGATAACGTCATCATAATTTTTTTCAGCATTGCGGATATCGTCAACGAGCTTTGTTAATTCGGAATTAGAATGTTCTGACGAGGTTTTCATATCGAGCACCATTAAATGTGAACAGGTCACATTAATACGGAACGAAAATAGCTTCGCAACAAGTTGCAATTAGCTAACTGATGAGTAGTATAAAAAGCAATATTTAAAAATATGAGCCAACGAAATTCAAATGCGCGTTCTAATTACTAGTACGTACGCTATAAAAGTCTAAAAATAAAAAAGTAAAAATAAAAAATTATCGAAATAAAATAAACAATAATTGAAATGGTGAATATATGGGTGCTTATAAGTACATATCAGAAACTTTACAGACGCAATACAAAGAACGTGATCCAGGTTACAGGCAGAAGATTACAAACTGGAGAAATGCCCCAGTGATAGAACGCGTTGAACATCCGGCAAATCTTGCACGTGCAAGAAAACTAGGATACAAAGCAAAACAAGGCTATTCAGTAGTTCGAGTAAGAATAGATAAGGGACGAAGAACCCGAAGAAAAACCATGGGTGGTAGAAAACACAAAAACTACTATCGATTCGTACAACCAGGTATGAGCCACCAAGTGATGGCAGAACAGAGAGTAAATAGACAATACAAAAACATGGAAGTACTCAATTCATACTGGGTTGGAGAAGATGGTATGTACAAATACTTCGAAGTAATATTGGCAGACCCAGAAAAGAAGACAGTTACCGCAGCATCCGTAATCCGAAAGGGAAGAACCTTCAGGGGATTAACAGCAAAAGGAAACAGCGGAACACCAAACAAGAAGGTCGCAATGAACAAGAGACTACGAAGAAAAGCAGCAGCAAGAAAACCATACAAATTCGAAAGGTATGTGAAGAAAGAAAAGAAAGAAGTTGCTGCCGCACCTTCAAAACCGAAGTAATTTTTTATGTTTGATTTAATTTTTTTAAAAGCAGAACTAAACAAAGATAACATCGACCCGAAGAAATTCGGGTTCGAAAAGCTTTTTTTATTAGAACAAAACAAAAACAGAATAGTGAACTGCACGGACATAATAGAGGCATCACAAAAATACAAGAACCAGAAATTACTACTAGACCTAAGAGACTACGCGTTCGATGAAGGAGCAGTAAAGTTGCTCGCAGAAAAAAAGAAGGCATGCATTCTCATAAACTTAGGAAGAGTAATAAGAGCACGTGGAATTGCCAGAGCAATACTTATTTCGAAGATAAGGAGCTTATTAAGACTCGCAAATAGATATGGCGCAGCATATGCATTTGCGACACTTGCACAAGAGGAGCAGGAGATTCGAAATGCACACGAACTGATAAGCATTGGAACACTCTTTGGAATAAACAGAGGACAGGCAAAATTTGCAATAAGAATGCTTGGAGAATATCTGACAGAAAAGAAAGAAGAAGAAATAGTAATTGAGAAAGATTAAACAGAAAGCTCTTTCCCAGTGAGCATCATATAGGCAGAAAGATATCGATCGCTCGTTTTTTGAACAACCTCTTGAGGCAATTTTGGTGCTGGAGGCTGTTTGTTCCATTTGAGAGTTTCCAAATAATCGCGCACATATTGCTTATCAAGACTCTCAAGAACACCCTGATCATACTTTTCCCTAAGCCAATAGCGACTTGAATCAGGAGTCAGAGCTTCATCAATAAGGATCATTTTTTCCTCGGATTTGAGATAGCCGAACTCAAATTTAGTATCTGCCAGAACAAGGCCCTTAGAAAGAGCATAATCATGAGCAAACGAATAGAGCTCGAGACTTTTTTGTTTTAGTTGCTCGTAAGTCTGGGAACCCACAAGGTTTATCGCCTGACCTGGAGTAAGAGGCTCGTCGTGACCCTGCTCCGCCTTGGTAGAGGGAGTGAAAATAGGAGTTTCGAGTTTCGAGCCGTTTTTTAGGCCAGAAGGAAGGGCAATTCCGCCAACCATACCAGTTTTTTTGTAATCAGTATATCCCCCGCCAGTAAGATAACCACGAACGACGCACTCCAATCGAACAGGAATCGCGCTTTTTACAAGCATCGATCGGCCATTTAGAAACGGAGGGAGATTTGGAGGGACCTTAAGGTCCAGAAGATGATTTGCGATTATGTGTTTTGTCCGATCGAACCAGAATGCAGAAAGTTGATTTAGAACGTGACCCTTATACGGAATCCCTTCTTCGAAAACCACATCAAATGCACTAAGCCGATCAGTTGAGATCATGAGAATTTTATCATCAACCGAATAACTATCTCGAACCTTGCCTTTTCTAACAAAGGGAAGAGGCAAATGAGTATTGGTAATGATTTCCATAACATATAGTTGGAAAAAAGCGTTTTTAATTGGGACGGAACGGAGAATTGGAACGGAACTAGGAACCCAAAGGGAAAGTTAGGACGGTTTTGATTTGGAAGAATCTACAAGCGCAAAAAATTCCTTTAGCATGTCGATATTGAGAATTGGCTTTTCGAATTCTTCGGTATCATCGACAACACGGGGGCACGCGGTATTTATGTAGCAGTCATAGACCCAAAAGTTCTTTATTGGCAGAATCTCGAGTTCGTTTGAGACTAGAATAGACGCATCAAACCCTCTCAACTCGAGCTCTTTTTTTGCCCACTTGGCAAAACCCGGATTGAACTGGCCAACTTTAGTGCTAAGCAAAATTGCGAATTTTTTGCAGCTTAGAGCAGCCGCAAGCGAACCCCGCCTCCTCTTTTTTAGGCGTTCGATATCAGAGCGGACATCGGAAACCTTTTTTGTGTAGGTATTATAGAGGAAGATAGGGATTTTAGGATCTATATCGATTGCAGTCGGGTGGAAAAGACCGTTGCCGATAAAAACTACTGCTTCTATTTTGGACTCAACCTTCTTGATTCCAAGAGCATCACAGCCAAGAACCTGCCCTGGCTTTGCGGCCCAGTGACCAGCTTCTATAAAAACTTCTTTTCCGGCTTTCTCGAAGAAGGATTTCATAGCAGGGAATTGGTGATGATGCTGCACAGTCGTAGCGACAGCGATCTTTTTGTATTGAGAAACGTATGGCAAGACAACAGAAAGCGAATCGATATCAACATCGATAGGATAATCAATATATTCAACGGGAACAGGAAGATCGGTCTTGACGAACTTATTATGGCCGACATGGACGATTTTATCAATGTTAAGCCAGCGCGCCTCATCAAGAGCAATATCGCATGCCCCATAGCAGGCAGAGGCCGAAAGGAATACCTCATGACCCTCACCTTCGTATTTTTTTTGCAGCTCCAGACCTTTTTGTTTTAGGCCCTCGGGAAATTGAATTAGGATTTTCATGTCAAACACACAGAATTCATCTAGAATAAAATATACGCAAACTACATAAGAGACTGATCATCCTCAAAAAGGAGGAGTTGTGAAACGAACGATCCCCGACCCAAAAGCCGATTCAGCTCTTCATCTAGATAATCTTC
This sequence comes from Microcaldota archaeon, assembly GCA_016212525.1. Taxonomy (GTDB): domain Archaea; phylum Micrarchaeota; class Micrarchaeia; order Anstonellales; family Bilamarchaeaceae; genus Bilamarchaeum. Next base: position 156,032 of record JACRGD010000005.1, on the reverse strand, counting down.
ATCAATAGAACGATCGAGCGCAGCACACAATGATTCGAGATTTTTCTTTTGGATTTTAAGTATCCGTTTGGATTTTGCCATTCTCTGAAGAATAGAAGGCGGCTTTCCTAAAAGAGCCCGATTAATTAGTGCAAGCTCAAACTGATTTATATCCAGCGATAGATGAAAAGAATCTTGTTTGGAAACCTTCTTTTTACGGTTTTTTGATACCGGCCTCATCAGTAAAAATATGTGAGGAGCGATTTAAATAACTTTCAATTCGACAGATTGAATGAATCGGAACGGAAACCTCTACAATATACCGGCCAGCGAATTAAGAGACTGTACGGCAAACATGACAGTAAACAAAAGAATTAGAAGAAACAAAACCAGTCTAAGAGTATCGAAGATGCCAGAAATACGTGCTTTTGTATCGATCAGTGAGGAGTTTAAAGCAGAGATAGAGGAACGCAATTGAGTTAGATCGGTTGTGAGGTTTGCAAGATTTTGTTTGTGTGAATCGAAAGAGGCGCTAACATTGGAAAAAGAAATCGACGAGGCACGCAACTGGGAGGCTGCAGTAGATAAAGAAGATGCAGAAGATCCAAAACCAATCCCAAATGCGCTTCCCGAAGATAGAACGCTGGAAATGGAAGATATGGAGTCAGAAGTAGACATAAGAGAAGCGGAAAGAGGGGAAAAAGACTCGGAGAGTTTAGATAAGGTGACATTGGTAGAATTCAATTCCTGATCAAAAGTCGAAAGAATTGAATGTGTGGAAGAAACGAGCTCCACGGTTCGATCGACATTCAAAATAAGGGCATCCTGAGTCTGATTTAGAAAATTCCAGCCAAGTAAACCCACAAGAATGAGAATGAAAAAACCTAAGATACCTAAAAGGAGAGAAACACCATAGAGGAGTTTTTTTGGGTGGGAAAACGACGAAACTATTTTATCAAGAAGATCCGGCTCTGGATCAATAGATGAAGGAGGCGCTACAGATTTTGACATGATTCGGATTCATGGGCTAAATTTAAATAGACTTAAGCTTTGATGATTAACTAATGAAAAAAACCACAGAGATAATTAAGATAAATCCAAAGAAATTCAAAAAAGAACAAATAGAGTGGTTAGGCCAGGAAATAAAAAACGGAAAAACAGTCGTTTTTCCAACTGAAACAGTTTATGGGTTAGGAGCCAATGCCCTTGATGAAAAAGCAGTCGTAAAGATATTTCAAGCCAAAGGCAGGCCCAGTGACAATCCACTCATAATACACATAGCCAAAAAAAAGCAATTAAACCAGGTTGCTAAAAAAGCATCAAGAATCGCACAAAGGCTAATGGACAAATTTTGGCCCGGTCCACTAACATTGATTTTGAAGAAAAAGGCACAAATAAATTTGAAAGTAAGCGGAGGCCTCCAGACAGTAGCAGTACGCATGCCAAGGAACAAAATTGCAAGAGAACTGATAATCGCAAGCAAAGTACCGATAGCCGCTCCATCGGCCAACACATCAGGTCGACCAAGCCCAACTCAGGCCACGCACGCAATAGAAGATCTAAAGGGCAAAGTAGATTACATAATAGATGCGGGCAAAACCCAACTAGGACTTGAATCGACAGTAGTAGATACAACTTCAAAAAAAGTTAAAATATTAAGACATGGAACGATAACAGAAAAAGAGATAGAGGCAGTAGTTGGACAAACGATAGGCAACAACAAGAGAGAAGGTAAAATTCATAGATCTCCAGGAACTAGATACAAACACTATGCACCAAAATGCCAGATGGTAATAATAAAAGGCCCAAAAAATAAAGTCTTCCAGGACATAGAACGGAGGACAAAAAGGGAGGAAAAACAAGGCAGGACAGTAGGTATAATATGTTTTGAAAAGCATTCACATTGTGCCCAGATAGTTGAGTTTGCAGGAACTGGGAATAAGGAAAGAGGGCAGAACATATTTAGAATTTTGAGAAATTTTGACCATAAAAAAACAGACATTGTTTTTTGTGAAGCGATAGAAGAACAGGGGATCGGAACAGCAATAATGGATCGGCTTAAAAGAGCTGCCAACAACAAAATCAGAACAATAAGATGACTATAATCAAGGATAGGGACTAACTACAAGAACAGGAAATGATTATAAACAGAGTTCGGAAAATGTGGAATAAAATAAAGAGACAGTGATGATTATGAAATACGCATTGACTATAGTAGTTATATTAGTGGCAGTAATGCTACTGTTTGGATGTACAGGACAAAATGATATAGGCAACAAAACTCCCACAGGAACAGGTGCAAATTCTCAGATTCAAACACCAGGGATAAATAAAGATAATAAAACAGTTGTAGCTTCAGATAATAAAACAGGCCAACAGAAAATGCAAGAAACAATAAATCAGGCAATAGCAGACGGAACATATTCTTCAAATGTAACATATGCCTATCACAGCGGATCAGAGACAGTGAATATCTCAGTAACGGTCGAGAACGACACTATAAAGGCAGCAACAGTAACAGTAGGACAAACAAACCAGATCTCCACAAAAATAATAAACAACTTCAATAATGCACTGCCGGAGTTAGTAGTAGGAAAGAAAATAACCGAACTCAACATACCCAAGAACGTAGCTGGAAGTTCCCTGACCACCGCAGCATTCAAACAGTATGTAGAGAAGATAGTCCAGGAGAACTAAAAAGAGATGGAAATAGTAGCACAAAAAGAGGAGTTGCTTGGTACTAGCATCGAGATAAAATTAGCCAAGCAGCACTCACATCTTTTTTCTTTATGTTTTGATGAAATAAAAAGAATTGAAGCCGCATATTCAAGATTTATAGACAATTCCGAATTATCAAAGCTAAACAAACGATTAGGAGAATGGACCTTTGTTTCTGATGAATTTTACATGCTCATAAGAAGAGGAGAAGAGTTTAGACGAAAGACAGACGGAAATTTTGACATAACCGTAAAGGCCATTTTGGATGATCTAGGATATGACCAGCAATATTCATTTAGATCCAAAGGACAGATAAAGACATGGATAAGAAATGAGAACGATATAGAATTTGAAGAAAAACAGAGGCGAGTTTTAATAAGGAAGGAAATAGACTTTGGCGGAATTGGTAAGGGGTTTGCACTAGATCGGATCGCAAGAATACTCGAATCAAAAGGAGTTTTTCATTACTACATCAATGGGGGCGGGGACATATATGCCAAAAAAGGAGAGGAGTTGGAAGCGTGGCCAGTACTCCTTGAACACCCAGACGATGCACAAAGGGCAATAGGAAAGATAGAATTAGACGGCAGATCAATCGCCGCATCCTCAGCGAATCGCAGGAGATGGGGCAATGCACATCACCTGATAAATATGAAAATCGGAAAACCCGCAACAGGCGTAAAGGCCATATTCGTTTTGGCAAAAACAGGAATGGAAGCAGACGTCTATGCAAAGGCAGTATTCACTGCAGGATTCGAAGAAGGCATTGAATTGTCGAATAAATTACCTATAGAGACACTCATAATATCCAGCAACAATAAGATGTATAAGAGTAAGGGATTTGAAGTCGAGTTTTTTGATTAGATTTAGTGAACTGAACCGCACAAAAATGCGAGCCCAGAGAAGTCACTAAAGCACATTTTTCTTAATGAGTTTGATGTTTGCCTCGATTCGCTCAAAGGTTTGAAGCACTTCAAGTTTAATGTCATCTCTCAAATTGGACTTGTCACTAAAGAAAGTTTTTAGTTGAACATAGGAAACCTCATCCGCGAGCATTCCAAAGCCGGAAACACAGTTCTTGAGCATATGAGATGATGGATCGTAAAGTTCCATAAACCGTTTCCAGTTTGTAAGTGCCCAATTCATATATAGTAGACGACCCGATGGATTCGATGCAACAGAACCCAGCAAAATTACAGAATCCTGAAGCCGAACCTCTTTTGAAAGAGCCAAATTCAGAGCAGATTCGAGGAGATTTGAATCTCCCAGATTCCCAAGAGCAACAAGAGCAATGATCTTATCCTCCGGAGATCCTGATCCACCATATACCTTAAGGAACTGATCAAACTTTTCAAGATCAGGACTATTGAACGCAGTAGTGAAATATATAGGCCGCTTGAGATTGGGATTGATAGAGGATTTTCCAGTCAAAAGTTCCTGAAAATGCTTTTTGGACCAATCGACCACACGACCATACCCACAAAGCCCCAATTCAGAAAGTGCCATTGATCTGAGTTTAGTGTCAATACTGCTTTCGTTTGGTTTAACATCAAAACCAAGAGAATCGAGTAGTTTTACATGATAGCCAACATTTACGGCTTTAACAATAGACGAAAGGGGCTGATTGAAGAGGATAGACGTGAGCCAGCTTAAATGGCCAGATAGATTGACATTTGCAGGATATTGTAAATCAACACAGTAATTTTTAACAAAATCCAGATAGATAGGTAAATGAATTTCTCCTGATCGAAGAAGAGCAAACAGATCGTTTTCTATTCCCCAGGCATCTAGTGATTCAAGTTTTTTATTTCTTATAAACTCGCCAAGAATAGTCAGATTTTCGATCTCATATCGAACCCGGTAAAATCCGGCCTGTTTGTAATTGAGTTTGATCCAACTTCCGGCATTTGTAATTCGAGTTTTCTTTTCTCGTAGAATTAATTTTCTCTCTCCTTTTTCGCAAAGATAGGTTATTGGAATTTTCCAGATTCCGCCCTTGACATTTCCAGAGATAGTAAAGCGTTCCTGTTCTATTTCAAAAACACCATTAGTAATTTTTTTCACGCTTACGATTGGATAACCCTCTCGAGTAATCCAGTCTTCCATGATTTCAACTACCGGATAATCCTTACCGACAGAACGACTTTCAAGCTCGATCGCATGCCAGAGATCCTTCTTGGTGGCGTTTGAATAAGCATGAGTCTTTAGATAGTTGATAAGGCCGTTTCGGAAAATTTGGGGCCCGACAAAATCTTCAAGCATTAGCAGGACACTACCCCCCTTATTGTATCCAATGGCATCAAAGAGTTCTGAGATTTCACCGGCAGTATTAACCTGAACGCTAATAGGATGAGTATTTTTCAATCCATCTGCAACAAATGCAGAACCTACGGAATCCAGATAATACTTTTGCATTGCCTTCCATTGAGGAAACACACGATCCACGGATTTGTATTCCATATATGTGGCAAAGCTTTCGTTGAGCCACATATCATCCCACCAGACCATAGTTACTAAATCTCCAAACCACATATGAGCTATTTCGTGCGCTATCACTTCAGCAATTCGCTGCTTTCCACCAACACTCGTCTCAGACTCATTTCCCAATAGAGCAGTTTCCCGGAAAGTAATGGCGCCCCAGTTTTCCATTGCTCCTGCTGCAAAATCAGGAACTGCTATTAAATCCATTTTCGGAAGCGGATAGTCGATCTGGAAATAGGTTTGGAGGTCCAAGAAGAGTTTTTTACCGTATTCGAGAGGCATTTGCTGATATTGTGACTTGCCAGGAACAGAATAAACATTCATTTTTACATTCCCAGCATCACCACTTACGCGCTCGAACTTGCCCACACCCAAATATAGAAGATAAGTGGACATTTTCGGACTAGACTCGAAGACATAGACTTTTTTACCACCATCAATACGGGTTTCTTTGATCGGCATGTTTGAAATAGCTTCCAAATCAACATCGGTAGCAATAGTAACATCAAAGATTGCCTTGAATGAAGGCTCATCCAAACAGGGAAAAGCAGCTCGTGCATTTGGTGCTTCAAATTGAGTACTTAGAATGTACCCTTCTTTTCCATCTTTAGAGTACCTGCTTCGATAAAATCCATATAATTTATCATTATGAACACCACCATATTCGATAGTCAACTTTATTTCGCCATTAACAGGGTTTAAAAAAGAAAAAATGACCTCATTATTGTCGATTAGCTTGAAAGAGCACTCCTGTTCTGAACCAGAAGAGATTATCTTTGCAGAGTGTATTTTCAGGTCCTTGGCATTAAGAAGGATGGAATTGGTTTCCTTTTTGATTTGAAAGGTTATTATTGCAATACCACGAAACTCAAAAGTTTTCAAATTAGGTTCAAAATACAACTCATAATGAGACGGAATTGCATCTGCTGCTATCGTATAATGGTCGTTTTTTGTCATAACTACTACACCTAAATAGAAATGAAGTAAATTGTCTTGTTAAGTTTAATTAGTTTCCGCTAAAAAATAAAAACTCCATTTAAGCAGCTCTTTTCAAAACTAGTCATATATAAAAAATTTCTTGGGTGTTCGGTAATTCGTTATTCTAGGTTATTTGTAAGTTGTTTTGATTATTTGGGAGTTAACATTTTTCCTAGATAAATTTGTTCCATATCAGAAACTAGGTTTTGTCATCATTGGCATGCTTTTTGGTATTTTTGTTTTATTTTTCTCAAGAGAAAACAAATGGCGGATTCCCAAATAATCGATTATTTCTACATCCGTCTCTAGCTATTTAGTCTTCTTATCAGTCTTCCTTAAGTTTTCAATGAAAAACAGTATTTTCTCGCTACAATCATTACAAACGGAATCCAAATCCTCAACTATTTTTTGTGGATTTCCTTCGTTTTCAATTAAAATTGAATGGGGTTTTCCCTTGACTTCTCTCTGACACAAATCACAGTTAATGTTTTTTGCCATTACTTCGATTTATCATTGTGCCTTATATACCCACAGTTTCAACGATTCCTAGTAATGTACCTCAGTTAGTTTTTTATCTCAAGTTCGTGCATCTAGAGATGTCTTCACCATTCTTTTCGATTTTTCTGAGCATTTATCATGAAGAGTATTCTCTATAGCCTAGTTCTTGCCGCATTCCTGGGGGGACAATTCAACCGGCCTGTTTTGAGATACACTGAGTTTTCCTGTCGCATTCGTGTCCACGCCGTATCTAACGAGACCTCACGAACATTACCATATGATTTTGTTTCACCAACACATAGGTGTATTTCACCCCTAACATCAACGTGAGGTCCCAGTCCACGCTGATTGCACTCCTGACCTCCAAGATAGATAGTTCCATCACCATCAGGAAACCTCAGTGCAAGATCTTGTTCATTTACTCGCCTAAAAAGGCCCTGATCTGGATGGATAATTTCGGAGCAGTCTCAACCTTAGTTAAATCAGTTATTCAATTTGTTTAGTTCGATCAACGACGGCAGAAGTTATTTTTCAAGGTCTTGGGCCATCGACCGGCAAAATAGTACTAAAATCGTACGACAATAAAGATCCCAACCGCTCCAAGCAGCGGGGTAGTCACCCATGAACCGCTTCGAGTGATCTTTGTAAGTAGGGAGGATCAGAAGGAACCTCAAACTGAGGAAGGGGCGCTCCCCCTCCGCGGTTCGGAATAAAGGGAAGAAACGCAAAACACAAAAGAGTTGAAACAAATCAAAATCAAAGATTTAAACCATTAACTATAACAGATATAAACACATACAGATCAATATACTTTATGAAACTAAAAAAAATAGAGGAAAAAAGGAGCCAGAACACAACGAATTCAAAAATCAGCTCAGAACCAGAGTCGATAACAGAGTCGCGCTCAGCACGATCACGATTCGCAATTCATGTTTTTACAGCAGCCTTGATGATGGGATGCGCAAGCAAAACCCCTGGGCCTTTCGATCGCGATGTCCAGATAACCACCCCAGACGCGAGAAATAACCCAAACGCGATGAGAGGAGATGCAGCTGAGGATAGATCAACCCAAAGAGACGCTTTGGCAGCAGTCGACATACCAGTCATCATACCACCAGATGCAACAGAATCATGTCCAGCAATTCCAGTATTAGTAAGAACTTGTGATACCGCGCCTTCGAGTCTTGAAAGACCGATTCAATTTTTTGCACCCTTTGCAGTAAATAGAACCCGATACACGCTAGTAAACGTAGAGGGAGAATTAGTTATAATAAATACGACAGACTTATCTTGCGTAAGAGAACCTGATTCTCCCCTTAGACTGACGGTAGAGGGTGACTCGATAAGAAGAGTGAGTTCTGCTCCCATAGGCACAGTTGAAGTGCGAATAACAGGAGTAACAGATGGAGGAGTTGTACTGTATGTAGGAGGAACACTCTGCGATCGGGATCGATGAAAAATAGATTAAAGCAACAGACTCGGAGACCAAAATGCCCAACCCAGCTTGTGAGATTAGACACTGTGTTGATATCGGCAAAAATATGCCGATAAGTCATAGCAAACCGTTCGATTTGTCTGTGGTTTGTTATCTTAGCGAATCGCAATTGTGTTGCTGTTCACCATAGTGAACTCAAACCAACATAAAATGCAGAAGGAAAACCCAGAAGGCAGCTCTTTTAGAAGTCTTTAGATAAAATAGGAAGTCCTACGGAAGTAAGACCTCAGATCAGATAAGTATGCGGCAAGCCCCGTTTGGGGCTCGCCTAGTGCAGGAGGAAGGATTTTCCAGCTCTTTTGGATTTTACGACTCATGGTTTTGGGGTGAAGACCTTTTGCCATAAGTTTTCAGAAGCCAAAAGGGCTCTTTGAACCTTCGAAGGCGCTGAGCCAACAGATTTCCCAAATCGCAATTGATATAGGAATATTACGCAACTATTTATTTGGCTAATATCTCAAGCCTTTTTCCAGGGTTTTTGGCCTTGGGATGGCTGAAGACAAAAAGCCTCTTGAGTCTGTCACGTTTGACCGCTTCGCTACTCCTGCACATATTAAGAAAGACCAATGGTCTTTCCGATTCCGCTTGCGGAACTAATAAAATCCTAGGGTTTTGACCAACTCTTTACTTTTGACATAAGAAAACTGAGCCAAAAGCAAGGGCGTTTGACCGCTTCGCTATTTGTACTTAAAGCGACACGAAATTTAGGACGTGACGCAAGTTTAATCAAAACCAATAGTATACATTCAGACTTCGGATTAAAAAGCTAACGGAAAAAAGAAAAAACTAATACTCGACTTTTATCTTGCCTTTCTTGATCTTACAAACGCACATCAATCTTTCGGATGGATCGGTTGCAAAGGTAGCAAGACCAGATTGCTCTAATTCATTTGGAGCTTCAAGATTTTCCATGCCCTCAGTAACCCGAACTTTACATGAAGCACAGCTTCCAGTTTTACATGCAAAGAGAATCGAACATTTGCCATCTAGATCTGCCAAAAGAGAACCATCTGCGATTTCAACAGTTGCGCCATCGTTTTTTACTTCTACTTGTGCCATAAATATCACTAAGCTATCTGCAGAAAAACTTAATAATAAAGAGGATTGTCATTTTCGTCCAAATACCATAATTGCAGTATATGTAAGCCCAAAATGCTGGGGTCTAAAGCCGAACTCACGGGCTTCAAATTCCCGAATTGAGGACTCTAAGGAGAAGGATTCTGAAAACTGTTTTTGAAGTTCTAACTGTAATTTTCTAGCCTGGTCCATCTGGAGGCAATGGCCAACTAAATAGCCACCTTTCTTAAGAAGCGAATGTGCAACCGGAACGATCCGCTCGGCATCGGCAATATCGACAAAAACCAAATCGAACGAGTCGGGAGTTTCGGATATGCCTTCATGAACATCCTTATGATTAAAAGTCACATTATCCAGGTGATTTTTCTGAACATTCTCTTTGGCAAGAACTAGAAATTCTTCCCTTTTTTCATAGGAAACAACTTCTTTTGCAATAGATGCGAATTGAACAGTCATGTAGCCTGAGCCACAACCCAGTTCCAAAACCCGCGATTCCTTAGTTATGCCAGTATATCCCAGAACAAGACCGGCATCTTTAGGATGCGTAGTTGCTGGCCCACCGCGTTTGAGTTTGCGTGCAAATGGAGGCAAGTGAAAATCATCTTTACTTATCATAAAAGAGGTTGTACGGTCAAGTAATTAAAAACCCTTGATTTAAAGCTTAGTCATGGTCAAAGCAGGCGCGCTAAAAAAAAGGTACATTAAATTTCTTCTTCAAGGCCCAGATGCAGATAAGGAATCAGTAAAAAGAGCGATATATAGCGAAGCATTGCGCTTCTTTGGCGAATATGGATTATCTGAAGCTGCACTAAAATTAGTTGAATACGAAGAAAAAGGAAAAACAGGAATACTTAGGTGCAAACGGGATTACCTAGATAAGGTATTGGGCTTTTTGGCACTTGTTGATTCCCTTTCTGGAACTCCCTCGCGCTTAATCGCCCTAAAATCCAGCGGTACACTCAAAAGCCTAGAGAGCACGGTGGAATCGATCCACGAGACATAATCGGTGTTTCCGCCTTTTACCTCGAGAACGATTATCTCTGGCGTAGAATAGGGATGCCCTTCTTTTATCATAAGTTCTAATTGTGGATACGCCTTTGGGAGGGTTTTGATAAATAAAAGGTATTCAGAATGCATCTCGATTTTACCCTTCCAGCGATAGACTGAATTTTCAGACTTGACAATGTTGACGCAGGCCGCAAGCTCTTTTTGAACTAACTTTAGCGCCATAGATTCGGCAGACTTTAGATCAGGATATGCAGATAATACAAGAATCATAAGAAAGAAGATGAACAAATGAATTTAAGACAGATACGCAGATCACGAATCTTTTTGAGGGATTATTGAGGCGAGAGTTACATACTCGGGCAATGCACCAATTAGGTCAAGAGAATGGGCAGATGCACTAACAAAACCACCAGGACTATTATCAAAAGTAGCCCCGTCCGAAGTAGAGATCAGAGTATCGTGAGGATCCGCTTTGAAACTACGAGTCTGTGCTAGACGACGATATGCAACAACAAGAGATGCAAAGGAGGCATCAGAAAGCAAAACCTTAAGACTTTCCAAAGCCAAGTTCGCACGATCGATAAGAGAAGACAAGTCTCCCAAGGGCAAAATGGGAAGATCAGGATTGAATTGATTAAGCATATTGTGGTTTGGAAATACTGCAGAACACAATACATCAAAATCATCGGGCAGTGCGGAAAATTTGATAGAGGCACTGATTTTTCCGGCTTCAAAATCAGCAAAGTTTAGGATAGCAGATAAACGAACAGAAGGATCAGTTTCAGTTGAAGCTGCATAAAGACGCCCAAGGGCAGAGATCACAGTAGGTTTGAACTTAAATGGATCAACCATTGCTCCAATCACAACTAAAGCAGCAGACTCAGTAAGAGGAATCTGACGCCTAAATGCCAGAAAGGAAGCATTGCGACTTGAAAGGGCAGTTGACCAGTCTCGCGCATCAAGATCAAAAAGCGATGCAAGATAGGTATGCGAGGACAATGCCAGTTCAAATTTCCTAAGGGTTGCGAGCCGCGAATTGGATGACATTAGATCAGGGTTTCTTGAAAAGAATCTCGATTACGTCCCGGTGTTTGAGCTGATGGTCGCGACCTACCTTCTGGCGGGTCTTATAATCAACTGCACCGATAAAACCGTTTCCTATATCGCTATGCAACTTGAATGCAAAATCCAGTGCAGTAGTTTTTCCGGGAAGCAGGAAACAGTCGGGCAAAGTACGTCCCTGACTATCAACTAGATCTCCACCGCCGGGGAAAATTGCAATGTATTTTAGGAAATCAAATACAGCGGCATTAAGACATCCTTGAATTCCGGTTCCGGAATATTTCTCGCAGACCGCTTTGAGTATTGTGAGGGCTTGTTTTTGCTGTTCGTTCAAGTCGCCCTTCATAGTAAAGGTCTTATCTCCGGGAATGTAATCAAGGAAGCCTGCCTTTGCTGCGCCCTTAAGGGCTATTTCTGCCTCGGCAGAACATGGGATAACCAGATAATCAGGAAAGGTTTTCTTTAGTTTTTGATAGTTGTCCCAACCAGTTGAAAGATCGCACTTGTTCGCTGCGATGATTATGGGTTTACCAATTCGCCGAAGAGTTCTTCCAAGTGAAAGTTTTTCTTCAGGAGTCCATTCGGAAAGTACTTTTTCTTCTAATTTAAGTTCTCTTAGAACGCGTGAAACCACGTCTCGACCCATCCCAAGGCCACTAAATTGTTCTGCGATGATCTCTTCATTTTTTTTCTTTTTTAGGTTTCCTTCCCGGACGAGTTTGGCCCAGTTGTTATCCAAAATGCCGCTAATCCAGAAATCGAGCTCCTGCTCTAAGAATCGGACATCGTTGCATGGATCATAGCTGCCAGTTGGAACTTTTTCGCCAACTTCATTGGTTGAACCACTCGCATCGACGACATTGATGAGGATGTCTGCTTGTCTTAGATCATCCAGGAATTTATTACCCAAACCTTTGCCTTCATGTGCGCCTGGAACAAGACCAGCAACATCGAGAAGTTCGACAGATACGAAGCGCCTATGATTTACACAATAACCGCTTCGGGGGTTGCATTGCTTTCCGAATTCTTTATCAACGCATTCGACTTCCACATAAGCAACTGCACGATTTGGTTTGATTGTTGTGAATGGTCGCGATGAGCGCTCTACAGGCACGCTCGTAAGTGCTTGAAAACAAGTTGATTTTCCGCTACTAGGCTTACCTACCAATCCGATTAACATGCAATACATCTCCGTATCGATAAACAATATTTTTCTCTCCTGTTTCACCAGATCTAAATATCAAATGCTCTTTTTCCAGATTATTTATATGAAATCGTACTCCTTGCCGAGTCATATTTATCCTAAGCGCAATTTGATTAACGGTTAGATCTTCATTCTTTATGAGCTGAAGTATATGTTCTTTATTGCCTTTTGTCTTATAAATTGGTCGATTGTATATTTTGAAACTATTTTTTATTTTCGTTTCGATCTTTCCCAGATTCAGTTGAGGACATTTGTGAACAGCTAGTTTATAATCTTCAAAAAATTTCTTCATTCCGCTTCGAAGGATAGATATTGCACCATATTCTTCTTTGATTGTAAGAGTAGCAGAATATCCAAGTTTCTCGCAAATTTTCAGCAAATCAGTTGCCAAGAGAGGATTTTTTAGTTTGATGTAAATTAAAGTTGAGTCCACATGCCCTTCATCTATAATAAAGGCAATCAGAGTTGCAAGTAAATGAGGCTTATCTTTATTCAATATCCTAGGAGGAATTCTCGCAGTTCGAGAAAGAAAACTTCGCGTGTTTAAATTGTAGATTTTAAAGAAAAGACTTGCTAGAACAGGGGGACAATAGGGTCGCGTAGAGGTTAGATAGTATGATCGTGGAAAATTAAGAGTACCGAATACGCTTTCAATTTTCTGAATATACAAGATTCTAAATAAGGGATCGAATTGACGGTATCCAAAATAAGGAAGTCTACCCCGTTTTGGGTCAATCACGCCACCGTCAGCTATATTGTGGGCAATTATCATATCGAAAATGGGAGTAATTTTTACGGGCAGAATAGGACTAGAGACATAATTTGGTCCGCCGGCAGTTTTATATGCAACAATATTTCTTTGCAGATCTTCAAGAGAGATATCAACAAGAACGCATAAACGATTCCAAATTTCCAAGGGAATGAAAAATCGCCTATGCATAGCTTAATTTTAACATATTATTGAAAACGCTTTTTTTCATACCGGCCAGATTTGCATGGGCATTATCTCGAGTTTTGTAAATTCGATATATTTTTCGAACCAACCTAGTGAGGAAAACCTCAGAGGTACGAATACTGATGCGAGTATTGAATTCCCAAATATTCACGTCTTCCATTAACTAAATGCAACGATCAGGTTTATCTGTTTTCCTATTTGGTTTACCAACTATACCGATAAGCATGGCTAAAACATTGTTAGCAACAAGTAATAAAATAAAACTAGAAATCAGGCCAGAATTAATGTTTTAGTTAAGTCTCCTTTCTTGAGAGCGTAAGTACGCCAAAGATCAACAAAATAAATCCAAAAAATTGCAAAAGAGTTGTTGTTTCGCCCAATATAAAAAAAGCCAGGAAAGCCGCAAACACAGGACTGGACAATTCGAGAGCACCAACCTGAGCAGACTTAATTCTCTTTAGCCCCTCATAATAAAGAATAATTCCAATGCCCATAATTAGCCCCAGGAGAATTTGATAAATATTTGGAATGGTGAGAGCGGCAGTTATGAAAAGATAGATAAAAATCAGAGAAGCAGCGATACCGAATCGATAGAAGGCAATTACTCCGGAATTTAGATGTTTAAGGAATTTACTCATGGCGATGGTGGTAGTTGCCCATCCGATTGTCGCCAATAGGGCAAATAAATCACCCAAAGTACCAAATTGAAATGAAAGAAGATTATCAACAGTCTTTGCAGTAACAAGAAGGCCGGCAACAATCATAACTAACAAACCTAAATAATCATACTGAGTAAGGTGATCTTTTAGGAGATGATAACCAAAAAGAACTATGAAAATAGGTTGTAGGTGGCCAATCAAAATTGCATTTATAACTGAAGTTTGACTTAGAGCGCAAAGATAAATAAAATCTGCAAAAAGAGTACCTGCGAAAGCCAGATAGACCAATACAGAGAGATCAGATTGAGTTATTTTTATATTACCATTATTAGTAAGCATCAAGTAGAGTAGCCCGGAGAAAAAGATCATTAGAGACCTAAAAAAAGTAGTTGATAATGCATCAGAACTCAGATAAGCCAGTTTCGCGAGGATAGGTTCAAATGCCCAGGCCACACTCGCAAACAGGACACACAGAACGCCAAGAGTTTTTTTATCCAATAACAGAGAATTCACCGATTTGAATTCATTTGGATCTTCAAGTAAAGATCGTTAAGCTTAACATATTCGAGAACATTTTTTCTTATTCGCTCAAGCTGGTCTTCTGAAACGAATTTTACGACTTTTCCAGGCATTCCAAGAACAATTGAGTTATCGGGAATTGTTGTACCTTCAGTTATGACAGATCCGGCTCCAATAATGCAATTTTTTCCGATCACTGAACCGCTAAGAAGAATTGCACCCATGCCGACGATAGTATTACTCCCAATTGATGCACCATGAACGATTGCCCGGTGGCCAATTACAACATCGTCGGCAATATAGATCGAATGCCCTGCATCAGTATGGAGAACTGAATTATCCTGAATGCTCACGCGTTTGCCAACCCGGATCGAGTTGAGATCAGCCCGAATCGTAACGTTGAACCAGATACTAGATTGATCGGCAATCGAAACGTCGCCGATAACATCAGCACTTTTTGCAACAAAACAGGTAGCGGCAAATCCGGGTTTTTTACCATTAAATTCGTAGATCATCAGATCACGCAATTATCATTAAGATCGGAGTTCCCTAAGTGCATCAATACCGATCCATTTCGCAGTATCATTAGTCGATAACGATAATTTTTCAGCGAGCTTCAGGGCGGGAGAGTACAGAGTAGTACTTCGCTTGCCGATGCGTTTTAGTGCCCAGCTAACTGCCTTTTTGACAAAGTTTCGCTCATCGGTCGAGTATTTTTCTATTAGCAACAGATAGTTCAGATAAATGGAATCAGGCACTTTGTTCTTGCTGGCAGCAGTAGATGCAATTAATACAAAGGCAGCCCGACGCACAAATTCCTGCTCGCTCTTAACCCAGTCAAGAATTTTTTGTTTGGAAAAATCAGTTTTATCAAAAAGAGTAGTGCATAAGAGATCGCAGACATCGCGAGAGTGTGTTTGACTTATCCAATGATCCATCTGATCAGAAGTAACTTTTTTAGGAACGTCAATAAGAATCGCTAGTTGTTTTGTACCGGGAAAATCTTGGGTCCAAAGCTGGAGAGCAAGTTCATGATCTGAACCAATATATTTTGAGAGGGCAATGATTTTTGGAAGGGGAACTTCAGGAGTTATCGAAGTATTTGGACCTGCAGTAGGAGTACGGTAGAGTTCTTTTAGTCTAGATACGGCATCTTGAATACGCATAACTCGATTATGAGAATAGAGACATTAAAACAGATACGTACAAGTTATTTTCTCATTATGACGATGCTTTCCCGTGTTTTGACCTTGGCAGGTCGAACATCGGCAATCCGCTCTGCTCCAACTACAATTTCAACTTGGGAAAAACCAATACGCTCGGCCATCTCAGCGAACACTTCATCGACCAAAACATGAGTTTCGTGAATAACCGAATTGGAAACGTTGACATGCGCAACGCCATCGTCTTTAAGCACCCGGAACATTTGCGAGATAACAAGATCCATATCCCGGAAATAAGTACCGATTATCGGAATTCGGGCACCTATTTCGCCAACTTCGGGAGGCATATCCTGGACATCCATATTTTTTCCAATGTAAGAGCGCAGTGCACGCATACGCATCTGTGCCGCGGCAGCCTTACTCATTTCAAGAAGGCTTAATTCAAGACCGTAGATCTTGGAGTAGTCAATATTATTTAGATATGGAGGAGAGGTAACAACCAAATCTATTGAGTTCGATTCGATGTCGAGATTTCTGGCATCGCCAAGCAGAACCTGGGGACAGAAACCCGTTTTGGCAGTCTTTAGATCATTAACGAACTTTTTAACCCGGCGTCGGAAAATTTCTTTTGCGGGAAGTGCTCTTTTTTTCTTATCTATTTTTAGAACACCCCCATCCTTGAGGATTATGCTGGCCTGTGGAAGGATGGAAATTAGGGCCAGAAGAAGAAGGTTGGAAACCGAGTCGTTTTCGACTAAATCGATAGCAGAGCGAAGTGAAAGGATTTCTGAATAATTACGCTTTGGAAATGCAGCACGTGCGGGAAATAGTTCGAATTCCCATTCTGAAGTTCGGCCTTCATCTAGCGGACGGGAAAGAAATTCGAGCGCCTCGTTTAGATCAGATTCGGAATAATCGGAAGTTTTTGTCTTAGATACAAATGTGGCGAGAGAAGATGCATCAACTCCCAAAGAGAAGATACCACGCTCCTTTGCACGAAGCAAAGTAGTTCCAACTCCACAAAAAGGATCGAGAACGATCGGATTGGGCGAAAGCTTTTCATTATCAAGCGCAAAATCGACAAGTTCAGATGCATAACCTTCTTTATACCAAAACCAGTCGTAAATGGGACGAGTCTTGCTGTGCTCAAAGGTCATAAACGGCCCAAGATTAAATCGATTTGAGATATTCATCTTAGGACACGCTCTGCAGCCAACTTTGAAAGTTTATCCGCCTGGGAATTTCTTTCGCGGGGAATGTGCTCAAATGTAACAGACATTGGTTTTGAAAGGGAAACGACGCGCTCCTTAAGTGCCTTAAGGGCAGGATCTTTCACCTTATATTCGTTATTGAGCTGTCGGACGATGAGTTCGCTGTCGCTCTTGATGTGAACGGCCATCTCTCCCATCACATGTGCAGTTTCCAAAGCCCGAATAACTGCAGTGTATTCAGCGATGTTATTCGTACCTTTGCCAATGGGCTCGCTTAGCTCTTCAACCTTAAGACTTTCACGATAGATAACCAGGCCAATACCCATTGGACCTGGATTTCCGATGCATGCGCCATCAGTAAAAATAGTCAAAACTGCCATCACTACATCAATAGAGGGGGATTTTTATAATCTTTTTGTAATAGTTCGACCATGCAAAAAGTAATACACCCAAACCCGATCATAAAATCAGTAAAGGCAATCATAATTGAAGCGCTGATAATAATATTATTAATCGCATTCCGGGACTTTTTAAAGAACATGACAATCGGACTGGCCGTAGGCTCAGCAGCAGTTTTGATAGCATATTTGTTAGTGCTTCAGATAAAGAAGAAGTTTGAAAGTGTCATACTCGAAGAAGGAGGACTGCGGTATAAAAGGGGACTACTAACACAGAAAGAATATTTCCTCCCATATAACAAAATAACAGAAACCAGATATAGTCAAAACATAGTTCAAAGGATATTTGGATCGGGAAGACTTGTTATCGATACTCCAGGTGGAAGTGACAATCCAATAGACATTACAGAAGTATCAAAGGCAGATGCCCAAGAACTGATAACGCTCATAAACAACAAAAACATAAGAAAGCAATAGGAAAAAGGCGAATAAAATGGCAGAACTAAAAGAAGGAAACATAGTAATCAGCGACAAGACCACAATACTCAAACTACGAAGCCTTGGTGCAGGAGTAGAAGAAAGCTCAAAAACCCAAATCAGCCTTCTCGAAGGAGCTTATTTTGCCCAGAAAAAGGTCATCGAACTGCCTTTTGAAAAGATAATGGATGAAGGAAAGAAGATCGATCCGGAATTCGAAAACAAATACGTGATTGTCAAATATTTTAGAGACATGGGCTACATTGTACGACCGAGTCTGGATGGAACTGGACTTCTAAGGTTACACCGCAAAGGAATGAGGCCTGGAGAAGACAAGACAAGCCACATCGTAAAAGTAATTGATCGAAACAGCTCGATTTCACCAAATGAAATGTTCGAACTTCTAAGCATAGCGGGAAAAATGAGAAAGGACCTTTTACTTGCAATAATAGATCGGACAAAGGAAGGCGCAGCGCCACAGTTTGTCAATTTGTCCAAAGGAAAGTTTGAATAACTCAAAAAGGAAGAGCAGGAATATTAATTTTCTATACCAAAACCAGATATGGATAAACGATTAGGCACAATAATTAGCAGAGAAGATTCACCATCCACATTCGAATTCTTTTTCGTAATAAAAAATCAGGAAGCCAAAAAAGGCCAGTATGTTCAGGTAAAGGATAAGGAGGGACTCATCTTCGGGTTCGTAAGTGAGATATTCAAGGCCAATCGATATTTTGAGAAGGCCGAAAGCGTAGCAGAATTCGAACTAACCAGCTCGGTGAGAGAACATTTTCCATCAGACGGGTGGGAGTATCTTAGCGGAAGAGTAAAGGTGCTCGGAACATTTAGAGGCGGAAAATTCGAGCGACTTTTTGTCCCTCCATCACCGGGCCTTGAAGTAGTAGAAGCAGATGCAGAAAAATTGGTGAAATTCCTGGGTTTCGAGCAGGAAGGACTTCATTTAGGAAATATAGAGCATCATCCAGTGGAAGCCAAAGTCTCATTAACACGACTTTTACAAAAACATTTTGCCATATTGGCCATGAGCGGAGCCGGAAAATCACACCTCTCAAGCGTGATTTTAGAGGAACTACTTTCGCGCAAGAAAGAGCAGGGCCGAGTAGCGATAATAGTAATAGACATACATGGCGAGTATGTTGGATTCGGATTTGACCCAATATTTGGCAAACAGACCCAGATAATAGACGGAAATGAGATAACGGTTCCGATGAAGAAAATAAGTCCGGAAACCATAATGGAATGGCTACCGGATTTGAGCCCTGCGCAACGGGATTTGCTAAGAAATTCAATTCACGAACTGAAAGAGAAAAACAAGGACGGAGAGGGCTTCAAATTTACCGAATTGATGGCCCGGATAGAAATACATGACCAGGACGATAAAACCAAACGGGCACTAAAGAGAAGCCTGATGGAGATAAAGAGGTATCGATTCTTATCGAAAAAGAAGGAGTATCCCAAACTCATTAGCGATATCGCCCCGGGCAAACTCACGATACTTGATTTTAGCACAATAGATTCGCAGCGAAAGAAACAGATTCTAGTTACAATGCTTGCACGCAGACTATTCAACCTGCGTAAAAAAGGCAAGATTCCACCATTTCTTCTGTTAATTGAAGAAGCACACAATTTTGCAAAGGAAAAAGCAGAAGAGCGTGAAGCAGTTTCACGAAATGTAATAGAGACCATTGCAAGAGAGGGTCGAAAGTTTGGCGCATCGCTGGGCCTGATAAGTCAGAGACCAGTGAATCTAAGCACGACTGCACTCTCGCAGTGCAACACACACATAATTCTTCGAGTTACAAATCCCAACGACATTGATCACATACAAAAAAGCGCAGAGGGAATCGATGCCAGAGTGGCGGGAAGTATAACTTCGCTCAAAGTCGGAGAGGCCATCATAATTGGTGAAGCGGTCAACTATCCGATATTTATCAGAGTACGAGAGCGAAAATCAGAAAAGCGCGAACGTGGGAAAGCGTTGCACCTCCAGGCAATCGAATTTGAAGAAAAAAAGGAGAAGAAAGAGAAGGGCGTTGATGCGTTCGTCTGATTGCTAGGTCAGGACATCATATCCGCAATGATCTGGTGTGTACGGGTTGTGTCGGCTTGTTTAATGACTAAGATAGTATCAGTGTAACAAGAGATAAATTCGACTATGTTTATGCCCTCTGCAGATAAGGAATCGATGATGTGTGAGATTACACCAGGCGTTTCTTCAATAGATGGAGGACTGTGAATGATTATCAGATTGAGATTTTTTTCAATCTGAATCAGGAGTTTTGAATGCTTGACTTTCTCCAGTTCCAGATCATCAACCACGTAAGTCACGATACCCCGACTCTCGACGTAAGAAAGATATTTGAGCCTTTCGATTTCGCCTCGGGTAATAATAACCGAAATTTTTGTCTTGATACTAAGTGAACTCTTTTGAAGAACATCGAGGATTTTTGACTCTAATTCGTCTGAATTCTTTGAAAGTTTGGAGTAGAGACGCACGAGTGCCATTTTCACTGCATTAGTTTTTTTAGATCCGGAAAACAGATCATGAGAAATCCTACGAGCGAGTGCAGAATAATTAACAATACCATCTTTTAGGGCAGATTTTATGAGGGGTCTTTTTTTGACATAGAGCCATACGAGCTCGCTTACGTTTTCTTTCATGAAGTTACAAATGGAACAGAAAATATATAAAATGATACAAATGTCACGTCAGAGTTATAATAAAGAAAAATAACAAAAAAAGCAATGCACGAATTAAGAAAAATATTTGATAGGGATGAGAAATCACAATCAGGAGTTGGGAGGACCACACCATCCGCACAAGCAGGATTTGGTTCAAAATCCATAAGTGAAAAGCCAAGACAACTGGTCGAGATAAGAAAATATGCAAGTTTTGATGAAGTTGATAAAACTCGATTGAAAGAACTTCTTGAGCGAAGCTTTGGCAAAAAACTCAAAGACGATTATTTTGAAATGAAAGAACCAGCAGTGCTGGAGATTTTGATAGCAGGCAACTATGAAGGAGCAGCAATAGTGAAAAAAATAGGCGATGTTGCCTATCTAGATAAGATCGCAGTGCCAGCAGAGAATCAGGGAAAGGGGATTGCAAAAGCACTTATGAAAGAGATAAAAAGTTCAGAATATGGACAAGCACTGATATGGCGAGCCACGCACACCAACCCGATAAACGGATGGTATGTATTGCAAAGTGATTGGCAGCACAAAAGCGAAAAGTGGGTCATATTTGGTCATGGAATAACTCAGGTTCAATCAGGAAATGTGATAGAGAAAATCGAGGTACTTGAGCCGACCATGATTACGATTGCGAATTAATAATTGTTCCATTTGTAACAATGAATCATTAAAATGTAACAATAGTTACGAAATGTTTAAATATGAAATTTTGAGCTAAAGAAACCATGACTACAACATCTACAGCAACAGCTGCAAAAAATGGTTTTCGACCAATTGATAAAATTGCAGTCTCACTTGCACATGGATTTATGGGAAAAGGAGGACAGCTTGAACACATACAGTTAGTAGACAGCGTATCAGCTGGAATTTGTGGAGTAAACGCTAAAGACGAACGAGGTAAAGTCAGGACAGTAGTTGTTTCTCTTCCAGCATATCTTGACTGGGGAACACCAATAAATCAAGCAGAAGCTGCAAATATGGACAATCGACCAAACCGGTCAAAGGCAGTAATCGAGCATTTTGGATTCATAATGGCATTGGTTTCACATGGAATAGAGGTGCAACTGCTTCCTCCAAAAGAAAACATACCAGAGGGGGTTTATACCCGAGACATTGGTTTTGTGGCAGGGAAAAAATTAATCCATTGCAATATGGGAGCAGATGTTCGAAAGCCCGAGCAAGAGCAACTAATCGGAGGAATCATACCACCCCGCGAGGTCATGATAGAAGGAGGAAACGTAGTACTCGAGGGAGATTTGTTGTTTTTGGGTACGGGTGATCGAACAAATTTGGCGGCAGTCAAATGGCTACAGGAAGTAGTAGGCACGGAATTTGAAGTTATAAACGTGCCACTAAAACCAGGAATCCTACACTTGGATTGTGCATTTGGACCGATTGCAAAACCAAACGGACATCCCGGAGGCGCGTTGGTTTATGAATCTGCATTTGCAGATCCAGCATCAGTGACACTCCTAAAGAAAGTATATGGAAAACTCCATGGAATTTCACAGACTGAAGCAAAGCTTCTTGGAACAAACGGATTCTGGATTAACCCGGAGACAGTGTTTGTAAATCCGCGATGCGAGAAAGTAATAGAAATACTTAATAATCTGGGAACGGAGGTCATACATCTGCCAATGGACGAAGTAGTTCTAGGCGAAGGATATGCCCGATGCTCTACGCTTCCATTAGTTCGAGAGTAGAAAAAAGAAATATTAACATCAATAAAAAAGGTGAAAAACTATGACAAAAGAAAAAGTTGTTTTGGCTTATTCGGGTGGATTGGATACTTCATGCATTTTAGTCTGGCTAGTAGAAAAAGGCTATGAAGTTGTAGCATACATTGCAGATGTCGGACAGAACGAGGATTTATTGGCAGCAAAAGAAAAGGCACTCAAATGCGGCGCGAGTAAAGTCTATGTTGAGGATCTCAAAAAAGAATTCGTAACCGATTATATTTTCCCGGCAATCAAGGTGAATGCCATATATGAGGGAAGATATCTGCTTGGAACGTCTCTCGCACGCCCAGTCATTGCAAAGAAACAGATGGAAATTGCCAAAAAAGAAGGCGCGCAATATGTTTCACATGGAGCCACGGGCAAAGGAAACGATCAGGTCCGATTCGAACTCACATACTATGCGCTGGACCCTCAGATAAAGGTCATCGCACCGTGGAAAGACGAGGAATTTTTGGCAAAGTTCAAGGGAAGAACTGACCTAATTAACTATGCAAAGGAGAAGGGAATTCCGATAAAGGCAACACACGCAAAACCTTACAGCACAGACGCAAATCTGATGCACATCAGTTACGAATCGGGAATATTGGAAGATCCGATGATTGCTCCAACTTCAGATATGTTCGAATGGACCAAATCTGCAAAAGATGCGCCAGATGAGGAAACACACATTGAGATACATTTCAAAGATGGCGTGCCAGTCAAGGTCGTCAACAAAAAAACAGGCGTTGAGAAAACGGATCCGCTTGAGGTCTTTATGTACCTAAATGAACTGGGAGCTCAGAATGCGATTGGAAGAATAGACATTGTCGAGAATCGGTTTGTAGGCATTAAGTCGCGGGGAGTTTACGAAACGCCAGGAGCAACAATTTTGCGGGCGGCACATATGGACATCGAATCGATAGCCATGGATCGTGAAGTCATGCGATTACGAGATATGTTGGCGCCAAAGTTTGCCGAGCTGGTATACAATGGATTCTGGTTTAGCCCGGAAATGGACTTTTTGATGGCCGCAATAAACAAGAGCCAGGAAATAATAGACGGAGTCGTTATGATGAGCCTCTATAAGGGCAATATAACGATAACAGGTCGGCAATCGCCAAGCTCACTATATAACCAAGATCTTTCTAGCATGAACATTGCAGGTGGGTTCGATCAAAAAGATTCCAGAGGATTCATAAAAATAAATGCAGTACGACTTATGGCGCACAATGCCATAATAAACCGAAAGAAGAAAGGAAAGCAGTGAGAAAATGAAGAAATCAGAAAAACTCTGGCAGGGAGCATTTAGTGGCGCTGAGGGAGAAATAATCTCCTTCAATTCGGGCGAGAACATAGTCTTAGATGAGAAACTGATAATCTATGACATCTTAGGTAACTTAGCCCACGTCAAAATGCTCGCAAAAGCGAGCATTCTCACCAAGCAGGAGAGTGATGAAATATCTCGAGTCCTGAAGGAGGTATATAATCTAGGAATGGAGAACAGGATAAAACTTGATCCTGCACTAGAGGATGTCCACTCTAATATAGAGGCAATTGTAAGCAAGAAAACAAATGCCGGTAAAAAGATGCATACCGCGCGCTCTCGAAATGATCAGGTACTTCTGGATCTTAGACTCTACATGCGCGACGGAGCTATAGAATTTGCAAAAGGGGTACTCAAGATTCAGGAGAGCCTCAAAAACCAGGCAGCGAAAAAGGGTCTGATGGTTGCATATACGCACACGCGGGTAGCTCAACCAATAACAATAAGCTTTTGGGCGCAATCGATAGCAAGTGGACTTGAACGGGACATAGATCGAACAATTGAATTTCTAAAAAGAGTGAACAAAAATCCGCTTGGTGCATGCGCGATATCAGGAACTAGTTGGCCAATAGATCGCAAATACACTGCAGAACTTCTGGGTTTTGATGGAATTGAAGAAAATGAAATGGATGCAATAAACTCCAGAGGGGAGCTAGAAGCCGAACTGCTTTGGATTTTGTCCATGCACATGACCCGACTCTCTGGGATTTCTGAGGAATTGATTTGGCTTTCACAGAAAGAGCTGATCAAAATACCAGACAAGTATTGTACAGGCAGCAGCATTATGCCAAATAAGAAAAACCCGGATGTCCTTGAACTCATAAGAGCGCGAGCAGCGAAAGTAAATGGGAGCCTCAATCAGGTACTCTCGATCAAAAAAGGACTTATTTCAGGCTATCATTCGGATTTGCAGGAAACCAAAGGCTGCATGATGGAAAGTCTAAAAACAGCGATATCAAGCACAGAAATAATTTCGAAAATTCTGGAAGATATAGAGTTCGAGGAGGAAAAAATAACCCTAGAGCTCGAAAACGGATATGCACAGGCCACCGAAATCGCAGATACGCTCGCACGAAAAGGGATCTCGTTTAGAGATGCGCACGGAATAGTTGGAAAACTAGTCTTTGAGGCCAAGAGTGCAGGAAAGCAGCTAAGCCAGATTAAACCGCCAAAAGAACTAACTCAAAAAGAGTGGGACGGAGCAATAGAATTAGAGAGGAAACGATTGGAAAGAAAAATAGAACTGGATTCAAAAAAAGAACTGGAAATAAAACAGATTGAAGAAAAGATAGAAAAGGCATTTGAAGCGCTCCTTAGATAAACCGAAGCAAGAAACAGATTTATAACTTTTAACTAAGAATACAGCTCATGTTTGCCAATTACAGATCAGTCTTTGTTTTGATGTTATTACTTATCAGTTCAAGCTTTGCAATAATAGTTGTTTCGCCACCAGTAGGCGAAATAGAAAACGGCGCAGTTTTGGACCTTGGAACAATCGGACCAGGTCAGACAGTCTCAATACTAATTGATCCGACAGTAAAAACAGGCGGACTTCATAGCGAAGGTGGAAGATATGATTTGGCAACGGTAGGCTCGCTTCCGCCAGGATGGACTACCCGAGAAAGCAAACTTTATGCAGACCCACTGCAAGTAACAGTTTCTGCAGATCCACTAGCAAAAGAAGGACAGTACAATTTTACAGTAAACATAATAGATGAGAACAACGGTGAAGAATTAGGCAGACAGACAATAAAGGCCAGAGTACGAGTCACATATGATGTCATGGATTTTCAGGTTAGCCCGACAAAAGCATTGATCGGACCAGGCCAACCGGCAAGATTTGCAATAGATATAACCAACAAGGCATCCACAGGAGATGTTTTTGAGATAAGCACTCAAGGACCTCGAAGATGGACATTCAAGAAACAGATATACGTACCTGCAAAAAGCACAAAGACACTCAATTACGAAATAGTGGGCAACGAAGAAGAAACATTTCAGACGACAGTGAAGGTAACGTCTCTGGCAAGCAACATAATTCACGATGAAAAAAACATAACGATGGAAATACGTTCAAACCTCATCGGAGACTGGAAGGCAACAAATCAGGGAACTCTTATTTTCCCGATCTTTGAGAGCGCGATTTATGGCTTTGCCGGACTCATATCCAACTTTTTCTAGGATCAGAGCCATCAATATATCTTTAAAAGCCATTTAGACAAACAAACTAGTGATGGAATCGAGAGAGAAAGTAATAGAGTTAATGATAGAACAGATCCTAAATGGTCGAACGGATATAGACAAGATAAAGCGGGAGCTCTCACGAAAATATGATCTTGGATCAATAATCAAAAACCCAGAAATATTGGCCAGATTTCCAAAAGATAAACTTACACCCCAGATAAAGAAATTAATTATCAAAAAACCCACAAAAACACTTTCGGGAGTTACACCAATAGCAGTAATGATAAGACCACAGGACTCGTGCAAATGGGGCTGTGTTTATTGTCCATTTACCGGCCTTGCAGCAAAGAGTTACACGGGATTTGAACCAGCAGCACTTAGAAGCAGGCAGTTTAATTACGATTCATATTTACAGGCATCTGGACGAGTAAAACAATTCGAAGGAGGAGGCCATCCGACGGACAAATGCGAAGTGATTGTCATGGGAGGAACTTTTCTCGAAACATCCCAGCAGTACAAAACCGAATTCATAAAAGGAATATACGATGCACTAAACGGAAATGCAAAGGATGAAGCTAAGACGCTCGAAGAATCACGTGAACTAAACGAAAAAGCAAAACATCGGGTCATTGGACTAACAATTGAGACCAGACCGGACGTCTGTATTCCATACATAGATGAGATGCTTAGCTACGGCGCAACAAGAGTAGAGATGGGAGTCCAGAACCCGGATGACGAAGTTTATGCAAAAACGAACCGGGGGCACAAAGTAAAGGACGTAATTGACTCGACACTGGCGCTTAAGAACGCAGCTTTCAAGATAGTATATCATCTGATGCCCGGACTACCTGGATCGAGTCCCCAAAAGGACATTGCAATGCTAAGGAAGGTATTTGAAAACCCAGACTTTAGACCGGACATGCTCAAAATATACCCGACATTAGTTGTCGGCGGAACAGTACTTTCAAAATGGCAGAAAGAAGGTAAATATCAACCATATTCGGCTGAGGAAGCCGCAGAAGTAATTTCAGAATTCTATAGATACATACCCAGATACGTTCGAGTGATGAGAATTCAAAGAGACATTCCTGCTCAAAAGATTGAAGAGGGAGTCAAAAAAAGCAACCTGCGAGAATTGGTAGAAGATAAAATACGGGAGAAGAAAATAGAACCGCAGGAAATACGTTATAGAGAAGTTGGGCTTTCAAAACTCAAATTCAAAAACAGCGATTTTGAAATGAAACGATTTGATTATGATGCGAGCGGCGGGAAAGAGATCTTCCTTTCATTCGAGAATGAGAGTGGATTGATAGCAGGATTCATACGATTGAGAATTCCAGGGAAAACCAAAAGCGTACGATCGGAGATAGATTCAAGCAGTGCACTCATACGCGAACTTCACATCTATGGGTCTGAAGTTCCAGTTAGCGAGCGGGGTTCGGATGCATCGCAACACGTCGGATTCGGAACCAAATTACTCAATGAAGCAGAACGGATCGCTAAGGAAGAATTTGGAGAGACTAAAATGATTATCATAAGTGGAGTTGGAGTTCGGGAGTATTATAGAAAGCAGGGATACGAGCGACTCGGGCCATATATGGCACGCAAACTCTAGAAATCAAGGCTTAGAATAAGAATAATCACAATACAAAAACATCTTCAGATAAATAAGATTCGACAATCGCTTCTTTTTCATTTATCAATCGAAGATAGTTAGCCTGAATATCTTCAAATTCTTTCTCCTGAACATCAGTGAACTTTTCAATCTGTTTTTGGGCATTTTTCAAATGAAGGGTAGGCATCTGGGCAGTTATTTTCTTTTGAATGTCATCGAAAACCTGCTTTCGCTCTATTGGAAGCCAAACTAAACGAGTGTTATGGACAAACGAAACCTCAGAACAGGATGACGAAGAGGGCCTTAGACTTAACCCATCAAAAGTACAGAAAATACCGCATCGGGAAAGAAGACGACTGAGTAATGAGTAGTTTGGAGCAAGTACTGAAGATGAGGATGCAGCTGAGAGAGGAAGGGATTGAACTTCAGGTGCATCGACTGGAATAGCAGGCGAAATATCCAGGACAATCTCAGGTGAAGAAATAGGAGGAACTGAAGTTTCTAAAATCAATTCTTTTTCAATTTTACCAAATGCAATTGCTTCAAAAATAGCTGCTTTTGTTGGAGAAGAAAGTTTATGAATAAACAAATTCAGCTTTGCAACTTCATAGCGATTTTCGAAATTACGCTTGACCAATTCACCGCGTTTTCTAAATAAATCATAAATAGGCCCGGATTTCAAAGAAAGAGCAGATTTAAGGTCCTCCTTTGAATAGGAAGCGAGCTCTTTGCTAAAGGCTTCAATATGAACTCCGGAAGGGAAATAGAGTTCAAAACTGGATTTAGAGAATAGAGTGGAAAGCTCCAAAAGTTGAGCAGTTACGGAAGTAAGCTCTGCAGATACATCCGAATTGTAATAGTCCCGAACGAATTCGAGTTCAGACTTTTTCTTTCGGAGTTCGATAAACCTTACGACTTGAGTTAGTTTTATTTCCATATTTTTTCCCGACATAAAAGGTTATAGCGACAAACAATAAAAGTATTATGATAGCACCAATGAAGCAAAGAAGCTGGAAATTGAAGATAAAATCAGATCCAGAATCCGGAGTTTCTGAAACAGAAGCAGGTGTAAGGGCAGAGGTTGAATTGGATAAGGAAGCAGGTTTTAGAATCGATAACATCTGTCCGTTGAGAGACTCCAGATCATCCGCGTAAAGCACGATTCGATATGCCGAGCCAAGATCTTTCTGTGCCAAGAGAAATGCTGCCTGTGAAGAGTAAATCTGAGCCCAAAGAGAAGTGTAATTTCTTTTTGAAAGTAGCGGATCAAAAATATTAGAGACATTTGAGGAATTGGATAAAATAGACGTTGCGTGAGTCATTGAAATAACATACTGCGAATCATAGAGTGATGCACCATATCGACCCAAAGCGAACAAAGAGGAGGAAGAATCAATTCTGGATTTTAGATCCTCATTGGTAAGGTCAAAAGACTTTGCCAAAGCAAGCTTTTCGTAAGCCAAATCTCTAAGCAATGATTCATTAAGCATAGAAGAGGGAGCAGGAGCATTTTGTAGCATAGATTGGGAAATGTTACACCAGGCTTTGCCATAAATAAGATAGCGATAATCTGAAAGCAATTCATCAGTTAATTTGCGATTTTCATCAGTAACATTAAGTTTTGCAAGTCTTTGTCCGGCCCAGGATCTCCTTAAGTCAGAACCAATAACCCATTCGAAATTCGAATCTGAGAAAGCCGGCCTGACGCTTGAGCTTAGGCACGAAGAGATTTCTCGTTTAGTAGAAGAGATACTAACTTCAGAATCATATAATGCTGAAATAGTAGTCATATCGATGTAATTGAGGAATGCGTCGTTAGCAGCAGTAAATACATAGCCTTTATTTAGAACTGCCTGCTCCCGATCAAGTTCATTTTCGTAAAACGAGTGAATAGAAGTGATTTCGGGGCCATTGGGAAAGTTATTGAGGATCTGTGAATGGGAATTAATCATAGACCGGGCAACTGGAGTAAATGAGCTAAGATTGTAGGTAGTATATTGGGAGAGTTGGGGGATGGGACGATTTGACACATCATCAGGAACATCTGCAATAGTCCGATTTAAACTCATAAACCCAAAGACTTCTGAAATCTTTTTTGCAGTAAGTATTTTGATCGGATATTTGGATTCTATTCGCTTAAGGAGCAAAAGTTCCAAAAACGAATCTTTTGGAGCAATAAAATATTTCGCACCCATTTGTGCCGAGGCGAGGGCTTTCTCGTACATGCCACCAACAAGACCAATACTCCCATCCGGCTCGATCGTACCAGTTATTATCGTATCGGACCTAAAGGGCAGATTGTTTATTGCGGCAAACGTCATTGCCGAAACCGATGCTCCGGCGCTAGGCCCATCGATCGATTCAGTCGGGAATGAAGTGTCAAATGAAACGATTATGTCGCACTCGCGAGATTTGGAAGAATATAGATATGCATATTGAATGGCCTGGGAAATCGAATCCTGAGTCGTAGTACCGATTCTGGGGGAGATGGAGACGTATATAGTCCCATTACCCGGCAAAAGACGCATAGTCATGTTGACGAGTCCACCGTTCGAGCCGACAACGGCCGGGAGATAATGATGGAACGTACCAATGCACGATTCTGAGTAGGAAAGAGAAAGAACCAGAACTAAAGATAATAGAAAAAATAATCGCTTGGACATGGGATAAGTACGTCCCCAAAATTTAAAATACAAAGCAACAGAGATTATAAGTATGCAAAAGAAAAAAGTAACGAAAAAAAGCGTAGATAAAACATTAGCCGGAAGCGAGGATCGGATACGCAAAAGAATAAGAAACCTCGAAACAACACTTGTTGCATTCTCAGGAAGTCTAGATAGCACAATACTCGCACGAGTATGCAGAGAAGAGCTAGGTGATAAGGCAATCGCAGTAACAGTTTTACCATTTAATTATCCAAAAGAAGAATTGGAAGACATCAGAAGAGTAGCAAAACAGATCGGAATAGAACATCGGGTCGTGAAAAATGAGGATGGGGTAACCTGCGAAGGAAAAATGTTCTCGCAACTAAAGCAGGTTTCACGCGAACTTGGCTTCAAAAACGTAGTGAGCGCAGGCCATGTTGACGATGAACTGGAAGAGAAGATGAGCTTTGTTTCTGCCAAAGAAAAGAAAATAATCATGCCATATCATTTAGAGGGCATGAGAAAGAGAGACGTACTAAAGATGAATACAAGTAAAGGCAATGCAGAGCAGAAGAAAGGCGCGGCTAAAAAGCAGACAAAGGAGAAGAAATCAGGAAAATAGAGGCACTTGAGATTTGAATTAATTAGTCTTAATCAAGTTTCTTAAAAGCCAGAATACCTCGTTCAGTTTTCGCGAATTCGTAATTTTCAGTAAGATAGAGCCGCTCTAAGGCAGATCCGCCCTCCCGAATATAGTCAGTAACTTCGCCCTTTGGCAAATCCTCGGAAAGATAGGCAACTGCATATTTGTATCCAAGGTTGCGTGCTTCATTCTCACGTTCCTTGACCAGAATTCTTCGAACTCCTCTTCCCTCATAGGCAAGAAGAACTGCCGGGTCTTCCAGATACAGGCAATTTGGAGTTGCCGAGGTTAAAGTCTTGGTTTTTGGATCAAAATAAGCAGGCCATGCAAGGCCTACGCCGATAATCATCCGGTTGACAGTCGCTCCAAAGCTCTTCTCATAGGCAACGATAGATCCTACTTCCTTGTCAGTAACATCAAATGAGCATTTGCGCATTACAGCAACACTTTCCTCGATATCCTCAGAATCAAGACGTTTTATTTCGACCTCGTCCTCGTCTAAAAGGTTGAGAAATTTTTTCTTTTGAACAGGCTCCTCTTTTTTCTCGGATTTTTCAGTCTTGAATGTTTCCATGAATAGTTACACCGCCTCACACGAAAGAGGTTGAGCACGCCGGACACGAAGTAAGGAATGTATCCATTTCATACCCACATATTGGACATACATAACTTTTTTTAGGCTTTTCGGAAGGCACTGAAAAGTCGTAAAAGCACTTGGAACACTTTTTCGAACCCAGTTCATTGAGCGCATTGCATTTTGGACAGCGCATCCGAAACATACTTTTTATACGCACGCCACAGCTGGGACATCGCTCCATTGAAAGACTAATGGGAGTCGCGCAATTGGGGCATTTAAGTTCATTTGTACCTTTGCCCTCGGGCATTTCGGATTTCTTGGAAAACATGCCCTTAAAGACATCAGATAATCCCATAAAACTAAATGACAGACAATATTAAAAAACAAAGCAGACGAGTCTAAATTGATGAGCGAAAAGGAACAACCAAAGCCGATAAAGAGACTTAAGAGTCTGCTAACGACGGAAAACCTCTGGCTCTATATATTATCGATCCTGGAAAAGAACGAGACATATGCATATAGACTCGACGGAGAAATAGAGGAAAAACATGGATTTAAACCCAATAAAATACTAATATACGTAGTGCTCTATAAACTCGAATCCGAAGGACTTATTAGTTCAAAATACAGGGAAAGACGAAAATATTATCAGATGAGCGAGAAGGGAAGGGAAGCACTAAAGCTCGCACGGGAATATCTAAAGGAGCTCTCGGGAAAGTTATAGACCATTAAAAGGCGAAAACATGAAAATTATGATAACTGGCACACCCGGAGTAGGAAAGAGCACAATTGCCAGGGCGCTTTCAAAGAAACTGGAGATACCTCTAATAGACCTAAGTGAAGTAGCCAGGGAGAACAAACTCATCGAGAAGAACGATCAGGTAGATACGAGAAAGCTTCAGAAGATAGTAAATGAGGTTACCAAAAATTGCAGCAACTATATAATAGAGGGACATTTGGCCTGCGAAATCGAAGTTAAAACAGACGTTGCCATAGTACTTCGAACAGAGCCCAAAACACTACTAAAAAGACTAATAAGAAGAAAATATCCCAGATGGAAAGTAGAGGAAAACCTACTTGCCGAGGCGCTCGACTATTGTCTGATAAACGCCGAGAAACGACAGAAACGAGTATTGCAGATTGAAACGAGCAGCAGAAGCATTAAAGAAAGTTTAGCGAGTATAGTTTTCGCAATAAAGGCCAAACGGAAAAAGATTGATCGAATAAGATACGACGTCAAACAAACACTTGACCTTTTGCGGGATTACAATGAAAGAAGAGAAAAAACTAATTGAAGCTGCACTGTTCATGAGTGCAAGACCCATGGCGCTCGAAGAATTTCGCACACTCACAGGAATAGGAGCACTTGGATTCTTGCAAAGCACAATAGAGGAACTAAAAAAAGAATATGTCGATCGGGCAATCGAGATAAGCGAGAACGATGGCAGATATGAGATGCGTATCAGACCAGAATATGTCGAGAAGGTAAAACAATATGCCCAGGAAACTGAACTAAGCAAAAGCGCACTTAGAACGCTGGCGTACATTTCCAAACATGACGGAATGCTTAAATCAGACCTAGTAAAGAGAATTGGAAGCCAGGTTTATATAGACGTAAAAGAACTGGTTGAAGCGGGATTTGTAAAAACACCGCGTGCAGGCAGAACAACTAAACTAGTGCTTACAGACAAATTCAGAAAGTATTTTGTGATACAGAATGTGCCGGTTGTTCCAGACAATTCGCAGACCACCCTGAATCAGGAGTCAGAATCATCAACCCAGGAACCCGCTCCATCAGAGCAGCCTCAGATAAAAGGCGAAGAAGGGGAGCATGAAATGGAATAAGCACAAAGGAAAAAGAATTAAAAAGGAATCAAACACATAAATAATAGCTAATTATGCCGACGTCGCATAACCCGGTAGTGCGTCAGTCTTGAACAACCTTTTTGGCAAAAAGCTTGACCAAAAAATTGACTAAAAATATTCAAGCAAACTGATCCCTCGTGGATTCCAGGTTCAAATCCTGGCGTCGGCGTCAATTTGTTCCGCCTATCCAGGATGCTTCCCCTCCTTTGCAATCGGGTCGCGTCCTGGCGTCGGCGACCCATTACTTTGACTTGAGCATAACTTATGGCAAAGTAAAGGAGTTGGTCAAAGCCCTGAGGAACTTCGCGTTCGCGCTGGGCTTCCTCTGCTTGCGTCCTTAGCTGCACGTCCTTCGCTTCGCTTAGGCCGTTTCGCGTGGTGTCGGCGATTACTAATTTTTTCGTCCAATTGACAATAATCAGGCACTTCTAATAGAAAATTAGTACATTTTACCAAAATTTTTTATCAAAAGGCATATCATTTCATTAAATCAATTTATCAAAATGATAGTATTTGTAAGTCAGTAGAACAAACAATGATTCAGATTCTCAAGAGAAATAGAAATTATCTTGCAACCATGGTTCGAGTAACCGGATCAAAGACGAATTGAGTGGACCGACCACTAAAGTCAGTTGGTGCACCAGTAGGCATATAGGTAGGAAGATGATCGCTCAATACATCCGTATTAGAAGACCCGGGAACAGCAAGAAGTCGTTCACGT
Source organism: Microcaldota archaeon (assembly GCA_016212525.1). GTDB lineage: Archaea > Micrarchaeota > Micrarchaeia > Anstonellales > Bilamarchaeaceae > Bilamarchaeum. The sequence continues at coordinate 122,142 of JACRGD010000005.1, read as the reverse complement.
GCACCCCTAAGTGTAGCGGCAGATTGATTAGAGGCATGATTATCAAGGAATCGATCAATGTGGGTCTGCATTGAACCTGAACCGGCAGAAGCACCACCAAACGTGTCTCGTACAGATTCACGGAAGTCAGATTCGGCAGTATTCCGATTAGTATCTGAAGCCGCTCTTCGGCCCGCGTAAGAAGCAGAACTTCTATAGGAGGTAGTACCAGCACGCGGAGATTCTGAAGTACCATCACTGAACTCTTCGCGATCTATGCGCCTTGATTCGGTAACAGATTCGGAACGGGCAGTATTCATATGTTCATAGGCTTGCTCAACCCGATCATAACGTTCATTTATTGCCCTCTCTTCCTGAGCATAGCTACCGGCACGAAGATCAGAAACAGAAGACTCATGACGACGATGCAAAGCATCCAGTTCCCGCTGCCTTAACGATCCGACAAAATCATGAAGATCGGATTCGGAAACGTCAGAAATTGCAGCAACTCTTGCCTGCTCATAAGGAAACGCACTTCTTTGAGTAACAGCAGAAGCCAATTGTGAGCGATCCAAATTTTCATAATTTGGAATAGTACGAATTATATCAGGGATTCTTGATCCGGAAACGGCCGCGTCAGTATTTGCAATTGCAGTACGATCCTCAACGAATTGGGTTCTTGCAGGAGCAGATAGATTAGTCTCTATATAGCCATCGATTCGACCGCCAAGGGAAGTCGCAACAAGAGTGCGGAAGTTTGCATCTGCCTGAAGGAACAGTCGATCGGTAGTAACTCCCACCTGGGAAGTTTCAACACCAGGTGCTGCACTGCGGGCAGATGAGGCCTCAGTATATTGAACATATGCAGCTGCAAGAGATTCGATTCGCTGCTCTAATATTGAACGCCTTGGATCGTCCGAAGGCAAAGCATCGATCTGCTGTTGAAGATCGCGCCTTGCAAACTCGAATGTTCTCTGACGATCTATGACTTCAAGGCCCTGTGCACGAACGTTTGCTTGGGCAGTTGAAACCGATTCGAGTGTACTTAATCGAACTGATTCGGCAGCCCGGGATTCTGGATCGGATGCATGACCATAGCGATCCAAAGAAGCCAAAATGCGATCTAACTGAACACTATCTCCATTCATCTGAGCATGCACAAGCGCACGGACATAACGAGTGGCATCAACATGACTATCGTCAGAAGTGAAATTAGTAGTAATTTGTGCAATCGTTGGGAGATTAAGTCGGGCGGCTGCCATGGAATCGCCCTCGGAAGCGGCATAAACACCAGTAAGTTGACCGATACCACGCCAGTAATCCCGAACTTCAGCTGCGGATTCTGAATAAACTCTAGTACCATCAGCTACAGTAGCTCGATTAAATTGTTCAGCATTTGCACCAAGGAGACCGGCAGCATCATTAGCAATAGGATCTGCACTAAATCGCTCGAGCATATTACCCACATTTGGAATGTTTAATTGGGGATTAAGTGCAGTGGCCCGGGCGATACCTAAAATTGCAAGATCCTGCTCTGAAGAAGCAGCAGCTAGATCAGCTGCAGTTCTGAACCGGCCAATTAATGAACCACCTTGTTCGCCTCCGGCATTAAAGGAAAAGGATTCTGAAGTAGAACTTGCAACATTAGCCAAAGCAGTCGCAGCGAGGTTCTGTGCAGCTGATCCATTGGCATGGGCCATGAGCGACTGATATGCCATGAACATTTGATTGGACATGATAACATTACCAGGCATTGTTTCCAATAAAGCCGCCCGACGCTCGGAATATGCTGCTTCGGCATTGTAAGCAACTATCCGGTTTGCAGATACGAACATTTCACGGGCATTGCGCTCACCTACTGCAGAGGAAAGTGCTTCCCAGAACGCAGGACTACTTTGAACAGAAGGATCAGTAAGTGCTGCAGCAACAGCGCGACCCAGTTGTAATCGCTCATCAGATGTGCCAAAGACCAGACCATTTGCTGCGAGAGCTGCGCGAAGTGGACTATCCGGAGCTAAGTCAGAAAGACTTCGACCTGAAGCAGCAGCGGATGCCAATTGACCAAGACGAATCGTCTCGTCATTTGCCGAGCGACCGTTTTCAACTGCAGAAGTCCGATAGTAAGTTAGTGCACGGTCGTGAATTTGAGTCCCGAAAGATCTTGAAACTTCTTCAGGAAGAGCAGATTGCAAAACAGGCCGGCTGGAATTTGGAATAACATCGCCATTTTCACGAACCTGGGCAACAGTCATTTCCATTCTGCCGTTTCTTGCGGTGAGCGTGTAGCGCATAGTAACGGTAACCTGTTCACCATCAACAGTAGTAGTTTCTCTTCGATCGACATGATGCTGGAAGTTGGTGTAATTTTGTAATGCCCGCTCAAGATTTGCATCGAGTCGGAGTGATCGAACCGTAGCGCCAAGTTCAGAAACAAGATATCCGAAGCTACTGTTCGTAAGAACTGCTAGTGCAATGTTACCAATTCGACTTAAGAGAGTAGTAGATGGATCGCCACCTCGGCCGGCAGCTACAATTCCGCCAATCATACGACCAAGAGAAGAACCACCCAGGGATTGTGTAAAAGCATTGCCAATTGTCCGGGCAGTACTTGGCCTAGGACCAGTAGCAGTAGGGTTTCGGGCATTAGCGCCAGCAGATCGGACAGCAGTACCAAGACCTCTAGCTCCCTGCACCGCACCACGGATTCCACCAGTAAGACCGCCTGCTAAACCCACCATTCCCGAACCAGATCTGAGTTGTTGACTCTCAGTAGAGCGGGTCTGGGTTGGATTTGCAACAGCACCGACTACTTTAGTAATGGCAGTTGCGGCACCGACAGTATCCATATGATAAATGTTTCTTTGTCGTGCAGTATAGCGGATGTGTTTGCCTACATGAGGATTGGAAAGATCGAACGCCATAAAGGGATTTCGACCTGAGACATATAGAGCGCCAAGAAGCAGGACTGCGATTAGAACTAAAGGAAGGCAGAATGCCGGAGTTGTTGAAACGGTAGTAGTCGGAGTTGGACAGTAGTTGAAAGTAGCCGAAGACGATTTGACAAGAGCAGGGCTCTGGCGAAGAGTTGGACGAATGGTTCTTGGAGATAATGGCACTGAACTAAAATCAGAGTATGGCTCGCTGCCTTCTTCAAAACCCAGGGCATGGAGACACTTAAGGAAAGAGCAGGAATTGTAGCCATAGCAGTAGAATGCTGTGAATTTCTGACAGCTCGTATTGTATGGACCGTAATCGAAAGATGCAATTCCCCGGTTGTTGGTGTAGACAACGCGATAGGTGTCAGAACCGCTACCATTTATTCGAAGAATTATCGGAGCGCGCTGTACAGGGGCTCGTGAAGAATTAGTAAGGGCGATTTGAAGATGTGAGGTTGTATCGTCATTTATAATATTGAGAAAAGATTGAGAATATGCTGAAAGATCTTCGCAAAGGCTGCACTCCGGACTAATTAGACCCGAAGCGACGAGTTCGGTTACAGTTCCAGAACCAAGAATTCCACTGATGTCGATACTGTCAGTAGTGGGCACTGGCTCGGTAGAACCAGGACCAATTGAGAATGACAATACTAACAGAGACAGGAGGGTTAGGAGGAATACCCGTTTCATCAGTAAAAACTACGCACGCGGAGTTTATAAAGACGCTCGTTAGAGCTGAATTAAGATTTGTTATTTTTATATTCCTTAAAGTAGTACAGAGAAACACCAATTGTTCCAATAAGCCAGATTAGAGCGATCCAGATTCGCTTATCAAATCGAACGAAAGATTTGGATGCAAGGATTTTCTTGGTTGCGATGATATTGGCGATGAGGTTGGAGAGGAACGCTAGAACCATAAAAAACAAACCCACAATTCCCAGAAGACCTCGGGCACTGGGACAGATAGGTTGAAGGGGAGGCTCATAAAGGCAAACTCCACCCGATCGACAAGGAGGAGGTGGAGTTAGAGGTTCGCAAGAAGGGACATTAGATTCGCCTATGATAACAGAGAAAATAGGAGGAAGCAAAACGTAGACGATCAAGAAAAGGAGGCTAGCCGCACTAAAGAAAATTGTCAGAAGCACAGAAAACCTAAAACCATCCATAAAGAATCAACTCGGAGAATGAATTAAAGCTATCGGATCTTGAAGATAATCGGAGCATCTTGCTCGTAGGTTAATGCGAAACCTTTTGGAAGAGTGTAATTTGCTTCAAAATGGAATTTTTCTGAACTCATGCGAATTAGAGAATCTTGTGTAACTTCATAATAGTCTAGAGAATACCCGTTTTTAGCTAATGGATCTATTTTTAGAAAGACTTTGATTTTGGGTTCTTCTATTGAGATATTGTAATCTGAATCCCAGTCGTAATTGTCTGTCTGGTGGAAGTTTTGAATTCCTGCTTTTTCTGCTTCGGAGGAGGCGACGGAAGGTTCGAAACAGAGATCGCACTTCCTTTCATCACACCTTTTTGCCTTTAATTCGTCAGGGGCATAAGCAGGAACGTAGGGAAGACAATAATGACTAGGACACGCAAGACAGTTTACAAGAAACCGAGATTCATCGTATGCAGTAAAATTTCGCTTAATTTCTTGTCTCATTAGCTCTCCGCTAGCTTCAACAACATTTTGGGCCAAATGCTCGGAACGTAAAAGAAAAATTTGCTTTGATTGAACATTTTGCATGCTTTTGGCATAGAGAGCATAACCAGAAAGGATAACTAGCACGCAAACAAGAACCAGAAACCAGGTGAAATAGCCCTTCATTGGAAGCCCTTCCAAAGTAGAGATAAAGAAATCACAGTAAAGAGAATAGCAAGCCCAAAACAAGAACCTGGTTTTGATGAAATCTGCAGGGAGGAAGAAAGAGAACACGGGGAATTGCAATTCCCCGGAGGATTTGAAGTCTGGCAAGTGTTGTTTTGGAGGGAGTTATTGTACTGAGGATAATTTCCATAGAGATCGTAATAGTGATAGCTATCCGAGAAACCATTGCCGCAAATGAAATTACCTGAGATATTTGAGTTTTCCAAACTTAGGGAGAGACCATCTTCAGAATTGTTTGAGAAAAAATTTTTGTTCACATTAACATTGGAACCGGAAATACCAGAACCATCCTTATTTCGAGTTGCTGAATTATTAGTAAAATTACCATCATAAAGGGAAACACTGAAACCAACCTGATTTTCAGAAGCAGAGTTTGAGTTAATATCTGATAAATTGGCAATAATATCAAAACCATAATGGGAGTTGTTGATCGCCGCATTATCATAAAAAGATAGATTTATGAGAGAACTGACAGTAAGACCGTTTTCATTTCTAAAGAATTGGTTGGAATATAACATGACATTTCGAGAAAAACTCATAATAAAACCATCAGAATTATGAGTGAACAGATTATCATGAAAGATGGAATTATTAATTTTGTGGATTGAAATACCAGATCCAAAACCATCCAAAATACAATTTTGAACAGTAAGATTGTTCTGATAAAAAGCTTGAATACCAGACATCAAAGGAGCGGCCGGGTCATTTTTCAAAGTATGATTCTGGCAATCCAGAACAACATTATCCGAATCAATCAAAATACATTTACCAAGTTCTGCTGGTGAAACCAGGATGTCACGATCAAGAAGATAAGTTCCGGGTTTAGTTATCACCGTACAATTAGAGATATAAGAAACAGAACTAACTAATCCAATAGAAAAAACAACAATAAAAAGAAATTTTAGCATATGAAAAGAAGGAAAGAAAAATTAAAAGATTAGAAGGTTACTGAACTCACATTTACTGATGCATCAGAGCCACCAGTAGGAAGACGACTCTGGAATCGGTAGAGAGTCGATCCGAGCATACAGTAACTAGAAACGGGATCTCTGGATTCCAAAATAGTCATAGGAACAACAGTTCCTGATATAGAACCTTCAGCAAGCAAGGCACGTGCTGGATCACCAAGAAACCTGAAATCAGGAGTGCCTTGTGAAGTGAAGGTTATGGTTGCCATGGAGACAGTGGTGCCTTCAGTTGTAGGAATATGAACAGCACCGACTTGAGTATATCGATCTATAGAAGGAGGTCGAAATAATAACAAGTCAGCAACCCCGGTTGAAGAAACGAAAGCTAGTTGAACCTTGACATCATCAGCTCGAAATTCAGGGAAAAGAATGGAAGGAAAATTACCCTCATAAAATCGCATAGATCTTCCACTAAAGGGCTCCTCAGTACATTCGCAAGGGGGAGTTCCACGAGCGCAGGATGAAGGATCACGAACTGGACTAAGAGTTACTACATGTCTTAGATTTGGAGGTAAACGAGGTGCACTTGCCTGTCCGGTAGGTGCCAAAGTATCATTATAGTCATATACTCCAACCTTAACCAGATTGTTTCCAGAAGCAGTTGCAATAGAGATTATTTCACCATTACGAACATGATCTACCCTTGGTCTTTGATTAGCTGCTGGAACGGAGTTCGGAGCAACAGTACATCTTGAACTACCAGAATCACTAGGAATTACAACATCACGTGGAGGGACAACGGGCCCATCCCGAGGATTTACAACGCCAGCATCATTCTTAATAGTAGGAACATCTGTCATGGGTTCTCCCATATTCGGAGGTGCAGCCGTACCGCAACGCGCAGTCAAAGCGGCTACTACTACCAACGATCCAACTCTACTCCCGATTGTTTTCATCCTTGGAACGCTCATGTATTTCACCTTTTTAACATAATCACATAATACCAGTACATCAAAAGGTATAAAAGGACCTAGGAAGGCACACTGTTTTGAGATTTTGGTGTAAAATAACACACCAAGAGTGGTAAATAGATAAAATATGAATAGAAAAATATAACGGGAGAGAATCTTTAGAACTAAGAGAAATAGAAAAAATAACGTCATAGAATTTGAGTATTAAAAAATAACAACTAAATGGAAATTGGAGCTAGAGAGGGTTGCCAGATTCATCAAAATAATCAAGCCTAACTTGCGAGGGATTTGTATTGTCAGTTGAGACAAGAAGGATGCGACCGTCAGAAGTAGTCATTAAACCATCAACATTTCGAGCCCTAAAATCAAGAGATCTTGACCAAAGAATCGTGGCAGAATCAGAAACTCCAAAAAGTTTTGTTTGACCGGCACCATCAGTAGTATGGTAACGGGCAAAAAGAACAAAGGACCGACTTGCCCTAGTCATTGCCAAGGAATTTGGAGAATCAAAAGCACGTAAATTGGGAATGGATAATTGGCCTAAGAATCTTGAGTGTCCTTCGTAATCTAGATGAGATAAGGATTGATCAGAGAACGGAGAATCACTTAGAATATACCAACCAGAACCAGCATTTGGAGAATATGCAAAGGAATTATCGTGACCTATAACATACCCAGAATCCAGAACAATATTACCAGTACGGTTTACACCATATAATCCATTATAACGGAAAAAGGCATAACCAGCAGAAGTTCTTACAACATCAAAAGGAGTAGCAGGACGGGCACGAGTTACCCAGACTGGGCGACCAGAACTATCATATTCAAATAATTGATAACCAGTATCACCAACCAGAGAGCCGTCTGGGTTTACAAAAAGACTTCTTATTAGATCTGAGTCTGGAAGTAAACGCTCTGAAACTAGAGCTCCTGAACTATCTAGTTGGGCAAGTGCAGCTCTAGAAGTTGATCCACCAGATTGCCATCTCCCAGAGATCCAAAGACCCCGCTCATCTTCATATAAAGCACCAATTTGCGATTCAGATCTAGAGGGTTGAAATGTCCAAAGAGGTCGACCACTTGAACTAAGTCTCGTTAGAAGGGCAGAATAATGAGTACCAGGTAAAACCTCATTTCCACGAAGAAGGACATCATTGTTTCTGAGTAAACGTGCTTGAGAATAGAATGTCGTTGTTCTTGATACATCGGAAGTTGCATCAACTGAAGCATCAGTCGGAACAGAAGCATCCTGCAAAGTTGCTCTTGCTGCCCGGACTGCGGCTGCAACATCGGGGATACCTCTACCTACGTCCATACAACCACCTAGACTAGATGCAGAACGAGCCGTATCCAACAAAATCTGTTTTACTTGCGGGGCTGTAAGGTTTGGATTTACTGACCAGACTAGAGCGGCTGCTCCGGAGACCATTGGGGAAGATATCGAACTACCTTGGACCAAGGTGCTACTCATAGGAACCGCAATGTGACAGCCAGGAGTATACAATTCTACTACTCTGCCGCTGGCAGTTAATCGACCACTTAAAGTTGAACTACTACACCAAAAGCAATTGCATCGATTCAACCTGCTTAAGTCAGAAGTTCCATTATCCCTGCAAATAGTTTGGAGAGCAGATGAAAAATTACAAGCATTACAGGTCGGATCATTGAGATAGTCAACCGACCCCACAAAAAGAACATTAGTTATGAAATATCTTTCGTATTGTCTATCAGCTGGCGATAGCCAACTATCATCACCTGAAAAACCGTCATTGCCTGCGGCAAAGACAACTAAGGCATTGTTTCGATTAGCGACACGAGCGGAATTGATAAAACCAGACCGGAAAATATGACGAGCCTCTTGATTGTTAGAAATACAAAAAAGAGGAGCAATACAACCCCCATATCCAAGTGAGACATTTATCACACGTGCTCCTGCCCTAATTGCAGTTTGGATTGCAGCATCAGTCTCAGCAAGAGTTACTGATCCGACGCCAGAGTAACCATAAGCATCAATTGAGATCAATGGATTTTGCCACGCAACACCAGCACCGCCCAAATGGTCATCTCCAGGTGCCGCTGCAATCGATGCAACTTGCGTTCCATGAACACCAGAAATATATTGAGAACAATGGTACGGATTAGAACCTGCCAAAAGAGAAAAATAAACCTCTGTTCTACCACCTATAGGTCTAGTACATCTTACAAAATGAGTGATAGGCTTACTTCCAAAACCACCAACTCCAGAATCTATTCCTGAATCAACTATTGCAATTGGAATCGCTCTAGAGCCAGTAGTTATAGACCAGGCATCTCTAAGATTAAGGGAAGTTAACCACCAGTTACCCGAATCGAAAGAGGTTGACAAATCAGGATCGGGATTTAGAGTTGGTCTAAGGACCAGATTAGGGATAGCAGTAACGACTCCGGGCTGCGCATTAAGGTAATCTAAGATCGAATTTAGCTGAACTGAAGAAAAAACTTCATATTGAGTCATTGATGAAAAGGGGTTCTGACCAACCTTGCGTGCATTTTGTCCTAAAAGCCAATCTTCAATTCTGTTTTTTTGATCTGGACTTATGTCTGGCTCATAATAGAGCAAAAATTGATTCTCTCCAACTAAAAGATCGGAACTAAAACCAGACCTCCTAAATGGAACAAATCTAGTCGGACTTGTTAAATGAATTTCATTTAAGAATCCAAATCGATTTTGGTCAGGTGGAGAATCAACAACACAGGAGGCTAAACCTGCAAGCGCAATTGTAGAAAAAAGAGCTAGTCTTTTTTCTTTTTTCAATTCAATAGATCGATGATGGTTAGAGATAGCCCCAGTTGCAAGTCTCATAGGAGATTACCTGGATAAATATATAATATATAGAGCACTTGAAAAAGCAGATAACCACACAGGATTAAACCAAAAGGCAAAATTTTGAAATCAAATTTAACATTTGGTGTTTTGTAGTAATAGTAGCAGAAAGCCAGAATCCAAGGCAAAGTATAAATTAGAAGATCCCAGACTAAGTTTTGAAATGGCTGATTGATGGAAGTATAAAGACAACCTCGAATCCTAAAAAGATCTGAACCGGTAGAGTATAGAAATACTTCTTTTGAACCTCCACAAACAAGAGATACATTGTATACGTAAAATGGTTTAAGAAGTAGGAATAAAACTATTGAGATAAGAATAGATATACAAACTTCCTTCAAATTCACATCTTTCAAAAATTGCATAGCAACCCATCCAACAAGATAAATAGGATTTAATAGGTTTTATAAACACTGGTTTTTGAGGAAAATATCATAAAATAATAGAAAAATAAGGAAAAAACAGCAAGATTAAATGATCCTGCATCTCAATCGATAATTCTTAAATGGAGCATCAGCACCGCACATCTGAGGAGTTAAGAGAGAAAGATCAGAAACTCCGCAGTCCTGCCTTGGATCACCTGCTCTTGAGAAAATAATAGGAGCAACAGTGTGATCTACAGTAGTCTGCTTGTTGAAAGTATAGTTTGTTGGGCGTCCTGGATCACTAACACAACATTTGTAGGGAGATGGAATACTGGAAATAATATCAGGTGTAGCTGCTGAAAGATCTCTAAGGTTGTAGGTCTGAGAATAGGAACTACCATCGGCCAAAAAGAAATCACAGGACATTCTTTCAGTCCTGGCTGAGCAGGGCGTGCAGGGTTCTGGGATGGAATTGGAGGGGCATTTAAGAGGGACATCCGAACCCCTAGATAGATGGAGGCGAAATGCTTCATCCGTAAGAAAACCACTATCAGGATTAGTACATCTAACCCCATTATCACAAATCGGATTACAACGTCCCAGAGCCAGATCTGCATCACTACAAACCTGGCAGGTTAGATTTCCGGCAGGAGTAGTCTGTAGCTTGGAATACACAGTAAGCGGTTCGGAAGAAAGCATATTCTTTGCACCTTTATCGATAGAACAGAATGCATCGGTGGAATGCCCTCCAGAATCATAATAAGTAGATGCATCACCAGTATAGATTATTCCAATTAAGCCACTGCGACTTAGAGTCTTCTGATTCTTCAAAAGATAGTTAAAGACCAGAGAAACATTCCCATCATTAAGACAGCTGGAACTAAAGTAAAACGTAGGAATTAAACTCAGCTTATACTTAGGAGCATATCTTCGAAGCATTGTACTGGAAAAGTTGGCAATTGAATCGACTAATAACTGGTTTCGAATCAATGAAGAACCAGTGCAGAAAGTAGTATGATCTCTAATCAGTTCAGTTGGATAGTAATCATAGGAAATTACATCAATATTATCGAAAACTGCAGAGCGGTTAAGAGCATCGAGAATAAAGAAATCACCAAAATATCTGCCACTTGCAGTGCTCTCAGAAGTAAATGGCAAGGAAAGTTCAACTGAAGTAAGACAGTTCTTACAGACTGCGCGAATATTCGAAAGCCGATCTCCCAAGGTATCTAAGTATCCGGAAGAGGGATAGGTAGCGATCTTGGAAACTATAATGACTGCCGGTCCCCGATCGATCAGACTCTGAGTAATGGTAAGATTATTTTGAGAATCCCAATTGGAAGAATCTGATAAATCAAGAACAGGGAGAGTTCCTTCTCTAAAGAATTCTGCTTCCTTTTGACCTAAGTAAACAGAATCGACTGAAGTTAAAGTGAAGTTACTTTGACGTGTGTTGATTGTAGTTTCATAGCCAGGACAGGTAATATCAGAGGGAATAACCGGACTTAGATATGGATCAAATGGCGAACTGCCACCACCGGTTATCGTAGTATTATAGGGATAACTAAGAAGATCTGAAATTGCAACTGGATTTTTAGCGAAATTACAAACAGGCGCAGTTAAATTCAATGCCGCACCTTCCCGAGGAGACTTAATATCGACAAGCGGGACATAGGGCTTGGTATCGTTGCTAAGGAGAACCTGTTTTGCAATATTGGAGAAAGTACAACCTTCACACCAGCCAAACGTCTTTGTTATTGGCATGTGCGTATTGCCATCCAATTCACAATCACCAGCAGATCGAACTAAAATCGCTTCACTTACGTAAGTATAAAGACCAAGATCATCTGGACCCTCATCGAGAGTAGCGCAATGAGGCCTACGCCCGAGTTGATAACCAATTCGCTCTGGAATTGGAGAAGGCGGTCTAAAAATCGCACCAGTAGCAGTAACAGCAGTGACTTCTTCTGAAGTCAGTTCAGTGGGATCAACAGCCGGAGGGCCACTCGAACCAGATACAATATAATCTCTACCCGGTTCCAGATGACAATTACGTACAAGATCAGTCTTTTCAAAGTCATCCCTGCTCAAAAAGCTATATCCAATATAACCCTCCCGGACCTCACCAAAGAATTGGACACTTGAGGGAAAAATTGGCGAATCGGGCACTTGTGAAGAACCCATATCAAAACAGGTCTCACCACGATCCCCACAATTCTGAGGATCGATTTTTCTTACGACACCACTGCTACAATCAGGATCAATTCGTGCGTAATGAACAGTTGCGTTGTAAATCACCTGAGTTTTGTAAAGAGCGCCACGATCCTGATATGCATCGACATAGGTTTGGAGAGCAGCGGCAGTGTTTGGAATTGCTCCTGCAATAGTTCGATTATAAATAGAAGTTTGGGAAACGCATTTTCGGGCATTTTTATCGCAACCGCACTCGACCCAGGTAGAGCCAATTTTACAGATCGATCTTCGATAGTCCTCATAGTTGCATAAACCAGACATACACTGGGTTGGAGATTCGCACTCAAATGGAGCCGCGCGATTGATAGAATCAAAGCCCTCTAAAGCAGTAGAATAGATAAGCGGCAATGTTCCTCCATAGAATTTTTTATCGAGCTGTGTAAAGTTATACGACTCGATTTTGGTAAAGGAATAGTTTTGTTCAAAGCTAGAAGACCCTGAACCTCCAGAAGGCGGAAGCGTAGTAATCGTAGTATTGTAAATATACCTCTGGCGACTTACAAAATTTCGCATATAGTTTGGAAATGGGGAATTGAAATAGGTCGTCGAGAAGAAAGGCGAGACGCTGTTTACTGGACAGAAGTTTCCAGCTGATGCACGGTCCTGTGGCTTGATCGCAAGAGCGCTTCGCATATAATCCTGGAAATCCAGAGGAGACATCATATAGTTCATATATCGATCTTTTGCATTATCATCGGGATTTACACTGCAGAAAAAGTCGCTTGTTGGAAACAGATATCGATAAGCGTCGAACTCGGAAAAGGAAGATCCAAAACCGAATCTAAACGTATTGACAAAACTGCCTTTTGTATTAGTAAAGAAGTTGTCCAATGTTGATCCGGCATCAACTAATCTGCAGGTTTTGTTGTAAAGACCAAGCGAATAAGAGGAATCTGAAGCTAAAGAGGCACTGGAGGAAGTAGCACGGGAAGTATCTGAAAAACTTGGAGTCGGACTTGGATCATACTTAAATGGACCGCAGACCATCGCAGTACAGTCGCCAGAAACGCATTTTGAAGTCGTATTTGTGCAGATTGGAATGATCGCAGTTTCGGTTCTTGCAGCAGAGGGATCGTCTGAGAAGGTAAGCCTAAGAGTAACGTTGCATAGGCCATTGTCCATTTGACAAAGATTTGTCGAAACTAAAGAAACCAAACTAGGTGAAGAATCACGAAGTCTAGTGCACGAAGGAGTAGCTGCTGATTCATCAACAACACAGCAGCCATAGCTAACAGGCTTTCTAAGAGTACAACCGGAGAATACGAGTAAAAGGAATAAAATCAGGATCAGATTTCGGTTTTTCATATCGAGCACCTAAACTACTTTTGCGACTCCTCGAAGCACATCCTGGGCTTCTCCTCCAAATATGTAGGTCATATAGCGAACGAAAACCAGAGTTATGGCAAAGCAGGCGAATGGCTGGACTAATAGAGAAATATAGACTGAAGAAAGAGAAGACCTAAGTTCATCAAGTGAAATAGAGTTTGAACCGGCTGAGGGTGAAGCGGATGAGGTTGAAGAATAGATACTATAGACTACGCCAGTAAATGTGGGATAGCAGAACTGGGATTTAATTTCAGGCGGGGTTGGCGGAGCTGAATAGGAAGGCGGAATATAGTTCGAATCAGTAAGAGTATAGACAATTGGGAAAATGAAATAGAAACAAAGAGCAAAAGAAATCAGGAAAGCACCGATTCCGCGGGTGAAATAGAGCGAACGCAAAAGCAACCCGATAGGCAGGAAAAACGAGAGTAAATTTTGCTTTATGTATTGTGCCACAACGATCATTGCATTAGTTGAAATAAGAAAGGTTGAGAGTGCATGATTAAGTAATCGATATGTTTCGACCTCCTTGTACCAGGAACCGACCATATAACCGGAAAATACCTGAGTCCCAACTAAACCAAGATTAAGGTTCAACAGAGAAGTTGGAAGAATAGCGGCAGAAGTAACCTGTTCCTGTAAATCTGCAAACGAATGTGCCCGCTCGGACATTCGACATTGAATAACATCAAAAACAGTTGAGAGCTGACGGATTTCATAACTTACTCCGCCACAGGGCAAAGTAGCACAGGTCGCACCATTGCATAGAACAGAACCGATCACAAATGTTTCCATCTGAGTAACTAGAAAAACGATGAAAATGACAATCAGCGCAGTCGCTCCGGCATTAAGAAGCTCGGATTTAGAATGGCGTTCTAATTCTGAAAGATTGAAGGATTTTGAAAGACCGTAAATAAGGGCATAAACAGTAATTGTAAGAACTGCTGCACCAAGACAAAGAGGAAGCCATTGAAATGCCGGATCTATAGTAGATAGGGCGCCTACATCAAAGCCCCTCAAATATCCGGTTATCATTGTCGCGTCAGTCATCAATCACACCATCTGAACTATTCTACTTAAATCTATTTCCTGTCCCAGGAAGCGGTTTGCATAAGAGACTGCAGCAGCAGAAGCCAAAAGAGATAATGAGGGAATGAAAACTCCGATTAGGAAGGCATTGGCTGTAAGTTTTATAATTTCGAAAGTCTGATCTCCATGTTCACCTGAGGCATACGCTGTACCGCAGATTGTCTGATCGTTTGAAGTTGAAAAGAGATCATCATATAGAGTGCCATCAAGATCAAATGCATCACTCAAATCGACCTTTGAATCCAAATCTTCATTTGAATAGAGGAATGCGGATGAGCAGGGTGTCAGGATTCGTACAGGCGCAGGTTGAAGGAAATCGATATAGAAGACGGAGAGGACAAGCGGGTAGATTATTGCAAATGAAATTGCAACGGCAATAAGCAGAGAACCGATTTGCCTCATAAACGGCATAGACCTAAGCATCATGCCCAAAGGCAGGAACAGAAGTATGAAACCTCCATAAAGATAGCGAAGAATGAAAGTGTAATTAAGGAGCGAAAGAAGGGCGAATAGAATAGAGTTGAACGAAACAAAAAGACCACTTGAGAGAAGACCGTATCCGGAATCGGGAATGGTGTTCACACTGACACTAATGCCACCACTGGCACTACTGGTCGCAACAGTACCAAAAATACAGAAAAGCCAGCGAATCTCGGCAGGCATATCTTCGCAGGTGGACCGGCCGAAATTTTGTAAGACAAAAAATGAACCTAGATGATAGCGGGCGGATCGAAGCAGGCCACTGGTCCAGGTACCCGCGTCAATGAAATAGTGATCAGCAGCATCATAGATTGTAAGGGAAGTAGCAGGGACAGTGTTAGTAAATAAAGAATAGATCGAACGGACATCAAGCAGACAAAAGACAGTTATAATCTGGAGTAAAATAACACAGCAGACCATAGAGGCAATAAGCTGGAAGATTTCGGTTTTTGACCAGAGAGACATTTTGGGATTTGAAGTAACTTCTCCTATGGCATAAGCAAGTGCAATAATTATTGCAGTTACGGTTCCGGCAATAGCTAAAAGAGGGTAGAGACTGGAGGAAAGGAATCCCAACGATGCACTAGAACAAATTCCGCCAACAACCATATAATCACGAAATCCTCATTAATGATGAAATTTCAACCTCTGCGCCTGCGAGCCTTGAAATCGATCGCATGGACATGAAAAATGCCGAAAGAGCGATTATGAGAGTCAATGTAGATTGGATCAAAAAGAAATAGATCAGAGAAGGCAAAACACCTTTGAGTGCCATGAGAAGTCCGCCTGCGATTGCGGCGTTTTTGTATCCGAAATCGAAACTGTTTGAACCGCTAAAGGAACTTAAACTTACAGAGCCACTAAAAGCCTCAGTACCAAAGAGACTATGATCATTTATATCAGCAATAGTATAGACACCATCACTAAATGAATGAATGTCACAACTAAATTCAGGAAGCGAAACTGCGGTAGTTGGTGCAAGCGGAGAAGTTATACCATCCATGAAAATTACTGCCAGAGGAAGGAAGAGATAAATACCAACTCCAAATCCGATAATAAGGCCACCTGCACCACGGGTGAATTTGAACGTTCGCATCAGGATCCCCAAGGGCAAAATAAGTGAGAGGCCATAGGTGGATCCAAACTTAAGAAGAGTAAGAAGAGAATTGGATTCAGTAACGGAAATTGCAATCATCTGTATTCCGAAGGTAACTGCAGGAGTAATGGAAGCGAATCCACCACATGGAGCGACGCTAAAGCCCATGGCTGAGAAAGAACAGTACATGTTTTTGGAAGACTCAAGGCCCAGAGTGTGAGCGAATGTTTTGAGCGTATTAAATGAAGAGGCCTGATTGGAAATATAGCCGTTGACAGTAGCGATGCTTGCATTCTGGAGAGTCGGAGTAATTCCAAAGGAAGCGAAAACCGAATTGATGGTTGTGTCTGCTGTGAATAAAACTCCAATAATGATTGCGGTGGCAATGAGCTGGTAAAGCTCCTCGGATGCGAGGAATTTTAGATCATTAAGATTCAGACCAATTCCAAGCATATAGAGAACTGCAACAATTATTGCCGAAAGGGTCAGGGCACCTGCCGCGAAAGGTAGCCAGTCCAAGGGAGCTGCAAATGAACAGCAGACAAGGAATAAAATGCCAAGCAGCATGCTGAATTTAGGACGTAGTTTGGCAATCATATTATTCTCACCAGCCCCGGAATATCGACATCCCCGCCCAAGAATTGCGAGAACGAACGAATGAACATCAAAGTAATTACGATATTAAGAAGAGGAAGAAGGAAGCCCGGGAGATAGAGCGTGGCGATTGATTTGAGATCCTCTTTACCCACCATACCCTCTGAAGAGCGCCTTGCAAATTCAGAAGGCGAGACTTTTCTTGGTCCAACAACTCCTGAAGCACCGCACAGATCAGCACAGGAACCAATTATCGGAGGATTTAGGGTCGATTCTTTCTTGACAAAAAGACAACCATCGCAGCGATGTGAATCCAGGAGGGATTGCGGAGGAAGAACCCAAACACACGATTGATTGGCGTCTAAACTTGCAGGGCAGGAATATGAAGCGGGACTATCAGATCGACAATTGGACGGACGAACAGACAAAGAGTCAGATCGGGCAAATCGGCAGTAGTCCTTTGCGTCCAGACAATTGAGTGGATCGTCAGGAACCATTGCAGTGGAAGACGAACAAATTGGGTCGGATGGAGAACTTGCACAGATCACTGGGCAAAGTGCAGCTACAGCAGGATTAGAAGCGGCTTCACTGCAAAATACACTGTGAGTTGAAAGAGAAGTAGAAACACTGCAATTACTCTTAAGAGGAGGAACCGACCTGCAGGTCAAAGGACAACTAACCAGATCTGCAGCGGCAGTTTCGGAAGTATCAGCATAACGCGTAAGTTTGCACTGAACAGGGAGATTGGCACAGAAAGAGGCATTTGCAAAACAACTAGGCGATTGCGGAAATGGAAGTTCGCGACACTCGGTCGGACATGGATTAACATTACAGCTATGAACTGTAAAGCTCCCGAAAGTTGCAGTTTCCTGATCGCCCCGATCCAGATGGAAGATAGTTATGTTTGCTCCGCTGGAGATGGCACGAGACGAATCCAGATATGAATAGAGAGCGGCACGAGAAGAGAAGGAAAGATTATTTTCCTCAATGTAGAAATGAGGCAACTGTGCCATACACTGGACGGGGCAGGTCGTAGCATCAATACCTAAAGAAGACCCACCCGAGAGGGCCACATTTAGACTGAGCCAGTCAAAGACATACATTAGCGGGAACACATACATGACTCCAATACCGACCGCAATAAGGAGTCCGCCGATTCTGCGCGTGAAGAAAAACGAACGGGCTACGACACCCAAACCCAGAAGAATAGGAGCAAGTTTGAATGAGATCTCAGAGACAAAGAATTTCTGGGCATAGAGTGAGGAAAGAATGTTCGAGAGTGTTTCTACGACCTGAATTGTTCGATCCAGATCCAGAAGATAACCTGCACCCGGAAGAAACGAGATCTGAGGCTGGAGTAGGGGAACCGGGTAGATGAAGATCTGGCTAAAGACAGTCGGACGGATAGAGCTGATTTTTGATGCAAGTGCATAATCATTTAGAGCAGTACTTGAGGTACCAACTCCGATTTGAATAAGGCCATCGAGATAATTGTTTGCAACAGCAACCGCGCAGATAGAAGTACCAGAGCAGGTGAATCCAAGGTTCGAGCCATTTACAATCTGGCCAACAATCATATCCATGAAGGTAAGGCTGCCAGATAAGAGAAGAACTATCAGTGCAGTAGAGAAAACCTGAGTTAATTCGCTGCTGGCCCAGGCCTTAAGTTCGGAAATGTCAAATGCAGTCGCAAGCATAACGACAATTGAAATTATTATGACCGAAAGGATCGAGAGCGAAAGAGACATAGCACGCCAGTCGCTAATAAGAGCGATGGGCGAACCAGATGCAACATCAGTAGAAAATGAAGAACTAAATATGAATAGTAGGAAAACACACGTAAGTAAAAGACGTGAAATGGATGGATGCGAGAGGAGTTTCATTGGATAACCTCCAAAGCCTTGGAAAGTGAAACGATAAAGGTGATGGAAATGGCAAGTACCAGGTTAGGCAGGAAAAACGCGTGAGGAATCAAACGGGCGAGTGCCCAATAACCAGTTGGTGAATCGCACGAGGAGCCAGTAGTATCATAGTCTAAAGTCGGATCACTAACAATGGACGTGTAAGAATCGATACAGGATGCAGAGGTTGTAAGTTTGTTGTCCATTGCACCATTTAGGGCATAGAAGAAGGGGACTATCACATAGAGTACTATTACAATAGCAATAAGAACATTGCCCAGATGACGAGTGGGAGGTAGGATGCGAAGTAAAAGTGCCGCGGGCAAAAGCCACTTTATCAACTCGACATTTAGCGATAGAAAAAGGACTTGGATAGTAAGACTAATGAGCGAGGGCAATGCAAAGGACATTGCCATGGATTCGAACTGAGCAGCGTATGCACGCTTCCAGGCAGTCGTTGGTAGAGAGACACTACCACTGATGGGATTTGATGCACCAATCACGTTTGTAGAATCCATTTCACTATGAAGACTTTTATCCATGGCAGCGCTCACATACTGTTGAGCGGCAGCTTTGGTCCGGCTCAGATAGCAGAAAGAAAGGCGTTGGAGACTATCTGAACCTACATAGCAGGAATCGAGAGAAGTGCCAGAACCCACCCCGATAGCCAATGGAGAAAATGAATAATCAAGAAAACTTGAGAAGAGGGAACATGAAAAGAAAACTACAGAACCGATGCCAACTACCAAAATAGCAGACATAAAAAGGGGAAAAAGTTCTTCTTTGGCAAAGACGGTTGCATGCTGATTGTTCATTATAGATCCAAATGCATAAGCAAGAGCAATGATTAGGACAGTTAAAAATAATGCAACCCCCAGTATTCTTCCCGAATCACCGCCCAGGATATCATTAAAGGTAGAGGTGGAACATGAGAGCGAGAAAACTACCGGAGAAAAAAGAATGAGTGAAAGTAGGAAGAATAGAATATTCACCTTCATGAAACCAACCTCTGAACTCCGGGAATCATATACTCGCCTCCTAGTGCGAGGGAAATGCTTCTTATACCGACCATGGTTATCATGAGAACCAAAATGAGATCGACATAAGTCAGAACGACCAGACCCACAACTGCGGCATTAAATGAAGTAAGACTATTGAAAACAGCTGCCACATTTGCTGGCATTAGAGAGGCTGGAATAATAACGGCACTCCACAAAATGGGCAGAACTACATTTGTCAGAAGAGGATATACAAACTGGGTCATGACCTGGAAGCATTGGGCAAAAAGTGCACCATAACCAAAGGGAAGACCGGCAAGCGCAATAAGCAGACAGGGAGGAATCGAGAATCCAAGTTCGCCCAGGTTCGCCACGAGTAATCTCATCCAGGGCTCAGAGCAGATGAAACTTGAACCCGGAGGCAAAGTGAAACTTAGATCATTAAAGACGGACGAAGGAACAACTGCAGTGGGAACTAAAACCTGGTTTGGAGGATTTGAAGTCGGAGCACCGAAGCTATGTGTAAGCGATAGAAATACGAGTGCAAATGGAAAAAGAACATAGACTCCCAAAATTATGGCTATGAGGGTACTTCCAACCGAGCGCGTAAATGGAATAAATCTAAGTGCAAAGGCCAGATAGAGAAGTTTATCTGAACTATGAATAATAAAATCGAGAAAAACCGAGAGTGCTTCGAGAGTTACGATGTTGATTGCCAGAGTATTGGAGATATTATTAAGAATTATGTTTAGTGCGGAGTAGCCAGAATAAGGAGCCTGGACTAAAGAAAGCGCAGCATACATGTGGCCTGCCGAAAACGAACTTGAAAATCCGCTTCGCATAGTTACATATTGGTTAACTTTGATGGCGTTGAAATAGCCAGCATAAGAGCGCTCGGAAAGATTACCTAGAAATGAGAGCGCACTTTGATGATAATCGCTAACTCCCGTGAGGACTGCAGTAACGGACGTGGAACCGTAGAAAAAAGAAATACAGACCGCGCAAATTATTCCAGCAACGATTACTTCACGGAGTTCTGATTTTACCCAGACTTTTAGGCTGGGCATATTGAGGGGCTCACAGATCATGAACATTAGGGCCAGAGTAATTATGATTAGAACAATTACAGTTCCAAGAATGAGGTGAGAATTGTTTACAAGATCTACTGCAGATGCACTAGATAGTGACGATAACGCCAGAACGAAAAACAGTAACAGCAGAGAGCGAATCGACACGAGTTCTATTTTACGTTGAGGTTTATAAATCCGATCGCGATTGACGCTTATTATATTAGTGTCGGGTTAGAGGCGAACAAACCAAACAAAAAATAAACACAGTTATTAACCCATCCCAACACAAAAAATTTGTGAAAAAACTCAGATTGACACTTGGCTCAGGCATAATTGCAGCCACGATCTCATGCGCTCCACTACCAGATCAACCAATGCAGAACCAGCCAGTTCCCATTCCACTAGATCACTTTCGGGATCCTCGTTTTCCAAGATTAAGCTGTCAAACCGAACCGGTTAGAGGGATTCTGATCGAGAACGATCCTGCATCAGTCCTTAGATCAGATCTCATAAACATAATAGTCAGAGGAAATGATGATATAGAGATACACGGCATCGGACCGACAACGACGGATCTTTCATTAAATTACGGTCAGGGCTGGCACGGAGTAGGCGAAGGAGGAGGAGTACAATACGCTCCATTTATCGATATGGGAAATAGCACTCCATTTACAATTTTATTTCGATACCGAGTAGACGCGATGCACGTAGCGATGCAGATAGAACAAGTCTGTGAGACGAGTTGCACAGATACTCGAACTACGGGAGCTTTTGCAACTGCAACACAACCATTAGTAGTTTGGGATTTAAACCAAACAAACAGCTATCAAGTCGAACTTGGTCAATACAACAGAGACATAAATTACTGTCGGGGCTGGTGCATATATGGCGAAGGTCGGATCAACCACGGACCGGAATTGGAACTCATAGTTCGAAATACAGATGATCCAACCGATAGATGGGACATGCATTTCTACCTATCAGGACTTGATAGCCAATATGCACGAAGACAGTGCAGAAGGTTCTTGCAAAACCAAGTCTGCGTGCAGATGCAGGGATATGAAACTCAGCTGATGCAGGCACAACTGTTAGTTAGCGTTGAGGGCAATTGCACCAGAACAGACTCGACAGAATAGAAATAGATTAAGCACGGGAAGTAATGAAATAAAAGAAATAAAGGAAAATCATCTTCTATCGATCGTTTCTTCCGCATCAGGCCCGGTACCAATGAGAGTAACCGGAACTCCAACTTCTTTTTCAACATGTTTAATGAAGGACTGCGCCTCGAGAGTTAGATCTGCGAATTTTTTCTTTCCAGCATTGCCTGGGAATCGAACGTCTATTTTTGTAATGGCAATCTGCGTAGTGCCATTTATTTGGGCTGCTAATCTCAGATCGTCATAGTGGAGATCAACTGACGTTCTTCTTGGACGACCAGTAACGGTTCCGTATTCCTGCATGTTCTTGGCTTTTGCTGCTTCGACAGAGAGTTCATCTTTTAGCGGGCCTGCGCCAACTCGAGTAGTATATGATTTGATGACCATGACAACATCATCGATCTGGGTTGGACCAAGACCGACATCCGCTGCAATAGTTGATGCAGAAACATCTTTTGAAGTTACAAATGGATAAGTGCCATAGAGATTGGAGAGCATGAAACCTTGAGTACCTTCGATCAAAACCCGCTTGGCAGAATGGACTTCTTTAACAACATCAGTAAGATAGGGCTTGAGCGCTGGAGAATCCTTGGCGAGTGTGCCGACCCGGTTTACCCGATCTGCGACTGCCGGCCCGCAGCCAGTTTTGGTAGATCCGATTTTCTGGGATGTTTCGGATGCTCCGTCCCGGGCAATGTGCTCGGGGGTTATGACTGCGCAGCGAAGATCGACTCCGCAACGTTTATGAGCGTTAATGCTATCGACTTCTTTGAGGAAAACGTCTGGATTGACAACTACACCCGCACCAATAAGGAGTCTTGCTTTTTCATTTACAAAGCCGCATGAAAGCATTCGCATGGGGTAGCGCTTGCCCTTGTAATTGACTTCATGTCCGGCATTTGGACCGACTCCGCCACGGGCGATTACATCAGGATCATCGGTAATCGACATATAAGAAATGATCTTTCCCTTACCCTCGTCTCCATATTGACCGCCGACAATGATAGTTTTCATGAAGCCACACCTAAGATAATCAGATAGAGAGATTAGGAAAAGAAAGGATAAAAACCAATCCGAAAAGGTTAATACAGCAAACAGGAACTGAATATACATGAATATCGATATCGATTGGCCTCGATTCGCATTAAGCGTCATTTTGGCAGCCTGCACAATAGTTATTTCATACGTCATATTTCCAATCAAAACTATCACATATACTGGATGCGAAGTCATGAATCCGGATTTTTATCCCGAAAGCGAGGGACCTTTAGGATCTGCTCCTGGACTTACGTGTATGGTAACCAGAACATACATAAAACGATCAACACAGTATAATCCACTAATCTGGATAAGCGCTGCATTTCTAGTAGCAAATTGGCATTATTTCAGAGGAAAGAAAATCAATTTACAAAATTTAGCGGTATTCAACATCGCACTCATAGTCAGTAGCATCTTGGGAATATTGGGAATATGGATTCTACTTTATGGAAGCGGCATTCAGGAAGCATTGTATTGGTACTATGGAGCAGGCAGTTAAGAGTAAGAATTAGATAATCAAAACATCTTTTTTATAAAACCAAAGACCAGAACCGAGTGCAGATTGAACCAGATTTAGGAAAAAGAAGGTGAGGAAGAGGGCAAGTATTGAGAATAGAAATAAAATGATGCAGACAATCAGCATTGACACCAATGAAGGCTTAGCCTTGAGATAATAGTAAATCAGACCAAATAGGAAGGGGAAGGAAAGATAGACAAAAATAAAATAAACGTGAAATAGAGTGCATTCACAGTTCTTAGCATTTTGAGTGCATGAACCGCAATAAACATAGTTTGAAGGAGCGAAAATAGAGATTGCAACAAGTAACAACAAAGATGCAACAATGATCCACATCGAACGAGATAGTTCCGTTGAGTTGAAGTTCATATTAAAACCTAAGGATTAGGAATACACTTATCCTGAGTTTCAGACCAGCACATAGTAGGCCCACAATCGCAACTAGGAGTAACCATTAGGTTACAAATACCAAATCCTTTTCCAGTTAAATTCGGATCAACACAAACATCACCACCACAGTTAGGGGGAAACATATTCCAGGTTCCACCTCCCAAATAGCAGGCTTTTTCATAGGAACCAACAGGTCGCACTTCCACGCAACCAAAAGATAGAACTATCAAGATCAACAAGAAAAAAGACCGAAGGATTAAACTCAAAGACATGATAAAACCTCGAGCTTAGGTAGTTCTGCTTAGTTTTTCAAAAGTCTCAATGCATTTTTCCAATGCTTCCTGAGTATGGCATTTAAACGCTCCGCCGGCTGCTTTGGGGTGCCCGCCACCAGAGCCGCCAGTAGATTTAGCTGCAAGAGACATAACTTCGTTCATAGGAACGCTAACCATTCTTCTTGCCCGGGCACCAACCCGGGTCTCCTGAAATTCATCATTCCATTTGGCAACAAAGGCAACATCAGCAGCTTCAGTAAGGGCAGATGCAGCATCGCTCTCGTTGCTGATAGTTTCGCTAGTAGCCACAAAATAATCATTTACATAGACCGACTTAGATTTACTTAGACAACTAAGGATCGCAGCCTTGGCTTCGGGCTTGGGCTCTGGCTCAGCGTACGAAAGCAATTCACCATAAGGAGCATCGGCAATTTTCATTAATCGGCCCAAAGTTTCAAAGGTCTGCTGCCGGGCACTCTTGAACCGGGCACCATCGGCAATGATTCCGACACTTAAGGCGAAGCAAACATCTTTCTGTTTTGGATCGATAAGATTTGCAACTATTTCTGCCGCGGATGGGGATTTGTCATCGAAGATCTCGAACTCAGCTTTCATGTCCCGACCCGATGCCTGATGATGATCTACGATGCATAGGATTTTCCAGTCTCGGGTTGCCGGACACATAGTATATGCGCCAGTATCAGTAACGATAATTCCGGCAAATTCATCTTTGAACTGCTCGAAATCAGGAAGAGAGTGAACCTTGATCTTAAGGCGCTCGCACAGAGCATCGGCACCGTTTTTCATGTCCTCGTCAGTGCAGATGATACTGTTTGGCAGAACAGAACTAAGGGCGAATGCGGATGAGAGGGCATCGACATCGGCTTTGTTGTGAGTAACTACTGCGATTCGCTTATTGCCATATTTTTTGAGGAAATTTTTGAAAATCGTAATGTTGGAGTCGAGAGTCATAAAAAGTTAATATGAACTAACATTAACAAGGTTTGTGTTTCGATTGAAATTGACATAAAACTAAGTTCGAAAAGAATAAATCGAAATCAGAAGAGTAGAAAATATAATAGAAAAGAGAGAAAAGGATAGTTAAACACAAGCGTTGCGTTTAGCTAGTTAGCTAGGTTTACTATAGTCCTTAAGTCGTTCCTGTAGTTTCTTCTGCTGATCCATTACAGTAGACCTAAGTCGTTCTTCCTGTTTCGCAAGAGCGTTGACTTTGACTTCCAAAAGTTCTTCCTTTTCTTTAAGGTCTTTTTCTGCAGTATCTTTAGTAGTGTGAATCAGAACAGTTCCAACGGATCGATATACATCGCCAGTTGCGCCCTTAAGAGCATCGACAGCATGTCGGATTTCGCTTCGCTGAATCTCGAGCTGGTGTTTCTGGATCAACAGGACTTCGAGCTGTTTTTCCATGTTTTCGTATTCCATTAAGCTTCGATTCAGATCTTCATCTCTTTTTACCATTTAAATAGCACCTCAAAATGAGTAATAGTATTATTCATGACCACTATTAATATCTTTTTCGATTTGTTCGATAGAGCTCAGAATCCTAAGGACCGAGTTAAGAGCGGCACGTAGCGACACGGAATCAGTAGCATCGGCAGAAATATGCAAATCAACACCCTTTTGTGAGAATTTAAGCTTAGATCGAACATTACCCTCAATCTCGCCCTCGTGGCTAATGGCAGTAAGCGCAGCTTTGGCAGAAGACTCGCTTTCAAAAGAGACAGTCATTTGACTTTTGTATCGCACCAGTTCCAACCCCCGTCCGGATTAACTTTTATCAAAGAGATATTAAAAGATTCATTGGATCCATCTTCCACAACCGCAATAAACTCTTCACCCATCTTGCGGGCAAGGAAAACAAGCCTAAAGATAGTCTTCTTGCCCCGGGCGACATAAAGTTCGCCATTTTCAAGTGCAGTTTTTTTAGCAAAAGACCTTGCAGAAGAAGAGGAATATCTGCTTGTAGTATACATTTCTAAGCCCAAAAATAGAGATAAAAATAAGAAAAAACTAATCTGCTCGGACTTCCTTTGCAATTGGAGGTCTTGGCTTAAGAAGGATGTTTGCACCAGTAGTTGGGAAAGAGAATTTTTCTCCCTCGACAGTCAGAACAGTACCAGTCTTAAGATCAATGTATTGTGCCATTGAAATTAACTCCTTGCGTATTCAGAAACCAAACGGGCTGAAATTTCACCAGCCTCGGTTGTAAAGGAATATGCGCCACCGGCAAACATAGCGTCGCAGGATTTGCATTTCCAGACAGAAGTACTCACGCGATTTATCTTGATTTTGTGGCAGTGAGGACACTCATACTTAGTATTTTGTGACTTTACAGCTGCGCTGAAAAGTTTTCGTATTGAAGCACCAAATTTTGCAGATCTCATTAAAATCTAACCTTTTTTTAATTTTTTAGTCTTTTTGCAAGATATATCTTAGATCATTTCCCCTTTTAAATGCTATGTCTATGTTGCTTAAGAGTTCATCCTTAGACAAAGAACCTTTACCCTTCTGCAAAGTGCAGACATGAGTATCGGTGTTTCCAATAGAAAGAACAGTTTCAGCAACCAATTCCTCATCCCTAGATGGATCGACAAGCCAGTAGTTTCCGACCTTTATCATATGACAAGTTACCGGAAGACCACCACGAAGATTAAGAGGACCAGAATATTCACCACGAATTAATTTTCCATCTTCGTATTTTGGAATTTTTGCATTCATAAGAGCAGCAGTTGCCGCAAGAGTAGAAGCGTCAGTGTAGTTTCCAGAGTGGTTAAGGACATATAAATCGACATAAAGACCCAATACCTTCTCTGGCTCCAAGTAGAATTCTTTGACATTTACACACTCAGTGCTGCGAATAGTACGATCGACAACACGGGCAAGCTCGATGCAGTTTTCATCTGGCGGACCTGGCTCGAAAGTTGGCGATGCCAACGGAAGCAATTCTGCATTTGTAACGAACACACCTTCAGTAGGACGATCGGAAAATGGCTTTACCACGTCGAACTTAACTGCAGCAAGCACGCGAGTCTGACCAACTTCGGCCAGTGCAGAACCCTCTGCAGTATCAAGAACGCCTTTTCGGACCTTGACTGGCCGATATTGATCAAATGCCCGGCCGTCAAATCGGCTGCCTTTGGCCAAAGTATCGACCAAAATATCTCTTCGAATATTAGAAAGTATAATGTCTCTTGTTTCTTCTCCCATAATCAAGACCTCTTTACAAGTTTAAATCGTCCTGCTCGCCCTCTTCATAGAATTTCAAAAGAGCTGCAGACTGTTTCTCGTGCAAAACATCGCACGCGCCAGTTGCCATTTCCAGAATCTGGACAATTTCTTCTTTAGTTAGCAGACCGTCCATCTGGAGTAACATTATTGATTTGTCCCGGTTCGAGATCGCAAGAGGCATATCGGACTGACCGAAATTGTCTTCTGCTTTTCCCAAGTCGACCAAAAGGACATTTCCTCCTTTTCCGACTGCAACTGAGGAAACCATATCTTTCATTGGGATTCCTGCATTTGCAAGGGCCAATGCCGCAACAGTAATTGAAGCAGTACGGGTTCCTCCCTCGGCCTGAAGGACATCGATGAAGATATCGATCTGCGTATTTGGGAATGCCTCGGTTTTGATGAGGTTTTCGAAAACTTCCCGGATGACTTTGGAGAGCTCAACGCTTCGCCTTGATGGACCGCTTTTGCTGTGCTCATCAAGAGAGGCAAAAGGAGACATCATGTATCGGCATTTGACTACCGCATGATAGGGACTTGCATCGTGCTTTGGAACACATTCACGTGGACCGTAGACACCGCAGATAATTTTATTGCCTCCCCATTCGATAAAGGCGGAACCGTCAGCCTCGGGAATAACACCGACTTCCATTCTAATTGGCCGGAGTTCGTTTTCAGTTCGACCGTCAAGTCGCTTTCCATCCACAATTAATTGAACGTCACTAATACTGCTACTCATATGTTTCACCTTGAGGAACCGGTAAATCGAGTCCGGTTTCTTCTTTTAACAAATTTGCAATCTCATCAGTAAGACCCGATTTGTGAGCCTTTCTTTCGATGTGAGAAATTGCCTTTAACAGGAGCGGAATGTTGCTTTTGTCGCTAAGCCATACATAGCCGTTGTTGCCGACCATTAAGTCGCCACCGGCATAGGTCTTAAGGAGCATAAGCATGCTGCTCTTTCGTCCGATCAATCGAGGGACTTTGGCAGAGGGGAATTTGATTAATTTTCCTCTTGGAAGTCGTCTGACTTCACCCAAATCCACATCACCGACCTCACTTACAGAGCGGATCTTGCAGAGAACGAAATCGCCCAATTGAAGGTCGATTTTTATGTTCCTTGTGGGTATGAAACCACTTTGGGGCAGATTAAGCGCCACACGATATCCCGCATGGATTGAATCGACAACTACGCCGATAACTACATCACCCACATAAGCCCGGTATCGGGTTTCAAGTGGCAGGTAGTGGCCAGCGCCATCCATAGTTCCGATAACTGCTGCATAGGTTGCAGTACCATCGGAATAAGTGTTTGGGATATTCAATCTTCCATCGGAGATTTTAGCTCCGGGTAAAATTATCTTTTTATCCATTTGATTACCTCATCTCTCGAGGATTTCTCGATTAAGTATTATTGAGAAAATAGTAAGTTTGTTTCTCTCAGCACACTAACAATGGAAGAACAGATTTATAATTGTTTTCGGCAAAGAAAACTCATCAATTCGAAGAGCGATCTTCAGATCGCGAAGTCTTGTGAGATGAATTTGCATCCTTTCGTAGTTAGTTCCGCGGAAATGACGTCTGTCTAAATATTTAAACTAGCCCGGATTCTAAGATTCATGCAAAGAACAATTAGGATCAAACTTCACACTAATAATTTTCTCCTGCAAACCATAGATATTGCTAACGAAATCTATCGTGAAATCTTGAAAATTGGCTACTCAAAGAAAACATATAACAAAAATGAATTGCACAAGCTCACCTACAAAAAACTCCGCAAGAAATATCCAACTTTCCCTTCTGCACTTTTGCAGACTGTTAGGGATGTTGCATCCGAAGCATTGAAGGCAACAAAACTAAAAAAAGGAATTAAAGCAAAGAAGAGGTCTTTTCTAAGGTTGGATAAAAGGAATTTGCGAGTAAATTTACTGCATGGATCAATTTCGATTTCATCTATTGCAGGCAGGCTCAAGCTTAAGTTTTCGAAAAATCCCCAGATAGAAAAATACTTAGACTGGTCTCCAGTTGCAGGCACTTTGTGCTACCGAGAAAATAAACTATACCTGAATTTAGTAGTTGAGAAAGATGCACCTACAATACAACAAATCCAAGAGAATGACGTTCTGGGAATTGATAGGGGCATTAACAACATCGTCGTTTGTTCAAATAATCAGTTCTTCAATTCCAATCATCTAAAAGATGTAAAAGGCAGATACCAGCACCTGAGGCAGGTGTTGCAGAGCAAAGGCACCCCAAGTGCTAGACAAAAATTGAAAGGTCTTAGTGGTAGGGAAAAACGGTTTGTCTCTGATATTAATCATAGACTCAGCAAGGCACTTGCAGAGTCTAGTTACAAAGTATTTGCGCTTGAAGATCTGAAAAAGATGAAACAGAATAAAGGCAAGACATTCAATCGAAAACTTGGAAATTGGTCTTTTAAGCAGTTTGAGAATTTTTTGAGATATAAAAGTGTGGCTCTTGGAAAGACAGTTTTGTGTGTGAATCCAAAATACACGAGTCAAACCTGTTCAAACTGCGGTCACTGTGAAAAGACCAATAGATTACTAAGTAGATTCAAATGCAAAAAGTGCAAGTTTGAACTGAATGCAGACTTAAATGCTGCTAGAAACATCGCCAAGCTTGGTAAAACTGAGTTTGACAGGTTGGTTGTCAACCAACCAGAGACAAGAAGTGAAGGATTTATCGATCTAACGTCCCATGAATTGCATCTGCAAGGAGAACAGTTACAAGCCGACCATTTCAATGGTCGGTAGTTGACAAAGAATATGATTTTCGACAGATATTAAAGAGCAATCGAACTACATGAAATCATGAAGATTAGAACAATAATCGACTTGGCTTTCCTATTACTAGCAGTCCTACCATTGGCCCTAATGCTACCAGGCAAGCACGGAAGCCCATCTTTGATAGCCGAACCGATTTCGAACATGACGGGGATAAACGTAGGCACACTTCAAATGATCTCAATAGGACTTTTGTTTGTAGCAATAATAATATACGTAGTAGGCGGAAGTTGGGGTAGCAAAGAACAACGAATAAAAGAAAAGACCGAACTCGACAACAATAGCACAATAGATGAAAATACCAAAATAGAAATGATGAGCGAGGTCAAACTGGCATCTGGCGAAGTTATCGTTAGCGAACTTCGAAAATGCTACATCGAAGGAGGAAAAAGAAATCCTGAGAATTACTCAGTAGCAACGACCAACAAGAGAATTTGTATAATTTCAAATTACAAAAGCATATTTGGAAAATATACTTTAGAACAATATGCCAAAGAGCCAGATGAAATCGAAGCAACAGCTGGAAAACAGCCAAACTTGGAAAAGATATACAACATACGATATGCTACGGATAAGAACATCGGGGATTACTTTGAAATCGACACATTTTTATCAAGAGCAGCAAGAATATTTCACCCAAATGCAAAGCAAATAGTCGAGCAGTTTGGAAAACAGCAAGAGAATTTAAGGATTAGTGCAGGAGATCAGACATGGAAGTAAAGACAAAGCGGATGAAAAAGAACGGAGAGGGCGAGTACGAGATGGATGATGACAAATCTGAAAAGTCCGCTCCGCAGCGTCCGATTATAATCGAAAAGGAGAAAGGCGGGATTGGCTGGGCAGTAACAAGCCTAATTTGCATAGGAATCATTTTAGCGATAATTCACTTTAGTTGTCAGGCTGGAACCGCAACCGGCTATGTAGGGGGAATCTGTAAGGCCGGACTACAACTACAAGACTTCATAGGAATAATTTGCTGTGCTCCACTTTATTTACTCATAATAGTTCTGACAAGCAGTGGATTGAGGATCTGGTAGAGGGGTTAGAAAAATGAATATTAACGACCAGTCACAGTAAAAAAATCATCGCTAAAACTAGTGCGGTTTTTGTACTGAAAACCAGAATGAAGTAGAATCAAGATCATCAAATTCTTTTTTGTTTTTCTCCAATTATTTATAGTATCAATTGCATCATTAACATCAAAATCTAGATGACATAGATCCAATACGATCACCCCAAGCTTAACTCGAGGATTTGTTTTCATCATACTTGCTATTTGTGCATGTGCTTCTTCAAGAATTGGTTTATCTCGAGACCAATATTTTATATAAGGATAATTGATAGTTCTCAAGGTGTGATGACCTTCAGTTGTGGGAATTCTCTTCTTTGCAACCCAAATGATAAGATTAGACTGGTCCGAGCCACTTAATTGGCCTTCGGATAGTTTTTGTTTAACAAAATTTATTAGCGTTGGAAAGAGATTGTCGAGATCTTTTTGTAGGTGAAATGCTTCGGTCAATCTAAGATCCATATCATAACCAAGCTTTGAGAATTCGTCAAATGAATTTAAACCAAAGTTTTTGATCTTCTTGATCCGATTGTTAAGTTTTGTTTTCTGTTTGACCTCCACAGCTAAATATACTCCTCGCGGGTCTTTTACTAATAGGTCAGGACTTTTTAGTCTATTCTTATCAGGAAGAAGATACTCGACATCACAATTAAATTTACTTATCCAAAGAGCTGCGGTTTTAAGCACAGCTAAATTATGATAAAATTCCGCGTTCTTCATTTGGAAGCAACTCTGAGTTCGCTTTGCGAATTCATGGAAGTTACTGCCTTTTTTAGCGTGATCGCAAAAACTAAGTAATTCAGATACAGAATAGCCTAATTCAAGAGCTTTTTCATCTGAACCCCAAAATGACAGATCGTTTAACATGTGGAACCTCAGATAGATTCACGGTCAATAACAGATAAAATAGAGTTAGAAGAGGACTAAGAAAGTTCGCTAGGGGGGAGATTTGAACTCCCGAGCGCTTGCGCGCATCAGGTTTTCAGCACAATCAAGACATATAAGAGACTCGATTACGTAGCAACCTGACGCAATACCGGGCTATGCGACCCCAGCTTAAATAAAATTGACAGCGCAAAGTAGCGTTGCCGTTAATTAAATAGATAAAAAGAATTTAAACTACTGTTCCCCAGGCAGACAATTTCCACCGCTGACCAAAGCGACGAGAAAGTGCAACGTTCATGTCCTTATAGACAACAGTCGCTTTCTTGAGTTTAACAGTTGCAACACCCTTACTGATCGAAACAACTGCCCCGACACTAGTAGAGGTGTGAACGTTAAGCACAACTAATTCATTCTCGCGAAGTGGAGAATTTTCATTATCGGCACGTTTAAGCAGAGTGTACTTTACCTTCACCACATCAGTGGGCTCGGGAACTTCACCCTTTCGACCAATAATAGATCCGACAAACGAATCTGCTTTTGCCAAAGAGGGATCGAGACTAGTTCCAACTGCAACAAGACCACCAGGCCGAGCTTCAGTAAGTTTCTCTTCTTCTTCCATCAAAGCGTGAACAGTGCAGTAGAGCGGGATTGCTTTTCCACCCTCTTTACGAACCACACCAGGACGAATTTCGATCTCATCCCCGACTTTTATAGTTCCCTGAACAACCGAACCACCAAGAACACCACCACTAAGTTTTGAGATAACAGTTCCAGGACGATTGACATCGAACGATCGGGAAACGAAAAAGCGCAAAGGTGCCTTAAGATCACGCTTCTGCGGAGCCATTTTCTCGGAAATAACTTCGAGAAGTTTGTCAATATTAAGATTATAATGTGACGAAATCGGAATAATCGGAGCTGATTCGGCAGCGGATCCTTTTAGGAAAGATTTGATCTGACGGTAGTTCTCAAGGGCTTTCTCCTTGGAAACAAGATCGGTTTTAGTCTGAACAACAATTATGTTCTTTATTCCAGTTGAATTTAGAACGAGCAAATGTTCAGCAGTTTGTGGTTGCGGACATGGCTCATTCGCAGCAATAAGAAAAATAACGCCATCAAGAATACTGGTTGCCGAAATAACCGTAGTCATCAAAGTTTCATGGCCAGGAGCATCTACAATAGAAAGCTTCCGAACGAGTTTAGGAATTCCACCTGCTTTTTTGCAATCGGCAACGGAAGAATAAAACTTCCCGGATTTTTCATCCTTGTATATATATGCATCAGCATAACCAAGCCGAATGGAAATGCCTCGCTTGATTTCTTCGCTGTGCGTATCGGTCCACTTGCCAGTAAGGGCTTTAGTTAAAGTCGTCTTACCATGATCGACATGGCCAAGCATACCGACGTTTAGCTCAGCTTGCATTATTTCTTCTCCTTTTTGTCAGTTGCGGTTTTTGGAAATAGTTGCTCCAACGGAGTGCTACCTGCAGTTTTTACAACCATATTGATCTGCATTATTTCAGACGAATAGGTATTACCACGGAAAGGCTTTCGCTTTCTCTGACCCTTAGACGGAGCATGGAAACCAACGCCATCAGAAGTCAAAACGGATTTTCTGGCAGTTCCGGCAACTTCTTCTCTCATAGGGAAGCCACTCGCATCACTACCGCCGGTAAATTCGAGAGAATAACCTGCAGCACCGATTAGGTTGCCATCCAATGAGTCACCGATTTTTTTTCCTACGATGTTGGATTCCTTATCCTTAGACAATTCAAGTTGATAACTTTTCCCACTAGAAGGTTCTGATATAACAATTCGCATTTTAACACCTCAAAAAAGAAAACAGAAAAATAATAGAAAAACGTCTTTAAAAGCTTTGGCTATTTGCTAATTTAAGAGTTTTTGAGCTTTGCCTTGCAAACATAGCCAGATTTATCGACATAATACATGTAGCCAGATTCTTTTTTGACTACTTCGCTGCCGACTTTCTTCTTCTTGCCTTTCTTGTTGTGCTTCATTGGTACGGCCCAAACAAAACCATCCTTACCTACAAAGTAAAGATAGCCGTCTTCTCTAGATATTTTTTCAGATCCAATTCGTTCTCCCATAATGTCACCTTTTTATTAATTTGATTTGGCTCGACGAAAAACGACGTAAAGCCACGTTTATATCCTCAGCACAATTTATAAATCTTGTCGAAAAATGCCGACGTCCCAAGATAAGCAATAGATTGAAAAAGACTTTGCACCAACAGGCTCGATCCAGAACAGAATAGGAATTCTAGTACACAAGGACAGAGGAAATACTAATCATAACGATGCGTGGGTCACAAAGATAGTAAATACAAAGTACAAAGAAACCAACAGGAAGATAATAATTCACTACTAAAAACAGAGCAGGTGAATAGACAACATGCTTGAGACGTTTATGCGACCAAAACCATCCAAGGTGTTAATTCTTCTAAGAGATACGGATTCGAACTGGCATCTTTCAAAATTGGCCAAAAACAGCGGATCTACTTATGTATATGTAAAGGGATTAATAGAAAAACTTGAGAAGGCCGGGCTAGTTACAACAGAGTCAAAAGGCAAGAAACGACTGGTCAAATTAACTCAGGTAGGGACTGCAGTTGCAGCGACAATGTTTGAGTTAACAGCAAAACTAGAAAGCATAAAAACAGAACCAGAAGGAAGCACAAAACAGTAGAAAAGACGGAAAAAGAACACGGACAGGAATAAAAAAGGAAAACAAAAATAATGCAGACAGTACGCAATGAGTCTAGACCGCACGAATTGAAGTCGACTTACGCATCTGTAAAATTACCTTATCATAATCCAAATAGTGGCAGTAAAAACTGACATCCAAAGAATACGAACCGTCCTTGGTTTGATTGTTAGACCAGACAGAAACAGGAATTTCAACAGCCATACCGGGTTTTACTTCGCCAACTCGTTTTTCAATAGTCTTGCTTATGCAGGCCGAATCAAAACCCATCATGACACCCCTAGGGGAAGAAACATCAAAAGAAACCAACTGGGACTCTCCAGAAGTATTTTTTATTCTTACGATCAATTCAACTGAACTTGCACGTCGAGCACAAAGTCGCAGAGGAGTAAAAGACAGACTAACATCCAGAGGAAATGAGGATTTTGCAGAAGATTTGATAACTGGACCATCATCCCCACCCATTAATGAATCTAAAAAACCCATAGGTAACACCTAACAGATCAGTATTAGTCCGATAACTATTTATATTTGACATTAAAGAGCAAGGATTAAAAGAAATAAGTAACAAGATATGGTAAATTAAACTAGAATTAAGATCTAGAATATCTAGGAGATAGAGACTATGGAATATCATGAAAAAGTCATGTTGTTAATTTTAGGACTAGTTGTGGTTTTTGGAGCATATTTCTTATTTTTTGTTCCAGTACAAAAAGGACCCCAGATCAAAGACGCGCTTGATCGAACAGAACTTACAAGCATAGTTATGAAGGGGCTTGATTTTGGAACAAATCTAAACAGATACGAGTACGTAATCGCAGAAAAGACAGATGGATTTGTAACTCAATATAATATGACAAAGAATGGGGGAGACAGTAGCATCGAGATAAAAAATGCCCTATCCCAGAAGAAAGTATATCTATTCCAAAACGACACTATTTTGTGCGTTGATTTCGAAGGAAAACATGCATGTTCTTCAGTAAAAGACAATGCTGATTTAACAAACTACATAGGTTCGCTTCAATACAGATTTTTTGACGCAGCTTCGGCCAGCAGAAATAAAGAGGACTATCAATTCTTAATAGATAAAAAATATCTGACATTCCAAACCCAGGAGAATACGAGTATAGATGGAAAGGCATGCAGACTAATAACATATACAATAGAATTTTCAAATGCCAGCATAAATGATGCTGCAAGATTTGGGATAGGTGCCAGTTCACCTAAGAGATTCGACTGGAGAATATGTGTTGATGAAAAAGGAATGTTTGTACTTAGAGAATTTGAATACAAATTCCCGGCAGATGGAAAAACACACTCATACGAAGCAAAGACAATATCATTGAAGATTGCAAATGACATAACAATAACAAAACCGACCAGCACAGGGGACCAAAACGCAGTCGATTTATTAAGAGACGAGAAGCAAAGCCAGGCGGATCTGGTAGGATGCTATCAACTCAAACCCTCAGACAAAGACACTTGCCTAAACACAATGGCAATTCAAAATGCAAACAAAGATATATGTGCACTTGCAGGAACGAAAGCGCAACGATGTTTAGTTTCATTAGTACCAATAACAAAAGACCCTACAATATGCCAGATAGTTCAGGATGCTGGATACAGGGATGATTGTTTAATAGAAGTAGCAGGAGCCCTGAAAAATCAGACATATTGTTCAGGAATACAGAATCAAAGCAAAACAGCAAACTGTCAAAAAGCAGCTTTAACTCAGCCACAAGAAACAGTACGGACTGAACCAAACAGGTTGATAGTAACCAATGCAACAACCAATCAGACAGATATCAATGCAACAGTACAAATGATATTGGAATATGTGGAGAGCAGAGATGCAAACCAAAGTGGAGGCAATAACAACGGAACAGCAACGCCACAATAAAATGAAGATTGTTTTTTTTACAGACACCTACCACCCGCAAACCAACGGAGTGGTGGTATATATTCACGATGCAATAGCGGAGCTTTCAAAAGAACACGACATAATTTTGATAGCACCCGATAAAGTAAAGAAGATAGAGGAGGAGAGAACAGAACACGGGCTAAGAATCAAAATACCCTCATGGCCATTTCCATTCTACAAAGGATATTTGGTGGCTAAGATATTTGAAAGTCAGATTGCCAAAATAATCGAAAGGGAACAACCAGACATAATACATTTACATGCACCAATTTGGCTTGGATTAAAGGGACTTGAAATAGCGCAACACAAGAAAATCCCGGTAGTCATTACATATCATACACATTTTCCAGATTACGTACCTCACATATTAGGAGGGCATTTCCCGGAGAGATTGAAAGGAGCAACGGATTATTTAACAAAAAAAATGATAAAGAGTTTTTTTTCAAAAGCAGACGTAGTCATAACGCCATCAGAAGAACTCAAAAAGGAGCTGGAAAAGTACGGGCTAAAAAATATCGAATATGTACAAAATGGAATAGATCTTACGAGATTCGATGGCGCGAGTAAAGAAACAATAGAAAAATTTAAACGGCAGTACAAACTCGCAGACAAACACGTAGTATTATACACAGGAAGACTAAGCATCGAGAAGGGAGTAGATAGGCTAGTAGAGATCGCAGGATTACTTGA
Organism: Microcaldota archaeon; assembly: GCA_016212525.1. Classification (GTDB taxonomy): domain Archaea; phylum Micrarchaeota; class Micrarchaeia; order Anstonellales; family Bilamarchaeaceae; genus Bilamarchaeum. The sequence goes on along the minus strand of JACRGD010000005.1, from coordinate 84,712 downwards.
TAGTAAAAATACAGTAGTTTTGATAGTAGGAACAGGCCCAAGATTTGAGAACCTCAAGAAAAAAACGGATAAACAGAGAATAAAAAATATAATATTTACAGGATTCGTAAATAATGAAGAGTTAATAGCAGCATATCAATCTGCAGACGTTTTTGTATCACCATCAACATCTGAGACATTTGGACTGACATTTGTAGAAGCAATGTACAACGGACTCCCGGTGATAGGAATGAACAAACTTGGTCCAAAGGAGATAATAAAGGATGGACAAAACGGATATCTGATCCAGACTAACCAGACACGGGAAATAGTAGAAAGAGTGAATCGATTAATATCAGAAAAAGAGCTGCGAACCCAAATGTCAAACCATGCAAGAGAAGATGCCCAAAAATACGGAATTGCGAGAAACATAGCTAAAATTCTTGAAATATACCAAAAAACCATAAAAAAACACAAAAAATAGAACCAAAAAGGCATAAAACACACGAGAGAAGACAGGAAGATTTAAATATAAACAAAGAGACTATATATCCTTGTTCTAGGTGGTTTATTGAAGTCTAAAAAAGTTCCGGCAAAAAACATAAAATCAAACAAAAATCAGAGTAAATCAAAAAAGGAAGGAGTAAAGAAAGAGACCAAAAAGATAAAAAATAAGATAGACTCCAAAAGTCAAAAAGAATTAAAAACAAAGATGGCACCAAAAATTGCCGCAGATGAACCAAAAAAAGAGGAAATGAAAAAGATAACCACCATCTTGGCGGACTCCCAAATAAGACAAAGATTGATTGAATTGGGAGGGGAAAATGCAATTGCAATAGTAAGAAATTTTTACGGAAATTATAGCGACGATGACATAGCAAAAAAATTACAGCTTAAGATAAGTGATGTAAGGGCAACACTCAACAAACTCCATAATGAAGGACTAGTAAATTACCTAAGAGAAAAAGATAACGAAACAGGATGGTATTCATATAGTTGGTCAATAAATGTGATGCGGGTTGAAAGATGGGCAGGAGAGCATCTAAAGAATACCATGAACTACCAGACAGATCAGGAATATTATTTTTGCCCGGCATGTGGCACCCCAAGCATACTTAATTTTGAATCTGCAATGACAGCACAATTCAAATGCGAAAGATGCGATAAAAATCTTGAATTTATAGATGAAAAAAGAATGACTGAGATATATGGAAAGAAAGAAGAATAGGGCAGTCATTTTTTATCTTAATTTTTAGACACACGCATAGAAGCTGATTTTCCAAAGACACAATAACACAAAATACATTTAGGAAAATGATTTTTCGCCATAGTCATGATGGAATTTTCCTTTTTTCCTAGTCCCAACCTAGATTTGATGACGACAGATACGCTCCTAGCAGGGAAATACGCCCAATAGAATTCCATTTCGTAGAACACTTCGAGGAGGGCCTTGTTGGACTGGATCCTGCAAACAGGAACTAATTTAGGGTTTAATTCACCAGTAAAAAGAAAACTGATTTTTTCCCAATGTTTTCAAGGCTCCGAAAGTCGAGAAAGTGAGAAAAAACGTTTTATCCCAACTTGGGAGAAGAACCAAAAAAATAAAATAAGAAAATTACATGCCCTTAAATTCACGTACTTTTTTCTGGAATTCTTCAAGAGTTAGGAAGAATATTGATCCGCCTTCCAATTCCAATTTTAGCTCCACAGACAGAATAGATCCTGAATTCAGGATGGCGAGGGCACGCTGCTTATCATCAGGACTTGAAAATAGAACAACTGATATTCCCTTGGATGCAGTTGAGAGTACACGATTAAATAAATAGGAAACATCCATATCCCGAATGTAGAAGTGAATATTTAGAACCTGATCGACGACAGTAACCTCAGTATCAGCCACCTCGGACTCCCCAAGCAGAGTAAATGGAACTGCGTTTTCAATTCCCAGATCTCTTATCCACCTTAAGAGAGCTAGATACTCTAGAGGTTTTTTGGCCCTAGCTTCCCATTCAGTTAATCCGTAATAATTTATGTGCTCCTTTATCAGACCCTGACCCTTAAGCTGATCCAAAAGATAATCGACATTATAATCAGTAATGAAAATTGGCTTGCCCTGAGAATAGATATTTTTAAAACCATTCTTTATTTCGGATGAAGAAAGAGGAGTCATTTGCCAATGATAGTTCTCGTTTACCTTGTTAAAGATACTCAGAATAACTTCTTTGGAGATGGGAATTTTAGTTCGTGAAACAGGCGGGAAATCAGGTACATCCAGGAAGTATCTTGATTCTTCAGGTCTTGCAAAGAACATACCAATTGCAACCACACCAACCGCAAGAATCAAAGTCACAAAGAAAATAGGCTCCCGGAAAATAGACTTAGGCTCTGGATGATCCCAGACAGACACGACATCAAGACCAGAAGCAGAGGTGAATCTAAATTCGTGTTTTCCATAAGGCAGAAGTTCCCCGGAAGTTAATGCACCAACATCAACAAGTATAGGCTGGTTCTCAGATATAAAAGGATAAGAATATCTGCCATATTTGCCCCCATCCACCGTCACCACCAAATCTTTGAGAGATGCAGAAACACCATCACGACTTGCTCTAAAGACATAGATAGATGGTTTTTGGCCAAGTCCTTCTTGTGAGATATCGATTGTAACGACTTTTAGATAAGATGAAGCATAAATTTTTCCAAAGTCATCCTGAAGATTTATAATATACTCGCCTTTTGGCAGATTAATTGGAACGTCAAAGGAGGATTCTGTTTGAACGTCGACCTGGCCTTGAGATAATGATTCGACCTCATCAAAACTAGCATTTACAAACTTAAGCGACATCGAAACGCGCTGGGCTAGGGGTTCTGAAAGCCGAGCATTCATTCGGACAGAAGAGCCACTAATGTTGGTAGGAACGACACTTGTACCCTGATCGATAAACAGATCACCGGCATATGCATCCTGAGAGTTATAAAAGATCGTTTTTTCGATTACCGATCCAGTTGCAGAGGTAGCTGCAACTTTGATACGATGGCCAGCTACAGAATGATCTATAGTGGAGGAGAAAAAATTTCGGGTTTCGGACTTGGAGGAGTCAGAAATGACGCCATATGATTTATTCTCACCCGCAGGAATTAGCCATGGTAAGTCCAAGAGTACACGAGAAACATCAGTTGCCGCAGCACGATAATCTTTATTCTGCCATCCACGATCTAAAGTTTGCGGGAAGAAAATTATTGCCCCATCTCCTTTTTTGGCAACACCAACAGAACCGTATATATAAGAGGTTGTCCATTGACCCCTTGAAACTACCGAGTATAGAGGCTGAAACAATGAAATTCCCTCAGAAGGAGGAACGTTTCTTTCATTAAAACTAAACGGAAGCACATCTAGAACATCTGAAGGAGTTGAGATTATAACCGAATTGCTAAGTGCACGAGTAAAGGGCTGACCCAAATAGACAATAACAACACCCTTAGACGCAAGGGAATCGATTGAATTTGGCCCGCTTAAGAGTTCTAGGGGCATTGCGCCAGAAGGAACGATCAGGAATGCATTACCAGGAAGACGATCCAACTGAGAGAAACCGATTTCGTTGAGGGTGATTCCCTTTTTGCCTAAGATTCCCCTAAGCGCAATAAGAAAATCAGAGTATGTTGTGGCATCAACCCGGTCACTGGTTAAAATATATGCACTCTGAGGCAGTGCTTCGTCATAATTGGAAATCGTAAGGGAATAGTTGTTTATGAAAGTATGATCAATCTGAGCCAGAATCGAAACAACTTTTTGGTTTGAACCGCGTTCTGCAGCAGTAAGAGCCTGGGCGGAATTAATATGAAAATCGAATGATGAGATCTGAGTCGGAGCGACTACAGAACTAGGAGCAGTCAAAGAAGAAAGCTGACTTGAAACATACAGAGCCATGCCGACAACTAAAAGAATTGCAACTAGAAGAGCCACTCCAATTATTCTTAGGTCAAAACCAGTTCGTTTTTCAGAAACGATCCCTGCAGACTTGGTTGTTAGCGGCGAACGGACACGAACAACAGATTTCTTGGGAAGTAATTGATCTTTGAGCCGCTCAAGAGGAGATTTGTTTATGATGTTGTAGTGATCGACCCGATCAAATCGCTTTCGAACATCGAATCGGTAGTTTTTCTTTTTGATCTGAATATCTTCCAGTTTAACCATGTGAATCGTCCTATTGTACTACTGAAAGGTATCCTTCATTTACCAGCCGATTGAGTAATTCTTCCACACGACCTTCAGGAACCTGATAAAGTTTTGAGAATTCAATCACACTTATCGAACCGCTGTGCTCTGAGATCCATTGTTGAAGCTTACTCTTTAGAACATCGTCCGATAGAGTTTCGAGTTGAGAAAGACGGGTTCGAAGTTCATCATTTTGTGACTTAAGCTCGAAGTTTTTATTTAGAAGTGCCTGATTTTGCTCATTGAGCCGGGCAACCTTTTTCCTAATGTCTTCGGATTCTTTTTTAAGTGAATCATAAGTGGTATATAATTTATTATAGTCCATGGAAACAGAGGAGACGATATCCTTAACTCCCTGCTCCAATAACTGATAAACCGCCTTGGTATCAACCTGATAATGATCAGAAACAAGAGACAGGAGGTTAAGTAGGTAGGAAATGACATCCATGCGCCTTTTTCTAGGACCTATTTCTGCAGGAATCGAATAGATAACTTCCAATTCGTTTTCCTTGAATTTAAGTAATGAAAAAAGATATGGCATCTTATTAATGTCTTTGCTCTCGACATAGACTACATTCACTGCAGACTTCTCTGGAGCAATTTCTAAAAAGGAAATCGATCTTAACGCAGTTGAAACTTCTTTTGGGCTGGTTTTAAAACTGCCAGCAAGTTTAAATCCGTCGACCTGGGGTTTTGATGATGTAGAAAGATTGCTATTAGGCTCCGCCATTATTAGTCACCTCGACTGTTTTTTCCGAAATTGAAGGAACATACCAAAATAAAGGAATTATAAAAATACAGAAACAGAGAAACAACGCAGAGAATATTCCAAGAAGATCGAAACGGGCTGAAAGAATCGCAGTACCGATAAATAGAACAAATATGACTGCAGAAGCGAATGCTGCGATGACCATGTTTCGCTCAAAGCTTTTGCGAATCTTTCCGTGCATCGGGAGATCTGCCTCACACACATAAAGATCATTATTTTTTACAACAGAAAGAGATCGTTTTATCGATCTAATAGCACGAATTATCACATCTTCAACTATAGGATATGCTTTGATTCCGGGTTGTAGTTCCTTTTTGCAAATCACACAAACTTTCATTAAAGCTACCTCTATTCCATTACAACCTGACTAATATCCCGCCCGACTCCACCCGATTTTTTCAAATCAACCTTACCGAAGATGTTTATTATAGTGGCATCATCAATTCCGGCATCCTTAAGATAATCGCCGACATTCCTGCGGGCAATACCATATCGCTCGAGCATTATTACGAACGAAACGACATCCATCCTGCGATTGTTCTTGTCAAATAGCTTGGATAGTTCTTCGATTCGGTCATCAGAAAGACCAAATTGTCTTAACCGTCTTCTAAATTCATCTCTTGCAAACGAAACACTTCTTGGCACGGAAACATCCCTCCTCTTTTGTAAAGACATAACTTCGCTCAGATCGAGGAAGTACTCTTTACTGGGCTCTTCTCCCTCGATTTTTTCAACTAAAAATGTTGGCGGGTATTTTGTCTGGGCAGTAAGCGCAAGGTTAACTGCACACTGACCAACACCCAATTTCGAGATTTTATCTCGCATATAGGCACTAAAATTAAGAGAACCCTGCAGATAGTCGAGGAATTTCTCGAACTTTACCTTAAGCATGAAAGTCGTACCAGCATTACTGAAGATCGCCTCACTAATATCGGTGGGATTCTGAGATGCGATAATCATACTGAAATTATACTTTCGACCTTCACGAACGATCATGACGGCGTCACTATTTTCATCTTTACCTATCTTCCAGGCTTCATCCAAAACAACTATAAGTTTAAGACCTTTGGCAGCAGACCAGCTTTCCTGCCTCATTCGTTCTTTGATAAACTGTAGTATTGTAAGGGCGGCAAGAGCACGGGAGGGTTCATCAGGAAGACCGGAAAGATCTAGGTCGATAAGACCAGAACTAACGATTGCATCGAGTTTAACAGTACTTTGCTGAGCAAAGAAATCTTCACCAGATTTGGTAAACTGTTTAATCCGATATATTGCATTTTCCAATTCAGCAGGGAATTCATAAGTTCCGGTTTGTGCCTGATCTGAGAGAATTCGAACGACATCCTTGAGCGTTGGTGGGGCCAACGGCTTACCCAATTCGTCTTTTTGTTCAATAACATCCATTCGGAATTTGGTTTGGGTGTATGCCTTTTCGATTGCCTGTTCAGTCAATCTGCGCTGCTCGGGGTAGTTACCAACATCAGTAAGCAACTCAAGAGTTCGCATAACCTGTTTAATCCGATCATATGGCTTCATTCCACCTAAGTCCAAAAGATTTAGATATGAACCACGACCAAGTGATATTATTTTTCCGCCACTCTGATTTACCCATTCCTTGTATTCTCCAGCCCAATCAATTATTATTGCATTTGTATTCCAGACAAACGAAGCTCGAAGAAGAAACGTTTTGATGAAATAGGATTTACCAGAACCTGAAATACCACAGATGGCAATGTGCGGATTTGCAACATTCTCGTATGTCCAGTAAAAGGGCATTTTAAAAATTTCAGTTCTGCCCACATATATACCGTTTGTAGGATTTCCAAATAGGATTTCTTTTGGCGGCTCTGGAGGATGAACCAGAGTATCTCTGGATGAGATGGCACGATTTGAAACCTTATCGATGTGAAGTCGGCCGGGAATCATTATGCCACAGCCTCCTCTAGATCAGCCGGAGTGATTGGGTAGAACCTTTCCCACTCGAAGCATTTTAACATTTGATCGCCAGTGAGGAACTCTATTTCGACATTAAGAGAGTTTGCAAGAACGGTTTTTAGGGTCTTCGCCTGTTCCTTTGCTCTTGCTGCAGCACCTTCTTTACTTATATCTGCAGCAGTAGTCTGAGCATATGCGACCACACCCATAGGTTTGACACCCTTGATTAGTTTGTTTAACTGAACATCCCACATCGCCAATTCCCGCTCGTATCTATCGATCTTGATCACATCAGGTTGTGGTTTGTCGCGCTCACGTGAAAGTCTTAACTGCGCCTCGGCTCGTTTTGTTTCGATATCTTTGCGCTTTTCGGCCACATCTTCAACGTAGAGTAGATAGGTTATCTTAGTTACGAATTTGAGATCGGAAATTGCCCGCTCGAAATATTGAGAATAGACCACGTTTTCCTGCTCGGATTTTTCAACTGTCGATTCGAAGATCCGAATAGTTAGAAATGCAGATGCGTAGTAGAGATTATTTGATTTTTTTATTATGACATCCTGGGTTGGAGGAATCTCATAGCCCTCGTTATCCATAAGAATAACATTGGCTCTTTGAGTTATTAATGGAATAAAAATATATCCGAATTTCCAGATAAGAACCGCACCGGCACAACCAAGCAGGGATATTAATCCGCCTACTATAGCCAAAGGTCCGCCGCCTGCAACAAAAACCATAATTGAACTGATAAAGCCAACGCCTACGATTCCTATTACGACTATTGGCACCGAACCGATTGTATTTGCCATGAGATCTTTCCTCGATTTGAGGTATTTTCGAGCGCATAGTATATAAATGAAACCCTAACTCAACGGGAAAAGAACGGGATTATAAAAACAAATGTACATTAACTATAACAATGACCATACTAGTTAGAGGACCACCCCCAGGAAAACGAGAACATGTATTCATTGGAGATGAGGCACGGGTCAGCAGAATTTGGAGACCGGGATCACGTTTTGATGGAATGGTCGAACGGATCCAGGAGATATCAGAAATAAAAACCAAAAGCAGATTCAGGATCGGAAGAAATCAAGTAATAGGCACAAACGACATCAATTACCATTTACTAAAGTATTTGTGTTCAAGACTCGCCAGAACCAGATTCCCAGGGAATTTTGTTGACCAGAGTGAACTGAGGTTTTTTAGAAGAGGCAAAGGACCAGAATATAGTGCCACATATTCTAAATTCATAGAAGACACTAACAATGCAAAAGAGAGAAGAAAAAAATCAATGGATAATTATTACAAGACATTTGACCTCGATGAAGAAAGAGCAAAAACACTAAGAGATAACGGAGACCAGGAAGAACGAAATAAAGTGCCTCAAATGGTTCAGTTGATCCGAAAATTTGAAGATGCGGGTTTTGTATTAGCACATCCTGAAGCAAATTACCAAATAGATGCCATGGGAAACGTAGTGTTTTTTGAGATCGCACAAATAGAGCCGGAAAAAATAATACCCGGAAATGATAATTTGGATGAACTTCTTCAAATGGCACTCATATATGCAATAATAGTTAAAAGAGAGGCAAAATCCAAATTAGAGCAAATGATGAGCAAACGAGGGAGCGCACTGGATACCGCCTCAGCCGATTATTTGGGAAGAAAATACCTTGAAATTCATATTCAAAGAATCCAAGACATCATATTGACCATCTTGATTAACATAACCCGAGAAAAAATAGACTTGGGACATAACACCGGAGCAGACGAGTACATAACAAAATGTATCCCCTTGAAGGAATACGATGGAAGAAAACATTGTGATGAGATTCGAGAAAGGATGGAAAGAATATCTGATGCCATGAAGAGCATGGAGGGGGAAATTGTTGAGCCATCTATTATCAGAGCACTACTTAGACCTAAGATAGAGCACGTTTGACTATTTCGGGGGCCTTACCCACATAAGTCGAGTAGTCAAATAACTTTTCTGCCTCGGCTTTTGTTAATACACCCCTAGATAGAACCAGATCTTTTAGATGAAGTTTCTTTTCAAACGCTTCCTGTGCCAGAGTCCTGACTTGCTCGTGTGCATCTTGTCTCCCGACTCCCTTAGTTTCAACTAAATAAAGCATAAGCCGCTCAGACATAATAAGCCCACCGGACAGATCAAGATTACGTTTGATATTGTCATAATGGAACTGGAGTCCAGAAAGAATTTTAGTCATCTCCAAGATCATATAATCAAGACAAATGAAACTTTCGGAAAATATCGCCCGTTCGTTCGCACTGTTCGTAAGATCCCGCTCATGTTCAAGCGGAATGTTTTCGATCGCCACCTGGACATTCGCACGAACCAATCGCGCGAGTGAGCATACGCGTTCGCTCTTATGAGGATTGCGCTTTTGTGGCATAGTCGATGAGCCGACCTGCTTTGTGCCATAATGTTCGTAGACCTCTCCGATTTCACTTCGCTGGAGATTGCGAAGTTCCTTGGCTATTTTTTCAAGTGTTGCAGCGTAGATGGCGAGCACACACACAACATGTGCATGCCGATCCCGCTGAATGACCTGATTCGAAGCAGGAGCGAATGAAAGGCCAAGTTCGGTCATTACCAATTTTTCGATTTCAAATGCCCGATCACCAAAAGTTGCCATCGTTCCAACCGCACCGGCCATTTTTCCAAACGCAATTTGTTTTTTAGCGCTTTCAAGTCGCTCAATATTTCGTAAAAGTTCCTGATAATATATGGCAAACTTAAGACCATAGGTCGTCGGAACTGCATGCTGGCCATGTGTCCGGCCTACACACACGGTTTTGGCGTGTTCTTTTGCAAGCTTCTTTAGAGTTTCAAGAAGAGATTTTGAATCAGTGAGTAAGAGATCGATGGCTTCAACAAACATCAGGGCAGTGGCCGTATCTTCAATATCATAGCTTGTCGCACCCAAATGAATATATTTTCCGGCATCCCCAGAGACCTCAGTAAATGCCTTGACCATTGCCATTAAATCATGATGAATCTGAGCTTCTATTTCCAAAACTCGTGAGAATTTGACTTTGTTTAATGACTGCTCAAGCTGTTTAGGCGCATCTTTTGGAATTGTCCCAAGTTTTGCATGAGCCTTGGCAAGTGCAACTTCGACCAGCATCCATCTGCGGATTTTCGATTCATCTTCAAAGATCGAATTCATTTTAGTAGCATAACGCTCTTCAAAAGGAGAAATAGCCATATAATTTTCATGCAATACTTAGTTTTTATGGCTTTTGATTTAAGAGAATAGTCAAGAAGGGTAGTTATGGGATTTTTTGATTGGATTTTTGGAAACACAAAGAACGAGAAAACTGAGGGGAGTAAGTTCGAAAGCAGAGAAACTCAAGAATCAACAAGGAAGGGGCAGAAAGATCAAATTATGAAAAAATACATCGAAGCAAAAAACAAACTTGCAGAGGAGGAACACAAATCAGTCCCGGACGCACTAAAAATAGACAAGTTAAAACGCGAAGTCCAACTTTGGAAAAATGCACTTAGTAAAATAGAAAAATAGTAGGAAAAAAACGCCCGACAAATATTTACTGATATAGGTACAAATAAAGAATATGCAAGACGAACACCTAAGTATTTTTTCAGTGAGCCAATCTTTTCTTCCATATATAGGAGGTCTTGCCAGGTACGTAGATGCACTAGGAAAACAGTTTGTAAAAAGAGGACATCAATTTCAAGTTGCTCATTTTAAAACACCTCAAACAGACGTTATAGATTTTTCAGGGGGGATTGAGATAATAAGAATAAACGTCCCAAAACTAGGAGACGAAACTCTCTCGAAATACATGCAGTTCAAGGAATTGGTATTGAAAATAACCCACGCAGAGAAAACAGATGACACCAGCGGCTATGAAGAATACCTGGAAGTCAATGCAAAAATAGCTGCAGACGTTGCAGATGCATACAAATACAAGCCATTTGACATCCTAAATGTCCATGATTTCCAGACACTCCCAATTGGAGGAATGTTGAAAGATGCATATGGAATAAATGTCCCGATGGTTTTTACCTGGCACGTACCATTCATCGCAGAAATCCCACAATTTTGGAAAGATTTTTTCATAAAGAACATGGATAGATATGACCGCGTTATTTTTTCCATCCCAGAATACAGCGAGGCGGCAATTAAATGCGGCTTAAGAGCAGACAAAATATGTACCTTGCCACCTTTTTTAGATACAGAGGGCTATTTACCTCAGGAACCAAATAAAGAAAGAGCAAAATATTCCATTGCCCAGAATGATTTTCTTGTCGCTTGCGTAAGTAGAATGGACCCGAGAAAAGGACAAGAGATACTAATAGACGCACTTGACATCATCATAAATAAGGAAAAAAGAACAACTGTAAAATGTTTATTTGTTGGAAATGGTTCATTTTCAAAAGAACTGCTAAAGAAAGAAAGAAGCGCAAGAGTACAGATTCTTATGGATACAGTGGAGGCAAAAGGACTCCAAAATAATATTTTCTTTACCGGAAAAGTTGAAGATTCGGAGCTGTATTCAGTATATCAGGATTGTGATGTGGCAGTTCAACCTTCATTGCACGAGGGATTTGGACTTACAGTTACAGAAGCGATGGTATTTGGAAAACCAGTTATTGGTTCAAACGTAGGAGGAATACCCATACAGATCGAAGACGGAGTAAATGGGTACCTGTTCGAAAAGGGAAACGTCCGGGAATTAGCACAAAAATTGATGAATGCAATGGATGAACCCCAAAGAAGAAAAGAGATGGGAGAAAAAGGAAAAGAAACAGTGAAAAATAAATTTAGTTCGGAAATGGGTTATGAGCAGTACATAAGAATTTATAGAGAAATCTTGCAAAAAAGAAATCCCCAACCAGAACAAACCGAGGGGACATAACCCAGAACCCGGACAAAGACATCAGGAAACAGGAGAGATCAAAACCCCAAACACTCAAACGCCAATAGGATACACAGTGAGGCTCGAAAAATCCACAGTATGGATGGAAGTCAAACTGATTTGCGCTTTATAGAGAAAATTTCTTTAGTAATTCTGGAGTTTGGGATGTAGAAACGCTTGCCATCTTTGATCAGGATAGTTGAAATTAGAGTCAACTTTTCAACCTCACCATAAATACCGCTTATTTCAAGAAAATCTCCAGGGGAGAGAATTTTGTTGTTTTTAAGATACATACCTCCACTTATATTAGAAACGTAATCTTTTGAGGAAATGATGAAAAGAACGGAAAGAGTAACCAGTACGATCCCGCCAACTCCAAGCATCAGGAACATCAAACTATCGGCACGAATGCCTAGTTGCAAAAATACCGTGAGTAAGATAGCAGTATATAGGAAATAGCGCACGTAAGTTGCTGCAGTAGTTGAAAAATTGGGAAGACCCATTTCTCCTGCATCCTCATCCAAGAGATCTCTTAATTTATATTTGACAACATCCCCAAATAGTTCAATCAGAGCACTTCCAAAGATCAATATTAGTAGTGCACTTAGAATGTTTGGAACATAAGATAAGATTGGACCTAGAAGGGCATTTGTTCCAACGTCAAATGGCAAAAGCCTAAAGGCAACAAATACAGAGATTAAATAGACTATATATTTTAGAGTAAGACCACCAAGATAAATAATATCCAGGTCAAAACCGAATTTTTTTGCTTCTTTTTGTATACCAAAGCGTAGCTTTTGTCTTAGTCCGATTTTTTCTGCCAAACCAATAAATGCATTGCTTAGCAGCCAGGCAAAGAAATAACCAAATATCAGAACAGCTGCTGCAAAAATAAAGGCAGTAACTGGATCGTCAGTAGACAAACCAAAAATGAATGCCATAAAGAAATTAGAACCCACGATTATTTATTGTGTTCTTATAGTTTACTAAATTAATGGAAAAAAACAAGATATTGAAAATACTCATAGAGATGGGCAAACACGCCAAAGAGCTACTACTAGAAACTAAAGAGGGTAAAGAAGAATTAGGATTCAACTACTACGGAGATCGTAGCATAAAGATGGATATAATTATCGAGAAGATGGTGAAGAAAGAAGCACGTGAACTATCGATAGCAATAATAACTGAAGAACAACCGGAAGAACTGCCTGGGTCAAATGGAACGTTCATATTAGATCCCCTAGATGGATCAAAAAATTATGTAAGAAACTTTCCTGCATATGCATTTGCAATTGCATGGGCAGATAAAGAAAATCCACATCTTAACGATGTCCAGGTGGCTTTAGTTTACAATTTAGTAACAGACAACTTTTACTATGCAGTAAAGGGAGAGGGGATCTACATAAATGGAAAGAAAGTACGGATCAAACGAAAAAAACAAGAGCCTCCCCTTATAGGCATGGATTTTGGAAAATCCAATTTAACAGTCAAGGAAATAGCTGCACGGCTATCAGATTTTACCTATATCCGTATGTTAGGAGCATCCACACTGGATATGACCAATGTTGTGATGGACAGCGCTGATGCATTTATAGACATACGGGGAAAGTTACTAGTCACACACACTGCAGGAATATTTCTTATGAAAGAAGCCGGAGTAAAAATAACTGATGAAAAAGGAGAAGTTATTAATCCGGGGCTAACACAGGATACGTGTTATACAATAGTAGCTGCATCAGATGAAGAATTACATTCAAAAATAATTAAAATGATAAAACAAGTAGACGATAAAAACGCAAAAATCGAATAAGGACTCAAAAATTCTTCCCCGAAAGCCATTTAAAGGCGTGCCATAACAGTAAGACTCCAGAATTTTAGCTTCGCACAATAAATTGTGCTTCGCGCTTAGGTGGATTAATGGGTTCAAAACCAAGAAAATGGAAAAAGAAAAACCGCATGCGGTGGAAATGGGTCAAGAAAAGAAGAAAGCGACTCAAGCGAAAGATCAAGCGAAGAGTAGGTGAATTATAACGTAATCCACCTTCTTTTCTTTCTTTTAACTTTTATTTGATTTATGTTTGTTCTATTTCTTCTATATCAACGCTATTTCACTCCTGCTTTTACTATTGTATACATCGAATCTAGCAAAGCGTCCACAGTGGACTGCGGCAAATTGAAAAAGCCTGCATAAGCTTCGAACTCGGATCTGATTTCGACTTTTTCAGAGTCAGTCAAACAACGACGCTCAACCTGAAGCTGGGAGTGACCAGTAAAAAGACTATCGAATCTAGAAAGTGCTTCGGGCTTAGCAGCAAGAACTCGTGTTATCGAATCATAATCGATTGCGGTTTCTCCAGACCTAAGCGAATAGAGTTCAGCATCGTTGATAATACCCTCGATTTTAAGAGATTCTGCAAGAGCAATAACTGCACGGCGCTCTGGAGGAGAACCAATGCTCTCTGCATAAACATTTCCTCTAAGATATGCAGTTCCACCAACTGCGCCAGTCATCGCAAAAGGACCAACCAATTGGGGCATCATACTCTCTTTGCCCACCCAGGACAGACCCAGGACAAATAATCTTCCAGAGCTGACCATACGACCAATATTCATTCCTGCAGTTTCTCCAACAATTGCAACTGGATCTCCATATGGGCCCCTTCTGAGCTGCTGGGCGAATCGACCATCTACAGCCCCACGAACAAATAAGCGTCTTCCTTGGAAAGCATTTCCATTCATCTGAGAACAGTTCCCATGTATTACAACTGTGTGAAGACTACAACCCTCAAATGAGTTATCCTGAACTGAACCGAAGTGTTCCCAAGTTCCAGAACCATTTGCAAAACTTCCACCAAAATTACCCAGGACACCAGAAGTTCTTCCATGAATGTCGAATGTTTCTCCTACAAAAGTATTTGGAGAGCCATCTAAGTGCAAGATATCCGAAGGAATTGGTGGACCTGGAATAAGAGGCCGATTTGTCCTGCCACTAAAGCGATCTCCGATTCCGCTCTTTGCAGAGGCCCACAGGAACTGACCGGGGTCTAAGTGATATGATTCAACATCGCAATCAAAAACATCGATTCCGGTAGCTCGTACAATCTGTCGAAGTTCGCTTGCGACATACACAAGACCAGTTCTTCGATCAACAACTACCTGAAGCGGCCTAAAAGTATTGCGATCTCTAAAGGCAACCAGATGTGCATCATCTTCAACCGTAATTATCGCTGCGCAGGAAACAGGACCATCTAACTGATACCCGCAATAGCGGGTGAGTAGATCTTCAAGACGAGATCTTTCTCGCCCACCTCTTCGCAGAGAACTAATTGGATTATCAAAGGGAGGAGAAACAATATCCATTATATCAGGAATTGAAAGACCGGGCTCAAAGTGAGAGCCGTGTTTTAGCATAGAGTATATCATAGCTGCTATGGCTTCACTGTCGGTTCCAACCCAGCTGGCTTTTTGATCGACCAGGAACTTCTTTGCAGCGGCATCTCCAAATTGACGATAGACTAATTCTGCCAGGGTAGCAGTAGTTGCAGCTAAATTGGCATGATACGAGGTCACATCCCCATTGTGAACTATTGCTACATTTCCAAAACAATGCGGATGTGCGCCGGCCTCTCTGGCTTTTGATCCGGTTGGGAAACGAGTATGTGCGATAGCAGCGACTGCATCTAAGCCACTTAATTCGTAGGTAGCAGCTAGGTCTGAGAGAGAAGGAAGCCCTTTGAAAACACGAATTCCATGACCAAAAGAAACTATACGCGCAGCATCGCCATATTTTGCGTTTATTGCTGCTACGGCAGCAGTAAGCGGAAGATATTCAGCCGTGGATTTTGCTTCACGCGTATTGCCAGTTCCGACTTGCCTAAAGCCACCGTTTTCCAAAAATACACCTGCGGCAGCAAGATCGGCCTGAACTTCTGGAATCTTAGATGAATCCTGAACCAACAGAACGAGATTTTTACCACGATCGGCCCTGGATATGTCAGATACAAATGCAACTCCATTCCCAAAAGTACCGCCGCGTTCGTTTTCTGCAGTGCAAATGCCTCGAATCACAGTAGAGAGGGGAACTTTTGAACCGTTTGTAGCTAGAGCTCCAAATATTGCGCATGCAGCACGGTCTCGTTCAACGGGAGGTATTAATCGCTTAAAGGCCAACATACTCAACTCCAATTAACTGTTGCAACTGTTCTGGCAACTGATGATCCGCTCGCAGAATCTTTCGATTGCCAATAATCGAGCTCATCATAGAAAGACCCGAAGCCGCCATAACCATTCGATACTCCTGCATTAATCCGTGAATCAGATTTCTTTGACGCTCGATAGAAGGATTTTTTATCAGAACAGAAGGATCAGATAGGACCATATCTGCACCGAGGCAATTAAGCGAATAAATATCACGAGCACTGCGAATCTGAGTATCTGCAATAATTCGAACTTTTCGTCTAAGTAGACTGCCCTGATAAAATTCGTTTTCTAAAGCAGCATTAACCTGTGCAACTGCAACTTCAATTGGCACTTCATCTGCCATCGAAAATGAACCTTCAACTACAATAGAATCTACTCCGGCTTTAGCCAAAGATATAGCTCGCTCCGGACAATCTTCAGTAGCAGGAACTCGGCAGTAAATCGAAATGTTCCCTAACTGTTTTATTCGCTTAATGTTGCCGGCAGTTGCCTCTGATTCGTCCAGAAGAACTCCGGCTGATTGTCTTATTTGAGACACTTTAGCATCGAGTTCAGCGAATTTTATTGGTATGAATTTGCGTGATGTGTCGCCATCAGAAGTATTGGCAAAGAGCAGGGAATTTGATTCCCGGGAGAGGCGAGCTGAATCGGAAGAACCTTCCTTAAACAGAAGGGGGGTTGAAACCTCAACCTCATTAGCAAGAAAAAGATGGGTTTCGATTTTATCCCGGTATGCATCATGAGACGGACCCACAACCGTTCGACCATCTTGTCTTAGATAATCAGAAATGGCATAGCGCGCATCAAGGTCCAGCGTTGCACCCATACTCGCAACATTGTACTTGCCGGTTTGAGCCAGATGTTCGCGCATCTTTGCAAAATAGTCCAAATGGACTGAAGAGGGAGGATAGGAAACAAAAGGATCGGGTGAAGGGATGCCTAAAAGACGTGAAGTTACGCTTGGAAGACCGCTTCCAACCAAAACTTCCTTGTGGCCCCTCGCATCAGACAGAGAGCTAAAGCCTGCAGCTGCAAGGCATAACGCCAGATTATCAGCAAAGGCCCGATAAAAATTCCGTGCCCAACCAGTTGCAACACCTACATCAATAGCCCGATCCAAAATGCCATCTTGATCCTGACCCACGGCAGTAAGTGCAGGAGGACATCCCGTATGACACGTATGGTACATACCACAACCAAGAGCAATTAGAGAACCGGTTCCAAGAAGAACCCCATCCGCACCCATCAACACCAGTTTCATTGCTTTAGAAGGAGTATCTACTCGACCCGCGGCAATGATTTTGAAATTATCTCGCATACCGATAGATTCGATCTGTTGGTGTGCAAGAGTAATTGCAAGTTCGGTTTCGACACCCACATAATTTCTAATAATATCGGGAGCTGCTCCGGTTCCGCCGCCTAGACCATCTATTATAACACCACTAGCCCCAGCTCGGGCAACTCGAGCTACTCCAGCAGCCACAAATTCAATAGCATGAGACGCACCGACTTTGACAAATACAGGCTTTCCCGTAATCGCACGAACCATGGAAACAAGAGCAGGAACTTCTTCGATTGAAAAGACTCTACTGGCATCTGAAAGAATGTCAACGCCTTTGGGCATCCCCCGAAGTTCACAGATGAATGTTGTGGCTTTTCCTTTAGGGAGCATTCCGCCCTGACCAATTTTGGCAGACTGACTCATCTTGATAGAAATAACTGCACAGTCACGAAGAATATCTGCAGTTAATCCAAAGACACCAGTAGCCAACTGCCCCATGACATTTTTGTTTCCAGCTAGATAAGGATCGCGACCTCCTTCCCCAATGCCAAAAAGAAAGTTTTCTTCTTTTGCCGCAGCGCCCATTGTGATATGAACGGTTCTCTGGGTAGCGCCCAATGAATATTCACCAAATAGGATTGGAGAACTATAAACACGATCACCTAAAGTAAATTCTAGATTGGCAGGAGTAGATGGACTTTGTGGCCGTTTAGGATCTAGGAAAATTTGATCGCCCATCAGATAAGGAGGAGCATCAAATCGAGGAAACGGACGAATTAGTGCTTCAACGGAAAATGGAAGAACACCAGTCCTAGCAGCCCCTTGAAGATCTAATCGAAGGGCTTTTGTCCAGAAGTCCCTAGCTCCAGATTCCTTATTATGATCTGGACCTCCCTTTTGGTGGGTAGCGAGACGCTTTTTTGCAGAAATGCCACTTGCAATTACTTCAACCAAATAGGACCCTCCTTTTGGGAGTTCATAAAAAACTAGTATATAAAAGTTTGGTTAAAAGAGTAAGGCAATGGACGAAGAGCTCGAATTATAAAAGCTCGCCACAAAAAACAAATTATGTTCAGATCTCGAATTTTAGCTCACAGAGGATTATGGTATAAACCAGAAGAAAAGAATACTTTGGCTGCGCTAGTGAAAGCGGTTGAACTGGGATTTGGAATCGAAACAGATTTTCGAGACCAGAACCGTACAGTTGTGGTTTCGCATGATATGCCCCACGGATCAATACTAACTTTTAGAAAATTACTCGAAGAACTCTCAAAATTGCCAAAATTCAAAGAAGTCTGGTATGCACTTAACATAAAGGCGGACGGAATCGAAGACGAGATGGTGAAACATACTCAAGAGTTCGGAATAGCAAAAACAAGCTTCGTATTTGACATGTCATTTCCAACTGCATATCAGTACAGAGCCAGAATCCAAAAGGGAGCGGAATTGCTGCTCGCCACACGAGTCAGCGAACCGGAAAACGAACCACCTTATCTATATAGAGACGCTAGCGTCGTCTGGGTAGATTACTTTGAAAACCCGGACTGGTTTAGTGAAAAAGACATCCAGAGATACTTAAGGGACGGGAAGAAAGTTGCGCTCGTGTCTCCAGAATTACATAAAATGCCTCACGAAGAATTCTGGAACAGATACGTGCAGATTTTCAGAGATAATGAAACGGTCATGATCTGTACAGACCTCCCAGAAGCGTTTGCAGAGTTGGTAGAGGAGTAAACGAGAGATTTTTAAACCATTCGATGATAATACGATGAATACCCGTATTACTATAGCGGCTTCGCAATCTAAAGATTGCTTGCTTCACGAACTAAAGTTCGTTTGCTACGCGATCTGAAGATCGCTTCGCGATAGGAGGGAGATTACAATGGATAAAAAAACATTACTTACAGCCATCAATAAGGCTCTGGAAGACAAAGGAAAAAAGAAATTCAAACAAAGCGTTGAAATCATAATCAACATGCGTGGCTTGGATTTTTCTAAATCTGAAAACAGACTAAACCTGGATATAGTCCTTCCAAAAGGAAAAGGAGGAAAAGAGCTCAAATCCGCAATCATCGGTGATGCTTCAATTGCAGATGAAGGAAGAAGAGCAGGCGCAGATTTGGTAATTCTTCCAAACGAGATTGCAAACTACGCAGCAAAAGACAAATTAACTGATCTTGCAAAGAACTACTTCCTTTTAGCACAGCCAAACCAGATGGGAGCTGTTGCTAAATCACTAGGTCAGGTTTTGGGTAAGAAAGGTAAATTACCAAAGCCAATCATTGGAAACGTAAAAGATATGATAGAGCGATCCAAAAAGAGCGTAAGAATATTATCCAAGGGAAAATATCTCCCGGTCGCACAGGCACTCATAGGCACAGAAACTATGACGCCAGAAGAACTGGTAGAAAACGCTGAAACTATTTACGAAGCAATCCGAGCAAAAGTGAGTGAAGGAAACATAAAATCGATTTATGTAAAGCTCACAATGGGCAAACCAATCCGGGCTCAGGTGCAGAGAGATTAGGTGATTTCAAATGGAATACAAAATTGACGTTAATCGAAGCGCAGTAAAAAAGAAAGTAGAGGAAGTTCAGAGCGCACTTAAGGCAGTAAAGAAATACAAGACAGTAGTTCTTCTTGATTTAAGACAATTGCCAGATGCATTATTTCAGAAGCTAAGGCAGAAAGTAAGACAAGAAGGCGGAACCGTTTTAGTTCTAAGAAAGCCAGTCGCAATAAGAGTACTTGAAGGCATTCCAAAAATGGCAAAGTACACAACTGAATGCAACAAACCGATGGCATTCATACTTACAAACAAGTCACCATATGATATGAACGTCTTCTTCAAACAAAATAAGAAGAAGAGAGCAGCCAAGATTGGTGAAATCACAGATGTTGAACTTGTTGTTCCGGCAGGAGATACTGACTTACCTCCAGGTCCAGCCCTTTCAGAATTGAAAGCAGCAGGATTGAACGTTCAGATCAAAGCTGGTAAGATCGCAGTCACAAAGGACAGCACACTTGCAAAGGCAGGAGAAAAGCTGACAGTTCAAAAAATCAAGGCACTTCAGAGCCTTAACATCCAGCCATTTGAAACGATGGCAAAATTCATCATTGGTTTTGATGGTGAATATACATATTCCAGAGAGTTACTTGATGGAGCAGATACGGCAGCAACCGATTTAGGCTCATGCATTGGTCAGGGCCTTAACGTATCTTTGAACTTGCAATATCCAACCGGATTAAACGCAGAAATCCTTTTGGGCAATGCAATCAAACAGTCCATGAACGTAGCACTCAATGGAAACTTATACTCAACAAGTTTTGCGGAGCAGCTTCTCGTCTCTGCCATGCGGCAGGGTTCGGCTCTAAACAGCTTGGAGAAAAAATAAATAATTGATATTTGAGGTGTATATATATGACTAAAGTAGATCCATATTTGCATGCAGTTCTTGTCCTTCACGGGGCAGGCAAGGAAGTAAGTGAAGCTCACATCGTCGCAGTCGTAAAGGCAGCAGGCGTAGAAGCTGACCACGCAAGAGCAAAAGTTCTTGCAGAGGCAGTCAAGGGAGTTAACTTCGAAGATCTTCTCAAGCAGTCCACCATGATGGCAGCAGCACCAGTTGCAGCAGCACCAGCAGCAGGCGGAGCAGCTAAAGAAGAAAAGAAAGAAGAAGATACAGGTAAGAAAGAAGAACAGGCAGCCGAAGGATTGGCAAGCTTGTTTGGATAAATCTTACAATTAACTTTCTTTAATTTTTCTTATTTTCTATTGACTCATTCTTAGATTTTCATTTTAGAAAGAGACCGAACTAAAGTTAAAAAATAATTAACTCGACCTCAATGCTTGGAGCGATTCATCGACAAACGTTCTCGCTTGAGCCAATCCACCCTGCTGCTCGACGATTCGCCTTATCATTGGATCAAACCGCTCTGGGTGTTCACGGATCGCAGTTTCAAGAGGAACATTTTGCGAGCCGATTTTTATTGTTCTGACACGAAGGGCAGTCTGAACCCGCTCAAGTTCACGAACGATCGCGGTTTGCTCCGAATCCTCTTGCATCCCCAAAGCAGCCACAACCTGATGTTGACGATTTGATCGATCCATTTCAGCTCTCGAAATAGTAATCGAAGTAGGGCTCAGCACCGTTTCTGAAGCAGTGGCCTCATCTCCCAGGCGTCGCAATTCTCGCTGCGCTCTTCGGACACGATCCTGTGCAAGATCGCTGCGATTATGTAGAGATGTGCGCAATCGAACTGCATCTGGATCGTGGTGATGGTGTAATGGAAAGCCAATAAGATCACGTTCCATAGTTCTTAGCTTCTGACGCAGAAATTCCAGCTGCTCCTGAGCAGTCCCGTCCGGAGGCAATTGCACACCCACAGAAGTAGCAATTCTTTCAAGGTTAGTAAAATGAACAGCCCCGGAAGGCCCTTGAGCTACCGGCTCTGGAACAGTTCTCGAAAGATCTGGATGGGGAGTCCGAGCCAGGGCAGCCTGATGATCGCGAACCTCAAAAGGAGATTCTGTTCGGGCTAATGCAGGAGTAAGAGCAACAAGTTGGGTTCTGATCTGCCTTAAGTTTGCAAGATAATCATCACCCAGATGATTTTTCAAAAAGCTTTTTCTCAAGTTAGCGTCGGCCTGACTTTGATGAGGATTAGATTCACCAAGAGCATTTCTGCAAAGGCCGTCAAATCGCTGGAGAATTATTCGAGTTCGTTCCTCTAAAGACAAGGAAGGAGAGATATTGGAAGTTAAATAACCCTGAATAAGCGGAGGCAGCGGCGCAATTGCAGTGTTTAGGGAAATGCCCTCGGCTCTTCGCTCAACAAGACGCAAATCAAATAACAATGGAAGTATCATAACCAAAATTGAGTAAGAAAGCTTTATATAGCTTAGATCGATTAGCAGTCTATGCACACGGAAGTCAGGCGTATCATAGCCGACATTAAATCACTCAAAATACAAGGCGCAAGAAATGTTGCAAAATCAGCACTCGAAGCATTTGCAATTGAAGCCCAAAACAGCACGGCCAAAAACTCAGACGCACTTTATAAGCATCTTCTCATCATTGCAGACGCACTAATCAAATCCAGACCAACCGAACCGATGATGCGAAATTTGCTCGAAGATGTTTGCAGATTCACACTAATGCAGATTCGAAGCAACAGTTCGATGGAAAAATCGAAACTGGCCTTAGAAATTGGAAAGAAAAAAGAGAATCTGCTCTCAAAAATGGATGCGGATGCCCAAAAACTTGCCAGACATGGAGCCGCACTGATTCCAGATGATGCGGTTGTCCTAACACATTGTCATTCATCGACATCAACAAAAGTAATTAAAGAAGCCAAGAAAGAGGGCAAAAAGTTTTCAGTCATTTGCTTTGAAACCAGACCCAGATACCAGGGTAGAACAACAGCAACCGAACTTGTTGCCGCTGGAATAGACGTAACATTATCGGTCGATGGCGCAATGGCACATCAGATGAAAAAAGCAGACATAGTAATTGTAGGCGCGGACTCGATAACTTCCCGAGGCGACCTGATAAACAAAATCGGAACATCAACACTTGCACACATTGCCTACATGAATGATGTCTCATTCTACTGCGCTGCAGAACTCTTCAAATATAACCCAATGACGCTCTTTGGAACACGTGAAAAAATCGAAGAGCGAGACCCGAGGGAAGTTTGGGAAGATGCACCTAAGAAATTAAAAATTCGCAATCCGGCCTTTGAGGCAACTGCTGCCAGATACATAAGTGGATATATAACAGAAGCAGGAGTCATTCCACCCCAATCGCTCTTTAGCATTGCAAGCGAGAAATTAGGCAGGAAAATAATAGACGATCCAAAAATCATTGAATAGAGATTAGAAGAAAAATACTACAGAGGTAATGAAATGGTTGAATATAACGAAAAACAAGTCAAAAAAGTAGATGTCTGGAGACTCAAGAAATACTTAGTAAAAGCAAAAGTACTTGACATAAGTGCTGGAAAAAACATCATAGTCCTTAATGATGATGAAGCCAAAGAACACGATATATATAGCGGCTTTAGAACAGAGTTGACCATCAAAAACAAGAAACTGGTTGCAATTGTAGATGTAGGCCATGAATCAATCAGACCTGGAGAAGTTGGAATATACAAAGACATGGCAGCAAATAATGGAATCAAAAAAGGCGACTCAATTGAAATTTTGCACCTCAATCAACCCGCATCAATTAGTTACATAAAAAAGAAGCTGGATAAAGGAACGCTAAATGATGAGGAAATTCATACAATAGTCAGAGAAATTATGGAAGATAAATTAAGCGAAATCGAAACCTCGGCCTGGATTACTGCGGCATACATAAATGGACTTTCTGATGATGAAATTATTTCACTTACTCATGCTACCATGGAATCAGGAGAGAAACTTAACTTAGGCAAAAAGCCAATAGTAGATAAGCATTGTATCGGAGGAGTTGCGGGAAATCGAACAACAATGGTAGTAGTACCGATAATTGCAGCAGCAGGAATCTACATCCCAAAAACATCTTCAAGATCGATAACTTCAGCAGCAGGGACGGCAGACACCGTAGAAGTTCTTGCAGACGTAACGTTCAACATAGACGAACTAAAGGAAATAGTCCTCAAATCAAAAGGTGCAATGGTCTGGGGTGGCGGAATGAAACTCGCTCCGGTTGACGATAAGCTCATTAGAGTAAGACACCCGCTAAGTTTAGACCCAGAAGGAATGCTTCTCGCAAGCATTCTTGGAAAGAAGAAGAGTGTCGGTGCACAATATGTACTTATTGACATTCCGGTGGGACGCGGAGTCAAAATTCCATACGTCGAGCGCGGCAATGAACTCGCAAAACATTTCCTACGAGTGGGAGAGAAACTCGGACTCAAGATAGAAGTAATAATAACTGACGGCGCAGAACCAGTAGGTAATGGAATTGGACCTGGCCTCGAATGCCTTGATGTTTTAGACGTATTAGGGGGAGATGGACCAGACGATTTGAGACATAAGAGTTCACTCATGGCAGGAAAGATTCTTGAAATGTGCGGAAAAGTTCCGGTAGGAAAAGGCTACAAGGTTGCAGAAGATCTCATTACAAATGGAAAGGCACTTTCCAAATTCAGGGAAATCATAGAACTCCAGGGCGGTAACAAAAACTTCAAACGCACCGATATTCCCATTGGCAAATACACTCACACAATAATCGCAGATGTGAGTGGAAGCATTTTCCATATTGACAACAAAACAATGGCCAAGATTGCACGAATCGCAGGATCGCCAAAGGACAAGGGAGCAGGAGTCCTGCTTCATCGAATCAGGGGCGATCGGGTCGAACGCGGCGACAAATTATTTACAATTTATGCCGAAAGCGAGGCGAAACTGGATTTCGCAATAAAGGCGCTGGCGGATTTAGAACCAATTGAGATGAGAAAAATGCTTCTTGGGAGCATACGCTGAGGTGAATTGCGATGGTAGGTGGACAAACAGAAATAGATCGGAATGCAGACCGGATCAATACCGTAGTTACCAACATACTAAGTGGCCAGACACAACCGGCCCTTGCCCCAGAGGCACGAAATTACCTTAGCGACCAATGGCGAATGGTATACCAGAGCCAGCAGGCAAACGGAATATACATGGGACCAAACGAAACCAGAAATCAGAGAGCGGTTTTTGTTCTTAATGAATTGGAAAGACTAAGAGATTTGGGGCAGGGAGTCAGAAACGATCCGATAAATGCAGAAGAAATGAGAATCGCGCAAATGGTAGGCCAGGGAAGCCGAACCAGAGATTTTCACTCACCCATACAAAATCTTAATCATACAATTTCAGGACTCAGGCACGAACTTGAAAACGCAGGATTGGTAGATTTTCATGTCACAGCTAGAACTAGGCCACCGCTTCCTCAGATACAACCAATGCATCCGACTCAGGAAGTGAGAATTACACCGGCAACGGTCCATTCCGAGGAATATGCACAACAAATTTTCACAACTGCCCAGCGATTTGGCGCACGGGTTGTCGCAGGAGATCCAAATTGGACATATCAAAATACAATGGACCAACTAAGAACGCTCGAAAACACATTCATGGAAGCGGGAGCACAGAATTGGAGTCCTGCAACACTCATATCCAGATTTCCTTCAGGTTCAGTTGTCTCACTTATACGCAGACACGTGGTAAATGGCCAATTTGATTCCCAGGGAGCGATAGCGGAACTGGATGCCCAAAGGCACGTACTTGAGGAAACACATATAGCCCAACGAGCCACGCATACCAGAGAAGAATTGGAAGCAAGACTACACAATCCAAACGCAGAATTGAGTTCAGATGCAATGACATTATTGCGACGCACAAACGGAAATGTTGCAATGGCAATTAACGAGGCGCAGCATTTTGTCGATGGACGAAGCAGCGAACTCCTGCGATTAACTGGAGAGCGAGACAGATTGGTGGCTCAGGCAACTGCAAACGCAGACCGGCAGCCATCAACAGCAGTCGCTGGAAATTATCTGCCTGGAGAAAATGATATGGCGAGACTTAATCCACCTGAAAGAGTAATGACAATGGTCAGACCGCCTACAAGTCAGGCAGAATTTGAGGAACGCCAAAGAGAAGGACTCGTTCGGGCAGATCTAATTTATCTCCAGTATAGATGGAGAGAAGGAGGAGCAAATTCAGAACAGCTTGCCCAGGGAGAATCACTATTTAGAGAAATGAGTCAGAACACTAACTTCTGGAATACCTGGAATATACAACAGAGAAACCAGATGGGCCGCGTTCCACTTGTTCAGGGTTTGGAGGAACTTAGAGTCGCACTCCAGATCCCGCAGAATGATCCGATTTCAGTCCGTATTGCAAATCTTTCAAGAGGAGTAACTACCAATATGATTGCCGCCACAGACCAGCAGACAGTCCCGCAAGCAAGACGGGAGGCAACAATACGACCAGAAGAACCACCCCTTAGGATTCCTGAGGTTGCACTACGTGAACCGTTTGATCGCACCAGACCTGCTTCGAGCGGATATACCTTAAGATCAGACTTACTAGATGCCGAACAAAGAATCGCAGTGGCTCAGGAACGAAGACGAGAAGAGGCCGCAAGAGAAGCAACTGCACCAGTGCCAACTCAAGACCCAGTAAGCCTTGCAGCCGCAAGAGGACAACCAATTCCAGCGGGAGAGGTAGTCAACCGCAGCAGAGGAATAGTAATTCCCTCAGGTCAAACTGGCGAAGCAGCACAAGGAGAAACAAGTGCAAGAGTAGCAGTACAGACACCGACACCCGCACCCCCAGTCGCACAGACTAGACCAGCACCAAGACAGTTCACAGTAACTACAGCGAATATAGGAACGCTGACTCTCGAGCAGTTGAGAACACCTGCAGTAGCGGATCAGGTTACAGACATACTCAATGGGGTACATAATGATAATATGGAACTCACAGCGACGTATCGAAATAATCGACAGTTCGCAGAAGCACTCCAAACATTAAGTAGAAGAATTGGCCCAGACCAAGCACTTGCAACTTTAAGATTTAGACTCGAAAGCACCGCAAGGGACATACTTGGACCTGAACCAACTACAGTGCAGACGCCACAGGAGCAACCGACACCCGCACCAAGAAGACCAAGTGCAGCAGAACGGGCAGAACAGAGAAGAGTTGAACAAGTAACGCAATTAGTAACTACGCGCGATGCAACATTTGAAAGAAGAGAAGCCCAGGCAAGAAGGGATCTCCAGGTCGCTCAGAATGAACTTGATGCAATTGAACGACTTATCGCTACAGATCGGGCTGCGGCATTAAGACGACTCACGGCCGTGCGCAGAACGATCGGAAGTCGCGATGCAACCAGTCACAGAGTAACACGAGAAGGCGAAATCGGAACTTCACTAACAGTCTATAGAGGAAATATTTCAGGAGTTATTTCGAGTCTCGATCAACTACATGCAACAGATGCAGAAAAAGGACCAATAGCAGGACGAGAAACAACCCGCGCGGGATTTGTCGAACAACTTGATAGACTTAGAGACAGAGCAGCACAACTTGAAGCACGAGCAAGAGTAGCAGTAACACCGACACCCGCACCAAGAGATTTAACTCCCGAAGAACAAAGATTATTGAGAGAGGCAGGAACGATGAACATTCAAGGAGGAGGACCGGTTGTAAGTAGAGAAAGTGCAGGATGGGAAGAGAGCAGAAGAGGAGCGGCCTTAAATAGAGAGAGAGCAGAAGAGGAACGAGCTATAAGAGCGGCCCTAAGAACAGTTCCTTCTGCAGATTTAGACATAATAATAGCAGACCTAGTAGAGACAAAACACAGATTAGAAAGAAACCGACTGAGCATGAGCACAGTATATGAAGGAATACGAGTAATAGCAGTAGGAAGTGCAACACTGACTGTTGATAGAAGAGTAGCGCAATATAGATCAGAAATAGCAAGAATAGTTGCTAGATTGGAACAAGAAGTGCAATAACACATCGCAGATGTCTTGATTTCTGAAACCTAACTAATTTTCTTATTTTTTACCAACTAAGAAGTAAAATTAACGGCATTTTGACATTTTAGTTACTGAATTTGCTAAAATGCATGCATTATAGTAAATCATTTTGCTAAAATGCATATTTTTAAATTGAAGCAACGTATTTAAAGCAT
This sequence comes from Microcaldota archaeon, assembly GCA_016212525.1. Taxonomy (GTDB): domain Archaea; phylum Micrarchaeota; class Micrarchaeia; order Anstonellales; family Bilamarchaeaceae; genus Bilamarchaeum. The sequence goes on along the minus strand of JACRGD010000005.1, from coordinate 56,756 downwards.
GGCAATCGATCAAGAAATATTAGAACTTAGCGCAAGAGCCAAGGAGGACGGCACTGAATACTCCAAGAAGCGTTTCTTCTACGAAACGGTGATTCGGCATCTGCCAGAGCGAATTTTTATTGGTCTTGTAGGCCCTAGAGGCGTCGGGAAAACAATAACGCTAAAACAGATACATAGCACAAATAAATCGTCTCTCTATCTTTCGCTTGATACAATAAAACCAGAAAGTGGAGTATACGCATTTGCAAAAGAGGCAGAAGAAAACGGCATAAAACTACTTCTTCTGGATGAGATACATAATTCACCAGGTTTTGATAAAGAACTTAAAAAAATATATGATTTTTTAAAAATTAACATCGTATTTACCTCATCAGCAGCAATTTCGCTTCATGATCTTTCGTATGATCTCTCGCGACGAGTAAGACTATTAAACGCGCCGCCTTTTTCGTTTGGAGAGTTTGTATTTTTTGAAACAGGAGAAAGAATTCAAGAGCTTTCTTTAGAGACATTAGTAGAAGAAAAAACGGCTCGAGAATATTATGGAACAGTAATGCATATCGAACATTTATTTGAAAAATATCTCGAAGGTAGAAATTATCCATTCACAATAGGTAAAACGGACCCGCTGCCATTATTTCGTCGCATTCTGGAAACTATAATAAACAAAGACCTCATCTTAAGCGGCAAAGTAAGCCCAGAAGAAGCAGTGGAAATAAGAAAACTCGTAACGTTTGTTGGAAATTCTGCAATTGAAAATATGAATTACACGACAATTTCTAAGAATCTTAATATAACCCGATATAAGGCAGAAAAGTATACGGAGATTCTTGAACATGCATTTGTATTCAAACGAATTATGCCACGAGGCACAAATGTGCTCAAAGAACCAAAAATATTAATGGGACTTCCGTACAGACTACTTTACCGAGATAAAAAAGAATGCATAGGCGCACTTAGAGAAGATTTTTTCACAGACACAATGAGATACCTCGGCGCAGAAGTTAATTATCTCAAATCCAACAGAGGAGAAAAAACACCAGATTACCTAGTAAAAGAAATTGTTATCGAAATTGGTGGACGATCAAAGAGTACCTCACAATTCAAAGGATTTTCAGCAGAAAAAAAGATCATCTTAGTTCATCCGGGTGATTGTGATGCAATAAGCAGACCATTGTTACTTGCAGGTCTACTTGGCACGATATAATCATCACCATCTCTTAAACGAGATGAATGTCTTTGTTTCTGCAACCGAACTAATTTTTCTTATTTTATCTACTTTTTCATCGAGTTCTTCCATCGATCCGCCCTCAATAATCACGCAGCCATCGAAATCACCTGAAATTTCATAGGATTCTTTTGCAAGGCCTGATTTGGAAATCTCAGACATCATTAGTTTGGTTTCGGCTTTGGCCCTGATCATTACGATTGCAGAGAGAGCGGCAGAAGAGGAAGTTTCGATCGTGAACTTGGTAATTATGCCGGTTTTGACCAATCGATCGATCCGGTTGCGCACTGCACCTTCAGTAAGATTAATCGCCCGGGCCAATTCGACATTGGAAGAGCGCGAGTTTAACTTGAGAATTTTAAGTATGTTCGTATCGATTTGATCCATTTCAACACCGCCAATAGATTTACGAATATCGTAATAAATAGACCATTTTATAAAGATTTCGTAAAATACATTACGAATATAGTAAAGCGATAAGAAAACAAAAACGAGAGAGTATAGACGATAACCAATAAAGAGGTTGTCGGACAATATACGAATGATTCAAGGTGAAACTATGTCAAATGCAGAATGTCCCGAATGCGGCGCACAGATTGCGCAACGCGCTGGTATTGAAGTCGGAGAAATTATCTCCTGCGGCGATTGTGGAAGTAAACTAGAAGTAAAATCAGTCGCTCCGTTTGGTCTTGCAACCGCGCCAAGCGTTGAAGAGGATTGGGGAGAGTAAAGAAAGTCCCAAATTAATCTTAATTTATTCTATTTTGAAAAGAGAAATTTTCGATTATAACACAGGTGTATAAATGCGTCTTGCAATGCTATTTACGGTTCTTACTCCAGAAAACAAAATGATCTTTGAGAGTGCCACTAAAAGAGGCATAACTCTCGAGCGAGTCTTTGACAGCGAACTTATGATGGAACTGACTGCCTCGAAGAAAGAATACGATGGAGTTCTTCAGAGATCATCGTCTTATGCCAGAACTCTTTACTCGTCATTCTACCTCGAGCAGATGGGAACATTCGTGTGCAATCCATATAAGGCACACAAACTATGCGGCGATAAATTCCTCGCATCAGTGCTTCTTGGAAAGGCAGGAGTCCCAACTCCAAAAACATTCGGAGCTTTTACTCCAGATGCAGCAAAGGCTGCAGCAAAGAAGCTCGGATTCCCAGTAGTCATGAAACCAGTTTTTGGAAGCTGGGCGAGATTAGTTCACAAATTAAATGATGATGAGGCGCTGGATGCAGAACTCGAATCCCGCGAAGAGATGGGCCATGCATTCCAGAAAGTCTACTATTTACAGGAGCACATTAACAAACCCGGACGAGACATGCGAGTCTTTGTGATTGGCGATGAGTGTGTCGGGGCAATATACCGAACTTCAACGGAAAAATCGGGCTGGATAACCAATACAGGCAGAGGCGGAACAGCATCCAACTGTCCAGTTACAAGCGAAATTCGCGAACTTGCACTTAAAGCGGCAAACGTCTTTGGCGAGGGAATTTACGGCGTAGATATGATGGAAACTGGAGACGGAAGACTGGTCGTTCATGAAGTCAACCACACGACAGAATTTAGAAACTCGGTCGAGCCAACCGGCGCGGATATACCTGGCAAAATGGTCGAGTATTTCGTAAAGAGGTCAAAGAAATAATCAAGCGTGATATTTATGGCATATGACATATCAATTGTAGGCGCATCCGGATACACTGGAGGCGAGCTTCTTAGATGGGCACTAATGCACCCGGAGATGGAAGTAAAGCAACTTACATCCGAGAGGTTTGCAGGAACTCCAGTAACAAAACTTAACCCGACTCTTCGGGGATTTACATCGGCGAACTTTGTACCAGTAAAGGAACTCAACACAGACATCGATGCACTTTTTCTTTGCCTGCCGCACAAGATTTCTGCGGGTTTTGTGAAGCAGTATCTCGAAACCGGAGTCAAAATCATCGATTTATCAGCGGACTTTAGGATTCATGATAAGAACACATATGCAAAATATTACCAGGAGCACCCGCACCCGGAACTTTTACCAAAGGCAGTTTATGGAATTCCTGAGTTGCATCGAGAAGAGATAAAGAAGGCCCAGTTAGTCGCATGTGCCGGCTGCCTTGCCACATCGATCATACTTGGAACGGCGCCTCTGATCAAAGCAGGACTTATAGATAATAGTAATATAATAGCAGATTCCAAGATCGGCAGCTCGGCAAGCGGTGCTGCATTTGATCTTTCAACTCACCACCCAGAGCGGCAGGGAACAGTTCGATCATATAAGCCAAGCGGCCATCGGCACACTGCAGAAATCGAGCAGGAATTAAGCGAGATCGCAGGATCAAAAGTTTCCGTTGGTATGACTCCTCACGCCGTGGAAATGGTTCGAGGGATTCTAAGTACAGTCCACGCAAGGCTCAATACAGCCGGAACGAAAGACCTCGACTTGTGGAAGGCATATCGATCATTCTATTCGAAATCACCGTTTGTCAGACTTGTCAAGGACAAGGACACGCTTTATCGATATCCAGAACCAAAATGTGTCGTTGGAAGCAACTTTGCAGATATTGGATTCGAGATAGATCCTGAGCGCAGCAGAGTGATTGTCATGTCGACCATAGACAACCTGGTCAAAGGCTCAGGTGGACAGGCAATCCAGAATTTTAATCTGATGTTTGGCTTAGATGAAAAAATGGGACTATGGCAGCCGGGGTTCCACCCACTTTAGGTGTAATGCACATGACAAACACACAAACGAACGAACGCCCAATTATAGTCGTCAAGATTGGTGGCAGCACTGCGCAACAGCCGGAGGAAATTGCAAAGGACATTGCATCATTACAATCAAAATACTCGATAGTAGTTGTTCATGGCGGAAGCGCACAGATCAATGAACTCTGCAAGCGACTTAACATAACACCCAAATTCATCACTTCGCCAGGTGGATTCAAATCGCGTTACACCAATGCAGAGGTCCTCCAAGCATATACACTTGCACTAAGGGGAGAAGCGAATTCCAGGCTGGTAGTCTCGCTCAATACAACAGGAGTAAATGCAATCGGGCTCTCGGGCTGTGATGGTAGATTGATCGAGGCAAAGCAGAAGATAATCACATCAGTTGACGAAAGCGGAAAACAGAAAATCGTAAGGGATGATTACACAGGCAAAATTGAAAAGATAAATGGTGGACTGTTGCGCACATTGCTTCGCGAAGGATATGTTCCGGTAGTTGCAGCACTGGCACTTGGTGAAACGAGCCTACTCAACATAGATGGAGATCGGCTTGCGGCAAAGATTGGATCTGAACTAAAGGCCAATACAGTAGTCATGCTCACAGATGTTGATGGATATTACAAAAACTTCCCGAACGATTTAGTCAGTTCGCTCACTCGAGCCCAGCTAACAGAGGCAATAGAAATTGCAGGCGGTGGCAAGGCATCTGGCGGAATGAAAAAGAAATTGTTCGCCTGCGCAGAAGCAATTGATGGCGGAGTCCAGAGAGTAGTAATTGGGAATGGCAAGACCGAGGCGCCACTAAGCAAAGCACTTGACGGATCCGGAACGCACATAACTGCCAATCGCAAAGAAATTGGAAATAGCGAGGAGAATTGATATTTATGAACGAAACAAACGCATCTCTAGTTGAGCGGGAAACAAAATTAGAAATGGGAGTCTATAAGAAAAGGGACATCGCACTCTCGCGCGGAGAGGGAAGCATAGTCTGGGACGTAGAGGGCAAAAGATACATCGACTTTACAAGTGGTATCGGCGTCGCAATTCTTGGCCACAACCACCCGGGCTTAAAACAGGCACTCGCGGAGCAGGCATCAAAAATGATAACCTGCAATGAAGCATTTGCAAATGGAGAGAGAACAAGATTACTAGAGAGTCTCGAATCACGCTGGCGAAGTGCAAGCGGAAAAAGCGGAAAGATTTTTCTTTGCAACTCTGGAACAGAGGCAAACGAAGCCGCAATTAAACTTGCCCGTGCCAAAACAGGCCGCAAGGCACTAGTTGCAGCGATGAATGGGTTTCATGGCAGAACGGCCGGAAGTCTTGCATTAACATTTAAACTAAAATATCGAGAGAGATTCGAACCTCTGATCGGACCAATTACAAGGATCAGAATGAACGATATTGAGGGCCTTAGAAATGCAGTAACAGAAGAAACGGCAGCGGTATTTCTCGAAGTGATTCAGGGCGAAGGAGGAATACGGCCTGCAGATGTTGCATTCCTAAGCGCAGCCCGCGAGATCTGTAGCCAAAAAGGAACGCTGCTTGTCTTTGACGAGGTTCAGGCAGGTATGGGACGAACAGGTAAGTTCTTTTCATTTGAAAATGTAGGAGTTTATCCAGATGTCGTTACTTTGGCTAAAGGACTTGGAGGCGGAGTTCCAATCGGAGCAGCAATTGCAAACGAGGAATTTTGCGTCTTTAAGAACCTTGAGCATGGATCGACCTTCGGAGGAAATCCGTTTGCATGCGCTGCTGCGAATGCTACAATAAAGGCAATTGAAGATGAAAAATTACTTGAGCGAGCAGATGAGAATGGCTTGTGGCTTTCCCAAAAACTCCAGCAGATGATGACACGAAAACCATCGATCGTTCAGGTTCGTGGCAAAGGCCTCTTTATCGGGCTTGAACTCAAAGTTGAGAGTACACCAATCGTAAAGGCAGCACAGGCAAAGGGTCTTTTGATTTTGACTGCCGGAGATACGACACTTCGAATGCTCCCGCCTCTTAATACAACGCGGGAAGTTTACGAAGAAGCATTAGGAATACTGGAGTCGGTTTTACCATGATTGCAACAGATAAAAGAAAGCACGAACACGACAGCTCACCAGCCTCGCATCGATTCCTCGAAGAATTAGTCCAGACTCAAAGTTTTTCTGGGCAAGAGAGGGCAGCGGCAGAAGTTTGTGCAAAGCGAATGCGAGAATTGGGATACAAATATGTAGATATCGACTCCGCAGGAAATGTTGTAGGTGCAAACTACGATTATAGAAAAGACCCAAATGCGGATCTGTTACTATTTTCTCATTTAGATACAGTAGCTGGATTTTGGCCAGTGAAAACAGATAATGAGGGAATCAGCGGACGGGGTGCGGTAGATGCAAAGGGATGTGTAGCCAGCTACATCGAAGCAAGTGCAAATCCGCCAGAGGGAATAAAACTCATCGTCGCTGGAGTAACAGAGGAAGAAGCACCAATCTCAGTAGGAATACGCGAGCTGCTAAAATATATAAAACCAAAATACGCAGTCAATGGAGAACCATCGAATTGCGATGGAATAACTATTGCATATAAGGGCAGAATACTTGTTCACGCTAGCGTCAGAGGGGAGAGTGCACACGCAGGCATGAAAACAGAGAATCCCATTGAAAAACTCGTCGAATATCAGCAGAAACTCTCCACAGAGTTCCCGCGCAACCACGCATTCGAATCAGTAATATTCAACATAACCCACATCGAATACGGAAAGAAAAACTCACTCAACTCGATTCCTGATTCGCTGGATTTCTTCATTGATGTCCGAATCCCGCCAACCAGAAGCACGACAGAGATACGTGAACTTCTCATCTCTCTTGCACCAGCTGGACTAAAGATCGATTTCGAAAATACAGAACAACTGTCGGGCTGTGAAATTTCGCTTAACGATCCACTAGTCAGACGGATGGTAGGTGCAGCAAGAAGTCAGAAGATAACCCCAAGATATCTAAGGAAATCCGGCAGCGCGGATATGAACATAACGATGGATGCTAAAATACCCACTATCGCCTATGGCCCGGGAGATTCAAAACTCGATCACACAGATCGGGAATATCTGCGATGGTCAGATTATGAACTGGCGATTTTGGTTCTAAAAGATCTCATAAAACAGACGGCAGCAGTGCGCAAGGAGGAGGAATAAATGGACAAGATACTCATATTAGACTCTACTCTTCGGGAAGGACAGCAGGCAACTAAAGTTCGCTTTAGCAAGGAGCAGGCAGTAAAAATAGGAACGGAATTAGATGCGCTTGGAGTCGATTTTATCGAGCTCTCACCGATCGTCTCGCAAAGCATGATGGAAACTGCAAAAGAGCTCAAAGACGCGAGCCTTAAGGCCAAACTAATACTCCATGGGAGAGCGATGAAGAGCGACATCGACCTCTTACTAAAACTGGATCCAGAATGGATTGCGATATTTCTCTCGACTTCCGACATTCATCTGGAGCACAAATTACATACAACAAGGGAAGATGCACTAAATCGGGCGGGCGAATCGATCGATTATGCCAAGAGCCACGGGCTAAAGATGCGATTCACATGCGAGGATGCGTCCAGAACAGATGCTAAATATCTCGCAGAAATGGTCAAGGCAGTACACGAGCGGGGTGCAGACCGGATTTCGATAACGGATACAGTTGGAATAATGACACCCTCGTCAATGTATTCACTTGTCTCGGAAGTCCACCAGCAGGTTCCAAAAGCCAATCTGGACGTTCATTGCCACAATGATTTGGGCCTTGCATTAGCAAACTCGCTCGCAGGAGTAGAAGCTGGAGCCAATTGCATACACGCATGCATAAATGGCGCGGGCGAGCGGGCAGGAATACCAAAACTAGCAGAAGTGGCTATGGCATTGCGGGTCCTTTATGATCAGCGAACGGACCTTAATGTAACAAGATTGCATCACCTCTCGAAATTATTTGGAGATTACACGGGCCTCTATTGCGATGCATTTAGTCCAGTGGTCGGAGAGAGCGTCTTTAGACATAAAGGCGGAACGCATCTTGGCGCGGTTCTTAAATCAGATGGAAAGGCATACGAGGCATTTTCTCCAGAAACGGTCGGACAGAGAAGAAGATTTGTTGTCGGAGAATATTCTGGCAGAAATGTCATCAAATATCTTTCATCTGAATTAAAGCTTGGCCTAAGCGATTCACAAATAGAAAAGGCAATTGCAAGACTAAAGGAAAAGAAAGGAGACGTATTTGAATTTGAATTGTAATATTTGTATGGGTGTAGAGACATGGAAAACACAGTAAGCGTAATCATCGGAGTAGTAACAGAGGAAAAAATAAAGACTGCAGACATAGTTGCAGGCATAATGCCCATTTCGGGAGTTAGCCAGGTTTGGGAACTTACAGGAGCATATGACTTGATGGTTCTTGTCAAATCGCATTCGGTCAAACAGGTGAACGACACTCTCGAGGCAATTCGGGCATGTAAGGGCGTTACTGAAACCAGCACATATCTGGTTCTCGAGAGTCATCAGAAATAAGAAAACAAAACGGGGAAAATAGAAAATAACGGAGCGAAATGGAACATCAGAGTTGAATTTTATGAGCGGACAGACTATAACGGAAAAAATATTCTCTTCCAAAGCAGGCAGAAAAGTTTCGATTGGCGATTTGGCAGTAGTCAATGTCGATTATGTTCTGGCGCATGATACAACGTGCGCATGGGCAATAGACCCGTTTCATCAGATCGCAAAGAAAGTTTTTGATCCGGATAAAATCCATATTTTCTTTGATCATGCATATCCGGCTCCAAGTACCCAGGCAGCAGCGCTCCACACAAAAATCAGACAATTTGCAAAAGAACAGGGAATCAAGATATACACAGATGGAGTCTGTCATCAGGTCATGGCCGAACGATTCCTACGACCCAATACATTCCTTTTGGGAGCCGACAGCCACACGCCAACAGGCGGCGGGTTGGGAGCTTTCTGCGCGGGTTTTGGATCAACCGATGCTGCAGTAGCAATGGCAACCGGAAAAGCATGGGTTCGAGTACCGGAAACCATTAAGATTAATCTTGAAGGTTCGCTTGATTTTGGAGTCTATACTAAAGATGTCATCCTCTCGATCGCAAAGGAGCTTTCAGCAGAGGGAGCGAACTACAAGGTCATTGAATTTGGCGGAAAGGCTCTGACGAAAATGAACGTTCCATCGCGGCTGACCCTATGTAATATGTGCGCGGAAATGGGTGCTAAAACAGGCATTGTCCCGGCAGACGAGCAGACTGCAAGATACTTAGAAATCCAGGGCAGAGCTCAGCAGTTCGAATTCCTTAGATCAGATCCAGATGCCCAATTCGCAGACGTTCTAACTTATGACATTTCAAAGATTGAACCAACGGTCGCTAAACCACCGGACATAGACCGTGATGTTCCGGTTAGTCAGGTCGAGGGAACCGAAATTACTCAGGTTTTCCTTGGTTCGTGTACAAACTGCAGAATTGAGGATTTGGAAATTGCATACAAGATGATTAAGGGCAGAAAAGTTGCAGACGGGATAAAAATGTTCGTAACTCCCGCAAGCAGACAGGTCTATGAGCAGGCGCTACGTGCGGGATATTTGGAAGAATTTTCAAAGGCGGGAGCAATAGTAACTTCTCCCGGATGCGGAGCATGTCTTGGCCGGCACATGGGAGTTCTTGATGATAATGACGTGTGTGTCAGCACCAGCAATCGAAACTTTACCGGGAGAATGGGATCACCCAAGGCGCAAATATACCTGGCATCTCCGGCAACAGCAGTTGCATCGGCAATTGCAGGAAAAATTGCAGATCCAAGAAAATACATGCAAAGATAGAAAGAAAACGCAAAAGAAATGGAGAAATAAAGGAAAATAGAGATGATTATTATGACGAGAATTTGGAAATTTGGCGATTCTATAAATACGGATTTGATGACTCCGGGCAGATATAACATGACAAATGACATAGAAGAACTGGGAAAAATTGCATTTATCGAGCACCGACCGGAGTATGCAAAGCAGGTGAAACCAGGAGATATTGTCGTAGGAGGAAGAAACTTTGGCTGCGGCTCTTCTCGTGAGACGGCAGTCATGGCATTTAAGGCCAATAGAATTTCGGCCATTATTGCAAAGTCGTTTGCAAGGATTTTCTATCGTAACTGCATAAACAACGGAGTCGTTGCCCTGGTTGCCCCCAGCGAGTTTGTTGATGCCATTTCTGAAGAAGATCAGATTGAGATCACAGATACGCAGATCATAAACAAAACAAAGAACAAAACTGCACCCGTAGTCGTCTCTCCAATTGTCAAAAAGTTCAAGGAATACGGAGGAATACTGGGATTCCTTAAGCACCACAAACTTGAAGAACTAGAGGGAGCCAAATGACACCAAAAAAGAAAGTAATGTTCATCAATGGCGATGGAGTCGGGCCTGAATTGATGGCACATGCACGCAAGGTTGTCGATGCACTTGTTGAAGTAGAATGGATAGAGGGCGAAGCAGGATACGAAACATACAAAAAACACGGAACTGCACTACCAAACGAAACAGTAAACAAGGCGAAAGAATGCGATGCGATACTCTTTTGTGCAGTAACTACTCCCCCAAATATAGAGAATTATAAAAGTGCGATAATTGGCTTGCGAAAGGCACTTGATTTGTATGCCAATTTGCGGCCTTTTGTCTCGCTTCCAAATGTCGATTTACCATTTCCAAAACTCAATTTTGTCATCGTTCGCGAGAATACTGAGGGCATGTATAGCGGAATTGAAGAAGCCACAGCCGACCGGGCTACGTCGCTTCGAGTCATAACCCGCAAAGGCAGCGAGCGGATCGTCAGATTCGCTTTTGATGAGGCAAAAGCCAAAGGATTCAAAAAAGTCACACTGGTCCACAAGGCAAATGTACTAAGAAAGAGCGATGGATTGTTTCTCGAAGTTGGTCGCAATGTGGCATCAGAGTACAAAGAAATAGTTTGCGAAGATGCCCTAGTTGATTCGGTAGCCATGCGATTAATCAAATCACCAACAGATTTCGAAGTTATCGTAACGACAAACTTGTTTGGAGACATACTTTCTGACGAGGCATCTGCACTAATTGGAGGTCTTGGTGTCGCGCCTTCAGCCAATATTGGACTTAAACATGCATTATTTGAACCAGTTCATGGCTCTGCACCTAAATATGCTGGAATGGACGTCGTTAACCCGACAGGAATGCTTAGGGCAACTGCAATGATGCTTGAATATCTAGGTCACAGTGCAGAGGCAAAACAACTCGAAAACGCAATAGATGCAACTTATGAAAAGGGAATTAAGACCAAGGATGTTGGTGGAACTGCGAAAACGAGCGAAATGATTCAAAATATAATTAAAGAATTGAAAAAATAGGAAATATTTGGACTAGACTAACTACTTAATCTTTTTTCGAAGATCGTTTAGAGACACAACATGAGCCTTAGATTCTTGTCGACGATTTTCAATCTCTTTAATGAATATTGGATTAAAAGACAAAAGATCTTCTATTAGATCTTCAATTATCATAACCTCGTCTTTGGTATGGTATGTTTCATGCAATCAGCACACCAAGACAGACATCAACTCGGCTAACTCCTTTCGACTTACCAAAATCATCAGCGCCACATTCCACAACTCGACTTACCAAAATCATACAAAACACCCTCAGACAGCACAATAATCCATATAAACACCAACGACCCACCCACTAGCTTATTACCCGTATAAGATAGAGGACCTACAAGATTCACTTGATCCTATCCTAGTCACCAACTTTTCTAACTTTTTTGATTTTTCCACATGTAAAGATCCAACATGTGAGGCAAAATTGCGTGTCTGAACAGTAGATCCAAGATTAATAGAATACCAAACACCTAAACGAGTCACGTGTTTGACAGGAGAGTTAAATAAAACGCCTAAACTAGAACCAATTATTCTGAGTTGCTCTAAAAAAACAGGGTCCTTTTGAGAGATAGCCACCCTGCGGCAAGTAGAAGAACAGATAACATGACCTTCAGCATCAAAAACACCCATTAAAAAATAACGCTTATTTAAAGCATCGAAATGCCAGACAAGGTCAGGAATTTTGCCAGTTTTTAACTGAAGAACATTTTTAAAAAAACGATAAATGGGTTTTGAACCAACTTGGAGAGCATATCCATTCTTATAACGCCTAAAGATAGGCACATTAATATCAAAGAGTTCCTTGAATAGGGGCTTTAAGACGAAATTTAGTTGATCAGTAGATTTTTCGCTTAGTTTTACAAGATAGTTGTGAGATTTTTTAAGATGACCATCCCCTACCATCCAACCCATCAGATATGCGAGTTTTGGTGAGATAACTTTTGGTACTCGAGTTTTTTGATTTTTGGAATGAGTAGAAAGAGTCCAATCCTCACGATAAAAAAATTCATCGAGGCGTTTGTGCAAATCCGCATCAGATTTATTTAGACAGTGTTTCCAGAAATATAGTAAAATGAGCAGAGTTTCAATTGATATTGCTTTTCGATTATTTTTGTAAGCATATAAAGCGCCAGAGTTGTTGCTAATACCTAAAGCAATAGAGAGTGAAAGCCGAGTCTGATTAAAATTCGGTGAATACAATAACAAATCACACCATATTTCTCGCACTAACCAACCAGCATTATTTAGATACAGAGATGACTCTTTTTTATCATCTGAATCAAGCAGATCAACTAAATAATTTCCTAAAACAAAACTCATAAAGAAGAAGAGAGTTTAGCGAGTATATAAAGAAAAACCAGCACCTCATTTCCGCGGAAGCGCGAGTCGTCCCGAAGGGACGACGACGCTTGAGCGAAGCGCCAGCTTTGCGACGCGATCGGAGAGTAGCGACGAGCAGCCGCGAGCCGACCAAAAGGAGGCGAAGCAGAGTGAAGGTCTGCGAAGCTACCTGTGCTAAAGCAGGTTTCGCGAGCGAAGTGACGCGAAGCTGCGATCGGAGCGTAGCGATGCGAAGAGGAACATTAGCTAACACGAGAACACGGAGACCAAAACACATAAAAACCTTAAATCCAAAAACCAAACTGGTGAAATGGTATGTTGATTTTCCAAATGACGACGGCAAGATCTATGAGTAACAGCGAAAGAAACAGAGTGACAGAGGAGCTTAATAATATGAGTAGACAATTGGTAACTTCGACAGGACAGATTGAGAGAAGCCTCAATAGTCAAGTCTCGGAAATATTAAACCATATGCCTCCGAGACTAAGTCAAGAAGCATCAGACAGAGCAACGGAATACTTAAGAATGGCACAAGGATACCGCAGAGATGGAAATTTCGAAGCGGCAAGGATATGCCTGGATTTAGTCGCACTACAATTAGAGCCATCACCAGATAGACAACATCAGTTAATCGACCAAATGATCAGAACGGTAGTTGCGAATAATACTCCAGAAGCAAGAAACGCAGTCCCAAGAAGGGTTCAATAATTTCTTATTTTTATATTTTCTTATTGTTTTCTTATTATATAGATTAAAAGAAAGAGAGATTACTTAGATAAAGTAGCAACGAAATCTGCAATTTCCTTGTTCAAGGTCCTAATTGTAGATTCAATCTCAGTAACACGCTTTTGAATTTGTTGTATTCGGGTTTCCTGAGAATCCATCTGAGCCACATATTTCTTACGCAGGGCAGCTTCTTCCATCGAATTGGAAAGCGAAGAGATATTCTCACGCAGACGACTCTGTTCCTCCAAAAATCGCTTTCGCTCGGCCTCTAAGTCCAGTTTTTCCTGATTAAGGTCTTTTATTTTCTGATACCGGGTGCTCGAGTAGCCAAGTTTAGCAAAGAGATCTTTCGAAAGCCTGCCATTATGCATATAACTCTCGATTATAGATCCGGAAAGATTTTGCAAATGCTCGCTGTATGATGTTTCTCTAGTTAAAATGACCTGGAACTCGACAAATTTGGACGCAGGAACGTCTACTTTCCACCGATAAGTTGTTGCGGTTTCTTCATCGGGTTTTTTGGTATCCAGGAGCACGTATCCCGAGGACTTTGGATGCTCAACCATGACCGAAACAGGCGTGGGTTTGTTGTTCTGGATTCGATATGTGAAGTAACTTTTCTCGAAGTTTATAGTAATAAGATACCAGCCCGAAAGATATGCAGACTTGAATTCGCTCGATGTGCTCGAACTCCGGTCGATTTTGACTCCCAGCTCAGTTGCATATGCAATTATCTGCTCTGCGCCAGACTCAGTAAATGCCAAAATAGCCTCGCCTGCATAACTTCCTTCTTCAAAGACAGTGAGCGGCCCGCGCTCGAGAGTAAGTCCGGTCTTGTTCAAAAATCGAAGCGAGACAACAGGGTTGCTTGGATTCTTATCATAATTGTAAAGTAAAAGACGATCAGCAGCGATCTTCTGACCCAAAATAGGAAGCATCGAACTCTGACCCCGCTTGATCGTCACGGGTGTCAAAACATCATATTTGAAGAACGAGCCAACCTGAGCTCCTGATGCAGAGCTAGAAATGCTCGATTGCATTGATGAGGAAGACATGGAAGGTGCAAAACCAGCACCTGGAGCATAAGAGGCGGGAGACATGGCCATTTTGGGACTGGCTCGAGAGCGATCCCGTGGCCCGGCAGCCTCATTCTCAGAAGCATAATCCGCGGATTCTGCCATTTTATATGGCGCAGGGGCAGGCTGGGATGCAACATCAAACTCGACTGCATTCGCAACTGCCCGTGGCTGCTCGCAGATATAAGGACGATTGGCCAACGGAGGAGCGTAGAAATCATAGACAAATGAAACCGGCTGGCCAGCAACCAAACTTACTTCTATGTTTTCGAGATCTTCCTGCAATGGATTGTCTACAATACCCCAACCCTGAATAAGAGAATTGTTTTTTTCATAGACAAATCGATAGGAAACCCGCCAGATCGGCATTTCTGAAAGATAGCTGATGCTAAGGTCGTGGGATTTCTGGTTGTCAAGTACAACGGTCACGTTTTTTATGCCGTCCTTTCTTGAAGAAGATGAGAGTTCAAGGAAATATTTAAGATCATCTACTACAGAGGAAGAAAGGATTTCGAGGGATTTGATATCCGAAACTGTGATAAGATCGATCGAGCCGTCTGCTGCCATTAGTGAGAGCTGGGCGGAAACAGAAAGCTCGGAATTGATCACAACACTATTGTCAGATCCAAGATCCAGTGATTGCTCTGAAACAGAAACAACCTTACCGGCAAAGGTCTTAGTGGCCACGATCTTGATTTCTTCTCCAACGAGCATCCTGAGCAGTCCCACCAAACCCTCGCCATCTGGAATTACAAGTGCATTTTTCATCAGCTCACTTGTTGGCCGATGAGAATCATAGCTGACGCACACGACCTTACCCGAGCCATCAATAACCGTGAGGCTTTTGAGAATGTCATTCATAGATGAGACGGGAAAACTCAGATCGATCGAGGAATCGGAAATTTTACCTCTTCGCTCGATATGCCCAACACCATGTTTATAGAACACGATTCGTTTTACTGGAAGATTTTTCATAATATCACGCAGAACCCCAAAGTTCTTAAGAAAGCAGATCAGACCCTTCTATTTTTCACAAATAACAAGCCGGCAAATAATGCAATGAAAAAGAAAAATCCATCGCAAAAACTTGCCGGAGGCAAATCATTAGCCAGATCTCCAGGTGGAGTTCCGCTACAGTCTTTAACAGCCCGTGCAACACACGCATCCCCACGTACAAAACAGTGATTTATGGAATCGGAATCGCAATCGAATTTGTCATTACCCTGAGTATAGAGTGCTTTGCAAGTGTTGAGCCGATCCACACAGACATCGATAGCCGGACAGTTACCCATTTTGTATTGTATGCTTTCGATTGGGTAGGCAGAAAAAAGACATGCCACTCCACTATCCTGATATTTCTGATAACAGGCCTGATCCATTTTTCCATCTTTATCAAAAGTACATTTTAAACACGAAGTCGTATAGCTTTTTTGCGCGCAACTAGCCGAGTAAACGGCAGTTGTGAATACCAAAAAGAAAACGATTATCACCAGGAAGTGGGTTTTTCGAATCATATGGGGTATTTTCAGGAGACCATTAAATTAGTGAGCGTGTTGATTTTCGTGTGAATTTAAGTACATAGAAAAGATTGTTGATCGATGAAAAAAGTAAAATTGATAAAATCAAATGAGGAAAAAGCCTTTTTTTGATACTGATTTTGTGAACCCAGTAACCACAGTCAGAGTTTTGCATGCTCGATCTTGATACACCTATCCATTACGACCTGGAGTCCTGCAGATTTGGCCTTATCTGCAGCAGATTCATTAACAATTCCCAGCTGCATCCAAACCACTTTAGCGCCAATGGAAATTGCCTCATCAACGATTGGAGGAACATCCTCGCTTTTTCTAAAGATATCGACAATGTCGATTTTGATCTCACGAGGGATTTCGGAAAGCGACGGATATGCCTTGAGACCTTTCCACTGCGAAATCATAGGATTAACTGGAATTAGTGTGTAGCCATGCTCCATCAGATAGGTTGCAACATCATAGCTGGGACGTTCTTGTTTATCCGATAAGCCAACTACTGCGATAATTTTTGAAGATTTTAGAATCGATTTAATATCCATAAGTTGAGATAGAAAGAAAACTTACATAAAGTGATCTTATGGTCGATTCTTCAAACAGAACTAGAAAATATACAAGGTAAGACATCAATAGGAAAGAATTCGTTAGCTCAAATAACAGAAAATATTGAACTCCAAAGGTGCTGGATAGGAGCAAATTGCATTAATAAGAAAGAAAGAAAAACCATCAAATTTTCTTGAAGGCGAGAGAGGAGCAAAGGAGATATAAAATTCAGAAAATCAATAACTGAATTCCGAGCGATCCTTTATAATGTACAATAAGGTTCCAACATAAGAATTGATTAATTCTAAAGCATTGTTTAGAAATGCAGCCGAATAAGCTTGAACGGTAGTTGCGTGGTAATTTTCATTTGCAGTCATAGACTGGGCAGCAGCATTAAGAGCAACAGCCGCATCGTATGCATGAAGTGCTTGAACTGGACATTGTGAAGAGGCGAATGCCTCAAGTGCGACTGATAGACCGCCAACAGAACCAACCAAACGATCAATATCCAAAGTGGGATCGATAATCGCACAGTAAGTAGAGCCATCCGCTCCAATAGCCTGATGATCCTTAGTAGATAAAATTCGAACCAAAGCATCGACAGAAACTGACCCTAGACCATGTAAATAAGCAATTCTTTTGATAGCTGAAACATCAACATTCAAAGAGGGCTTGCCAAGCGAGAGACCAGAAACTGCCAGAGTATGAGAATCTTCTGAGTGAGCCAAACCAAATGCAGAAGTAGTGGCTATGCGAGTTGGAGCTTCATCAGACACGCGGTTGCTCAATTCAACCAACAAGCTAGCACGACCAAAATCAGATCTGAAGGCAGATTTGTTGCCCACGGATACAGAATAAAATCCCTTTCCAACTAACTTTGCAACAACAGAAGCAGTAACAGGATTGTTAGGTATAAAGACCATGGTATTCGTTATCATTTATGTAACAATGAGTTTATATAAGTTATCAAATAAACATTAAATAACACAAAAACGCATGACGATAGCTTCAAAGGACAAACGAACATCAGTCAAAATTCAAAGTAGTAAACTTAAGTCCGTGTTTTACATTGTGAAAGTGTAGATCTGCAACGATTTTTAGAACCATAAAAACAATGAGAATCAGCTTTGTTGCCAACTCCCCAGGACCTACAAAGACAACCAAAAATCCAGAGAAAATAATGGTGAGGTGCATTGGGAGAATTCTTGAATAGGGAGCAATAAATTTAGATGCAACTGATCCAATATCCAACTGGGAATCCGCTGGATCGTTGCTAAAAAGGACATGTTCAAAAAAGGAATATGCATGAGATAAAAAAAGAGGAAGTAAAGACAGGAAAAATTCAAAAAGAGGAATCTTAATTTTAAAGTAAGGAAGAACAGACAGGAAAATAAGATAGACGAAATGAAAACCGCCATAGTGAAAAAGAAAGAAAAAAGAGAGGAAAACACTTAGTCCTATTGCGAAGAGATTTCTAGTTCGAAAGGCAATTATCGGGAGCGAAAGGAATGTGAAAAAGCCGATCAGAATACTCTCTAGAAGATACAACCACATCAAAGAACCCAGGTCAAAGCCAAAGATAATGGCAAAACATAGGGAAATGAGATTTGAAAGAATCAGAAATTTGCCTGAATTGTCCGAAAGAGAAAGATTAAGCATGAATGGATAAATAAGTAAGAAGGATAAAAAGATTGAGGTTGATAATAGCGCCCAAAAGAACAGTGTTGAGACAACCGAGAATTTAATAATTTTTAGCAAATGATAGTTTAGTGGCTCAAAAGAAGGATACACCAAAACAAACCGGAATAATATTTCTGGTACTGATAAGTCTAATTTTAGTTTTAACAATCATTTATATATTCACACCCGGGGAATTTTCATTCATAAAAGAACTCATAGTCTGGATAATATTTGTGCTGTTGATACTAATCGGGATTGCCATCGGCCTGTACCTGCTAAAAAAATATAAAAAAGAGAATAGAGGAAGACTAGAAAGACTATTTGAAAATATAGCAGCGGGCATTGTAGGTGCGATATTAGTTACGTTATTAGACAGACTAAATGTTTATTCCATAGGACTTTCTTCGTTTTCTATAGAGAACATAATTACATCGATATTAGGCATAATGTATGTTGGCAGCTTAGTAATTTTCACACTTGGGGTTTCTTTATTGCCAATATGGGCAATACTTTCTGAGATTGAGAAGGATTAATTTCTAAGGGAAACTGGCATTGGAATCAGTATTGGGCCAATCAGGAACCATACATATGCAAATACTCAAACAGGTTAGAAATTCCGAGCTTGTTTTACTGTTTCCGGAGCAAGAGAAAACCTAAGACGACGAATGTTTAGAAAAGGGAGAAATTCTGAGTCGGAAAGATTTTTGAGAGAACATATTAAGGAGCATTAGCAGGGCAAATTGTTTCTGGAACTGGACATTGTGGGTTTTGTCCAGGACAATTTGTGCAGATAAACTGTTTTTTGGCCTTGCAGCAGCAAGTAGTAGTTCCGGCAGTATTTGAGGTGCTGTAAAATTTAGTATAAACACAGGTAGTAGTGCAGCTTATTGGTTCTTCTGCAGCGGCAGCATTGCAGGAAGACTGAGTCGAATATCCGCTTCCAAGACTTTGTGAATAGCCCTGTTCACTACAATAAACCGAACAGTTGACAACCGGAGGACTGCAATCTGAATTAGAAGTACACGAATTCGAACCGGGCCCCTCAACTACCATGCATGAATGAGTCTCAAAATCACAGGCACTGTGCATGGGAGTAGTATCTATACACTGCGAATTACTGGTGCACTGGTCAGATCCGGAACCGGAAACAGAAACGCATGAACCGGAACTACAGATCCGGTGAGTTTGCGGAGTTTGGGTTTGGTGACATTGTAAATCAGTACTACAACTGTCAGAACCAGACCCATTAACACTAACGCACGATCCACTTCTGCATTCTCGATGGGTTTGGGGAGGAATAACACTTGCACTGCATCTGCAACTATTACAGG
The DNA here is from genome assembly GCA_016212525.1 of Microcaldota archaeon. Taxonomy (GTDB): domain Archaea; phylum Micrarchaeota; class Micrarchaeia; order Anstonellales; family Bilamarchaeaceae; genus Bilamarchaeum. Next base: position 37,148 of record JACRGD010000005.1, on the reverse strand, counting down.
AATTTCCATTGTAGCAGACATCGGTATATCTGGATCCAGGATCGCACTCTTCAGGTGCAGTAACACGACCATCACCACAGAAAGGAGGGTTGGTATCAACATATTTGCATTCGCAATTTTGAGTACATGATTTTGAATTGGTGCAGACTTTTGTGGCGTTACTTGCTGGATCGCACTGCTCTGGAGGGGTTATTACCCCATCACCGCAACGAGGAGCTATCCAGGTGTCATTTCCTGTTCTGGTCCTATTTGTGTCGTTAATTACCTTGGGCGGATTGCAGAAACAGCCTTCTGGGTCGCATTTGTACCCTGGACCATAGATCTGCTCGCAATTATCATGACAGATAAAGCGGGCGATTGAGGAATTGTATGGTTTACCTGGTGTCCTTGTGTTATCAGCACAGGTGGGAACTATCGAACTGTTATCAGGAGGTGGAATCCAGGTTGGATCATCTTGTATTTTCACATACAACCAATCAGAATCGGACTCACCATCGTCGTCAGTTGTCTGCATAGTAACTACAAAACAACCGCATTTTTCGTAAGTATGCTCGACCAATCCATCAAAGACTTTATCACAGCTTGAGGTCTCGCTTGGAGGATCGATTCCGTCATTATTGCCCTTATCATTCCACGCCTCAGTGCATCCGCCGCCATCACCAAAACTCCAGGAATATAGGGCGTTTTTCTTTACTCCAAAACTGGCAAACCCTTCGAAATCCGAATCAGTCGAACCACGACTTGAGAACTTAACTGAAACCTTAAGATAATTGCAGCTTGGAACAATAACTTCCTTGATTTTTCCGCCACCAAGAAGCTGGGCATCTGCAACTGAAGTATAGTATCGTTTTAACACACGACCTTTGGGATCATCCGAATCATCCTTCCACCAAATCGCGCCTTTATTAGTCGGGAAAATGAACCCCGGAGTCGAATGATAGATAGACGATGAAAGATCAGATGGTGAATCGTAAGAATATTCGTGGAGTGGATCGGCACCAGAGCGCTTTTGCTGGAATGGGTAGTAAATGGAAAGGCCATACGCATTGGCGAATGCTGGGCTATGGTATTCATCAATAATTATCGGCCCGCCTTTTGCAAGCATAGAAACAATTGTCGGCGCATGTGATTTGTATGATGATTTAATTTCACCGGAAGCGACAATTTTTGATGAGAGGTCAGAAAGATCAACAATGTCAATGTCTCCCCAGACCGGATCGTCCTTTGTCCGTCTAAGAGGAGCAAGAGCTGCTCCCTCAGGAGTATTATCCAGATCGTATGCATATTTCTGAACCGAATAACCAATTACTCCGCCCATGGTCTGGCTTGCCAATCTTGCCTTAAGAAGACCGATTTGGACATTGTCAGAATATTGATCCGCACCATTGTAATCAAAGAGACCTGATCGAGTTGACCCAAGATACGGCGGACAGGAAGCAGGAGCGAAATCGGGCATCATATTTCCACGTAAATTAGATGGTGAAGCGAGCGAATCGATTTCCTTAATTAGGGCATCGATTCCAGTTAGCGAGATAGATGAAAGCGTGTCGAGTTTTGCGTCTTTTGCATGCGCAACGATCTCCTTTGAGAAGTCACGCATACTCTGCTTTGGATTGTGATTAAGGCGTTTTAGAACATCCTCATAATTCCAATCGATTGTTCCTTTTTTGGTGGGAGATTCTTTCCCAATAACCGCTTTAGTGCCCTCAGATGCAACCATTATGTCACTGGTATTCTTGATCTGAGCTGCAACTTCAACACTGGCCATTAATGGTGCATCGAATGCAAATATACCAAGACGAGTTCCATTAAGAGACGCAGTCATCGAGTCTGCTGCGGACTTTAGTTCGCTCATATCCATTGCATCCTTTGCTGGTTCGGTATCTGTAAGAAGACCAGTGGGAACTGAAGGATTCACTTTCCAAGAATCCCCATCTCCCCATAAAACAAGGACATAGTTTTCTCCAGGATAGCAGGATGATGCCCATTTTGTAAAGTCAAGCAATGTCTCAGCACTGCCCATACTCGTTTCCTGAAGCTGCATCATTAGAGTTGAGTTGAGTTTGATTGGATCGGAATCTTTGCGTACATATAATCGGGTTGGTGTGGAGTTGAGTTGTTGCACGATTGTTGTAGCTCCATTAGGGCTCGAAGAAGTATCGACTTGTACAACTACAGAAACGTGCTTGTTCGAACCGATTAATTCCATTTCGTTTAGGTCTGCGATCGCTTCGTCCCGAAGATCTTTTTCAGCAGCCATATAGACCATAAAGGTCCAGTTGGACCGAACCTCAAAGCCAGTAGATTTTACTGCATCGATCACATCGATTGTACCATTGAAAATTCCGTTTTTGTCCCGATCAACAATAATATCATAGCGTCCGACTTTAGTCTCAAGCCAAACTGGAATTAAAAATTCGCCCTTGCCATCTGCAACACTACCCTTTTCTACTTGCTCGGAAACGTCCTTTTCACTAAACACGTCCCCATCTTTTAGCGAACGATTATCTTTGACAACATAAACATCGAACGATTCGCCGGGGGGGAACCCTATCCCCTTTGCATAGATCATATCATCTCCAATAAAGATATCTTTAATTTGTCCAGTTTGATCTGATGAATCGACTTTTGGAATCGCTAGTCCCCATGGGATTAGTTGATCTGCCGTATCTTTACTGGCAACCGAATCGTTAAAGTAGCCATCTGAGTCCACATCAACAATAACATCATAAAGCCCTGCATTTTTTCGCTCGATGTCCTTCCAGATTTGAGTATTAATTATCTGACCTTTTGCATCAGTAACTATTTCCTCTGCACCACCGGATTCGTCATTAAGTTTCTTGCCATCAATCCAGGAACTCTCATTAACTACATAGACCTTGGATTTTTTATTTGCGATGAATCCGCCGCCAAGTGCATAGATCGAAGACCGTTTTTCCGCGACAGTAGTGTGGAGACCCTCAAGTGCATTGGCAGCACGAAGCCGATCTTCATTAGTGCAAACCGGATCCTGCTCAACCACTGGATTTTCATAAGGAATAAAAACGCTTTTTATCTGGGCCTGATCATCACTTGATTCTACTGCCTCAATTCTGAAGCTGATCAATGCTTCGGATTTCATTTTGGCCATTGTTTCTCTATCAATGATTCCGTTTGGGGCAAGACCTCGGCTCTTTTGATATGCAACTAGAGCACTAATAGATGTGGAGTCGAAGATCCGATCTGGAACAATCACCGGGTTCCAAAAAACCTTAAGGAAGGTTTCTGCTTCAAAAATCGAATCGCCCCTGGAGTTAAGTGAAATTGTTGAACCGGAAGAAATCTCTTCCGTAAGAGCATATAGGCCGATTCCGTCTTTTGTATCGACACTTGAGTTGTATTTGCCATTTCCATCAGTATCGATTATCAAATCGTAATAGCCGACATTGAAGGAAGTGATATTATCAAAGACCAAAAGACTAGAGAAAAGGCCTGCTTCATTTGGAGTTGCGATGTTAGGCCCATCACTTGATACATCTGAAAGTAAATCGCCATCTTTGAGCGAATCGTTGTGCTTTACTACATAAACAGTTACATTTTTTGCGCTAATCAAACCTGCACCGCGGGCATAGACTGATTCACGAGGAACAAAAACCCTTCGTATCTGATCGGCCCCATTTGTAGCAGCAGTGGCAAAAACCCGGAAACTCCTTAGCGCATCATCGCGGATTTTAGGAAGATCTGATGAATGTACGGCCCCATCTTCTGGAAGCGCCCTACTCTTGAAGTAGAGGTTAAGCGCATCTTTAGTGTCACTTGAGAATGATCCGTTCACAGGGGTCCGCAAAGACTGTGAATTTAGGAAAAATTGGAGCTGTATTACACCCTGACCAACTGACCCCTCTGAAAGCGGGGCTGATAAAACCGCCCGCTCCATTTCATCAATTAAAACCTGGTCTTTGCTATCTTCTTCTGACCTAAATAGACCATTTGTTGTATTGGTATCGGCCTGAATCGAATAGATATCTGCATGAGCAGATCTGTAGATATAATTAGATGGACTGCTAAGCAGGCGAACATTAAATGAACCTATACCATCAGCACCAACAGTCGAGCGGAGATAGAACGGGTCAAACCCGCTAGTGGGCGAGGGAAGTAGATATATATCTGCAATTCCAGCGGGGGCAAAACCACCACCAAAGGCATAGACATATGGATCTGAAGAAGTGTAGATTTTGCGAATTGATTTGTTTTTGTCGCTTGCGGAGATGGCCTGAACCCTAAAACCAGTCTTATTATAGTAATCAACAAGATCGTCCTTGATTTCAAAAGTACCCCGAGTCTTTCGATCGAGAACTAAGTTGTATCGACCATCGCCAGCTCCATAATAAATCCAGTTTGAAGGAGCGATCCAGACCGATGATGAGGAGGAGTTTATAGTTCCGTTTTCATCGGCTTTAATTGTCGTGATATTTGAAGTAATGTTTGAGTTAAGAACGATTCCGTTGTGCCAATAAGAGGGACCATTGAAAGATTGAACAATAACATCGACACTCTCGTTCGAGTTTAACCCGACCGCACTTACACGAACATCATTAGAGGTAAAATTATACCAATAGGTCTGGGTTTTGGATGCACTGTCAACTCCGACGCTCTGACTAACTACAAGTGCATAGTCCTGTCCGGAAGTCAATGCATAAAGATCGTATGAGCGGACAGTTATATTGTAAAAACCATCTTCTGGATGGCCAGAGGGACCTGATCCGCCAAGAACAATTCGCTCGACATTATTTACCGAATCCTTAGCCGCAGAATTGGGAGTCGATTGTCCATCTAATCCAATCTGATTTCCGGCGTATTTAATTCCAGAGGGGGAAGTCGCCTTAAGATCCAGATCATTAACCAGGAAACCGTTGCTCACAAAATATCCATTATCATCAGTCCAAACCAAAGTAGCGCTTAGGGGAAACTGCTGATTTGTCCGGATCAGATAAGAAACATAGTCCGTTTCTTCATCATCTGTGAAGTTTGCACCTTCAAAGTATTTCATCCTATTTTGAGTTCCGCCGGGAAAAAGTGAATTTGCAAGATTCATCCTTCCAAATCCCTCATCATTATTTGGAATAGGACCGGTTGAAGAGCCGGCATTCCCGGTTGAGGGCATATCTTCTGCGCCATTTATCAGAGTTGCTTTTATTAGTGCTGAAGAGGGAGTCGAATACCGTTTGAATCTTTGATAATATTCACGAGTCAAAGCGGCCGAGCCGGCAACAAGCGGAGTAGCCATGGAAGTTCCGCCCATAAAGAAATAAGTTGGAGATAGTGCAGCACCACCAGGAAGAACACCAAAACCCCCGCCAACAGGACCACCGGCAAGCCCCCAGCCATTACAGGGACTTGCGCCACCCTGACAAGCACTTGAGCGAACCGAAAATATCCAGGTTCCGGGAGCGGATATATCTGGCTTTATTCTGCCTCCAAGGGCAGGGCCACGACTGCTAAAGTTTGCCATATCATTTAGATCGTCAGAATTTGGAAAAACCCCGCCTCCAGTAGTGAACATTAGTTTCTCGCTAGCTCCCACCACCAGGGCATTTTTTGAGTGTGCCTTATCACGAAGAGTAGTTGCAAGAGGACCTTCATTTCCAGCTGCAAATAAGACAAGAAAATCCTTATGATCGAACGAGTATTCATCGAGTTGTTTTGCTGGAGTACCATAAGACACACCCCTAGTACCCCAGCTATTAGTCATTATTTTTGGCCGGTTTGGATCAGAGTATGCCAAAGTCAGCATTTTCTTAAAATCAGCAGGCACTCCAGACCAGGCACCGCCAGTTCCCTCGATCGACATGAAGATAAGACTTGACAAAGGTGCAGCACCTTTCCAGACGCCGGCCGAGTTTACGCCACTGCCCAAAACAGTTCCTGCAACATGGGTTCCGTGGCCACTAAAAAGATCGCTCCAAAGAGGACGCGCATTTGGGTCTGCTGAATTCATAACGGACGAAGAATAAGTACCAACAACACGACCGGCAAAATCAGGATTCAACGTGGCAAGCACACCAGTATCAAGACCAGTATCTGCAACAGCAACGAACTGGCCAGCACCAGTTAATCCGTAAATGTTTGAGACGCCATCACTAGGATCGATAACATGAACGGTTGATTGTGCAACTGCATTGGCAAGTTCATCATGAGGTTTTAGTTCGACAAACTGAACAGAGGGGATTTTTATGATGGACAAAACATCTACGCCACTTGTATTAGACAGTTCAAAAACCGCATCAGTAACTTTTTTGGGTCGTCCAAAAGCAGAAAGATCTTCCAAAGCACTCGAATCAGATCCAAAGACAGTGACCCAGATATCCAGAGAACTCTTTGAAAGCTGACCAGCACGATAGAGAGATACGAGATCTTGGGAAAGCTTGTATGCTGGCTGGTAAACCTGCACATACCGAACATAGGGGAGCGATCTCAAATCAGAGAGACTAAGGCCAGTTTTCAAAACTAGCGCATCTTTTGGAACAGAACCCAGAATTTCGCCTTTGGAGCGAATATTCTCGGTGCCAGCACGATCGTAAAGCTGGACAAGATAATAACCAGTTTCGTTTTGGACCATAAGTTCGGATGGGATAGGAGAGGTTTCGTTAGCAGGATCAAATATTCCAAAATTGGTATATAGATTTATATCGCACAGGTCGCCCTTGCCATCGGAATCCGAATCTTCCTGAGAGGGATTTTTGATAGAAGGACAATTATCCAGATTATCTGGTAGTCCATCGGCATCTAGGTCATTAGGATTGATTGTGGGACGGATATTTGTACCTGGAGAAGATGCCTGTCCAGAGGGGTTCTTAAGCTCAGATGGAGTTAAAAAAACAAATCCACCTGCCAAAATCAGTCCGATTAAAACAACACCAAGAAAAATCAAATCTAAATTTTTCACAAGTTGCAAGCAAAGAGAAAATATAAAAACATTCCACAGGTTCAAAGTACATGAAACGTCCCATTGGAAAAATCGGAATTCTAATAGGAGCATTACTAATTATGCTTTTCAGCGTAGGCTGTGTAAACGAAAAAACAACAACGATACCAGATCAGATTGATAGTCAAACCATTACTAAAAATCAGACGACAGAGAGCAACACAAATATCATGCCCCAAAAAAATAGACTCGTACGTGAAGCCGGGGACATGGTCGAATTCAGTCTCAGTTCGAATGAAATACCTTTGGATTATATGCTAAGGCAAAACAAAACAGGCATGACATATAATGCAACAGATTATACAGGAGATCCGGCAGAAGCACAGAACATAACCAGAGCAGGATGGTTTGCAGTATATGAAAGATATTATGAAAAATTAGACAATGAGTCAAGACCACTTAATAGCATATATGCAGGATTATCATTTTACCAGAACATGTCTAAAATGGACTGCCAGATGAACAGTATCATAAAAAACTTTAGAGACCAAAACGCCACTGAGCTTAAAAATGCCGTAAATTTAGGAGATAGAAGCGCGGCATTTTTGGTAAATTTTGACGACCCTGAAAATCCCCAGGCTGGAAAAATCAGTGCTTACGAATATAGGTTCTACATTGGAAATGTATTTGCGAATTTCGAACTTACAGGCCCAGATAACACAATAAATCAGGCAGATGCAGACAGATATGCAAAAATTATTGAATCAAAAATGAAAAATGCTTGCCACAATTGCGAACGTGCCCCAATGTGCCCAGAGGCCACAAAATGACAAAAAATCTGATCGCATTAGGATTCGTATTTTTCTTACTGTTGATTATTTTTGGATGTACAGAGAACAGTTCTAAAGATGAAACAGGTTTAGTTGGCAGCTGGAGAATATATCCGGCTACTACAAACTACAAGGGGGAAGTAGATTATAGTAAACTAAGTTCACGCAAACTTGAGATCAAAGAAGATGGAAATTGGCAGTTTGGCAGCTCAAGTGGAAGCTGGAAAATAGAAACAATAAGCTCTCAAGATTGGGAAAGATGGGAAACCGAACCATACGAGCCAACAAAAAGATTAGTTCTAAATGGCTGGGATGGAAAAACCGTTGACGGGCCAATCGAAGGAGAGGAAGGAAGACCTGATTTTATCTGGCTGATTTATGAGGTGAAAGATTCGCAGGGACAAGAAAGGCAACTACAATTAAAGTTCGGGCATTAAAGATCGATGACCGCACGATCGGCAATAAGACCCAATAAATCTTCGAGATAAGAATAAACATTGCTCAAGACACGCTGGGCAATTCGATCACAATACGCACTAAGCAATTCGCCATGAGGATTGTTAACCTTAAGAAGACCACGGGCCACAGGATCAATCTGAGCATAGGCATCAAGATCTTCCAAAATCGCACACACACCATCGTGATTTCGGGCAAATTGATCCAAACGGGAAGAGAGCACAGGAGCACCTGCAATTGTTTGCTCCAATTCAAGCCCCGAATTCAAAAAAGCACAGTAGGTAGAACCATCTTCTAGAACCAGATGGTCTTTTGTTCCAAGCGACCGAACCAAAGCTTCGCTGGCAGATGGGCCAAGATCATGCTGATAAAGAATCCTGGATATTGTATGTGGATCATCCACAGTTCGAGATGATGCTGGAGGAGAATAATCAAGCGAAAAATCGCCAGCAACTCCAAAGGGCACACGAAAACCACCTCCGACACGGCTTGGGAGTGATGATTCGGGACGATCAAGTAATTCTACAAGCACACACGCATTGCCAAAATCCTTCTGGAATGTAGGTTTATCTTCGAAATGAATGAAACGAAAACCCAAATGCTCAAGTTTTGCAGCAACAGCAGATGGGGCAAACCTAGTATTAGAGGCCATAAAAGTTCGTTATTCTAAATGTAACAATGCGTTTATATAGTTTGGCCATAAGTTGTCAAATCTGGAAGTCATGGGATAAAGAGGCCCAAGAGACAAAATGAATGTTTATAAGTACTTCTCTCCATTTTTATTCTGATTCTACCCCGCTTTAGCTCAACGGTAGAGCGTCCCGCTGTAGTTTGATTGACTCGATTTTTTACGAGGTTTTTCCTTCGCGGCCTAAAGGCCGCTCGGAGACGGGAAGGTTGCTTGTTCAAATCAGGCAAGCGGGATAATCAATTTTTTTCTAAAACAAATTCTTATTTATATTTACCCACAATAAAAGAACATGAATTTACACCTGCCATACGAAAGGAGATATGAAGGCCGGATGTATACTAATCAGGGAGCATGCATCGAATATTATTTTAGAGACAGAGGAGCAAAAGAAACAATTATTCTCACCAACGGCTGGGGAACGACATATAAGTCAGAATGGCAAAGACAATTAGATGCAAAAGGACCTGATAGATCAGCACTAAGAAGAATGAATCTTTTTTTATATAACGCACAGGGAATGGGTCGAAGTACTTTTGTAGACAGCGGAAATTATCTAGATAGTGCAACCAAAGATCTGCAAGATTTGATAAATCAAATGGGATTTGCAAAAGTACACTTAGTAGCTCATAGCATGGGAGGGTTAGTTCAGCTTGGGATGACGAGAGGCCACCAATCAAAAGCAGCAATAGGAACACTAACGTTCGTATGCTCTCCAGCAGGAAATCCGCTTAGATATTTTCCATTGGCACCGCTACTTGTCCTTGATCCAGAATTATTTGCGCATAGTTATGCAGAGGGGACACTTGGACTTATTGCAAGAAGACTTGCAGAGCAGACAGTCTTAGAGGAGCTGACACACAGGATCATACAAGCAATGGGAATCAGATATGAACGAGGATCGTTTGGAGAATTATATCGTAATTTCCTTACAAATAGGACTGCAGTTAGCGCGGCACTTAAAGCCATGATCGAACAAGGAGATAATATTTTTGCTCAAGTTCCGCAAATGACTTTGCGAACTCTGATTGTCAGCTCAGGAAAGGATTTTTTTGTACATAGAAAGGCAGCAGAAGAACTTAGAACAAAGTTTCCAAATTCAGAACATAGCTATTTTCCAAAATGCTCGCATGGACCAATGTTCGAAGATCCAGAAGGATTTAATCGAAAATTAGATCAGTTTTTTGGATGTGAATAGTAAGAGAAAAATAGAAAAGAAAAAAGGAAGTTAAGGTGCAAAGAGCGCCTTGAAAACAAATAATGGATCACTCAAAGTGCTATGTGCATCAGGATTGATGAGTGCATTGGAGATGACCCCCTGGACGTATTTGCTCTTTTTCGCCCTGCCGACGATCAAGTTAAGCAGAAATTCGCCTTTAACCATCTTTTGGAGTTTGTAGTTGTCCTTAACCTCTTTTTCGATATCGGCCATAAGCAAGTCTTCGTACTTGTGCAGACTTGCAGCAGAAACATCATTTTTGTTAAGTGCCTCAACTATCGCAGTGGAAGCGGCTCGACCGGAGGTAAGGGCATTTCCGATACCCTCACCAGTAAATGGATCGATCAACGATGCAGCATCTCCAACCAGGACATATCCATCGCCAGACATCTTAACTCGCTTGGATGCAAATGGAAGAAGCCAGCTCTTGACCTCAGTAGTCCGCTTGGCATCTTTGAAACGGTCTTTGAAGGTAGGATTGTTAGCGATTATATCAAACATGACTTTTTGCAAGTTGACCTTTTTCTTTTTCATGTCAGAGACAACCATGCCAATACCAACGTTCGCCTTGCCGTTTGGAAGTGGGAAGATCCAGAAGTATCCCGGAAGTGCCTCCTTGACGAAGTGGAGTTCGATCTGATCAATCATTCCGCCCACGTTTTCATAGTAACAGCGAATTCCAGCGCACAGATGATCTTCATCATTGTGATATGCATTGAGCTTTCGACTTGTCATTCCGCCAGCGCCATCTGCACCAACTACGACCTTGGCCCGGAAGGTTTGCTCTTTACCCTCGACCATGCCCTTTACTCCTACGACTTTGGAACCATCCATAATCAGATCGGTTCCTACAAATCCCTCGATCGTCTTTGTTGCGAGCCTCTTGGCATTTTGGAACAAAACATTATCGAAAACTTCTCTTCGGCAAACAAAACCAGGAGGGGATTCGTTTTTGGATTTTGGAGAAGAAACTGGCGCAACAGTACCATTTGGAGAAGAAAACGTTACACCGTACATGTCCTGGTGTTCGACGTTTTTGAAATCATCATAAACACCCAGTGCAGTAAGCATCCGAACGGATCGACCGGAAATACCATCACCACAGGTCTTATCACGGGGGAATTTTTGTTTGTCTAAAAGCAAGGCTTTTTTGCCTGCTTTTGAGAGGAAAATAGTAGTTGAAGAGCCAGAAGGACCGCCACCAAGGACAATTGCATCGTATTCTATAGAGGGAGACGGGACGGATGGGGACGACATAGGTTGAGATTGAGCAGGCGGAGAAACAACCATCGGAACTGGAGCAGTCTTAACCGCAACAAGACCAGATTTAGATTCCTCAACCTTCATTGGAGGCGAAGATTTTGAAACTTCAGAAGACACAGCAGGAGATTCGGTAGATTTTTTCTTTGCTCTTGGCATACGGATTCACCACAATAATAGTATAAACAGTTAGAAGTATAAGAAAAACAACCTTATAATCGTTTTTATTAGAAGAAGCAAAAGAAAAATAAGAAGAAACAGAAGAAGGGAAGAATAATTCAAATGCACTGTTTATAAATAATTGTAAATAATGTTAAGATATGGCAAAAGTTTGTGTTTATGATATCCTAACAAAAGCACCAGGAATGAGACCTCTGGAGCGTCTGAGCAAGCCTAATTTAGATAATTTAAGAAGAATTAGCACAATCGATATTCGGGCAGGGTTAATCGAGGATCCAGTATTTGAAAACAGAACACAGAAACTGGGAGATAAGGTCCTATTTGGTGGCAGCGGCCTCAAACCAGGACTAGAGGCATTCTTAGACATTGTACCACCAGAACTAGAAATACGAAGAATAACACGAGCAGTTCACATTGCAAGTTTTTCTCCAGATCCAGTAAAGTATCTTGAAGGACTACAGAACATTGCAAAGGATAGACAACGATTCAGGAGGCTAATAGAAGAAGCTAAATTCTACGCATTAGGAACAGTACCGCTTGAACCATTTAGAGGAAAACGAATTGGTGAGGAATTAGTCGGTAGAAAAATAGGGAAAGAAGAGGCAGCGATGATAGCTCGTGAAGTAATTGAAATGGGAAAAAATGGGAGCTATGAGCACCAAGACATAGTCGAAGTCTTGCTTTTAGAAGATAGAAACGAACATCTCATAGGCTTTGAATGCGGAATAGTAACAGACGAGCAGGGAAGGATAGAAAGAGTCCTGCAAAAGAATTGGGATACAAGACTTGCAGTAGTAACGACAGAAAATCCTGAAAATACGCAATTGGGAGATAGCCTGATTATAAATCCAGAAGCGGGAATGGTTGAAAGAATATTAGCGATAAGATTTTTGGAGGGAGTAACTGGAGATAGGAAGTTAGCAGAGGTAGCAGTACCCGTAACAAAAACAATGCTAGAATTCATAAGGAAAAATCCAATGAGGAAAAAAATGAAACCGAGAGAGGTAGACTCTTTGGAAGAGGCAGGCGATAAGGTCGTGGAAGCAATAAAATTGATAGCAGATACAGTGGCCGATATAGAATCACTGGCAATGAAAGCAACCGGATTGACAATTCGGGAAATAATAGAGCCAATGATCGACTGGGAACGCAATATCCGGGCGAAAACATCGAATTAGTGCCTAAAGTGTCTGATTCCGGTAAACACCATGGCCATTTTATGTTCGTTTGAAGCGGCGATTACTTCCTCGTCTTTTACAGAGCCGCCTGGCTGGATGATTGCAGTGATTCCGAGTTTTGCTGCAAAGTCAATTCCGTCCCGGAACGGGAAGAATGCATCAGATGCCATGACTGCGCCCTTGAGACTTTCTCCATAATCCTGGGCAATTAATGAGCCGATTCTCGCCGCATCAATACGCTTCATCTGGCCCGCACCGATCGCAATAACTCTTGTGCCTTTGGCATATACGATTGCGTTCGATTTGACGTACTTGACGACCTTCCAGGCATAAAGGAGAGATTGGAGCTCATCTTTAGTAGGCTCGCGTTTTGTTACTGTTTTAAGCGATTCGAGCATTTTCACATTTGCTTCCTGGACAAGAAGACCTCCAAGAATGGAACGATACTTTCGATAGGGCTGTCTCTTGACATCCAATGTGTTTGACACAATAACCCGGATATTTTTCTTGGCCTTGAAAATCTCTAAAGCCTCAGGAGTGAAATTTGGAGAAACTACAATCTCAACAAACCTACTGGTAATTTCCTTTGCCAACGGTTCGTCCACAGGTCGATTTACGAAAACTATTCCTCCAAATGCAGCTTCTGGATCGACCGCCTTGGCAGTCTTGTAGGCGTCGAGAATAGACTGGGCCGAAGCAACACCGCAGGGATTGTTGTGCTTGACAATTACAGCAGTAGGTTCTTCGAACTCACGGATTAGTTTGAAGGCAGCATTGCAATCGAGGATATTATTATAGGACATCTGTTTGCCCTGAATCTGGTTGCCATCTAGGATAGATGGATTTCTGTAGAAATCATCTTTATAGACAGCAGAAGCCTGATGAGGGTTTTCACCGTATCTAAGATCCTGCTTTTTGTGGAACGTTAAGTTTAGGTATTCGGGCATTTCGTCCTTATATCCGAACTGATTTCGGAAGTAGCGCTCGATGCAGACATCATAATGCGAAACATGAGTCCAGGTTTCAACCGCCAGTTTTTCATGGGTTTTTGGAGAAAGAATTTTGGATTCTTTCAATTCGGACATGATCTGTGAGTATGAGGAAGGATTGCAGATAACTGCGACGTTTTTGTAATTTTTTGCAGCCGACCGAAGCAGAGTCGGGCCTCCGATGTCAATATGTTCTATAACTTGTGCCAATGGAGCATTCTTAAGGGCAGATTCCTCAAACGGATAGAGATTTACAGCTACCAAGTCGATTGGAACGATTCCGTTTTTTTCTGCTTCCTGCATGTGGTTGGGGTTTGAACGATCAGCAAGGATTGCACCGTGAATCTTTGGGTGGAGAGTTTTTACCCGTCCATCCATCAGTTCTGGGGATCCGGTGTATTTTGAAACTTCGATAACGGGGATATGGTTTTGGGAAAGTAGTTTGAATGTTCCACCACTTGAGAGAATTTCGACTCCCATTTGGGACAAAAACCGTGCGAATTCGACAACTCCTTCCTTATTATAGACACTAATAAGTGCTCGTTTGATATCCATACTACTCCCGCCCGATGAACAGTCCAGAGACTATAGCAAACCACGAAAGGAAACGAATTTTCATCGTCTTTTCGTTCGTGATTTGCGACTTTAGCGAACTGCATTATACATGCGACTCGCTATAGGACAATAGACCAAATAGAGCTAGGACAAAAGGGGATTAAAAGGCTTTGGAAGCGAAAGATTTCGTATTCGAAGGCAGACGATCGACTCTAAGGTAGATCGAATAAAAGAACGATCGCTTTAAAAAACCAATTTTCCACAATGTGTTAAATTAAATTCTCAGCCTCAGTAGTGTAGTGGTCTAGCATACGAGACTGTCACAAACTTTTAGAAAAGTTTGATCAAAAACTGACTAAATCGTTTATAGAACTCTCGCGACCCGGGTTCGAATCCCGGCTGAGGCGCTTATTTTAACTAACAACCGATAGAACACTAAAATACCACTAATTATAATAATATCGAAACATAGATAAAACGATGAAACCCCTAGAAAGAGAGCTAGCGAGAGAAATGCGCCTCGCCAGATTAAAAGTAGAATCGGCCATTACTGGCTTTAGAAAAGAAGATCCAATAACAGAACCGCAAATAGCAAGAGAACTAACTCAGAATTTGTGTTTCAAAATAGACGGAGGCTGGAAGCGAACAAGCCTACAAACACGACCCCAAAACGTTCCAATCGGAGAGCTAAGAGCCAAAATAGAAGCAGCGAATACCGGAGTAACTATTGAGCAGGCCAGAATAATAATCATGAGCAGGGGAGAGTCCGAAAAATTTCTAAATGGAACATATGGAGATTTTTTTAGGAGCATAGATCTGGCCTGCGAACGAGCCGAGTTTGCTGGAGAGCTATATGCCATATTAAAAGCAGGAAACCCCCAGCTGCAAATAATAGAGGCAGATATGGAAGTGAATCCGCAAAGGTACATAAAACTTTATGAGATACTCAGATACGAAGGATATAACAGACTGGAACTGGTTGCATAAGATTATTTTTCAAAAACGAAAAAATGTGCTTTGTGGTGATTTCGCTTTCCAAGCGTTGTTTTGGAATAGTGAAGTTCTTTCAACCCAATAACAGAAGCTCGAATTTCATCTGCCGATCGGTAGTAAATATCATTTCCAAATTTTCCAACAACACTGGACTGGCCCTCAGAATCCAGATCAGAGTAGCAAACAAGCACATACTTGCCTTTTTGGTTTAGTTGATTGGTCATTACTGAAAGATACTTAGACGTTTGTTCATGCTGAATGTGATGAAGAAGGGAGTAGTCAAAAATTAAATCGAATTTTCCCTCAAATCGAGAAGGAATATCAAAAACATCCATGGAGCTAAATATTGGTGGAAGACACGATGGATTAGATGAACTAAATTGACTAATCCGAGACTTTGAAATCGATATTGCATTTTGAGAGAGATCTATTCCTTCTACCTCGAAACCATGCTTAGCAAGAAAAAACGAATAGTTGCCAGTTCCACAGGCAACATCCAAAACCCGCCCGTCTTTTTTTATCCAGCCCTTTTCCAAAACAAACATTAGTTCAGGAGGTGGCTTCTCAATCTCCCATGGAATGTCAGAAAGCGGTTTTTCATAAATCGATTCCCAATAGGCGCGATTCATATTAAGATCACATTTGAAAGAGACTTAAAATGGGGATCTCCAGTTAGGATTTTGGTCTGGTGCCTTTTTGAAGTAGCTAAAACAAATGCGTCAGCAAGGCCAAAATCAGAAATCTTTGATTTCATCTGGGCGTGCAGAGTACCTGCTAACGAAGAACAGTCAAAATCAGCATCATCAATTTTAGAGAGAATACGGATCGCCTTTGCAGCGGTGGATGGATCTTTATTCAGTCGGATAAATTTACTTATAATTTCAGCAGAAGTGACAGCATTAGTAAACAAAATGTTCGATGGATCTTCAACAATAGTTGCAACGGTTTTTCCTTTCTCAGTACCAGCAAAGTATTCAATCCAAGCATATGCATCTATAGTGTATCTACTCATGAGCAACCAACTCATCATCCGAAGTGAAAGAAGCAATACCTCGTGCAATACCAAAAAAGCTTTTTCGAGATTTTTGAACTTCCAGCTCCACCAGATCTCCTTCATGCAATTCCTGAGTCTCGACAATTTCTTTGGGAATAGTAACAACTAAAGATCCTCCGACAGAACGCGCTTTAGATAAAATCTTCATATGACAACACCATAACTAAATTATATAGTGAGTTATATTTAATAATACAGATAGTTTAATTATTCTTCTCTAAGTGCTTCCACTGGATCTAACTTGGCAGCCCGGCCTGCAGGAAGAAGACCCGCAAAAAGACCAACTAGAAGTGCAAAGAGAAAGGAAAGGAAAACAGTTTGGATACTAATCAGATACGGAACACCCAAACTCCCGATAAAGACAGTAATTAAAGAGCCCAAAATAAGTCCGATAATTCCTCCAATAATGCCAAGGGCAGTAGATTCAACAACAAAAATCATTCGGATATCCTTCTGGGAAGCTCCAATGGCCTTAAGAACTCCGATTTCGTTGGTTCGCTCCAAAACAGCCATGAACATAGTATTCATGATACCGATGCCACCAACCAAAGTCGCGATCATTGTAATAAAAAGAAGGAAAATTGCCAAACCGGAAATTAATCCACCGATTGTTTGATTAACAAAATCAGAAGTTATAACTGAAAAATCCTTGGTGTCAGAAGTAACTTTGTGTAGAGAAATCAATCGATCCTCGATCGCCTGCTGAACGTCTTTAGCCGGATATCCATCCAGAACAGAAATCGATATGAAATTAATCTCGTTTTTGGCCAGCTGGGAACTAAATTCTTCTTTGCCATCATCAAAAGGGATATAGATTGAAGAATCATCAGCCCCGGAAAATGAAGAGCCGATTTCTTTGAGAATTCCAACAACCCGATAATCATTTTTACCGATCCGTACAATGCTTCCAACATTGACTTTATTCTGTCCAAAAAGATTGTTAGCTGCCCGATAGCCAAGAACGGCCACTTTTCGATCGGATTCGGTATAGAGGCGACCGGTAGAAAGTTCGAGATAATTGTCCCACTGATCAAAATAAACTGGCTCGATCCCGTATACAGTTGCAGTGATTGATTTTGACTTAAAGCCAAAAGTAGTACGACCATAGGCGGTTCTGGCAAGCGATTTTACACCTGCGATATTTTCGAGAATATCTGCATCACGAAGGAATAATTTTCCACTTGTCGCGGCCTGATTGGGACTTGAAAATGCACTGGCTCCAGTAACGGCAGTAGGAATAATGAACATCTTATCAGGACCGAAAGAAGAAAGCTGTTTGTTGATATCGGCCTGTACGCCCTCGCTAATCGAAGAAATAGTTAGCATAGTAACTACACCGATAATAATACCGATGACGGTAAGATACGTTCGCAGCTTGGTGGTTTTGAGATTTTTAATCGAGTAATCCAGAATATCAGTAAATTCCATAAAGATTACCTCAGTGCCTCGATCGGATCCAGCTTAGCCGCATTTTTTGCAGGAACCAGACCGGAAATTACCCCAACCAAACCAGAAAATAGAGATGCAAAAAGAGCAACATCGATAGAAATGGCAACGTTTATTTTGGCAAAATAGGAAATTATTGCACCAATGGCAAACGCCAGAAGAATTCCCAGAACTCCGCCAGCAATGCCAATCAAGCTGCTTTCTACCAAAAAGAGTTTTAGTATTTCGCCTTGTTTCGCACCAAGGGACTTCAAAATACCGATTTCGCGCTGTCGCTCAGTAACGCTCATGAACATTGTGTTGGCAATTCCAATGCCTCCAACGAGCAGGGCAATACCAGCTATACCTCCTAAAAACAAGGTTAAAAGACCAGTAACGGTGTCGAGCTGGCGGTTAATGAAATCCGCGGAAATCACGCTAAAGTCTTTCTTATCCTTAGTAACCCGATGGGATGAGATGAGCTCGGATTCAATTCTGGAGGTTACATCAGAGGGAGAAGCGCCAGTAACAAAAGAACCCCGGATCGAACTAACTTCATTTTCAACAAGATCAGAGGAAAATTGATTTTCCGCTTCCTTAAATGGTACGAGAATCGAAGTGTCGATATTTGAAAAACTATTGCCAGTTTGTTTAAGAATACCGACGACCCGATAGATCGTGCCATCAATGTTCAGATTTGAAGAGATCTCGATAGGATCATCAAAGGAATCAGTGGCAAGGGAATGTCCAATGACTGCCGAATGGACATCAGCAGAGGAAAGAAATCTACCGCGCTCGAGTTCCAAAGTACCAACAGTGCTTCGATAGATATCAGGATCGACACCAAGAACAGACGCGGTTATGGCCTTGGATTTGAATTCCACGGACGTTCGACCCATTATAACCGGAGTTACAAATTCCAACTCGGGAATTTTCTTAAGTCTCTCAACATCTTTTTTAAAGAGTTTTCCAGAACTGGGCATAAAAGAACTGGGCCCACCGCCACTTTGCTCTATGTTGGTAGGAATTACAATTACAGCATTTGAACCAAAACCAGAAAGTTGACTTGTAAAATTATCCTTTAAACCCTGAACCAACCCCACCAAAAGAACAATAGCAGTTATGCCTACTACGATTCCCAGTATGGTCAGCCAGGACCTAAGGCTACGATGGGTAAGCGAATTTATCGAATACCCAAACATTTCCAAAATATTCATAGACTACCTTCGAAATTATGCCTTGGATTTTGCTTCGGACTTCTTGCGGAATTTGAAATACCAGACCAAAGCCCCGATCACCAGTAAAACGATCACATAGACAAGAGGCCCGGGACCAGAGGCAGGGGCCGAGTAGACATTGATCGGACGAACAAAGTTCTTGGTTTTCCATTCGCCCGAAAGATCCTTGTATCGGATGTTTATGTCCAAATTATACTGGCCTTCCTTATCTGGAACACGCATCTTGAACTGAACCGTACTAAAGTCATCCTTGTTCAAACTGCCAATAAATTGAGATCCGGAAACATCCAGAGACTTGAGGTCTACTGAAGAGAGACCTACATCTACATTGTTGATGGCATAGGAGCCCAAATTAGAAACCAAAACAGATATCGTATGGTCTGTACCAACTAAAAGCGGAGAGGGTTTTGCTTCCAAATAAATACCTACATCAGCATCAGAAGTAACCGTCAGCGGGAAGGAAATATCGGATTCTTTTTCGGTGTCTTCTTCAGACCACCGCAAGGTAGAATTGACCGGATTAAGACCAGGTGCGAGATTCACCTGCATCGCAACTGAAGAATCTGCCGAAGCGGAGGGAACTATATCGCCAAAGTTTATTTCGCTGCGATCCTTAAGCTGGACTGATGGATCATTAAACGAAAGACGCACGTTCTTGAGAACCGAATTTCCATTGTTCTTTATTGTCAAAACTAAATTCCCAGTTTGTCCAGTTACTACATCGGATTTTTGGGAAAAAGACAGATCAAGAGTTTTCTTGCGGACATTTACACGCAATGAATAGTTGGCATATTTTTGATCTCCTAATTCATCCTTGTAAGAAACCAGAAAAACCAAATCGTTTGAACCCGCAGATGCCTTTCGTGAATCGAGTTTGAGATCTATATCTGAAGAGTTAGTTACCAAAGGAACAAAGACCTGATTTGTGTTGGCCAGAGATACATCTCCAGAGGAAGAAATCTTAAGTTCTTTTGCAACACCTCCTACATTAGAGATAGTAAGTCTGACACCTGAAATATCACCAAGATTAGTGTCGTTTAAAGCAAAGCTGAGCACGGGGTCCCGTACAACGATTATTGGAATTGAAACAGTATTGGTAGCGCTCGTACGAGCATTTGAGGAATCGAATGAAATTCCCGAAAAGGAAAGATCCAGCAGATATATTCCTGCACGCGCATCACTTCGAACTACAAACGGTACAGTAACAATAGTAGATCCGCCAAGCGAGATATCTGCAAGACTTGGTGAACTTGTTATCCCCAGGGCAGAAGGAGAATTGGTCGAGAGCGTAAGAGCTTCAACCCTTCCAGAACCAGTAGGATTTGTAATTCCCACAGAGACAACACCAGGTTCGCCTGGCTGGTAAGAGGATTTTGAAATAGTGTAATTATTTACAGAAATACCTGCAAACAACAAAGAGGGCAATAGCACAGCCAGCAGAAGCAAAAACTTCAGATTCAGTTTCATATTAAACATATATTCACCTAGATTCATACATTTTTCCATCTTTTATCCTAACTACACGCTGGGCGATTTTGGTTATTGCCTCATCGTGCGTAATCACAACAATAGTCTTGCCTGATGCATTAAGAGACTTGAGAATTTCAAGGACTTCATAACCCGTTTTTGAGTCCAGATTGCCAGTTGGCTCATCCGCAAGAATGATATCGGGATTATTGCACAGAGCACGGGCGATTGCAACACGCTGCATCTGACCTCCTGAGAGTTGGTTTGGATAGTGAGAAAGCCGTTCGCCCATTCCAAGAGAAGAGAGCATCTGCTGAGCCCGGGCCGTACGGTCGGATTTTGAAGCAGTAATAACAAGAGGCAAAGCAACATTTTCAAGCGCAGTAAGGCTTGGAATCAGATTAAAACGCTGGAAGACGAAACCGATCTTGCTACCGCGAACAGTCGCCTGATCATTATCAGACATAGAGGACGTGTCAATGCCGGATATGAACCGCAAACCAGAAGTTGGAGAATCCAGAAGGCCCATGATGTGAAGAAGAGTACTTTTTCCAGAACCAGAGGGGCCCAGAATGCAAACAAGTTCGCCCTCATAAATATCGAGCGAAACGTTATCAAGGGCAGTGAGAGTGGATGATCCCATTTTGTAGGATTTTGTAAGATTTTTAAGAGATAAAACAGGTTTTTTCTCCTTCATGAAATCATCTCCTTGAAATATTCGGATCGCAATCCCTTTTGGTATACAATAGAACGCAGAAATGCAAGTTGCTTTTTACCACTAGAGGTTATCGAATAACTAAGTTTCTTCCGGCCTCCTTTTTGAGATGAACTTCTTAGATAACCCCGAGTCTTTAGCTCGCGTAGTAAGGGATAGACATGACCTGGGCCAAGATTTGAAAATCCTGATTCAGTTTTTAGGAGTTTGATTAACTCGTATCCGTGAATCGGTTTTTTTGAAATGAGCCAAAGAAGAAATGACGCGTAGATGACTTTGCCAAAGCTAAAGGCAATGTTTAGCCTTTTTCCAGGCATACACGAAGAGGACTTAGTCATAGAATACACATATCGAATCTTGATATATCAGATTTGGATCGATTATTATTTAAAACCAGAATAGAAATTGGAGGCCGTCTGACCAGTGGCAGAAGATCAGATTCACATGACTTGGCAGTAGTTTAAAACTTTGGCAAATGAACAAAATTATGAAGATTGGGCAAGTATTTACAGTAACAAATATTTTGACACTCGCAATAACTTTTTCATTCGTAATACAACTCATTTTACCTGAGTATACTGAGGCATTTTACTTTTCTCCAGATCGCATTGTTTTCGAGCCGCATCGCATCTTAACATACAATTTCCTTCATTTGAATCTGCTTCATCTGTTCTTGAATACCTATGCACTTTATATTTTCGGAAATCTAATAGAGACAAATTTTGGGAAAAAACAACTATTGATAATATTTTTTGTCGGAGGAATGGTGGCAATGATTGCCTACTTTGTTTCTGTGGGACTTGGACTGGAAAATGAGACTAGTATAATATTTGGATCCAGCGGTGCAGTCTCTGCACTATTGGGGGCAGCCGCTGCCAGAGTACCAAATTTGAATATCAAGATATTTCTCATAAAAATGAAAGTTCAGACTGCAGCAATATTGTTTTTAATCTACGAACTAATCGCCGTTCTGGGAATTTTCTCACTTCAAGCAAATGCACTGCATTCGGCACATTTTGGAGGCCTGATTTTTGGATATATTTACTTAAGACTTTTGAAAAAAATAAGGACGAACTGATTAGAGATTAATCTAGCCAAACAAATCAGCCGCAGCGTTATCCGCCTCGCGAAAGATTTGTTCCTCATCAACAGTAGTGAATTTCCCGTCTTTCAAAATAAGCTTGCCACCGATGATCACATGGGAAATGTTGGCAGGCGAAGCCGAGTAGACCAGGTTTGAGTAAATATCATTCACTGGCCTAAGGTTTGCGGACTTATCCAAAAGAACCATATCTGCAAGCGCACCTTTCTTGATGATTCCGCCATTTAAGCCAAGGGCATGATAACCATTAACAGTAGCAAACTCGAACGCACGTTTGGCACTTAGGACATCGGCTTTCCAGTAGTGGTGTTTTTGGAGAAGCGCGGCAAATTTTAACGTCTCGAACATATTGAGCGAATTGTTGCTTGCTACACTGTCAGTACCTAGAGAGACATTTGCACCTGCAGCATCGAGTTCGTGCAACTGACAAATTCCTCCAGTAGCCAATTTCAGATTGCTAACGGGGCAACTGACAATATTCACTTTGTTTTTACCAAGAAGAGAAATTTCACGTTTGGTTAGCCAGCCGCAATGTGCGAAAATCGAATCTGAATCCAGAAGACCGATTGAATCAAGATACTCAATTGGGTATTTTCCAGTTCGATCCAGGATTTCGAAAACCTCTTTACGAGTCTCACTAACATGAATTTGGTATTTAAGACCTTTTTTCTTTGCCAGTTTTTTTGTTTGAATCAGAAGCTCCTTTGAACAGGTATATGGAGCATGGGCTGAGATAGACGGGGAAACAAGGTCTGTCCCGTATTCACATAGGTTCTGAACAGCATCGAGAAGATCGGAATTCTTTGAATCATCATTTGAGTTAAGTATACCCCGAGAAACCGAGCCCCGAATACCGAATTTGGACGCACTGTCAAATACAGGAAGAGGATCGAAGATGCACATATCTGCAAAGCAAGTAGTCCCACTTTTGATCATTTCGCAAAATGCCAGATTTGCGGCAGCACGAACCTGGGCAGGGGTTTGTTTTTCTTCCGCAGGCCAAATCTTCTCTTTTAGCCACCGTTCAAGAGGAAGACCCTCGCCGTAGCCCCGAAATATTTGGAGCGAAACGTGCGTGTGCATATTGGCAAAGCCAGGCATCAGGAGCTTGCCAGAACCATCGATAACCAAATCGGATTTTTTGCCAGAGAGAGAAAATGAACCGATGTCGGAAATTTTATCCTCATCAACATAGAGGTGCCCGGAAACGGAGCCAGTAGGAAGAAGAACAGTCGTATCTTTGATTAAAAGGGAGGACATGAGGAGATTAGAAAACAAAAGTATAAAGGCCTAATCAAATATGAACGATAGTATGGAACAGGAAAAAGAGATACTAATAGCATCATTCATATCCGGATTTTGCCTTATGGTAATTGAAATTGGAGGACCCAGGCTCACGGCCCCGTATATAGGAAACACAATATTTAGCTGGGCGGCAGTAATTGCAAGCGTACTGGGTGCACTTAGTCTAGGGTATTACTATGGCGGCAAGATGGCAGATAAAAATCCCACTAAAGAAGGACTTGGAAAAATTTTCATAATTTGTTCGATTACGACTTTTTTGGCATATCTTTTGGGAACGTTTGTAGGCCCGCTGGCAGCAATATTGGACATAACAACGGCCAGCATATTGACCAGTCTCATATTCTTCCCTGCAGCAGCAACATACGGAATTGTATCGCCTTACATAATCAAGCTTACATCAAAAGCAGGCAAGGAAGGTGAAAATTCAGGGAGAGTATTTGCAGTTTCGACGCTTGGAAGCATCCTTGGAACTCTTGGAACGGGTTTTATCTTAGTCCCGAATCTTCCAGTCAAATGGATCTTCATCGGAACAGGGATCATAATGGCATTACTTGGGATTTACCTAAAGGCAATAAAAATGAACAGTCCCAAATATACAATCGTACTGATTTTTTTAATGACACTTTCAGTTGCAACCGCACCAATCGAGATATACAAAGGAACGACCGTTTACGAGGGAGAAAGCCCATATTACCACATTCGGGTCCTTGATGGAGATTTCTTCAATGAATCGAGCAGAATATTACTTCTGGACAATGCGATCAGTAGCGGACACGGAGTAGGTGGAAAAGCAATTTTTGAGTATGAAAAACAAACCCAAAAAACATATGAACTAATGGGAAAAACGCCAAAAGTGCTCATGTTAGGAGTTGCTGCGGGAACAATTATTGATGGAATATTTAAGGCAAAACCAGATGCCACAGTTACCGGAGTCGAGATAGATGAAAAAACAATAGAAGTTGGAAAGCGATTTTTTAATCTGACAGAGAATGAAAGAACAGAAATAGTAATCGAAGATGCCCGCAGATACATAGAAAAGACAGATCAGAGATATGATTTTATCATAATCGACACTTATCGGGGCAAAAGCGTACCGTTTCATCTGACAAGCGATGAATTTCTAAAACAACTAAAGGAGAAAGGAACTACAGACGCTATAGTAGTAGTGAATGTGATCGGGAGCATACAAGGAGATCGAAGCGAACTCTTTCAAAGCATATACAAAACGTTTGCCAATAACTACAGGAAGATAGTGTTGTTTCCGACAAACAAAGATTATGAAAAAAGACAGAACATAATGCTCATAGCAACAGATCGGAACATAAGCGAATTCGAAAACAAATACAAAACAGAGTTAGCTCACGTTCAACTGGACCGGGGAAAAATAATAACGGACGATTTAAATCCCACAGACATACTCATAATGGAAGCACTGCGATAAGACAAGGAGACAATACATGAAGATCAAGATTTTCTTTGAAAAAAATGTGCACGAAAATGCTGCATATTATTATGATAAGGCAAAAGACAGCAGGGAGAAATTAAAGGGGATAGAAGAGGCAATAAAAGAAACCCAAAAAGAGATCGAAAAGGCAAAGAAAACAGAAAAGAAAAAGAACATTCGAATAAAGCGCGAGAAACAATGGTTCGAGAAATTCCACTACTACCTAAATGAGCAGGGAAGACTCATGATCGGCGGAAGAAATGCACAGCAGAACGACCTCATAGTTTCGAAACAGATGACCGATGAAGACCTTTTTTTCCATGCAGACATACAAGGAGGAGCAGTATTCGTACTTAAAGACGGAAAGAAAGCCAGCGAAGAGGAGCTTTCAGAATGTGCTCAGATGGCGGCTAGCTATTCCAATGGATGGAAGAATGGGAATGCTGCGGTTGATGTATATTGTGTAAAGAAGGAACAGCTTACAAAAAACATAAGCGGCGGATTTGTTCCGTCTGGTGCTTTCGCAATTCTAGGTGAACGTAGATGGTTTAGGAATATGACGCTCGCACTAAAGGTCGGCAAAAAGGCAGAGCGAATTGTAATTGCACCTCAGATCGCAAAAGAGAAACTCGAAGATGAGATGATACTCATTCCGGCCCAGAGCGGAAAGGAAAAGGGCGAGATAGCCAAAAATCTTGCAAAGAGATACAAAGTACACCCGGACGAACTATTAGAGACCTTGCCAAATGGAAGAAGCAAAACCAAACAGGAAAATGGACAGAAATAACCTGCAATGAGGATGGAATTATGATGTTCAAGGGACTTGAAATTCGACCTCCCAAAAAAAGCGATTCGATAAAGGCATATTTAGATTTCATATCAGAACTAATTGACGAAAACGCATTTCTTCTAATTAATAAAAAACCAACTATGAAAGAGCAGAAAGTCTGGTTCAAAGAACGTCTATCCAATGTCAAAAAAGGAAAAGAAATATTGCTATGCGTCTGGGATGGAGAAAGACATGCGGGAAATTGCAGTGCTAAAAAGGAGATGTGGAAAAATGATCAAAATGTCGAAATAGGACTGGCACTAAGAAAAGAGTACAGAGGTAAAGGACTTGGAGAAAAACTTCTACGAGAAATTATAGAACTGGCAAGGAAAAAATTTAAACCCAAAAATATCTACCTTCGAGTTTTTGATGAAAACAAAATCGCTCAGAATCTTTATCACAAAATTGGGTTTAGAGAGATCGCACGTTTTCCAAACTGGGTTCTTCACGATGGAAAGTACCAGGACGCCGTATATATGCTACTAGTAGATAAGAGCAGAGGAGTAACATGAAAGTCGCGGTCTTGTTTTCAGGCGGTAAGGATTCTGTTTTTGCTACCTTCTGGGCTCTTTTTCAGGGGTTTGAACCGGTACTGGTCAGTGTCATCCCACCAGAGTATTCGATGATGTTTCACCATCCAAACGTAGATAAAACGAAGCTTCAGGCCAAAGCACTTGGACTCAAGCAGATTTTTGTCAAAACAACTGAAGAAAACTGGCACCAAAAACTCAAGGAAACGTTTAAGCGAATGGGTGCGAAGGCAATAGTTGCCGGTGCAATAGCCAGCGAATATCAGCGCCGCAGAATCGATCGTATCGGAGAAGAGTTGGACATACCAACGTTTGCTCCGCTTTGGCACAAGGATTTAGGCGATCAACTATTGCCAGAACTACTAAAATATTTTGAAATAAAGGTCATGGCAGTAGCGGCAGAAGGACTTGATGAAAAATTTCTGGATCAGCCATATATGAAAATAATAGAGGCGAACGTAAAGGGAGTTCATCCATTCTTAGAGGGTGGCGAGGGCGAAACTTACGTTACCGACGCTCCATTTTTCAAAAAGAGGATAGAAATCCTGAAAACGAGTAAAAACTGGGATGGGCAAAGAGGCGTTTGTGAAATAGAAAAGGCGACGCTCAGAACGAAGAGCAAAAACAAGTAATTATATAGATTATTGATAAATAATGTATATTAATGGCAAGTAAAAAATTACTCCTATTTGGCAAAATGGAACTAAAAGAACAGCCAAATACAGACAGAATACTTTTTAGAGATAATAGCATAGTTGAGTTAAGCAGAGGAGTAGTAGTAAAAAGAGTAAATGCTGCAGAAGTATCTGGAGAAATAATACCCCCATTAAAAAGAGTATTGAAACACGAATTTGAGATCATGACTGAACTAGACAGGTTAGGAGCTACCCGAATCCCAAAACCAATAGGATTTGATGAAAAACGAGCAGAACTAACAATGGAATATCGTCCTTATGAGAGTGCGGATAAAATAACATTGAATCCTCAATTAACACTAGGCCAACAGATCAGCCTATTTTTAGAAATGCTCGATGCGATTCATGAAGGAGCACACAGATACGGAGTAGTTCATAGAGACCTAAAACCAGCCAATTTTATACTGGGCAAACAAATGACGCTGACCGATTTTGGAGTGGCAAGAAGCCGAAGGAAAAGGGATGTTGCCACAGAGATATACCAAGAGATACCAAAAACAACTACAGAACATTGCCCTCCGGAAGAAATATTACAAAAAAGAAACAGCGGAAGAAGATATGACATTTTTTCAGCTGGAACAATATTATATAGAATATTAAAAGGGGAAGATGTATACCGTACAGAGACGGGACAAAATTCAACTAATACAAATCCGGTAAAATTCCAAACACCATTTTGGCCAGTTATTGAAAAAGCGATGAGGTTTGATCACACTCAGAGATACATAGATTTTGAAAAAATGAAAGCAGACATACTTAAAATCGCAGCAAGAGAAGGAATAATAATACCGCCATATTGCGTTGAAGAAGCGGCTTAAAGATGAGAATGAAAACACTCAAACACACAACAATTATAAATGCCAGTTGTGTTATAGATACCTAGTTCTGAGTTTGCGGGGAAATTATATGAAAGCTGCGCTTATCCTTAAAGATGGGACTGTGTTATACGGCACGGGTTTTGGAGCCATTGGAGAGCGATCAGGTGAACTCGTATTTAATACATCCATGATGGGTTATGAGGAAATGCTAACAGACCCCAGCTACGCAGGCCAGATACTAATTCTCACATATCCGTTGATAGGAAATTACGGCATAAACGGCAAAGACCGAGAAAGCCCAAAAATACACCAGAGCGGACTGGTCGTACGACAGTTAAGCCAAGAATATCAACATCGAGAAGCTCAGGAATCGCTCGATGAATTCCTAAAAGAACAAAAAATACCAGGAATCAGCGGAATTGACACCAGATTTCTCGTAAGGCACATACGCGAAAAAGGAGTCATGCCAGCAACAATCATAACAACCCCTGAAGAGGATAAAATAAATGTCAAAAAAGCACTTGAAAAACTTAATTTCGACTACTCTTCAATCGATTTTGTAGCCCAGGTATCGACCAAAAAAACCCAGACACACGGGAAAGGGAAACGCAAAATCGCATTAATCGATTTCGGAGTAAAACATGGAATAATAGACCAGCTTGCTAAAAGAGATTCGAAAGTGTACCTGATGCCGCACAGTTCTAGTGCCCAGGAAATAAAGGAACTCGAACCAGACGGAATAGTACTGTCCAACGGACCTGGCGACCCAGCCATATTAACAGGAGTCCACAAACTGATACGGGAGTTGGAAGGATATCGACCAATGTTTGGTATTTGTCTTGGAAACCAACTAATCGCACATGCATTTGGTGGAGATACATATAAACTAAAGTTCGGCCATCGGGGCGCAAATCACGCAGTACAGGACATAGAACTAGACAAAATAGCAATAACAACCCAAAATCACGGCTTTGCAGTGGGCAAAGTTCCCAAGGGCTTTGAAGTAAGCCACACAAATTTAAATGATAAAACAATAGAAGGCCTTTGTAACAAAAATAAAGACATATTCTGTGTACAATATCACCCGGAAGCCCAGAGCGGACCCCACGATTCGAGATACTTATTCGACAAATTCATGAAAATGATTTAGGGCGAGCCGCATAAGTATGCAGTTCGCAAGGAGATGGAAAAAATGGAAAACACACAAAACGATGGAAAAGAAAAAAACCACAAAGAAGAAACAGTAAAAGTAAAATGCAGTTTTTGCTCAGCAGAAATGGAATCTCCAAAAGGCATGGCTCAAATGGAGAAGCACTCATGCTATGACTGCTATGTTAAAATGACAAAAGAAACGCACCCTGATCAATTGGAAAAAATGCACGTTGTATTGCCACTTGATAAGCCAGAAGTATTCTCAAATTACGTTGGAAGTATGGTACTTAGCGCATTTGACGAATTGTGGTCTGGAGAGAAGCAAAAACTCAAAGAAAGATCCAAGCAGGAATTGGCACGAGACATGTTTGTCGAGGGATCGCGATTCATGATGGACCTTAGTGTCCAGATAACACAGTGGAGAGCGGAACATGGAAACAACCTTCACGGAGTAATTGGAGGAAAGTGAAATGCCAAAAAAAGAGCTCAAAAAAGTATTAGTCATCGGAAGCGGACCGATAGTTATAGGCCAGAGTGCGGAATTTGACTATTCCGGAACTCAGGCCTGCCGAGCTCTAAAAGAAGAAGGAATTGAAGTAGTTCTTGTAAATTCGAACCCTGCGACAATACAAACAGACAAGGATACTGCAGACCGGGTTTACATTGAGCCACTAAATATCGAGATACTAGAAAAGATAATCGAAAAAGAAAAACCCCAGGCACTTATGGCAACTGTCGGCGGCCAGACGGCCCTGAATTTATCGTGTGCACTTGAAGAAAAAGGAATACTCAAGAAATATGGAGTGGAATTTCTTGGAACGAACTCGGATTCGATTGAACTTGCCGAATCGCGGGAAAAATTCAACGGACTTATGGAAAGGATCGGAATTCCGATACTTCCAGGAAGAGTAGTTCATGATATAGAAAGTGCAGTCGGATTTGCCAAATCAAACGGATATCCGGTAATAATCCGGCCATCATATACACTTGGAGGAACAGGCGGCGGAATGGCAGCAGATGAAACAGAACTCCGAAGAATCTGCGAGCTGGCATTACGACTTAGTGCAACAAAAGAAGCGCTAGTCGAGCGAAGTGTTCTAGGCTGGGGCGAATTCGAATATGAAGTCATTCGGGATGGTAAGGGAAACTGCCAGATAATATGCAACATGGAAAACTTCGACCCGATGGGAATACATACTGGGGAAAGCATAGTAGTGGCCCCATCACAGACATTGAGCGATCGTGATCATCAGACGCTACGCAACGCCGCCATAAAAATAGTAAATGCAGTCGGAATCAAAGGAAGCTGCAATGTCCAATTTTCATTCAATGAGAAAAATGGAGAATTCTATGTAATAGAAATCAATCCCAGACTTTCACGATCATCTGCACTTGCATCAAAGGCAACAGGATATCCGATTGCACGAGTGGCAACAAAAATAGCCCTTGGATATACTCTTGACGAAATACAAAATAAAATAACAGGAACATGTGCGGCGTTCGAGCCTGCGCTGGACTACATCATAATAAAAATTCCCCGATGGCCATTTGACAAATTCCCAAAGAGCGACCGACGAATAACAACTCAGATGAAGAGCACCGGCGAAGTAATGGCAATCGGAAGAACATTCAAAGAAGCATTCAACAAAGCACTTAGAAGCCTTGAAATAAAAATACCAAAAGAGATCGATCCGGAAAAACACCTTATGCCAGCAACTGACTTGCGAATATTTGCAATTCTCCAAGCACTTAGATCGGGAAAGAAAGCTAAGGAATTATCTGAACTTACAAAAATAAACGTCTGGTTCCTCAATAGACTTGAAGAACTAGTTGAGCTTGAAAAGAGAGCTAGAGAAGAACCGCTAAAAGAGGAACTTATGCGCGAACTGAAGACGGCTGGATTTAGCGACCAGCAGATCGCAGACTTATCTGGAAGAACAGAGCGGGAAATTAGAAAAACAAGAAAATCA
This sequence comes from Microcaldota archaeon, assembly GCA_016212525.1. Lineage (GTDB taxonomy): Archaea > Micrarchaeota > Micrarchaeia > Anstonellales > Bilamarchaeaceae > Bilamarchaeum. Next base: position 6,152 of record JACRGD010000005.1, on the reverse strand, counting down.
ATGGGAATAATTCCCGGATATAAGATCGTCGATTCATGTGCAGGCGAATTCGAAGCCATTACACCATATTACTATTCAACATACGAGATGGAAAATGAATCAGTAAAAACCAAGGGCAAGAAGATCGTAATTGTCGGATCTGGTCCAATTCGAATCGGCCAGGGTATCGAGTTCGATTATTGCTGCACACATGCATCAATGGAACTGAGAAAACTTGGATATGAGAGCATTATGATTAACAACAATCCAGAGACAGTCAGTACGGACTTTGATACGAGCGACCGGCTCTACTTTGAACCCCTCACATTCGAGGACGTCATGAATATTGTCGAAAACGAAGAGCCCCTAGGAGTAATAGTCCAACTAGGAGGCCAGACTAGCCTCAATGTCGCAGAGCGACTAACCGAAGAAGGAGTCAGGATCCTAGGAACCCAGTTTGACGGAATAGATCTTGCCGAAGACCGCGAACGATTTAGATCGCTACTAGGAAAACTCAAGATACTCCAGCCAGAAAACGGCGTTGCAAAGAGCGAAGAAGAGGCACTTGTAGCGGCGGGAAAAATAGGATATCCAGTAGTTGTCCGGCCCAGTTACGTAATCGCCGGACGGGCGATGGAAATAGTAAGAAACGACGAGGAGCTCCGACGATACATTAACGAAGCGGTCGAGGTGAGCCAGAAACGGCCAGTCTTGATTGACAAGTACCTTGACAACGCGATCGAGTGTGAAGTTGACGCGGTTTCAGATGGCAAGAATATGTTTATAGGCGGCATAATGGAACATATAGAGCCGGCAGGAATCCATTCTGGAGATGCCAACATAGTACTTCCAGCAATAAGACTAACAGACAAAGACAAGGAAACACTCATAGAGTACACAAAACGAATCTCAAAAGAGCTTGGCGTAGTCGGGTTTGTCAACATGCAATATGTCATAAAAGAGGGAAAAACATATGTGCTTGAGGCCAATCCCAGAGCAAGCAGAACAGTACCATTCGTAAGTAAGGCAATCGATGTTCCAATGACAAAGATCGCAATAAAGGCGATGTTAGGCGGAACGATAAAGGACGAAGTAAGAGATCTAAAGACACACTATTGCGTAAAGAGTGTCGTTTTCCCATTCCTCAAACTCTCAGGAACAGATACAGCACTTGGACCAGAGATGAGAAGTACCGGAGAAACGATGGGAATAGACCGAGATTTTGAAACTGCTTACTATAAAGCACTTTTGGCAGCAGGAATTAGGCCGTCGCCAACAGGAGCAGCATTTTTGAGCCTTCGAGACGAGGATAAAAAAGAGGCACCAAAGATAGCCAAATTGCTTCGGGAATTAGGATATAGAATATATGGGACCTTTGGAACAGTCGGATCAATAGAAGAAACAGTTGCAATACCCAAAATAGGTACAGGAAAACCAGACATACTTGAGCTGGTCCAATCCGGCCAGATTTCGCTTGTCATAAATACGCCAACCAAAGGAGGCAGATCCAATACAGACGGATTTAAAATGAGACGACAGTGCATACAGATCGGAATACCATGCATTACAAATGTACAGACTGCCCAGGAACTCCTAAAAGCCATGATAAAAATAAAGAAGAAAGAACTTACGATCAGAACTTTCGACGAATATGGGAAATGAAAAAAAGAGGCCAGAAACAGAGTTTCATCGCTTGTAGATTTTATCGTGATGATCAAATGAGATAAAGAGAATGTGCTTTTCGGTCTTAAAAACCTGAAATATGAGCACGAAACTCCGATCGATATGAACTCTTTTGTAATCAGATAGGTTATACCTAAGATTCTTATAGTGCTCAATTCCAGAATCGCTGCTTTCGATTATTTGTCGAATTTTTTTATAGATCAATTCGGCACGCCTTGGATCTAGTTTGGCTAGTTTTGAGAGCACTTCGCTCAAAGAATCAGAAAGATCGAAACTAAAGGTCATTTAAGCGCCCGAATTAACTTTTTACGCCGGATAGAGCCTTAAGTTCAGATATAGACATCTTACGCATACCATGCTTCCTAATATGAGTCTTCGCAGATTCAACTATTTCCATTACAACTTCTTCCTTTACATCTTGAGATATGAACTCGTCTCCATAGAGTTCAACAAATTTGTTGAGGGCCTCGGATTTGTTCTTGAGACCGAACATCTCTTTAATTACACCAAGAACCCTATTCGTATACTCATTTACGTGAATGTTAAGTGTAACATCTTCCATAGGCATAACCTCTAATAACTGTTGATAACTATAGATAACGAAACATTATTAAAAACTATCTAGAACAGGCAAACAACAAAACATTCAGAGTAATAGTAATATCGTCGGTACAATAAGGCAACCCATAAGTAAAATGCGCTCTATTTCGAATTTTATCGCCAGATAGCCGATCAGGGAACCAACGACCAGCACCAAAAGACCCCAAAAGCCAGAGAGATAGAAAACCAAAATGAGCAGATATAGAAGGATAAATTTGCTTAATTTGGAAAATTCCAGAGTTCCAAAGCCAGATAGCCTACGCGAGAGAAACAGTGAGAGGATACATGAGAGAAAAAGACCAAAAACAAACAATCCAATAAAGAGATAAAGGTTATCGGAAATGGAACTGAATTTAGAAAGACTCTCGATCGCACCGATTCGGGATTTGTCTATTGAAAGAGAAGATGAAAAGGAAAAGATGACCTGGGATACTGTAATTGCACTCACAGTAGCGAGATAATTGACGCTCGAAAAAGGAACCAGGAGCGACCCAAAAGCAGCAATCTGACCAGAAGAACCAATAGCAGGAAAAAGATTCGAAATCATGCAAAGCAACGTACCCAAAAGAGAATATGAAAGCAGAGATTTGAGATCTGATTTTTCTAAAGCCACAAAGGACGAGGATGAAGAGGAAGATTGAGAAGCTAAAGAGCCGGATTCTGCAGATGTAGCGAGATTGACATCACCAGAAAGAAGCAGTGCTGGAACTGCAAAAAGCCCAGTAAAAAGAGGCAGGAAAGGGTCCGAAAGTCCCAAAGTAAAAACGAATTTTCCAAAGATACCAGCGGACAGGAACAATAGAAGACCCAAAAGAAGATTTTTGGAGCGGGCGATTAGAAAAATGGAGGCCAGAATAAGTGAGTAGCCCAGATAAGGCCGAACAAGAGAATATGTAGTGGAATAGAATAACGAAGAAAGAGGAAAGAGGAGAAGCGAGAAGAGCGTTGCGGCAATAAAGGAAATAACAATCGTACGAACCAAGAGTCCGCCCTCCCCAGAGAGAATCAAACGCTGACCTGGAAGAAGCGAGGTTGGATTCTCACCTTTAGGAACAGAAAAGAAAATCGAGAAAATAGACGAGGAAACTAAGTAAGATGGAAAGATAGATAGCAGAACTATTGCAGATTCAAAACCCGAAAGGCCCAAAAGAGGAAGGAGGCCGATAAGGAGCGAGTAGTGGAGAGCAGGAAGAAGGCCGATCAGAAAACCGACAAAAAGACCTCCAAAAATCAGAACTAATAAGAAATAGAGGTCCATACAACCGAACCCAAACTAGCCGATTGCCAGATTAGTTATGCGTATATGTGGACCGCCATCGCTTACAGGAGCATGCTGACCGAACTTGCCACAGATACCAGGGCTCGTTCCAAAATCTCTGCCAACAGCATCAATGGAATAGAGCGTCTTGAGGATGTTACCGCTAATCGTTACATCCCGCAAAATCTGGCCCAGTTCACCCCGATCGATTAAGTATGCTTCCTGGGCCTTGAACATGAAACCGCCAGTAAATATATCGACGCTTCCGCCTTTCATACCCTTTAGATAAACACCAGATTTGACATCAAAAACATCTGATTTGGAGAATTTACCGCTCTGGAAATAGGTATTACTCATCCGAACTATAGGAACATTGTCATAACCATCAGCCCGGGCATGCCCGTTTAATGGAATACCAAGAGAATAACCGCTTTCTCGAGAATTTATATAGTTGCAAAAGACACCTTGCTGAACAAGCACGGTGGGTTTGGCCCTAACACCTTCATCATCAAATTGATAGAAACCAAAATCAGATGCAGAGGGATCATCAATTATAGTAACGTTTTCGTTACCGATTTTCGATCCGACCTTGTCCTTTAGAAGAGATTCATTATCCACGACCGAATCAGCCTCACTCGCATGACCAACCGCCTCGTGTGATAAGACACCAGTCATCTCAGGATCAAGAACCACCGTGAATCGACCCTTAGGTGGAGATTTGGCATTAAGTAAACGCAGTGCCATGGACCGTGCCTCAGTTGCAATCGAAAAGTCGAGATCATCAAAACCCGATTTGGACCAACTGCGAGTCGATCCTTTCTGGACGTTGGTTCCGTCTTTTGAGACCGCACCCGCAGAAAGATATGAGCGAGCGCTTTTTTCTACAATCCTAGATCCCAGAGAATTGTAATATTGCTTAATGGAAGTAGAATCAGAACAGGAAACAGTACGGGAAGTGATTTTTGGGCCCTTAAGATCTGCGAGTAATTCCTTGAGATTGGAAAGAGCGCAATCAAAATCGAGCGACGAGGAAACTGAACCAACGGATTTTTTGTTTATTTCCAGATCCGGATCGATCCTGATTTTGCCCTTAGATAAAGATGCAATTTTTCTAGCCCGCTTAAGAAGATTTTTAACATCCTCGCCGTAATTGGCAGAAGCAAACCCCCAGGAGCCATTCTCAAGAATGCGCACACTTATGCCATAGGAAGAACCAAAGGCGTGTTTTATCTGATCTTCAGTAAGCCGGAAAGAGTGCTCAGATGATTTTTCGATACGAAGCTCTGCAAAATCGAAAGCAGAAAGAAGTTTTTCATAATCCATTAAGATCACAAATAGGCCTTAAGAGAATCTGCCATCTCCACGACATATTTTCGATCTTCAGGATTCTTGATAAGACCACAGAGGAAGTGATTTTTAAGCGGAACTATGATCAAAAGAGAGTCTCCAAGAGACAACTGGATCTGTTTTTGCGAATCACCAAGGCGTTTGCAAAGCGCATCTGAAGAGGTAAAGAGCCCGGTTAACAAAGATACGGACGAGTCATTAAGGGCCATCGTGGTCTGAACCAGAACACCATCCACCCGAACTAGGGCGCTTTCGATACCTTTGGATTTGAGTTGGTTTAATAAAGAGTCGATTTCGGGAGCCATATTTTCACCTAAACAACACTAAGGCCGGCAGGGCCCATTTTGATCGGAATCGGAATTTCAACATCGGGAAGAGTAATCGAGAGTTTCCCGGATTGATCCGAGATAATTAGCTTTCGATCCATCGCCTGCTCAAGCAGTCCGAGTAAGGTTCGGTCGTGAACGCCTTCATCAACCAAATATAGCGTAGTTGCACCGGCGGTCTTTAGACGACCTCCAACCACACTTAGAAATTTCCGAATAGAATCCTGGGCACTATAGAGAGCAAATGATGAGAGAGTATCGTAAACAACACGGAGTTTTTTACCCGTGTTCTCGCGCATTATTTCGTTTAATGCGAGCGAAAGGTCATTAAGTGCACCGGGACCCGGCACGACCTTTATACGATCAGTGCTCTCGTAAGTTTTGCCTAATGTCGAGCTGTAACAATCAACAAAGTAAATGTTTTTTTTCTTAAGATCGACGCCGAAGGAAGCGGCCTTATCGATAATCTCCGAAGGGGATTTTTGACCGCAGATTATGACGCCGGCTTCACCATAAGAAATACTAGAAACAAAATGATAACCAAGTGCATTCTTTTCAAGCCCGCTTGGTCCGATGAGCATTATATTGGCAGGATTAATTAGACCGCCCTCGAGAATCAGATCCAGGTCGCTAATCCCAGTACTAAGCCGATTTTTCTTAAGAATCGGCATATTTTCATCTACTGCAAGATCCATGAACTAGACATAGATTAGAAGTTTTATAAAGCAGTCGTTGAGATGGAAGAAGAATTAGAAGAAAAATAGAATAAAAGAAAATAAAGAATTTATTGGCATGCAACACTTACGCCGGAAGTTCCACCACCAACAACAGCTTGAAGGATTGGAGGTACTAAGACGTAAATTACTCCTGCGATCAATGCACCTAAGAGCATTGCAGTAGCCCAGACAGTTGCTCTGGCTCGAGTTTCTGCACCCATGACCTGACCGACTGCGTAAATG
>JACRGD010000003.1 GCA_016212525.1 Microcaldota archaeon | reverse complement strand
ATCCCAAAAGTCCAGAGAACAGAAAGGTCAAATCGGTAGGAAACGTCCAATGGCTTAGTGCCTTCGCAGGTTCAAATGCACCTTTTTTGGGATGCCTAAAAAGCTGCACCAAAAAAATGCTTGAAAATCCTGCTCCCTGCAATTCTATTAGACCTGAGGACGCACCCGAATTTGACAGTATTCTGTCAAATTTCGCAACAAAATTAAAATAGCCCTTTTGTTGGAGTGGTGCACATGGGAAAACTGGATTTGTACAATTACCCCAAGAGGCTTGAGGGGGCGTTAGGTATGCTAAGGCAAGAGCATATCTGCGAAGAAAATAAACAGGATATAGTATCTTTTACGAAGGTGCGGCTTGCCAAAGGCTCAGGACACGGCCGGGTAGCAAAAATAGTTTATTGCCTTAGGAACATGGCAAAATGGCTGAATAAGCCCTATAGGCAGGCAACAAAAGACGATTTGATAGGCCTCATTGGCGACTTGGAGGCCAATGTCAACTATGCCGAGCATACAAAATATGACTACAAGGTAGTCCTAAAAATGTTCTACAAATGGCTTTTGGGCAATGACGAGATTTTCCCTCCGGAAATAAGATGGCTTGGCCTGAAGCTTAAAAACGAAAACCACAAACTGCCCGAGCAACTGCTTACCGAAGATGAGATATTGAAATTAGCCAACATGGCCCAAAACCTTAGGGACAAGGCGCTGATTTTGACGTTGTATGAAGCAGGCTGCCGGATCGGAGAGCTATTATCAATACAAATGAAAAACGTGCAATTTGATCAACATGGGGCTATTCTTAGAGTTACCGGAAAAACAGGCGACAGACGCATAAGAGTGATAAGCTCCGCACCAATTCTTGGCTCATGGATCAATATTTATCCAAGATCTTCTGATCCTGATGCACCCTTGTGGCCATCAACTTGGAGAAACAAAAACTGCGGCATGAAGACGTTAGCCTACGGCACATTGTACCAATCCCTCAAGGATCTTGCAATAAAGGCCGGGATCAGGAAAAAAATACACCCACATTTGTTTAGGCACTCAAGGGCAACTGCTTTAGCTGGAAAACTTACGGAGGCGCAGATGAAAGAGTTATTTGGATGGGTTCAAGGGTCTGATATGGCCGCCACATATGTACACCTTAGCGGCAGAGATGTTGATAATGCCTTGCTGAAATTGCACGGTTTGGCAAAACCAGAAGATGAGCAAGAGGATAAGATGAAAGTACGGATTTGCCAAAGATGCAAAGAGCACAATTCACCAATAGCGAAATTCTGCATAAAATGCGGCTTGCCTTTAGATGAAAAATTCCTTGCCAAGGTAGAGCATGAGATACAAACCGGCAATTACATCAATAACAAACTCTGGGAAAATGAAGAGTACCGAGAGTTTACAACAAAACTAATGGCCAAACTTGGGCTAGATAAACAGCTGGTTCATTGATCTTTCTTTTTTGATTTTTTTGCTAGCTTTCGCATTTCCAAATACCACTGTGGCAAAAACTTTTCCAGTTCCTTATCATCGTCTTCCATGAAAATTTTAGGCAATTTGGACTATTTATTCTCTCTTGTAAAATTTGATAAAATCCTGTCAAATTGAAGAATCAAAGCCCAAATCCCAAGACTTTCCAGCATTTCAGGGCAAAATGCGAATTAAGGCCTAATTCCTTCAAATTTCCTTAGAATTTCCTTACTCTATCGTCTGAGAGGTTGGCAGGAAAGGAAAAATACACTGTGTCATTTAAGGTATTTATGCGGGATTTGAGATTTACCTTCGTGGCTAAGATTGTTGATGCAGTAAACAAGATCCTTGAGTTCATTGCCGATAAACCGGTTAGTGTTCATCAGATAGTTTGCAAAACAAAATTGCACACAAATACGGTAAACTCATATCTTGAAATAATTGAGAAGATCCAAAATTCAAAGAAGATTAAAAAGGTTATCAAAAAATCAAGGGTCTTTTTCGTGAGGGATTAACTATTTCCATCCTCTCATAACGATAAGCGTTTGTGTCTGAGTAATATCTGGGAATTTTCTAAGATAATTGAAAACAAACTGATCCAATTCCTTGATGCTTGCAACTCTGATTTTAATGATGATATCAAATTCGCCTGCTATTGCGCCTATATCTTCAACCTCTTCCCGTTTGGTCATATCCTTCATCATTGACGTGTAATCGGCTCCAGGTTTTGTCCTAACCAAGACGTAGGCGGAAGTTTCTTTTCCAAGTTTTTCATAATTCAATGCGAGTGTGTAAGCCTCAATTATACCAAGATCTTCCAGTTTGCGGACTCTCCTATTGATTGTTGCAGAGGAAAACTTTGTTATCTTGGAGAGCTCCCTAGCCGACAGCCTCGAATCACGCTTTAATTCGTGGATTATCTTCCAATCTACATCATCCAATTGTTCCATAATGATACAATTGTATCAAAAAGGTTAAAAATTAACCCCAAAATGAGACATAGATATAAATACAACATTTGCCACAATAGTCATTCATGTACAACAATGCTTTGCATGAGGCCAGAGGTGTATGGAACCGCATTTCCAGTATACCGGACTGAATGCAAGGATAATCAAAAATGAAACTGCCTTGATGGCACAGACTTTGGGACATGAAAATTTATGCAGAAAAGAGTATGAAGATCGACTTATTGCCGCGATAAAACCAATAGCGCATGGAAGCTCATGCGAAAACCTTTTTGTGCATGGGCCTGCTGGATCTGGGAAAACAACGATGATAAAGCACGTTTTGGATCAGCTGAAACTTTACAATCCGAGAGTTTTATCCCTGTACGTGAATTGCTGGTACCATAGCACCTCAATGGCTATATTCACCAGAATAGCCGATGCATTAGGCGAACCGGTATCAAGAAGAGGAAGGGCGACTGATGAGATATTTGACCGTATTATCGAGCTTATGAAATACCAAAAAACTCCAGTTATGCTAGTCCTTGACGAGATAGATGGCCTTGTTCACAGGGATGATACGAGAGTGCTCCATAACATTACCAGAATAGCCCCAGATGAGGCGCTATTTGGCGTTGTTGGCATATCTGACGATAGGCACGTCCTTTCAAGAGTTCATACAAGAATAAGGGATCACCTTCGTTTTACTCCCTTTGAGATAAAGGGCTATAATAAGGAACAATTGTTTAGACTGTTGAAAAGGAGAGCCGAGACCGGACTGATTGAAGATTCCTACAAAGACGAATCTTTGGATAGAATAGCAGAATTGGCTTCTGATAACAATGGCAATGGAAAATTCGCTGTTGAGCTTCTATGGAAAAGTGCCAAGCACGCAGAGGCAAAAGGCAATGTAGTTCTTTCATTGGAAGATATCGAAGAAATAAATAAACTGATTAATGCAAAAGAACCAATTTTGAGAGAAGAGGAGCTTCTCATTGTTGAAATTTTGAAAAGCGGCCAGATAACCTCATCTGAATTGTATTGGCTATTTCAGAAAAAACTTAGGATAAGCAGGCGGCAGATATTCAATTACGTGATTGGGTTGGAACGCAAAGGAATAATTGAGACAAAGCTTATCCAAAGAGGAAATAGTCCGGGCTTCAAGCTCATCAAACTGAAAGATGGGGGTGTTTAAGATGGAAGAAAAGCATTTGATAACGGCGGGGCGGGTGAAGCTGTTCCTGCAACAAAATGGGATGAGGATAGCCAATGAAACATACGATGCGATAGATGCCAAGCTGAAATCCGTTCTTATGGAGGCCGTAAAAAGGGCAGAGAAAAATAGACGTTCAACAGTATTGCCTCATGATTTGTAGCAAAAGCCAATTCTTAATGTTTCTTTAATGCGGGGCGTCAATTCGCCAAAATCACCATTCACAAGCTTATTTTGCACATTAAGGATTCCTTAATGTTCTTTAGTTCTGGGCGCCAGAACTAGCGAATTTGCATAAAAATCACTCCCATTAATATTATTGCCCCAGCACCTGCTTTACTTTATTCTCTATCTCTGTCCGTAGTATGACCTTGCCGTATTTCTCAAAATCCTTTTTCCAGTCCCTGTGTGTAACAAGGATATAGCAGTCGTCATATTCCTGTGCAATCTTCTCATATTTTTGTTTAGTTTCTTCAGGATGCTTTTCTTCCATTACCCCCGTTTCAACTTCAAAACAGATTTTCCTCTTGTTGTTTGTCATCACAACTACATCGGGATTCTGCGTTGCATACAACACAACATGGTCGGTGTATTTTTTTGCTTCTGCCTCTATTATCTTGCAGAAAAAGAAATGCACCGGGCCTTCGTTGGGACGTGGTGTCACATAATATCTTTGGCCTCTTCCTTTTCCAAACGGATTGATTTCGATTTCTGTATACTCCTCATTTTCAAGCATCCTGCACTGATCTTCCGTCAAGTCCTTTTTGAGATAAAAACCTTGGTAAATATCAAATATTTTTACCTCTTCTTTCGATTCCTTGTGTTCATCCTTTGGCGTTTTCATATTCCTTACCTCTTCTGGGTCGGTGGTTATCATATCATGGATCTTTGGCGATGGCTTGGCGAAAAATTTCTGCCTGCCGTGCTCGGTTATAATAAGCCCATGCCCCTTGGTGCATTTTATCAGATAATCTTTTTCGTTGCGGTTGAGCTTGAGCACGCCGCTGATAAGGTCGATATTTGAGGTACTCTGCTTCATGAGGATTTTGACCGAAGTCTGGTTGAGAATGGATTTTCCGCCTTCCCTGCCGAGCAAATCCTCTATCTCCTGCGTTATGAAGCCTATCGAGGCATTGAATTTCCTTGATGTTTTTATCAGGTTAAGCAGGTACTCTTCTGCTTCCTTGCTGCGCAGCAATGCCCAGCCTTCGTCTATCAAAAGCACTTTTGCGTTTTTATCTTTTTCAATCTCCCTTTTGATAAAATCCAATACCAAAAACATCATCAATGGCTTTACCGCATGGGGCAATTCGCTAAGGTCAAAGTTCAGGAACTTATTCCTCAGGTCTATCTCGGTTTGCCTATCCATGAAGCCAAAAAAGCCGTTCCTGCAATACATCCCGATGCGGTTGATAAGAACCTGCACGCTTCTGGTATCGGAGGATAATTGCTTTTTATCCGCTTTTTCAAGGTCTTTGAGCTGTGATCCGAGTACGCCGTACATTTCGCTGAAAGTAGGAGGTTCTCTTTTCCATGTTTCCGGATCGTTCCTGAAAATCCCTTTCTGCTCATAAACGCGGGGCAGTACCCGGTTAAGCACCCCTTTCTGGCTTTCGCTCAGCCCTCCAACTATTATATCGAATATTGAAACAAGGGTAAGGAGCTTGCTGCCCAGATCCTGGCCTGCAAGGTCAAAAATGTTTATCATTGATTTTGAAACTCTTGAAAGCTCAATGTTTTCCCCGCCGAATTTCTTGCAGATCTCCTTGTATTCCGCGTTCGGGTCAAGTATGAATATCTTGGTAGCCTCTGCAAAAAGTATCTGAAGCATGAGATATTTTGCAGTGTAGCTTTTTCCGGAACCGCTGATCCCAAGTATAAAAAAATGCTTGTTCGACATTGTCCCAAAATCTATGAAGATCGGGTTAAGTGTCTCTTCTTCATGTGCAAACAGAATGCCTTTTTTATCCGAATCAGAGGATGAAAGGAAAGGGAACGTTGCAGCTAAAGGATAAGTTGGAAACTCCTGCTGGACGCTCAGGTCATCAATGCTTAATGGGAGACAGGAACGCAAGCCTTCGTACATTCTGTAATTCGTAGTCTTGGGAATGATCATTAAGCCGTTGAGGTTGGACTTGCATTTTTCAGTAAGCAGATTCAGGTTCTCCAGAGTTGCCTCCTTGTTGTCAATGTATAATGAAATTCTGAACAGCTTTTCTTCGCCCTTATAGAGCGCATCGTAAAGCCTTTTCGTATCTCCAAGCTTTATCTCCAATGAAGGGTTGGGGGTTCCTTTTGCAGTGCTGGCGATCAAGTCAGCAGTCTGCTTCATGATCTGATTCTGCAAAAATGTGAGCGTATCATTTATTACTGAAGGGTAGAGGTGGATTGAAATGTCGTAATTCTCATTTTTGTTCAGGAACGCCCCAAGCCATCCATCCTCAACTTTTCTGGGGTATCCTACTGCCTGAATAACCCGATGATAGGTTTCGTTTATCCTTGCATAATCCGGCCTTATTTCAACGTATGAGGGGGTTATGAGATAGGAAAATATCTCATCCTTGGATATTGGCCTTTCATGCTTTCGGGTAAGAAAAGCAGGCAATACAAACCAGCTTTTTCTTGGCTTTTCTATGTTCATCTTTTCAGCAATTAGCCTGTCCACTTCTTCAGGCGTAAAAAGCCTTTGCCTTTTATGCTCAATTATAATATCTTTTTCTTCATCCATCTCGCTCACGCTCCTTCAGGAATAATTCGCAGGTTGAAATCCTCCAGAGATAGTCCTCATTAACTTCGATATAGCCCTCAAAATAGGACATAATCAATGATATGAGCTGATTAGTGGTGAGGCGATAGCTCACAAGCCCGCAGTTACCCAGCTTTGTCTGTATTATTTTTACCCTTTCGTCAAATTCCCTTAGCTGGGCATCCTTCCGTTTTTCCGAATAGCCTACTTTCTTATAAGTTGTCCGATGCTTTGCGTACTGTGAAGCGGCAGGGTCGTATGGAATGACGATGTAGTACAATCTTTCCTTTACAAAATGCTCTTTGATGAAGCCCTCTTCATATACCTTGAAGTCGTTGTACAATGCGATTAGGCTCTCATCTTTTGTTTTCAATATTTTTGCCTCATGGTTGCTGAAATAGTCCGCAAGGCTCACATTTACCGTCCTTATAAGTATCTGGATTGGATGGGAGAGCTGGTTCAGAAAATCCCTGTAATTCAATGTGATTGACTTCTGCTTTGCCTCATCCAGCAATTCAAAGTTTAGGGGCTTTACAAGGATTACTGCCCTCATTTCTTTATTATCCAGGTAAATGACATCGTCCTCTATTTTTTTGATGCCTACAAATGCCCTTATCTTTTTGTCAAGCGCTCCTCCTAGACGTGGATTGGTCAGATATCTCCATCTGTCAAGCAGTTTCCTCTCAAGGTCAAAAAGCGCAAAGCCTAGCCCAAGCAATAGCAAAAGGAACGCGAGGATCATCTTCCCTTCCTGCATTATTGGCAGGCTATAAGCCAACCCTGCAAGGATCAGGAAAGCGACAAGATAGCCCAGCTGTTTTATGTCAAAATGCAGGAATATTTTTTCACGGTATTTTATTTCGTCTGGAATGTCATAAGCCATGTTAATCCCCTCACAAAAACGCTGCCAGCATGGCAATCTTCCAGGCTATTGAAAGCACGCCTTCCATTGCTTTCATTCCCTCCCCAACTACCGAAAGGACGGCGACAAGGTAGATTATTAGGTTTATAAAGCCGATAAGCCCAAAGCCAAGCATCAGGCTCATGCCCTGAACAAAGCCGCCTGCAAGGTTAGGATCGTTTGTACTGAACAAAGCAGATAATCCAGAAACAAGCAGCGCGTCAATGCTGGTCATGAATACGATAAGGATGATAAATTTGAGCATAAAAGAACCCCATTTTTTCGTGTATGGAATGAAGTAAAGGAAAATTCCAACTGGAAATAATAGCAGCAGAAACGGGATCATTATGTAGCGGATCAGCAAAGTAAAAAACGTCAGTGCTGCCACTAAAATGAAATTGAAGGATATGACAAATCCGAATACTATGGATGAGAATGTAGCCTGTATGCTCAGATTGTCCAATGCGTTGTCGTAGAGTGAATTGGTTATGTATTGATTGAGCTGGAGTATCATACTGAAAAGGCTGTATGAAACCGACAGAGCAACAATCATGAAAATTATTCTATGTAGCCATGCCTTTGCATCATTCATTTTTTCAGGCTCTGCCGCACTGGCAATATAATAAGCCCCTACTCCCATTAAGGCAAGCGAATAAAGGCTTTCCAGGACTTTCATAACATTTGTGTAAGGAGAACAGAACAGAGTTATGTCAGGGCCTTTGACTATGAAATTCAGGGCGTTTTGCAGGAACTGGGTTGCACCATAAACAAAGCCGCTGATTAATGAGCTGAAGAATTTCTCCACTATGCAGGTCGGCAGGTTATAGAGAACCTGAAGGAAATTTGCATTATCCGGGCATGACTGGTTCTGAACCTGAAAATTTATGGATGTTGGAAATACCAGCGGTAGCAATAGCAATAAGACTAATATTTGTTTAAGCATGAGGCATCACATTTTTTCCGATTTGATACAAAATATAGAAAATGATTCCAAGCTCTGTCAGAGAAAGCAGGGAATCAAAAAATGCTGGCTGCTTTATTTCTACTTTCTCGAAGTTGGTAGAGTTTCCAAGATTGGAGAGGTTGCAGCCGCTAATAGTTTTGGAGTTGAAATGCCCTTGAATTGTCAATGAGCAGTTTGGAGAGTAAGGAGCTAGAATTCTGAACGCAAAATTATTTCTTTCCAAAATGCTTAACCCGTATTCAGAAGTTTTGTTTACTGGAATGAGTTCCTTTACAAGGACGTTGTAAGGCTCCAGCTCATAGCGGATTCTATAAGTGTAATTTGTTTTGTCAAAAGTTGAATTGCCAATCTGAAAATATACGTTGGAGTTGTTTGCATTTATCAGAACTTCAGCTAGGCCATTGTAGTAATCTACAACAGAATAATTTGACTTAACCGTGAAATTTTCATACTTGATTTTCTTGGAATCAGAAACGCTTATGCTGTCCTTGAAGCTGTCCGTCCGATAGTAATCGCAAGTAACCCAGCAGCCGGTAAGATCACAGTGGGTTACCAAATGATAGCGGTCTACAAGATACTCGCTTTTTACGCTAAGTATCGCAGTAAGATTGGAGCTTATGTTTTTCGTTGAAACAGAATAATCATAGCCGCAAATCCTAAAATTGTCATTACAATCTCCGCCTAATTTTCTTGTATCAACTACAAAAGTGAAATTCTCTTTTGTGAAAATCTTGCTTGTTGAATTCAGCAGATAAGTGCCATTGTCATAAACCGAGGGGCTGAAATAAGCAAGGCTGACCCATGCGTCCTTGATGTTCTTCGAGTTTTTTGTAACGTTAAACCATTTTCCAAAAGGTATTTTTTGGTTCCATTGGAAAATATTTTCATAGGAATTGTTGCCTATTGCTTCAGCTATGAAAAGTTTCTTGTCTTCGGTCGTATTAAACGCATTTGCCAGAATGCAAATCGGATCAAAGTTAAAATTGCAGTATTGCAAAATCGTATCTGCAGGCTTTGAAGGCTGGACGTATTTACTTGCCTCGACATAGTCCTTGTTTTGGTAGTAAGGACATGCTGGAACAGCAAATGCAATACCGCACAAAAGCAATAATAGGAGTTCTTTCATGGCATCACCCGCAGTAGGTACCCCCTGAGAAAACCGAGGCCAGCCAAGGCGCCATGAAAACTATGCAAAGGCCAATCACGACCCCAAGAATAACCTCTTTCCATTGGTTTTTCATAGCTGGGTCACGGGTAGTTATCAGCATGAAGCCGGAGTATGCAATCATGATGATTCCGGCAAGCGCTGAAAGCATTGTTATATCGTTTGCTATGTCTGCTAGCGTCAAATCTACCACCCGCATATCCCAGCTGAATTTACCAGCGTTTTCACAAGCACAGGAGCTATCCAGATGATTATCAGGCCGATAATCACACCGCCCAGCAAGGCCTTGGCCGCATTCTTTTCCATTATCTCATGGCTACTGGCAAGGATAAACCCGGCATAAGCAGCAACCAGAATGCCAGCAACAGTTCCCAGAACCTGGATCATGCCGTAAAGATTACAGATAGGCTGATCCGGCGGGATGGTCAAAGTTGCAAAACTTAACCCAACAAAAAGCAGGGCTACCGCTAACTCTTTTTTCATATCATTTCACCTCGAGGTTTTTTGACTATAATTTCAAAGGAATGTGGATCCTCGCTGTAACCGGACTTCTTTTTTATAAGCTCCAGATAAGCCTCATTGATCTCGTACCCTACTGAACTCCTACACAATTTTTTGGCCACAGCACTGGTGGTCCCGCTTCCCAGAAAAGGATCCAGGACAGCTTCTCCCCTATAGGTGTACAATCTGATCAGGGCTTCCGGGAGCTGCTCCGGAAACATCGCAGGATGCCCCTTCCTTGTTTCGGGCATCATTTCCCAAATGTCAGTATTCCAATGAAGTCTGGCGTATCGGATATTGATCTTTGAATCCTCCTTCATGTCATGGGTAAGCATCTTATAGTCGAAATCGCCTTTTCTGAAAACTAGAATATGCTCGTAAGTGTTGTTTGGATAATAGTACATCGGATAAGGGTGTTGAATGAGCAAACCGAAACGCTTCGATGCCCCGGAGCAGTTTCCGTTTTTTCTGCCAGATGGCTTTTTCCAGATGATGTTGTCAACGTACTTGAATCCGCATCTTTGCAGTATGCTTATGCAATGCGCGTGGATCGGGTATTTTCTCCCATTGCTGATGATATCAGAAATATTCACGCAGACATAACGTCCTTTTGCCAGAACCCGGTAACATTCCTCGAATACCTGCCTTAATGATTTCAAATATCCGGCATAGCTGTCTATCGATCCGATATTTTCCGTGCCATAGTCCTTGACGTTAAAATAAGGCGGGCTTGTCACAACTAGCTGGATGGATTCATTATCCAGTTCTGCCATGTTATAGGCGTCTCCTATTACGACCATGTGTTTCGTTTTCATGGTCAAAAGGATATCTCGTTAGACTATATTATGCTTTATGTAAAAATTGACAGAATTTTGTAAAATTCGGTTATACCCAATAGCTGTGTTCTATCTCTTTTACGAGTGCATTGAACAACCTTACTATTTTTGCTCAGCCAAAAGAGTTATAACTATATACAAAATAAATTTAGTAATGGGCGATACCGATTCTATCACTATTGAACTACTTCATAAAAGGATTATGCAAAGAAAGCCAGAAATCATAGATGGTGTAAAAAAGGCCATATCTCACGCGATTATGGAAAATCGCCGTCTTGATGATTATAAGATAGTTTGGAGTCAACTTCAGGATATTGCGACTGTTCCAATTGAAAAAATTTTAACAAAGGAATTTCCTGGTGCACTTTTTTACAAAACAGAATCAAAATCAACATATCCAGATCTTAAAATGGCCTTTGGTGGTAAGACAATTGCGATAGATATAAAATCTAATGAAGCACAAAAAGAACCGTGGTATGATATAGCGCGTCTAGATACCATATTAGAAGAACGTTTGAAT
The DNA here is from genome assembly GCA_016212525.1 of Microcaldota archaeon. Taxonomy (GTDB): domain Archaea; phylum Micrarchaeota; class Micrarchaeia; order Anstonellales; family Bilamarchaeaceae; genus Bilamarchaeum. The sequence goes on along the minus strand of JACRGD010000003.1, from coordinate 19,563 downwards.
AAATTTGATGAAGAATATGACCTAGTTGTAAAATATGATAGTAAAACAGGAGCGCTTATTGATGTTTATTTTGAGTTGATGAGAGATACTGTTGGGGTTAGAACGGACTGTAATGGTGTAAAATTTAGACCATATGATGGCAAATTAAGACCAAAATCATGGTCCGACTTTGCAAGTGGTAAAACGAGCTGGGGATCTAAAGATGAATTTCTCAAAGGCTTACGTCGCTCTCAGGTTTATCGTTGGAAATTAAATATTGAGAATATTTTGTTGCCTATCTTATCCGAAAAGGAAAAGACGGAATTCAGAAAGTTGTTTGATTAGCTCGGGGTACAAATTCCTTCGATTTCTAAACGTCTTCTAGCAATTTTCATTAATTTTTTATACTCTGGATAATGTTGATTAATTGTGCTGCCTAGTTCTTTGTTCAGTTCACCCAATTGTTCTTTAGTCGGTACATAATTTAGTTTTGTACATAGATCTATGAAGGTTGTTTCGATCCATTTTTTTGATACCTCAACTCGATTTCTAGATACTGTTTCACGTCCTAGAGTTAGTTCACCAGTGGGCAATTGAACTATTTTTTCAAGATTTTTTTTAGAGACTTCAACATAATTTTTATCTATGTCAGAAATAACGAAGTGTCTTTTGCAAATACGAGCAGAAATGGCAGTTGTTCCTGCTCCCCCAAAAGGATCAAAAACCCAATCGCCTTCGTTAGTTGCAAGTTCAATTATTCTATTCATTAATTTTATAGGCAATTGACAAGGATGTGTATCCCGATCTCGTTTGTGCTTTATTCTATGGATATCATGCCAGATATCAGTAATTCTCTCTTTTTTATTATCATCCTTTAACTTTCTCTTCTTAATACAACTCGATCTAAGGCAATATTGTCGCGAATCGATTAATGGCAATCGGTCATAATTTGATCCATTTGAACCACCTGGTTTCGTATAATATAAAAGTGCATAATGAGCAGGCATCAGTTTTCCAGCTGGAGAAGATAATGCGTCCCACGCGATCCAATTTTTCAAACTCATTTCTTTATTTAAAAATTCAGCATGATATCGTGCCCATTTAGGGATATTAAGAACAAACAGCGACCCTCCAGGTTTTAGGATTTTACACATTAAACCTAACCAAGAATTACACCAATCGATATAATCCTTATCAGGTTGTGCATCTGCATATTCACTGTAATTTTTTGAAAGATTATACGGGGGATCGGCAAATACTAAATCAAAAACTCCTTTTGGGTGTTGCTCAGAAATTTCTTGCATTAATTTTAGTGAGTCGGCGTGAATAATCTTATCTTCAATGAATGCGGATTGTTTAGTGATAGACCCCCCGCTTTCTTTTTCTTTAGATCCGCAATCAAACTGATCTTGAAGAATAACTAACATACTAGATTCTTCTTTTGTAGTTAATGCCCAAATACGTTGAAGAACTGTTTCGGGTATTTTTTCAGATGCATCCATGGTAATATCTATCTCATTCCAAACATCTGATATTGCTGCTCCGAGTTTATTTAGAAGATGCTTTTTTCCACCCCAATCTTTCACGTTTAAACCACATGAGTTACAGGTTTTGTATGGAATTCGAACTATTTTTGTGTTTAGTTCAAATGAAGTAGGTTGTTCTATAGATTTAGTTTTTAGGTGCATAGCTAAACCGATGTGGCAACTAGGAAGTTGCGGGGTTAATTGAGCTGTTTTGAATTCTAAAGCGATCCAATACTTGAAAAGATAACCAAAACCATCAGTCGGGTAATTGTCGAGAAAAATTGAGTAATAAGATAAATGGCGCGGACAACCATAGATAAATATTAGACCGCCATCTTTGAGTAATTTACTTGCTTTAGATACTAATTCAATAGTTGGATTAATCTGTTTGTTTAGCTCATTTTTACTAACTGGAGAAGAAATTGAAAGATCTTCAGGAGAAAAATAAGTATTGATAATTATTGAATCATACTTTTTATCGCTCTTTATTCCTAACTCTGTGGAAGTAACGGTTTCCCATTTGGAAATATTTTCAATAACATTCATGACTTCATCTCTTAATACCTATAATCATGCAGCATTTTTATTCTCTGCTCTCAGCTATGGCTTCTAGTTAACTCTACTGTTTTATTTATACAGAGTAAAGCTTATTACTTTTGTCAGATAATCTGATTTGTATGTTCAAAGCAGTACTTTTTGATTTAGATAATACCCTCCTTGATTTCCTCACTTTCAAGAAGGAAACTGCAAAAGCAGCCGCAAGCACAATGATCAAACAGGGATTACCTACAACTGAAATTCAGGCTTACGGGAAAATATTTTCAGTTTATGACGAAAAGGGAATTGAATATCAAAAGACATTTTACGAGGTAGTAAAACAGTATGATCTCGAGATTAATTTGGCCGAAAAAATCCAGCAAGCTGGAATACTCGCATATTTACAAAGAAAAGCTGAGGTACTTAGACCTTATCCGATGGTTAAACCAACACTAAAAAAGTTAAGAGAAAAAGGTTTGAAGCTTGGTATAATATCAGATGCTCCAAGAAATAAAGCATGGCAGCGGCTTATCATCACTGGCCTAGAAAACGAGTTTGATTTTGTGATCACTCATTCAGATACGCAAGAGTTCAAACCTCATCCGTCTGCATTTACATTGGCTCTAAGAAAACTCGACATTTTGCCGGATGCAGTCCTATTTGTTGGCGATAACCCTTCACGGGATATCAAAGGCGCTAAGGCAGTTGGAATGAGAACTTGTTTAGCGAAATATGGACAGACATTTAAGGGTAGTGATATCTCAGATTATGAGATAAAGAAGTTCGAAGATTTATTGGGGTTGATCTGATGGTTTCTCTAACATTTTATGGCGGTGCAAACGAAATTGGTGGGAATAAGATACTGCTAGAAGACAAAGATGCCAGAATCTACCTAGATTTCGGCGAGAGCTTTGATTTTGGAGAGGACTACTTCTATGAATATCTGCAACCAAGAGCAGCACATGGCTTAGAGGTTTATTTCGAATTTGATTTAATGCCTAAAGTCCCACGACTTTACAGCAAAAAAATGGTTGAGCGTACAGAACTCAAATATGAAAAACCTGATATCGACGCTGTTTTCATATCACACTCTCATTCTGACCACGTTAATCATTTGGAATTTCTAGATGAATCAATACCTGTTTACATGGGTCATGGTACTCATAAAATATTGGAAATATATCATAAACTTTACCCTCAGCTAGTGGACATTGGCGAACATCAAAATATCAACATCTTCAAATCAGGAGATAAAATCAAGATCAAACATTTGGTCATAGAACCAATACACGTAGAGCATTCTATACCGGGAGCATACGGTTTCATAGTGCATACAAGTAGAGGGCCATTGATTTACACCGGAGACCTAAGGCTACACGGGCCTCAAAATAATATGACGCACGAATTTATCGAAAAAGCAGCCCAGTCTAAGCCATACGCAATGCTGAGCGAAGGTACACGAATGGGCAGCGAACAGGAGCACAATTATACCGAACTCGAAGTAGAGGAAAAAGTCGAGGGAATCATAAAAGCTTCAAAAGGCATCGTTTTTGCCTACTTTTCAATGTCTAACATTGACCGTTTCATGTCGTTTTACCGTGCTACGGTAAGAAACAAGAAAAAACTCGTTGTGGATAGCAAATTTGCTTATATCCTTGATAGCCTTAAGGATAAAATTCCCGTATTGCCAGACGTTATGGCCGATGACAATATTCAGATTTATTTTAAGCTGGCAAAGAGCGGCAACCACGAAGATAAGGATTACAAGGTCTATGAGCGCAAGTTCATGCCAAAAATGGTAACTTATCAGGACGTTTCAAGAAATCAGAAAAATATTGTAATGCATATGAGCTTCAATAAGCTTGTTGAACTTGTCTATCTCCAGCCAAAGAATGCAGACTATATCTATTCCTCTTCAGAGCATTTCCTTGAGGGGGATGAAAACGAAGCAGAGAGAACCGTTTTGGAGAACTGGATGAAGCACTTTGGGGTTAAATTCCATAAAGCGCATTGTTCAGGTCACGCAAGTAAGCAGGATTTGGAGCGGCTTATCAAGGCAATCAATCCGAAAATACTTATTCCCATTCATACGCAAAAGGCTGCTGATTTCAAGGGATTCCATGTTAATGTAAAGATACCGGAGAGGGGAAAAATGATGGAGTTATGATGTGCGAATAACCATCTTTACTAATACAATTAAATGGTTGAGTTGTAAAATTTATGTATGGTAGACACTAAAATGATAAAGATATATGTCGACACTAATGTCTACTTAGATTATCTAAAAAACAGATCGAATAAGTTTGGAAAGCCGCTAGGAGAAGACGCTTGGAGAGTATTTGCACGTGTATTGAATGGGAAGTTTCAATTGGTTGTATCGTCCTTTGTTCTAGAAGAATTATATCGTCAAATTGAACCCACTGAGAGTGCACTGCTCTTCGAGATTATGAAAGAAAATGTAATTCCAGCCATATATAGCTCAGAAGAAAAGATGAGAGCAAAAACATTGAACCCAGATCATTGGCAAGACGCTCTACATGCAATAATTGCAAACCGAGAAAAAGTGGATTATTTAGTGACTCAAAATTTTGTCGATTACATCCCTTACTCAGCTTTGGTCAATACCGTGCGCCCTAAAGAGATCTGAGGCAGCCATATTCTCGAGATTTTTTTCCCGTTTTTTCTTTTCCTCAGGTGAGAGATCTTTCCCAGCACCCTGAAGTGCCTTGAGCTTACGCATCTGCTCGTTATCTTTGAGATTAAGTTTTGGCTCGAATGGTTCGAGTGATTCTAAAGCTTCTAAGGACAGTTCTTCCTTATCTACTATATCACTTGACATATAATAGTCTAGAATTTCTTCATCATAAAACTGTTTCATGGATTCATGATACTCACAAGTGGCAATAAGTTCCCAAACACGATTGAAAACATCGATAATAGCTGGTCTAGCTGAAAATAACTGCTTTTCATCAGAATTTCTGCAGATGGAAAGAATCGATGCAGCAAATGCTTCGGCGATTGCTTTAGTTTTTTCATTATTTTCAGTTTTCTCTACCTGCATAGCAAACTCATTGATACTTTGGAATAATGTTATATCTTTAGTTAATGAACCGGAAAGCAACGTGGCAAGTTGTTCTTTTACGATATATAGATTTTGCTCCTTACGGCGATATTGAAGCAATCGAATTTCGTGTGTATTTGTACAAGAAGAGTACGTTTCTAGTGCTTTGCGGGTAGCCTCGATATCTTCATCATTATCGAAGGGGGTGCCGTCTTCAGAGTCAGATGCTAAGGGCAATAATTTACCGTATAGATACCAGCCGCTAGGAATTTGGGGAAAACGAGTTTCAACTACATCTACGGCCACTTTTTGAAGAAGAGTTTTGTAGATAGGGATATCGTGTTTTTCTTTCCACAATAAACGAATAGTTGCGTAGATCTTTTGGATTGTGATTCTATTATTTTGACTTAGTGGAATACCGAATAGTGTATCTTTCTCATCCTGCCCAACTTTCTGGTATAATACTTTGTCCCCATCTTTTAGTTCTATGATTACATTAAGCTTACAGAACATTTCAAGATATCTTTTTGTCGTTTCCCAATTTATCTCAGATTTTGTAGCGATATCCTGAACAGAAAAACCACCCCTTGTTTCAGATTGATTTGAAAGGATGGACAGTAGTTTTTCTGCTACCTCTCCAGTTCCTCTTCTAGCCATAAAAATACACCCCATCTATTCGTAAAAATAGCAAAGAAATATGGCCAAGCACACCACGCATAATTTGTTTACGAACGTAAAGTTTATAAATATATATAGAAATTAAATCTATTAACTCGTATAAAATGAAATTTATCTCTCAATTTTCATTATTTACTGAAAGTATTAAAAGCTTTGCCGTATAAACTAGAATAATAGCTAAAAGAGAGGTGTTGATTATGGATCGATACAGAAGCGGAAGGATCGCAGAAGGGAAAGTAGCTCGTGACCTGAAGGATAAGGGTTTTGAAAATGTTCGTATGAGCGCGGGAAGTCGCGGGCCAGCTGACATTTACGCAAAAAAGGGCGACACGAAATATTATATCCAGGTAAAAAGCAACAGCGCATTCTTGGATAACGATGGTCGGCGTGATCTTAGAGCCTTGGCTAAAGAAAGAGGCGGGGTAGCGGTGTCTGTTCATCGTGAAGACGGCCAAAACAAATGGCAATTTCTAGGGAACTGGAAAAAGAGAAGGTGATCTAATGTCTAACAAAGAAGAACATGCCTTAATTGGGGCTTTGGTTGGTTTTGGCGGTTATGTCATTGCAAAATACATGCTCAATGAAGAAGTAAACTGGGGAAACGCTCTTTGTTGGGGGGCGGTTGGTGCAGGCGTAGCGCTCGTACCAGATATTTTGGAGCCCGCTGTGAGCCCAAATCATAGGGCTATAGCGCATAGTTTAGTTACAGGAGGCGCTCTCTTATACACAACCAAAAGGGTTTGGGATAGCTCGGAGCTTAATTCAGAACAGAAAGCGGGGGCATCTGCGTTAATAGGGGCTTACCTAAGCCATCTTGTAGCGGATTCTATGACACCGGCGGGTTTGCCGGTCTTATGAGGTAAAAATATGGGTGTTGATTTTTCTTTTATCGCAAAATCCACACCAGGAATTCTGGTGCTTGGCGGTATAATGTTTATGTTTTTCGATCAGGTAGCTAAGACATCATTTGGGTTAACTGGACCGTTTTTGATAGGTCTGGGTGTTTTGGTCACGGTGATATGGGCTGGAGTTTTCGGAAAATTCTGAGGTGAAAAAATGACAATGGAATTCGTAAGTTATGATGATAAAAACGTAGCTAGTCTTGTAGAAAAATATGGAGTGTATGCTCTTGCAACAGGCATACAAAATTCTAACCAGGTTCGAGTTTTTTATGTTGGTTCCGGAAATATCGGTGAGAGATTATCATACCACTTATCTGACTCTGAAGAAAATGATGGGATAAAAGACAGAGTTAGGAAGTATGTTTGTTACTTTTGGCATGAGGAGGTTCCTGGTGGAAAAGAAAAAAGAGAAGTGCGAGAAGCCGAACTCATAGAACATTACAAAAAACAAGGAAAGGCAGAATGTAACAAGACAATTCCAGTACATGAATGAGGAAACGTATGGTAGACGTCATATTCGCTTTATTTGACAGATTGAGCTACGCATGGGCAGTTATTATAATTGCAATTTTTGTAGATATGATTTCAGGTTTTTTATTCAATCCAGGTTCGGGTATCGTAAAATCTGGTCTTGCCCCTAGAACGATTTTAACTAAAAAATTCGGGTTTACTGTTTTTCTTGCATTAACATTCCTGTTTGGCATCATGGATCCTCAGGGTATTGTTCAATGGTTGTACCATATTATCCATGCTGATGGTAACCTGTTTGGAAGTATGGGCTGGATTTTCCTATTTTGTGTCTTCGGTACTTGGGTTTACTTTAATTTACGCGCTGGATTAAACCCACTAAGTCTTGGTTCTGTTTAAATCTATTCGATGGTATTCAGTCAATCACCTAACCCCCCTCAGGCCAGCATTTATATAGAACTGATGCTTTATTCACCTCGACAAAGAGGGCCAAAAGTTAGGTTGCGTCCTCAGGACTGGTCTGAGGTTTTGCTCCCTGCAAACAAAATTTCATTAAAGGCTAGTTTCGGCATTCGATAGACCCAAATCACACGCGCTCCGGTTTATTATCTTTGTCTCTGGATAAGTGACATGCTCAACTTCCAAAAAATTAACCTAAGGACAGTAGCCAACACAACAGTGGAGAACTACGGGTTTGAAACCAGTTTCCCACGCACTGTCATAGCACAGGTTAACGCGCTCGATAGTCATGCAACCGAGAAAGTAGGCTCAAGCATCAAAGACCTAAAAAATCTTCTTTGGTCTTCAATAGACAATTCAGACTCATTGGATCTTGATCAGCTAGAATACTGTGAACGCGGCAGTAATGACGAGATACTGGTCAAAGTAGCAATCGCAGACGTTGATGCATACGTACCCAAGGATTCTGCAACGGATATATTCGCTCAAAATAACACGACTTCGCTCTACACCGGAATAAGCATGTTCCCAATGCTGCCAAACCAGCTCTCACAAAACCTTACATCCCTTAAGGCAAATGAGGACAGATTTGCAATAGTAATTGAATTTAGTGTGCAATCCAATGGAGAAGTCAAACCAGGGAAAATATACCGGGCGATAGTACGAAATAAGGCAAAGCTGGTCTATGAGGAAGTAGGCGCATGGTTGGAAGGTAAGGGCAAGATGCCAAAAATAGTTGGCAGTGTCGATGGCCTAGAAGCACAACTTCGACTCCAGCACGAGGCATCATTACGACTTGAAAAATACAGAAGTAACGAGGGAGCACTAAAACTTCAAACCCTCGAAGCCAGGGCAGTCATTCAAAACGAAGTGGTTCTTGACTTCATAGTAATTGAACCAAACCCGGCAAGATACATAATAGAAAGTTTCATGATTGGTGCCAATGGAGTAGTTTCTGAATTTCTAAAAAGTGCACGCGTTCCCATGATCCAGCGAATAGTTCGAACTCCTAAATACTGGGAAGAGATCGTAGCGGTTGCAAATACGCACGGCACGAAATTACCCGTGGTTCCGAATGCGAAAGCGCTCGCGGCATTTCTAGCAGAACAAAAAAGAACCAATCGACCCATGTTCCCGGACCTTTCTTTGACCATTGTAAAACTACTTGGCCCGGGCGAATATGTTATGTACGACCAAAGTAAACCAATCGGTCATTTTTGTCTGGCAGTGGACAGCTACACACATGCGACCGCGCCTAATCGCCGCTATGTCGATCTTGTGATACAGCGATTAGTCAAGGCAGTATTGAGAAAGGCAGCATCGCCATATAGCAAGAATGAGCTTTCAGAGATAGCCATTAGATGCACGGACCGGCAGAAAGAAGCCAAGAAGGTTCAGCGATTCATGATAAAGGTCGAAGCAATAACGCTGTTAACTGGAAAAATAGGCCAGACATTTAACGCTCTGGTAACGGGCGCCTCGGATAAGGGAGTCTATGCACGACTGACTTCTCCACCAGTAGAAGGTAGGATAGTGCGGGGAACGAATGGACTTAAGGTAGGACAAGCAGTAAAAGTTCGATTGATAAGCCTCGAACCAGAACAAGCGCACATCAATTTCGAACGGATAGCTTGAACCAAAGTAGTCAGCTATTCCAAGAAATTTGAAAGAGGAGTCTTAAGTGTCAGGGGCAGATACTTCCAAAGCACATCGATAAGAAGGCATCCCAGAATTCCGATTATCGCCCCACCTAAAACATCCAGGACCGTATGCACGCCAAGATAGATTCGAGTAAATGCGATAAAGAAGGCAAAGAGGACATAAAGCCAGCCTTTGGGCTTTCGCCACAATGCCATTGCAAGTGCAAATGCAACTACAGAGTGATTACTTGGAAATGAATAGCTCGAAGGACATTCTACTTTTGAAGGAAGCACTAAACAGGGCCGTGCCTCATGAGATAGATATTTTACCCCGCTTCCCAAGAGGAAAACAAGTCCGATGGTTAAGATCAACATATTTCGTTTCTTTCCCGACTCGGCTACAAAAGCAAGAAGCAAAATTATTGCAAGGAAAATAAAATCATTATCAAAAAGGCTGGCAATCCAGGTGAATACGGGGAAATTGAGCTGGCTAATATACAGAGTCACTGCGTCAAACATCATCAACAGCACCAGAGAAGATTTAGATACAAGAGAACAATAGATTGAAGGACATTTATTAATCTCCCATCAGAACATAGAGAGGAATCAGAAATTACGGCAGGGTTGCTACTTATAAATCCATTCTGATTTGCTAAAGCATGAGAAACATTCTTGCTTCGATACTGATTCTAGTAAGTTTGGTTGGAACATTAAGTGCGCAAGGCACGAATCAGACGTTTTTGCCATCAAGTCTGCCAACGGAAATAACATTTTCACAAGATTACGCAGTGCCGTTTAACTCCCAGACACAACTGGGAACAATGACAGAACATGCGACAATAACGATCAGAGGGCAGCTAAAAGAAATCAAACCAACATCGAGTGATTTGACAAGATACTACGATCGGGCATTCGAATTCGTAAATGAAACAGTAAGCTGGGAAATACAACAGCACACAAATGACGGAGGAACCAAGTGTGTCTATATAGAAGATATCGCGGGCAGCGGCTCGGACAAATTGGAGAATCTAAATATTCCATACAATACAGGCAATGGACTAGCACCAGACGGAAGTTTATTACACCTAAAATCATATGATCTGAAAATCGGATACAAAAAGACGGGATTAAGTGGAAAATCAGAGCTTGAGTTTCTCGGATCTATTTTGATACCAATAATTCACACCAGCACCGTCGAAGTCAAACAACAATCAGCAAACATACATACGATCTGTAGTGGTAAGAGAGAAACAACTTCATTTTCAAGAAAGGATGTTGCCATTACAAAATTGCCAGTAGTTTTATACGGCCTTAATCTCGAAGATCAGTTCTCATATTCTGGATCAATGCAGGCAATCGAACCCACGGGAAACGAATGGGAGGGACGGATAATTTCGGGAGAGCAGAATGCGAAATTCAAGAGTCTTGCTTTAATAACTCCGATTACAATGCGACAAAATGCCGGGCCGTGGAACATAAACTGGAAGATCGAAATTCCGGATCCTGATGCGTGGAAGAAGATAGATAGCGACCATGACGGACTTAAAGACATAGACGAAGCCACATACAGAACAAATCCAAATAATCCCGATACAGATGGAGATGGACTATTGGACGGATGGGAAACAGTAGGGGTCTTCAAAAATGGCCTGAAGGTGGTCGATCTAGCGTCAATGGGAGCAGACCCGCTAAAGAAAGATCTGTTTTTGGAAATAGACTGGATGCAAAATGCCAATCATTCGCACAAGCCGGAAAATAATGCACTACAGATAGTAGTCAATGCATTTGCGAAAAAGAACATCTCGCTGCATATCGATCTGGGTCAGTGGGGCGGAGGAAACATGATCGCAGAACAGACAGATGCCAAATGGCATAAATTCGATGATCTGACAGACGCAGAGCGAATCGTTTACGAAGCGAGCAATCAATATTTGTTCGACATCAAGAGAGCGAACTTCGACCCAAACCGAATCGGAATATTCAGATATGCGATTTTTACCCACCAAAAATCAGGCACCTCGGGTCAAGCAGAACTCGGAGGCAATCTTTATGTTGCACTTCCATACCAGGATACGATCGGACATAAAGCAGGAACATTGATGCACGAATTCGGACATACGCTTGGTTTGGGACATGGGGGTAGAATGCCCAGTGAATTAGCTTATGATAACACGCACTTTAAGCCAAACTATAGGAGCATTATGAATTATCATTTCCAGTTCAACGGACTGCCAAGGAACACGACCACAGGAGCAGTTGTCAGTGACTATGATTATTCGGAAGAACAGCTTTCAGACCTGGACGAGAACGCAGGATTAAATGAAGTAACCGGACTCCGATCGAACATTGATCCGCTTGAGATATCATACTTTACCTGTCTTGATCAGGGACACGGAACAAGATCAGGAGATCTAAGATGGAACGTAAGTAACAACCTCGAATTATTCATTAAGTTAGATGGATCACCAATAGACTGGAACTGCGATGGCACAATAGCGGGAAGCCAAAACACCAACATAAATGGAAGAGGCAATGACGAATTCGACACTACCGGAGGAGGATTAACAAAGCTAAATGGAAGCAGTGACTGGGACAAGATAATCTTGCCGATCGGCTGCATCGATTATGGCATGAAAACCAATTTTGGCTCTGGAGATGTGATAAATGTCTGGGAAGAATATGACAATTGTCCAGAGCACGATCAGATCAGGGCAAATTTAAGAGGCTCGGATGACCGATTGCCACCAGATTTGCCGATTATTGGGGAGATATGCGACGGAATCGATAACAACCGCAACGGCAAGATCGACGAGGGTTGCTTAGACATAGATGGAGACAACATTGCAGATGCGATCGATAACTGTCCAACCACCACTAATGCAGATCAAAAAGACTCGAACCACGACTTTGTTGGAGACGCATGTACAAAAGGAACAGAAGTAACAGTCCCGACAAACAGAACAGAAAATAGAACTACAAACAGAACAATTGAACAGAACCAGACACAACAGCCAAAAACAGAGGAGAAACCGCCCGCGATACCAGGTTGTATGGGGGCATATATTATTGGGGCACTGGTAATTGGGATTATTAGTCAAAGACAGAAACGAACAAATTCAGAAAAATAGCGACAAGGAGTTCGATCTGATGATGAAAACAATAATTACATTTGCATTGGTGCTTATGATCGGGGGCTGCATAGGATACGAAGAAGGCAGCAATGGCAAGTGGAATAGACAAAAATTTGTAAATAAAACGAACCGGAATTCAAAGTAGATTGATAGATCGAATCGGACGAAACTCGGCAACGATTACGTCCGAGGGATACGCAGAATTAGCAGACAGATCCAAAGACAACACCAAGGTAATTAAAAAATCGAAAATATCGAAAAATTCCAAAGAAACCATCAGTTATAAACTCATTCTACCACAATTAGATCATGGATAACCCGCAATTAAGGCTCATATATCCTCAAACACTTGAAAGAGGAGACCAAAAAGCAGCCTTAGTTGCACTCAAAGAATTCTCAAGGTTCGGAATAAAATTTGATACGCGTGAGGCACATAAAGTAGATGCACATAAAGACGTAAGGAACGGAAAATTTTTCACAAATGCCGCAAATTCAGACGCACGAGTCGTAATAACACCAGGAGATTTGGACCCTGCCTGGACAGAAATTTTTGTAACCAAGAGAATAATAGGGGTCGGAGTCACAGTAAGAGAACTATCTGAAAATATAGGCCGAACACTCGAACCAAGAATAGGAGTTGGAAGGTTCGCAAGAGGGGCATTAGTTTCAACTGCAGCGCTTGGGAAACTTGAACACAAATTACGATTAAAGGCACTTGAAACAGCGTTAAAACACGAATTAGGTCATGTTTTCATAGACTCAAAAGTACATTGTGAAAATGGAGAGTGTATCATGAAAGAAAATAGACACCTGGCAGATTTTATAGAAGAGACAGTAAGAAAAGGCCTGAGTTTTTGCAGAAGATGTACTGGAGAGATATTGACAAATGTCGCACAGATTTCAAGCAATATTACAGCATGAATTCAGCAAAATAAATAGAAATTAGAAAATTAACGTTTCCCAAAGTTCTCAAAGAACTTCATAATCTGGGTTGGAAGCAACCAGAGATGAGTGGGTGAATCTTCGGCAGAAACATTCGTCGCGAGTGTCTGGAGTGTTCGCAGATGTAGTGCACCGTGGATCGACGAGAGCTTGCGCGCGGCATCTGCATAATTGGTTGCAGATTGGAATTCACCTTCGCTCAAAATGATAGTTGCGCGTTTTTCCCGCTCAGCCTCGGCCTGCTTTGCCATTGCACGTTTCATGTCCTGCGGCAATTCTATGTCCTGGAGTTTTATTGCAGAAACATCTATCCCCCAGGCCCTAGTTTCTTCTTCTACCAGTTTCTCAATTTCAGCAGCTATTTTGTCCCGATCGGCAAGCACGAAATCGAGTTCGTTGTTTCCAACAACATCACGCACGGCAGTCTGGGCATATTGCGCAATCGCGAAATTGTAGTCGGAAATCGACATTATGACCTTTAGCGGATCGACGATCTTGTAATAGACCACCGCAGCAATCTTGACTGGGACATTGTCCTTAGTCATGGCTTCCTGAGGCTGGACAGGAATAGTTTTGACACGCATGTCGACAGTCCTTAGGCTGTGATAAAAGGGAATATTCCAGACGAAACCAGGCCCGACTACGGCATCGTATCGGCCAAAAGCAAACCGAATTCCTTTTTCGTATTGGTTAATGATTGAGAATACCATTTAGTTCACCTTTTTTGTGTCTTTTGGCTTAAACTTATCGTCTGAGGACGAACTGGGAGTTACGGATTTATCTGGGATCTGTACGCCCTCGATTGGCAGAACAAAGTTCATGACATTTGTCCGATCTGCAGAAACACTCGAGATCATCTGGAGGGTTCGCAAGTGTAGTGCACCGGGCGATTCACTAAGGATTTGTGCTGCCGCAGCAAGCTTTTCTGCAGCCATATTTTCACCATCGGAAATAATGATCGATGCCCGCTTTTCACGCTCGGCCTGGGCTTGTCTGGCCATTGCCCGCTTCATTGTATCTGGAAGTCCGATATCCTGAATCTTGATGCCAGTGATATCGACACCCCATTCAGTGGAATCCTTATCTACCAGTTCAGAAATGGAATCTGCAATGGATTTTCGATCGGTTAGAAGTTGATCCAATGTTCGACTACCAACGACATCACGGATTGCGGTCTGGCTGTGCTGATAGACGGCCATCGCATAATCCTGGACATTAAAAACTGCTTTTTCAGGATTGATTATTTTGAAATAGACGACTGCGTTGATAAAGACGCTCACGTTGTCCTTGGAAAGGACTTCCTGTTTTGGAATATCGATTGTCTGGATTCGCAGATCGACAGTTCGCATCTGCTGGACAAATGGAATAATTATTTGGAGTCCGCTATTTCGCATTCCATCATACTTACCTAAAGTAAGCACCAGACCTTTCTGGTAATCATAGATAGTACGGATGAACCCGGATGAAAGAACAAAAAGGGGTACACCCAAAACCAAGAAACCCGCACAGCAGGTAAAATCATAAGCCATGTATTTGTTTGCGAAGTCTAAGTTTAAATTATATTACATTTGAAATGAAGAAAATTGAGTCAAATAAAGGAGAGGAATGGATGAATGCAAAACTTAGTCGGGAAGCGATAATAGTCGAAGCGTCTGCCCACGTACTTAAGAGCAAATTTCATACGGAAATAGATCCAGCGAAAGCACGCGGACTAATCGAGCGAAATAGAGGACTAGATCGGCCGATGCTCTATGCCGGAGCGAATTATGATTTGGGCGACTTTCTTGCAACCGGATGCAGACGAGGAGTGTTTGTCGATCCGCAATATGGAGAACGAATGAGAGTAGGAGGAAAACCTGCGACAGAAACATATCGCGAGGATTTTGAGCGATCGCTTAAGGAGAGGGAAGAGGAAGACGCAAAGAACTTTTCAATGCGGATCGAGGGCGATATCAAAAGAGGAGGTAGATGGCTCCTGAACTTCGAGTTTTGCGGCGAACAAAAATCAGTAGTTTGTTATGGAGCAGATGTCAGATTACTTGGAAACGGAAGCCTTGAGCCGCCTGAGTTGGCAGATGGAGTTGCACATTATACCACAGTGCATTTTCCAACAGAATGGGCGAATTGCTTTCTGTTCCCGGGAGTCATCGGCCGGGTCGTTGCGGGCGGGCATATGGAAAGCGGGTACCCGATCGAATTCGAACCCCTCCTTAGACACATGGGATTTGAAGAACTTCACAGTGCGGGTAGCCGCGAAGCAGTGGAAAGGCGATGCGGTAGGATGAGTTTGAATGGCGTTTCGGTTTACGAGAAGCTACGAAAATATGCGATACTAAGAAGAGAGGATGAATCGACTTCGGTTCAGTAGATTAGAGTTGGATTTCTTCAGTAAGCGGTAAATTCATGTTCATCTTCATTTGTCTAAATATACTTGCACCGACAGACTGAAGGATCTCCTCAAATGCCCTAAGTACAGTTTGTTGGGGAATTTCAAGTCCATCATGAATGCATCTGGAACTACCCTCAAGAACACGGTTGAGAGATTTGTTAATCGCCAGAGCTTGATCTTTGGAGATAGCATGCGATAGTTCGAGGCCGGCAAGCCCAAGCACAACATCTAGATATTTTATAGTAGGAACAGTATGAGCGGATTGCATAGCCAAGATGGGAGCCGCAGGACCAGTCCGAAATTTACCAACATAAACTTCAACCATAATCATAATAGTTAGCGACGAGTTTTTATTGGATCGAGCTCAAAAACCAAAAGTTCGTTTAGAATTTCAGGCATTCCTGCGCACCAGAAGTAAATATGCTGCAATTGCAATTCCCACGATCAGAATCAGGATCCCGAACGGAACTAAGAGGACCTCAAGAGGAGACTTAGTGGAAGCTGGATTAATAGGAGGAGTTACATCAGAAGAGGACGAGGAGTTGGGAGAACTGATAGAAATATTTCTAGGTACACCAGTTGAATCACGAACAGGCGGATTGATGACTGAGGAATTCGAACCAGGAGAAGTTGAGGAATCTGGAATTTGAGGAGGAGATGAGGGTTCGTTTTGTTGAGACTGATTAGATACGAATGATTCGTTATCAGGAGCAACGATAATGCAGTCGGAAGATAGTGAATATGGGCCATAGAATCGTGACCCGACATGGACCAGAACAGACCCGTTGGTCAGCGAGTACGTAAAGAGCCCCTCCGAATCAGTAAATCCGGACGAAACGACAATGCCAGAGTGTTCGATGGAGAGAGGGACACCCCGAACGTTCGAACCGGAGCGGGTTATCAGAACGGTGTTTTGCGAGCAGAACGCAGTGTGAGAAATCACATAAGGCGAAGGAGAGGATGAAGACGACGAACTCGCAGATTGTGGAGTTGCTGCCACCGAATCATTTTCGAAAATAGTGAGAAGGCCAAAATTAGTAAGCGAAGCGTAAGAGAGGCTGTTTGCGCTAATGTTGGGCGAACTATTTAGAGCAACCCAACCCAAAGAACCATCGTATCGATAGAGAACGAATTTTGATTCGTCATAAGTAACAGAGCTGTTAAGTTCGGATTCCTGATAAAGGAAGCCAAGAGAATCGATCGAGACATTGGAACTCAGATTAGTCAGATTGAGATATTTGTTTGAGAAACTGATATGAGAAGAGGGCAGAGAGACCGAGATATTGCTAGACCATGAGAGGGAATAAGACTCGCTAGAGTCAAGTTGATCTGAAAGAGAAACGTTGGTGAAGTTCGAGAACGAGCCAGAGGCAGAATCGAAAACTACACCAGATAAGTTGGCAGAGGCAGAGGAGAAAGTTGAATTTAGACTCAAATCAACGGTGTTTCCAAAGTAATGGTCGTTTGAAGAAGTCAGGGCATTTGAATCCAGAGCAGATAATCCAAAGGAATTGCCGGAGATAGAATTGAAACTTAGATTCGAAGAATTGGAATAATTTAGAAGTAAGCCATAAGATAGACCGCCACTGCCGGAAAGATTATTGGAAAGTAGAGTGGATGACCCTGAAGAACCAAGGAAAATTTGAGCGAAAGAATTGTTATAGAGGGAACTGAAAGAAACATTCGAGCCAAAAGCAAATGAACTGGAAAGACCAGATCCAGAATTGTTATACACCGAATTCGAAACCAGAATAGAGTAGTTTGCAAAGCTCAGGTTTATCCCCGAAACGGAATTGTTGTAGATTGAACTTGATTGGATGGAATTGGAATCGGACTGGAACATAATTCCGTTTCTATTGTTTCTAAATACAGCAACATTTGAGAAATTGTTGTTTGTGGAAGAGTAAGCCAGAGAGACACCATCGACTAGATTGCCGGACACATTGTCAGAAACGAAATAGTTTGAAGAACTAGAAGCAAGTGAAATGCCAGTATTTGCCTGACTTAAGGCATTATGTGAAACGTTAAGATATGAGAGATTATTATAAGAAGCAGAAGACATCGAAATGCCATCATACCAGTTGTCGTATATGGAATCGGAATTAAGAAGATTGTAAGAAGTCGAAGCTAAAACTAAACCATGGTTCGAATTATTATGGATCTGGTTGGAAGTAAGAGAATTTGAAGAGCCGCCCGAAATTTGTACACCGGAGCCGGAATTAAAAATGAATTCATTTGAAGTTAGCGAATTGGAGGAGGAAGAAACCGTAGTTAGGCCATATTGAGAATTGAGATTTGCAATATTGGACGAGAAATTTGTTGAATCTGAAGAAGTAAGGTTGAAACCATTTAGCAAGTTAGAAGTCGCGTTGTTCAGAGATAGATTAGCATTGTTAGAAGAGATCAGATTGAAACCATCTAAAGTATTGTTGTACGCGTAATTGCCAGTAATCGAGGAATAATTACTATACCTAATAAGATAACCATTGTTCGAATTGTTAGCGGCGACATTAGAAGAGAAAGTGTTTCCTGCAGAAGATAAGGAATTGAAACCATTAGCTCCGCAGAACGATACGTCATTAGAAGTGAAGGTATTGTTAATTGAGCCGCCCTGGAAAAAGACACAATCAGAATTCACAGAAGTTACGATATTGTCATCAAAAATACTGTTGTCAACGTCATACATCCAAAAACCATAATCGGACCCAGAAAGATTATTTAGGGTGAAGTTATAGCCCGAAGTAAATTCCATATGGAAGTTTTGACCTGCAACCAGAGTGGAAATGTTATTGTAAACAAAGCTCGTTCCAGTTCCACCATAAACAAGAAATACACCATAGGCAATATTTCCAGTGATTTGATTACCTAAAAAGTAATTATTAGAGGCAGTAGTGGTGTGGATGCCATAGGAGTTGCCAGTAGTGTTGGAATTTTCAAATCTAGTGGAAGTGGCACCATCTAAAAAGAGCCCGTCAGTACTCCCACTAAGAACATCATAAGAGAAATTGTTAGAATCACTATTTAATGAATAGATTGCTGCTGCAGCATTCGAGGTAAACATACTTGAATTAATACGGTTGAAATGACTAGAATTGAGGAAAAGACCATATGCATTTTGGGTTGAGGTCAGGTTTGTAAAAATACTCTCATTAGAGTAGTAAGAGTAGAGACCATAGGTGTAATTCGAAACAGACGGGCAGTTATGAACGGTAACATTTGAAATTGAACCGTTAAGAAGTATTCCGTAGGATGTGCCAACCGAATCATTATAGAAAATAGAGAAGGAATTGCAGCTAAAATCAACGTTTGAGGCAGCTATTTTGACACACGCAACAGAAGAGGCAGAAAGTTCAGGAGCACTAATTGGAGCTCCAGTAACATTAACATTTAGAGTGTAGGAACCTGAAGAAGAGATCAAACGACAACCCTGGGCGGGAATTAAGGGAAGATAATCTATACCTGCATCAAACGAATGAGTAAAGGTATCACCAAGAAGATCACCATCAGTATCAGAACCAGTATAGTTGTTCCAGAAGTTACCACCTAAATAGGGACCGCCAACAATACTTCTGCCAGAAGTCTTTGAAGTATTATAGTAATTTATCGTATTAGCAAACGCATTGTTTGTGTTGTTGAAGTAGTTATTATAGATTCTATTGCTGTCTGATGAACCCACTATATATAACCCTCTCTCCTGGGCATTTCTACCATTTTCTGATATGTTTGAATTGGTAAGCTGGTTTTGATCTGATTCTGAGTTAAAATAGACACCTTCAGTGTTGGAATAAATTGAAGTTATATTGGTGAAATTGTTATATGCAGAATACTCAATATAGAAACCCTGCTGACCT
>JACRGD010000004.1 GCA_016212525.1 Microcaldota archaeon | reverse complement strand
TCCACCTTCCGCGATATGCACGACGAACGGGAGGAGCTTGTAAAGCGCATCTTTCCTGAGCTTAGGAAAAGGTGCAGGGAGCGTTTTGTTGAACTTACAGATGTAGACCTCCGCTGGGGCATTTCTGATGAGCAGAAGGCAAAGGGCAAGGTGTAGGGGACTTTAAAGGGTTAAATCAAAAATAAAAAGGACAAAAATATGAACTGGCAGAAAAAAACGATATTGTCCCCTAAACCCACCTATAAGGGACAGTTAAAGTTTTCGAGCCCACCATTGACGCGTTTTATAGGCTCTACGGGGTTCATTTCAAGTGGCTTAGGAACGTTCTATTTAATGCAGTATGTCATAGGGGTTGATCCCGACATTTGGCACTCTTCTAATTGGGATATAAAAACAGTGGTGCTGCTTGTTGTCAGCGTCATCGCTGGTGTTTTGGGAGGATTGTTTAGCGCTTTTTTAGGCGTCACTATTCAGGTTAAGAGTGAGCGAGTTAATCATTCGCTGAGTGTATTATGGCATTATCTTGCAAGTGGTACGATAATTTGGTTTTTTTTGTTGGCTCTATGTCTAAATAAAATTTATGGCAAAAATAAAATAAAAGTATTTATAAATTTTGTAGGCGAGTGGAATTTTACTTTTTATACTGTAAGCATCGTTACTTTGGGAACTCTGCTCATAGGTTTAATTCTCTTAATGACTGGGGCGATGAAAGAATATACTAAGCCAAATTTCTTTATATGCTTGGTGCTTTCTCTGCCTATAACATTAACAATGGGATATGTTCAGTATTATTCTCTGGGAGTAAATTCAAAATTATGGATTTTTATGGGGATTGCATTATCAGTAGCTTTGCATCCAGTTTCTATCTATTTGATTAATCGCGACAAAGAACAGCGCCGTCAAATCTTGGAAATATGAAAACATTTTGAGGATATTGATGGAATACAGACCAACATTTGCTTCATTTATTGGGTCATCTTTATATGGCTTTTCACCAGCTATTACGGTTGCAACCGCGATGTATTTCCTTTTGGAACCTGCTCGCTGGATAATGTGGGTGGCCAGCGGAGCAATGTTAATTCTATCTTTGCATCTTACAGTGCAGACAATCTGTGTTCATTTACAGAAGCTGTATGTGGATGACTATTGTATCAGAGTGTCGGGTCCAATGTTAAAAGCAGTCATACAATGGAAAGATGTTGTCAGTGCTGTGCTTCGCGAGCGGGAAAATCTCATGTCCCGAACGGATCATCTTTTGATAATCAAATCAGTCAATCATATGCTTTCTTATAATACATCCGTACTGAGCAAAGAAGATGAAAAGGAAGTATTGGAAATGGTTACCAAAATGACACGTCTTGTCATTCAGAGGGATAAACCATCAATTTGATATTTTGAGTCTAATTTGAGGAATTCATATGTTTCAACACTTCTTTGAGTGGTTCAAAAGTAGGTCAGATCCCCGTTTCAAAGCTTACCGTGAGGCTCGGTTGATCTATGAGGCCTATTTACATAAGCTTCATATTCAGTTTGACTCACTTACCCTCCAGCATTGTAAAGACGCTTATCATGATGCAGAATTGCATAAGGCAGAGCTATTGTATCGGCAAGCAGTTGAACTGTCAAGAAAAACGTCTGCCTTACATGATGTTGCGACAGGGCTTTATCAGCTCGGGATGCTGCAACACTTGCAAGGCAGGATAAATCAAGCCATACAGTCTTTTGAAGAAAGCATCAAGATACTCAAAGAACTGCCTCATGCAGCACGTGAAAACCAAGCAACATTAAGTAGCTGTTATTACCACCTTGGAATTATTTCCTGTCATAAAGGGTGCATCAAGGAAGGGAAATCCCTTATAAATAAGTCATTGGGAATTGATGAGGCGCTCAATGATATTTATGGCATAACAGCGGGTAGGTCCGCATTATCAAAGTGTGAAAATATGGCATCTATTAATGTCATGATCGATGAAGAAATAGGAGAAGTTGGCATCGGTACAGATGCATTAAATATTGATAAAAAGACGCCATTCGGCGCTGATTTGAACTATAGAACTTCAAAATTAAAGTCTACTCAAGAGGCTTCTTCTCATGCTCGTGAAAATTTATCGACTCACAATAATGAAGATGATGTCCAGATAAGTCTCAAGTCCCGGAATAATGTGGTGTGGCTACTGTCATATTCTACGGGTGCAAATGACAGGTTTTTTATGCATCTGGAACAACTCACTGGACAGATCAGCCAAAACCTAATCATATCTATAGCGGCTTTTGGGAGTTCATCGAGAGAAAAGGCTACACTCCAGGCACTGGAGCATAACGAGAGATTATGCGCTGCAATCATAATAATAGAGAAAGACGGCTTGAAAAATGACGACTTTAGATATTGGCTAAACTGGTGTATTGAAAATGTGGCAGACAAGGATGATTTCCGTTTATTTGTATATCTCGACAATTTTGCTGTAGAAGAAATTGTGAGGTTAGCAAATAGTGGCGATAAGCTTCTTGCAAACCTGATAGATACGGTTCAATTATTGGAATCCACCACTCCTGAACATTTACGAGATACTCTCAAGTCTTATCTACAAAAACTTGATGGTTTGCGAGATGCATCAATCTGGCGTAAATTGCGGGTCACATCAGGAGTCTTCATGGGACGCGTGGCAACTGGAATACAGATTTCTTGTGGGGCATTGTTGGCTGCTGCAATTATAACATATGTATTAAAAGAAGAAGTAGTTATTAGCCTTTTGAGTGGAACAAGTAAACAGTTATTTGCTGTTATTGCAGGAATCATTTTGTTTCCTGTGCTTTTAACGCCCATGTACCCTTTATTTCGGGGCATTTCGGCAGCAAACTTATTACTGCGTAATAATCCACGTGTTATACGTTGGCTTGTATTATTTGCGGTACTTGCTCCGGCGGCGATAAGCTTACCTCAGCGCAGCGGTGCATCAGGTTCATACATAGCACTTGGAGTATCTGCCGGCATACTGCTTGAACTAACGAGGCGTAAGGGGATTCTTTCACAGCGCGAAGGGCTTTCATTGGGAAATGCATTGAATGTGAATAAAATACAATTTCTACCTCGCTATTTATTGAAATCCATAAGTGAAAGAGCGCGGGATTTAATGTATAATCCACTCTTTTCTGAAACTTCTCCGAAAGTATTCATCAGTTATACCCGCTCGTCTGATTGGAGCAAGGGATATTCCCTTGAACTTTACAAAATGCTGCAAAATGCAGGTGTAAAATCCTTCCTTGACCGTGAAAGTATCGGAGAGGGATCAAGTTGGAGAACCCAACTAAATAGGAGCATTGCTGAGGCCAATGTTTTCATTGCAGTAATCGACAGGTACAGCGTCACGAGGGACTGGGTCGCTGCAGAGATAATAACGGCACTAACAGGAAAACGCTTGACTGGTCTGCCCGAACTAATAGTTTTGATAGAGCCACAGATCATTGAGTTAACTGATGATCAGATGCTACCAGAAATGTTGCCAGTTTTTAATGCACTGCTCCAAGAGTATGGTGCGCCACAAAAGCAAGGCAATCCAAGACTCATTGTCGTGAGCGACTCCACTCTTCAGACTGTGGTTTCAGGTTTGAGCCATCGTTTTAGGACATTGTCAGTGTTTCCTCATGAATTGTCAATGCTTTTGATGTTTCTTACAATCCCACTGGTTTCTATTGGACCGATCGGTTCTTTTTTTGGGTGGCCAGCGGCATTATTTGCATATTTGCAGTACTGGCAGAAGTATGATTCTGCTGCAATCCTGGCATCATTGGGGATTCTCACATTCACATATCTTATGTGTGGATACTGGCTCGGTTTTATTGGTCGCTTAACCATGGCGTCTTGGTTTGAGGTAAAACACAAAAATCCAGCAACACTTACAAAAGTTCACATATTTTCTTGTATCGGATTGGCAGGCTTACTTGCAGTTTGGAGTTCTTCTGTAAATGCTTTGATTTTAGGGTGGGCAATTGTGCTCTGTTATACAGGCTGGCTGACTGGAAATCTATTTATTAGTAATATCTTAAGTAGCAGAGCCGATTTGAATCGTGCTCAATAGTGTAACAGGGACTCAAACATGACAGTTTCAGGGGACTTGTAGAATCATGAATGCGGACAGTCTTTTCAAAAAATTTATGGCTGCGGAAAAATCTCTCTCTAAGGGTGATTGGAGAAAAGCAGCAAAACTCTGTTCAACAGTGATAGACAACGCTGATTTAATTGGTCTGGCTGGAGAAGAACTGGCAGCATGCTATCTAAATAGAGGATTTGCTCTCCGAAAGATTGGGCGCCAACATGAGTCGCTACAAGACTATGAAAAAGCCTCGCAACTGAACCCAAGAAACTTCAAGCCTCATTTGAATGCTGCGCTGATCTATGCTCAGGATTTTAACATGTATTATCAGGCTCTCGAAGAGTTCAACAAGGCCATCGCACTGAATCCGACATGTGTTGAGGCGTTTTCCTCGCGCGGGCTAACAAAACTGCTTTCAGGAGACATCGATGGTGCCGAGGCAGATCTCATGACTGCTCTGTCATTGGATCATAATAATCCAAATGCTTTGTGTAACCTTGGCAATCTTTATCTTCAACGCCGTGATCCAAAGAAAGCTGCAGAAATATACAAACAAGCACTTGGCGTGAATCCAAGTGATTATGAAATTCGAGTCAACCTCGCCATAGCATTAACACAAATGGGGTCAGAAGGTGACGCAGAAAGCGTGCTTCGTGAGGACAGTAAGGCAATACAATTATGGGAGGCAAAAAGTAGTGCTCCGGTTCGAAAACGAATCGGATTAAAATATTTCTTAAGGCACTTTCTACCTAAATATAAAAAATTACCGCACGATCATAAAATAAAACAAAAAATACCGATCACGAGTATTAAGCCTGTAAAATCGGAGTATTTGTTATTGGCTCAACAATCTCTCGATTCAAATGATATTAAGAATGCTCACAGGTACTTGGGATTAGCAAAGCAGGAGATATGCGATGACAATGAAAGAGCAGTAGGTTTTAGAATAGAGTCAGATATTCTTAGAAAAGAAAATAACCTGAGAGGTAGTATAGCCGCACTTGAATCTGCCGTAAAGTCGGATCCTAATCAACCGACCTATTGGAATACATTATCCGCTCGCAGATTGCTTCTAATAAATGAATCCGTATTATTGCCATCGGAAAAACAATTTATGCTGAGTCAATCTGAAAAAGAAAGCTTAAAGGCTATCTCACTGAATGACTATGCAAGACCTCATCAAAACCTTGCACTTATTTATTTAGAACGTGGAATATTGGATAGGGCAAAGGAACAGGCTGTTTTGGCTTATGAGATGGCGGAGAAACAAATAAATAGAATGGCTGATACGATAATATGCAAAGGCTGTCAGGCATATGGTAAGGACGGTCTAATAATTAGAACCCAATGCCAGGAATGTTTACGCAAAGCATCAGAGACATTGAGAGACCTTGAGCTTTTTAGTGACAGCTATGTTGTTGATTGATCGGCGAGACATATTTAGGAGGTGATTATGGAGTGCCCAAATTGTGGTAAAACAACAAGGATAGGATTTCGTGAGTTTGGTTATACTGGCATGACCGGGTATCAGTGCGGACATTGCAACTTTAGATGGATACAGCAGGGAAGTCCGCAACCGATCACAGAAATGCAAGAAGAAGCAAAGGAATTCTTCACATCATTATGTACGTATAGTTTGCACGGCTTAGTATTCTGGGCCATTATGTCGGTAATCCATTTTTGTGTTGTAGTGATTTCCCCTTTTGTTGCGATTGCAAGTTTGTCGGCTACAGGCTGGCTATATTTGACCTTGTTGATTGTTATGACAGGGATAGCTTTGGGCGCTTGTCTTCTCCAATCGCTGGAAATCTCCGGCAGATTCTGGCCATATCCGCGTGCCATACAGCACACCATTTTGCCCTTGTTGGCGGCAGCATCAGTAGGCGCCGTTTACGGTATGGTACTGGAATTACTTGCTCGTGCTATGTCAGGGCCGGGTCTGCTAATGCGAAACTTTGTCTTGAGCTATTTTATCGGAGCTGTGCTTGCAATGGTCTCAACCCCCATGATAATTGTCCGATCAAGTGCCTTCCTCAGACATAAGGGGTTACGCCCCGAGATTCGCCCTACCGAGGAGGATCCAAAATGGCGATTGTAGATCAATTGAGAAAGAAAGATCGTCTATATCATGATAATGCAAAACAATGTGGCAAGACGATCATGCGTGCCGCTGCATTGCAGGGTCGCCAATGCGGTTTGCGTGATCCTATTTCTGCTGCAGAAAGAGTAGCTGAGTTATATGAAGTTCACAGCAAACCTCAAGACTGGCGGCATTTTGGAGATATTGCTTTTCATTTGATAGCCACTTGGCCAGCCGACCTTGCATACATGATCATCTACGCGATGAGGGAAATCAAACCTGCTCTTGCTTACGACCCTGTGCCGTTTATCATGAAGGCGGTAGAGATGCTTCCTCACTTACGCTGTGAAGCCGTGACACTTCATCTGGAGGGTGGAGAGCGTACCCATAAGGTAATAGTGGACGTAGATGAAAGATCTATAGCTTGTGCAAAAATACTTGTCCGCGAAATTTCAAGTGTGCCTCTTCGCCATGCATCGGGCATCTATAACGCCCTCGATAAAGAAATAAAACCTTTTGTGGCTGCTCAGTTAAAAGAGTTTAACAAAAATGCAGCAACTATTCTTCTTAAAAGCGACTGGTCATGGTTATTGACTGGCACCGGTCTGTTGCGGATGCTTCAAAAAGTATGGCGATTCATTCATCGGATTCTATTCGGTAAGATGAAATAAGAACCCATGTTGGGCGATTTATAAGCGAAAAAGGGAAAAACATTGGGGTATAGAAAACATTGGGGTCTGACCTTGACATAGGACAAAATACAGAAACCCTGATACCGTAAATGGATTAACCCAAATCCTCTAAACCTCAAACGACAGGCAGCGGGCGATTGAGATAAGTGAAAAGGTTCTTGGCCCTGAGCATCCAAGTACTGCAACAAGCATCAACAATCTGGCAGAGTTGCTTAGGACCACAGGCAGGTATGAAGAGGCAGAGCCATTATACAAAAGGGCATTGGCTATCAGAGAAAAGGTTCTTGGCCCTGAGCATCCAAGTACTGCAACAAGCATCAACAATCTATCAGCGCTGCTTTATGCCACAGGCAGGTATGAAGAGGCAGAGCCATTATACAAAAGGGCATTGGCTATCAGAGAAAAGGTTCTTGGCCCTGAGCATCCAAGTACTGCAACAAGCATCAACAATCTATCAGCGCTGCTTTATGCCACAGGCAGGTAT